>CAVRAZ010000004.1:0-364070 GCA_963719135.1 uncultured Gammaproteobacteria bacterium | reverse complement strand
GGCTGCCCAGCCAGTCCGGCAAGGACTGCGTGAGGGTCGCTTCGGCATAGGTGTAGTTGGAAGCCCCCAGCACCGCCACGAACACCTGGGCCGGATGGATCTCGCCGCTCTCGGCACAGACGATGGGCACCGTGGGTCCGCAGTAATCGACGAAGCATTTCTCACCGGCCTTGTGGAGCTGTCGCATGGAGCGTTTTTGCAGACCTTGCCAGTGGGCATAACGGTCGCAGAACTGCGAGTAGCTGTAACAGCGGTTGGGGTACTGCTGCGTGTATTCCTCCCACAGCAGTTGCTTGGTTACCCCCTTGCGCTTGAGTTCCTGGTGGAGGACCGACCAATCGGGCACCTGGTAACGGGTGGAGACGCGGGTGTCGGCGTGGGGATAGAACCGCCGCGCCAGCTGGTTATCATCCAGCTCCGGCGGCAGCGGCCAGCCGAGTCCCAGCGCGTCGGCCTGGGCCAGCAGCTTCTGGATGGCGCCGACACTGACCTTGGTGCTGGCGCTGATCTGGCGGATCGACAGACCAGCGGAGCGTCGTAAACGAAGTATTTCGCGGATTTTTCGCATTGTGGTCCTCTTGACTGGCATGGTCTCTCCCAAAAATCCGGAGAGCCTACCAAACAGGTTGACAAAACAATGCGTTGGAAAAAATTCCGGTTTATCGTGAACACCGATTCCGGAAGCATGAACAGCATTTCCGGAAAAACCGGAAAAGTGTTCACATTAAACCGGAATGAGCGTTCACGTGCGACCGGAATAGGTGTTCACGTTGAACCGGAATGGCACTCAATGCCTGTCACCACTTTCCCGGCTTTGTCTATGAAGCCGCCCGGCGCGATGAAATCACCCAGACCATCGAAGTCAATGTTCGCCCCCGGCGCGGCTCCAGGCCGCCTTGCTCGGGCTGTGGTCAATCCGCTCCGGGCTATGACACCCAGCCTGAGCGGCGCTTCGAGTTCATCCCGATCTGGGGTTTCGCCGTGGTGTTACTGCTACCGCATGCGGCGGGTGCAGTGCAGGGCCTGCGGGGTCAAGGTGGAGGCGGTGCCCTGGGGGATCGGCAAGCATCACCCTGACCCGCGCCTACATGCTGTATCTGGCGCACTGGGCGACGAAGCTCTCCTGGAAGGAGACGGCGCAAAGTTTCCATAGCCCTGGGAGAAAGTCTGCCAAGCGGTGGAGTACGTCGTGCAGTGGGGGCTGGAGCATCGCCAACTCGGCCCGATCCGGGCCATCGGTGTGGACGAGATCCAGTACGGACGCGGACATAACTATCTCACCCTGGTCTACCAGATCGAGGCGGGCTGCACACGCCTGCTGTGGGTAGGAAAGGAACGCACGCAAGCGAGCTTCGAGCAGTTCTTCACCCTGATCGGCAAAGAACTGGCTGAAAAGATCGAGTTCGTCTGCTCGGATATGTGGAAGCCCTACCTGCAAGATGATCGAGAAGCACTGCAGCAACGCCCTGAACATCCTGGACCGCTTCCACGTCGTGGCGAAGATGAACCTCGCCATCGACGCGGTACGCGTCTGCCGAGGCGCGGCGCATGGCCCAGGACGGCTATGCGCCGGTGCTCAAGAAATCCCGCTGGCGCCTGCTCAAGCGCCGCGCGAATCTTACCGACAACCAGCGTCTCAAACTGCGTGATCTGCTGCGCTACAACCTGAAGAGCGTGCGGGCCTACCTGCTCAAGGAGGACTTCCAGCAGTTCTGGAACTACGACTCGCCCACCTGGGCGGGCAAGTTCCTTGATCAGTGGTGCACCCAGGTCATGCGCTCGAGCATCGAGCCGTTGAAGAAGTTCGCCCGCACGCTACGCACGCACCGCGCGCTCCTGCTCAACTATTTCCGCGCCCGCAAAGCGTTCTCCAGCGGTGTGATCGAGGGAATGAACAACAAGGCCAAAGTCACTATGAGAAAAGCCTACGGCTTCAGGACATTCCGAATAACAGAAATCTCACTCTATCATGCGCTTGGAAAGCTACCTGAGCCAAAACTCACCCACAGTTTTTACTGACGATCCTTAAACTTAAACAGATACTTCGCCAAACTCGGTGACGCAAACCCAACCTCAACCAACCATCTTACCGCTCGACCGGCTTGCCACCGCATATGCAGTCGTCGCGACGTGGCGATCGTGATCCAATTTCCACACGCACGGCGCGCCAACGCGCGCCCGACTCAAATGTCCCCAATGACACCGTACGATCTGAGCTCGATTTGAACCCAGCATAAGAGGTTGAGGGTTGTGTTTCACCATACACCCGGCGACGTCAGACGAACATTGGACACGACGAATAGTGGTTTCAGTGCTCGTCGCGTCGAAGCATTTCCTTCTGGGTAAGATCGTCGTCGTTGCACAAAGCCCTGTAGACGTGGTCCAGCGATTCGGCAATGGCCCGGTACGATCGGTGCTTCTCCACATATTCCTTGCCGCGTCTTCCCATTTTGCCGGCCGCAGCCGGATCGCTGATGATTTTCACTATCGCGTCGGCAAATTGACTTTCGTCCCAGGCAACGCAATAGCCTGCCCCACTCTCACTAATCACCTTGCACTGGTCAGGATGGTCATTCGCGACAACCGGTTTCGAGAAAGCCATGTACTCAACCAGTTTTGTCGGCGACGTCGAATTCAAAATAGGCGTAGGATAAAAAGGCGACACACAGACCGTGGCCCTGTGAACGTACTGCCACGCTTTATCGAATGGCAGAAAGCCCGTAAACACTACCGCGTCGGAGATTCCAAGCTTCCTCGCTTCATCCCGAAGCCGTTCTTCGTCCTCGTCGCACTGCCCACCACCCACAAAATACAGCTTTGCGCCAGCGACACGCTCCATAACCTTCTTGTGTACGCGCACCAGGAATTCCAGTTTTCTATCTCTTATCAGCGTACCCAGATACAACACGACCGCTTCCCCGTCGGCGTGTGACAAATCGTCGTCGGCGGACCATGCATCGAGCCGCTTCAGTGAAATGCCCATCGGCACAGCCATCAACTTGGAGGGATCCACACCATTGGCGACGACGTCCGCCTTCATCTGGTCACTTTGCACGAACACAAAATCGGCGGCGGGCATGATAATTTTGTAAAGAACGAACTTCAGGAAGACGCCCCTTAACCAGTCCAGCACTGGAAAGGGCGACTCCCCGCTCTCGATTCGATATAAGTACATCTCTGGGAACGGGAACGATAGCCAGAAGAAAAATCGGGTCCGACTTAACCTCGCGGCCAATAGCCCGGTAAGCGCGCCAAAAAAACGGTCGCGGACCTGAATGAAGTCATACCTTTTCTTACGCGTCCGGGTGATGATGCCCAGGTCCATCCACAGTCCGAGCAGATGCTTGTGCAGTTTGGCAAGTAGTCCGCCGCCACGGTTCGACGCAACGACCCATGCAGCCCCGCCCTGCCACGACGTTTCATACGACTTGGCCACAGTTTCCTTGGACTGGAAAATCCAATCGATCTGGTGCCCTCGATTCCTCAATTCGTCAGCGAACAAGATGACCGTGTCCGGGCGAAACGGCGGAAATGGCTCCCTCAAGATAAAGAGGTATCTCAAATCTCGACTGTTCATGTTTTGCTGATTCAAATTCGAGCGGCGAGCCCGCCGGGTTAACTGTGGTCACGACGCCGTGACTTGAACATGGAACTATTGAGCCTTACCTATTAGCATGACAGATACTATAATTACCCTGCACGGTGCTCGTGTCGAACTGACAAGGGGAATGCTGCATGGCAGAAAAGATGGACGAAGTGACGAAGCGACGTGTCCGCGCGGGAAGAATGCTGCAACGCGGCATTGCACCGGCCGAGGTGGCAGAGCGTGTGGGCGTGGCGCGGCAAACGGTGTACACGTGGAAACGGGTGTTCGATGAAGGCGGCATCGATGCGCTGCGGCAAAGTCGCCGGACTGGTCCGCAGAGCCAGCTCGACGAGTCCGCACTGGCACGCTTGCGCGAAGTGCTGCTGGAAAGTCCAACCGCCCACGGCTTTGGTACCGAGTTATGGACGCTCAAGCGGGTTCGGCAAGTCATCCAGCGGTTGTTTGGTGTGCGACACAGCGAAGTGCCTGTGTGGCGACTGCTGAGGCAATTGGGGTTTTCCAGCCAAAAGCCCGAGAAGCGTGCTTTGGAGCGCGACGAAGGTGCGATCCGCGCCTGGAAGCGGCGTAGGTGGCCGGCACTTAAAAAAAAGCCCAACGCGAAGGCCGCCTGATCGTGTTTGTCGACGAGTCCGGACTGTCCGAGCGACCGACGCGCGTGCGTACGTGGGCACCCGTCGGGCAGACACCGATCATCCAGTTCCATTTCAACTGGAAGCACTTGTCGGTGATCGCCGGACTGACGTTCACACAATGTATGTTCCGCTTTCACGAGGGCGCCATCAAAAAGGAACAGATCGTGGAATTTCTCAAGGCGCTCAAAGCCCATCTCAAGCAACCGCTGCTGATTATCTGGGACGGCTTGCGCGCGCACCGCTCGATAGTTGTGCGCGATTATCTCGATAGCACCGAGGGACATCTGCAGGTTGCCTTTCTGCCGCCGTACGCGCCCGACCTCAATCCGGTCGAGTTTCTGTGGGCGTGGCTCAAGCGCCATGCGCTGGCTAACTATTGTCCCAACACCCTGACCGAGCTGGGTGCAATGGCGCGCAACAAACTCAAGCCCGCCCAGCGGCGCTCTTCCGTGATCGCCGCCTGCTGGGCTCAGGCGGAATTGGCGTTTTAGTGTCATGTTAATAGGTAAGGCTCAATAGTACGTACATCGTTGCCCCGGAACATGTAGACGCGCTGAAGTACACCTGATCGATGTCTCGCCGTCAAGCGAGTTAGCCACGAGTGATCCAGCGCCAGGGCCGACGGGCACTTGGTTTGCAAAGGTTTCGATTGTCACTCCAGATCCCAGGAACCTGACGTCAAGCTCCGGATAGATCGCACTGACCCTGAACAACGTCGTGAGCGCACACTGCGTGTTCGTCGATTAACCAGCCACGGTGCTCGGCGTCAGCGGACGGAAAATACGCGCATTCCCGTAAAGGAATCTAAATGCATCGAACCCGACCGTCCCCGCTAGGCGTCGCCAGGGTGCCCTCCGTAACCATCAAGGAAGGTGCGTCGCCAGCGCAAGCCGAATACCCAATGCCGGAACCCCTCGATCAACGGCGATCCCGAGTCTTTATCCGAGCAAGGAGACAGCGGGCCGGGGCAGTGTCGACCCGGACGTAAGTCTAATCGCAAATCGTATCTCGGAGTTGGAACGACATGCGAAGCCCGTCGGACCAGACGCCAGACTCCATCCGGACACTCTATATATTTGGAACCTCCGGCCGTAACATTCTGTCCCAAAGAACTTTATTGTGTCGCGCAAGTGGCAAGACCCGGTTAACTGGCTCTAAATACAACACCCGCGTTGGACGCTATAAGGACGTACTGTCGCCGGGTAAATCTGCAACTAACCTTGTCGAAAGTAGGACTTTGGGAAAGTAGCACGCAAGATTGAAATAATCTTGATGAAAATCACCGAGACGACGCCAATCGGTCCCCGTTTCCTGCTCTAATGTGGCACAAACGGTATTGTGCCACTGGACGAAAGGTTAGGCCGAACACAGTCAGCGCAAACGATCGACCACCAGCGGTCCAATTAGTTGAGTCGTGTGTGCTAATATGCTTATATATCTGGTGCCGGAAGAACCATTGAACAAGGCGCAAATCGGACCCTGTGGGGCGAGGACAGGGTTCGAGCCACCTCAGGCACCTTTATAAATGGCGCTCGCTGGACGGGCATCCAAATATAGATTCGCTGCGATTTGGGTACCGGATGTGCAAAGGAGTGCTTTGATGAATAATATATTATACAAGATTCTTAAGAACAAAGGTCATTGAGGGGGCTTGGCTCTTATACTCGCGACGCCATGAACGGTGTGACTGGACAACTTACCCAACCCATGATTTTCGTTACAGGTGCGTCTCGCTCCGGCACGACAATGCTGAGCAGAATGTTGGGGCAACACAGTCGGGTTGCCGGCCTGAAGGAGTTGCATTGTTTTGGCGACCTCTATGACGCTGGCAGACTTGGGGATCGTCTTGAAAAAAAAGCGGCAATCCGTCTTTCCGCCCAGCTCATCGCCAGAGGCATTCGCGATGTCTGGGGCAACGTGCTTGATGACGACAAGGCGGAGGCCGAGAAAATTTGGCATTCGACTGCGGACGATGCTCTGCACGCCGGACAGGTAATCGCGACGATCCTCGCGTTCCTCGCCCAAAAACAGGGCAAGGAAATCCCCTGCGAACAGACGCCCCGAAATATCTTCTACGCCACGGACCTGTTGCAAAGCTACCCCAATCTGAAGATCGTGCACATGGTTCGCGATCCGCGCGATGTCCTTGCATCGCAAAAGAACCGCTGGAAACGCAAACAACTGGGTGGACGCAACATTCCATATTCAGAAATCGTGCGGGTGTGGTTCAACTACCATCCCTACACCATCAGCAAACTGTGGATCGATGCCAACCGACTGGCTCTGCAATTGAGAGAGCACCCACGGTTTCGCTTGGTCCGATTCGAAGACATCGTCGCCAGACCGCAATCGGAACTCGAAAAACTGTGCGATTTTCTGGGCCTGCAATTCGAGCGAAGCATGCTGGAAGTTCCGCAGGTTGGATCATCACACCGTAGCAATGCAGATCAGAAGTTCGGGGTTACGGCATCATCGGTTAACCGCTGGGTTGAAACGCTGTCGAGTGGTGAAGTCTTTGTTTGTGAACGGCTGACCGGGCCTTTAATGGAGAAATTGTCGTACCTGCCAAGAACAAATGATTCCGGCATCAATCCGTCCGTTTTCGTTCAAATACTGAAATATCCGGTGCATGCCGCCGGTGTTCTTGCCACTAACCCGCGTCGCGCATGGATTCAGTTCCAGGCAATCCTGGGAAAACCGAAATAAATTGCCATGACAAAACCACGCCTTCTGTCACTCAACAGCTATCACTATAAGCGCGGCGGATCGGACGCCATGTACTTCGAGCATGACGCCTTGTTCCACTCCCTCGGTTGGGAAACGGCTTCTTTCTCCATGCACCACCCCGAGAACGAAGCGTCCGAATGGAGCGCGTATTTTGTCGATGAACTGGAATTCGGCTCGCATTACAGCTTGGCCGCCAAACTGAAAATGGCGGGCAAAGTGATCTATTCATGGGAAGCCGCCGAGAAACTCGGTCGCCTGCTCGACAAATGGGAACCCGACGTTGCACACGCCCATTGCATCTACCATCACTTGTCGCCATCCGTGCTGTCGTTGCTGAAATCCCGTGGAGTTCCCACCGTCATGACCGCACATGACCTCAAGCTAGCATGCCCGGCGTACAAGATGCTGAACAAGAACGGCATTTGCGAGAAGTGCAAAGAAGGCAATTTGCTCAATGTCATGATTAATCGCTGCGTACACGACTCCCTGTCGGTCAGCGCCTTGGTTATGGTCGAATCCATCGTCCACAAATCACTCGGCATGTATCGAAAGAATCTCAACCGGGTCGTCGTACCAAGTCGTTTTTTCGCGAGCAAACTCGAAGAATGGGGCTGGCCAAAAGAGCAGCTTGTCTACATACCTAACTATGTGCACGCCGAGAACTACGAACCGTCATACGACCCGGGTGATTACATGCTGTACTTTGGTCGTCTCGCGCCCGAGAAAGGGCTCAAGACGCTGATTAGCGCAACTGCTCGCTCCAGGATCGGATTGAAGATTGCAGGCACAGGTCCTCAACGGATTGAACTGCTTGAGTTCGCCAAGAATTCCGGAGCAAACATCGAATTTCTCGGCTTCCAGAGCAAAGCCAACCTGTGGCCCGTTATCCAGCAAGCGCGCGCCGTCATTCTTCCATCCGAATGGTACGAAAACGCTCCGATGAGCGTGCTTGAGGCGTACGCACTCGGCAAGATCGTCATCGGCGCCAATATCGGGGGCATTCCCGAACTGATCGAGCACGGGCACACCGGCTACCTGTTCGAGAGCGGTAACGTCGAGGCGCTGGCGGAATATCTCTCGATGATCGATTCGACGAGTAACGACCGTATCGTGGCAATGGGGAAATCCGCCAGACAGCACGTCGCGAACACATACACAATCGACCGATATTCTCGCGCCATGCAATCGCTGTATGCATCGCTCGGAGCACCCGTCATTGATGCGCCGGTCCCGTCATCGCTCCGCAGAGTAACACTGTGATTGCGCAGCTCGACAGAACCTATATCCAGTATGGCAAGGGATACGCCATTCGCCGCGTATTGACCTATCTTCTGTTCGAAGGTCGCGCCCATACCACTCGCGGCCAGTGGGTAAATCCCTTCGTTCGCGCATTCCTAGAACTTCTGGCGGCCATTCCCGGAGACGTGCCGGCCGATCGGCCCATTTACATCACGGGCCTAGGCCGATCCGGCACCACCATCCTTGGCAAGCTGCTGTCCTTGCACGAACACGTCGGATTTCTCAACGAGCCTAAGTTAATGTGGTATATCGCCGATAAAGTCACGGATATCTGCGGAGATTATCACCCGTCGGGCGGCAGGATTATGTTGGGCGCAAAGGATTGCCGTCCGGATACCGCGCGGATCGTCAACCGGGTACTCGGGCACTACGCGCGCATGATGGGCGTGAAGCGTGCTTTGGACAAGTACCCGGAGTTTATATTCAGAATCGGCTACCTGCAGGAAGCGCTGCCGCAAGCCAAGATTATTTTTATCGTTCGCAATGGCATAGACGCGGTAGCGTCCGTTGCTCAGTGGTCGCGGACCAAAGGGCTCCAGACCGGCTCTCGAACTGAGGACTGGTGGGGCCGTAACGACATCAAGTGGACGTACTACTGCGATCAAATCATCAAGCTGGTGCCGGAGTATTCCGATGTCGCCAAGCTCGATCTCGCCGGCCTCGATCACATCAATCGCGCCGCGATGGAATGGATCGCAACAATGAGAAAAGGGTTGGAGGAACTGGAAAATAAGCCTGGATTGATTTACCGAATTAATTATGAGGATCTCGTGGAACACCCGACCGAACAACTGAAGATGCTGATGCATGCAAACGATTTGCCTTGTTCGGACAATGTGCTGGACTATGCAAAAGACGTTTTGCGTGCTCCGCGCCCCAAGGACAAACCGGTACTTGTCCCAGCTGTCGCCGCCTTGTTCGACGACACCATGAATCGACTAGGCTATTGAGCCGCGCGCAACCTGGATAGCGGACACCAGCAGGAAATCTGATGCCCGATAAGAAAGCCATTTTTATACACGGAATACGCGGCATTCCGGCCGCGCACGGGGGCTTCGAGACCTTTACGCAGATTCTTGCGCCTTATCTTGTTGAACGCGGCTGGGATGTGACCGTCTATTGCCAGGAACTGGGGACGGGCAAACCGTATGAGGACTCGTGGAAGGGTGTGAGGCTGATTCACATTCCTGTGCCGAGCGACGGGACGAAAGGTTCTATCCTGTTCGACTGGCTCACAGTCAAAGACGCAGCGCGGAAACCGGGGCTGAATCTGACCCTGGGATACAATACGGCAATTTATTCGTTGTTCCTGCGCTTGAAGGGACGGACCAATCTCATCAATATGGATGGGGTTGAATGGAAGCGGCAGAAATGGTCCAAACCGGTGCAGGCTTGGTTTTTCCTCAACGAATGCCTTGGCAGCTGGCTCGGTGACCATTTGATCGCAGACCACCCACAGATCAGCCGGCACCTGCAGGCCCGCGTCGGCAAGAACAAGATCACGGTTATCCCATACGGTGCCGAGCGCTTGACTGACGCGGACAGCTCCATACTCGAAAGGTTCGGTCTTCAACCATTCCGTTACTATCTCGTCGTTGCCAGGCCTGAACCCGAAAATTCGATTCGAGAAATCGTAGCCGCTTATTCGCGCAAGAGGCGTGGTCATCCGCTGGTCGTCCTCGGCAACTATTCGCCCGATGAAAACGTATACCACAAGAGCGTTATCGACGCAGCGGGCGATGAGGTCAAGTTTGTTGGAGCCATCTACGATCAGAACATTGTGAATGCGCTTAGGTATTACACGAGGCTTTACATTCACGGACACCAGGTCGGTGGAACAAACCCGTCGCTCGTGGAAACGCTGGGCGCAGGATCGCCGGTTCTGGCGCACGACAACCAGTTCAATCGCTGGGTTGCAGGTGAAGGCGCCGCTTACTTTAAGGACGAAGATGATTGCGCCAGACAGCTCGATCGACTGGACAACGGCGACGACCATATCGAAAAAATGAGGAATTCGAGTCGCACTCGCCACGCCGATGAGTTCACGTGGGACAAGGTGTTGGCGGCCTATGAAAATCTCTTGTCTGAATGGTACAAGCGTAGCTGCGCCTAGCCCGACTTCCGCAACTCGACCTTAGGTTTTACGATTTTCCGCGGTCAACTCATTGATGGACAATGCACCCTCTCGTGGAAATGCAGCAAATCCCGCTGTAGTGGCGACCTTGCTCCTTTACGGATCGAGATTGATGTCTACAATACACGGGCATCATGTACCTCAAGTGCAGCATTCGGCGCAAAGACGGTAAGGAGCACCGCAGCTGGTCGATCGTAGAGAGTCGCCGCCTGAGCGACGGTCGTTGCATCCAGCGGCATGTGCTGTATCTGGGGGAGATCACCGACAGTCAGCGCGAGGCGTGGCAGAAGAGCATTGAGGTATTTGTAGACGGGCAGGCACGTCCCCAACAGCTGAGGATTTTCGCGGAGGACCGGTTGCCGTGCGGTGAACGCGCGGCGCACATCGGGGTGAAGCTCAACGAGATGCAGTTGCACCGGCCGCGGCAGTGGGGCGCGTGCTGGTTGGGTCTGCAGTTGTGGCAGCAGTTGGGACTGGATGTGTTCTGGGCCGAGCGGTTGCCGGCCAGTCGTGAAGGCACGCGCTGGGACCAGGTGCTGACGGTGCAGGTGATCTATCAGCTGATTGACCCGGGCAGTGAGTGGCGTCTGCACCGGCAGTGGTTTGACCACAGTGCGCTGGGGGATTTGCTCGAGGCGGACAGTCGCCTCGTTGCCGATGACACGCTGTACCGGTGTCTGGACAAGCTGCTGGAACACAAAGAGGCGTTGTTCAGTCATCTGCAGGGACGCTGGCGCGACCTGTTCAATGCGCGCTTTGACGTGCTGCTCTACGACCTGACGAGCACCTACTTTGAGTGCGACGTACCGGAGCCCGATGGGCTGCGCCGCTTTGGCTACAGCCGCGACAAACGCCCGGATTGTGTGCAGGTGGTCATCGCGCTGATCGTGACGACGGAGGGTTTTCCGCTGGGCTACGAGGTGCTGCCCGGCAACACGGCGGACACGACGACGTTGCACGATGCGCTCTCGCGCATTGAGCGCCAATACGGCAAAGCGCGCCGAACCTGGGTGATGGACCGGGGAATACCGACCGAAGCCGTGTTGGAGCAGATGCGTGAGAGTGACCCGCCGGTGAATTACCTGGTGGGCACACCCAAGGGGCGACTGAGCCGGTTTGAACAGGCGCTGTGTGCGCAGGATTGGCGGGATGTGCGCGACGGGGTGGAGGTCAAGCTCATCGAAGAGGACGGTGAGTTGTACGTGCTGGCGAAGAGCGCGCGGCGCGTGAGCAAGGAGCGCGGCATGCGCCGGCGACGGTTGAAAACGCTGTGGCGGCGCTTGCATGAGCTCAAAGGCCAACGGCTGAGCTACGCCGCCTTGTTGATGAAACTCGGGGCGGCCAAGGCGCAGGCGGGCGAGGCCTGGAAGCTCCTCGACATCACCTTACCCGAACCGCCCCAGGGTAAAGGTCAACGCCGCGCGCACGTCAGCTTCGAGTTTGAATTGAACAAACCGCGACTGCGCGAACACCGTCGCCGCGAAGGACGCTATCTGTTGCGCACCAACTTGTGCGGCTGCGACCCGGCCACCCTGTGGCAGCACTATATGACGCTCTGTCAGATCGAAGAGGCGTTCCGTAATCTCAAAGGCGACTTGTCGTTGCGGCCGGTGTATCACCAGAAAGATCACCGCATCGAGGCGCACATCTTCATCGCTTTCCTCGCCTATTGTCTGCACATCACGCTGCGCCGGCGCCTGACAGACCTTGCCCCTGGACTGACCCCGCGCGTCGTGTTGGAGAAGCTCGCCACGCTGAGCATGATCGACGTGCACCTACCCACCACCGCTGGACGCACACTGGTGTTATCCCGCGTTACCCAACCCGACAATGACTGCCGCTTGTTGCTCGAGCGCTTACGACTGCAGTTACCGGCGCAGCCGCCGCCGCGCATCTCAGCAGAATGCACCCTGATACCACACGCGCCGCGTGTAGTGGCGACCTTTTAACCCACACTCCAACATGATCAAGGGGTTACGGCTTCAATACCCCGCCAGTAGCGGAAGTCGGGCTAATGCACTCACATCGCCGCTATCTATTCCCGGCATTTGCGCAATCTTGACTCTTGATCGCCTGGTTTTGACTTGGCGCCAATCCCACAAACTGGGCCTCATTCTTCGTCAGTCACCACGGATTCCGCGGACGCCATCACAAATGGCACTCGCGCCTTGTTCTGTCGCCAAATCACGCCACGGAATTTGTGAAGCACATCATCAAGTTCCCAGTGGTTTTGTCGAAGATAGCACCTGACTGACCCACCTCTCCCGGAGCCTTCGTCGTGCTTTATCAAACTGCGAAATTTCGTTCAATTACGGCGCTGAAACTTGCCGTAGCGTTGCACGTCGTTTTTCTCAGTGCATGCGTGGGAGAAAATACCAACAGTAGCGCTGCTAGTGTAGTGCGCCATTCTGTTTGGAACTTAAACGGCTGTTAGCGAATGACCTTCTGCAAGATGTCATTGGCCTTGGCGGTCCAGATGAAGGGCTTGGGGTTTTCATTATGCTGATCGACGTAGCCTTCAATAGCGCCAATGAGTTCCGGCACACTGGTAAACACACCACGGCGCAGACGTTCGCAGGTCAGGTCACGGAAGAAGCGCTCAACCCTGTTCAACCAGGACGCCGAGGTCGGTGTGAAGTGGAGGTGAAAGCGTGGGTGTTTCTTCAGCCACTGTTGGACCTTGGGATGTTTGTGGGTGGCGTAGTTGTCGCAGATCAGATGCAACATCTTGTCCTTGAGGGTTTCACGGTCGATCTGGCGCAGAAATTTCAGCCATTCGATGTGCCGATGGCGTTGTTGGCACTGGCCAATTACGCTACCGTCCAGAACATTGAGCGCGGCAAACAACGTGGTGGTTCCATGGCGTTTGTAGTCATGCGTCATCGTTGCAGCACGACCCTTCTTCAGCGGCAAGCCTGGCTGCGTGCGATCGAGCGCTTGCACCTGACTTTTCTCATCGCAACACAGCACCAGCGCATGTTCCGGCGGATTCAAATACAAGCCCACGACATCTTCCAGCTTCTCGACGAAGTGCGGATCGCGCGAGACCTTGAAGGTCTCCATCAAATGCGGCTTCAGTCCGTGCGCGCGCCATACCCGACGCACGGTCGTGGCACCGACGTCCGCCACCTTGGCCAGGGTGCGTGTGCTCCAGTGCGTGGCGTTGTCCGGCGTGGTTTGGGTGGTCAGGCGCACGATGGCCTGCGCATCGACCGTGGGATGGCGGCCACCACGCGGCAAGTCCTGTTCAATCCCCGCCAAACCGGCAGCGGCATAGCGTTCCCGCCAGCGTCCGACCTGCACGCGACCCACGCCCAATTCCTTGGCAATCTGCAGATTGTCTTTGCCATGTGCCGCCAGCAATACAATCTTGGCGCGGCGCGCGAGCCTGACACTCGTGGTATTCGAGCGCGACAGCTTGGTCAATGCCTTTTCCTCTTCTGCACTAAGTACGATCTTCGGGGCAATGCGCATCTTTGTTCTCCTGTCACAGGTCTCACAACTTCGACAGGATGCACGATGATTTGTTCCATTGATTACGGCGCACTACACTAGCGAGCCGATGTATACCGCCAGTAACGCGACAAGCTCCGATACGCCGGCGCCGGTGGCCGCCGGAACCGATACGGCGCCCGTGCCAAAATCGAAACCGTCGGTAACACTCGACGCACCCGGCGACAACGCCAATTATGTGTCGGGATCGGGGATTCGGCTGAGCGCAAGCGCCTCGGACAGCGACGGCCCGGTTCGGCAGGTCAAGTTCTACGAGAACGGCAGCCTGCTGGGCACCGACAGCACCAGTCCCTATGCCTTCAACTGGTCCAACCCCAGTGTCGGCAGCCATGATGTCTACGTCATCGCCGTCGACAATGACGGCCTGACCGCAATGTCCGCCACGCACCGCCTCTATGTCAACCCGATCATTGCAAAAATCTTGACCAGAATGCGGTCAAGCGGCTTGCTTCAACACCTCTAAATAATGCAACAACTCCGATTGCACTGTGGGGTTTGCACTCATTGTCAGCGTGAGTTTGCCTTGCGGCTTGGTCAGCCGTCCGGCACGCTGGATGAGTTTGCGGCGAAGGGTACCCAGTTGCTCGAATCGCCACAGTGGTGCGCGCTTTTCGGTAGTATTTCTTTCCTGGGCATAACAGTGCATCTGCATTTCCCGGTTGAGGTTATGCGCCAGCACGGCCGAGAGGAGGTAGACTTGATTGCCCGCTTTTCTTCGCGTTGGCACGTAATCCATTTGTGTCTGCGACTTGAGCTCGGCGAACAGGCCTTCCTGAGCACCGCGTCCATTGTGGAAGGTCAGTGCCTTCTTGGCCGAGAGTTGCTTGTTGGTGACGATCACCTTGAAGTCATAGCCGTATTCGTAGGGGATGAACAGGTCCAGTTGGATTGCACCCTTAACTTGTTGGCGGTTCCTGGTTCGGATAAAGACGAATCGGTATCGGTCATTCCAACTCGATGGTTTCCAGTTCGTTTCGAAAAAGCTCCACTGTCCGTTCAAGCGGCGCCAGCGCTTTCGATTCTCGATCAATGCCTTGAGATCGCTAAAGCGTTCGAACGGTACGCTGATGGTAAACTGAACCCCTTCAGTGTCCAGCAGGCTGACAATGTCATCGCTAAAGAAAGCGCTGTCCATGCGGACCTCAATGAGGCAATGCGGCAAAATAGCCTGTATTTCCCGTAGGCAGGCCAGAATGAACGCCGTGGCGCCATTGGAATCATGCACGTTGCCCGGGCGATGCCAGACATCGAGCACCTGACCCGTCTGGGCGATGGTACAAAACAGCGGGTAGTAGCTGCGCTGCCCTTTCTTCTTGCGGTTAAAGCCGACGGCCGTGCCTTCGGCGAAACGGCCGGTGGACAATACAGAGCCGTCGAAGTCCAGGGTGATGCGGGCCAGCCTCAAACGACTGAGTTGGTCCAACACCCGCTGCCGGCTGAGCCGACGCAGAGGGGTGACACTTCGGTCATCCAGGTTTGCCAATGTACGACTGACGGTCGCCACATCCGGCAGGCGCTCAAGCCCCAACAGGCGGCGCACCATCGGATCGTCCTGGTAGTAGCGCATGTCCTGAAGCCGGCGATAGCCCAGCACGAGGTGAACGATCAGCAACAGGACGATGACGCCGTGTCCAAAGATTGGACTGACGGTCAGATGACGGAAACACCCGGCCAGTTGCTGCTTGAGGTCAATACGTTGAAACAGCGATTGGTACACCACCAAACCGGCAAACGAGGTCAGTCGCTGATCCTCAAATTTGATCTCGGGAATGCGGTGGGTCTTGCGATGGATGGCGGCTTTGCTAAACTTCACGTTGACGGTCTCTTTTGGTTGAGTTGCTGGATTGGCGTTCACAATTCTACCAAACCAGAGGCCGTTTTTTATGGCCGAATACCCTCTTTTTGCTTCAATTTCCATGTGTTTGGATCTCACTCTTGGTGAAGTCCAGCGATAGAGTCGCTAAAGGTGGCATAGCCTATAAATAAGCTGGTTTCTGCATAAATATCGACGCATTTATGCAACTACAGGGTCAACGAGAACACCCCCAGTGCCGTCTCCGGCTCCCTCGTCGTCTACCCGGCAACCCAGGCCATTCAGGATCGGTTCAAATCCGACCGCTTCGCCGTCCGGCTTTCACAAAACGGCGCCACCCAGAGCTCCTTCGTCTACCGCAGCGACAACACCGGCAACCCCGGCGGCTGGGCCGGCGCCCGCGACTTCACGCAGGTCGCCAACCATTGGACCACCTTCTCCTTCGACGGCTCCGTCAACGTCAGGCCAGCCGCCTCGACGGCAAGACCGTCCGCACCTGCGTGGTCCGCCCGCTGGCGCTGAACATCCAGACCAGCATCCAGGGCAATACCTGCAGCTTCACCCTCGACAAGCCCGCCAGAGTCTCCGTGGAAATCGACGAAATACTACCGTCAGCGGCTCCTTTACCGACATCGGCCCCGTCACCAAGCACGTCGTCCAGCACCCCCTGTTCGTCTTCGCCGACCCGCTCGAAACCAACGTGCCCAAGGCCGGCAGTCCGAGTGTCCTCTATTTGGGCCCGGCATCCACACCATCGGCAAGCAATACCCGCTGGCCAACAACACCCAGGTCTATATCGCCGGCGGCGCCTATGTGATCGGTACCTTCATGTCCGCCCAGTCCAGCCCCCAGAACATCAGCATCCGCGGCCGCGGCATCCTCTCCGGCATCGACCTGACCGAGACCGCCGCCGAGAACACCCAGTGGGGCAACCACACCGTCGATTTCTCCTCGGGCAGCAAGGACAGCAACCTGCTGATCGAGGGCATCACCATCACCGACCCCCTGCGCGCGTGCATCAACAGCTACAGCCCCATGCAGATTCGTGACGTCAAGCTGTTCTCCTGGAACCACCGCAATGACGGCATCACCGCCGGCAAGAATTCCCTGATCGAGGACAGCTTCATCAAGGTCGAGGACGACAATATCAAGCTCTACTACAGTAACCAGACCGTTCGCCGCAACGTCGTCTGGCAACAGACCTCCGGCGCCGTCTTCAAGCTCGCCTGGGACCTGTCCGGCGTCGCCCAGGGCAGCCGAATCTCCGACATCGACGTGATCCACAGCGACGTTTACTATGACTACAGTACGGCCGAGAATGACCGGCCCGATATGCACAGCACCAACGCCATCTTCAGCGCCATGGGCTTCAGCAGAAATGCATCGTTCGAGAATGCCAGCTTCACGAATATTCGTATCGAGGAAGAAAATCTGCTGCGCCTGGTCAGTCTCCGCATGGTGACCACGCACGCAAGTCCGAACGGAACGAGTGTCTGGGGCGACCCGAATCCGACCGCCAGCAAACTGATTGACGGTCTGACGTTCCAGAATATCGAGCTGGCGGGTGTGCCCTATAAGCAAAGCACCCTGTACGGCAACGTCGGCGGCACCATACGCAACATCCACTTCGTGAATCTGTCCGTCGACGGTAGCGTGATCGCCAGCAGGAACTCGCTCACCAGCCGCAACGACGGCATCGGCCTGCTGACCGACGGAAGCGTGTCCGGCGTCTCGTTCTCGCGATAGGTAACGACCGCCTTTGCCGGATTCGTATCCGTCACGTGTTGGCCATAGCGGATCCTGCCCGATGTCGGTACGCACGATGACTCCGCCTCAGGAACCAACGCTCGCATTCCTCACCCTGCGGCACCGACCGCGCCGGTCGCCCGTTCGAAATAGATGCGACACCCATGGGAGCCCCCTGCGCGCATCGATGCCGGGTATATCCCTGCAATGTTCGCTCGACTGGCCGTTACCGGTTGCAGGTAGCCGCTCGCTCCGCCTAATATAGGGTCGCGGGCTAGTCGCGCCATCCAACCCACTGAACAAGAACCGCCACTCCCAGGAACGATGACCAAGCCGACGTTTATTGGTGTGGGCGCCCAGAAATGCGCTTCCACATGGATCTATGACATTCTGGCAGACCACCCCGAGGTGGGGCTGAGCGAACAGAAGGAGATCGATTTCTTTTCGTATCACTACGATCATGGACTTCAGTGGTACGAGCGCAAGTTCCCCGCGCCCGACGGACGCATTGCCGTAGGGGAAATCTCCCCTTCTTATTTTCATGAGCCCGCGGTACCAGAAAGAACACGCCGGCACTACCCGGCGGCGAAACTGATCGTGTCGCTGAGAAACCCAATCAAGCGCGCCATTTCCAATCACATTCATGAAATTCGCGTCGGTCACCTCACGGGCGATGATCGGAGCTTCGAGAAAGGGCTGGAGAATAACCCCACCTACGTGGAACAGGGCCGTTACGCCCGACATCTTGAGCGTTGGCTAAAATACTTTCCACAAGAGCAAATCCTCGTCTTGCTGTTCGAAGACATCGTCGACGACAAGGCAGGTTCGGCCCGACGCATTTATCGCTTTCTCGGTATTAATGAAAATCACCAACCGGCAGCCCTCCACAATCGATCGAATCCAGGCTACGTGAACCGATACAAGGGTCTCGAGGCGTTACGCAAGAACCTGCGGCAACTGGTCCGTCGCGCCGGCCTTGATTTTGTCTGGAGGGTTTTGGGCAACCTGGGGCTGAAAGGACTCTATAAGAAGGTCAACCAAGTTCCGGGCAACGCTATCATGCCGGAGGTTCAGGACGATACCCTTCGCAGGTTGACCGAGATTTTCAACGATGATATGTGCCACCTTGAATCACTTTTGTCCAGAAATCTAAACGTTCTGGCGATAAATAGGCCAGTATCCGCACATCCGCTGAAATCGGATGTGACAGGGATTTCAGCGACAGACAAGGGGATACGGTGCAGTGAAAAAGACAACTTACCCAGCCAGATATCGCGAACTTTCGCTGTGGATCACGGGCGGCTTCGTATCTGTTCTGGCGGGCGTGGTGGCCTCCACAGGGGACCCGAGACTGGTTCTGTTGTTCGCGGGGACGTTTGCGGGGCTGCTTGCGTCGTTATCCCCCCTCCCCCTGTTCTGGGCCGGCATTGTCGTCAGCTTCGTCCTAGCGGGACTAGCACAACTTTACTATCCGCCTCTGGAACTCATCCGCTGGGCGATCCTGCCGATTTCGGCGATGCTGGTTGTCCACGTCCTGATCCAACAGGTTCAGATGTCACGGGCACGTCCTGGCAGTGACAAGATGCCACTCATATTCTGGCTCCTGGTGGCATTCATTCTCGTCAACATTCTGTCCGCCATCATGAATGCTGAGAAACTGTCTACGCTGGTCACGGGCATGAAGGGTTACTTTCAAACCTGGGGCCTAGTGTTCGCCATGGCTCTGATCGACTGGAAGGATGAATTGATGAGAAAGCAGCTGCCAAAGGCCATCTGGCTCCTCGCTTTGATACAGCTGCCGTTCGTCCTGCATCAGTATTTTTTTGTCGTTCCCGGGCGCCATGGCATTGTGCGCGGCATCGTACCGCTTGATATCGTATCAGGAACTTTCGGTGGATCCGTGGAAGGCGGTGGGGCAAACGCTGCACTCGCCGCGTACATGCTCGTTGTCTGGTCCTGCGTGCTCGCGCTTTGGAAGAACAGCGTCTTATCGACCGCACGGACGCTGTTCGCCTCAGCCATTGTGCTGGCGCCGGTCATGATAAACGAGGCCAAGGTATCAGTTGTCTACGTTGTCGTGGTATTCATGGTGATTTTCAGGCGGGGAATCTTCCAAAATCTGACGCGTTTCATTGGCGTTGGAATATTAACAGCAGCCATTGTGGCAACGTTGTTCGTTGCTTACATCAGGCAGGCGCCTGAAGGCAAGGTTGCGAATTGGTCTGACCTGATCACCTACACGATTGCATACAATACGGCCGATAGCGAGTCAGAAGACGGAAAGTTGAGTCGAGGCGGGGCGATCAAGTTGTGGCTGGATGACCACGGGTCGCTGGCGAACACGCTGCTGGGCTACGGAGTCGGCGCCTCCCGCTCGGACGAACACAACTACCTGGCGCAGAAGCTGGGTATCAGCGACCCACTGAGCTTCGACGTTGGCAACCTGGCTGCTATCGCCATCCTGTGGGAATCAGGTGTGATCGGCTTTGCGATTGTCACCGCGCTCTTCGCGGTGGCGTTCCGGGACGCCCGGAAACTTGAAAAGCATTACTGGAATGATAAGCGGCAATCTGCCATTTTTCTCGGTCTGCAAGGCGCAATCGCGGTGCTGTATATTAGTCTGTGGCACAAGAACTTCTTCGTATTTCATATTGGATACCAGGCAATAGTGGTTGTACTTCTTGGCTATCTCGTCTTCTGGCTTCGACAGTCCGGGACCCACCGCATCACGGACCGGATGGGAACCAGCTAATCCAACTGTGGAGCGATGTCGGTCAATGAAGCGCTGAGTCATCGCCCTGAAAGGGAGCGAGCAGCAGCCGAAGCAGGCCGGCCCCGCACCCTATCGTGGCGACTCACCGCGAACGTCCTGTTGCGGTAAATCGCCGATGGAACCGTCTACCGGCATTGCGGGCGTTGCCGCCCGCCCGTTATACTGCCGCGGCCGGCCGAGCGGATTTACCGCATCTTGATGCCTGCAGACAGGATTTGCGCCATACCGGGCGGTGTCGACGAGTACACACGTAACTTCGCGGACAATCCATCGCCGCAGCTGTACTCCCGCGCAGCCATGAGTATCGGAGCAAAGTCGTGTACTCGACATTTTGCATTAGTACATTCCACGCCATTACCGCTCATAGGATTTCAGAATGAAAGGTATCATTCTTGCCGGTGGCTCAGGCACGCGGCTTTATCCGTTGACACGGGTGGTCAGCAAACAGCTGATGCCCGTCTACGACAAGCCGATGATCTACTATCCCCTCTCGGTGCTGATGCTCGCGGGTATTCGGGAAATACTGGTTATCTCGACACCAGAGTCCCTGCCGCTGTTTGCAAGATTGCTGGGCGACGGAAGCGAACTCGGACTTAGGTTCAGTTACGCAGAACAGCCGACTCCAGCCGGAATCGCGCAGGCCTTTCTTATCGCAAAGAATTTCCTGAACAGTTCGCCCTGCAGCCTGGTACTCGGCGACAACATCTTCAACGGCCAGGGTCTTGCGGAAAGCCTTCAGAAGGCAGCCAAACGCACAGAGGGCGCAACCGTTTTTGGCTACCAGGTCAAGGATCCCGAGCGCTATGGGGTTATCGAGCTCGGCGAAGACGGTCGTGTGCTGAGTCTGGAGGAAAAGCCAGTCAGCGCCCGCTCCAATTTCGCCGTCACGGGTTTGTATTTCTACGACAACCAAGTCGTGGATCTCGCCTCGCAGTTGGTTCCGTCCGAGCGCGGAGAATTGGAAATCACCGATCTGAACCTCGCCTACCTGCAACGCAACCAGCTGCACGTTGAGATCTTGGGACGGGGTCGGCCTGGCTCGACACCGGAACTCATTCCGCCTTGCTGCAGGCTGCGAGCTACGTCGAAACCATCGAATCGCGCCAGGGCCTGAAAATCGCCTGCATCGAAGAGATCGCGTGGCGCATGGGATTCATCGACGACGCGCAACTTGCGCGACTGGCCAAATCGTTGATGAAAAACGACTACGGCCTTTATCTGATGCAGACGCTGGAGCAGGGAAAGGAATGGTAATCACACCGCTCTCGATTCCGGAACGTCCTGCTCGTCGAGCCGGACGTGTTCGGCGATCACCGTGGGTTCTTTCTTGAATCCTACAACAGGCGTCGCTTCGCCGAACAGGGATTCGATCTCGCCTCTGTTCAGGACAACCATTCCCGGTCGTCGAAGGGCGTGTTGCGCGGCCTGCATTACCAGCTGAAAAAGCCCCAAGGAAAACTGGTGCGGGTTGTTCGCGGGGAAGTCTATGACGTTGCGGTGGATATACGCAAAGGATCGCCCACTTTCGGCCGGTGGTGCGGCGAATTTCTTAGCGATAATAATTTCCGAATGCTCTACGTTCCACCCGGCTTCGCACATGGATTCTATGTCCTGAGCGACATCGCTGATTTTCTGTACGAATGCACCGATTACTATAACCCTGGCGACGAGCAGGGCGTGATCTGGAACGATCCCGCGATTGGTATCGATTGGCCCCTGGCTGAGCCGCCAAAATTGTCGGAAAAAGATCGCAACTGCCGGGCCTTGGCGGAAATGGACGCACTGTTACCCAGCTACGGTGCCTGACGATGAAGATTCTCGTGACCGGCGCCAGAGGACAACTGGGGGCGGAGCTCTGCGACCTGCTGCGCGGCCGCGGTGACGAAGTGCTGGCCCTGGGCCGCGAAAGCATGGACTTCCTGAAACCTGGCACCCTGGACGCACAGGTCAAACAGCACGCGCCGGATTGGGTGATCAACTGTGCGGCCTACACGCAAGTAGACAAGGCGGAGGAGGAAGTTACCGAGGCCTACCTCGTCAATAGAGACTCCGCTGCAGCACTGGCGCGATCGATCCGGGAGACTGGGGGGCGGCTGGCACACGTTTCGACGGATTACGTATTCGACGGCGCACAGGGCAGACCCTACCACGAGGATGACGATGGCTGCCCGCTCAACGTTTACGGGAAAAGCAAATGGGAAGGCGAGGAAGCGGTACGCAGTATAGACGATCGCGCGCTGATCATCAGAACGGCTTGGGTTTATGGCGCCAGCGGCACAAATTTCGTAAAAACAATACTGAGGCTCGCGCAGGAGCGTGATGAACTGCGCATCGTTTCGGACCAGATCGGCACACCGAGCTGGGCCCGCGATATTGCGCATGCCATTGTCGAGCTGGTCGACAAACAAGAGCTGGGCACGTATCACTTCACGAATGAAGGCGTAGCCAGCTGGTATGATTTTGCACTAGCCATCACCGAGGAGGCGGCCAATCTGGGCTTCGACTTGCGGGTACGGCGGTTGTTGCCGATAACAACCCGGGAATTTCCGCGCCCCGCCGTCCGCCCCGCGTGTTCGGTGCTCGGCAAGGAAAAGATACGCAGGAAGCTGGACAATCCTATTCCCCATTGGCGGGAAAGCTTGCGCAATATGTTGAGGGAATTACGCGAATGTCAAAATTGATCGTGACTGGCGGTGCAGGATTCATTGGCGGCAATTTCGTCCGTCACTGGCTGGCCACACATCCGCAGGATCACATTATCGTTCTCGATGCCTTGACCTACGCCGGTAATCTCGAAAGCCTCGCGGACGTTGCGTCAAATCCGAAGTACAGGTTCGTACACGGCGATATTTGCGATACGGCGCTCATTGAAAACCTGATCGGCGACGAAGGGGTCGATTGCGTCGTCCATTTTGCCGCCGAGTCCCACGTCGACCGCTCCATACTGGGACCCGACGCGTTTATCCGGACCAATATCCAGGGTACCTTCTCGCTGCTTGAAGCGGCGCGCAAGGTCTGGGGCAACAGAACGGACAAACGCTTTTTGCACGTCTCCACCGATGAGGTATATGGAAGCCTTGGCGAGAGTGATCCCGCATTCACAGAATTGCATCCCTATCGTCCCAACAGTCCCTATTCAGCGTCGAAGGCGGCCTCGGACCATTTGGTGCGCGCCTACTATGAGACCTACGGACTGTCAGTTCTGACGACCAACTGCTCGAACAACTACGGCCCCTTTCAGTTCCCCGAGAAATTGATACCCCTGGTGATTCTGAACGCCCTCGAAGGCAAGACGCTGCCCGTCTATGGGGACGGCAGAAACATCCGCGACTGGCTGTTCGTCGAGGACCACTGCGGCGGTATTGCGGCCGTCCTCGAGCGCGGTCGTATCGGACAGGTATACAACATCGGCGGCAACAACGAGCAGCGCAATATCACGATCGTTGAGATGCTCTGCGACACGCTCGACAAGCGGGTCCCCGCCCGACATTCCTATCGCGAGCTGATAACGTTCGTCAAGGACCGCCCCGGACACGACCGACGTTACGCGATCGACTCGACCAAGATACGCACAGAACTGGGATGGTATCCCAGACATGAATGGCACTAAGTTAAGCCCCAGGGATACGAG
The DNA here is from genome assembly GCA_963719135.1 of uncultured Gammaproteobacteria bacterium. Lineage (GTDB taxonomy): Bacteria > Pseudomonadota > Gammaproteobacteria > DSM-19610 > DSM-19610 > CAVRAZ01. The sequence continues at coordinate 340,195 of CAVRAZ010000004.1, read as the reverse complement.
CGCGACGCGCCAATGCATTGAAAGCGAAGAAGAAGGTTGGCTCTGGATTGGTTAAGATGTTTGCTATCAGACATCCACCCCACCCACCCCGAGGCCAACCTTCATGGGACATCACTTTAACGGTCGATCTGCCCAACAGCAACGTCGCCTTGCCAAGCAGGCTCAAAAAGTCGATGCCAACCATTTTTTCAATCGGCTCACCGACCCGCGGATGCTGGGAATGGTTGAGGCGCAGCTGCCGGAGCACCGGGAACGCCAGTTCCCTCCGACGCTGACATTGGCGATGTTTTTGGGGCAGATCATGAGTGCGGATGGGTCCTGTCAGAACGCGGTGAATGAAGCGATCGTCGCGCGCCTGTTGGCCGGGGTGAATCCCGGGAGCGTGAACACCAGCGGCTATTGCCAGGCGCGCCAACGCTTGCCGCAGGAGATGGTCGGTACGCTGGCGCGACAAAGCGGCGCGTTGCTGGATGAGCAGACCCCCCAAGCGTGGCTGTGGCAAGGCCGACACGTGAAGCTGGTGGACGGTACGACGGTGTCGATGCCGGACACCGCGGCGAATCAGGCCCGCTTCCCCCAACATGGGCAGCAAGAAGCTGGCGTTGGTTTTCCGCTGGCGCGCCTGGTGGGCGTGATTGCGCTTTCCAATGGGGCGGTGCTGGATGCCGGCATAGGGCCCTACCAAGGCAAGGGCACGGGGGAGCAGGGGTTGTTCCGGGGGCTCAAGCGGTGTTTTGTCGAAGGCGATGTGATGCTGGCGGATGGCTATTTTTGCAGTTATTTTCTGATTGCCGACCTGCTCAGGCGTGGAGTGGATGTGCTGTTTGAGCAACACGGTGCACGGATCACCGATTTTCGCAGAGGCGAGCCGCTCGGCGCGCGCGATCACTTGGTGTGGTGGTCCAGGCCCGCCAGGCCTGACTGGATGCGTGTGGAGGAGTACCGCGACTATCCGGATGAGATCAAGGTGCGCGAGGTGAAAGTCGGCAAGAAGGTGCTGGTGAGCACGCTCCTCTCGCCGCGCAAAACGCCCACAGCGGCGCTGGAGGAATTATATTGGCAACGCTGGAACGTAGAGCTGGACCTGAGAAACATCAAAACGACTCTCGGTATGGAAGCGCTCAGCTGCAAAACCCCGCCGATGTGCGAGAAAGAGTTCTGGGCCTACCTGCTGGCGTACAATCTGATCCGGCTGTTGATGGCACAGGCCGCCTTGCAAGCTGAAGTATCGCCGCATCAATTGAGCTTCAAGCATACGCTGCAGATTTGGGCGGCGTGGAGTCAACGGCAGTTTCTCTCCGAAGCCGGCGAAGACACGGCGACCTTGTTTGTGCTCATTGCTCAAATACGGGTGGCCGATCGACCCGGCAGAGCCGAACCGCGGGCGGTCAAACGCAGGCCCAAGCCTTATCCGCGCCTGGACAAACCTCGCCGGAAAGCACGGATGGAGATTGAAAGGCGCGGACACGCTAAGAAGTTACGGGCTTAACTTAGTGCCATTCATCTCCCCGCCGCCCTCAACAATCGCTCCAATCGGAGCTACGTCAACCGGTACGCCGGCCTCGAATCGCTTCGCAAGAATGCGCGAAGCATGATGCGTCGAGCGGGTTTGGATTTTATCTGGAAATTTGCCGGCAAACTGGGGTTGAGCGGGATCTACAGGAAAGTCAACTAAGTGTCCGGCGAATCGGTTGTTCCGGAAGTTCAGGACGAAACCATTCGCAGGTTAACCGCGGTATTCGACGACGATATATCGCGACTCGAATCCATCTTGTCGCGGAATCTGTCAATGTGGCGGTAGTCCGCCCGGCGTTTCCACACCACGCACCTGGGCCCGGCGCCGGACACAGGGGTGGTATTCGGGGTGATAGCACATGAAGAAGGCAATCCAATCGATCAGGTACCAGGATCTTTCGCTATGGATCACCGGGATCGTGGTATCGATTCTCGCAGGCATCGTCGCTTCGACGGGCGACCTGAGACTGGTTTTGCTATTCATCGGAGCCTTTGCGGGGCTGGTTGCGGCCATATCCCCCGTCGCGATGTTCTGGGCCGGCATTGCGGTCAGCTTCGTGATATCAGGGCTGGCGCAGCTGTATTATCCCCCGTTGGAACTCATTCGCTGGGCGGCTTTGCCGATATCCGCGATGCTGGTAGTCCATACCCTGATTCAGTACGTCAAGACGCCCACAACGCGATCCAACAGTGACAAGACGCCGGCGTTGATATGGCTGCTGCTGGCATTCATCATCGCCAATGTGGCATCCGCCATAATAAACATGCAGGACCTTGCGACCGTTGCAACGGGTCTCAAAGGTTATTTTCAACTCTGGGGCATGCTGTTCGCCATGGCGTTGATCAATTGGGACAAGGACCTGATGGAGAAGCAATTGCCGAAGGCGATATGGATACTGGCTCTGATTCAGGTGCCTTTCGCTCTGCACCAGTATTTCTGGATCGTGCCGGGTCGCCACGGCATCGAGAAAGGCATTGTGCCGCTGGATATAGTATCGGGAACATTTGGCGGTTCCATCAGGGCGGGGGCGCCAACGCCGTGTTGGCGGCATACATGTTCCTTGTCTGGTCCTGCCTGCTCGCGCTCTGGAAAAACAAAGTTATTTCCACCGTCCGTACACTGGTCATCTCGGCTGTCATCCTGGCGCCGGTGATGATCAATGAAGCGAAGGTCTCGGTGGTTTACGTCGTAACGGTATTCCTGGTTATTTTCAGGCGCGATATCTTTCGAAACCTGACACGTTTCATCGGTGTCGGCATACTGACCACAGCTATCGTGGCAATAATGTTTGTGGCCTACATGAAGCAGGCGCCGGAAGGCAAGGTGCAAAGCTGGTCAGATCTGATTACATACACGCTGGAATACAATCTCGAGGAAGCTGACTCGCAGGAGGGCAAGCTCAGCCGCGGCGGGGCCATGAAACTCTGGTTGGAGGACCACGGCTCGGTCACCAATACCCTGCTCGGCTACGGCGTCGGCGTGACTCGCGCTGATGACCACAACGATCTGGCAAAGAAACTGGGAATCAGCGATCCGCTGAGTTTCGGCATAGGCAACATAGCAGTCATCGCCATTCTGTGGGAGTCGGGAATTATAGGGTTCGCGATAATTGTCGCTCTGTTCATGGTCGCGTTCCGTAATGCCAATGAACTCGAGCGACGATACGCCGGCAACATGGAACAGTCGGGCATTTTCCTGGGCTTGCAGGGGGCAATCGCCGTGCTGTTCATCAGTCTGTGGCACAAGAATTTCTTTGTCTTCCACATCGGTTATCAGGCAATCGTGGTCACCATGTTCGGCTATTTGGCGTATTGGCTCCGACAGCCCGCTCCAGCCAGCACACTGGATCGGAGAAACCCGCAATAAGATTGCCTGACGCCGGCGTTCTAAAGAAGGCCGGAAGGTACCGGCCCCAAAATGGTGCCATCAGACCGGTCCTGGCCAACCCATGGCGGGTTCGAGAATCAAAGTCCGGACCAAGTGTGTCGTGACGCTCAGGATGCGAAACGGGACATCCAAGTCGCCGTTTCGCCCTCGCTTGTCACGACAGCCTATTATGCCCCGGCCGCCCTGCGTCCGTGCCGCTTCGCCACACCATCGCACGCTCGGTGCTGGCTACGCAGCACTCCCGCAAATGGCTTGACGGCGTGTCGGATGCGCTTGCATATGCCCTCCGCTGGCTTGGGACCTTTCGGCCCCGCGCCACTACGGCCATACGCCCGCGCCTACGCCTACCGCGAGACTACGCGCCTTCGCTTCGCTCTCCATGGCGCGCAGCGCCTGTAACCAGTCGCGCCCGCCGCATTTCCTGCGTCCCAATGCCGCTGCACTCCGACTCGGCACCATATCCGCATGCAGGGTAACCCATAGGTTCAAGCGTGGTGACTGAAGCAAGAACCCTTCCCACATTCGCACAGCCGCCCGCCACCTGCGCCTGCCCGCGGAATCGGCCCCTGAACTGCCTGCTTACCGAGCCTGCTACCCTGCCACCGTTGCAAGCCTTGCAACCGGCCCGCTATACTTCGGCCAACGTTTGAGGGTCTTCACAGCACCTTAAAGCGTTGAAATGCCCGACGCGCGGTATCAAGGCACACCAACAGAACCCGATACGTCTTAGACGATGATCATCTGCAGCAGGCGGTGGGCCGGATCACAGCGATGGCCGCATTGAATGGCCGTGCACCGACAATTCGCATCAGTACAATCCATGGCATGACGGCTCACAGGATTTCCGGATGAAAGGCATTATTCTCGCCGGCGGGTCGGGTACCCGCATTTACCCGTTGACGCGAGTGGTCAGCAAGCAGCTCATGCCCGTTTATGACAAGCCGATGATCTACTACCCGCTTTCGGTGCTGATGCTTGCCGGTATTCGCGAAATACTCGTGATCTCGACGCCGGACTCGCTGCCCTTGTTTGAGCGGTTACTGGGTGACGGCAGTGCGCTCGGGCTCGAATTCAGTTATGCGGAGCAGCCGACCTCGGGCGGAATTGCACAGGCATTTCTTATAGGAAAGACGTTTCTGAAAGGCTCGCCATGCTGCCTGATCCTCGGCGACAACATTTTCTATGGTCACGGCCTCGCCGAAAGCCTTCAGAAGGTCGCGCAACGCACCCAGGGCGCCACGGTATTCTGCTACCAGGTCGTGGATCCGGAACGCTATGGCGTCATCGAACTGGACGACGACGGAAATGCCGTGGGGCTGGAAGAGAAGCCGACCCACGCCCGTTCGAACTATCCCGTTACCGGCCTGTATTTTTACGACAGCCAGGTCGCCGAACTCGCCTCGCAATTGGCGCCGTCACCACGTGGTGAACTGGAAATCACCGACCTCAACCTTGCCTACCTGCGACGCGGTGAGCTGCATGTTCAAATCCTTGGCAGAGGCTCAGCCTGGCTCGACACCGGGACCCATTCGGCCCTGTTGCATGCAGGCGGCAAGCTACGTCGAAACGATCGAATCGCGGCAAGGCCTGAAAATAGCGTGCATCGAGGAGATCGCCTGGCGAATGGGGTTTATCGACGACGCACAGCTTACCAGACTGGCTGAACCCTTGATGAAGAACAATTATGGCACCTACCTGATGCGCACTCTGAAGCAGGGGAAAGAATGGTCATAAAGCCACTGTCAGTCCCGGATGTCCTGCTCATTGAGCCGAACGTCTACGGAGATAACCGCGGTTTCTTTCTCGAATCGTATAACCACCGTCGCTATGCCGAACACGGGATCGAGATTGCTTTTGTTCAGGACAACCATTCCCGCTCTTCCAAAGGTGTCCTGCGCGGCCTGCATTACCAACTCAAGAGGCCGCAGGGAAAACTCGTACGCGTCGTTCGTGGCGAAGTCTTTGACGTGGCCGTGGACGTTCGCAAGGGTTCACCGACTTTTGGGCAATGGTGCGGCGAAATCCTGAGCGACGAGAACTTCAGAATGCTTTATGTACCACCCGGCTTCGCTCACGGATTTTACGTCTTGAGTGAAATCGCTGATTTTCTTTACAAATGCACGGACTACTATGATCCGGGTGATGAACAGGGTGTAGTCTGGAACGATCCTGCGCTGAACATCGATTGGCCGGTGTCCACACCGGCCAGGTTGTCCGAGAAGGATCGCAAGTACCGGCCGCTGGCCGAAATGGATCAACTTCTGCCCAGGTACGGCGCCTGACGATGAGGATCCTGGTGACCGGCGCGGCCGGGCAGTTGGGCACGGAACTCTGCAAACTGCTGCGCAGCCGCGGCGATGAAGTATTCACGCCCGGCCTGGACACCATGAATTTCCTGACGCCTGACAGCATAGGCGCGCAGATCAAGCGCGACAGCCCGGACTGGGTGATCAATTGCGCGGCTTATACGCAGGTGGATAAGGCCGAAAAGGAGGCCGATGAGGCATATCTCGTCAATCGCGATTCTGCTGCTGCGCTCGCGCGCGCCGTGAGCGACTCACAGGGACGCTTGGTTCACATTTCGACGGACTACGTGTTTGACGGAAGCCAGGGCAGACCGTACCGGGAGGATGCCGAAGGCCGTCCGATCAATGTCTACGGACAGACCAAGTGGGAAGGCGAGCAAGCAGTTCGCAGTATTGACGACCAGGCGCTGATCATCAGAACAGCTTGGGTCTACGGTGTTCACGGTGCCAATTTCGTCAGGACGATATTGAGACTTGCGCAAGAACGTACGGAGTTGCGCATCGTTTCTGACCAGATTGGCACGCCCAGTTGGACGCTCGATATTGCGTCCGCCGTCATCGAATTGCTTGATAAGCAGAAGCGGGGCACCTATCACTTCACCAACGAAGGAGTGGCCAGTTGGTATGATTTCGCACTGGCCATCGCGGAGGAGGCGTCCGGCCTGGGATTTCAGCTGAATCTGCAACGCTTGTTGCCGATAGCGACACATGAATACCCCCTGCCCGCCCCGCCTGCTTCGTACTGAGCAAGGAAAAGATACGTGCAGAGCTGGATAACCCGATCCCTCATTGGCGGGATAGCCTACGCAACATGCTGAGAGAATTACGCGAATGTCAAAATTAATTGTGACCGGTGGCGCCGGGTTCATCGGCGGAAACTTTGTCCGTTACTGGCTCGGCACACACCCGGCCGATCACATCATCAACCTCGATGCCTTGACCTACGCAGGCAACCTGGAAAGCCTCGACGATGCAAGGCGCAGCCCGAACTACAGTTTTGTCCACGGCGATATCTGCGACAAGCCGCTGGTGGAAAGTTTGATTGCCGACGAAGACGTTGATTTTGTCGTTCATTTTGCCGCCGAGTCTCACGTCGATCGTTCGATCATGGGGCCTGAGGCGTTCATACGGACCAACATCGAGGGGACTTTCTCGCTGCTGGAAGCAACGCGCAAGATCTGGGGCGACAGGGACGACAAGCGTTTTCTGCATGTTTCCACCGACGAAGTCTATGGAAGCCTGGGAGAGGACGACCCTGCATTTACCGAGATGAGCCCGTATCGGCCCAACAGCCCTTACTCCGCATCCAAAGCCGCGTCGGATCATCTGGTGCGCGCCTACCATGAAACGTACAAGCTCGCGGTTCTGACGACCAACTGCTCGAACAACTACGGACCGTTTCAATTTCCCGAAAAGTTGATTCCACTGGTCATCCTGAATGCCCTGGACGGCAAGCAGCTGCCGGTCTACGGCGACGGCAGAAATATCCGGGACTGGTTATTTGTGGAGGACCATTGCAGCGGCATCGCCGCGGTGCTTGAGCGCGGCCGGACGGGTCAAGTCTACAACATCGGCGGTAATAACGAGCAGCGCAATATCACGATCGTGGAGATGCTCTGCGATGCGCTCGACGAACGTGTCCCTGGCGAGCGATCCTATCGTGACCTGATTAGTTTTGTGAAGGATCGCCCCGGTCATGATCGGCGTTACGCGATTGATTCCGCAAAGATACAGACTGAGCTTGGCTGGTTCCCGAGTCACGATTTCGCCACCGGACTGGGGCAGACAGTGGACTGGTACCTGAACCACCGGGATTGGTGCGACCGGGTCCGAACCGGTGAATACCTGTCATTTTACGAACGCCTGTACGGCTAGCCGGTAAACGCCGCCGCATGCATGGAGTTGACGGCCCCCTGGGCAGGGTTTAGCGTCCATCGTCTGGACGCTTACAGAACCGTTCGGCGTCGGCCAGGCTCAGATGGACTGTGACACAGATTCACCGATAAACACGACCTTCAGCCGGGCCGTCTCCGCACACAGTCGGTGTCAGAGCCGGAGACCATCGGCGGGCGCCGAATTCCATGGATACAACCGCCCCGGACTACTTTACGCTCGTGACTGTGAAACTGGAGACAGAAGCAGGCGGCAAGGTGAGAGTCAACACGCCTTCCTGCGTGACCTTTGCCCTCGTTTCCTGAGTCTGGAGGGTCTGATCCGGAGGTACGTTCAGATCGTCCGGATCGCGCCCCTCCTGCCCCTCCACGAATGAGTGCTTCACGTCGACCGTCTGTGAAGCCAAAGGCTTGTAGATGATTCGCGCTGACACGGGTCGGGTATAGTAATTGACCAGCCAGAGGCCGAGCTTTTCTCTGGTCTCATTGCTGAAAGCAACGGCCCGGACGTCATACCCGCCGCTGCTCCCACTCCGGTTCGGGCTCGAGGTAACGGTTTGCAGTACGATCGGCAGATCCATCCCTCGAAGCACTCGCAATGCCCAATACACGGGTCTCGGCCTGAGATCGTTGTAGTGAACGCTCGCATCGAAAAGCTGCCATGGTCCCGCATTCAGCCCGTGCCAGACCGCGCCCTTGACCTGCGGAACCTGTGCGATCGCTATCAAGTAGTCGGCGGTGCACAAGGCGCCGCCCAGGTTGCTTGAGTACTGAACCGTCAAGTCCTTCGCCGGCTGATCGCTGCTCATCTGTCGGGAGTGCTCGGTAATCCAGATGCTCGGGTCATCACCTCTGGTCGATCGATACGTCCGGATGCTCGCTGTAACTTGTTTCAACCAGAAGGTTACGTCCCGTGACTTGCCGTCTTCCCGTTTGCCGCAGTAGTAATGGTGGAGGGAATAGTCGTGGATTTCCGGCAATCCCTTCAGTACGTCGCCCATGAACTGCTCCGGACGGCTGACCCCTCGGTTCTTGTCCTTTTTGTACGTCCAGACAAAATCCCTAAGGAACGCAACGAATTGCGCGTCCTTGTCGACCGAATGAATCGCATCGATGGTCTTCCTGGCCCTTGACACATATTTGTCGACGGGCCATTCATAGCCGTCCCGATCCAGTTCGTTTCCCAACTGGTAGTACCGCGTCTGATCAGGAACCCTATCGAGCATATAGCGGGACAGACGGCCATTGCTTGCAGCCACCTGGTTCTCGTCCGCTTCCTTCTTTGGGTCCAACGGATCGGTTCCGACGAGGTTGAGCACATACCAGAAACTGCCGTTGACTTGCTTCAACATCGCCAGATATTCATCGATACCGAACATGATCTTGGCCGGTGGCATATTGAATACCGTGCGCTGCGGCGCGCGCCTGTCTTCCGGCCCTATTGCATTTGTCCAGTCGAACCCGTCGGCGACAAGACCGCCAGGATAGCGGTAAATGGCGCCCGGAAATTCGCCAAGATAGTTGCCAACCTGCTTGTACACCCGTCCGGCGTGGTCATCCCACAGTTGCTCCTGGAACGGACGGTAGTTGATATTGAATCCGAAAAGCTTGTCCGGAAACGCCGGCCTGACCACTGTCTGGGGGTCCACATTGACCGTCACAGCGTCTGACGGCTTGACATCCAACGGTGTGCCGGCGGCAACAGACTGCGTCACGTAGAGCAGTGCCCACATAAACATAGTGAACAACTTCATAATTAAGCACCTCCTCACGGTCAGACAGCGACCTTCTTTTTCGACCCGAATTGGTTGAACAACAACGCCTTGAGCTTGGCTTTCTCATCATCGTGAAGCGGAAGTTTGACGGCCATGCAACCGGCAAACACGATCACGACCACACCTGCTGCAACAAGCTCGGAATCGTACTGGTGAAGCACCAGCGACCCTGCCAATCCGGACAGTATCGAATACAGAACAACCAGAAGCGACAGCCCGAGATCAAGCCTGAAATGATAGCCGGCCTTCCTGAGAAAATAGGTGATGATTATATTCGCGGCGCCTGTTCCGAGCACATTGACGATGACCAATGCCCATAAGCCGACGCGACCGAACAGGGGAATTGCAGCAAACAGCGACGCGGACTGAATCAGGTTGGTCAAAAGAATCTCGTTCTTTTCCACCGCCTGCACCAACAATTCGAGTACGCTTCGCATGCCCTCGATAACCATAAGTCCGAGGAAACCGGCCAGAATGTGCGCAGCAAATCCATATTTCCCGGCCGTTACCCAATCGAAGAGCGGTTCACCCACGACCATGAGCAACACGATGGGCAGCGCCAGGAGACTCAGATTGAGCCGATATACGAGGTTGGTCAGCCTTACCAGCTGTCCGAAATCCTGTTTGCTGGAATAGTGCGCCATGAAGATCGGTCTTATCATGCTCATCAGCAGGCTCGTTGGCATGAGTCTGCGCGCCAGATTGGTCAAACCATCCGCGAATCCGAGCGTGGCCAGCTCGGCGGGACCGAGGAAATAGGCAGCGATCAACCGATTCGGCGCACTTCCGTATAGTATCCTTGTCTGATTCAGCAATCCACTCCACAACCCGAAGCGGACCACCCTGGGCCTATTCTTGCTCCACCAGGTCAGATCGCCCTCGTTCTTGTGGTCGTCAGCCGATCGCCTCGAACGCCAGCCGTGGATCAACATAGCCAGACATGCGGCTTCACCACAGAGTTCCGTCAGAGTAACCGCCCACAGATTCATCGCATCCAGCATTACCATGGCCGGAATCCCTATCAGGCGGACGGTGCTGGCGAGGGCCATGCCGTATTGCGCCTCTTTTTGCCAAAGCAATCCTTCCAGAGACTGTGATAGCGCCAACGAAGTGAGCCGCACCAAACCGACGGTTGCATACCATGGCACAACCCACAACCAGGCTTCCAGTCCGAACGTTCTGCCGAGCCAGTCCTTGAACGGCAAACCTGCCAGCATGAATATGGAAACGACGGCGAACCTGAGCATCATTCCGACCGACAACATCCTGTACATGACGACGTTGTTGCCGTCAGCTCGCAGTTCGGGCATATATCGCAACATGATCTGCTGAATACCGATCGACGAGACAGAACCCACAATCGTAACAAGGGCTTGAAGAGACACGTAAACCGCGTACTGCGATTGCGGAAGATACCGCGCCAGTAGCACCAGCACGGCCACCGAGGTCGTCAACCGGAAGCCTTTGCCGATCAGAAACGGCCGAAGGTTGTGCCTGAGGGCGGAAAATCCGTAGTGCTTTCTTACCAGACTCATAAAGGTGCTTGCTCAGTTACGGCAGGCTGTCGGTATTTGCCACGTTTACCCTGTGCGAACTCGAATGCACGGTAAGCGCCAGAGATTCAGCCCTGTTGCGTCGCCAAGTGTTGGATGTTCCACGGCAGCAACGCCTCGATCTTTTCGACGGTATCGGCTGTTGCGATGTGCGTGAGCACCTGGTGCAGGCAGTCATAGGGCTCGACGCCATTGGCCTTGGCCGTTTCGATCAGGCTGTAGATAGTCGCACTGGCTTTGGCACCGCGTGAGGTATCCGCAAACAGCCAATAACTGCGGCCGACCGCGAAGGGTCGGATGGCATTCTCGGCCAGGGCATTGCTGATGTGCAGTCTGCCGTCCTGGCAGTAGCCGATCAGGTGGTCCCACTGATTCAGCGTGTACGTGATCGCCTTGGCCGTGAGGCTGTCTGGGGACACGGCGGGCATTGGTCTGTAACCAGGTCTTCAGCCCATCGAGCACCGGCTGACTGAGTGTTTGCCGCTGGATCTTTTTCTGTTCCGGTGGCAGACCCTTGATCTTGCCTTCGATCGCATACAGCTTACGGATCTTGCCGATGGCCACGTCCGCCTTGCTGACCTTCTGGCCGTTCTGCTTGTTCGGCGCTGCCTTGCTCGCCTCGACGAACTTGCGTCGGGCATGATCCCAGCAGCCGATGCGCATGATTGGGTTGTCCCGGCAGACCTGGTTGTACCCGGCATAGCCGTCGGTCTGCAGCACGCCCTCGAAGCCGTCGAGCAGGCCCGATGGCACCGCCTCGCTGCGTGAGGCAGCGTAATGGAACAACACGACCGGCTGCTCCGGTGGCCCACCACGGATCAGCCACATCCACTTGTCCGACGTGGCGACTTTACCCTCTTCCTTCAGTACCTGTATTCGGGTCTCATCTGCCTGCAGGTAATCGCCGGATAACTGATGCTCCTGCAGCAGGTTGATCAAGGGCCTGAACACGTCATCGAGCCGGATAATCCAGTTCGCCATGGTCGTGCGACTGAGGGTGCCGCCATAGCGCTTGAGGATGTGTTCAAGGCGGTACAGCGGCAGGGCGTCGGCATACTTGGCGATCAGGATATACGCCAGCAGCGACACGCTGGCGATGCACTTGCCCAAGGGATGTGACTGACGCGGCGCGGTTTTGAGGGTCTGTTCACCCTCGGCGTCATCGAACACCGCCTTTTCCTGCCAGTATTCGATCACCCGCGCCTGGGCCGGGATGATGTCCAGTTCTTCCTTGACCTTGGTGAAGAAGGTCTTGCTGGCGCCGGCCTTCTCGTCTTCGCTCAGCGGCAGATCGACACGGACCCGTGGCAGCGTGTCGGAGAAGCCTTCGCGCTTTTTGCGCGGTGGTTTGTTGATTGGCGGTTCGCCGGCGTCGGTCAGCTGCTGTTCAACGTCACTGAGTGCCTGTTCCAGCTCGGCCTCGTCGAAGAAGTCGCCATGAAACGGTAGCTTCTCACTGCTCGAACCAAAGCGTCGCTGCTTCGCCAGGCGCAGTTGCTCCTCTTTGAGCGCCAGCAGCTTCTGCAGTGCTTCGATGACGTGATCACGATCGGCGATCAGGTGGTCTCTGTCTTCGATGACCTGGAGTAATTCCGCAACCGTTTGCGCAACAGGAAAGGACGTTTGCTCTGGTTGTTTTACCGCGCCGCGCATACGCCACAGTATACCAGTCCATGCTCAGAATGACGCCTCGTAATACAGCTTTTTATGGCCTTGCATCAGGCTGATGTCGTAGCCGTCGAGCAGCCAGTTGATCTGCTCGCCGGTCAACGGCATGACCTCATCATCCGGGCGTGGCCAGCGGAACCTCTCCTCCGCCAGCGCCTTGTAGTACAGCACGAAGCCGTTGTCCTCCCAGAACAGCAGCTTGATCTTATTGCGCTGCCGATTGGTGAAGGCGTACAGGCCGCCGTCGAACGGGTTGTGCCCGATCTCCTGTTCTACCAGGGCCGCCAGGCCCCGGTAGCTCTTGCGAAAGTCCACTGGATCCCGGTACAGGTAGATCCTCGGCATTGATACCGAAGGCCGCAAATGCCGGTTCATCACAACCTCGCCAGCAGTTGCTGAACCACTTGCACGTTGTCCATCGTCAGCCCGCGCAGTTCCATGCCGTTGGGCAGCAGCAGCGACAGACCGTTTGCCATGGCCGGTGGTATGCCGGTCACCGGCACCAGTGCGGACGAGGTGCGACGTGATGGATCTGCATTGTGTTGTGCGAACTTGCGGCGCCAGTAGACGAACTGGTGATAATTCAGGTCGTGCGCCCGGCAATACGCCTTTTGCGTCTGGCCGGAACTGCACCACCTTTCGATCAGCGGTTCCCAGTGCGCGGTGAGGGTATCGGATAACGCTTTGCTCGGCATGGCATGTCTCCTCGGTTCGTCGACAGGAGACAGTCTCGGTTATGCCGGCGCGGGAGAACAGGTGTCGAAACGAGGGCGATTACAATGCGCGCATCGGTCGGCAAACGCAACGTTATTGAGGTGAACGGAATTCTATTGAGCCTTACCTATTAACATGACACTAAAACGCCAATTCCGCCTGAGCCCAGCAGGCGGCGATCACGGAAGAGCGCCGCTGGGCGGGCTTGAGTTTGTTGCGCGCCATTGCACCCAGCTCGGTCAGGGTGTTGGGACAATAGTTAGCCAGCGCATGGCGCTTGAGCCACGCCCACAGAAACTCGACCGGATTGAGGTCGGGCGCGTACGGCGGCAGAAAGGCAACCTGCAGATGTCCCTCGGTGCTATCGAGATAATCGCGCACAACTATCGAGCGGTGCGCGCGCAAGCCGTCCCAGATAATCAGCAGCGGTTGCTTGAGATGGGCTTTGAGCGCCTTGAGAAATTCCACGATCTGTTCCTTTTTGATGGCGCCCTCGTGAAAGCGGAACATACATTGTGTGAACGTCAGTCCGGCGATCACCGACAAGTGCTTCCAGTTGAAATGGAACTGGATGATCGGTGTCTGCCCGACGGGTGCCCACGTACGCACGCGCGTCGGTCGCTCGGACAGTCCGGACTCGTCGACAAACACGATCAGGCGGCCTTCGCGTTGGGCTTTTTTTTAAGTGCCGGCCACCTACGCCGCTTCCAGGCGCGGATCGCACCTTCGTCGCGCTCCAAAGCACGCTTCTCGGGCTTTTGGCTGGAAAACCCCAATTGCCTCAGCAGTCGCCACACAGGCACTTCGCTGTGTCGCACACCAAACAACCGCTGGATGACTTGCCGAACCCGCTTGAGCGTCCATAACTCGGTACCAAAGCCGTGGGCGGTTGGACTTTCCAGCAGCACTTCGCGCAAGCGCGCCAGTGCGGACTCGTCGAGCTGGCTCTGCGGACCAGTCCGGCGACTTTGCCGCAGCGCATCGATGCCGCCTTCATCGAACACCCGTTTCCACGTGTACACCGTTTGCCGCGCCACGCCCACACGCTCTGCCACCTCGGCCGGTGCAATGCCGCGTTGCAGCATTCTTCCCGCGCGGACACGTCGCTTCGTCACTTCGTCCATCTTTTCTGCCATGCAGCATTCCCCTTGTCAGTTCGACACGAGCACCGTGCAGGGTAATTATAGTATCTGTCATGCTAATAGGTAAGGCTCAATAATGCAGATATGAATGGCACTAAGTTAAGCTCGTAACTTCTTAGCATGTCCGCGTCTTTCGATCTCCATCCGTGCTTTCCGGCGAGGTTTGTCCAGGCGCGGATAAGGCTTGGGCCTGCGTTTGACTGCCCGCGGTTCGATCCTGCCGGGTCGATCGGCCACCCGTATTTGAGCGATGAGCACAAACAAGGTCGCCGTGTCTTCGCCGGCTTCGGAGAGAAACTGCCGTTGACTCCACGCCGCCCAAATCTGCAGCGTATGCTTGAAGCTCAATTGATGCGGCGATACTTCAGCTTGCAAGGCGGCCTCGGCCATCAGCCACCGAATCAGATTGTACGCCAGCAGGTAGGCCCAGAACTCTTTCTCGCACAGCGGCGGGGTTTTGCAGCTGAGCGCTTCCATGCCGAGGGTCGTTTTGATGTTTCTCAGGTCCAGCTCTACGTTCCAGCGTTGCCAATATAATTCCTCCAGCGCCGCTTTGGGCGTTTTGCGCGGCGAGAGGAGCGTGCTCACCAACACCTTCTTGCCGATTTTCACCTCACGCACCTTGATGTCATCCGGATAGCCGCGGTACTCCTCCACACGCATCCAGTCAGGCCTGGCGGGCCTGGACCACCACACCAGATGATCGCGCGCGCCGAGCGGCTCGCCTCTGCGAAAATCGGTGATCCGTGCACCGTGTTGCTCAAACAGCACATCCACTCCACGCCTGAGCAGGTCGGCAATCAGAAAATAACTGCAAAAATAGCCATCCGCCAGCATCACATCGCCTTCGACAAAACACCGCTTGAGCCCCCGGAACAACCCCTGCTCCCCCGTGCCCTTGCCTTGGTAGGGCCCTATGCCGGCATCCAGCACCGCCCCATTGGAAAGCGCAATCACGCCCACCAGGCGCGCCAGCGGAAAACCAACGCCAGCTTCTTGCTGCCCATGTTGGGGGAACCGGGCCTGATTCTCCGCGGTGTCCGGCATCGACACCGTCGTACCGTCCACCAGCTTCACGTGTCGGCCTTGCCACAGCCACGCTTGGGGGGTCTGCTCATCCAGCAACGCGCCGCTTTGTCGCGCCAGCGTACCGACCATCTCCTGCGGCAAGCGTTGGCGCGCCTGGCAATAGCCGCTGGTGTTCACGCTCCCGGGATTCACCCCGGCCAACAGGCGCGCGACGATCGCTTCATTCACCGCGTTCTGACAGGACCCATCCGCACTCATGATCTGCCCCAAAAACATCGCCAATGTCAGCGTCGGAGGGAACTGGCGTTCCCGGTGCTCCGGCAGCTGCGCCTCAACCATTCCCAGCATCCGCGGGTCGGTGAGCCGATTGAAAAAATGGTTGGCATCGACTTTTTGAGCCTGCTTGGCAAGGCGACGTTGCTGTTGGGCAGATCGACCGTTAAAGTGATGTCCCATGAAGGTTGGCCTCGGGGTGGGTGGGGTGGATGTCTGATAGCAAACATCTTAACCAATCCCGAACCAACCTTCTTCTTCGCTTTCAATAAATTAGCTCACACCGCTCATATCGCCGGGGCTTAACTTAGTGCCATTCAATGCAGATATGATCTTGACTCGAAATGCAGGGACCTGCTTCGGGTGCATGTGCGTTGAGCCCAACGCCCGCTGGTGGCTACGGGCGTATGATACGACACAAATGCGCCAAGGCCAGTCTGATTGTGCCGGACCACTACCGAAATCAAGGCGCTCCCGCCTCCATTGCCGGCAGCCGGGTCCAGAGCTGTCGGATGGCAGGGCCCGTGCCCTTGTCCGCCTGGCGAGCCGTTTCCTGCTTTGGTCGAAGCATCCGCCTCCCGCCAACGGATCAACCTGGACACAACAATTTTGAACACATCGCCTGGTCCGGCACGTCGACCCTGATTCGTGGTACGCCGTTTAGGCGTGCCGCCATTTACCAGTGCCCGCATGAACGGCCACGGATTGTCGCTTCCGCCAGGTCCAAGTCGCCGGTTCGACCGGCAGCGCTTGGAAAAGTGCCATTTACGCACAAACTTTTCGATGGCGCACGGTGTTCCAGCGGTGCTGAAGCGGGTCGCACGCCCCATCAATAACAGCCGAAGTCGCGATGAAGCATGCGCGCGAATCTTCAGTTGCGGCAGGATGCTAGCGTCGACCCCGGGACGACCGTGACGGTATCACGGGTGGAAGCCGGGCATGCAAACCGTCGAACGGGGTCGCCGTCGTTGGTCCGCACCGGGCCGGCGCAACCTACGAGCCGGTTCCCAGTCCCGATCCCATAATGCCATTCTGCATGCCCGTCGCGTGCGGCCTGAGACTTCGCCTACGCCGAGCCTCGCAACACTAGGGGCACGCACCCATCGTGATCAGGCTGAAAGGTGCAGCCACAGCAACCCTGCCGGCACCCACGAATACGCTGCCGCCGCCGGGCGAGTCGGGCTGTACTGTGAAACAGGCGCCGGCTTCGCTGGACAGGGTGAAATCGAAGCCGTCAGCCCCCGTCGTCTTCATTTTGAGCTGAAAGTCGACGATGTTCGGGTCGGCATTTGAATCCAGCACATCGTTGGTTTCAATACTGTTCGGATTCAAATCGAGAATAGCCATGTCGGACGCCACGTAACCCTGGTACGTAATCTGCGACAATGCCCCGCCGGCAGTGGAGACCATGTGCCAGAAATTGGTTCCACAATCACGCCACAAGAAGACGCCCTGATCACTTCCCTGATCGAAGAACGGCATACCGCAGGGATCGATTTCGTCGTCCTTGATGGCGCCGAAACCGCTGGCATCGGAGAGCGCGGCGTTGACTGCATCGCTGAGTTCCACCGTGAAGGTTTCGTCGCCTTCCGCCAGCGTATCCTGCAGGATCGTGATCGGAATCTGTTTGCTCGTCTCACCCGGGTTGAACGTCAGCGTCGCCAGCGACAACACCTCGGTGTAGTCCAGGCCGCCTGTCGCGGTGCCCGACTGCGTCACATAGTCCACCGTCACTGTGTTCGTACTCGGCGACGACAGACTCACGGTGAAATTCGCCGTGCCGTCCGCCTCGTTCACCAGGACGTCATTGATCGTGATGTCCACCGGCAGACTTGTGCAGGCGCCGAGCGTGTTCAAATCGAACGGCACCGACACCGGAAACTTGGTAGAACCTACCAGCACCGGCACACCGGAAGGACCCGACAGATCCAAACAGGTGCCCGCATCCGCAAACGGCGTAAACTCGAAGCCATCTTCGCCGTTGTTCCACACCTTCAACAGAAAATCGATTACGGTCGGGTCCGTCGTATAGTCCAACGTGTCGCTGCTTTCTATATCGAAGCCGCTTACGTCAACGAAACTCTGATTCGTGAACACCTTGCCGTCGAAGAACACGCCCGCCGGATCGCCGCCAGCCGTGTTCCGGACAAACCACTCGCCCGTCTGGCAGTCTTTCCACACAAACAAGGCCTTCTCGGTGGCTTTGTCGTAGTTCGGCGCGCCGCAGGCACCCACTTCGTCATCCTTGATGGTACCGACACCGCTGGCATCCGAGAACGTGGCGTTGACTGCATTGATGAGTTCCACCGTGAAGGCTTCGTCGCCTTCCGCCAGCGTATCCTGCAGGATCGTGATCGGAATCTGTTTGCTCGTCTCACCCGGGTTGAACGTCAGCGTCGCCGGCGACAACACCTCGGTGTAGTCCAGGCCGCCTGTCGCGGTGCCCGACTGCGTCACATAGTCCACCGTCACTGTGTTCGTACTCGGCGACGACAGACTCACGGTGAAATTCGCCGTGCCGTCCGCCTCATTCACCACGACGTCATCTATCGCCAGATTCAGGCAGGGACCCAGCGTAGCCAGGTCAAACGCGCCCGTGACGGGCTGTTTATTAGGACCAACCAGAATCGGGACACCGGCCGGGCCGGCCGGTCTGAAGCACGTCGATGACACGCCGGCCGGCGCGAATTGAAATCCGTCTTCGGCGCTATTGAAAACTTTAAGCGTATAGTCGACGCGATGCGGGTCGCTCGTATTGTCCAGCGTGTCGCTGCCTTCCAGCGAATATCCCGTCACGTTCGAAATATCGCTGTTCGATGTAACAGCCCCTGTATAGGTTACGCCGGCCGGATCACCGCCCGCGGTGACTCGCACGTACCAGTCGCCGCTTGTACAATCCTTCCAGGCGAACAGCGCCTTTTCGGTCGGCTTATCGTATATGGGTGCCGCGCACGGATTGATTCCGCCGTCGTTGATCGTCAATTGAGCGGTTCTATCAAATACAAAAGCACCATTTGAGTTGCTCAGCACGAGAGACAGCGTCTCCGGGCCCTCGGCCAACGAATCGGGCAGTAACGTAATCTGAACCTGCTTGCTGGTTTCGGTCGGACTGTACGTCAGCGTTCCAGTGCTGACCGGTACCGAATAGTCTGCACCTTCAGTCGCCGTTCCAGGTATCACGGCGTAATCGACCGTGACGGTCGACGAGCTCGGTTCGGACAGATCGACGGTAAATGACGCGGTTCCATCGGACTCGTTCGCAGCCAGATCGGCCGCCGAAATCTCTATACACCGACTCAGCGTGTTCAGATCAAGGGGCAGACTCACTGGCAAGTGGTCCCGCCCGAGCATCACTTGCGAAGCGGGGGGGAGTGAATCGGCCTTCACACACACGTCCGCACCGGGATTGACCGTGAAATCGAACCCGTCCACGCCCGAACCCGACATCCGCAGGAAATAGTTAATGGACGCCGGATCGGTGTTATCGACGATATCATTCCCGGCTTCCACGTCAACCGGGGTGACAGTCGCAAACGCCTCGTCCGACAACACCTGGCCGGCGTATTCTATCCCGTCACCGTTGCCGCCGGTGGCGCGCGCAAACCAGCCGCCCGAAGTCGCGCAATCCTTCCAGATGAACAAACCGCGATCCTGCGCGGGATCAAAATGATAGGGTATACCGTCCGGTTGATCCGCGGGTGCTACGCCGCACTCATCTCCCGCCTGAGGTGGCGGAAACGCCGGCACTATCCCCGGTGTCACCGCTGCGATGGCCCCGGAACCGCTGCCGCTCGTTCCCTGGGTTATTTCGTAGAGCTGGTCGGCGGCAACGCCGGCAAAATTGTCCACATCTCCGTTCGGCCAGCTGACCTGGATGTCGACCGTGTCGTTCTGCCCCAGACCGAAATGGATGCGCTTGAAGTTCTGCGACCACCGATGGTAGTTGCCGTTCTCCTCTCTAAGCTGCGTCAGTCCGCCCGCTGATGCCAGAACCTTTGCACCGATTGCGTCTCTGTTTGAAACCGTGCCGACGAGGTCGACTTCGACCCATCGGTTGGTGCTCGAATTACCGGTCGTATTCCTGAACAGCTGGTCCGGTCCGCCCACGCGAATCGGGTTCATCAACAAGCCGTTGAGGACGTACAGATCAAGCCATCCGTCAACATCATAGTCGGCGGTAACAACGTTCTCTCCGACGCCGGCCCCGCTCACCAACCCTGCGCCGACGGCGCCTTCGGCGCCAAACGATGTCGCTTCGGTAAACGTGCCGTCACCATTGTTGAGGTAAAGGCGGTTGCTGATATTCTCGATGCCATGTCGACAAACCATATAGATGTCGATATCCATATCGTTGTCGAAGTCGCCAACCGACGTTGCCACACAGGACACCGGCTGACTAAGCCCGATTCCGCTCGTATCGACAAAGCCGCCCGCGCCGGTATTCAAGAAAAGCTTGGGATTGATGTCCAAATCGCCGGTCGACAGATTCAGCGCAACGGGATCACTGAGGTCCGTGCCTTCGACCACGACGTAGTCCCGGGTGCTGCTTGTTCCCGGCGACAGCAGAATCTGCCAAGTCTGGGTATTTGGATCATACCCGGCATAGAATCCCTGATCGGTGGATACGATGTGTGCTTTGATACCCTGGTCGGATATCAGATTCGGATCCAGTTGAAAGGTCTTCGCGGTCGGGTGATAGCCGTTGGAACCAATGAAGAACTTTGGAAGCCCGAGCTGGCTGTAAATGGTTACGGTGAGAACGCCGCCGCCCTGGAAAACGATCCCCTTCTCTCCACTTCCGGGACCGCCGGCATGCCAGGATTCAATCCTGTCGACACCGCCCGGCGGCGAGTCTGTGATCTTGAGCGCCTGATCAGGCCGAAGAAATCCGCGCACCAACAGGATGTCGGGCAGCAAATCGTTGTTGAAATCCGCTACTGCGGCATCGACGGCCAGACCAGTGGTCGGAACCGTCGCAGTGATGTCGGTAAAGGGCACCGTATTCACTTCGTAAACTTTTTCGGGAAAATCGCCTTCTCCTATACCGAACAGCTCGACCTGATTGTCGTTGTCGATATCCGACAGCACGCCGAAATTGGTCCGGAAACTGCCGAGACCGACGGTTGAGGTGATGTCGCTGAACATACCCGCATTTTGCGACAGGAAGATATTGGGCGCCCGATTGTTGATTACCACGTCGAGCAATCCGTCGTTGTCGTAGTCGTACCAGGTGGGCAGACGGCCTTCTCTGTCGTCCGGCATACTCCTCGCGACAGTCTCGTCCGAAGCGAGCCCGAAGCCGTTGTTGACAAAAAGTTCCGGGGGGAAATTCACGCCTGTGAGGACCAGTAAATCCGCATCGCCGTCGTTATCGAAATCACCCCAGGCGCCGCCGTGAGTATCGGTGAACGGAAAGTTCAGCCAGGTATAGGACGAATCAAACTGCAAAACGATATCGCTGAAACTGCCGTCGCCGTTGTTGCGCCAGATGCTGGGACGAGCACGGTGGTTGCTTGCGTAAATATCCGGATAGCGATCACCGTTGAGGTCGCCCCAGGACGCACCCCAACTTTCGCCATTGTGATTCAGCCCAGAGGTGCTAGACGGTACTTCGGTGAACTCCACGGCGCCGGCGGTAGAGACGAGGCCTGACGCAACTATCAGGCCGGCAAGAAATCTGTGGATCAACTTCATTGGTTTACGCCTCTGTCTCGGGATATCGGTGATCACGTGATTCCTTCGCGATCTATTCTTGTTTTTCTCGATTTATGCCCGCCTGCAGGTAGATGCGTAAAGCCAGACAACAGCCGGTCAAAAGACGGTATCGGCACCTCCATCCGCCCATTAAACCAAGCGTCCTATGATTATTAATTTCCGATTGGTCATGTGGTTACAGCCCAGCTTCCCGACCCGGATCGCCCCGCCGGAATAATCTCCGGCGGGGCGATCCGGGTGAGGTACCCTCGGTTTGCCGCACAGTACTGCTCGGGCAACGTCAAGAATCCGTATGACGTGAGTACTACGGACAGCTGCCCAGCGTATTGAGGTCGATAGGCGAGGTGAGGACGGCATTTGCAGAACCGATGACTACGCTGCCGCCGCCCGGCGAGCTCGGCTGCACCGTAAAGCAGGCACTGGCACCGCTGGAGAGCGTAAAGTCGAAGCCGTCGTAGCCCGTCGTCTTCATCTTCAGCGTGTAATCCACCACCGCCGGGTCTGCGTTCGAATCCAGCACGTCGTTGCTCTCGATGCTGTTCGGCGTCACGTTGAGAACCGCCAGGTTCGAACGTCACGTCGCCCTGGTAGATGATCTGCGACGGCGCGCCGCCCGCAGTCACCGCCATGTGCCAAATGTCAGTTCCGCAGTCGCGCCACAGGTACACGCCCTGATCGACAGCCTTATCGTAGCTCGGCATGCCGCAAGGCGAGACGCCGCTGCTGCCACCGTCGTTGATCGTGCCCACGGCAGTGCCGTCGCTGATCACGGCATTGCTGGCATTGCCCAGCTGCACCGTGAAGGTCTCCGGACCCTCGCTGATACCGTCGTCGATCAAGGGCACGCTGATCGTCTTGGACGTCTGACCCGGGTTGAACACCAGGGTGTCACTCACCGACGTATAGTCCGCCGGCGCCGTCGCCGTCCCCGGCTGCGTCTGGTAGTCCACCGTCACCGTCGAACTGCTCGCCGACGACAGGCTGACCGTGAAGTTCAGCATCCCGTCCGTTTCAACGCCGCTCGCGTCGGCAATCGACAGCGACACACTGTTGGTGCACGCGGCGAACGTCCCCAGATCGAAGGCCGCCGGCACCGGCTTGGTCCCCGCACCCAGCAGCACCATCGCACCGGGCGGCAGCTGCGCACTGAAGCAGCCGGTTGCACCCGTCGGCAGCGTAAAGCCGAAGCCGTCCTCGTTGGAGGCCTGCGGTGACAGGTGATACACAATCTTCGTCGGATCGCTGCTGTTCACCACGTCGCCTTCACCGCTCTCCAGATTCTTCCGCGTCACGCTCGTGAACGTCTGGCCCGCGGCCGCGGTCACCGTGCCGGAATAGGTCGCCGACTTATAGTCGCCCGCCGTCACCTGCACGCTCCAGACGCCGCTGGTGCAGTCCTTCCACACGAACACCGCACGGTCCCACTTGGCCAGGTATTGCGGCGCTCCGCATTCGTCGCCCGCCGTGGGCGTCGGGAACGGCGGCACCGGATTGAGCGTCTCCGCCTGGGCGCTGCCGCCTTCCGTCACCCGGTACAACCGGTTTGCCTGCAATCCGTTGAACTGTTCGACCGTCCCGTTCGGCCAGCGCACCTGGATATCCGCCTGGCCGTTGTGCGCCAGTCCGAAATGGATGCGCCGGTCGTTCTGCGACCAGCGGTGGTAACCGCCGTTCTGCTCGCGCAGCTGGGTCACACCGCCCGCCGTCGCGTAGACCTTGGAGCCGGTCGCGTCGCGGTTCGACGTGCCCGTCCCCACCAGGTCCAGCTCGATCCAGTTGTTGCCGTCGGTCGTCGTGTTCCGGAACAGCTCCACCGGACCGACCTCCCGCAGCGGACCGACATAATTCGACGGGCTGCCTTTCAATAGCCGCAACCCATTGGTCACCAGCAGGTCCGGACGGCCGTCCACGTCATA
This sequence comes from uncultured Gammaproteobacteria bacterium, assembly GCA_963719135.1. Classification (GTDB taxonomy): domain Bacteria; phylum Pseudomonadota; class Gammaproteobacteria; order DSM-19610; family DSM-19610; genus CAVRAZ01. The sequence goes on along the minus strand of CAVRAZ010000004.1, from coordinate 316,809 downwards.
GTCCGCGACGATGACGCTTTCGCCCGCGCCGGCTCCGCTCGCCAGGCCCGACCCGACCGCGCCTTCAGCACCGAACCCGGTCACTTCCCGGAAGGTGCCGTTGCCCAGGTTCTCGTAGTAACGGTTGACGATGTTCTCGGTCATGCCGCGGCACACCAGGTAGAGGTCGATGTCCATGTCGTTGTCGAAATCTTCCGCCACCACACTGTCGCAGGAGATCGGCGCGTTCAGGCCCACCTGGCTGGTGACATCCTGGAACCCGCTGCCCGTGTTGAGCAGCAGCTTTGGCGTCATGGGTCCATCGTCCGTCTTCAGATTGACGCCGGCCACGTTCGACATCCCGCTCCCGGTGGCGGTGAAGTAAGCACTGACATTGGAACCGCCGGAGTTCGGGTACAACATGACGGCCCAGGTCTGGGTGCTGCTGTTGTAACCGACGCGGATGTTGCCGTTGGAAGCCATGCCATTGACGCTGCCCGGATTGACCGTGAACGGAATCGACGAGGGATGGGTGTTGGAATTGCCGATCGACACGTTGCTGCCCACAAAGTGTGGCTGCTCCGAATTGACGTCGATGGTCACCGAACCGGTCGCCTTGAAACTGAAGCCCTTGGTAGCGGAACCCGAAGAAACGACCCACGCCTCCGCCCCGTTGGCCGACACCTTCGTCGCCTCGCTCGGCCGCAGCCGGCTGCGTGTGAAGAAGAGGTCCGGCCGCAGGTCGTTGTTGAAATCCGCGACCGCCGAATCGTTCTGGGTACCGACGCCCGGCGCAATCGATGAAATGTTCTTATAGGGTACCGTGCTCGTGTCATAGATTTTCTTGGGGAAATCCCCTTCGTCCATACACATGAACTCCGGGATCCCATCATTATTCAGGTCGGACAACTGCCCGTAGTTGCCGCTGCAGGAAGAGGAGGATATTCCGAGGGTGCTGGTCACATCGGTAAAGCTGCTCGACCCCGAATTCTGCTGGCGGAAATAGGCGCGGCTGAACGCCACCTGTGCCACGTCCAGGCGCCCGTCGCGCGTGAAGTCGAACCACGACGGCAGGCGGCCGGCGCTATCGTTATCAAGCGCATACGCCTTGGCGCGGTCGGTAAAGGTACCGTTGGTATTCACCATGAAGCGGAAATCCCTGCCCGTCGTGGTGATGCCGAGGTCCTGGTCGCCATCGTTGTCAAAGTCGGCCCAGGCGGCGCCGTGCGTATCCTGGTACGGATCGTCTAGCAACGTGCGGGACGGATCGATCAGAAGCGTCATGTTGGTGAAGGTGCCGTCGCCGTTGTTGCGCCAGAAGTCCGGCCGGTTGCGGTGGTTGCCGACCCAGAGATCCGGACGGCCATCGCCGGTCCAGTCACCCCAGGATGCGCCCCAACTCTCGGAATCCCGGATGATCCCGGCACTGACGGTCTTATCCTGAAATGATACCTGCGCCAAGGTAAGCGACGGGCTCAGAGCGGGAGCGGCCGCGGCGACAAGTGTCATAAAGATTCTACAGGTTATTTGTACCTTGCAGGCACGGTTGACGGCATACATATCTTACCCCCCCAAACTAAACTGAGCCGAGTCAAAAAGCGGGTTTTCTGCTGTTTACAAGAAGCCGCGCGATGATTGGTCAGCGGATTATATTTTTTGAACTAAGTATTTTTATCCCACCAAACTGTTCACCGAAAACGTCCAGTGACAATCTGTGACTGCAGAGTAGCAGAGTTAATGGGAGATCGCCACCAGTAATTTGTTACCGATTTGGGGCACTATGGGGGACAACCTGGACACCGCGGTGCAGTAACACACCTGCACCGAAGCGGCCGCTTTTGATCTTAGTATTTGTTTTGTCTTATGATTATGTCGTTCGAAACGCGTCAGGCAGTGGGTCTCAGCCGCTGTCGGGAGCGACACCCGGCTCACTCTCCACCCGCCCATTGCGGGCTGCAGCAAGTTCGTGCGCTGATTGTCGAGACCGGCTATTCGCGGAATTGTAACGTGCACTAAGAACTTAAATGCGCCTGTGACAACGCCGTGGGGCCAGGCGGGCGCTGCGTAGGCAGTGGCCCAAGACAGTTAAACCCGCCGGGTGTTAGCCCGGCGGGTCAACTGCGTTCAGGTCTCTTATGAGTCGCAGTACTGCGCAGACAGTTTCAGCAACTTCAAGCTGCCGGGATTAGTGCAGGTCTACGGACAGCTCCCCAACGTATTGAGGTCGATAGGCGAGGTGAGGACGGCATTTGCAGAACCGATGACTACGCTGCCGCCGCCCGGCGAACTCGGAGACGCCGTAAAGCACGCGCTGGCACCGCTGGACAGCGTAAAGTCGAAGCCGTCGTAGCCCGTCGTCTTCATCTTCAGCGTGTAATCCACCACCGCCGGGTCCGCGTTCGAATCCAGCACGTCGTTGCTCTCGATGCTGTTCGGCGTCACGTTGAGAACCGCCAGGTTCGACGTTACGTCGCCCTGGTAGATGATCTGCGACGGCGCGCCACCCGCGGTCGCCGCCATGTGCCAGGTATCCGTGCCGCAATCGCGCCACAGATACACACCCTGGTCGGTTGACGTGTCGTAGGTCGGCATGCCGCAAGGCGAGACGCCGCTGCTGCCACCGTCGTTGATCGTGCCCACGGCAGTGCCGTCGCTGATCACGGCATTGCTGGCATTGCCCAGCTGCACCGTGAAGGTCTCCGGACCCTCGCTGATACCGTCGTCGATCAAGGGCACGCTGATCGTCTTGGACGTTTGACCCGGGTTGAACACCAGGGTGTCACTCACCGACGTATAGTCCGCCGGCGCCGTCGCCGTCCCCGGCTGCGTCTGGTAGTCCACCGTCACCGTCGAACTGCTCGCCGACGACAGGCTGACCGTGAAGTTCAGCATCCCGTCCGTTTCAACGCCGCTCGCGTCGGCAATCGACAGCGACACACTGTTGGTGCACGCGGCGAACGTCCCCAGATCGAAGGCCGCCGGCACCGGCTTGGTCCCCGCACCCAGCAGCACCATCGCACCGGGCGGCAGCTGCGCACTGAAGCAGCCGGTTGCACCCGTCGGCAGCGTAAAGCCGAAGCCGTCCTTGTTGGAGGCCTGCGGTGACAGGTGATACACAATCTTCGTCGGATCGCTGCTGTTCACCACGTCGCCTTCACCGCTCTCCAGATTCTTCCGCGTCACGCTCGTGAACGTCTGGCCCGCGGCCGCGGTCACCGTGCCGGAATAGGTCGCCGACTTATAGTCGCCCGCCGTCACCTGCACGCTCCAGACGCCGCTGGTGCAGTCCTTCCACACGAACACCGCACGGTCCCACTTGGCCAGGTATTGCGGCGCTCCGCATTCGTCGCCCGCCGTGGGCGTCGGGAACGGCGGCACCGGATTGAGCGTCTCCGCCTGGGCGCTGCCGCCTTCCGTCACCCGGTACAACCGGTTTGCCTGCAATCCGTTGAACTGTTCGACCGTCCCGTTCGGCCAGCGCACCTGGATATCCGCCTGGCCGTTGTGCGCCAGTCCGAAATGGATGCGCCGGTCGTTCTGCGACCAGCGGTGGTAACCGCCGTTCTGCTCGCGCAGCTGGGTCACACCGCCCGCCGTCGCGTAGACCTTGGAGCCGGTCGCGTCGCGGTTCGACGTGCCCGTCCCCACCAGGTCCAGCTCGATCCAGTTGTTGCCGTCGGTCGTCGTGTTCCGGAACAGCTCCACCGGACCGACCTCCCGCAGCGGACCGACATAATTCGACGGGCTGCCTTTCAATAGCCGCAACCCATTGGTCACCAGCAGGTCCGGACGGCCGTCCACGTCATAGTCCGCGACGATGACGCTTTCGCCCGCGCCGGCTCCGCTCGCCAGGCCCGACCCGACCGCGCCTTCAGCACCGAACCCGGTCACTTCCCGGAAGGTGCCGTTGCCCAGGTTCTCGTAGTAACGGTTGACGATGTTCTCGGTCATGCCGCGGCACACCAGATACACATCGATGTCCATATCATTGTCGAAATCTTCCGCCGCCACGCTGTCGCAGTTGATCGGCGCGTTAAGGCCCGACTGATTGGTGACATCCTGGAATCCGCTGCCGGTGTTGAGCAGCAGCTTCGAGTTCATGGGTCCGTCGTTGGTTCCGAGATTGATGCCAGTCGGGACCGACACCGTGCTCGCGGTTGCCGTGAAGTAAGCGCTCACGTTGGAGCCCCGCGCACCCGGATTCAGAATCACAGTCCAGGTCTGGGTGTTCTTGTCATAGCCAATGACAATGTAATTGCCGGAAGCCATGCCGTTGACACTATTGGGGTCAACCGTGAACGGAAGCGCCGAGGGATGCGTTTTGGAACTGCCGATCGACACGTCACCGGCCAGAAACTCCGGCTGCTCAGAATTGATACCGAAGGTCACGGGACCGCTCGCCTGGAAACTGAAGCCCTTTGATCCCGAAGTGGCCGCCGAAACCACCCAAGCCTCGATGCTGGTATCCGACACCTTCGTCGCTTCGGTCGGCCGCAGCCGTCCGCGCGTGAAGAAGAAATCGGGTAACAGGTCGTTGTTGAAATCCGCGATCGCCGAATCGTTCACGTCGCCAATGGTCGGTGCGATCGACGTGATGTCCTTATATGGCACCGTGTGCGTGTCATAGATCTTCTGCGGGAAAACGCCTTCGTCGAAGCAGATGAATTCGGGGATGCCGTCGTTGTTCAGATCCGACAGCTGGGCGTAGTTGCCTCCGCCGCAGGTGACCTTGAGCGTCTTGGTAACGTCCGTAAAGCTGCTTGAGCCCGAATTCTGCTGACGCATCTTGGGTGTGGTGGTCGACACCTGTGCAACATCCAGACGCCCGTCGCGCGTGAAGTCGAACCAGACCGGCAGGCGGCCCGCACCGTCGTCCAGCACGTTGTAACTGGCAGCCTTGTCGGTAAAGGCACTGTTGGTGTTTACCATGAAGCGGAAATCCCTTCCCGTTGTGGCAACGCCCAGATCCTGGTCGCCGTCGTTGTCGAAATCGCCCCAGGCAGCGCCGTGGGTATCCTGGGTTGGATCGTTCAAAAACGTGCGGGACGGATCGATCAGCAGCGTCATGTTGGTGAAGGTGCCGTCGCCGTTGTTGCGCCAGAAGTCCGGCCGGTTACGGTGGTTGCCGACCCAGAGATCCGCGCGGCCGTCGCCGGACCAGTCACCCCAGGCTGCGCCCCAGCTCTCCGACTCACGGATTATGCCGGAACTGACCGTTTGTTCCTGAAAGGATACCTGTGCGAAACTGGACAGAGGAGCCAATACTGCAATGAAACCGATTACGGGTGTAATCGCGCCCTTTATGTTGTTCTTATTAACGCAACGCGCACGCATCTTCGATGCCCCCAAAGAAATGCCAAGAAAACGCCCACCGTTCATAGCGATGCCACACCAAACTACCGACATCGCATTGAGGCAACTACGCCCTTTATTTATCGCGGCCTTAAAACGGCACGTCCCAAAACACCGGTCTTCCTGACGCTGTAAAACACCACTCCCATGGTGGCGGTACGCTAGCACAACGCATTTCAATCCACCACTGGGTCCGGGCGCAGAATTAAAAAATATTCTTTTCGGGTAGTTCCTGATTTTTTGTAGGCAGAATTGCGCCAGCGCTTGGTGGAATTTCCGCGGCCTTTCGGGGACGACCGCGGATCGGTTGCAGGTACGGTCAGCGATAGCCCAGTTGCCGATTGACGCTTCCGGCAAGAGCTTCAAATTTCGAGATATTCTCCGCAGTCAGTTTGGTGCGCCAGCGGTCATCGACGGGCCGTATCCCTTCTTCGGCCAGCTTGAATCGCGTGGGGTTGCCGCCGGCCGAATGTGAAACCATATTACCGTCGAATTCCAGCATCCGCTCGTCGTAGGGTATGTCCATCCAGCCGCACAACGCTCTCAGCCAGCGTTCCGGTTCGGCGGAAAACTCCTCGTACCTCAGGGAAAACCGATGCTCCGGTTTCACCCACCGGTTCAGGAGTACTGTCGTGGTGGTGTGGTAATACCTCCAGCGTTCGACAGCGCGGTCAAACGGCATGTGCGACATCCTGGACGCGGAGACGCCCCGGCCGTCCCGGGCAAGATGCAGAATGCGAACGTGCTGGGGATAAGCGCGGTACAAATGTATCGCTTTCCGTGGCAGTTTGGATGCATCCACTACGACTTCTTTGTTCCAGACCGTTGCCGCCGCCGAATACAGCGCCATCGTGTTTCGCACACCCCGCTTCACCGAGGGCAGGGTCGCCCAGGCGCCGCCGATCGCGGCAGGCAAATTCAGTCCGAGCGTGTCGGCCGCGCCCCGGAACCGCGCAAGCGCGAGCCGCGCAGGCGTCTGGCGTGCATGGTCGATCTTGCCGCTGCCATCCTTCCATTTCGTCGCGTCATCCAGACGCAAAGCATACGGGTTCACCCGCATGTCGACGCCGGTTGTCGATGCGAGTTCAGCGAATACCCGCCCCCATTGCGCGCACTCACCCAGAACAGCGCCGCAGGTGCAGCACTCCTTGAGCGCCAGCAGTTTCGGAATGAATGACACTTCGCCGAGGTTCGCCATCGCCGAATGCTGACCCAGAACGAAGCTCAGCAGCGTGGAACCGCCTCGGGGTGATGACATGATGTAGATTGCTTTTACCGGCATTCGAATCAATCCGCAGTTTCGGTTCTAGTGACCTGTAACACTTATTGAGCCTTACCTATTAACATGACACTAAAACGCCAATTCCGCCTGAGCCCAGCAGGCGGCGATCACGGAAGAGCGCCGCTGGGCGGGCTTGAGTTTGTTGCGCGCCATTGCACCCAGCTCGGTCAGGGTGTTGGGACAATAGTTAGCCAGCGCATGGCGCTTGAGCCACGCCCACAGAAACTCGACCGGATTGAGGTCGGGCGCGTACGGCGGCAGAAAGGCAACCTGCAGATGTCCCTCGGTGCTATCGAGATAATCGCGCACAACTATCGAGCGGTGCGCGCGCAAGCCGTCCCAGATAATCAGCAGCGGTTGCTTGAGATGGGCTTTGAGCGCCTTGAGAAATTCCACGATCTGTTCCTTTTTGATGGCGCCCTCGTGAAAGCGGAACATACATTGTGTGAACGTCAGTCCGGCGATCACCGACAAGTGCTTCCAGTTGAAATGGAACTGGATGATCGGTGTCTGCCCGACGGGTGCCCACGTACGCACGCGCGTCGGTCGCTCGGACAGTCCGGACTCGTCGACAAACACGATCAGGCGGCCTTCGCGTTGGGCTTTTTTTAAGTGCCGGCCACCTACGCCGCTTCCAGGCGCGGATCGCACCTTCGTCGCGCTCCAAAGCACGCTTCTCGGGCTTTTGGCTGGAAAACCCCAATTGCCTCAGCAGTCGCCACACAGGCACTTCGCTGTGTCGCACACCAAACAACCGCTGGATGACTTGCCGAACCCGCTTGAGCGTCCATAACTCGGTACCAAAGCCGTGGGCGGTTGGACTTTCCAGCAGCACTTCGCGCAAGCGCGCCAGTGCGGACTCGTCGAGCTGGCTCTGCGGACCAGTCCGGCGACTTTGCCGCAGCGCATCGATGCCGCCTTCATCGAACACCCGTTTCCACGTGTACACCGTTTGCCGCGCCACGCCCACACGCTCTGCCACCTCGGCCGGTGCAATGCCGCGTTGCAGCATTCTTCCCGCGCGGACACGTCGCTTCGTCACTTCGTCCATCTTTTCTGCCATGCAGCATTCCCCTTGTCAGTTCGACACGAGCACCGTGCAGGGTAATTATAGTATCTGTCATGCTAATAGGTAAGGCTCAATAATACAGTTAGTATCATCATGTCTTCGGATGGCATGATGAAACTGACCAAGAGCGAACGCATGGAACCGCAGCGACAAGCCAGTGCGAGGAACGGCCGAGCGGATTCTGCGCCACGCGCTCGCCTGGTGCTGCTGTTGGCCGACGGCTGCACCTGGGCCGGGATTCGTACGAAGCTCGACTGCGGCGACAGCTACATCAGCCGTTGGAGCAAGCGTTTCGCGGCTGAGAGGCTGGCCGGTTTGTTGGCGCGCCACGCTGGGCGTCAGCGTTACAAAGTGACCGAGCGTGTGGAGGCGCGGGTCCTGTCGTGGACCACGAAGCGCAAGCCGGCCGACGGTTCGACGCATTGGTCCTCGCGCAAATTGGCGGCCGAACTGGGTGGCGGCCTCTCGCACATGACGGTGGCTCGCATCTGGGCCAAACACGGCCTGAAGCCGCATCGGCTGGAGGGCTACATCGCCTCCAACGATCCGGACTTCGAGCGCAAGGCGGCGGACATCATCGGTCTGTACCTGAACCCGCCGCAACATGCCGCGGTGTTCTGCGTGGACGAGAAAACGGCGATCCAAGCGCTGGATCGCAAGGACCCCGTGCTGCCGCTGTCGCCCGGGCGCGCCGAGCGACAGGGTTTTGAGTACTTTCGCCACGGCACGCTGTCGCTGTATGCGGCCTTCAACACCCAGACCGGTGAAGTGCTGGGCAAGACGGCGCAGCGCCACACTTCGGCCGAGTTCGTCGCGTTCCTCACCGACATCGTCGCCAACCAGCCCGCCGGCAAACAGATCCACGTCATCGCCGACAACCTCTCGGCCCACAAGACCCAGCGCGTCGAAGCGTTTCTGGCGGCACACCCGCGTGTTCATCTGCACTTCACCCCCACGTACTCGTCCTGGCTCAACCAAGTCGAGTTGTGGTTCGCCAAGATCGAGCGCGATGTCATCGCCCGCGGCGTATTCACTTCCGTAACCGATCTGAAGAGAAAGCTCATGCGCTACCTCCGCCAGTGCAACAAGAACGCCAAGCCCGTGCAGTGGAAATACTTCGATCCATCGCGACGTATTACTCCCGCTTCAATAGTTACAGTCCACTAGTGTAGTGCGCCATTCTGTTTGGAACTTAAACGGCTGTTAGCGAATGACCTTCTGCAAGATGTCATTGGCCTTGGCGGTCCAGATGAAGGGCTTGGGGTTTTCATTATGCTGATCGACGTAGCCTTCAATAGCGCCAATGAGTTCCGGCACACTGGTAAACACACCACGGCGCAGACGTTCGCAGGTCAGGTCGCGAAAGAAGCGCTCAACCCTGTTCAACCAGGACGCCGAGGTCGGTGTGAAGTGGAGGTGAAAGCGTGGGTGTTTCTTCAGCCACTGTTGGACCTTGGGATGTTTGTGGGTGGCGTAGTTGTCGCAGATCAGATGCAACATCTTGTCCTTGAGGGTTTCACGGTCGATCTGGCGCAGAAATTTCAGCCATTCGATGTGCCGATGGCGTTGTTGGCACTGGCCAATTACGCTACCGTCCAGAACATTGAGCGCGGCAAACAACGTGGTGGTTCCATGGCGTTTGTAGTCATGCGTCATCGTTGCAGCACGACCCTTCTTCAGCGGCAAGCCTGGCTGCGTGCGATCGAGCGCTTGCACCTGACTTTTCTCATCGCAGCACAGCACCAGCGCATGTTCCGGCGGATTCAAATACAAGCCCACGACATCTTCCAGCTTCTCGACGAAGTGCGGATCGCGCGAGACCTTGAAGGTCTCCATCAAATGCGGCTTCAGTCCGTGCGCGCGCCATACCCGACGCACGGTCGTGGCACCGACGTCCGCCACCTTGGCCAGGGTGCGTGTGCTCCAGTGCGTGGCGTTGTCCGGCGTGGTTTGGGTGGTCAGGCGCACGATGGCCTGCGCATCGACCGTGGGATGGCGGCCACCACGCGGCAAGTCCTGTTCAATCCCCGCCAAACCGGCAGCGGCATAGCGTTCCCGCCAGCGTCCGACCTGCACGCGACCCACACCCAATTCCTCGGCAATCAGCAGATTGTCTTTGCCATGTGCCGCCAACAAGACAATCTTGGCGCGGCGCGCAAGCCTGACACTCGTGGTATTCGAGCGCGACAGCTTGGTCAATGCCTTTTCCTCTTCTGCACTAAGTACGATCTTCGGGGCAATGCGCATCTTTGTTCTCCTGTCACAGGTCTCACAACTTCGACAGGATGCACGATGATTTGTTCCATTATTTACGGTGCACTACACTAGGTACGCACGGCCGCCCACTGTTTGCGTTCCGCCAGCATTATATTGATGCCGTCAGGCAGAATAAACGGTCGCGGAGTGACCCGTGTCCGGACAGTACGAAGAACATCCGTCCTGCGTTTCAATTCGGCACTCGTCACGACCACAAGCTCTTCACATCGGTTTCGCATCGGCCGGGGCGCCAGGCGGCGGCACAGGCCGTCCGCGATCAACCGACGCATCGAAGAAGCGGAACCGGGTGCGTCTTGGCATCGCCATTCCAATCCAGATTGTCACCGGCCGCCGTTCTCCGCGCCAGGCATTCCGGTCCCACCAGCCGGTAACGAATCGCGATCGACCAACCTAAGGCTGCCGCTCGCGAGCGCCCCCCGGTTGCCCATCCTGTCACTGCCGGGGACAAACAGTCTCCAAAACAGACACCGGGCAAGCAAGAGCCGCAAGTTATGGTGAAAATCGGCTCGCCAATTGAGTATATCGTGACTTTTGAGACGGCGTATCGTCACACATCGGACATATGACCTAATGCTGTCTGCATCTGGCAACGTTTAGCGAACTGATTTCCGGTGGAATTCTCCCAGGGTCGCAGATTATCGTCGTGAATCAGCGACAGATTGCGCCCTCCTAAGTTGCCCAAAGGGCAGGCAAATCTAAATAACATCCTAATCTTCAATTGGATAGTGGAGCCGCCGCGCATGGCACGGCGATTGCTTGCCAAGTCGCAGCATGGCTGCGTCGGTAGTTCCGTCTCCAAAGCATTCCCAACCCTTCGCCACACTACTCCATGGCGATCGCGTCACGGCGAACGATTGCGGAGCGGTGCGAGGACACACCTGACGAACGGAAGGGTCGCTCCGAGGGCGAGCGTAGCACCGGGAGTTCGTCCCGCAGCCGGATGTTTTATTTGAATAGTATAGAGGTGAAGTCGTGAAAAAGCATGCTTATGGTATCTCTTCCATCGTTTGCGCATCGGTATTGAGCTGCATTGCACCCAGGATTGCTCTGGCTGCACCCGCCTACATGAATGACACGGAAGTCACTTCGCCTCCGAGCATTTCAGGACTGCCGGATCTCAGCGGACATTTGTATCCGCGCACAATGATGGCGGAAACACAGAGTCTGGCGGGACAAATCGAACAGTACTCGAAGTACGATATCATCGCCGCCACCGGCGGCTTCATGAAGAAAATCGCTTCGCTGCAAGCCAAGTATCCCAACCTCATGTATTTCCGCCAGCTGAACGCGCCCGAATATCTGGACGGCGGCGGAAACTGCGTGCAGAGCCACGGCATGCCGTTCGGCAGCACCGGCACGACGACCGGAAATTGCAGCATATTCGCCGGACACTGGCTATACCAGGCCGGCACCACGACGAAACAGTCGATCGATGCCTCGGCGACCACCCTTCAGGTCACCGACGCAAGCCGCTTCACGGTGGGCAGTTACGCTGTCATCTACAACGCACCGGCCGGATCCTTCGGCAACGCCGAACATGTCAAGATCGCGGCGCGCAATACGTCCACAAATACACTGACCCTGCAGCGTGCCTATAGGTCCACGGCCAAGGCGCACGGAGCCGGAAATATCATCGCCCAGCACGTGCTTGGCCAGGGCGGCGGCACGTTGAACTGGTCGTTCAACCTGAGCACCCAGTGTCCCAAGGATGCCAACGGCAATACCTACGCCGCAGCGATGATCAACTTTATCAAGAACAACGCCAACGCCGACCAGAACGGTGTGAAAGCCAACGTCAACGTATCCGGCTTTCTCTTCGACTCCGACTTCCATTTTGTTCTGGCGAGCAAACTGGCGGACGTGAACAACGATCTGGTGCGGGATGACGGCGTCAGCGCCAGCGGCACCAACTGGTGGGGCGACGGATTGGACGCGTTCTATCTCAGCATGCGCAACAACTTCCCCAACAAATACGTCGTCGCGGGACATCAGCTGGCGCGCGGATTCTCCGGCATAAACGGCTGCCAGATGGAAGGCTGGCCGCAGTCCAACAATTACCACGACGCGCCCGTGTATGACGATATCAACGCGCGCATTTCCGAATACGGCTTTTACATGCACGACATCACCAAAGGACCGGTCAACAGCCACGTGCTCACCAAAGCGCCGACGATGACCTATCCGAAAGGTACCAACGCGTCTTCCGACAAACCCTTCCGTCTGGCGTTGGGACTCGGCCTGATGCAGAACGGATACTTTGCCACCCAGAACTCCGGCTCCGACCCCGATACCTGGTACGACGAGTTCGCAGTCATCGTGGATCCCAAGTCGGCCAGTTACGGGCAGGCGGTAAAGTCCAACCCCACGGATGAATCGGCCGTGCGCGCGAATCGGGGCTGGTTGGGCAATCCGCTGGGCGTCTATACGCGAATCTACGACGCGTCGTCCTTCGATCCGTCACAGTCGCTGATTACGCCCGGCACGTTCGACAGCGACCTCAACGGTTGGAGCGGCACAAACGTAACGATCAGCCGCGATACGTCCAGTGCGAAGGACGGGGCGGCCTCGCTGAGGACCTCGACCCAACAGAAATACAATTCGAATCTGTCCGGCGCCCAGGTGAAAGGACCGACAGCCAACCTGACCAAAGGCACGGCGTATACGCTGGTTTTCTCGGCCAAATCCAACGTCACCAGAGCCATCAAGGCCAGTGTCGGCAGCCATGGCGAGCAATTTCTCACCGGTCCCACCTGGCGCAGGTACATCATGGCGTTTGATGCACCCGCCAGCGGAAGCCAGCGGATAACCTTCGCGATGGGTGAAGAGGCGTCGCCGATTTCGCTGGACTCCGTTTACCTCTTCCAGGGCAACCCCAACGTGCTCAGGCGCGACTTCCAGAACGGCATCGTTATCGCCAATGCCACGCCTGACGCTCAATACGTCTCCCTGGGCGGCACGTTCCAGCGGATCAAGGGATTCCAGGATCCGTCGGTGAACAATGGAGCGACGGTAACCTCCTTGACGCTTCAACCCTGGGATGCGGCCATACTGGTCCGCCCGAAGGGCTCGGTCGCGACGACGTTGTCCACAAGTTCAACGACGACTGCAACGCCATCAACCACGACGAGTACGACGAGCGGCACCAGTTCAACCAGCAGTAGCAGTACTTCGTCCTCCTCAATCGATGTCTGCGGTCAACCCACCTACTCGGCCGGGAAGGACCAGGGCGTGTTTATCTGGAAAGACTGCAGCGCCGATACCTGGGAGATGAGAGTGACGGCGGGCGGCAATGCGTCAGGCATCACCTATTCCGGTGCCATATCCTCGACCGGCGGATTCAGCGTCGTCAATCAGGTCGCCTATGAAAGCGAGGACGCACTGACGATGGGCACAACCCAGATCAGCTACAAGATGAACGTGTACAAGAGTGGTGTCGACGGCTTCACCTTCGTCTTACCCTCTGCGTCCAAGGCGTGTTTTGGTCTGCAATCACCCGCATCCGCACAGGTATTCCTCGGGCCGAACGCGGTTTCGATGCCGATGAGCTTCGATCTCAATACGCTGAAGTCGTGTAGTAGCAGCGCGGCTGCGGATACTCTGAGCGTGGTCCAGGTAATCTATTTTACGGCGGACAAGACGTTGTGGATCAGAGCGGACTCCGATGCAACGCCGGCAGGATCGTCCGTAATTACCGCAGCAGTACTGGCCGCGGACGGGACCCCGACGACATTGGGTCAGGTGGGATGGAACGCCGGCAAGAAGTACTACCAGCAGAACTTCAACACTAGCGGCAAGACGCCGGCTTTCGTGGTGCTGGCCAGCGAGGCAGGTGGTACGGCTACGGCGCGAGTAAGTACCCAGTAATTAATAGCCGAAGCGGAATTTGGCTGCTGTTTCCGGGCAGCCCGCCGATGGATCGGCCGGGCTGCCCGGAACAATTCATGCACCACCATCGTTTGCCGGGCACGGCGGCGCTGACACCGCACACCTTTCGGGCCCGGTCTGCCATCACGCCGGCGAATCATCTGTAGTTCCGAGACCGTACCAGGCGTCCCCCGCTCTGGAGATTGTTTCGGGATTCCCGTAGGTCCGGCAGGGCCGTATGAAAAGCCAACGCCGCCGCGGGTTCGGATACCGCGGCGGCGTTCTGGGGCCGTAATCAATCGTTGTCCGTGATCGTCACCGTCCCGTCCGCATCCGCTATCGGAGCATTGACGGCGCCGGACAGATGCAACGTGAAGCTCTCGGTCGGCTCGGCGACGCTATCGTTCACAATGGGCACGCTGACCGTCTTGCCGGTATCGCCCGGGTTGAACGTCAGGGTGCCGCTGCGGTATTTGTAGTCCTTACCCCCGCCCAAAGCTGTACCCGGTTTCGTCGCGTAGTTGACCGTCACTGTCTGGCTGCTTGCCGGAGACAGGGTCACCTGGATTTGTGCGTTGCCGACAGCTTCATTCACGGTCAGATCCGCCACCGACAGGCCGTTGGCACCGCCCCCGGCGCCGGGGTCGGGGTCGGGCGCGACCGGACCGAACGTGGTCTGGGTGATCGGGCCGCCTTCGGTGACCCGGTACAGGTGGTTGCTGCCGACGTTGTTGAAGGTGTCGACCAGACCGCTCGGCCACTCCACGCGCAGGTTGACACTGGTGTTGCCCGCCAGACCGAAGTGGATGCGCTGGTAATTCTGCGACCAGCGGTGGTTGCCGCCGTTCTGCTCGCGCAACTGGGTGACGCCGCCGGCGGTCGCATACACCTTCGCCCCCACGCCGTCCGTGTTGGACGCCGTCCCCGCCAGGTCCAGCTCGATCCAGTGGTTGCCGGTGGCGGTGGTGTTGCGGTAGAGCTGGTCGGGCGAGTCGAAGCGCACCGGAAACAGCTCCACCCCGTTGGTGACGAACAGGTCCACCTTGCCGTCACCGTCGTAGTCGGCCACCACCACGCTGTCGCCGATGCCGCGGTCGTCGGTCACCTCCGAGCCGATCGGCCCTGCCGCGCCGCCGGCGTTGGCCACCAGGTCGAACTGGCCGTTGCCCCGGTTCGCATACAGCCGGTTGGCGATGTTCTCCACCCCGCCGCGGCAGACCATGTAGATGTCCAGGTCCATGTCGTTGTCGAAGTCCGCCGCCGCCACGCTGTCGCAGCTCACCGCCGCCCCCAGGTCGCCCAGGTTGGTGCTCTGGGTCAGCGGCTGGGTGGTGCCGCCGAAGCCCTGGCCGTTGTTGAGCAGCATGACCGGGCTCATGGGGCCGTCGATCGATTCCAGCCCGGTCACCACCAGGTTGGACACCGGCGCCGAACTGGTGATCACGATATAGGCCGTGGTGTACTGGCCGCCGTTGGCGATGTGCACCTCCCATTCCTGGGTACCCGGGTTGTAGCCGATGTAGACGCCGCGATCGTCGGCCGCCGTCGGACTGTGCGGCTTGATGCCCTGATTGCGGGTCTCCCCCGCGTTCAGCGTGAAGCGGTAGGAGGTCGAGTTGATGGAGGTGCTGGCGCCGGGATGGTAGCCGCCGCTGCCGAAGTAATAACGCACCAGCCCCAGGAAGCTGTACATGCCGACGGACAGATCGCCGTTGGCCGATTTGAAGCTGAAGTACTTGTCCGCGTTGCCCGGACTGGTCGTGAACCAGGCCTCCACCACGTTGCTGCCGAACTGCTTGGCCTGCGTCGGCCGGATGCGGCCGCGCACCAGCAGCACGTCGTTGCGCTGGTCGCCGTTGAAGTCCCCCACCACGGAATCGCACGCCGGGCCCACCGCGGGAATGTTGGCCTTGATGTTGCGGAACGGAATGTGCGACAGATCGTAGGCCGCCGTCGGGAAGGTGCCTTCCGGACCGCCCAGGTAGTCCAGCGTGCCGTCATTGTCCAGATCGATCAGGTGCCCGTAGTTGGTCGTAATCGTCGTGTTGAACCCGGTGGTGCTGGCCGAATCCGTGAAGGTGCCGTTGCCCGGGTGCTGCAGGATCGACCAGCTCCGGGTGCGGCTCTGCATGAACAGGTCCAGGTAGCCGTCGTTGTTGTAGTCGATCCACAGCGGGCTCCGTCCCTCGCGGTCATCCAGCAGCCCGGCGGCGGCGGTGCGGTTGATCAGCACGCCATCGCCCTGATTGACCATCAGCTCGCCGTCCCAGCGCGCGCCCGTGGTGACGAACAGATCCTCGTCGCCGTCGTGGTCGAAATCGCCCCAGGACGCGCCGTGCTGGTCCGCGAATTGGTTGGAATCCAGCCAGGCCTTGCCGGGGTCCGCCTTGGACGTGACGTCCTTGAAGGTTCCGTCGCAGTTGTTCTTGTACAGCCCCGCCTGATCGCGGTGATGATTGATGAACAGATCGGGACACCGGTCGTTGTTGAAATCACCCCAGGACGCGCCCCAGGCCTCCGTCTGTGCAAACGGCCCCGAAACCTGTTGAAAACTGATGGCCCCCGCCGGCTGAGTCACCGCCAGACAGGCTGCCGACAGAACCCCGATTAATCCGATACCCCGCGTACCCAAAACCTTGCAAGCATTTCCCTTGTTCATAACCCCCCCGGAAAACACAGATGCTCTTTAGCAGGCTCAACCAACTATTCAATCGGCTGCGCCCGGGAAAAAACCGACCAACCCCGCTCTCAACGATCCGGACTTCGATAATCCGGCTTGGTTTCACCTCCGTGACCAGCGATTTCCAATGCCCTGCCTCCCGCCGGCACACAACATCGAACGCACGCCCTCCGGGACTCGACGGCATTCCAGCAACATGGACGCGTACAAAGGGATATGACCATGGCTGGGAGCCGAAACGCGGCGCGGCCGGGTATAACGTCGACCGGCAGAACGGTCGCCACGCCAGACGCTACGCCGTGCATCGTCAAGCCGACGCCGGCGACCGGCTCGTCTCAAGCGTTAGAGATAGTGGTCGGACCAGATAGGACATAGCTGGAAGCGGATGCCTGGAACCCGCATCTACGGACGAACCGCGGCACCTGCCCCCCGTTTTCACTATTCATTGCGACTACCTGCTGATTTCTTACCAGCTAGTTATATCTGAAGCATATACGATGGCCTCAACCTGTCAATGCAACCCACTAGTGTCCGGTTAAAACTCAAACAAACCCAATTGGTTATAGGGGTTGGGCTGTTCGGGAGTGTAGGCGTTACCCGAGACTGCCTGCATTAACGGGGTTTTCTCGAACAGCGACACCGATAGAATCGGTAACAAAGTGTAGAGCGAGGCATTGAGGTGAAGCGCCTTCTTGACGATGGCAATCGGCACGTAGGTGGACACGGCGCACCAGATTTGCGTCTTCACCGCGTTTTCGCTGGTGCCCAAGAAACGCTTGATGCGCAAGTGTTGCTTGATCCATTTGAAGAACAGCTCCACCGGCCAACGGCTCTTGTAGAGTGCGGCGAGGGTCAACGGCGGCAAGCTCGTGTTGTTGGTCAGAAACACCAGTGTCTTGCCCGATTCGGGGTCTTTGAAGCGGATATGCCGCAAATGCTCGGGGTAGTCCTTCACCACGTAAAAGCCGTTCAGAGCGATGGCCTGATCGCAGCTCACCCCCGTGTCTCGATCGTCGAGTACACGCGCCGGGCGTTCATGCCACGTTTGGCGCGTGTGACAAAAAACGCACCGGCCTGATGGAGTCTGTACAACCGTGCAAAGTCCAGATAACCCCGATCCATCACCTAAAAGGCACCGGCTTCGACGGGCAGAAAGTCCAGTCCATTGACCTCGTGCATTGTGCCGTCGCTGATGTGGATAAAGGCCGCAATGGCGCCGCGCAAGTCCAGCAGCGTGTGCATCTTCACCGCCGCCTTGGTCGTGCGAAAGGGTGCCCAGCCGAACAGGCTCAAGCACAAGTCGATGGTGGTGGCATCCAGTGCCTAGACCGTCGCATCGAGCTCGATGCTCATCGGTTCTTTGGCGTAGAGGGTTCTTGCGCGCGCCATCAGACGCCTTGCGAGGGCGTGGTAGATGCGCCAGTTGCGACCGTTCAAGGCATCGGACAGCGTAGAACGGGCAGGCACATCCGAGCGTCCCCTGTGAAACAATTTGGCGTGATTGGCGCCCAAGCACGTCTCGATGTCGCGCAAAGACTCGCGCCATGTGAGCTGCGAAAAGGCCATCACTCGAAACCAGCTGGCGCAATCCAACGCGCGCACACCGGCATCTCCGCCGTGGCGTTCGACGATGCGACCGAAGGTCTTCACGCTACGTACCCCATGACTTGCGCAAACAGCGTCTTGCCCACGTTCATGCGTCACCCCGGGTCGGCTAAACCTAGGAGCATCGCAAATGTTGAATTCTGACTTCACATCGTGGACACCCATGAATCGTCCCAAACCCGCTTCAGCATTGAAGTTTTAGCTGGTTGCTCTCAAATAAACCGGACACTACTGAATGCAACCCTGAATAAACTTGTTTCGATTGTCGCAAGCTTGGTCTGCACCGTTACTCGCGGCAAAGAAAAAGCGCACCAACAGTGTGCTGCGACTGTGAGACAAATGGGAAAACCTGGCGATTCGACACAGGTTGAATGGATGTCCACCAACCTCGTGCTTAGGGCAGGACTGTACAGGCGGCTGCCGGCGGCTGGATGGCAATCCAAGCAGGGTCATTTTCCGGTCGCCCGTAGAACGCAAGCCGTTAAGTTAATCTGTTGATGGTTTTGGAAGCTGGGTGACGCTATTCCACCGGGCTGTTGGCACTGGTCTACAGGTGGCATCACCGACCAGACTGTTAAACGGAGTTGTGGGCGACTGATCCTCATGCGAACTGTTTGGCCCGACTCGGCAGGAACGAGGCATTGTGCGGCCGGCCTGAGGTCAGGAAAAATAAATGATATCTTCATAGTCCAGCGGTGCATGAGCAAGTCCAAGACGTTCGGCCGGCGTTTTGCCATCCTTGCCCGGCAGAATGTAGTTGTGGACTGTGCGCATGATATCAAGCACCGTGGCAACATTCCCCGGATTGTACGGTGAGTAACCGTTCCAGATCCGGCCCTGGTTGGACTTGGAATGAATCGGCCGTTCGAGCAGGGACAGCCGTCGGCGCACTTGGTTAAAAAACGAATCGACTCCGTGCAGGCTCGCCTTGTTGTAGAGCCAAGCTTTGTGGTCTTCGTCATAGTCGCCAAGATCGGTGAGGCAGGCCACGGCCTTCTCTGGCTCACCCATGGTCGGGAAGGGATGGTCAAGCCACCGATCCTGCCATTTTCCGTGCGTCGTCATGGCGGCTAAACGCTCTTTGATCAGTTCTCGCTTGACCTCCTGCGGCTGCATGCCTAGGTGCGCGGCTTTTGCCTGCTCGAACACTGCTTTAGCGTCGTTGTACCGGTGGCGTCTTTCGTCCACCGTCAGCCACTTGTTGATGCGTACATAGAAAGCGTCTGCTGTGCGGCCCCGGATCTCGTCGTGGAAGGCCGCCAGGCATGCCGCTCTGAGGCCAGGATCTTGATCGATGAAGAAGCACCATTTCTGGACATTGCCCAGCAGGCGCTTGAGGAAGAAAAAGTGTCCGTACATCGTATACTCGCCATGGATCTGCATGCCATATTCGGGGAGTCGCTCTAGCGGTGATGGCGCATCGGGGCTTTCAATGTCATCACGTGTCAATGCCGCAGCATAGGTGTCATCAATCGCCGTTGACGGGCTGAGATTGCGCCGCTTCGTAGTCATTGACCTTGAGCTGGCTTCGTCGTGGTCGGTATTGAGCCAAAGCCGGGCAAAGCGCCGATGCGGATAGGGTATGTGGAGGTCGCCATTGGTCCCGACTTCGCCCTGGATGGCTGCTGCGTCGAGCGAAGGGTCGAAGTTGAGATGTACACCGAAGCAGTAGCCGTGTTCGTTGTCCACCGCTGCAATGGCCGATAGCTGGATGTTGCGCTTGTCCTTGCGAACCTTCCAGTTCACCAGATAGTCCTGCCGATCCACGCCAAGGTATAGCCGGCGGATGGCAAGGTTGGTTAAGGCACGCTCCCGGTGGGCAGCAAATGCCTGGCACTGGCGATGGAAGAAAGCCAAGCGATGATAGAAGGTTTGGGGAGCGATGTTGGTGACTTCGATAATGCGTCGCACTGGCATCTTGTTGACCAGCAGTTGAAAATGATTTTGTTCTTATGATGATCCCTTTGCCGAGCTGTGGCCTTAGTGTTCCGGGAGAACGTCTTACCACAGACGCTGCAACGCCGGCGGGGATTACCAATCGCGGTCTTGCCGAAGGAGGCATACGCTCCGGCAATTCCGACGGGTACCTGATGGTATGGTTGGCACAAGCCTCGTTGGGGCAGTACACCTCACCAGGAGGCGATAGGTAGTGTCTGTCCATAAACGTACGAATTTCAAATAAGCGCACAACTCAATTTTCACGATTGAGCCGAAGATGCTAATCATGCCGTGCATGCATACGCAAACATGCGCGTTATTTGCCAAAATAGCAGATGATGTGCCTACGTCGCAGGGACGAAACCCTGAGCGGCCTGGCTCATCACAACCCATCAAACATTGGCAATGCTTCAGGCGGGCTTTAAGCGCGCCAGCAAAGCCAGATTATGCGCCACAACAGAAGACCATACGAATGACTTGAAATGGACCAGCCCCTTCCAGGTGCAGCGCCCCAGTCCGTAAGCCCGCTTGAGACAGGAGATGCCCGCCTCGATGCCGGCGCGGAAGTTGCGTAACTGCCGATACACCCAGGTACTCTTCACCCTCTCCTCGATACGTAATCCGCGCTTTTTATGAAACGCAACATCCTCGACACCGCAGCCCTTGGCCTTCTCAAGATTATCCTGGCTGGCATAGCCGCCATCGACGGCCAGTTGCTTAGGCGCGCAGCCATAGTGGTTGATGTGGCGCTCCAGCATGGGCAGTAACCGCTCGGCATCGGCCGGGTTGCCCTCTTCAACGACCACATCAAGAATCAGCCCGCTTTTTCCCGAACAGAGATTGAGCTTGTGTCCGTACTGGATGTCCCGGTTACCCTTGATAATGATATCGGTGTGGGGCTCAAACAGACTGAAGAGCTTCTCATCGGCCGGCACGCTTTCGCCCTGGAATACCCGGCGCTGCGTCTGATCAATCACCCGCTTGATCAAGGGCAGATAATGCGCCACCTCGGCGAGCCATACCTCCAACTGCCGTGTCGCGCTCCCGGTGACGCTTAAGATCATCTTGGCCTGCTCAAGATACTCCACGGTATGCGTCGTGACTTTGATCAGATCCCGATACAGCGCGGCCTTCTTGTCCTGACCCCGTGTATAGATGATAGCGCGGGCCCGCTGCTTCGCGCGCCGGCGATGGTTGTGAAATTCAATCGCTGCCGTACCCGACAGGGACTGGGCCGCCTCCAGCAGGCGCACCATCACCCGGACACTGTCCCATAACAGTGTGCTGTCACTCGGTGCATGAATCTCCGTTTCGGTGACGGTACTGTCAATACGCACCTTCTTTCCCAACTCCACCTTCTCGTGCTTGGCATCCAGTAACACGACCTGGTTGATCCGCTCCCAGGTCGCCGGCTGAATGCGGCTGATGGTCTGTTGCAACACCGACTTCTTGGGAAACAGATGCCCCGGCAGGCGGCCGAACGCCTGGAAGGAGGCCGAGTCCGATAAATGAAACGCCAGTTCCTGATAACTCAGTTGCCGGTATTGCTTGAGCAGCGCACAGCGCAGTACCGACTCCGCCGGCAAACCCTGGCGGCCTGTGTCATAGACATCTTTCAGGTGTAGATCCAACACCACCCAGTCCAGCATCTCTCGATGCCGGTCGAGCCGTTCCGACATGGCTTTCAGTTCCCTGCCAATGTCGTGATTTGAAAACAGATCGAATATACTCACTTGGTCAGTGCACTTTTTGCGCATTGTCACCTCCGGTGGTTTTTGTGTTTCCTTTGCTTTCAGTCGCTTGAAAAAAAGGATAGCAAAAATCACCGGAACTTCACCCTCTAAACACGCCGCTTTTTTATTTCTTTTCATCGCGTTAGCGTTTATGGACGGACACTAGGTAGGATCCCATCCGCTCGACTTCCTCTACGATGCCGAGGTTGCTCTTGAGAGGGAATTCTACGCCGCAGACCGTGCAAATACAGGATGCAATACCTTTGCTGCGATCCAGGGTATAGCGATTATTCCCGCGGATCGACGTTTGTTCCGGCGCAACGCCGTAGTTCGCGCAGACCGGTGACTTACAATGGTTGACCTGGACCCCACCGTGGTCGGGAGGTATCCGGGGGTGGTTTCGATTAGACGTTGAGGAAGATTTTTCCTGCATGATCCAAAGTCAAATGGCATTTAACATGAGCACCTTACATCCGTTAACCGCCTTGGATCAACAGATTAACTTAACGGCTTGCGCAGAACGGGCGTCCGGTCCGGGGTCGGCTCGCATTTTTTTTCATGCTCCGGCTGAGTCGCCGAAACACCCGGCCACTTGGCGCAGCGACGGGGTCTGCGCGCGCCGACGGCGCGAAGCGTTCTGGTGCAATCGTGGGGCGCCCGCGGCCTTCGCGCTATCGGCCCAACCCGCCTGCGGAACGCGCAGGGTGTTGCGGGATCATAAGCAGATTCAATTGGTAGAACGCTACGCGGCGTTCCCGGAGAGCGTCTACGCCGATGGCGGCACGTAGCCTTCCGGCGCCGCCGAACCGGCGCCGAAGAAATATTTTTCCATTTCCGCTTCCAGAAAGGCGCGCGCCTTGGGGTCTACCGGACTCAGCCGGTTCTCGTTGATCAGCATGGTCTGGTGGCGCAGCCAAGCCTGCCAGGCTTCCTTGGAAACGCTCTCGAAAATCCTCCTGCCCAGCGCGCCAGGATAGGGGACGCGCTCCAGCCCTTCCGCCTCTTTCTTCAATTTGACACAGTTAACCGTGCGCGTCATCGTCACTCTCCGTCAGTGCGGTCCGTCAGCCGCCCGAGCAACCGAAGCACCGGTGCCGACAATCCAACGTCGCCTGTCTGGTTCGGGTTATACCAAAGCCATTGCCCTGCTTCCATCACAAAGTCTGTCGGGTTATCCAATGTCACGAGGTGCGGAACTATGTCCATGTGAAAATGGCTGAACGTGTGGCGCATCCCCGGATGCATTTTCGCATCAGCCCGATGCGAAAGATGGATCAGGCACCAGTCACGCAGAGCGTCCGCATCGTCGAACTCGGGAAAGCTCCACAATCCGCCCCAGATACCTGCGGGCGGACGCTTCTGCAGAAGCAGCTCGCGCGACGGCGTCATCACCATCAGCATGTGCCGGACCCGGACCGGCAGCGTCTTGCGCGGCCTGGGTGCCGGATAGCGCGCCGGGTCGCCCCGGGCACATGCGCGGCAGTCGTCGGCCAGCGGACAGTCGCCGCAGCGCGGCCGAGTGCGGGTGCAAAGCGTCGCGCCCAGGTCCATCATCGCCTGCGTATAGTCTGCGACGCGCCGGTCCGGCGTGTGGCGCGCGGCGTATTCCCAGAGCCGCTTCGACACGGCGGTGTCGCCCGGCCAGCCGTCGCACACGTGATAGCGGGCCAGCACCCGCTTGACGTTACCGTCGAGAATCGCGTGACGGTCGCCGAACGACAGCGCAAGAATCGCCGCGGCGGTCGAACGTCCGATGCCTGGCAGCGCCTCCAGCAACGCAGCATCACGCGGAAATTCGCCCGCATGCCGGTCGCGCAGCAATTGTGCGGTCCTGAGCAGATTGCGCGCGCGGGCGTAGTAGCCGAGACCGGACCAGTGGCGCAGCACTGCATCGATCGGTGCATCCGCCAGTGAACGCAGATCCGGGAAACGCGCCATGAAGCGCCCGTAATAGGGAATCACCGTCGCCACCTGGGTTTGCTGCAGCATGATTTCGGAGATCCAGACCGCATAAGGTCCGGGCTGCCGCTGCCAGGGCAGGTCCTTGCGCCCATGCGCGTCGAACCAGGCCAGTATGCGTTCGGCGAAATCGTCGGGCGACTCAGCCATCGCGATCTTCCAGCACAGTCACCGTGCAGTTCCAGCCGGTTCAGACCTGGTAGTAATCCCGGTACCAGGCGACGAAATTGGCCACGCCGCGCTCGACGGAGGTGTCGGGTTTGTAACCAACATCCTCGACCAGATCCCGGACGTCGGCATAGGTATCGGGGACGTCGCCCGGTTGCAGCGGCAGCAGGTTCTTTTGCGCCTTGCGCCCGAGGCAGTCTTCGAGCACTTCGATGTAATGCAGCAACTCGACCGGCTGATTGTTGCCGATGTTGTAGATGCGGTACGGGGCATCGCTGCGCGCCGGATCGGGCAGGGCTCCCGACCAGTCGGGATCAGGCCGCGGCACGCGATCGAGTGTGCGCATCACGCCTTCCACGATATCGTCGATATAGGTGAAGTCGCGCCTGTGCCTGCCGTAGTTGAACACGTCGATGGGCTCGCCGGCGAGAATACGGCGGGTGAACTGGAACAGCGCCATGTCCGGCCGCCCCCAGGGACCGTAGACCGTGAAGAATCTCAAACCGGTGACCGGCAGACGGTACAGGTGACTGTAGGTGTGCGCCATCAGCTCATTGGCCTTCTTGGTTGCAGCGTAGATACTGAGCGGATGATCGACGTTGTCGTGCACCGAGAACGGCATGCGTGTGTTGGCCCCGTACACCGAGCTGCTGGACGCATAGACCAGGTGCTCGACGCCGGTATGGCGGCACCCTTCCAGCAGATTGATGAAGCCGACCAGATTCGTGTCGACATAGGCGCGCGGATTCTGCAGCGAATAGCGCACTCCGGCCTGCGCCGCCAGGTTTACGACACGCTGCGGACGGTGTTGCTCGAACAGATCCTCGATGCCGCCGCGGTTCTCCAGATCGGTGCGCAGATCGGTATAGCGCGGGTGTTCGCCGATCCGCGCCAGGCGCGCCCGCTTCAGATTCGGATCGTAGTAATCGTTCAGATTGTCGATGCCGATGACCGCGTCGCCGCGCGCCAGCAAACGCAGACACAGAGCGTTGCCGATAAATCCCGCGGCGCCGGTGACCAGAACTTTCATAGTCACTGCCTTCCTGTTGCCGGTTAGAGACGACCGTCCGCCTGACCCGCCGGCAGAACGGATTTAACGTCGTATACCACGCCGCCCGGCCTGCAAAATGCGCGCACGCCATCGCCGCCCAGGCGCCGGAACTGGTCGTGCGCCACAGCCAGCACGACCGCATCGTAGTGGCGACAGCGGGGTTCGGCGACCAGGTTCACCCGGTACGACGCCGGGACGCCCTGCGCGTTCACCCAGGGATCGTGGACGTCGACACTGAGGCCGGCGCCTTCAAGCGCACGAATCACGTCGATCACCCCTGTGTTGCGCACATCCGGGCAGTTTTCCTTGAACGTCAGTCCCAGAAGCAGCACGCGCGCGCCGGCGATCGGCAGACACGCACGGCGGATCAGGCGGACCACCTGTGCCGCCACGTAGGCACCCATACTGTCGTTGATGCGGCGGCCCGCAAGAATGACCTCCGGATGATAACCAATCTCCTTCGCCTTGTGGGTCAGGTAATAGGGGTCCACGCCGATGCAGTGCCCGCCGACGAGACCGGGGACGAACGGCAGAAAGTTCCACTTGGTGCCGGCCGCTTCCAGCACCTCGGCGGTGTCGATCTCAAGGCGGTTGCAGATCAGTGCCAGCTCGTTGACCAGGGCGATGTTCACGTCGCGCTGTGTGTTCTCCATGACCTTGGCGGCCTCGGCGACGCGGATGCTGCTGGTGCGGTGTACGCCCGCCCTGACGATGCGCCCGTACAGTGCTTCGAGAAACTCCGCGGTCTGCCGGGTGGAGCCGGCGACCACCTTGACGATATCGGCCAGCCGGTGGCCGCGGTCGCCCGGATTGATGCGTTCGGGGCTGTAGCCGACGAAGAACTCCCGGTTGAATTGCAGACCCGAGGCCGACGCCAGGATGGGGACGCAGACCTCTTCCGTAGCCCCGGGATAAACCGTCGATTCGAAAATCACAACGTCGCCGGATTTCAGGATGCCGCCTACCGAGCGGCAGGCCGCTTCCAGGAAATGGAGGTCAGGACGTTTGAGTTCGTCGACCGGCGTCGGCACGGCGACCACGAATGCAGTGCAATCGCGCAGGTCTTCCAGCGTGTCGGTGAAGGTGGGCCGCTTTCCGCGCGTGAGTGCGGCGCCGTCGACTTCCCGCGTACTGTCAAAGCCGGCCCTGAGTTGCTCGACGCGCACGGCGTCGATATCGAAGCCGATTGTCGGCATCGATTCGCCGAACGCCACCGCCAGGGGCAGGCCGATGTAGCCCAGGCCGATCACGCCGACGCGTGCGTT
Source organism: uncultured Gammaproteobacteria bacterium (assembly GCA_963719135.1). GTDB lineage: Bacteria > Pseudomonadota > Gammaproteobacteria > DSM-19610 > DSM-19610 > CAVRAZ01. Next base: position 290,587 of record CAVRAZ010000004.1, on the reverse strand, counting down.
GTCTGCCTTCAACACTGCCATGCAGGGGAACGCATCGCGCTACTGCGCCTCGTGGGCTTGCGTTTCCAGATTCGCCACCGTTTCGAGCATCTCGGAGCGCAGCTTGCGCTTGATCAGCCAGGGTCCGATCACCGGCGGAATCCAAAAATCCGGCTCGACTTCGGAGACGATCAGAACACGCGTGGGGGCGCCTTCGGCCAGGATGTGGAAGTGCGCCCATCCCTGCTTGAAATCGCTCAGCTCGGGAATCACGCGCACATCGATCCAACCGTCGCCGGCTTCGTGCACCGATTGCACCTGCTTGACGGTGCGGCAGAAGAACCAGACGCAGGCACGGGTGACGATACGCACCTGGTATTGGCCGGGGCCGGTATTGGCGAGGACCCGGCTTGACTTGATGGCGCCGTTCAGCCGAGCGAGGTGTGCATAGTCGGTCAGGCGCGCGCGCACCCGCGCGGCGGGCGCCTGCACCAGTGCATCGACCTCCATCCGGTAAACGTCACCCTGCCGCTCGACCGAGACCTGGCGGATTTCGCCGGCGCCGGCGCCGGCAACAGCAAGCGCAATCGCCAGCGCGCAACCGGGCAGGACACTGCTGCTAATTGAAAAGACCCTTCAACTTGCCGTCAAGTCTCTTGTCGAGCTGCTTCTGCAGTTTTTCCTGCGCCTTTTCTTTCAGCTCTCCCTTCTTTTCCTCGACCGCCTGTTTGACCTTATCGCCGGCGACCTGCTTCAGGGCCACGTCCAGCCGGGGTTTGTAGCGCGGCGAACTGAAAGTGCCGTTGACCTCGATGGGAATGGGAATACCCGCGAGTTCTGATATTTCCTTGCCGCCCTGGCCTTCCAGACTGCCGACGATCGTGGTGGTCAACAGATAGTTGATGGACTCCCGACCCAGATCGACCATGCCCTTGCCTTGAACGCGCAGCAGCGGGCTCTTGGCGTCCAGGTCGTCGTTCCGGATGATGCCGTTGTTGACATTGGCGGTTGCGCTCATCGTCGAAAAATCGGTCTGCTCGACCTGGGTCTTTTCGGTATAGGGCTTGCCCTTGAGGACCGCCTGCGCCTCGCGTACGACGCGGATCAGGTTCACGCCCTTCACGGCGCCGTCGGTAAAAGCCAGTGCCAGATTTCCGCTCAGCGTTTTCTTGATCGCATCCGGCGTCGCGCCGGTGCCGGTGAACTTGGCCGCGGCATTCAGCGTTCCGGTCACGCGATCCTTGCCGGTCATGTCCGCGAGCAAAGCGCCGATGTTGACGTCGCTCAGACTTTCGTCCATGGACACGCGCAGTTTCTCACCCTGCACTTCCAGGCTAACGTCCCCGTCATAAGCGCCATCGTACAACCGCGCTTTGGCGGGATTGACGCGTACTTTGCCACCGGCCGCGACCACGGTCATTTCGACGTTCTGACTGCGCAGTTGATACGCCTTGAGGGTTCGGATCTTCAGCGTGCCGTTGAGGTTCAGGCTGCGCAAGGCATCGAGCGGCAACGCCGCGGGCGCCGTCGCCGGCGCCTGCGCGGGGGTGACCGTCTGGGTTTGGGCGGGCGGAGGCAGATAACGATCCAGATCGATCTGGTCCACGGCGAGATCAAAGCGGACGGCCTGCGTCCGCAAGTCGGTCACGGCCAGCTTGCCTTCGAGCGTTGTGTCATCGAGATGAGCGAGCAGGTCGTTGACGTCGACACTGTTTCCGGCCAGCCGAAACGCCCAGCGCGCATCCGCCTGATGCAGGGCAGCGGCGTCGGAGATCGCGGGTGCGGAACCATTCAGGTTGACGAGCAACTCGCGGGGATTGAATGGCGTGATTTTCAGATCCCCGCTGACGGTGCGCGAATCCTCAAGCACCTTGTCGCCGGACAGCCTGCCTTCGAGCGTGATGCCCAACGCCGAAACCACCAATTGCTTGACGCTCAATGTCTGCGCATTGAGATCGAGACTGATGTCGCTCTTGACGCTGCCCTTGATCTGCCCGCCGGGCACACCCTCGCCGGAAAAGTCCACGGACAGATCCGCGCCCCTGACGGATATTTGCTGAAAATCCTGCGAAACGGCCAACTCGCCGGCAAATGCCGCGTCTCCCTTGATCGCGGACTTGGTGCCCACCGCATGCAATTGCAGGCCGACCGACACCGGTTCCCCCGGTGCGACCGCCCCGGTCTTCAACGACAACGGTGACAGCACATAGCGCGTGTCCGTGGAAAGATCATCCCAGACCACGCGGGCATCCTTGATCTGCAACCCGCCGATGGCGAAACCCGCCAGACGCGCGCCCGGCGGCGCGCCTTCCGCGGGTTTCTCGGCTTCGCCCTGGGCGGATTCGCCGGCAAGATCAGCCCAATTGGTCTGCGCCCGGGCGTTCTTTTCCAGGTTCAGGACCAGGCCGTCCAGCTCCACAGTGTCCATCTCGACCTTTTTCTTCAGCAGCGGCAATAATTTGACCCGGATTCGCGCCCGCTGTACCGCAGCGAAGGGTTCGGCGCCGAAGCCGGGCGCGTTGCTGAGCTTCGCCGCCCCCAGTTCGAGCCCCAGCCAGGGGAAAATCGACAACGCCAGATTGCCTTCCAGCGTCAGGGTACGCCCGGTCTTTTGCCGCACGACGCGGGCGATGTCGTCCTTGAAATCATTCGGATCGACCAGAAACGGGAGCGCGACCGATGCGATCAACACCAGCGCGAACAGACCGGCAATCGAAAACAATATGAAGCGGATAATTTTTCCCATGGACCAACCTTTGCTTGTTCCTATGCGTGCTGTTGCGCCGTCATCGCGCGTTGGATGGAGCGGGTGATGGGAATCGAACCCACGTCATCAGCTTGGGAAGCTGAGGTTCTACCATTGAACCACACCCGCGTGTAGAGCGAAGTTTTCGATAGTGTACACGGGAATTTTTGGCATGACACCGTTCAAAGGGCAATTATCCGCGGCGGAGAATCCGCGGCGAAAGTGGTCGCGCGCTCGCACCGCTGCCTCCGTCGGTGCCGGGTCGATGCCCGCGGTTGACCGCGCCGTCGCCAGCGGACTTGACGGCATCTCGGTCGAGGCGATGCGGTCTATTGACGGGATCCGACCCAATGGAATCGCGATCGGTTAACCCTCTGAATAAGACCCATTGAACCAAACCCACATAGGTTACCAGGGTCCCGCTCGGGCTCGGTACCGGCCCTTCATGCGTCGCGGTACATGGCCTCCACCTCCCCGGCCAGTTCCTCGAGTATCCGCGCCCGTTTGAGCTTGAGCGTAGGCGTCATCAGACCGTTTTCCACGGTCCAGGCATCGCGCAACAGGCGGACCCGGCGCACCTTGGCGTACCCCGGAAAGCCGCGCAACCGATCCTGAATGCCGGCCAGCACCTTCTTGTGCAGCCGCTCGTTCTGCAGACTCGCGTCGTCATAGGGGTCCAGCCCGAGTTCCTTCGCCACACCGAACCAGGCGTCCGGATTGACCACGGCCAGCGCAGCCAGGCAGGAGCGGCCTTCACCGACGACCAATACCTGGTCGATGAGCGGATCGAGCAGGATCGCAGACTCCATGTCAGCGGGCGGTACCTTTTCGCCATTGGACAGCACCAGGATGTCCTTGATGCGGCCGGTAATGTAGACGCGGCGGTCCTGGATACGCGCCTGGTCGCCGGTGTGCAGCCAGCCGTCGGCGTCGATCATGGCGCGGGTGGCGGCGTGGTTGTTCCAGTAGCCGAGCATGATGCCCGGGCCTTTCACCTGGAGTTCGTCATTGTCGCCGATCCGCACCTCGACGCCCGGCAAAGGTTCGCCGACACTGGCGGGATCATTGTTCGCGGGCCGGTTGACACTGATTACGGGACTGGTCTCCGTCAGGCCGTAGCCCTGCAGGATGTGGACGCCGAGACCGATGAACGTCCGCGAAATCGCCGCCGGCAGCGCCGCACCGCCGCTGACCGCGTAGCGCAGGCGGCCGCCGAACCTGGCACCGATCTTCCGCGCGACCAGCGCGTTGAGCAGCGGATGCAGCAACAGGGACGGCCGCCAGTCGCAACGGCGCTGTTGACGGAGAAATCGGCGCCAGCCTGCCCTGACGGTCAGATGAAACAGCCCCCGCGCCAGCGGCGATGCCTTGTGCAACTGCGCCATGATGCGCTCGTGCACGCGCTCGAAGATACGCGGCACCGCGATAAGCACCGTCGGCTGTACGGTCACCAGGTCCTCGGCCAGCAAATTGACCGAACGCGCATACGCTACCGTGGCACCGGCCATCATCGGCAGGCAATAGCCGCCGGTCGATTCCAGGGTATGGGACAGCGGCAGGAACGAGAGGAACAGATCCTGCTGGTAGCAGTCGACCGCAACCGCGGCGGCGTGCGCGATCGACAGAATATTGACGTGACTCAGCATGACGCCCTTGGGTCGCCCGGTGGTGCCGGACGTATAGACGATCGCCGCGAGCGAACGGGGATCGGCGGCGCGCTTCTCGAGCGACACCGACCCCGCAGACAGCCAGTCGTCGACAAAGCGCAGTCGCTCGTCGGCGGCCAACGCCTGGGATTTGCGGTGGTGTTCGCAAGCCTCCAGAATCAGCACCCGCTCGAGGCTGTCCGTCCCGGCGAGCGCTGGCGCGACCTTTTCCCATTGCGCCAGGTTGAGCACCAGCAGCGCCCGGACCGCCGCATCCGCGATCACGTAGGCGACATTGTCCGGCCGGTCCTCGGTGTACAACGGCACCGTCACCAGGCCCTCGGCGTGTGCAGCCTGATCGAACCAGACCCATTCCACGCCGTTGCGCAACCGGATCGCGACGCGGTCGCCGTCCGCGAAACCCTCGGCGCGCAGCGCCGCCCGCCAGCGTCCGACCGAACGGGCGGTGTCCTCCCAACTGTGGTCGACCCAGCATTGCTGCTCGCGGTCAAATGCCCGGTACGCGACTCGCTCGGGACTGCGCCTGACACGCTCGCGGAATAGCCCGTCCACCGTACCGGCGGCTTCCACGCCGATCAGATCTTCCTGCCAGTCACTCATAACCCTCTATTTCCGCAGACAATCACTTGAAACGCAACTTTTCCGGTAGAATAGCGGCCCATGCAACTGACGATCAACGGCGAGACCCGCGAGCTGCCCGATGGCCTGAAGGCCGGTGAGCTGATCGAACGCCTGGGCCTCCAGAACAGGCGATTGGCGGTCGAGGTCAACCTGGAAATCGTGCCGCGCGGCGAATTGCCGCGTTACGTGCTGCAACCCGGCGACCGGGTCGAAATCGTCCAGGCGATCGGCGGGGGTTAACCTCAAGGAACCTGCAATGTCCACAGTCATGAACGCTTTCACGCCGAACCCGGCCGACGACGCACTGATCATCGACGGCGATCGCTACGAGTCGCGCCTGCTGGTCGGCACGGGCAAGTACAAGGACATGGAAGAAACCCGTCTGGCAGTCGAAGCCAGCGGCGCGCAGATCATCACGGTCGCCATCCGCCGTACGAATATCGGCCAGAAACCGGGAGAAGCGAACCTGCTGGATACACTGCCGCTGGACCGCTATACCTATCTGCCCAACACCGCCGGCTGTTACACGGCCGAGGATGCCGTGCGCACCTGCCGCCTGGCGCGGGAACTGCTCGACGGCCACGATCTTGTGAAGCTGGAGGTACTGGGCGACGAAAAGACTCTGTTCCCCGACGTCGTGCAGACGCTGCAAGCCACCGAGACGCTGATCGCGGACGGCTTCAAGGTCATGGTCTATACCAACGACGACCCGATCATGGCCAAACGCTTCGAAGCGATGGGCTGCGTCGCAGTGATGCCGCTGGCGGCGCCGATCGGCTCCGGATTGGGTATTCGCAACCCCTACAACATCCGCACCATCGTCGAAAACGCCCAGGTTCCGATCCTGGTCGACGCCGGCGTCGGCTGCGCGTCCGACGCGGCCATCGCCATGGAGTTGGGCTGTGACGGCGTGCTGATGAATACGGCGATCGCCGGTGCGCGCAACCCGGTCCTGATGGCGTCGGCCATGAAGAAAGCCATCGAAGCCGGACGCGAGTCCTATCTCGCCGGGCGTATACCGCGCAAACGTTTCGCGAGCGCGTCCTCGCCGATCGACGGAATGTTTCTGTAGGTCTTCGGAGCGACAAGCGAATGGCCGACCGCAGAGAACGCGACGGGCGCCGGCGTCGAGAACCGTTCAGCCGTGACCCGATCCGGCAATGCGCGAAAAGAAGGGCACACTGACCAGGCCGGCACCTCGTGCTATGAACCAGACCGCGAACAACCCTGACGCAGCGTCGCGGACCCGGCGCATTCGCTCGTTCGTGCGCCGCGAAGGCCGCCTGACGCTTTCGCAACAGCGCGCACTGGAAACGCTGTGGCCGGTGTACGGCCTCGACCCCGGACAGACGGCCGACCTCGATGCGGCATTCGGGTCGCGTGCGCCGGTCACGCTGGAAATAGGATTCGGCAATGGAGCGACGCTCGCTGCCATGGCCGCCGCCGCACCCGACCGGCATTTTCTCGGCATCGAAGTGCATCGGCCCGGCGTGGGCCGCCTGCTGCGAACGCTTGATGAACAGGGCATCGACAACGTACGGGTCTGCTGCGAGGACGCGGTCGAAGTGCTGCGCGCGCATGTCGCCGATGGCGCGCTGTCGCGGATACTGCTGTTATTCCCCGATCCCTGGCCCAAGACCAAACACCACAAGCGGCGCATTCTGCAGCCGGATTTCGTGGCGCTGGCCGCGCGCAAGCTGTCGCCCGGCGGCCTGTTCCATATGGCGACCGACTGGGTGCCCTATGCCGAACGGATGTTGGAAGTGGTGGAGACAAGCGGGGCGTTCAGCAATCTCGCCGGCTCCGGCCGGTACGCCGAACGCCCGGCGCACCGGCCGCTGACCAAGTTCGAACAACGCGGTCAGCGGCTCGGACACGTGGTGCGCGATCTGATCTTCATCAAATGCGCCGAAGCGGCGGGCCGGCCCCCGCGCGGCACCTGATAATCAATTTTGATACCGCTATTTACGATGCGTTTGGCGCCATAGGGCGAAAAATGGTTCAATACGCGGTTCGCGCCGGCGTCCGGTCCGCCGGAGATCCGCTTGCGGCGCCTTCGGGCAGGGGCAGTTGAGCCTGACGCCGCGCCCCTCAACCCCGGGGTGTACCGAATTGGTGAGAACCGAATTCAAAATCTGTTAGTCGAGGAGACTGGTATGTCCAAGAAGCACCCGGTTATCGCGGTTACGGGCTCGTCGGGAGCCGGCACGACGACGGTGAAGGTTGCGTTCGAACACATTTTCCTGCGCGACGGCCTCAATCCCGCCGTCATCGAGGGCGACAGCTTTCACCGCAACGACCGGGCCCAGATGAAGGTGGCGATGCAGCAGGCCGAAGACCAAGGCAATCCCAATTTCAGCCATTTCGGCCCCGAAGCCAACCTGTTCGAAAAGCTCGAGGAAACCTTCAAGATCTACGGCGAGACCGGCAGTTGCCAGCGTCGCTATTACCTCCACAGCGACGAGGAGGCAAAGCCCTTCGGACAGAAACCCGGCGAGTTCACGCCCTGGGAGAGCATTCCGCCCGGCACTGACCTGCTGTTCTACGAGGGGCTGCACGGCGGCGCGGTGGACGGCTCGGTCAATGCCGCCCAGTACGTTGACATGCTGATCGGCGTGGTGCCCATCGTCAACCTCGAATGGATCCAGAAAATCCATCGCGACTGCGCCCAGCGCGGCTACTCGGCCGAAGCAGTCACCGATACCATTCTGCGTCGCATGTACGACTACGTGCACTACATCACGCCGCAGTTCTCGCGTACCGACATCAATTTCCAGCGCGTGCCGACCGTGGACACGTCCAACCCGTTCATTGCGCGCGACATACCGACGCCGGATGAAAGCTTCGTGGTCATCCGCTTCCGCGATCCGAAGAAGCAGAACGTCGACTTCCCCTATCTGCTCGGCATGCTGAAGGACTCGTTTATGTCGCGGCGCAATTCGCTTGTGGTGCCCGGCGGCAAAATGGGGTTCGCGATGGAAATCATCCTCGCGCCGATCATCGAACGCATGATGCAGGAAAAGAAGTCCGCCTGATGATCCGCAATGAACCGGGCCGTCGTCGACGGCGACGGATGCACGCCGGCCCGGACAACCGCTGACTGGCCTCCCGGAGCGCGCCATCACCTCGAACGCGGCCCAGTTTCTGCTTGGACACACCCAGTCGCCCGACTGGGAAGCGGCAGTGGAGCAATGCCTCCAGCAGGTCGGGTATGTACCGCCGGGCACCAACCTGGGTTTCCTGTACCTGACCGATCTGTTCGCTGATCTGGCCGGCCCCATCCTGGAACGCCTGCGCCATGAAACCGGCGTGCAACACTGGGTGGGAACCGTCGGCATGGGGATCTGCGCCACGGGCAAGGAGTACTACGATTCGGCGGCCATGGCCGTGATGCTCGCGGAACTCCCCGACGACAGCTTCCGCGTACTGCACTTCTATAATCGCGCCGCCGATCACCTGCCCGGCGACTGGTCCCGCTGGCTCGCCGGCTCCGCGACCCACACCGGCCTGGTGCACGGTGACCCCGCCAACGGCAACCTGCCGGCTCTGATCGGTCAACTCGCCAATGAACTGCCCGGCGGTTACCTGGTGGGTGGCCTGACCTCGTCGCACGGCGCGCACCCGCAACTGGCCGACGAAGTGACCGAAGGCGGCCTGTCCGGCATCGTATTCAACGAGCGGGTGGCTCTGTGCACGGCCGTATCCCAGGGTTGCAGCCCGATCGCCGGCAAGCACCGCATCACCGATTGCGACCACAACATCATCAATCGTCTGGACGATCGCCCGGCCCTCGATGTGCTGAAAGAAGATATCGGCGAGATCCTGTCACGCGACCTGAACCGGGTTGCCGGCTACATCTTCGTCGGCCTTCCGATCCGGGAATCCGACACCGGCGACTATCTCGTGCGCAATCTGATTGGGATCGACGTACCTGGAAAACGCATCGCCATCGGCGACCTGGTGGCCAACGGCCGCAAGCTGCAGTTCTGCCGCCGTGACGGCAAATCCGCCTGGGAGGACCTGCAGCGCATGCTGGACGATCTGAAGTCCCGGCTGTCGGGCACCCCGCGCGGCGGCGTCTACTGCACCTGCCTCGGCCGCGGCCGGGAACTCTTCGGTGACAATTCGGACGAACTGCAATTCATCCGCAATGAATTGGGAGACTTTCCGCTGGTGGGATTTTTCGCCAACGGCGAAATCGCCGGCCGACAACTCTATGGTTACACGGGCGTATTGACCCTGTTCGAGTAACCCTCTCCGCCGGTGCCTTGCGCATCCGCGCCCATGAACTAGCCTTAAGAACAGATAACGACCGGAATCGGCCGCATCTGCCCCTGTGTGTTTTCGACCGAGGTCAGACGGGTGGGGAAACTGGCAAGAAAGATCGAGCGATATCTTCTATCGTGCCCTGAACTGGCGGCCTTCTGCTCTCAGAACGGCTGGATCGACAACGAGACGTTCTATTACGAAGTCATCGAACAAAGCGACTCCGCGCTCATTGTACTGGTCCAGTTCGAGGAAATTCTGATGGAAGGCGCTGGCGACATCGCCAGCCGCATTGCGTGTCACGGGCGGCTGCGCCTCCTGCTCGACCGCTATGGCGACGTCGCCGCCGCGGAGCTGCTGTAGGCTGCGGCTCAACACGTAAGTGTGCGCTACATGTAGACGAAACCGCTGTCCAGGAGGCGCCGCACCTCATCCGGGCCGTAGGGCACCTGTCTGAGAAAGGTCGGCACCTCGTCGGCACCGATGCCGAGACTTTGCATGCGCGTCCGGCAGATACTGATATCGAGCGCGCCCAGCGCATTGAGTTTGGCCGCCCAGTCGACGATCGACTTGTATTTATCGTAGTTCTTCAATGCAAAGAACTCGACTTCCGGTCCGTGCAGAACGAGCGAGACCGGGGGTTGTTCCGATTCGCCGCGCGGCTGGTCCAGCAGCGCTTCGATGCGGTCGAACAACTGCTCCAGTTCCTGTTCGGTATGCAGCGAAATGCCGGCGACAAAGCCGGCAGCGGAATCGGCATCGCCGGATACGATGGGACCGGACACCGGCGCGGCCAGCACTGCGGCTTCGAGCCCGCTGATGTGCGACGGGCGCGCAAAGAAATACCACACCCACGCCAAGGAGAACACCGCGACCGGTACCAGCAGCCATTTCAACGCGCTTTTCAGGTTATCAGCTCGCAACAACATAAAAGGGTCCGCCGGGCCTGTGATCGGGATGATTCCCGCCGTCCGTAGCCCGGGCTCCAGGCGAACTATAGCGCCTAATTCCCCGGGTACCAACTTGACGCGGACAGGTGCTTTTGGATTGGGCTAAAATCGCCTGCGAACCCACAACGCCAGCGACCGCACGCCATCCATGGAAAGCCTGCGCACCCCCGAAACCCCGATCAGCGTCGCCGCCTGGCTGTTCCTTTGTTGCATCATGATCTACGCCATGGTCGTTCTGGGCGGGGTCACAAGGCTCACCGGATCAGGTCTGTCCATGGTTGAGTGGGATCCGATTTTCGGCATCGTTCCGCCGCTCGACCAGGCCGCCTGGCAGGACGTGTTTTCCAAGTATCAGGCGTCGCCCGAATACCAGAAGATCAACGTCGGCATGGACTTGGCCGGGTTCAAATCGATCTACTGGTTCGAATACGCCCACCGCGTACTGGGCCGCACCATCGGCACTGTGTTTCTCCTGCCTTTGGTGTTCTTCTGGTGGCGCGGAAAATTGTCGCCGCGCTTAAAACCGCGCCTGGCGATCGCATTCGTTCTGGGCGGCCTGCAGGGACTCCTGGGCTGGTACATGGTGAAAAGCGGACTGGTCAACGACCCCCACGTCAGTCAGTACCGACTCACCGCCCACCTCGCCTTGGCGCTCGTCATCTACGCCTGGCTTTTCTGGCTGTTTCTCGGGTTGATCGACCGGCGAAGTCCAGACGACAGGCGTCCGGGCTTCGCCAGCCGGTTCGGCGCGTGGGCGTTGACAGCGCTGGCCGCAACCACGATCGTTTCCGGCGGGTTTGTGGCCGGCCTCAAGGCCGGGCATGTGTACAACACGTTCCCGAAGATGGGCGGTCAGTGGCTGCCGCCCGCAGGCTGGTCGCTCGAACCCGGCTGGCACAATCTCTTCGAGAACATCGCCACCGTGCAATTCGACCACCGTGTGCTGGCCGTCACGACGCTGCTGTCCATTGTGGTGTTCTGGTGGGTAAAGCGGCCGGGACTGGAAAGCGCACGCAGTCGCCTGGCGGCAAACCTGTTGCTGATCGCCGGACTTGTGCAGGTTTCGCTCGGGATTTCAACGTTGCTGCTGCACGTGCCGGTCGCGCTGGCCGCCACGCATCAGGCCGGCGCGGTCCTGGTGTTGACCGCCGCGCTGTTTCTCAGTCACTGTTTGAATGCTGACCGGCCTGTCCATTGACTACGCGCGCGACACCTGTAGCTGCGGCAACACCCGCGGCGCCCGGCACTGTCGTGGCGATAACCGGTGCGACCCTGATTTTCATTGGCTGCCGCCAACATCGAACCGCTGATTTTTGTCAGGGACCCCGAATCTTCGAAAGCCGGCCGGGCCATCCAATACGGTTGTAAAATGCAACTTGTCGCGAACTCGTAAAGCGCTGTCAATGTGCCGCCGCCCGCTCACGCAGCCAACGAATCGCGCACCCGTTCGAGTTTGGCGCGGACTTCGGCGGCCAGGCGCTCTATGCCCGGCTTGTCCACCAGACTCAACACCGCCGACGGGTCCATGAACGCAACGGTGACCGAACCATCCTCCTCGGTCCGAACCACCACATTGCAGGGCAACAGCAACCCGATGTCGGGGTCCGCCGTCAGCGCCTGGTGAGCGAGCCCGGGATTGCAGGCACCCAGAATCCTGTAGGGTCTGCCATCGATCCCCAGCTTGGCCTTGAGCGTGGCGGCAACATCGATTTCCGTCAGCACCCCGAAGCCCTCGGCCTTGAGCGCCTCCGTAACCTGGGTAGTGATACTTTCGAAATCGCCCTGCATATTCACACTGAATCCGTACATGCCAAACCTCCGATCACGTCGCATCAATCAACGGGTCATTGTAATGCACTGGACGATGGCCTGCCTCCTTGGAGAGATCGCCCGGTCACGGCTGTTATGCGAAGGTGGGCTCGCGTAGCATTGCGAACATGACACCGACTGTGAACCGCTGGTGGCAGGATTTCCAATTTCTGGTCGCCGTGGTGGCGGCCTGTGCGTTCTGGGCAGTACTGTATTTTGCCACCCGAGCCCACTTCCACCTGTCCTGGCCGCTGGACGCACCGGCGACGTTCCTCTATCCGGCGGTCGTCTACCCGACGGTGGAGGAACTGTTGTTCCGGGGGATTATTCAGGACTTTCTGCGTGGCCGGATGCAGGGCGGATTGGGCGCGATCACCTACGCCAATCTGCTGACCAGTGTGTTGTTTTCCGGGTTGCACTTCTTCAGCCACCCGCCGTTGTGGGCGGCCGCCGTCTTCGTGCCGTCGCTGGTGTTCGGTTATTTCAAGGATCGGAGCGGTCGACTGGGTGCGCCGATCGCGTTGCACGTCTTCTACAACAGCGGATATTTCTGGCTGTTCGGCGCGCCTTGAGGCGGGAATGCGGGCACGCCCGGCGTGCCCGCACATTTGTTACATTTCGCCCAGCGGACGGACGAAGGTGTACTTGGCCGGTTCCACAACCAGGCTCTTCGCCGCGTCGCCCACGTTGCGCCCCAGCAGACTGAACGGCAGCGAAACGATGAAGGCAGCCGTGCACACGACGGTGCTGACCACCATGACGGGACGCACCAATACGAGATCGGCCAGCATTTCACCGCCGGTCGGCTTGGTATCGACGTTCATGTAATCGTCATTGGCTGTGGCGGCCACCGGGACGACCGATGTGGATACCGCCAGCACACTCGCGACCAGAAGGCTGGTCATTTTTGTTGCGCGCTTGGACATATACCTATTCTCCGTGTGAACCCGAAAGCCCTGTTGCAGACCTTCTTAGCCAGTGGTAATTCGGCAGAAAACGCCCGCTATTGAACGAGTTCATTGTGAACCGGCTCCCGATTTTTTCAAAGCGGCCCGGTCCATCCACTGGATGTCACCTGCAATAGATTGAAATCTTTGCACTATTTGATTGCAACCGGGCTCCGGATCGAAGGCGAACAGATGCGCCGGACAGTTACAGTCGGAGGATCCGAGACCCGGCACTACCACCCTGAACCCGTCCGCTGCTGCGCACGCGCAAGCCCAGGCGTGCTCCCGGCGGGACAGCCCCACCTCCGGCCAGCACGCCGCGCAGCGTCATGTAGCGCCGCAAGTAATCGATGTGCCAGTGCGGTCGTGCCGCCGGTCGCGCGTGATGGCGCAGCCGGGCGCGCAGCCCGCCGGGGCCGAAGGCGCTGCCCACATAGCAATAGTGTCCGTTCGCGAAACCGAACTCGCCCAATTTGCCGACGCGGATCAGGCGCGTCCGCGGGAGATAAAGCAGGAGGCTATAGGTGCCCGGCAGCGTATCCGCCACCCCGGCCGTATCAGCCGGCATTGGCCGCGGCGAGATCGGCACCGGTCAAGCGGCGCAGGGCCTCGCGATATTTCTCTGCGGTCCGCGCAATGATCTCGGGGGGCAGCTTCGGTCCCGGCGCGGTCTTGTCCCAGTCCAGCGTTTCGAGATAGTCACGCACGAACTGCTTGTCGAAGCTGGGCGGGCTGATTCCCGGCGTGTAGGCGTCCTGCGGCCAGAAGCGCGACGAATCGGGCGTCAGCACTTCGTCGATCAGCACCAGCTCGCCTTCGTGGTTCAAGCCGAATTCAAACTTGGTGTCGGCTATTATTATTCCCTTTCCTAAGGCATAACTTGCTGCACCCAAATATATTTTCAGACTGGCGTCGCGCACTTGGGCGGCAATGTCAGCGCCCAGCAGCGATGCCGCCCGTTCAAAATCGATGTTGATGTCGTGGCCGCCGACATCCGCCTTGGTCGAGGGCGTGAACATCGGCGCCGGCAGCCGGTCGGCCAGGCGCAGTCCGGCGGGCAGCGGAATACCGCAGACCGCGCCGGTTTTACAGTAATCCTTCCACCCCGAACCGATCAGATAACCGCGAACGATGGCCTCCACCGGCAGTGCCTTCAGTTTCCGCACCACGATCGACCGCCCCTCGACCTGGCGACGCTCGCCGGCGTCGGGCACTACGTCGGCCAGCGGGATGTCGGCCAGGTGATTCGGCACCAGCGAGCGCGTTCGCCCGAACCAGAAATTGGAGACCGCCGTCAACACGGCACCCTTGCCCGGAATCGGGTCCGGGAGGACCACGTCGAATGCAGACAGCCGATCCGTCGTGACGATCAGCAGATGGTCGTCGCCGGCGGCATAGATGTCGCGCACTTTTCCGCGTGCGATCAGCGGCAGACTCTTCAGATTCGACTCGAACAGCACGTCCAGCATGACCACCCCCGATCGGGAAACCGGTCATTGTACCCGCGCGCCAACTGGCAGCCCAGCAGCACAATGGTACAATGCGCGTTTTTCCAAAGCCTGGACGAACAATGAAACCCTCCAAAGTCGGTCTGATCATGGGCAGCGACAGCGACTGGGAAACCATGCAGGCGGCAGCCGAGCAACTGGAGTCGTTCGGTGTTGAGTACGAAGCACGCGTGGTGTCCGCCCACCGCACGCCCGACCTGTTGTTCGACTACGCGCAAAGCGCCGCGCAGCGGGGGTTGGCCTGCATCATCGCCGGCGCCGGCGGCGCCGCACACCTGCCCGGCATGCTGGCGGCGAAAACGCACCTGCCGGTACTGGGCGTGCCGGTTCCGTCCAGACATCTGCAAGGCATGGATTCTCTTCTTTCGATTGTGCAGATGCCCAAGGGCGTTCCGGTCGCCACGTTTGCGATCGGCACGGCGGGCGCGGCGAACGCCGCACTGTTCGCGATCGGCATTCTGGCGCTCGATGACGCGGCGCTGGCCGCCAGACTGGCTGACTATCGCGCCGCGCAGACAGCGCGCGCGCTCAACATGAAACTGCCGCCGAACCCGTGATTCTGCCGGATGCCACGCTGGGCGTGCTGGGCGGCGGACAGCTCGGCCGCATGTTTGCCATTGCCGCGCGCACGCTGGGCTACCGTGTCTGGGTTCTCGACCCCGACCCCGACAGTCCCGCCGGCGCGCTGGCCGACGTTCACCTGCCGGCGGACTACGCCGACCACGAGGCGCTCAAACGACTCGCCGCCAACTGCGAAGCGGTGACCACCGAGTTCGAAAACGTGCCGGCCGAGACACTGCAGTTTCTGGAAAGGCGCCTGCCGGTGCGGCCGGGGTCCGCTGCAGTGTCAATCGCGCGCGACCGCATTGCCGAAAAGACCTTCCTGCGCGATCAGGGGCTGGCGACCGCAGCCTTTGCCGCGATCCACGCATCCGAAGAACTGGAACAGGCCTGCGCCCATCTGAACCTGCCTGCATTATTGAAGACCGCCCGGTTCGGCTACGACGGCAAAGGCCAGGTCAGCGTCAACAGCCTGGAGGAAGCGCTCGGCGGATTCGAATCGCTCAACCGGGTGCCGTGCGTGCTCGAAGAACGCGTCACGTTGAAACAGGAGCTGTCGGTCATTCTGGCGCGCGGGAGAGATGGTGCAATGGCGTTCTATCCAGTCGCGGACAACGTCCACCGCAACGGCATTCTGCACACCACCCGGGTGCCGGCATCCGTGCCCGCCGCTATTGGCGATCTGGCGATCGAGATGGCCGGGCGCCTGGCGCAGGCGCTGGAGTACTGCGGCGTATTGGCTGTCGAGTTTTTCCTGACCGAAGACGATGAACTGCTGATCAACGAAATCGCGCCGCGCCCGCACAACAGCGGTCACTTCACGCTGGATGCCTGCGTCACCTCGCAGTTCGAGCAACAAGTGCGCGCGGTCTGCGGCCTGCCACTGGGGGCCACGCGCCTGCTGTCGCCGGTCGTCATGCTTAACCTGCTCGGCGAACTGTGGCGCCACGACCGGCCGCCTGCCTGGCAAACCGTATTTGAAACCGCCGGCGCCCGCCTGTATCTCTATGGCAAGAAGACCGCGCCCGCCGGCCGCAAGATGGGTCACATCAACTGCCTGGCGGCCGACATCGAGCAGGCTGCGGCAAACGCCGATGCCCTGTTCCGCACGCTCTCCGATCAGTCCGACAGGTAGTATTCGACGGTCGATACCACGCGCACGTTCTTGATGTGCGGGTTGTTGCTGTCGCGGTCGCTGATGGAGAACTGTCCTTGCTGGGCGCTCTTGATTTTGCCCAGCACGCTCTGCGAATCCTGCGCGAATTTCTCGGCGACGGCGCGAGCCTGTTTGGTAGCCTCCTCGATCATGCCGGGTTTGAGCGCATTCAGCCCGGTGAACAGAAACTCGGTGCGCGCATTGTAGTCCTGGCCGGCCAGTGCAATGCCCTGTTTGCCGAGCTCCGCCAGCCGCGTCTTCGCGGACAGCACCTTCTCGACCTGTTTCGTGTAGACGGTCAGTGTGGATACCGCGGTATAGCGGTATTTCATCCGGTCGGCGTCGACGTAGCCCTGTACCTGGCGGTCGATGATCGCCGGCGGCGCCACGGTGATTTCCTCCGGCGTAAACCCGTTTTGCTTGAGGAACTCGATCACCGTTTCATTTTTCGCTTCGACGCTGGCGGTCAACGCACCCAGTTCATTGTCCACCTCGTTGAACGTGATCGGCCAGATTGCGATGTCTGCGGCCACTTCCTTTTCGGACAGGCCCTTGACCGTCACGGTTCTGTCCAAGGCCTTGACCCGCAACGCCGCGTCGGCCACGAACCAGCCGAACGAAGCCAGGCCCACGCAGATGAACAAACCCAGGATGAAGGCACTTCCCGCGGTTCTCGCACTCATGGCAGGGTTCCTCTCAATCTGTGACTCTGGCGACTCATTCGACAACCCTGTAGGAGCGGGCTTGCCCGCGAATGGTGTGACTGCGGCCAGAGATCGCTCGACAGGCGTCAGCCCTTTACGTAACGCTCAATGATTCAATCACGACGCCCCGGGCACAGCACCTGCGCCACGACCGGTCGCCGGCGTCAACCAACGTTCGGCAAACCGGCGATAAATTCGACCGCCCCAGTTTCCAGCGAGTACTCGGCGCCCACCACCAGCAGACCGTCGCGCTCGACCAGATCCTCGAGAATGTCCGAACCGTGTCGCAACTGGTTCACCGACGCCCGGACATTGGCCCGGACCGCCTTTTGCATCAACATTTCCGGCTGATCGCGCAAGCCCGTTTCCAACAGGCCCTCGACCGCCGGGCGAATTCGATCGACGATGGCGCTGATATTCCGTGATTGCGGACCAGGAACCCGACACAGTGAATTGACTGTTGCCTCGACCGCGCCACACTGCGAGTGGCCCAGCACGACGACCAGCCGCGTCCCGAAATTCGCCACCGCAAACTCGACGCTGCCGATCTGCGAAGGCGCGACGATATTGCCCGCGATACGGATCACGAACAGATCGCCCAAGCCCTGGTCGAACACGATCTCCGCCGGCACCCGCGAGTCCGAACAGCCCAGAATGACGGCAAACGGCTGTTGCCCGCGGGCCAGTTCGGGTATGCGCGTGTGGGTGAGCAGCGTGTCGATGCTGCGCAGCCCGGCGACGAAGCGGCGGTTGCCGTCACGCAGGCGTTCAAGCGCATCGGCTGCGCTGACCATGATCAGAAATCCCCTTTAACCGATGATGTTACGACTCGGAGCAGTTGTGCCTGCCGCCCGCCGGGGGAGTCTACTTGTTTTCGCCGGACATGTCTCCGCGCATACACGCCGGCCACTTCGCGAGGCGAAGCGGCTCCTGAACATGAAATTGACGGTGCCCACCATGAACAGCCCGGCCCAGAAATAGTCCGCCTTCAGCGGCTCCTTCATGCTCGCCCTCAGATAGGTTGCTCTATTTTCGATTTCTACGCGAGGAAATGGAAAGCCCCATAAGCTAAACCAGCAGACCCCGCCAAGCCAACACCCAGAATGACATAGGCGCCCCGAGTTAAATCGTGCACTGTCTTCTTGATTTCTGCGCGATCGTTGACATTGGGAAATTTCGATTCAGGCGCCGGCACACCCAGAAACTCGCACAGAGGCCCCCAGCCTTGGTCGGCTGAAAACACAAGGAGCTGGTCGGGCGGAACGGTGGCCTTCACATCCTCTATGTGCCGGTTATAGTGCGCTATGGCCTTGTCGCGATCATTCATCGTGCCCTTGTGGGAGCGTTGCCAAATGAGCTTGCGGGACATATCACCAAATTTTCGTCCGAAAGGCGTAGTGAATTCGAGCACCTTGAACTGCCACATCCTTTCCGTGAAATAGATCGTATCCATTGTGCTGTCATACCAAGCCTCGGCACCCTTCGGGTGTAGGGTCAGTACTACCCTGGCTTCAGGATAGGCCGACAACAGTTCCCTCCATACACAACATGCTGGGTTATCCAGCGCAGCTGTGTATTTCGAAAGCACCTGTTCCCAGTCATGCTGCGTACCGGGTTCAGAATTCGCCACCTTGCGCCAGAAATCCAGGTGCGATTTGTTTTCCTCATTATTCAGCACCTCAAACATGTGATAACAGGGAAAGCCCAGTTCGTTGAGCGCGGAACAAACCGATAATGTGCCGGTACGCCCGAAGCCTGCGCCGATAATCTTTAGAGCCATGGTTGCAATTTCCTATAACTGACTTCGCTGCAGGGCATAACGCTTGCCTTCATTCGCCGCCTGAAGCGCAGCGGAAGGCGGTCGGATGCAAGGCATCGTTATATGCGCCTTATTTGTTTTTCTCTCTAATACGGGCAAGTGCCACTTTCTTCCAGCTCTGAAATAACTCAAAAGCACCTTCCCCGCCCATACCTGTCATAGACTCTAGAGTCCATCTGTTGTCCGGATCTAGAAACCCATGCGCCCAATCTACCCCTTCGATAAACATCGAACGATCACAATTGGATGAAAAAGGCCAAGAAACGTGAAGTACACCTGATACTGCAAATATGACACCCAGGGCAAACCCTTGTACCTTCTCATTCCAATCAAACCTTTCGCCCGTGCGCCTGTGACCACATAGCAGTTGGTGTAATGTTTCTTCTGCGGCTTTTCCAAATAGCTTCGAGTAGAACACCAAGTGCAACTGGCTAGGAGAACCTGTTCCTAGATTAGAGAGACGGTTAAGAGGCGTCGTTGAGATCCCTATTTTTATGGACTTAGGCTCTTCGCAGTAAATGAAGTAAAGCCCTTCGACAGGTTCGCCATCTACGGAATAGCCCGTCTGTGGGCCAAACAATATCCATTCTTTGTCGAAATTACTCACGCCTACTCATGCCTCTCAGGACACATAACGGCTGAAGCCAGCCGCGCACGTCAGCACGTCAGACTGGGCTGACTGATTTTGCGCTTTTTTTGTCAACTCGCATACTTTGCTTCTAACTGGGCAACTGCCTCGTTAACGACTTCCTTAGAGTGAGTCCCGGATTCCATTACAGCACTAAACACCATCATCCACAGCATCTGATTTGGCGCAGCAGAGAATTCTGGATATGTTGAAATTACGTACTCCCTGGCAGGAACAATGAAGATTTCTATAATTTCCGACAGGTGGACATCGCCCTTGAATTTCAACTGCTGATGAAAGTCCGTCCATTTGCCGCGAAGTGCATCTGTTGCTATATCCATTTTGGCCTTCAACTCGTCGCCGGATGGTGGCGTTTCACTACGCCTCTCAAATATTCCGAACATGTTATCTTTCCTCAGCGTACATATTGCGCATAACGGCGAGGTCACCTGTCGGAATGAAGCACAGCGGAATTCCGGTCAGGTGGACCTAATGGTTGAGTTGGGTTGGGTTTTCTTCCATACCACTTCATGTTCAATATTCCTGTCCTCCGACCAAGTTGTCATCCTTTCTCGAATCGCCGCGGGTAAAAGCCACTTTGCCTTTGGGGTTGAGCAAGAATTCGAACGATTCCTCTGGTGCTGTAGGTGCGTTGAGCGGATCTTGCTTTGAATACAGAACGCCAGCGACCGAACGGAACTCTCCAGAACAGAACAGGGCTAAGTCAACCGGGCTCCCTGAGTCTCGAAAGGTTGAGTTCTTACGCTTCGAGTAGGCTGTTGAAATCCCGCTCGGGGGAATCGCCAAATCACCTGCTCAGGCAAGCACTCTCAGCATCACTGGCTGTGGGAACTCCAAGAGTGTTCCGAACTGATTCAGACCACACGCGCTCAGTGCGATAACGCAGCAATCTGCCTCAGAGACAACCCCCCGCTTGATGTAATAATCGAACGCATCTCGTTTGGCCTTGACTGCTTGGGTAAGACGAAGAAGGCATTCACGCATGGGCAGGTCTTGGACTCCGTTGACAACGGGTTGGGGAACCGCATCGCTCTTTGTTCCCGACTTCGGCGCCACAGCCTCAATCCATACCTTGGTATTCCCAAACGTGAGCAACAGATCCGGTCGATCATCCTTGGGAAATGTCGAAATTTGAAATCCAAGATGACTGAGTCCAAGCGTAAGGTACATCTCCCACCAGCGTTGGTGAAATTCGTACTGGAGCTTATTGCGGAAGTCTTTGGGGGCATGGTGACAGTAATGTGACCACATCTGTTCGAGCCGCTGGCGATCAGGCTTTCCACGCTCATGATTCCGAATGCGGGCGTAGAGTTCGTCTTCCCCTGGGCGTGTTGGCTGGAATAGGCTAGTATTCATGCTCTTCGAACCCAACATATAAGCATTAATCCGTCGTGCCCGGCATGACGGATAAATGTCTGTTGGACTGAGCCGCGGTGGCCACCGGACTCATTATTAATAAAGAGGGGATTGTATTCACCGAACCGTGTTCGATCGAAGCGATTCCGAATGAAATCGCTCGTCACATCACGATGCAGCGCCATCACGGGGCCTCCCTGACGCGGCTTGCAGCGTCCTGTTTGGGCAAAATCCTATCACAGTTACGCCAGCGGGCCGAACGCAGCCCCAGGCGCCGGGGCGCCTGTCCCCTGTACAGCGCCACACGCGCCGGTTTGACCGGCGGCGTTCAGTTCAACCGCTGTCCCGCCGACGCGGCGCCAGGCAATGGTCGACCCGCACCACGCCCTGCCGGCACCGCGGGCAGGGATAACCGTTCGCCGCCGTCCCACTCGCCGCTGCCGCCTCGACCACCGGTGCTTCGGGCGGCGCCGCCAGCGCCGCACGGATGTGGCGCAGTTTTTCCTCCCGGCACCGGTTGGCCAGAAAGCCGTAATGTCGCAGCCGCATGAACCCCTTCGGCAAGACGTGCAGCAGGAAGCGCCGCACAAATTCCACGCCCGACAGCCACATCAGCTTCTGCCGGTCCCGATCCCGGTAGTCCTTGTACCGGAACGCCACCCGACCGTCCTCGATCGCCACCAGGCGCTGGTCACTGATCGCGATGCGGTGACTGTAGCGCGCCAGGTAGGCCACCACCGTTTCGGTGCGCGCCACGCAGGCCTTGCCGTACACCACCCACTCCGTCCCCATCAGGGCCGCCAGAGTCGTATCGACATCACCCGGGCGGCTGATGCGGGCGAGTTCGCCCTCTCTCTGGGCCGTGCGCAAGGCGCTGACCCGATGGCCCCGAAAATACCGCGACAGCGCTCGCACCGGAAACAGGTAGTGGCCCTTGGCCGGCTTCCAGGCGCCGTCCGCACACAGGACACCCCCCGGGATCAGGCCGTGCAGGTGGACATGCTGACTCAGGGTCTGACCCCAGGTGTGCAACACCGCCGTCATCCCCGGTTCGCCGCCCAGGCGCCGGGGGTCGGCCGCAAACGTCTTGAGCGTCGCCCACGCACTCTGGAACAACAGCCGGTAAATCACGTCCGGATGCAACTGCACCCAGGGGTTGAGCCGCTCGGGCAGCGTGAACACGAGAGGGTAATAGGTCACCGGCAACACCGCCGCCTGCTGTTGTTCACACCAGCGCCGTGAGGCTCGCCACTGACAGCGCGGACAATGCCGGTCCCGGCAGGCGTGGTACCGGGGCAGCGCATAGTCACAGTGATCGCAGTGCCACTGCAACCCACCCAGCGCCTCGGTGCGGCACTGTTGAATGTGACTGCACACCTGCCACTGCCGCGGACTCAGGCGCAGGTCCGGTGTCAGAAAACGCGCCAGCACCGTTTGCAGGTCAGGTGCGCCCATGGCCCACCCCCAACGTCGCGATCAGATCGGCGCCGCCCTGGCCTTCGCGGTAGTCGGGCACCCAGTGCACATAGCGCAGCGTCGTCTGGATGTGCCGATGGCCCAGCATGCGCTGTAACACATGCACCGGCAGGCCCGCTTCCAGTGGGTGGGTCGCATAGGTGTGGCCGCTATGTAGCCCGAGACATAGCCGCCACTCGTTCGCCACCCACCTGCTCGAGGGCGGTTATGACATCCGCACCGTGCGGGAGCTGCTGGGCCACAAGGACGTAAAAACCACACAGATCTACACCCATGTGCTGAATCGCGGCGGATACGCCGTGCGCAGCCCGCTGGAACGCATCTGAGCCACGCGACCAGCCCGATCGTGTAAAATCCCGGCTGGCACCCGGATAGGAAGGCACAAGCATGCGCCCCAGCAATCGCGCGCCCGACCAGATGCGGTCGGTGAAGATCACCCGCAACTACACGATGCACGCCGAGGGCTCGGTGCTGGTGGAGTTCGGCAATACCCGCGTACTGTGCAACGCCTCGGTCGACACCCGCGTGCCGCCCTTTCTGCGCGGTAAGGAGCAGGGTTGGGTCACGGCAGAATATGGGATGCTGCCGCGCTCGACCAGCGAGCGCATGGGCCGCGAGGCCGCGCATGGCAAGCAGGGCGGCCGCACGATGGAGATACAGCGCCTGATCGGCCGCTCGCTGCGCGCGGTGGTGGACATGAAGAAACTCGGCGAACACACCGTCACCATCGACTGCGACGTGATCCAGGCCGACGGCGGCACGCGCACCGCCAGCATCACCGGCGGCTATGTTGCGCTGGCCGATGCGGTGAAGCACATGCTGGCCAAGGGCGTGATCAAGAACAACGCGCTCAACGACACGGTCGCCTCGGTATCGGTGGGCATCTATAAAGGTGTACCGGTGCTGGATCTGGACTACCCCGAGGACTGCAACGCCGAAACCGACATGAACGTGGTCATGACCGGCGGCGGCCAGTTCATCGAGGTGCAGGGCACGGCCGAAGGGCACCCGTTCAGCGAAGAGGAGATGAACGCCATGCTGCGGCTGGCGCGCAAGGGCATCGGCGAATTGATCACCCGCCAGAAAGCGGCATTGCAGGAGTAACCGGCAATGTCCGAAACCATCGTTCTGGCGAGCAGCAATCCCGGCAAGGTGCGCGAAATCAACCAGCTCCTCGAAGGCACCGGTCTGGTCGTTGTCCCCCAATCGGATTTCAACGTGGCCGAGGCCGAGGAAACCGGTCTCACGTTCGTCGAGAACGCAATACTCAAAGCGCGCAACGCCGCACGCCATACCGGCCTGCCCGCGATCGCCGACGATTCGGGCATCGAGGTGGACGCGCTGCGCGGTGCGCCGGGCATCTATTCGGCGCGCTATGCCGGTGCCGGCGCGAGCGACCGCGCCAACCTCGACAAGCTGCTGGCCGACCTGCACAACGTGCCCGAAGCGGAACGCACAGCACGCTTTCAGTGTCTTATGGTCTACCTGCGCCACGCGGACGACCCCACGCCGATGATCTTTCAGGGTACCTGGGAGGGACGCATCTTGTTGGCGCCGCGCGGCGAGAACGGTTTCGGCTACGATCCGGTGTTCTTCGTGCCGACCGAAAACTGCTCGTCCGCCGAACTCGCGCCGGACGTCAAGAACCGGCTCAGCCACCGCGGGCAGGCGCTCCGCCAACTGGTCGAGGCGCTGCGCCTCCAGACGCTGCCGGAGGACATCGAAGAGGTCGGTTGCTGACCGGCCGTCGTTGAGGGCCCCTGCTTCTGCGGCACACTGAGGCCTGCCCGGTTTTCCGCCCGAACCCGCTCCGCCCATGTTCCACTTTGAATCGACACCGCCGCTCGCGCTGTACGTCCACCTGCCCTGGTGCGTGCGCAAGTGCCCCTACTGCGATTTCAATTCGCACGCGGTGAAGGATGACCTGCCCGAACAGGCCTACGTCGACGCACTGTTGCGCGACCTGGAACAAGACCTGCCGGATGTCTGGGGGCGCACCGTGGAAACCGTTTTTTTCGGCGGCGGCACGCCCAGCCTGTTTTCGGCCGAGGCCATCGACCGGCTGCTGGCCGGCATCCGCGCGCGGTTACCGTTGAAGCCCGGCGCCGAAATCACGCTGGAGGCCAACCCCGGCACGTTCGAGCAGGAAAAGTTCGCCGGCTTTCGTCGCGCCGGCGTCAATCGGCTTTCGATTGGCGTCCAGAGCTTCGAACCGGCCAAGCTGGTCAGTCTCGGCCGCATTCACGATGCCGGAGAAGCGGTCGCGGCCTTTAACGCCGCCCGTGCCGCGGGCTTCGACAACATCAATCTCGACCTGATGTTCGGGCTGCCCGATCAGACACTGGACCAGGCGCTCGCCGATCTCGACCGGGCAGTCAGTTTGCAGCCGGAACACCTGTCCTGGTACCAGTTGACGCTGGAGCCGAACACCGCGTTTCACCACGCGCCACCGCCGCTGCCCGACGAGGAACTGACCTGGTCGATCTGGTCGAGCGGACGCGATGTGCTGGAGGCGGCAGGCTTCAGGCAGTACGAGGTGTCGGCCTACGCGCGCCCGGACCGGCAATGCCGGCACAATCTCAACTACTGGCGGTTCGGCGACTATCTGGGCATTGGCGCGGGCGCACACGCCAAGCTGACGCTGCCGGCACGGCAGTCGGTCCGGCGCACGCACAAACAACGCCACCCGAGTGCCTATCTCGACGCGGCGGGCACGGCCGGGGTCCTGACCGGTGAGCGGGTCCTGTCGCCGGCGGATGCCGCGTTCGACTATATGCTCAACCGGCTGCGGCTGCGCGAAGGGTTCACGCCGGCGGACTTCGAACAAGCCACAGGCTTGCCCTTTGCGGCGGTTGGGCGGACACTGAACGGAGCGATCGAGGACGGCTTGCTCGTCCAACAGGGCGGTGCCATTCGGCACACCGAACGCGGCTGGCTCTTTATCGACGCTATAGTGTTCCGATTCCTGCCGGATGGTGAATGGCATGCTTGAAAGTGTCTGGCTGAATTGTCCCTACTGCGGCGAGGCGTTCGACACCGACGTGGATTGTTCGGCGGGCAGCCAGCGCTATATCGAGGATTGCCCGGTCTGTTGCCGCCCCATCGAAATCGGCGTGGAAGTCCGCGCCAACGGAGAGCTGTCCGGTGTCAGGGTTCGACGCGATGATGACTGACTACACACCGATCGACTGCGATCTTTACAGCCGGTTCGAATTGGTGATTCTGCGCCGACAGACCGTCCGCGTCAGTTGGCGCGAAGGCGAACAGGCCCACGTTGAAACACTGCTGCCGATGGATCTGGCCACACGACAGCACGAGGAATTTCTCATCGCGGAGGCACCGGACGGTCGGCGCGTGGAAATCCGGCTGGATCGCATCTTGAAGATGGAGCCGGTGTGTTAGACATGACCGGGTCTGTCTATTACACACATCTCTTCACGGCTGACTGTAGAGAGCTTGGTCGGGGAGGGTATACCGATCCTATGCGTTGCAGAGATGTGGGCGGAAGTCGCTGCTCAGGGGATAAACCCAGATGCTTTTGATAGGCGTGGCGTTGCGATGCCATTGGTCGAGTTTGCCGCGTCCTTGGGTGTCCCCGAGATACTGCCAGTTGGCGGCCCGGTAGCAAGTGCCGGCGAAGCGTGGTTTCTCGACGAAGGTTTCCAGCAGGACCGGGCGGTACGCGTAGCGGGCGTGCCAGTCCTGTGGCAAGCGGCGGCTGGTCAGGGCGAGGATGCGCGAAGCGAGGTTAGGACATTGTACCCAGGGCAGGATGAGGAAGCGTGCGTTGTTGACGATGAGGTGAAGATTGCGTGAGCGCTGCGCGCTCGTCCAGCCGATGAACTCATCGCGGGGTTTGGTTTTCCAGGCGCTGGCACCGAAGCCGAGCAGGGCGATGATGTGGCCTGCGGTGCGTACGAAGTAGCGCAGCTGGGCGCCCGGCAGGAGCTGATAGCCGAGGTAGTGATAGCGTTGGATGTAGGCGTTCCACAGCAAGGAGTCGGGTTTTGTGTCCACGATATCGACGCTGAGCCGAGCCAGTTCCACCGCGGGCACGGTGGCGGGCTCAAGCACGGCGCGTTCGATGTCGGGGTGCGCCCGATAAGGCACCGGCTTGGTGTTTTGCGGGGGCGGCAGGGTGATGAGGCCATCCGCCTGCATGCGAGCCAAGGCCACGCGGCAACTCATGTCCTTGAGCCGGCCGTCGGGGCGGCGCCAGTTCAGCCGCTCACAGACTTCACGGGACAGGCGGGTGCGATTGAGTGGCGGGGACGCGGCGAGCAAGGCGCGAATGAGCTCGAGGTCCGCCGCCGTAAAGGAACGCCCGCAGTAGTGCATCGTTCAGCTCGGATCGGTCAAGCCCCAAGCCTGCTTGCAGGCGCGCAGCACGAGCACATCCTCGTACAGCCGCAGCCACCCGCGCCACAGGACGGTCATGCCGGGTTCGCCGTCGCCCTTGCGCCCCAGGTGACCGCCGATGCGGCCGATCATGCGCACCACCTCGCGCAGCCTCGGCGGCTCGGCCGGGGGCCGTTGTTGGTAGAGGCGCAGGTGCAACGCTTCAATCTCCTCCTGGGAGAATACCTCGGTGGCCGGGGCTTCGGGCTGCACGCGCGCCAGGTAGGCGACATGCATCAGGCGCACCGCGATGATGCTAAAGACGGTGAGGTAGCGCCCGAGACGCGCGGCGGTTTCGAGCAAGCCGTCTTCGACCTTGCAGCCCGACTTCAACACTTTGTGCCAGGTCTCGATGCCCCAGCGCTTGGCGTACCAGTGCACCTTCTCAGCGGCGGCCTGAAACTCCTTGGCGGGGAGGTTCGTCAGTAGCACCCAGCTGACGGCCTCCTGCTCGGGAGGCGGGGCGCGCTCGGTCGCCCCAATCACGTTGACGGTGCAGGGCTCCATCGAGGCCGACGCCTTGGCTTGCCCGCGTCGTGGCGGCGCTTTGATCGTGACCTGTGCCACGCGCACCTCAATATCTGTCGTGCGGGCCTTGCGTTTGCCGTTACCGGGGATCGTCACCGTCAGGGTGCCGAGCACGGCGGCGCTGGTGAGCGCTTCCAGAATGCTCTCATGGCCCGCACTGTCTTCGGGCACGAGCTTACGGTCGGTGCGCGCGCGGATCAGAAACAGGGCGCCAAGTTCCTGCGCTTCGGTGATGAACTCGAAACAGTCCGATTCCCGATCGGCCACCGTGATGAGCTTGACGCCTGGCGGGGCACGCTGCACCGTCTCGCGCAGCGCCAGCAGCCACTTGGAGCTTTCCTTCTCTTCAATCGGGGCGCACTGCAGGCGCTCGATCTTCTCCTGATAGCCTTCCTCGGGCACCGCCTGGCGCGCCCAGAGGTTTTGACTGAGCAGGCCCAGCGGTACGCCCGAGGCGGTAAAGGCCAGCGCGTTATGCATGATCAGGCCGCGCTCGTGGGCACTGTTGCTCTTGCCGATCGGCCCCAGGTCGCGCGTCTTGGGATGCTGGCCGTAGGAGAAAAAGACCGTGTCTTGAATCACCAACACCGGCCCGTCGACGACCGCCAGGCGCTTGGCTGTGGCTTGGATATGCGGCTCAATAATGGCCTGCGGGCTCGCCTTGCCGTTGTCAAACAGACGATACGCCGCTTGCGTGCTCGCCCAATCCCCACAGGCTTCGTTGATCGGCGAGGCCGGGGATTTCGCCAGCTGTTCAGCGGTCTTGATCAAGCGACGATCCAGGCGTTTGTCCGAAAGGTCGACCCCGGCAAATTCTTCACACACCCATTCCAGCGATTGGGTGCCGGCTTCGATAATAGCCCGCACTTCGGGATCTTCGCATTGCGCTCGCTTGGCCACGCCGCCCCTTCTCGCGCCTCCTCGTGTGAGGCACCGAAGATTAGCAAAGCGGAACGCCTGTGTCCAGCGCTTTTTGTGCCTCCTTCAACAGCGCAGAAGAACCCTCAAAGATGTGTGTAATAGACAGATGACCGGGTGGCTCCTCGTGCAGGAGCGGACTTCGGCCGTGAACGGGTGCAGCACTCCCCTTCGCTGGCAAACCCTACGCAGCCTCTGATGTCGGATTGCGGCGCATTCAGTCGCCCTGCCCGCCGCGGCCACCCGTGCGCGCATTTTCGAAATCCACTTGCGCAAACGGAATCAGTCGCCGGCCCGGTTCGACCTGAAACGGCTGGCCGAGCACGCCCAAGGTTTCTCCGGCGCCGAAATCGAACAGGCCGTTGTGGCGGCGCTATATCTCGCGCGCGAACAGGGCGAGACCCTGGTCAATGCGCATGTCCTGACCGAGCTGAGCCAGACCCGGCCGCTGTCACGTGTCATGGCCGAACAGGTGCAGGCCTTGCGCACGTGGGCGCGCGACCGCACGGTCGCCGCCTGATCGGCCGGCCATTCGAGTCACCGGAAAATTGGCGTCCGGCAAAATCGCCGCTAAACCCTTGATCGGAACCAGCCAAGATTCCGGCGCGTCGGCGCGTTATGGAAAATTTGTGTAAGAAAACTTCCACATTCTCTAAGATAGCCATCCGGTCTCGGCCGCCCAGTGATTGGCATCTTGCTGATTTACCATGCGTATTTTACAACCAACAAAACTTGGCCGCGACCGGGGCCGCTGTGCTAACCTGACCGACAGCAACCGAATAAAAGACAAGAACAAGGCGCGGGCACGACCCCAGGCGCCGCGTCGGAGAAGAATGATGTCAGAATCGCCGTCCAGTCCGTGTGACGACCCGCGCTTCGATTTCGATGGCTGGGCCCTCCTCGCGAAATCCGATCCTCCGGCCTTCGAGGCCAAACGCAAGGCGTTGATCGAACAGACGATCGAACGGGCACAGCCGCGACAGCGCGTACGGCTGCGCCGACTGCAGTGGAAAATCGACCGCATCCGGGCGCTTTCGTCGCACCCGCTGGGCGCCTGCGTCAAAATCACCCACCTGATGTGGCACTCGCTGGCCGGTGTGGGCGGACTGAGGGAATCGTTCGCCTGGCTGGGCACCGAGTCCGCCGCGCCCATGCAGACCGCGCGGGTGCTACGCATCGACGACCACCGGCGGCAGGCCTGATCGGCCTGGCTTGCCGGTCGTCGCCCAATCCCGTATCATTCGTCGCCTTTCGATCGTATGGCAAAGAGCGTGCCGCGTCGGCGGGCTCGACAGTGAAGGTAACCTCGCATGAAACCGGATATTCATCCCGCCTACCAGGATGTCAACGTTATCTGCAGTTGTGGCAACAGCTTCAAGACCCGCTCGACCGCGGGCAAGGAACTGAATATTGAAGTCTGCGCCCAGTGCCATCCCTTCTACACCGGCAAGCAGAAAATGGTGGATACCGGCGGGCGCGTCGACCGTTTCCGCCGCAAGTACGGCATGAAGAAGGCTTGAAGCGCTTAGTACGGCTCTCGTCCGCAAGGTGCCTCCTGACAGGCGCCTTTTTTGTTTCCGGTGTCCTGTTCGGCACACTGCTGTGGGCGGCGTGCCCGCTTCCGCCGGGCAAGGCAGAATCCGTGACCGTGGCGCACGTCATCGACGGCGATACCCTGATACTCAGTGACCGGACGCGGGTCCGTCTGGTCGGCGTCAACACGCCGGAACTCGGTGCCAACGGCCGCCCCAACGAACCGCTGTCGATCGAGGCGCGCGACCGACTGCGGCAATGGCTGTTCGTTGCCGGGCAGAAAGCGCGCCTGATACGGGCCGCCGATCCTGAGGACAACCACGGCCGGACGCTGGCCCATCTGATTCTGCCGGACGGTCGCAACGCCGCGGAAGCGTTGATCGGCGAAGGGCTGGGCTGGATGGTGGCGGTCGACCCGAACCTGTCCCTGGCCGACTGCCTGGCCGCGGCGGAGGACAGCGCCCGTGCGGCGCACCGGGGCGTCTGGGCGACGCCCGGCCTGGCGCCGGTCGAAGCCGCAGACCTGAAGCTGCGCGCGCGCGGTTTCAAGGTGGTCGTGGGCACGATCACGCGCGTACGCGATGCGGGCGCCTCGCGCTGGGTGTATCTCGACAACCGCTTCTCGGCGCGCATCGACAAGGGGCATCTGACCCGGTTCAACCCGGCGCCCGACACCGGGTGGGTGGGCCGCCGCGTCGAAATCCGCGGGTGGCTGTATGCCACGCAGGGTGAATTGCATGTTAATCTGGACCACCCGAAGGCCTTAAGGATGATCGCTGCCAGCGGTACGCACGTTCAGCCTCGCGACACGCGCTGACCCGACTGCGAGGGCAATCCGGAGCCCGGCGATGAGCAGTCGGAACGGACTGTCTCTTCTATCCCCCAGGGTCTCGGCGCATGGTCACTGGCATGCCTGATCTGGCTCGTCGGCGGTTGCGCGACCAATCCGGTTACAGGGCGCCAGGATTTCGTGCTGATGTCCGAAGCCGACGAAATTGCGCTGGGCAACCGGTACAGCGCGGAAATTGAAAAGGAACAGCCACCCTATGACAGCGCCCGGCTCAATGCCTGCGTCGACCGTATCGGACAGCGACTGGCCCGGGTCAGCCATCGCCCGAATCTCGAATACAAATTCACTGTGGTCGATTCCACCGACGTCAACGCCTTCGCGCTGCCGGGTGGCCACATTTACATCACGCGCGGGCTGATGGCCTACCTGAATTCCGAGGCCGAACTGGCGGCCGTACTCGGCCACGAGATCGGCCATGTCGCGGCGCCGCATTCGGTGCGCCAACAGAGCGCGTCCACGGCGGCCGACGTGGTCGGCGGCTTTCTATCCATCGCGACCGGCGTGCAGGAATCGCAGGATCTGTTCAATATCCTGGGCGGCGCATTGCTGCGCGGTTACGGGCGCGAACATGAGCTGGAAGCCGACCGGCTTGGCGCGCATTACCTGGCCGACGCCGGTTACGACCCCCAGGCCATGATCAAGGTCATCGGCATACTGAAGAATCAGGAGCTTTTCGAAACCCAGCAGGCCAAGGAGGAAAGCCGCGAGCCACGCACCTACCACGGCGTGTTCGCTACTCACCCCGACAATGACACGCGCCTGCAGCAGGTGGTCGGGGAAGCCGGCAAGGTCGCCGGCGCGAACGCCACATACGCGGGCCGAGACGATTTCCTGGTGCAGATCGAGGGCCTGACGTTTGCCCAAAGCGAGCGCGAAGGCATGGTGCGCGGCAATCGCTTTCTGCACAAACCGCTGGACTTCGGGCTGACTTTCCCGGCGAAATGGCAGATATTCAACCAGCCGGACCGCATTGTCGGCATCGCGCCGGATCAGACTGCGCTGCTGGAAATACGGCCGAGGCCGGCCACGTCGGGGGCGGGCCCTGACCAGTTGCTGACCTCGCTGGGCGTGCGCGATCTGCGCCAGGGCACACAGATGAACATCCAGGGACTCCAGGCGTACTCCGCCCGCGGCCCTGTCAGCACCGACATCGGCGAGCGGACGGCGCGTTTCGTGGTGATCAGCGACCGCGCCAGCGTCTTCGTTATTACCGGCATCGCGAAGAATGAAAGCGAACTTTCCAAGTACGAGTCCGGGTTCATGGACACGGCGCGCAGCTATCACCGCCTAACGCGCAATGAACAGGCCGAGGCGAGCGCACACGCGCTGGCGGTGATCCATGCCGACCGAAATACCCGCATGGAAACGCTCGCACGCCAATCGCCGATATCCGATCATGAACTGGAACAATTGCGGCTGCTGAACGATCTCTATCCAACGGGCGAGCCCGAGTCCGGACAAAGCCTGAAAATCGTGCGCTGAACGACTTCGATTATCCTACAACCCAGGAACCCTTATGTTTGACGATCTGAAACGTGCCTCTCTGGCGTACCACGAACACCCGACGCCCGGCAAGCTGGCCATTCAACTTACCAAACCCTGCGAAACCCAACGCGATCTGTCGCTTGCCTATACGCCCGGTGTTGCCGAGCCGGTGCGCGTGATCGCGCAGGACCCCGAGGCGGCCTACCGCTTCACCGCAAAAGGCAATCTGGTCGCCGTCA
The DNA here is from genome assembly GCA_963719135.1 of uncultured Gammaproteobacteria bacterium. GTDB lineage: Bacteria > Pseudomonadota > Gammaproteobacteria > DSM-19610 > DSM-19610 > CAVRAZ01. Next base: position 258,422 of record CAVRAZ010000004.1, on the reverse strand, counting down.
TCACCGACGGCAGCGCCGTGCTGGGTCTGGGCAATGTCGGTGCTCTGGCCGGCAAGCCGGTCATGGAGGGTAAGGGCGTACTGTTCAAGCGTTTCGCAAATATCGATGTCTTCGATATCGAGGTCGATACACAGGACATCGACGAGTTCGTGCGCACGGTGGCGCATATCGCCGGCGGTTTCGGCGGCATCAATCTCGAAGACATTGCCTCGCCCAACTGTTTCGAGGTCGAGCGCCGACTGATCGAGGCGCTGGACATCCCGGTGTTTCACGACGATCAGCACGGCACCGCGATCATCGTCTGCGCCGGACTGCTCAACGCCCTGGAAATCAAGGGCCGGCGTATCGAGGATGCGCGCATGGTGTGCCTCGGCGCGGGCGCGGCGGGAATCGCCTCGATGCGCCTGTTGCGCGCACTGGGCGCCGATCCGGACAAAATACTGATGGTCGATCGCAAGGGCGTGGTACACAACGGCCGCGACGACCTGAATCAATACAAGCGTGAGTTTGCGGTAAACACCACCCGGCGCACGCTGGCCGACGCCGTGCGCGGAGCTGACGTCTTCATCGGTGTTTCGGGGCCTGACCTGCTGACGCCGGAGATGCTCAAGTCCATGGCCGACCAACCCATCGTCTTCGCTCTGTCCAATCCCGATCCCGAAATCCGGCCGGAACTCGCGCACCAGACCCGCGACGATCTTATCTTGGCGACCGGGCGCAGCGACTTTCCCAACCAGGTGAACAACGTGCTGGGTTTCCCGTTCATTTTCCGTGGAGCGCTCGACGTTCGCGCGCGCACCATCAACCAGACCATGGCGATCGCTGCAGTCAGGGGTTTGCAGGCGCTGACGCGGGAACCGGCCCTGCCTCAGGTCTTGAAAGCCTATGGACTGGAGCGCCTCGAATTCGGTCCGGACTACATCATCCCCAAACCGCTCGACCCGCGTTTGATGGACTTCGTACCCACCGCGGTAGCGCAGGCAGCCGTCGACAGCGGCGTGGCTCGCGCCGCGTATCCGGCGCACTACAAGCCGGCACCCCGTTTCTGGCAGGCGGCAATTCCGCCGGGGGCGTTGACCCGGTAGCGGTCGCGGTGGTCAATCGAGCGGGCCGAAGACGACGCCCTGTCCCGCCGCCTTTTCGGCCAGCAGAGCCTCGACCGCCTTGAGGTCGGCACGCGCCATCGGCCGGCCGTCCACCGGGCTACGTGGCGCTTCGCGCCGGCCGTCCAGGGGAAATACGGCGAGCACGACGCTGTGGTCGCCCGCATAGACGTGAAACAGCGGGATCTCCTCCCAGACCTCGCGCTCGAACCGGAACCGTCGCTGGCCGGTCTCAAATGGAATCTTGTGGTCAAGCAGAAACAGCGCCACATCCTTGGCCGCGGGCGCGAAAAGATGCAGTTCGATTTCGGCGTGGGCGCCCGCGGTGCCGTTGAGTACGGCGCCGGTGAGCCTGGGTTTGAACGACTCGAACCGCTTCATCGCGTCGACTGCGGTGCGCCGGAGATTCCGCAGAACCTGCGGTTGGGTGTCGGCCTGAAAGAGCCGTTGATGCATCAACAACGCCTCCTCGATCTCCTGGTTACCCGGCATATGGCGGGTGTTCGGCGCGCCCAGTCGTTGCGCGGCCTTGCGCTTGGCCGCGAGAAAATCCGTCATGCCATCCTCGGCGATCAAGCGCGCGGCCTCCTGGGCGATCCGCATTCGCATCTGCTGTTCCGGTGTTGATGAACGGGCCATTGTGGTTACCACCTCAATCTTACGGTGCCAGCAGACTGCGGCAGAAAGTTCAGGCGACTTCGAGATGAAGTGAAACGCTGCGAAAAAGCGCTGTGAACGCCGGGTACATGAATATTTTAGGCCGGTCTGCGATGCAGGACGTGCTGCATGAACTTCATCCAGCCGTCTGCTAGAACAGTGGCTCGGGCTCCTCGCCCGTGGTTGCTCCGGCGTCGGTTCCCGTCGCCCTGGAGAAACGTTCGCTGTATTCCGCCGGCTGATTCTCCTCGCTGAAGATTTCGTCGATGCCGCCAGTCGCATCCGGGGGGAGCAGCAGCCCGTTGTCCGGGTCGATGCGCAACGTCACCAAGTCGGCTGGTGCAGGCGCCAGTTCCTGCGGCACGCCCTTCAGGGCCTCTCCCATATAGGCGATCCACATCGGCAACGCCGCTTTGGCGCCGGTTTCGCCGTTGCCCAGTTGTTCGACCTGGTCGAAGCCAACCCAGACAGTTGTCACAAGATGCGCAGAATAACCGCAGAACCAGGCGTCGCGCTGGTCGTTGGTTGTACCCGTCTTGCCGGCCAGATCGTCGCGCCCCAGGGAACGTGCCTTGGCGCCGGTGCCACGTCGGATCACGTCTCGCATCATGGACGTCATCAGGTACGCGTTGTCGGACGATATCACCTGCGGCGCGGTGCGCGTGCCGTTATCTGCCGTGGTCGTCTTATCCTTTTCAACTATCTCGACGCCGCCGGCTTCTCCGGTGGCTAGTCTAATATCCGGTTCCTGATCGCAGTCGCGGCATGCCGCAGCAGGGTTGGCTGTAAACAATGCCTGACTCTCACTGTCGGTGACCTCTTTAATGTAGTAGGGCTCGACCAGGGATCCGCCGTTGGCGAACACGCTGTAGCCTCTAGCCATTTGCATGGGCGTCGCGGTTCCCGCTCCCAGCGCGAGCGACAGATTACGCGGCAATTGCGACGACGGAAACCCGAAGCGCTCGGAGTAGTGCGCTGCGTAGGCAGGCCCTATTGCCTGCAACAGTCGAATCGATACCAGATTGCGCGAATGCGTCAATGCCTCGCGCAGACGCGTCGGGCCGTAGAACTTGCCGCTGTAATTCTCCGGTCGCCAAGTTGTCTCCAGGCTGGGGTCATTCAGCACCACGGGAGCGTCATTGAAGATACTTGCTGTCGTATAACCCTTGTCCAGTGCCGCCGAATAGACAAAAGGCTTGAAACTTGAGCCCGGCTGACGCTGCGCCTGAATGGCACGGTTGAACTTGCTCTTGAAGAAGTCGAAGCCGCCGGTCAGCGCCAGTACCGCCCCGTCATCCGGCGACATCGAGACCAGGGCGCCCTCAACCAGCGGGATTTGCGTCAGCCTCCAGCCCCTTTGCTTGTCACCGGCCGGTGCGATACGTACGATGTCACCCCGTTTGAGAATATCACCGGCTTTTTCCGGCGTTTTGCCGCGCCAGTTCGGCGACTCGTAGGGCTGCGCCCAGGAAAGTCCGCTCCAATCCAGTTTCAGCGTACCGGACTCGGCCAGGTAGACCGTCGCGCTGCGTTCGCCGACTTCGACCACCAGTGCTGGCGGGAAATCAGCTATCTTCTTGTTACTCGCCAGCGCCTCGCGCCACGCTGTTTCGTCCGCATCGACCGCCAGTTCGACATGCGCTTCTGGTCCGCGGTACCCGTGGCGACTGTCGTAATCCAGCAACGCACTTCGCGTGGCTCGATTGGCGATGTCCTGCAATCGACTGTCGATAGTCGTGGTGACACGAAAGCCTCGACTGTAAATCTCCTCGCCATACTTGGCGTAGAGATCATTTCGCACCATTTCAGCGACGTAGGCCGCGTCTACGTCAGTCGCGGCGCTGTGCAATTCGGCGTTGTCCACCTCTTTCAGCGCCGCCAGGTAGGTCTCCGAATTAATGTAGCCCAGCACGTACATGCGCTTGAGGACGTAGTTCCGCCGCTCGATAGCACGCCCGGGGTTGCTGATCGGGTTGTTGGCCGACGGCGCCTTGGGCAACCCGGCGATCATGGCCATCTGCGCCACACTAACGTCGTTCAGGGGGAGGCCGTAGTACACGCTGGCCGCGGCGGCGATCCCGTATGCCCGCTGGCCGAAGTAGATCTTGTTCAGATAGAGCTCCAGAATCTGCTCCTTGCTGAGACTGTGTTCTATCTTGAGCGCCAGGAATATCTCCCGCACCTTGCGCAGATAGGTCTTTTCCCGACTCAGGAAGAAGTTGCGCGCCACCTGCATTGTGATGGTGCTGCCACCCTGGCGCTTTTCTCCGGTCTTGAGCAGCTCCAAGCCAGCCCTCACCAGTCCCTGATAGTCGATACCCGGGTGTTCGAAGAAGCGATCGTCCTCGGTAGCCAGAATCGCCTGGATCGCCGTCTTTGGGAGGTCTTCGTAGCGGATGGTGGAACGGCGCTGTTCGCCGAACTCCGCCATCAGCAAGCCGTCCCGGGAGAAGATTCGCAGCGGGACCGAATACTGGACGTCCTGTAACTGCTCAATGTCGGGCAGCCTCGGCACTATGTACCAGTATGCAACGACGGCCGCCACGCACGCTAGCGCTAGCGCGGCGAAAACGAGTACCAATACCCAACGGAGTAGCCTGCTTGCAAGCGTCATAAACTTGGCGGACTGTGACTCAATTCAAACTCAGAAAGTCTTGAGATTTCTAAACTTCAGTATAAAGCGTCCGATAACTGGAATCGAACGGCGATGGCCTACAGACACGGTCAAGAGATCGCCATTGATTATCGCCACCTGATCCTTAACGGTAAACACACTACGTACTTGGCGTACTAAAAGGGAAAGTCCAGTGCAAATAGCGCAACTGTTTTCACGGAGTACCCCGCCATTGCTCGGTCTGGACATCAGCTCGACGGCGGTCAAACTAGTCGAACTCAGCCGTCACGGAAATCGCTACCGTATAGAAAGTTACGCGGTCGAACCGCTGCCGCCCAACTCCGTCGTCGAAAAGAACATAAGCGATGTCGAGGCCGTTGGAGAGGCCGTGAGACGCGCGATCAAACGCGCCGGCACCCGCGGCAAATTTGCGGCCGTCGCGGTCGCGGGGTCAAATGTTATCACCAAGACGATCTCCATGCCCGGCAATCTGTCCGACGACGAACTGCAAAGCCAGATTGAGCTGGAAGCCGACCAGTACGTGCCCTACCCACTGGAGGAAGTCAGCCTGGATTTCGAGGTTCTGGGCAAGTCCCAGAATAATCCCGATACCGTGGACGTCCTGCTGGCTGCGTGCCGTACCGAAACCGTGGATGTCCGCACCGCCGCCGTGGAAAGCGGCGGGCTGGCGGCCCGGATCGTCGACGTTGAGGCCTACGCAACGGAAAACGCATTTCGGCTCCTGCTCGACCAGGTCCCTGACCAAGGCATCGACCGGACCGTGGCGATTGTCGACGTTGGGGCCACCATGACGACGCTGAGCGTGCTTCACGACCAGAAACTGATCTATACCCGCGAGCAGGTATTCGGTGGCAAGCAGCTTACAGAGGAAATCATGCGTCGCTACGGGTTGTCCTACGAGGAAGCGGGCATGGCCAAGCGCCAGGGCGGTCTGCCGGAGAACTATCAACCGGAAGTGCTGGAGCCGTTCAAGGAGGCGATGTGCCAGCAGGTCAGTCGCTCGCTGCAGTTCTTCTTTTCGTCGAGCCAGTACAACAGCGTTGACCAGATCATGCTGGCCGGCGGCAGCGCGTCCATACCAGGCATCGCGAATCTGATCAACGAGCGTACGGGTATTGAGACCGTGGTCGCGAATCCCTTTGCCTCGATGTCTCTGTCTTCGCGCGTCAAGCCGCAGTCGCTGAGCAACGACGCTCCCGCGCTGTTGATCGCTTGCGGGCTGGCCTTAAGGAGTTTTGACTGATGGCACATATTAACCTTCTTCCCTGGCGCGAGGAGCTGCGCAAGAAGAAACAGCAGGAATTTGCGGTCACCGCCGGACTTTCCGCAGTCGCCGGCGGGCTACTCGTCCTGTTGGCCCACATGCAGATGGAAAGCATGATCAGCAGCCAGAACGAGCGCAACCAGTTCCTCGAAACCGAAATCGCTCAACTGGACACGAAGATTGAGAAGATTAAGGAGCTCGAGAAGACCAAGACCGCACTGTTGGCTCGCATGGACATCATCCAGCAGCTGCAGCGCTCGCGTCCACAGAGCGTTCACTTGATGGATGAACTGGTACATACGCTGCCGGATGGCGTGTATTTGCAGAAGATTACCCAGAAAGGTAATGACTTGACACTGTCGGGCATCGCGCAGTCCAACGCCCGGGTCTCTGCCTACATGCGCAACATCGACGGCTCTCACTGGATAGGCGACCCTAAACTGGATGTCATCGAGACCAAGGACGACAAGGTCCGGCGTAATGCCGAGTTCGTCCTGCGAGCCAACCAGGTCGACGACTCGGCGAAAAACGACGGGGAGCAAGGCTGATGAATCTTGCAGAATTGAACAATCTTGATCTGAACAACGTCGGCAACTGGCCGACGCCGGTTCGCATGGCCGCTTTCGCCCTGATCTTCGTGGCGGCACTGGTCATGGGCTACTTTCTCGACATGAAGGATCAACGTATCCAGCTCCAGAAATCCGAGTCCCAGGAGACTGAGCTGCGGACCAAGTTCGAGACCAAGGCAAAGAAAGCCGCCAACCTGGAAGCGTATGAGCAGCAGTTGGCCGAGATGAAGGAGTCTTTCGGCGCCATGCTGCGCCAGCTCCCGAACAAGACCGAAGTGGCCGACCTCCTAGTCGATATTTCCCAAAGCGGTCTGGCCAGCGGACTCGAATTCGAGCTGTTCAAGCCACAGAGCGAAATTCCGCGTGAATTCTATGCCGAGTTGCCGATTAGTATCCGGGTCAAGGGCACCTACCACGAGTTCGGCCAGTTCGTAAGCGGGGTCGCCGCTCTGCCGCGCATCGTTACGGTACACGACATCAACATAGCTCCCGGCAAGGGAACCGGAGAACTTACGATGGAGTTGCTTGCCAAGACGTACCGTTACCTGGACGAGAACGAACAGGCAGCGAATAATGCGAAGGATTCGAAAGATGCGAAAGGAGGTGCAAAATGAAGCGCCTGAGCGTCTGCCTGCTGGCCTCCATGCTCCTTTACGGATGCAACAGCGGCAATGTCAAGGACCTCCAGAGTTATGTCGAGGAAGTAAAGTCGCAGCAACGCTCCAAGATCGAGCCGTTACCGGAATTTGCACCATACGAGACCTATCTGTACAGTGCGTCCAACGAACGCGATCCGTTCACGCCGCCATCTAACTCGCAGCCCAGCGACCTAGTGGCAAGGTCGTCGACCAATGGGCTTAAGCCGGACTTCAACAGACCGCGCGAGCCGCTGGAATCGGAACCGCTGGACAGTCTGCGTATGGTTGGCATTCTGGACAAGGCCGGCTCCTCGTTCGCGCTGGTCCGATCGAGCGACAGCACGATTCATCGCGTGCGCCCGGGTAATTATATTGGACAGAATTATGGGAAAATAACCCAGATCACGGAGTCCGAAATCTCGGTGAGTGAGATCACACCGGACGGACTCGGCGGATGGATGGAACGCCAAGCTTTTCTGGCACTCAGCGACAGCGATAAATAACGGGGAAGGCAAACATGACTGCAACGACACTTCGAACCGGCCTGGACTCGGACCGGATGCTGACCGAATGCGGCGCGCGCGTCTCACGCTGCCTGATGCTCTTCGCCGGGCTGCTGCTGAGCTGTCTTACCAATACCTGGGCCGCAGAACAGGCCCCAGCGCTGAACGCACTGAAAGAGATCACCTACACCGCTCTGCCCGGCAACCGCGTCCAGATCAACTTGGTTTTGACACAACCGGTCTCGAATCCGGCCAGCTTCACCATTGACAACCCCGCACGCATCGCCCTGGACCTGCCGGCAACCAAGAGCGAGTTGCCGGGCCGGAACCAGGCCATCGGTGTCGGCCCTGCACAGAGCGTGACAGCCGTCGAAGTCAAGGGCCGTACCCGCGTTGTCCTGAATCTCGTGGACATGGTGCCCTACCAGACCCGCGCGGAAGGCAATCAGGTCATCATCACGCTCGGCGAGTCGGACACCACAACAGCCTCGGCGGCGGCCACGACGTCTTCCAACGCGCCCGCAGCCGCAGCCGGCAATGCAAGCATTACCAATATCGATTTCCGTCGTGGCACGCAGGGCGAGGGACGTGTAATTGTCACGTTGTCCGACCCCTCGATCCCGGTCGACATGCGTCAGGAGGGGGGCAAAGTCGTGCTGGACTTCCAGAACGCCACTGTCGCCAGCGACCTGCTGCGTCGTCTGGACGTCACCGATTTCGCGACGCCCGTCGAAACCATCGATACACAGCTGGCGCGCGGCGGCGTCCGCATGACGGTGACACCGACTGGCGAGTACGAACACCTCGCCTATCAGTCCAACAACCAGTTCACGCTTGAGATTCGCCCGACCACCAAGGAAGAGCAGCAGGCGCGCCGCAAGGAAGAGTTCGGCTATACCGGCGAACGGCTGTCGCTGAATTTCCAGGACATCGAAGTCCGCTCTGTGCTGCAACTGCTGGCCGACTTTACCGGAATCAACATCGTCGTCAGTGATTCGGTCAAGGGCAATCTAACCCTGCGCATGCAGAATGTGCCCTGGGATCAGGCACTGGATATCGTGCTTAAGACCAAGGGGCTGGCGAAGCGCCAGAACGGTAACGTCATGCTTGTTGCCCCCAGCGACGAAATCGCCGCGCGGGAAAAACTGGAGCTGGAATCGCAGAAACAGATCGAAGAACTGGCGCCCCTTTATTCTGATTTCATGCAGGTGAACTATGCCAAGGCGGCGGACTTGGCGGCCCTGATCAAGAGCAAAGACAACTCACTTCTGTCGGAACGCGGCGCCGTCAGCATCGACGAACGTACCAACACCCTATTGTTGCAGGACACTGCCGACAAGCTGGAACAGATCAGGAAGATGGTCGCGCGCCTGGACGTGCCGGTCAGGCAAGTGCTGATCGAATCGCGCATAGTCCTGGCCAACAACGACTTTGCCAAGGACCTGGGTGTTAAATTCGGCCTGAGCAGGACCAAGTTCTATAATGGCGGAGATTTCTACTCGATTGGTGGCAAGCAGCCCGGCGATGTCAACTATGCCGACACCACCACCGCATTCGAAGTGCCTGCAGGCAGCGGTAACGAGGGCCTTCTTGTCAACCTGCCGGTTTCCAACCCGGCGGGTGCCCTGGGTATCGCGATCGGCCACCTCGGCAGCCGCCTGCTGCAACTCGAGCTTTCCGCCATGCAGGCCGAAAACCGCGGCGAGGTCATTTCCAGTCCGCGCGTGACCACGTCGGACCAGCAACAGGCGTCGATCAAGCAGGGCGTCGAAATTCCCTACAAGGAAGCGTCGTCCAGTGGCGCGGCCACAGTCAGCTTCAAGGAAGCCGTACTGGAGCTAACTGTCCGCCCGCAGATTACGCCGGATGACCGCATCATCATGGACCTGCACGTGAGTAAAGACGCCGTAGGCGACCAATTCGAGGGCGTACCCAGCATCAACACGCAGAACGTCACCACCAAAGTGCTGGTAGATAACGGCGAAACGCTGGTCCTGGGCGGTATTTTCCAGGAGGAAAGGATAAACGGTTCCGATCGCGTTCCATTCCTCGGCGACCTTCCGGCGGTGGGCTGGCTGTTCAAGACCGAGCGCAACACCAACAACAAGCGTGAGCTGCTGATTTTCGTCACTCCCAAGATCCTCAAGCAGGGCTTGGCGCTTAACTGACAGCGCGCTTGTAACACGACCGCATTTCTGGCATATCTGCCCGGCATGAAAGAGCCGGGCAGTTTTTTTTTGGTCGGACCGATGGGCGCCGGCAAGTCCACTATCGGGCGACAGCTCGCGCGCGCTCTCAAACTCAGGTTCATTGACAGCGATCGCGAAATCGAAACCCGCACCGGCGTCGATATTCCCCTCATCTTCGAGCTGGAGGGCGAAGCCGGGTTTCGCGCGCGCGAACAGGCAGTTATCGACGAACTGACCGGACAGCCGGAGGTCGTCCTGGCGACAGGCGGCGGCGCCGTGCTCCATCCTGAAAACCGGAAAAACCTGACTTCCCGCGGCTGCGTCATTTACCTCCATGCGTCGGTACAACAGCAGATGAAACGAACGGCGCGCGACCGCAATCGGCCACTGTTGCTAACCGAGGAACCCAGGAAGCGCCTGACCGAGCTGATGGCGGTCCGTGAGCCGCTTTACCTTGAAGTCGCCGATCTGGTGGTGGATACCGACGGCCGCAAGGTTGGGGAGGTGGTGGGTAAGATAATGGACGCGCTGAGCAAATTGCGCGGATAATTGGAGTTCTGGCGCCCGCGTCGATTCCCGATATGCTTAGCGACATGATCACCACGCTCAATCTCAACCTTGGCGAGCGCAGCTATCCAATTCACATCGGACCGGGCCTGCTGGGCGACAGGGCGCTATATGCATCGGCGATTCGGGGCAGCCAAGTCATGGTTGTCACCAACGAGACGGTCGGACCGCTCTACCTCGCTCCCGCGCTGGATGCTCTGGAAGGTTACAAAGTCCAGTCGGTCGTGCTGCCGGACGGCGAACAATACAAGACCCTCGAAACACTGAATTTGATTTTCGATGTCCTCTTGCAGGGGAGGTTCAACCGCGCCTGCACATTGGTCGCCCTCGGTGGCGGCGTCGTGGGCGACATGACCGGGTTCGCTGCGGCTTGCTACCAGCGCGGCGTCGATTTCATTCAGATTCCAACAACCCTGCTCGCTCAGGTGGATTCCTCTGTAGGCGGCAAGACCGGCGTCAATCACGCGCTCGGCAAGAACATGATCGGCGCCTTTCATCAGCCTCGCTGCGTACTGGCGGACACCGACACACTGAAAACTCTCGATAATCGGCAATTGTCAGCGGGTATTGCGGAGATCATCAAGTACGGGTTAATCAGGGATCCCGACTTCTTCTCGTGGTTGGAAAACAACATGGACGCACTTATGCGCCGTGACGGCGCGGCTCTGACCTATGCGATCAAACGCTCCTGTGAGTGCAAGGCGGAAATCGTGGCCGCCGATGAACGCGAAAGCGGGCAACGTGCCCTGTTGAATCTGGGACATACCTTCGGTCACGCCATCGAAACCGGTATGGGCTATGGCAACTGGCTGCACGGCGAAGGTGTTGCGGCCGGCATGGCCATGGCCGCCGATCTGTCGGCCCGGCAGGGGTGGATTGACGCGGACGACGTCACACGAATCCGAAACCTGCTCAAACGCGCCAATCTGCCCGTCGACCCGCCGCGGGAAATGACCGCCGGCCAATTTCTCGAATGTATGGCGGTGGACAAGAAGGTGATCGATGGCGAGTTGCGGCTAGTCCTGCTCGATGCTATTGGGTCAGCGCGCGTCAGTAGTGACTTCGATCCCGTGCGTCTGAGAGAAACCCTCAACCCAGCGCTGTCTCGAACCGGCTCATGAGAGTGCGGCAGGGGACGATAACGGCCGCGGAGGGCTTGGCGCCTTATGCTGCGACCGACGCCGCCAGCCGCGGGCGGCACCATCCTGAAGACAAACCGAACTACCGCAGCGAATACCAGCGCGACCGCGACCGCGTGATACATTCCGCTGCATTCAGGCGCCTGGAATACAAGACACAGGTGTTCGTCAACCACGAGGGCGACCTCTTCCGCACCCGGCTCACGCATTCCATCGAGGTTGCCCAGATCGCGCGGTCCATCGCCCGAGCGTTGCGGCTAAATGAAGACCTTACCGAGGCGGTCGCGCTGGCGCACGACCTGGGACACACGCCGTTCGGCCACGCCGGACAGGACGCACTCAATACCTGTATGAAGGAATACGGCGGGTTCGAGCACAATCTCCAGTCGTTGCGTGTGGTCGAGGAACTCGAGGAACGCTACGCCGAATTCCGCGGCCTGAATCTGACTTTCGAGGCGCGCGAGGGCATTCTGAAACACTGTTCGATCAGAAATGCCCGGGAACTGGGCGGACTCGGACGACGCTTTCTGGAGAAGACCCAGCCCAGTCTGGAGGCACAGCTAACCAACCTCGCCGATGAAATCGCGTACAACAGCCACGACGTTGACGATGGTTTGCGGGCGGGTCTGATCGATATTGACCAGCTCCTCGCCGTCAGCCTCTTTCAGACGCAGCACGCGGAGGTTGTGAACCGCTATCCCGAACTTTCTGCGCGGCGCATCGTCCACGAGGTGGTACGACGCCTGATCGATTGTCAGGTAACCGATCTCATCAAAACCAGCTTGCGCAATATTGAAGCTGCCGCCCCGGTCGATATCGACGACGTACGCCGGCGGAGCGAGCCCCTGATCGCGTTCAGCGACGAAATGCGGACCTGGAACCTCGAGCTGAAACAGTTCCTGAGAGAACACTTGTACCGGCACTACCGGGTACACCGCATGACCGTGAAGGCCGCCCGCGTCATCCGCGAACTGTTTCATGCTTTCGTTTCGGAGCCCCGCCTCATGCCTGAGGAAGGCCAGCAGCACGCCGCCAGGTTGAAGCGCAATCTCGGGGAACCCGGTCATGCCCGCGCCGTGGCCGATTACATTGCCGGCATGACCGACCGCTATGCCATCCGGGAGTACGAGCGCGTGTTCAATCCGGCGGAATTGACCTGACAGACCGGGGCGCCTCTCGCGGGCAGTGCATGGTGGGCGACGAAACTACCCTGCGGAGGTGACACGCATCTCCTGGAGCGAACGCCTGAAGAGTAGCTGTGGCGTATAATTCTGCCGCCGTCACCGCCAATGCGTTTCTTTGATACGCGGACGTTTTCGGATTACGATGCGCATTTACATGCAGATTCCGCCCAGTGACAATCGCCCGCCGCGATTCTATTACCTGCATCTGCAGGAAGACCTGTTGGGAGGCTGGACACTGGTGCGCGAGTGGGGTTTCCAGGGCGCCGGCGGGCGCGTGCAGCGCGATCAATATCCGGACCGTGACAGCGCCGAATACGCGATGTTCAGGGTACGCGACGAGCAGATCAAAAAAGGTTATCGTGTCGTTTTCATGAAGATGCAGGACTCGGCACCGTGAACAACCCTTCTTCCGGCCGGACAAAGGCGGCAGTGTATCTCGATTATTTTTCACTCAACTGCGCGCCCTACTCCGACGATCCGGACCCGCGCTTTTTCTACGCTGCCAACACACTGAGCCAGCGGCTCGACCTGCTGACTCATTTGACCCAGTTCGGCGATTCCATCGTGGTCGTGGCCGGTCCGAAGGGCAGCGGCAAGACGGCGCTGCTCGATCACTTCGTCCGGCGCATCAATTCCAGCTGGACCCTAACCCGCTTTACCGCCGCGGATATCAACGATTTCCGCCAGGCGTTCGCCGCGCGGATGACAGGCGGCGGCGAAACGCCGGTAAAGCAGATCCTGACCGACTGGATGAACCGCAGCCAGGCCAGTGACCTGCTCGTGGTTATTATCGACGATGCCGACCAACTCACCGAATCGGCGATACGGCAGTTGTCGGAACTGTTCGACCCGGCGGCCGTCACCCGCACGCGACTGGTGTTGTTCGGCACCTCTCAGACCGGAAATCTGGTCAAACAGGCGCAGGAAGCGGGCCTGTTCCGCGGCTCCACGCAGTTTCTGGAAATGCCCCGGCTATCGGACGAGGACACCGCGGCCTACCTCGTGTACCGCATGGCCGTCGCCGGGTACAGCGGCGAAAGCCCTTTCAGCCCCACGCAGGTCGGCGCGATCAGCAAGGCATCCGACGGACGCCCGGCGGAAATCAATCGGTTGGCGGACCAGTGCCTGTTGGAACAGTATGAACACGCGGCCAGCCGCATGGGCGGTCGGCGCGCGTCGATTGTGCACCGCGTGTTACCCGCGATAGCGGTCATGCTGGGACTGGCGGTAGTGGTCGGTCTCTGGCAAGTACTCTCCCGCGACACCAATAACCCACCCGACGTGCCACTGTCGGAAGAGATGAATCCAGCCGACGCGACGCCAGCCGAAACCTCAGTCGCCGCACGAGACGCCGGCCCCGCCAAAGGAGTTCAGGTCGATTCGGAACCGGGCACAGCGTCGGTCGTCCCCGCGGAGCAAGCCCTGGCGCCGCCAGCCTCGCCCGACGACCAGGGCACAACGACCGTGGCAGACGCGGGTGAACAGGAATCTGCGGCACGCGCTATGGAAATCCGGGAGGCAAATACGGCTGACTCGACCACGGCCGCAAGGGCGGAGTCGTCGCCGGCCAACGCGGCCGAAAATCCGCAACCCGCCGAAGAAGTCGCCCCACCGTCCCAGGAAAACGCGACAGTCAAACCGGCCGACGGTCTCGCTCACCGGGAAGACTGGCTGCTGAGCCAGAACGCGGAAAGCTATACCTTGCAACTGTTGGGATCACGCAACGAGCGAGCGGCTCGCGGCTTTATCGAACAGCTGGGTCTCCAAGCTGATAAAGTTTCTTATTACAAAGGGTTATACAAGGGCGGGGACTGGTATGTCGTTGTCTACGGCGTCTATCCCAGCCGGTCCGCAGCAGCTGCCGATATCGAGAACCTGCCCGAATCCTTGCGTGCCGCCAAACCCTGGCCACGCCCGATCCAGTCGGTGCAGGAAGCGATCCGGGCCACGCAGAACCCCTAATTACCACATCCTCCTTTGCTCTTCCGGCGTGTCACCGGGGCTGGCGCGGCGAGCGTACCTGGATTATTCTGATCGGCCGGATTTTCGTGGCCGGGACCGTCCCCACCGGACATTGCCGAGACGCGCCCGGCTGACTGCCGCTTGAAACCACGCGGCGACCTGTGGCATTGCGCCGGTCACCGCGCCCGGACAGCGACGCACAGCACACCCGGGCCGCGCGTATAGCCCGCCAGAGCGCCAGGGCCCGGGCCGGGAATCGGAACTGGAATCTATAGTACTATCGCTTTAAGTCTGGAAGCCAGAAACAAGAGGTCGGACGATGAGTCATGGTGGTTTGCCCCCGAAGCAGGGGCTATATGACCCTGCGAACGAACACGACGCGTGCGGTGTCGGTTTTGTCGCGCATATCAAAGGCAGCAAGAGCCATTCGATTGTCCGGCAAGGTCTGAAGATACTCGAGAATCTGAAGCACCGGGGCGCCGTCGGCGCCGATCCGCTTGCCGGCGACGGCGCCGGTATCCTGCTGCAAATTCCCGAGGCGTTTTTCCGCGAGGAGTGTCTCGCGCTGGGCATCGATCTGCCGCCGGCCGGACAGTATGGCGTCGGCATGCTGTTCCTCCCGCAGCCCGAGACCACCCGCAAAGCCTGTGAGGCCACGCTCGAACGCATCATCCAGGAAGAAGGCCTGCGCCTTCTCGGCTGGCGCGATGTCCCGACCGACAACAGTTGCCTGAGCGACAGCGTGCGCGCCGTCGAACCGGTCGTGCGGCAGATCTTTGTCGGGATGGGCCCCGATTGTCGCGACACGGATGAACTGGAGCGCAGGCTCTTTGTCATTCGCAAGGTCGCCGAGCACGCCGTGCGCGACTCTGACTGGGAGGATCGGAAACATTTCTACGTTCCCTCCCTGTCCACCCGCACGATCGTATACAAAGGAATGCTGCTCGCCAATCAGGTGGATGCGTATTACGCCGACCTCAAGGACGAGCGCATCGTGACCGCGCTGGCCCTGGTGCACCAGCGTTTTTCCACCAACACCTTCCCGTCCTGGGACCTGGCGCACCCGTTCCGCATGATCGCCCACAACGGCGAAATCAATACGCTGCGCGGAAACGTCAACTGGATGAGCGCACGGCGCCAGTCGATGGCCTCGGATCTGCTGGGCGACGACCTGGAAAAGATCTGGCCGCTGATCCCGGAAGGGCAGAGCGATTCGGCCTGTTTCGACAACGCGCTCGAACTTCTTGTGGCCGGCGGCTACTCCATGGCCCAGGCCATGATGATGCTGATCCCGGAGGCCTGGGCGGGCAACCCGCTGATGGACGAACAACGGCGTGCGTTCTATGAATACCATGGTGCGCTGATGGAGCCCTGGGACGGCCCCGCTGCCGTGGCCTTCACCGACGGCCGGCAGATCGGTGCCACGCTCGATCGCAACGGCCTGCGCCCTGCGCGTTATCTGATCACCGATGACGATCTCGTGGTCATGGCCTCGGAAATGGGGGTGCTGCCGATTCCGGACGAAAAGATCGTCAAGAAGTGGCGGCTGCAGCCCGGCAGGATGTTCCTCATCGACCTGGAACAGGGTCGGATCATCGACGACGCCGAACTGAAAGATGCGCTGTCGGGCAGCCGCCCCTACCGTGAATGGCTGAACAAGACGCAGATTCATCTGAAGAATCTGCCTGCCAACGTCGACGGCGCCGTCAGCGACAAGTCGACCCTGCTCGATCGCCAGCAGGCGTTCGGCTACACGCAGGAAGACATCCGCATGCTGATGACACCGATGGCGCTGTCGGGTCAGGAAGCCGTCGGGTCCATGGGCGCCGACAACCCGCTGGCGGTGCTGTCGAACAAGCCGAAGCCGCTGTTCAATTACTTTAAACAGAATTTCGCCCAGGTGACCAATCCGCCGATTGATTCGATCCGCGAGGAGCTGGTGATGTCGCTGGTGTCGTTGATCGGTCCGCGCCCCAACCTTCTGGGCCTGCATTCCGGTGGCGAGCACATGCGCCTGGAAGTGTCGCAGCCGATCCTCACCAACAAGGATCTGGAACGCATCCGAGGAATCGAGGAAGCCACCGAGGGCGCCTTCAGAACCCGGACACTGGATATCTGTTACCCGGTGGATCAGGGGGCAGCCGGCATGGAGGCTGCACTGGATGCCCTGTGCGCCGAGGCCGAACGATCCGTCCGTGACGGCTTCAACATCCTGATACTGTCCGACCGTTCGGTATCGTCGCAGTATGTACCGATCCCTGCGCTGCTGGCGACCTCGGCAGTTCACCACCACTTGGTGAGAACCGGCCAGCGCACCGACTCGGGCCTGGTCGTCGAGACCGGGGCCGCACGCGAGGTGCACCACTTCTGCGTGCTGGCCAGTTACGGGGCCGAGGCAATCAATCCGTACCTGGCGTTCGAAACGCTGGCCGCCCTGAAAGACGATCTGCCGGAGAAGATGGATCACAAGGAGATCAACAACCGCTATATCAAGGCGGTTGGCAAAGGCATGCTCAAGGTCATGGCCAAGATGGGCATTTCGACCTATCAGTCCTATTGCGGTGCGCAGATTTTCGACGCAGTGGGCCTCAGCACGCGGTTCGTCGACCGCTACTTCACCGGCACGGCCAGCCGCATCGAAGGCGTCGGCTTGGCGGAGATCGCCGAGGAAGCGGTGCGCTGGCACCGTGACGCCTACGGCAACAATCCCATTTTCGCCAACGCGCTGGACGTTGGCGGCGATTATGCGTTCCGTATCCGCGGTGAAGACCACATGTGGACGCCGGAAACCATTTCCAGGCTGCAGCACGCCGCGCGCGCCAACGACGCGAAGACCTTCGCCGAATTTTCCCGGACCGTCGACGAACAGAGCCAGCGCCTGATGAATCTGCGCGGTCTGTTCGAATTCAGGTTCGCCGAACAGCCGGTGCCGCTGGACGAAGTGGAGCCGGCAAAAGAGATCGTCAAACGATTCGCTACCGGTGCCATGTCCTTCGGTTCGATTTCCTGGGAGGCGCATACGACGCTGGCGATCGCCATGAACCGCATCGGCGGCAAATCGAACACCGGCGAGGGCGGCGAGGAGGCCAGCCGGTTTGTGCCGCTGGCGAACGGCGACAGCATGCGTTCAGCGATCAAGCAGGTCGCGTCGGGCCGCTTCGGCGTCACCACCGAGTACCTGGTGAATGCCGACGACATCCAGATCAAGATGGCGCAGGGCGCCAAGCCCGGCGAAGGCGGTCAGCTGCCCGGCCACAAGGTCGACGCGGTAATCGCCCGCGTGCGCCACTCGACTCCGGGCGTCGGTCTGATCTCGCCGCCGCCGCACCATGATATCTACTCGATCGAAGACCTGGCGCAACTGATTCACGACCTGAAAAACGTCAATCCGAAAGCCCGCATCAGCGTCAAGCTGGTTTCCGAAGTCGGCGTGGGCACGGTGGCGGCCGGCGTGTCCAAGGCGCACGCGGACCACGTGACGATCGCCGGTTACGACGGCGGCACCGGCGCGTCGCCGCTGACCTCGATCAAGCACGCGGGTTCGCCCTGGGAAATTGGCCTGGCGGAAACCCATCAGACGCTGGTTCTGAACAAACTGCGCGGCCGCATCGCCGTGCAGGTCGACGGCGGCATGCGCACCGGCCGCGACGTGGTCATCGGGGCGCTGCTCGGCGCCGACGAGTTCGGCTTTGCAACTGCACCCCTGATCGTCGAGGGCTGCATCATGATGCGCAAGTGTCACCTGAATACCTGTCCGGTCGGCGTCGCGACGCAGGATCCGGTGCTGCGCCGCCGCTTCACCGGCAAACCCGAGCACGTGGTCAATTATTTCTTCTTCGTCGCCGAGGAAATCCGCCAATTGATGGCGAAACTCGGCTTCCGCAGCGTCAACGAGATGATCGGTCGCGTCGACAAACTGGACGTGCGCAAGGCGATCGATCACTGGAAGGCCCGGGGTCTGGACTACTCGTCGATCCTGCACGCGCCGAAAGTCGCCGACGACGTGGCCGTGTACAACTGCGAAGCGCAGAACCACGGGCTGGAAAAAGCGCTGGATAACAAGCTCATCGAAGCCGCCGCTCCGGCTCTGGAGCGCGGCGAGGCAGTCCGGATCGAAACGCCGGTGCGCAACGTCAACCGCTCGGTCGGCGCGATGCTTTCCGGCCGCGTGGCGGCGCGCTACGGTCACGCGGGGCTGCCCGACGACAGGATTCACGTTAAGCTGAAGGGCGTCGCCGGCCAGAGTTTCGGCGCCTGGGCCGCGCACGGCGTGACACTGGAACTCGAAGGCGAAGGCAACGACTACGTGGGCAAGGGATTGTCCGGCGGCCGTCTGGTCATCTATCCGCCCGCAGCCTGCCCGATCACGGCGGAGGAGAACATCATCGTCGGCAACACCGTGCTCTACGGCGCGATCAGCGGCGAGTGCTATTTCCGCGGCGTCGCCGGTGAACGGTTTGCCGTGCGCAATTCCGGCGCGACCGCCGTGGTCGAAGGCGTCGGTGATCACGGTTGTGAATACATGACCGGCGGCATCGTCGTCGTGCTCGGCGAGACCGGCCGCAACTTCGCTGCCGGCATGTCCGGTGGCATCGCCTATGTGCTCGATGAAGACGGCAGCTTCAAGGAGCGCTGCAACCTGGCGCAGGTCGATCTGGAACCGATCCCCGAGGAGAGCGAGGCGCTGGAAGCGTTCGACCATCAGGGCGGTGACCTGGAAACGCACGGCAAGGTCGACATCACCGCGGACATGACGCGCTATGACGCCCTTCGGCTGCGCACGCTGATCCAGCGCCATGCGCACTATACCGACAGCGCCCGGGCACGCCACATCCTCGACAACTGGGCGTTCTACCAGGCCAGGTTCGTCAAGGTGATGCCGGTCGAGTACCGGCGTGCGCTGGAGCAGATGAAGCAATTGCAGGACGAGTCGGACGATTTCGCGCTTGCGGCGGGAGGTAAGTAGCTTATGGGCAAGCCCACCGGATTCATGGAATTCCACCGACAGGATCGGGCCAGCCGGCCGGTCGAGGAGCGAGTCAAGCATTTCAGGGAATTCGTCATCGCCCTGAGCGACGCCGAGGTCAGCACCCAGGGCGGGCGCTGTATGGATTGCGGCATCCCCTTCTGCCACGAGGGGTGCCCGGTCAACAACATCATTCCCGACTGGAACGACCTGGTGTACCGGGGCGAGTGGCAGCGCGCGAGCAGCGTGCTGCATTCGACCAACAACTTTCCGGAATTCACCGGCCGCATCTGCCCGGCGCCCTGCCAGGAGTCCTGCACGCTGAACATCCAGGACCAGCCGGTGTCGATCAAGACCATCGAATGCGCCATTGTCGACAAGGCCTGGGAAAACGGCTGGATCGGGCCGCAGCCCGCCGCACACAAGACCGGCAAGCGCGTCGCCGTCGTTGGGTCCGGGCCGGCCGGACTGGCCTGCGCGCAGCAACTCGCGCGCGCCGGTCACGCGGTCACGGTGTTCGAGAAGAACGACCGCGTCGGCGGCCTGTTGCGCTACGGCATCCCCGACTTCAAGATGGAAAAACACATCATCGACCGTCGAATGCAACAGATGGCGGCCGAAGGCGTGGCGTTCAGGACGGGCGTGCACGTCGGCGTCGACCTGCCCGGCGCAAGACTGCTGGCGGACTTCGATGCGATTGCGCTGACCGGCGGTTCCGAACAGCCGCGCGACCTGCCCGTGCCCGGCCGCGAGCTGGACGGTGTGCATTTCGCGATGCATTTCCTGCCGCAACAGAACAAGCGCGTGGCCGGCGACCGCATCGCCGACGACGTTTCGATCACCGCCCACGGCAAGCACGTCATCGTGATCGGCGGCGGCGACACCGGCTCGGACTGCATCGGCACCTCGTTCCGCCAGGATGCGAAATCGGTCACCCAGCTCGAGATTCTGCCGCGTCCGCCCGAGCACGAAAACAAGCCGCTGACCTGGCCGGACTGGCCCAACAAGATGCGCACCTCCAGCTCGCAGGAAGAAGGCGCGGGTCGCGACTGGTGCGTCACGACCCGTGAACTCGTGGGCGAAAACGGCAGGGTGACCGCCATCCGCTGCGCCCGCGTGACCTGGGACAAAGACGGGAAAGGCGCCTGGCGGATGCAGGAAACGCCCGGCAGCGAATTCGAACTGCCGGCTGACCTGGTTCTGCTGGCCATGGGTTTCGTCAACCCCGTGCACGCGGGACTGCTGGACGATCTGGGCGTGGCCTACGACCCACGCGGCAATGTCAACGGCGATACCGACGGCGACACCGCGTACAGGACATCAATCGCCAAGGTCTTTGCCGCGGGCGACATGCGGCGCGGCCAGTCGCTGGTGGTCTGGGCCATCCGCGAGGGCCGGCAATGCGCGCGCGCGATCGACGAGTTCCTGATGGGGTCGTCGGAACTGCCGCGGTGAAGGGCACGCAGCCCTCTGCGCGCCGGATAATCCAACCACAAAGAACACAAAGGACACGAAGGGACTTCAGGCGCAGAATTGCCTGAACCAACTTCGGAGCTGGTCCAACGTGTCGGCGAAGGCCGGCACCCGCTTCGTTGAACTGGCTGGATCCATGTCTTCGCAGGTGCGACGGCCCGGGCAACGTATTAGAGCTATAGCGTTCGTACTTCGCGCGCCTTGGCGCGACTTTGCGGTTAAAATGATTTTGCTTCGTGTCCTGCGTGCACTGGGTTAAAACAACATGTCAGAACTGAAAAACGACCGTTTACTGCGCGCCCTGCTGAGACAGCCGGTGGACATCACGCCGGTTTGGCTGATGCGCCAGGCGGGGCGTTATCTGCCCGAGTACCGCGCCACCCGGGAAAAGGCGGGTAGCTTCATGAACCTCTGCACGACGCCGGAGCTGGCCTGCGAAGTGACCCTGCAGCCGCTGGCGCGTTTTCCACTCGATGCAGCCATCCTGTTTTCGGACATCCTGACCATTCCGGATGCTATGGGGCTCGGCCTGTACTTCAGCGAGGGTGAAGGCCCGCGCTTTGAAAAGCCGGTGCAGGCAGAGAACGCCATCGACGCGCTCGGCGTCCCGGACCCGAACCAGGACCTGGGCTACGTCATGGATGCAGTCAGGCTGATCCGCCGTGAACTGGACGGGCGCGTGCCGCTGATCGGTTTTTCCGGCAGTCCCTGGACGCTGGCGACCTATATGGTCGAAGGCGGCTCGAGCCGCGATTTCAGGACCATCAAGGCGATGCTGTACGAGCGCCCCGATCTGCTCGACCGGCTTCTGAACACCATCACGCAAGCGGTCAGGCTCTACCTCAACGCGCAGATCGAAAACGGCGCGCAGGCGGTGATGCTGTTCGACACCTGGGGCGGCGCGCTCACGCCCAGCGACTATTGCCGGTTCTCGATGAAACCCATGGAACGGATCATCGCCGGACTGACGCGCGAGCACGAAGGCCGGACCGTGCCGGTCATCCTGTTCACCAAGAACGGCGGACAGTGGCTGGAAGCGATGACCGACACCGGCGCCGATGCCCTCGGCCTGGACTGGACCACAGACCTGGGTGACGCCCGCCGCCGCGTCGGCGCGCAGGTTGCGCTGCAAGGCAACCTCGACCCCTCCGTGCTCTACGCGTCACCGCCGGTCATCCGCGATCAGGTGGCCAAGGTGCTGGCGAGCTTCGGCAAGGGCGACGGCCACGTGTTCAACCTCGGCCACGGCATCCACCCCGGCATCGACCCGGAACACGCCGCCGCAATGATCGAAGCAGTGCACGATCTGAGTCGGGCTTACCATCAATAACGCGCTTTTGACCACCAAGGGCGCGAAGGATGCAAAGCAAAAGAAACTTCACCGCAAAGGCGCACAAAGGCGCGCAAAGTGGAATTGCTTATCCAGGTGTGGTGGAGCCTGGAACATCGAAACCGGTGACTCTTACTGCTTCCGGTAATGGTCCGCGAGCCCCCAATTCATTTCACTGACCATTACTGCATCGATCCTACCTTGTGGTCGATTGTCTGTTCTTTGTGTCCTTCGTGTCCTTGGTGGTTAATAAGGATCCACACCCTCAACCCACCTCAGCGATCAACTGCTGCATCATCCCCTGCGCCTGCGACAGGTAAGCGCCGCCGAACAGGTTGAAGTGGTTCAAAACGTGGTACAGGTTGTACAGTGTCTTGCGCACCGGATACCCGGCGTCGAGCGGCCAGGCAGCGTTGTACGCCGCGTAGAAATCCCGCCCGAAACCGCCGAACAGTTCGGTCATCGCCAGATCGGTTTCCCGATCACCGTAATAGACGGCTGGGTCGAACAGCGCCGGCTCGCCCGCGCGGGTGAAGGCGTAATTGCCGGACCAGAGGTCGCCGTGCAACAGTGACGGTGCCGGTGCGTGGCCTTCCAGCAGCGCCGGCAGCCGGTCGAGCAGCCGGTCACCGAGCGTCGCGGTCTTTGCGCCCGCGCCCCTGCGCGCGGCCAGCGCCAGTTGAAACCCCAGTCGATGCTCGCGCCAGAACGTCAGCCACTCGTCTTCGCGCCGGTTGATCTGCGGCGTCGAGCCGATGGTGTTGTCGCGGTGCCAGCCGAAGCGCTCTGACTGAATGGCATGCAAGGCTGCCAGCCCCTCGCCGAGCACGGCCGGGTCGCCCGAACCGCCCAATTGCAGATCGTCCATCACCAGCCAGGCCTGGCCGCCGCTGACGCCGTAACACCGGGGCCGTGGTATGCGCAGCGCTTCGGTCTTGCCAAGTTCTTCGAGGCCCTGTGCTTCGGCCTCGAACATCGCGAGTTCGGAAGCCTCGTTGACCTTGACGAAGAACCGGTCATCGCCTGAACGCAGGCGAAAGGTCTGGTTGATACAGCCGCCGCCGACCGACTCGGGCCGCGACAGCGTCACCGGCCGATCAAGCGCTTTGGTCAGGTGTTTTTCGATGTCGGTCCACAGATGCATGGGTAGATTCCGGGAGCGCCTGAGAACAGTTTCAACCGCGAAGGGAGAACCCTCGTAACCACAAAGAGCACGAAGAGCACAAAGGTAACCATGATCACGAAACCCTGGAGCGTGCCGTCCGGCCCGTGGAGGCGCGCGCCCGACTCGCGCAGCCCGCGCGCGGGAGGGTTGCCTGAGGTCCGTCGCCCATCAATCGCGGCGTCTCTCATCACGGAACACCGCGCAGGCCGCGGGTCACACAATTATTTGTCGTGTTCTTTGTGGTTAAGGAGTTCTCCCTTCGCGTCCTTCGCGGTTGACACCCCCCGCAACCTACATCTCCAACCGATTGTGCAGCGGACTGGAACGCGGGAAATGGGCCTTGAGAAACGCCATCTGATCGGCCAGCACGCGCTTGCCTTGCAAATAGATGTATTCGGCATGCGTCGGCCGGAACGGCACAGCGATCAACTCCATGTCCGCCTGTTCCGGGCTGCGTCCGGCCTTGTGGTTGTTGCAGCGGCGACAGGCGGTGACGACATTGGTCCAATTATCCTGCCCATCCTGGCTGAGCGGCGTGACATGGTCCCGCGACAGGTCGCGGATCGGAAAATGCTCGCCGCAATAAAGGCACAGGTACGCATCGCGCTTGAATAACGCCGGATTGTTGAGCGGCGGCGTATAAGTGTCGCGCGCCTTCATCAGCGCATGGTTATAACCGTAGGTGGCGATAATGGAATTGACGTCGATGAAGCTGCGCTGTCCGGTCCTGGCACAAACGCCTCCGCGCACCCGGTACAGCAGGCTGCCACAACTGTAGGCCACCTGCCCGAGATGGTAGAGGCGCACCGCGTCCTGGTAATTCACCCATTCCAATGGCATGCCGGACGCGTCAGTGCGCAGCACTTGATGACGCAGATCGTACACGGCGGTTCCCCAGGCAATAAAAGCTGTTTATTTTTTGGGACAACAAGCTTATCCCAAAAAACGCCCTGTTTGTAAACGGTTGGACAATACAATTCACCGTTTCGTCATCCTGGGGCGCGAAGATTTCCTTGCGGGAACAGATCGGCTATCATGATGCGCTTTGCGGACGACGCTCTGAATCCTGACGTTAAGTCCAGACATCATCGCCCCGTGTAAGGAATTTTTGCGAGGCCGCCCCCCGGCCGACCAGCATTCGGAGTCAAAGGCCTATGCCATTGAAAGTGGCTGTACCCAGGGAAACGTTCGCGGGTGAGCGCCGGGTGGCGCTGGTTCCCGCCATGGCGGACCGGTTCGCCAAGCTCGGTGTCCAGATTCTGGTGGAATCCGGAGCCGGGGCCGGCTGTCATTTCGCCGACTCCGACTACGCGTCGGCGACCATTCTGGATGGCGCCGACGCGCTGTACCGCGAGGCCGATGTCATCTTCAGGGTCCAACCGCCCACCGAAAGCGAAATCGCCGCCATGAAGGAAGGTTGTGTCGTCGCCGGCATGATGCTGCCGTTTCGCTACCCAGAACGCGTCGCCCGGCTGCGCGACCGCAGGATCCTGAGTTTCGCCATGGAGCTGGTGCCGCGCATATCGCGCGCCCAAAGCATGGACGTGCTGTCCTCGCAGGCGGCGGTGGCCGGCTACAAGGCTGTGCTGATGGCCGCGGACCTCAGCAGCGTGTTCTTCCCGATGCTGACCACGGCGGCCGGCACCATCCGGCCAGCGAAGGTGCTGGTGATTGGCGCCGGCGTCGCCGGCCTGCAGGCCATCGCCACCGCCCGGCGCCTGGGCGCGCTGGTCGAAGGTTACGACGTGCGTTCGGCGACCCGCGAACAGGTGCAGTCGCTAGGCGCCAAGTTCGTCGACACGGGCGTGTCGGCCGAGGGTACCGGCGGCTATGCGCGCGAACTCACCGACGAGGAAAAACAGAAGCAGCAGGCGGTGCTGGAGGATCACATCGCCGCATCCAACGTGGTCATCACCACGGCGGCCATCCCCGGCAGGCCCTCGCCCCGCATCATCAGCAAGGCGGCGGTCGAACGCATGAAACCGGGCGCGGTCATCATCGACCTGGCGGCCGAAGGCGGCGGCAACTGCGAAGCGACCGTGCCGGGCCGGAAGATCGAACACCAGGGCGTGCTGGTATACGGCCCACTCAACGTGCCAAGCGAACTTCCGGTCAACGCCAGCGAAATGTACGCCCGCAACCTGCTGAACTTCTTCTCGCCCATGATCAAGGACGGCGAATTCAACCCCGACTGGGACGACGAAGTGATCGCCGGCAGCGCGTTGACGCGCGACGGTCAAATACTCCACGCACCGACGCGCGCACAGGTGGAAGGCTCATGATCGAAGGATTCACGGCACTCTATATATTCATGCTGGCGGCGTTCACCGGCTACGTAGTCATTTCACGCGTACCAGTCATCCTGCACACCCCGCTGATGTCCGGGTCCAACTTCGTGCACGGCATCGTCGTGGTCGGCGCCATGGTCGCGCTCGGTCATGCCGAAACCGGCATGGAAACCTTCGTCGGGTTCATCGGCGTGGTGCTGGCCGCGGGCAACGCGGTCGGCGGCTACGTGGTCACCGAGCGCATGCTCGAGATGTTCAAGAGCAGCAAGGGGACCGGCAAATGAACGCGGTCATCCAGCTCAGTTATTTGATGGCCGCGGTCCTGTTCATCCTCGGCCTGAAGAAGATGAGTTCGCCGGTGACGGCGCGCGGCGGCATCCTCTGGGCCGGCGCCGGCATGGCGGTCGCCACGGTCATCACGCTGGCCTGGCCGGGCCTGCACAATTACGCATGGATGCTGCTGGCGCTGGCCATCGGCGGCAGTGCGGCCTGGTACACCGGCAAGAAGGTCGCGATGACCGACATGCCGCAGATGATCGCCATCTACAACGGCATGGGCGGCGGCGCGGCCGCGTCGATCGCGGCGGTCGAACTGCTCAAAGGCGGGTTTCACTCCGCATCCTTCCAGGTGCTGGCGGTAGTCGGTGCGCTCATCGGCTCGGTGTCTTTCTCGGGTTCGATGGTCGCTTTCGCCAAATTGCAGGGGTTGATGAAGAAATCCCTGATCTTCCCCAGCCAGCAGCTCATCAACCTGGGGGCGTTCGCCGCGGCCATCGTGTTCGGCCTGATCCTGATGAACAGCGACACACCCGACGGCGCCATGATCTTCCCGTTCTTCGCGCTCGCGCTGGTGTTCGGCGTCATGATGACGCTGCCGATCGGCGGCGCCGACATGCCCGTGGTCATTTCGCTCTACAACGCCCTGACCGGTCTGGCGGTCGCCCTTGAAGGCTTCGTGCTCAACAACGCCGCGATGATCATCGCCGGCACCGTGGTCGGCTCGGCCGGCACGCTGCTGACCCAGTTGATGGCCAAGGCCATGAACCGCTCGCTGGCGAACGTGCTGTTCTCCGGTTTCGGCGCCACCGAAAGCACGGCCGGTGCGGCCACCGAAGGCGTCCTGAAGGAGATCGACGCCGCCGACGCGGCGGTCATGATGGCCTACGCCAGCAAGGTCATCGTCGTGCCCGGCTACGGCATGGCCGTCGCTCAGGCCCAGCACAAAGTCTGGGAGTTCTGCAAACAGCTCGAAGAGAAGGGCGTCGCGGTCAAGTTCGCGATTCACCCGGTGGCCGGCCGCATGCCCGGCCACATGAACGTGCTGCTGGCCGAGGCCGGCGTCCCGTACGACAAGATTTACGACCTGGAAGAGATCAACGCCGAATTCCCGCAGGCGGACGTCGCGCTCATCATCGGCGCCAACGATGTGGTCAATCCGGTTGCGCGCAGCGACCCCGGCAGCCCGATCTACGGCATGCCGATCCTGGACGCCGACAAGGCCAAGAACGTGATCGTGGTCAAACGCGGCCGCGGCAAGGGCTTTTCCGGCATCGAGAACGCGCTGTTCTTCCTGGACAACACGCGCATGCTGTACGGCGACGGCCAGGAAGTGGCGAGCAGGCTGATCGCGGAGTTGAAGCAGCTTTAGCGGTTCGGTTTGATTAACCGCGAAGGACGCGAAGGTTAAAACCCTTTTTACCGCAAATCGCGCGAAGGCACGCAAAGGTCAAGTATCGTTCAACCGCATGGTAACGCCGGGAACGCGAAGGAAAGCCTGATCACACCCCGTTTCGCCATCCGGCGAAGGCCGGACAACAGCGCGAAGCACGCTGAACGCACGAAGTGCGGCCCGAAGGGCGAGCGCAGCGAGTAATCCAGACCGGGCCCAAAAACCGCGCGGGAAACTCGGGGCGACAGAACACTGTTCCCCGTCCGGTTTGCGGAGGATCCCCTGCCAGGATTTGACAACACCCACCCGCCGCCGGAAGCTTGGCGTACCCGTGGATTCCGGCTGGACCATGTCCCATCACCGCGACAACCATAGTCATACCCGCCCCGACACCGCCTCGCCCAGATTGCTGACCGCTCTGGCGATCACGGCCGGATTCGCCGTGGTCGAAGCCGTCGCTGGGTGGCTGGCGAACTCGCTGGCGCTGATGGGCGACGCGGCGCACATGGTCACCGACAGCGCCTCGCTGGCCATCGGCGCGCTGGCCGCCTGGGTGTCAGGCTTTCCGCCGACCGAACGGCACAGTTACGGTCTGCAGCGGGCCGAGGTCGTGGGCGCGCTGGCCAACGTGCTGTTCATGTACCTGGTCGTCGCCGCCATCGGCATCGCCGCCATCGGACGCCTGCAGACCCCGGTCGACGTCGAGGCCGGCAGCGTCATGCTGGTCGGCGCGCTCGGTCTGGTCATCAATCTGGCGGTGGCTGCGCTGCTCGCGCGCGGCGAACAGACCCTGAACACGCGCGGCGCGCTGTTGCACGTGATCGGCGACCTGCTGGGATCGGTCGCGGCGGTGACCGCCGGCGTCGTCATCTGGCTCACCGGCTGGATGGCCATCGACCCGCTCCTGTCACTGCTGATCTGCGCGCTGATACTGGTCTCGTCGACGCGGCTGCTGCTGGAAACCCTGCATGTGGTCATGGAAGGCGTGCCGGGCGACGTTGACATCGCCCAGGTGCGGCAGGCGATGCTGGACGTGGACCCGGATATCGTCGCCGTCCACGACCTGCACGTCTGGACGCTGTCGTCCGGCTCGCGCGCGCTGTCGGCGCACGTGAACATGCGACATCTGGACGACTGGGCGCGCGTGCTCGATGCGCTGCACCGGCTATTGGACGCGCGTTTCGCTATCGACCACACCACGCTGCAACCGGAACCGGCGGAAAATTGCATCGGCAAGGCGTGCGATATCGACGGCTATTATTGAGGCTTGCATAACTGCTTGACAATTTTCGCCGTCATCCCGGCGCAGGTCGGGATCCAGAAACCGCCGGCCCAATGGATTCCGGCCTGCGCCGGAATGACACCGCGTGGGCGGGCGGGTGTCACCGATTTATGTGAGTCTCAATAATCGGATACCGCTGCGACCACCGCCCCGCGCGCAAGCGCTCGCCGAACCGCGGCATAAACAACACCGTCGCGACGGCATAGACCAGCATGAACACCCGCGGCGCAATGACCCCGGCGTCACGCACCCAGGCCGCCAGTAACGTCACGTCGAACCGATCGCGGTACAGAACCGCCAGACCGAGGCCGGCGGCGAGCACGGCGACCAGCAACCACCGGGCAGCCGTTCCGGCACACCGTCGAAGAAGGTTCACGCGGCACAACCCTGCGTCGAAAACCGGCTTAAAATGCTCAGGTACGCTGTGTACATCTGATCGTTGCATGCATGTAGGTCGATGGGCTGAGCACCGCGAAGCCCGACGATCAGCGGTCCGGCGTTGGGCTTCGTACCTCAGCCTACCTACAGGCTGCGCTTTTTCTCCGCGGTTCGCCTTGGACCGCATTCGCCTGAGTCTTTTTCGACCGCCTGCTAGCGTTCACCGCCCTGCTCCCACCGCCGCCGGTTGATGGCGTAATCGCGCACGCTCCCCACGAACGGAATCGCGAGCATCCCCGGCAGCCAACTGCACCATTTGGCCTCGCGGAACGTGCGGATGCCGATGATCATCGCCTCGTGCCCGGCGCGCGGCTGGGCGCGGTAGGTACCGAACAGCCGGTCCCACCAGGGCAGGTTGAAGCCGAAATTGCTGTTGGTCTCGTCGTCCTCGATCGAGTGGTGCACCCGGTGCATGTCGGGCGTCACCAGCACCAGCCGCAGCACGCGGTCGAGTGCGAGCGGCAGCCGTACGTTGGAATGATTGAACATCGAGGTCGCGTTGAGAATCACCTCGAATAGCACCACCGCCGCCAGCGGCGGCCCCAGCAGCAGAATCACCGCGAACTTGATCAGCATCGACAACAGGATTTCCAGCGGGTGAAACCGCGCGCCGGTGGTGACGTTGAAATCGAGATCGGCGTGGTGCACGCGGTGCAGCCGCCACAGCAACGGAATCGCGTGCACCATCACGTGCTGCAGCCAGATGAAAAAATCCAGCACCAGCGCCGACCCCGCCACCGCCAGCCAGTACGGCGCGTCGATCACGTTGAACAGCCCGAACCCGCGCGCCCCGGCCCAGGCCGCCATTCCCAGCGCCGCCGCCGGAAAGACCAGTCGCAGCAGCAGTGTGTTGAACACCACCAGCCCGATATTGTTGGCCCAGCGCACGGCCTTCGACGCGTGCAGCATCCGCCGCGGCGCGAGCAGTTCCCAGATCGCCATCGCGGCGAAGACGCCGAAGAAGCAACTCAGACGGATCGCGGTTGCGTAGGTGGCTATGAAGGTATCGAGGTCCACCGCGTTTGGTATCCAGACGGTCTGTCGGTCACCCGTCAATGCTAACCGGGCCGCGGTGCAATCACAAAGCCGCCGCGCCGTGAAACATTTGCCGGAATCCGTGATCCATAGGTGGACCGGTACGGGGATTCACCCGTCTGCCGGTCACGCCTATCGATTCGGATCGCCTGCGAGGCTTCCATGCTGATCGTCATACTCTCGTGCGTCCTGCTCATCGCGTCGACAACGGTATTGCATTTCGAGGTGCTTCGCGCCGTCAACCAGCGGCTGCCGTCACTCGGCACGCCGGGTCGCGATAAATTGCTGGCCGTCTTCTTCGCCGCATTCATCGCGCATGCGCTTGAAATCGCGATTTACGGATCGGCCCTCTTCGTGCTGATCAGGTACCTGGACACCGGTACTCTGGGCGGCGTCGTCGACATATCCTTCAAGAACTGCCTGTACTTTTCCGCCGAAACCTACACGTCGCTGGGATTCGGCGATCTGACGCCGATGGGTCCGATCCGACTGCTGGCAGGCGCGGAAGCGCTGAACGGCCTGCTGCTGATCGGCTGGTCGGTTTCCTATGCCTACATTGCCATGGAGAAATTCTGGAGTGTGCCGGACGAACGCCGCCGCCGGCAGTAGCGGCATCCGGCCGCACAAGCCCGCAACGTCACCGACTCGGCGGAAACGGCGGTTTGTCCGGACACGCGTGGGCACCAGGCTCTGTGCCGGGTTTGCAAGGGAGGAACCCTCGCGCCATGGCAGATGGGGGTGGAGGAATCGCGTCCCGATCCCTCCACCCGGGCTGCACTACCTAGAACACGAGCCAAGCAAGGAAATACAGGGTGTTGTTGTCGGTCGTGTTGTGACTGCTGCTGGAGCCATCCAGCTTGTTGTACCCCGTGTACTGTATGGTCAGCTTGGTGTTTTCCCACGGATGATAGGATAACTGCGCCATCCATCCGCTGCTGTCGGGACTGAATTTGTCGGCCCCGCTGGCGGTCGGATTCAGGGGCTCGCCGTCGCTGTTCACGTAGTCGGGGTAATAGGCATCCGAATTGCCCCAGGTATTGAAATAGCCCAGCGTCCCGGTGGCATGACTGCCCCAATGGTAGGTACCGTCCAGCTTGACGGAATCGAAGTTCAACGACTCAATGGTGCCGGTGGAATGCAGGTCCTGATCTTCGTGGGTATAGGCGGCGTGCGCCGACACCGAATCCCCGCTGCTCATGAAGTGCTCGTATTGCGTGTCGAGCGCCATATCGACGTAGCGGTCGCGCGGCCCGGTGACATCGCTGGGATGAAACTTGGCCCACATACCGTAGGTGCCGATCATCAGGTTGTCGCCGTTCGAACCCGAATGCTGCCAGGCCAGGCGCCAGTAGGGCGCGACACCGATGATCGTCTGATTGCTGCCGCCGTCGGGCGCCGCCGTGCCGACGTGCGCCGAACGGTACAGGGTCAGTTCACCGTAGATCGTCTCGTTCCACATCCCGTATACGCCCAGGCCGCCCGAGTTCAGCGCCACGAAGTTTTCCGACCCGATAAAGGGTTCCACACTGGGCCCCGCCGGCGCGGCGTCGCCCGGACCCGACCAGGGATAGCCCCACACCGGCCCGGTGTTCCACAGGTCCTGCACGGTCGGCGAATTGTTCAGCGTCAGCCCGTAGTGGACGCGGTGATCGGCGGTATCGTTGGCGTAGCGGATGTCGGTATTGTCCCAGCCGAAATTGCCGGATG
This sequence comes from uncultured Gammaproteobacteria bacterium, assembly GCA_963719135.1. Taxonomy (GTDB): domain Bacteria; phylum Pseudomonadota; class Gammaproteobacteria; order DSM-19610; family DSM-19610; genus CAVRAZ01. The sequence goes on along the minus strand of CAVRAZ010000004.1, from coordinate 226,659 downwards.
CCTGTTCGTACGTCATCTGGGCGAAGGAACCGGCATGGTCACTGATCGCGCCCGCATAGAAGAGACTGAACTCCTGCGGAAACTGCACATCGTCATTCTGCCTGCCGGGCGGCGAATTCTGCACGTGCGTATAGGACACCTGCAGCATCGCCGAGAGCGGCGGGATCGTGTTCAGCGTCAGGGCGCTTACGGACCGCGACGACTCCGCGGAGATCTGCCCGATGCCGGTGAGTGTGTAGCCGTGCAGCTTGAAACTGCGGCCGAAGGGCGTCAGCTCCGGAAACACCGTGTGGCAGGACGTGCAGGCCAATCCGGTCTGACGCGCGAAACTGGGCACGGCCTGAGCCGGCGTTGTCAGCATCAGGCTGCACAACGCCATTACCGAAAACCAAAATGCTCTCCTGTGCGAGACGAAAAACGTGCACGCTTGCTGGTCTGACTTCATTAACTGTTCCTCCACGCCGTATCTGGCATTCACAAAAAAACCTGGGATCTCCATCAGGCACAGGGGCCGGCACCCAATTGACGATTTCCCTGTTACCCCACACCCGTTGCACCGGTACAACAAATTGTTCCAATGTCGCGTCGCCGATACGGGTACCCGTCTAGTTATGGTGGATAATCGCGATCTGTCAAGGGGCGTCGTCGTTCAGGGACAGAGCAAAAGGGATCGGTCACAAAACATAACAGAGGAAAAGGGGTCGGTGACAAAGGATAAGGATTCCGATTTGTTATCGGCCCCTTTGGAATCGACACGCGGCGACTGCGTGGTTATCCATCTGCGCGGGCGGTAGCGGACACCACACATTGGCGGACACCTCGCGGGTGCGCTATGCTTTCCTGGCGGCGGCACTCCACTTTCGTGGTGACGCTGCAACAATATCGACCGGGAACGCGCCGGGAACCCGAATCTCCATTCTGCGCAGACACGGACGCTCGCAGGCTGGCGGGCGCATATCCGACCCTGACCGCTCATTCCGGGTACCGTGGCGCCTGCCACAGCCGTAGCAGACGGGCAAGGGAACAGCAACGACAATGACCCCGGCCAGTGCCCGCTGGATCGTTGTCAATCGCGTATCAGACCGGAAGGAACATTTTCATGGCAACCGTTGCACAATCGAGCAGGACCCGCGAGCTGCTGGGCGCTGACGCCGACGCACTGCTGGGTTATCAGGCGCGTGGCTTCGACAAGGATCTGCTGCACCTGCCGGGACCGGATTTCGTGGACCGCGTGGTGGCGCTGAGCGACCGCTCGCCGCGCGTGATGGGGGCTTTCCAGCGGTTGCTCGACAGCGGCCGGCTGGGTGGCACGGGCTACGTCTCGATCCTGCCCGTCGATCAGGGCATCGAGCACTCGGCCGGCGCGAGCTTTGCGCCGAATCCGATCTATTTCGACCCTGAGAACATCGTCAAGCTGGCCATCGACGGCGGGTGCAACGCGGTGGCCTCGACGCTGGGCATCCTGGGCGCCTGCTCGCGCAAGTACGCCCACAGGATTCCCTTCATCGTCAAGCTCAACCACAACGAACTGCTGACCTACCCGAACAAGTTCGACCAGATCATGTTCGCCCAGGTGCAGCAGGCGTTCGAGCTGGGCGCCGCGTGCGTCGGCGCGACGATCTACTTCGGTTCCGACGAGGCGACCCGGCAGATTCAGGAGGTCTCCGAGGCGTTCAGCTTGGCCCACGACCTGGGGCTGGTGACGGTACTCTGGTGCTACCTGCGCAACAGCGCGTTCAAGCAAGGCGGGACGGATTACCACGTGGCCGCGGACCTGACCGGCCAGGCGAACCACCTGGGCGTGACGATCGAAGCGGACATCATCAAGCAGAAGCTGCCCGAGACCAACGGCGGATTCGACGCGCTCAAGTTCGGCAAGACACACAAGAAGGTGTACAGCGATCTGACCCCCGACAATCACCCGATCGAGATGGCGCGCTATCAGGTGGCCAACTGCTACATGGGCCGTTCACCGCTGATCAATTCGGGCGGCGCGTCCAGCGGCGCGGGCGACCTGGCCGAGGCCGTCCGCACCGCGGTGATCAACAAACGCGCCGGCGGCATGGGCCTGATCTCCGGGCGCAAGGCGTTCCAGCGCCCGATGCGCGAAGGTGTCGAACTGCTGCAGGCGATCCAGGACGTGTACCTGGACGCGAGCGTGACGGTGGCGTGAGCTATAATTTGCTTTGGTGAAGCACTGATTTATTGTGCGGCGTCTGTCATGGGGACGGAGCGCAGCAAGGCAGTCCTGCTGGTACGATCGCGCACCGATTGTTCGGTCGCTGCGTTCCTCGCAACGGCGAACGGGTCAGCGCTTCCGCACGTCTCGACATTCCGCAAACTACTGCGAAAACTCGCGGGTTGAGCGCTGACCATGCTATCGAAACGCGCGCTGCTGGCTCTCGCCGTCGTCGCCGCTGCCACCCTGACCGGCAGCCGCTGTGTATTTATCGCCACCTCGGGCGATCATGCGTGCCGGTCGTCGACCGACAGGCACTGCGAGTCGCGGAAAACGGCCGGCGCCGGTGCGACTGTAGCCATTGACGATGGCCGCCTGATCGATGCGCCCGTAGAGGGCGTAAGCTACGCATCGGGATCGGTTACCGGCGTGACCAATGCGCAGGGCGGGTTCCGGTACGAGGCGGGCAACCGCGTTCGCTTCTTCATCGGCGACATCGTCCTGGGCGAAGCGGTCGAAGGAAAGGCGGTGATAACCCCGCTCGACCTGGTGCCGGACGGAACCATCGATACGCCGGCAGTCATCAATATTGCCAGGCTGCTGCAATCCCTGGACTCGCTGCCCGGCGACGACCGGATAACCATCCCCGCAAGGCTGCGCACCGACGCCGTGCGCTCCAGCGAGGCTGCGGGCGCGTCAATCGCCTCTCTGGATTTTGCCGATGAGACCGCCTTCGTGAACGCCGCGGCCCAACTTGTCAGTACACTGACCGCGCCCTATCCCTTTACCGCCGTGCTGGTGGATCGGCGCACTGCGCAAGTACACCTCCTACAAAGCCTTGGTAATTCGGGGACCCTAAAACCCCTGAGCCTTAAATAATCGCCTGATCCGCTCCTACCGGCGGTGTTGATACGGATCGGCGGCGCATGCCGGTACGAACGCCGGCATACCCTGCAGGAGCGGCCGTGGCCGCGAAGCGATTCGGTCGTATGCCAAGAGACCTTTCGCGGGCCGGCACTGCCGGCGTCGCCCGACGATGCAAGACTCAACAACGGGTGGCGCCGGCGGCTTCCGCTGGCCTTCCGCGACGGCGTGATTCGGGTTGTTGCGAAACAAAGTGCCGGTGTCGCTGCAACAGGTATACAAGATCGCGCGGACCCTGCGCCCGGGCAAAGGGGGGGTACTGTCCCCGCAATGGCCAACCGCGGCGGGTTGAACTATGCTTGCGTGCACGGGTATCAAGCAATCCCGACCTGGAGCCGATCGGCAAGCATGAATTCCAGTCCGCGCAAACACAGAAAAACACTGGCCGCCGGGCTGGTGTCGCTGCTGCTTGCGACCTGGCTGTCGATGTTCTGCGGCGCCTGTATGGCCGGCACACTGGCACCGGGCACACTGGCACCGGGCGCGCGGCATGCCGCCATGCCCTGCCACGACCACCAGCAGCCGGGTCGTCACGGGTGCTGCGGCCATCCGGGCGATTGTCTCAAACTCGCGCTGCCCGATGCGGCCACCGGCGATGGCTGGTCTCTACTGCCGCACACGCCGGACTGGACGGCGCTCGTCGTCCTGGCGCCCGATCCTGGCACGCCGGTCGGCGAACCCGCCGATCTGCTGCCTCTGGTAACCGGACCGCCCGCGGCTCCGGATACTCCCGCCTACCTTCGGTTCTGCAGCCTCGTGATTTAGCCGCTCGCTGTACCAGACGTTGTTCGTTCGCGTTCTGAACTACAGGAGTGTGTCATGTCCCCTTGCTTCCGATGCCTGTCCGGCATCCTCTTTTACGCCGCTGCGACCGGGCCGGTCTGCGCCGCCGGCCGGGCCTGCGCCCGCTGCCGTCCTCTTCGACACCGCCGATGCGGCGGTCGAGGTCGCACTGCGCGACAACCCGGGCCTTGCCGCGTTGCGGGCGCGCGCCGACGCCGTCGCGGCGATGCCGTCGCAGGCCGGCGCGCTTCCCGACCCGACCGTCAGCCTCGGCGCGCTGAACTTTCCCGTCAACACCTTCGACCGCAGTCAGGAACCCATGACCCAGGTGCAGATCGGGGTCAGTCAGGCGCTGCCGTTTCCAGGCAAGCGCGCCTTGAAGGAAAAAGCCGCGGAATTCGACGCCAGGGCGTCGGGCCAGTCGGTCGAGGAGGCCCGGCTGCAACTGGTCGGCGACGTGCGCTCGAGCTGGTGGCGGCTGTTCTATGTGGATCGCGCACTGGAGATCCTGGGGCGCAACCAGGACCTGCTGCACCAGCTCGTCGAGATCGCGCAGACGCGCTACCAGGTCGGGGAAGGTCTGCAGCAGGACGTGCTGCTGGCCCAGGTGGAGCTGTCGCAACTGCTCGACAAGTCGCTGCAACTGACCGGTGCGCGGCGCGGTGAGGCCGCGCGCTTCAACGCGCTGCTCGACCGTCCCGCACAAAGTCCGGTCGCGCTCCCGCCGCGCGCCGACACCCTGTCTCCCGGACACGCCGCCCGCGGCGACGCTGGCCGAGCTGGCCGACCAGTTCGCGCCCGCTGCTCGACCAAACTGCGCAGCCAGCTCGCTGCGGCCGACACGCGCGTCGAGCTGGCACGGCGCGACCGCCTGCCGGACTTCACCCTCGGCGCCGCCTACGGCTTCCGCGACGGACGAAAACGCGGACGGCTCGTCGCGCGACGATTTCGCCAGCGTCACGCTGAGCATGAGCGTGCCCCTGTATGCCGGCCGCAAGCAGAACCGCGCGGTCGATCAGCGCAACAGCGAACGCCTGCAACAGCGCTACGAATTGCAGCAGGAACGCGACGGCGTGCAGACGGCGGTTGCCACGGCGCTGGCCGATTACGAGCAGGCCAGACAACAGACCCGGTTGTTCGAGACCGGCATCATTCCGCAAGCGCGCCAGACGGTCGCGTCGATGCGCGCCGGTTACCAGGTCAACAAGGTCGATTTCCTCAATCTGGTGCGCGCGCAGATCACGCTCTACAACCACGAAACCGGCTATTGGCAGTCGCTGGCCGAGGCGCAGTCAGGCGCTCGCACGATTGACGGCCGCGGTCGGCCGGGAGGTGACCCATGAATAGACCGGCATTCCTGATCACCGTACTGGCGCTGGCGATCGGCGCCGGCGGCGGTTACTGGTGGGCGGCGCGGCAGACGCCGCACACCGACGCGCCCGGGAGGACGCCACACAGCCCGCGCCGGAGCGCAATGTGCTGTTCTACCGCAACCCCATGAATCCCGACATCACCTCGGCGGTGCCCGCGCAGGACGAGATGGGCATGGACTACGTTCCCGTCTACGCCGATCAGCAGGACGGACAGGACGCCGCGCCGCCGGGTACCGTACGCATCGATCCGGTGACGGTGCAGAACATCGGCGTGCGCACGGCGACGGCGGAGAAACGCGTGCTGGGGCGCACGCTACGCGCCGTGGCGCGCGTCGACTACGACGAGGAACACCTGGCGCGGCTGCACCCGAAGACCGAAGGCTGGATCGAGAAGCTGCTGGTCGACAAGACCGGCGAACCGATCAGAAAAGACACGATTCTGCTGCACATCTATGCGCCGCAACTGGTGACGACCCAGCAGGAATACCTGCTCGCGCTCGACAATCTGAAAGCGCTCAAGGACAGCCCCTACGCCGAAATCCGCGACGGCGCCCGCGAACTGGTCACGAACACCCGCGAGCGGCTCGAACTGCTGGACGTGCCCGAACACCAGATCCACGAGCTGGAACAGACGCACAAGGTCAAGAAGACGCTGCACATCCACTCGCCGTTCGACGGCATCGTCATGAAGATCGGCGCACGCGAGGGCCAGTACGTGACACCGGAAACCGAACTCTACATGATCGCCGACCTGTCGCAGGTGTGGGTGCTGGCCAACGTCTACGACAACGAACTGCCCTGGGTCCGCGTGGGCGACCCCGTGTCGCCATGCGGCTGACCGCCATACCCGGCCGGACCTTCCGCGGCCAGGTGGCCTACATCTATCCTTATGCCGAAGCGAAAACACGCACGGTCAAGGTGCGGATGGTGTTCGACAATCCCGATCTGCTGTTGAAGCCCGACATGTTCGCCGACGTCAGCATCGACGCGCAGCGCAAGGTCGACGCGCTGGTGATTCCGACCGAAGCCGTGGTGCGCTCCGGCGAACGCGACCAGGTGTTCGTGGTGCGCGCGCCGGGCAAGTTCGAGCCGCGCGAGGTCACGCTGGGCATCAGTTCCGGCGGGCTGGTGCAGGTGGTCTCCGGACTGGAAGCCGGCGAGGTGGTGGTGACGTCGGCCAGTTCCTGATCGATTCGGAATCGCGGCTGCGCGAGGCCGCGGCCAAGATGCGCGAGGCGACGCCGGAACAACCGGCGGCGGGAGGCGACGATGATACGCACACTCATTGATGCGTCCCTGCGCAACCGCTTCCAGGTGCTGATCGCCGCCCTGCTGCTGGCCGCGGCCGGCGTCTGGGCGCTGCGCCACATCCCGCTGGACGCGATTCCCGATCTGTCCGACGTCCAGGTGATCCTGTTCACCGAGTTTCCGGGCCAGGGGCCGCGCGTGGTCGAGGACCAGGTCACCTATCCGCTGACCACGGCGATGCTGTCGGTGCCGGGCGCACGCGTCGTGCGCGGGTATTCGTTCTTCGGGCTGTCGTTCGTCTATATCATTTTCGAAGACGGCACCGATCTGTACTGGGCGCGTTCGCGCGTGCTCGAATATCTGAACTACGTCGCCGGCCGGCTGCCGCGCGGCGTCACGCCGGCGTTGGGACCCGATGCCACCGGCGTCGGCTGGGTCTATGAATACGCGCTGGTCGACCGCAGCGGGAAGCACGATCTGGCGCAACTGCGTTCGCTCCAGGACTGGTACCTGCGCTATCCGTTGCAGACGGTGCCCGGCGTGGCCGAGGTGGCGTCGATCGGCGGCTACGTGAAACAGTACCAGGTCGAAGTCGATCCCAACGTGCTGCTGGCCTACGACATCCCGCTGTCCAAGGTGAAACTGGCCATCCAGCGCTCCAACCAGGACGTCGGCGGCAAAGTGATCGAAATGGCCGAAACCGAGTACATGGTGCGCGGCCTCGGCTATATCCGGTCACTCGACGACATCCGCAAGATCGCCGTCGGTGTCGATGTCAACGGCACGCCGGTGCGCATCGGCGACGTGGCCGACGTGCATCTGGGCCCGGAACTGCGCCGCGGCGTCGCCGAACTCAATGGCGAAGGCGAGGTCGCCGGCGGCGTGGTGGTGATGCGCTACGGCGAAAACGCGCTCGCGACCATCGAAGGCGTGCGCGCGAAACTTGCGCAGCTTGCCAAAGGCCTGCCCGAGGGCGTGGAACTCGTCACCACCTACGACCGCGGCGACCTGATCGAACGCGCGGTCGACAACCTCAGGCACAAACTGCTGGAGGAGTCGCTGATCGTCAGCCTGGTCGCGATCCTGTTCCTGCTGCACGCCCGCTCGGCGCTGGTCGCGATTCTCACGCTGCCGCTGGGCATCCTGATGGCGTTCATCGTCATGCGCTGGCAGGGCATCAACGCCAACATCATGTCGCTGGGCGGCATCGCCATCGCCATCGGCGCCATGGTCGACGGCGCCATCGTGATGATCGAAAACGCGCACAAGCACCTGGAGCACCGCGCGCGCGACAAGGGGGCCGGACTGAGCGGCGCGGAGCGCTGGGAAAGCATCGCCGAAGCGGCCCGCGAAGTGGGGCCGGCGCTGTTCTTCTCGCTGCTGATCATCACCGTGTCGTTCCTGCCGGTGTTCACGCTGCAGGCGCAGGAAGGCCGGCTGTTCAGCCCGCTGGCGTTCACCAAGACCTATGCGATGGCCGCCGCCGCGCTGCTCGCGGTCACGCTGGTGCCGGTGCTGATGGGCTGGTTCATTCGCGGCCGCATCCTGGCCGAGGCGCGCAATCCGGTGAACCGGGCGCTGCACGCGGTGCACGCGCCGTTGCTGCGCCGCGCGATCCGCTGGCGCGGCCCGACGCTGCTGGCCGCGCTGGTGCTGCTGGCCGGCACGGCGTATCCGGTGCTCAAGCTCGGCACCGAATTCATGCCGCCGCTGGACGAGGGCGACATTCTCTACATGCCGACCACCTACCCGGGACTGTCCATCACCAAAGCGCGCGAGCTGCTGCAGCAGACCGACAAGATCCTGCGCACGTTTCCGGAAGTGAGGACGGTGTTCGGCAAGATCGGCCGCGCCGAGACCGCGACCGACCCGGCGCCGCTGTCGATGCTCGAAACCACGATACGCCTCAAACCCAGGCGCAACTGGCCGGACCCGGACAAGACGACCCGCGCGCTGATGCGCGAAATGGACGCGGCGATCCGCTTTCCCGGCCTGGCCAACGCCTGGACGCTGCCGATCAAGACGCGCATCGACATGCTGTCGACCGGCATCAAGACGCCGGTCGGCGTCAAGATCAGCGGGCCCGATCTGTCGGTGCTGCAGAAGATCGCCGGCGACGTCGCACGCGCGCTCAAGACATTGCCGGAAACGCTTTCGGCGTTCGGCGACAAGTCGGCCGGCGGCTATTTCCTCGACTTCGACATCGACCGCGAACAGGCGGCGCGCTACGGCCTGACGGTCGGCGACATCCAGGACGTGATCCAGACCGCCATCGGCGGCATGAACGTCACCCAGACGGTGGAAGGGCTGGAGCGCTATCCGGTCAATCTGCGTTATCCGCGCGAGCTGCGCGACAATCTGGAGGAGCTGAAACGCGTGCTGATCCCGACGCCGACCGGCACCCAGATTCCACTGTCGCTGGTCGCGGCAATGAAGATCAGGCGCGGGCCGCCGGCGATCAAGAGCGAAGGCGCCCGGCCCAACGCCTGGGTCTATGTCGACATCACCACCTCCGACATCGGCGGCTACGTAGCGAAAGCGCGGCGGCTGGTCGACGCGCAGGTGAAGATACCGCCGGGCTATACGCTGGCCTGGTCCGGCCAGTTCGAATACATGGAGCGCGCGGCCCAGCGCCTGCGCATCGTCGTGCCGGTCACGCTGTCGATCATCTTCCTGCTGCTGTACCTGAACTTCCGCAACCTGACCGAGCCGCTGGTGGTGATGCTGTCGATCCCGTTCGGCCTGATCGGCGGGTTCTGGCTGGTGTACTGGCTGGGCTTCAACCTGTCGGTTGCGGTCGCGGTGGGCTTCATCGCGCTGGCCGGCGTGGCCGCCGAGATCGGCGTGCTGGTGCTGACCTTCATCGATCATGCGGTTGAACAGAAACGCCGCGCCAAGGCGGCTGCCCTGCAGCGAAGCGAACCGGCGGCAAGCGTCAGGCTGGAACGGGCGGAGATCATGGCCGCCGTGCACGGCGGCGCGTCGGAGCGCGTGCGGCCGATCGCCATGACCGCGACCGCCATCATCGCCGGCCTGCTGCCGATCATGTGGAGTCACGGCACCGGCTCGGAGGTGATGCAGCGCATCGCCGCGCCGATGGTCGGCGGCATGATCTCAGTGACTCTGCTGAGCCTGCTGGTGCTGCCGGTGATCTACGGCCTGGTGCTCACGCTCCGCGAATGATTTCGGGGCAGTGGACCCTTTGGCATGGGTTGATCGGCCGCGCTGCCCGGAGGGCGTAAACGATCGGACGGTCCGTCGGGATCGGACGGGACGACCCTATCCCGATCGGTGAGGGCTGACGGCAGGCAGGTGCTGCGCGCGGACTTCAGCAGCCGACAAATCAGTATACCGTCCCCGGTGCAGCCCGCATTTCGCACCCGGTTGCCGTGACAGCGTCAGGCCGTGCGCTGCCGGTCGCAGCTCAGCCGCGGTCGCGAATGCCGGTCAGCACAGGACCCGACACCGCCTCGCTACGGAACCCGGCGAGCGATGCGGGCTAGAGAATGTCCGGGCCGGCGTCCTGATAAGGCGGAAGCGCATCGCCGGTTGCGAACCAACTGATGTTGCTCTGCATCCAGATGTGGTACTGCGGCGGCACTTTCGACGGGTCGTCCAACGACGCGAGTGTGACGTCCGCCGTCTGCGGATTGACCAGGCGGCGAAACACGAGCTGGGTGCCGCAGTCAGGACAGAACTCCCGCTGGCCGTGCTCGGCCGAGCGATAGATCGCCGGTGTTCCCTGCGTATAGCCAAAGTGCTGCCCGGCGACGGTCAGCCAAGCCAGCACCGGCGCGCCGCTCGACCGCTGGCACTGGCGACAGTGGCAGTAGGCCGCGTCGATCGGCGCGTGCTCGATGCGGTAGCGAATGCCGCCGCACAGGCAGCCACCGGTCAGGGGTTCAAATCGGGCCGGCACCTGGCCTCCTTTGCATCGTTGTGGGCAACGCGCTGGCGCAGCCGTTGTCCGGCAAGCGGTTCATACCGCAAGCTTGCCGCGCCGGGCGCGCGATGACAAGCGCAGGCGCACCTGTCAGCGCGTGGTGATTCTTATCTCCGTTTCCAGCGTGCTGGTGAGTTCCGCGCCGGTGAAGCTGTAACCGCCCTCCACGGGCGTTACGGCAGCCGGTTCCGGTGCTGCGGCTATCCGCACATGATCGGCGCCGACCACGGCGCCATGGGTTGGATCGAAGGCGCGCCAGCCGATGCCGGGCAGACAGACCTCGGGCCAGGCGTGCAGATAGCGCTGCTGCCGGGTGCCGCCGCCCTGCTGGTAGCCGCTGACGAACCGTGCCGCCAGCCCCGCCTGGCGGCATGCGGCCATGAACAGCAGGGTGAGGTCGCGACAGACGCCTTGCCCCAGCGCCAGTGTTTCGGCGGGCGTGCGCGGCGCGCCGTCGAGGCGCACGCCGCCGCGGTGGAAGCCGTGGACGGCTCGATTCAGCGCGGACAGAAAGGCCCGCGCGTCGCCCGCGGCCTCGGCCAGCAGCGGTGCCACGAACGGCTGTAGCCGCTCGGGGTCCTCCAGCGATTGGAGATAGGGCGCGAGTTCCGCGCGCCCGGCGCCATAGTCGGCCGGCAGGCGCGCGACGCCGGTCCCGGGCTCGGGTTCCAGGGTCTCGACCAAGAGATGCGCACGGATTTCCAGGCGGTCGGTCTGGCCCTGGAACGCGGCCCGCTCGATGCGATTGCCCCAGCGGTCCGCGCCCTCCTCGCGGCGGACGGGCGAGGGTTCGATATCCACACGACAGGCGCCGACGCGCTGCAGCGGATGCTGCGACGGCAGGAACCGCAACAGGTGGTCCCCGAGTGTCACGGGGGCGGAATAGCGGTAGCGGGTGCTGTGTTCGATCTCGAACAGCATGGGTCGATTCCGGGATGCGGCGGCGAATGACACATTATCGGGCATTGCATGATCGGGCGACACCTGCAGGCGCAGCCTCGACCGCGAATTGACCGCGCCAAGGCCATTCGCCGACAGCCCGCTCGCAGCGTAAACCCGGGGCAGCAGGCTGTTTCCCCCTGTTTCCCGTACGCCCGGTGCGGACCTTCCGCGCCGCTGCGGCGCTCGGGGGCCTCCGATCAAGTCCCGAAGCGTCGTCCCGGCGAAGGTCTGACACAAGCGCGAAGCACGTCGAACGCATGAAGTGCGTGCCGAAAGGCGCGCGAAGCGAGTCATCCGCTCTACCATGCGCCGGGTGCCGGCGTTCGCCGGCGTGACGACTTTATCGGACGTTTCTCGAGTGAACAGCGAAGAAAAACTGTGCGCCGATCCGGTTCTTCGTCGAACCAAAGGTTATCGCAGTGGTCACATCCATAAGCAGTCGTGCTGCAAGCCGTTGCAGCCGTCTGTGTGACGAGGACCCCTGCTTTGATGTCGATGTTCAGGACATGACCGATAATTCGAGCGCGCCGCCCGCAGTGACACACGCGAAATCCTGGAGCTTTTCCGGGAAAGCGCTGCTCGTGCTGGCGCTGCTCGCCCTGCCGCTGGGCCATTACCTGCACCGGGATGAGCCCAACTATTACGATCCCTCGCGAACCTATCTGGTGGAGGCCGGCCGGCAGCTCGAAATCTATCACCATGATGTGGATCTGCTGGTGCAGGAATCCGGGAGTGCCGCCGAAGCACTGCGGACCTCCATCGGCTGGCTGAGGCGGGCGGCCGCAACGGACCCCGGCGACCTTTCCGCGATCGACGCCATCGCCGCCGAACTCGAACACTGGGAGCAACTGGCCCGCGACGGAACGCTGTCGCGCGGCGAACTGCACGACCGGTACGCGGCACTGGCGGCGCGGGTACAGCAGTTGATCGACAGACGTGCTTCACCCAGACAGCGCAAGCCGCGCGCCAACTAAGGCGCCGGACGGCCACCACACCCGGTTCAGCCGCGGGCCGGCAGGCTCCTGCGCAACAGCAGATAGCCGACGATCCCCGAGGCCAGCGACCCGAGGATGATCCCCAGCCGCTCGTCGACGATCAGGTTGACGCCGGTTTCCTCGAAGGCGAGTGAACCGATGAACAGACTCATCGTAAACCCGATGCCGCAGAGCACCGCGGCGCCATAGAGCGACGGCCAGGATGCGCCGCGCGGCAAGTCCGCGAACCCGAGTCTGATCCCCAGCCAGCAGAGACTGAACACGCCGACCTGTTTCCCGAGGAACAGTCCGAGCGCGATGCCCAGCGGGATGTCGTGCAGCACCTGGCGGACGCCCAGACCGGTCAGGTCGATGCCCGCGTTGAAGAACGCGAACGCCGGCAGAATGAAGAACGCCACCGTCGAATGCAGATCCTGTTCGAGCGCCTTCAGCGGCGAGTCTCCGGAACCGGCGGTGGATCTCATCGGTATGAACATGGCCAGCACGACGCCTGCCAGGGTGGCGTGCACGCCCGACTTGAGCAGTGCGACCCACATCACGACACCCACCGTGATATAGAGGCTCTTTGCCGAAACGCCGCGCCAGTTCAACAGGGCGAGCACGGCGATGCAGACGGCCGCGATTGCCAGCGCGGCAATCGATATTTTGCTCGTATAGAACAGCGCGATGATCAGAATCGCGCCGATGTCGTCGAAGATCGCCAGCGATGTCAGAAAGACCTTCAGACTCGCCGGCACTCCGGGACCCAGCAGCGAAAGCACGCCGAGCACGAACGCGATGTCGGTCGCGGCCGGAATGGCCCAGCCCTTCGCCGCCGTCGGGTCGTGAGCGTTCAAGGCCAGGTACAGGGCGGCCGGAACCAGCATGCCGCCGACCGCCCCGAGACCGGGCAATACGATTTGTTTCCTGTCCGACAGCTCGCCTTCCAGGAATTCCCGCTTGAGTTCCAGTCCGACCAGCAGGAAGAACACCGCCATCATGCCGTCGTTGACCCACAGCAGAAGCGGCTTGGCGATTTCCAGCGCGCCGACCCGGACGGCCACCGGCAGTTCGATCAGCAACCGGTACCAGGAATCGAGCGGCGAATTGGCCAGCACGATCGCCAGCACCGCGGCGAACATCAGCAGAATGCCGCCCGCCGACTCCTGCTTGAGAAATCTTGCGAAAAAAGCTGATTCCGGATCAGTCGTGTTCTGCACGTTCAGGACGGTCCCGCGGCTGTGGATGGTAACTCGAGGCCATGCGCAGCACCGGCCCGCATGAACGGCGTCACCTGACGCCGCGAAAAGAGGATACCGGCAAGGCCCGCGCCGAAAAACCGGCTGCGGCGAAGGGATTCTCTGGCAATGGCGGCGGACGCGCCGCGCGCGATCCGTGCCAGGGAAACGGCTGCGTGAGACTGGTATTCCCGGGCGCGTCCCGGGAGCGCACTCCCGGGACCCCGGATCGTACGCGGTCTAGACCGGACCGATCAGTTGGCCGTGAATGGAATGGGAACGAACCGTTTCCAGCACGTCCAGTGACGACAACCTGTCCCTGTCATACTGCACCAGAATCAGATGATAGCGCAGCGGACAGAACTCGGCGGACCGGATGCCGATCGTGTTTTCCAGCGCATTCGTCAGTTCGCTGCGCCGCATCTCTTCCAGCTCTTCGTCGATATGGATGATCACTTCCACGTTGTTTGCCGGCTCAGGCCGGGCATTGTAGGCGGCTTCCACCATAACGGACCTCCTTTGTTGGTACCATTGTGCGAATACCGGACCAGATCGGCGACGATCGATTCGCCGATAGCGAGCGTGCCGGGAGCATCACGCGGACCGCTCCCAGCGGGTTCTCTGCGACACGCCCATGCCGCCGGGGCCGGCGGGCGTCATCGGATCGATCATGCGTTCCTTGACCGCCTTCCCGGACAGGCTGCGTTTTTTCTTCCGTACGTTGATGCCCCGAAAGGCAACGAAGATCGTCACATCCCTGTTGAGCGGTGCCGCGGTCGTGGCGATCATCAGGCCTGCAAGCACCTTGTCGAGTTCTCCCAAGAAAACCAGCAGGGTCACCTTGCCGGTTCTTGGCAGCGCCGTTTCCACGCGATGCAGCCGGCTCCCGAGGTCCCCGATGCGTCGCTCGAACAACCGATTGAAGGAACGCGCGTGCTCGGACTCCGGCTCGGAAGGCTGTCGGCGGTGGATCCAAGTGCGTCATGCGCCCGTCTCCTGTTCGTTCCTTCGGTAACGCCTCCCGGCAAATCGAGCCGGTTTGGGAATAGCGCACCAAACTCGCTCGTACGCCATTCACTCGGCTTCCAAACCTCTGCATTGAAACCATAGACGACGGCGATACGCTGTCAAGTGCGGCAGCCGATCCGCCGGCGGACTATCGGGAAACGGCAGCGGAAAACCGTCGACGCACAGCACGCCGGAACGGCCGAACCCACACCAATGTGATCAATCGATACACACCGCGATCGCAACGGGCGCCGAAACCCTGCATCCCGCCTGTCGTTCGACAGGGGTGACCAGCCAGACCCTGGCGGCCTTGCGCACGCACCGCAAGGCAGTGCCGCGAGGCTCCGCCGGTCTTGACCTGCTAAGACGGGCGACCTCTTTGCAGGCGCCTGCCGGCCGGCGCAGGGCGTCGATCAATGGAGATCGCGCTGCCGCAATCGGTTGCGCAGTTCCTCGCGCTGCTCCGGCGTCATCTGCTCCCAGCCCTCGCGCCACCGTTTGCGTGCAGCCTCGCGCTGCTCGGGCGTCATGCTGCGCCATTTCTCGCGCAAGGCCGCGCGCTTTTCCGGCGGCAGTTTCTGGAACCACTCGTAGCGTTTGCGTATCTTCTCCTGTTCCTCCGGCGGCAGCGCCTTGAAGCGTTCGTGGCGCTCGCGCAGTTCCTGCTTCTGTTCCGGCGTCAGCTTGCGCCAGCGCGCGAACCGCTCGCGCGCGCGGGCGCGGTCTTCGGGCGACATCTTTTCCCACCGTGCGGCGCCCTGGCGCAGCCGCTTCTGGCGCTCCGGCGCGATGTCGTTCCAGCGCTTCTCGAAAGGCTGGAGCAGCGCGCGCTCGGTGTCGCTCAGACTGTTCCAGGGCACCGCATCAGCGGCGTGAACGCCGGCAGCGAAGCAGAACGCCGCCAGCACACCGGCCGGCAGTGCGCGGACCGCCCGTTCAAGGATTGTTGGAGTCTTCATCGTCGATCACCTGCAAGGGTTCGGTTTCATCCTGCGGCGGAGGCTCATAGGCGAAGGGGTCCTCCCAGGTGCCGTCCGCATCCGCCCAGTCGGCCAGGAACAGCAGCAGCGCCTCGTCCGGCGGGTCCGCAACCTGGTCCTCGGCTGCGGCAGCCGGGACGGAAAGCGTCAACGCCAGCAGCAGTCCGGCACCGGCGTTGGCCGCACGGCCGGCCGGTGAACGCTCAACTGTTGCTTTCCGACGCATCCAGCCATTCATAGAATTCGTAGTCATCGATCAAGTCCAGCGGCTCCTGCGCCGCGACGATGTCAAAATCTTCCAGAGGACTCTGTAGATCCGGCGCCGCCGGCCGCAGCATCACCGCCAGTACCAGCGCCGCGAGCGTGGCGGTGGCCGCCACCGGCAGCCAGACCAGCCGCCGCTTCGGCGCGGTGTCGAGCGCGCGCAGCCGCGCGGCGCGCAGCCGGGCCAGCGTCAGCTCGTCCAGTTCGCCGGTCTGCGCGTCCAGGTGCTTTCGCACCTGTTCGACAAACCTCTGTTCACGCTCGTCCGTCATGGCCAGTGATCCTCCAACTGTTCGCGCAACCGCTTCAGTGCGCGCGAATAATGTGTCTTGACGCTGCCCTCGCCGCAACCCATCGCGTACGCCGTCTGCGCGACGTTCCAGCCCTTCCCAACTGCGCAGCAGGAACGCCTGCTGCTGGCGCAGCGGCAATGTCTTCAACGCCGTTTCCAGCGCGGCGATCGCTTCGCGGCCGGCGAGCGTCGTTTCCGGCCGCGCCTCGACCGGGTCGGCGATGTCGGCGATCGGGTCACCGTCTCCGTCATCCTCGCCGGCGCGGCCCAACCAGGCAAACAGGTGATTGCGCACCCGGCTGCGCCGGTAGAAGTCGCGGATGCGGCTCTGGAGTATCCGGTGAAACAGTGCGCCCCACTCCCCCTCGGGGCGCCGGGCATATTGCTTCACCAGCCCGATCATCGCGTCCTGCACCAGGTCCAGCGCGTCGTCGCGGTTGCCCACGGCCAGCTCGGCCATGCGCAGCGCGCGCCTTTCCACACCCGCCAGAAAGCGGTCCATGGCCTGCGTGTCCGCCAGTGTCCTGTCCCCGTTCGCCGGTTGAATGGGTTATTGTAAGCGCGAATCGGGGACGGGCTCACCTGGCCCGCCCCCGCCGCCCGCTCAGTGATGATTGCGCTCAAAGCGGTCACCCCGGCGATCCAGGCGATGATCGATCCGGTCACCCTTGCGCTCCAGGCGGCGCTCGATGCGATCACCCTTGCGGTCCAGACGGCGCTCGATGCGGTCGCCCTTCCGGTCGAGGTGCCGGGCCAGCCGGTAATCCCCGCGCGCGGCCGCATGCTCGGCGGCGCGGTCCAGGTGACGGTCGATGCGCTCGCCCCTGTGGTCCAGGCGTTCGTTGATGCGCTCGCCCTTGCGATCCAGATGCCGTTCGATGCGGTCGCCCTTGTGATCCAGATACCGGTCAACCCGCTCGCCGTTGGGATGCGCCTGCGCAGCAGTGATACCGGCGCCCAGCAGTCCGGCGAAGAGTATCGAAATCAGTCGCGATTTGTTCATGGTCGGTCCTCTTTACTGTGGTTGGACAGCGCGCGGTTCGCGCCGCTCAACCTGTTCAACGCACCCGCCGGGCGGCGGTTGACAGGCGGCCGGGAAAAAAAACAAGTACACTAGGCCGGGCGCGGTAAGTGTCTGCCACGATTGAGTTATTGGCCAATGCCCGAAAACGAACTGCTCCTGCGCGTCGCCGTGCCCTCGCCCCTGTACCGGCTGTTCGACTACCGCCTGCCGGCCGGCGCCGACCCCGACCGGGCGCGGCCGGGCGTGCGCGTGCTGGTGCCGTTCGGGCGCCGCCAGTTGGTGGGTGTGCTGATCGAGACCACGCGGGAGACCGAGATCGAAGGCGGGCGGCTCAAGCCGGCGCTGCGCTTGCTGGACGATGCGCCGACCTTCGACCCGGCGCTGCTCGCGTTCATCCGCGACGCGGCGCGCTACTACCATCACCCGACCGGCGAGGCGCTGGCCACCGCCCTGCCGGTGCTGCTGCGCAAACCCGGTGGCGAAACCCGACCGCCGGACTGGTGGCGGCTCACCGGGGCGGGTGCCGCGATCGACCCCAACAGCCTGGCGCGGGCGCCGCGCCAGGCCCACGTCGTCGCAGCCCTGCGCGCACACGCCAGCGGATTGCCGCGCGATGCGCTCGATGCGCCGCAGGCCGTGCTGCGCGCGCTGGAGGACAAAGGCTGGATCGGTCGCGGCGAAGCGCCGCCTGCCCGGATCGACGAAGCCAACGACGCGGCGGGCACCCCCTCTCCGCACGCGCTCAACGACGGTCAGCGCGACGCCGTCGACGCCGTCGCGGCAGCTTTCGGCCGCTTCCAGGTCTTCCTGCTCGAAGGCGTCACCGGCAGCGGCAAGACCGAAGTCTATCTGCGGCTCTGCGCCAAGCTCGCCGCGCAGGGACAACAGGCGCTGATCCTGGTGCCGGAAATCGGTCTGACGCCGCAGCTCGTGCGCCGCATCGCCACCCGGCTGGGGTCTTCGCCGGCCGTCATGCACTCGGGGCTGAACGACACCCAGCGGCTGGCGGCCTGGCAATCGGCCCGGCGCGGCGAATCGCCGGTGCTGGTCGGCACCCGCTCGGCCATCTTCACGCCCTTCCGGCGGCTCGGCCTGATCCTGGTCGACGAGGAACACGATGCATCCTTCAAGCAGCAGGAAGGCTTCCGCTATTCGGCGCGGGATCTCGCGGTCTGGCGCGCCCAGCGGGAGGGCATTCCGATCGTGCTGGGTTCGGCGACGCCGTCGCTGGAGAGCCTGCACCAGGCCGAGCAGGGCAAGTACGCCCGACTGCATCTGCCGGAACGCGCGGGACAGGCGGCGCCGCCGCGCTTCCATCTGCTCGACGTGCGCGGCCAGTCGCTGCGCGGACAACTGTCGCCAGTACTGGCGCAGCGGATGGAAACGCACTTGCAGGCCGGCGGCCAGTTATTGGTGTTCCTCAACCGGCGCGGCTACGCGCCGGCGCTGCTGTGTCACGACTGCGGCTGGGTCGCCGGCTGCCCGCGCTGCGACGCGCGCGTCACCCTGCACCAGAAGGCACACCTGCTGCGCTGCCACCATTGCGGCCACCAGCGCCGCATCGACGCGCGGTGCGCCGATTGCGGCGGCGCCAACCTGATCGCCACCGGCGCCGGCACCGAGCGCATGGAGCAGGTGCTGGCCGAACAGTTCCCGGACCGCGAGGTGCTGCGCATCGACCGCGACACCACCCGCAACAAGGGGGCGCTGCAGAGCGCGCTGGAAACCGCGCGCGCCGGCACGGCGCGCATTCTGCTCGGCACCCAGATGCTGGCCAAGGGGCACCACTTTCCCGGTGTCACGCTGGTGGTGATCCTGGATGCCGATCAGGGGCTGTTCGGCGCCGATTTCCGCAGCAGCGAGCGGATGGCGCAGCTCATCATCCAGGTCGCCGGACGCGCCGGACGCGGTGCGCAGCCTGGTGAAGTGATTATCCAGACGCACCAGCCCGAGCATCCGCTGCTGCGGCAACTGGTGGGACAAGGGTACGCGGCGTTCGCCGCCGGGGCGCTGGCCGAGCGGCGCGCGGCCGCGCTCCCGCCGTTCGCCAGCCTCGCGCTGTTGCGCGCCGATGCCACCGACGCCGACAAACCCGCCGCATTCCTGGATGCGGCGCAAGCGCTGGCACAGGACCTGGCCACCGGCGCCGTCGAAATCTGGGGGCCGGTCCCGGCGCCGATGGAACGCCGCGCCGGCCGGTTCCGCGCCCAATTGATGCTGCAAAGCCGCGACCGCGCGGCCTTGCAGAAGTTATTGAACCGCTGGGTGCCGGCCCTGGCCGAGCTGGATACGGCGAAAAAGGTGCGCTGGTCGATCGACGTGGACCCGCAGGAGATTCTCTAACGCTGTGCGTTGCGGCTGACAAGGCATCAACCAGGATTGCTCGGCAAGGTCACGAAGCAGACCAGTTCACCGCAAAGGCGCGCCAAGGCGCACGAAGGAATGGCTTCCGTCGGCCGCCACTCAGGGGGGGATGGGTGCGACGAAGTCCATGAGCCGGCACCGGTCGAAGCCAAATCGATCAACGTATGTGGCCGCGCATGATCAACTCGATGATGAACTGTGGACACCCGGGCAAGCTGTTGGTACCGCCGTTCAGGGCAGGCTGCGACAGCTCGCGGCGCGTGGCCCTGCCACGCGTGCCGCACGTGCCACCGAACCGGTTTGTCCGCCGTGCGCCGAAGCCGCAACCTGGATTTCAAAAATCCTTCGCGCGCCTTCGCGCGCCTTTGCGGTAAAAGGGTCTTGCTTTGCGCGTCTTCAAATCAACACATATCCGTCAGAAATAGAAATTGGCGCCAAAGCTCCAGAAATCGACATCCTGCTCGATGCGGGTGAACTCCGCCTCCAGGGCCACGTTGGGCGCCAGGCGCCAGCCGCCGCCGAAACCGACCGACAGACCGGTGTCGCTGCCGTTGAACGAACCGCCGCGACCGCTGGTGGAACCTTCTTCGTGGAGAAGGCCGGCCTTCAGCTTGGCATAAAGCGGATCGCCGATCTTAAGCACGCCGTACGCGGCCTGCGTATCCAGGTCCCAGTGCCCTCGGCCACCGAAATCGCCGTCGGAAATCGTCGTGGTCAGCTCGACTTCCAGCGCACCCTGGATCATGTTGCGGCTCGGAAAGTCGTAACCCAGCAATACGCCGAGGTTGGTCGCCTCGTTGGTGTCATGGTAGTCCAAATCCATGAGACCGATCTTGCCGCCGCCATACAGCCCCTCCGCCGACGCCTGTCCGGCCGCCGCCACCAATACCGCCGCGTAGAGCGCGTTCTTCGATGCCATCGTCGTTTGCTCCTGTAGCGCCGCCGCCCGGCCGGGCGGCCGGCTGTTCAGTTCGCGGTTATCTTACCACCGGGCTCGCGCCGATCTGTAGTGTCCGCCGGCGAAACCGTTTGAATCCGGTCCCGGCCGTGCAGGATAATGTGTGTTTTGCAAAAATCACTGCACGCGATGAAGCACCGGCTGACCGAACTGCTCAATCAGGCGCTCGAGACGTTGCGCGCCCGCGGCGACCTGCCGGTCGACGCGCCGGCCGCGGCGACCCTGGAGCGCACCCGCGACCGTCAGCACGGCGATTTCGCCACCAACCTGGCGCTGACGCTGGCCCGGCTGGCGCGCTGCAAACCGCGTGAGCTTGCGGAAAAACTGGTGGCCGCATTGCCGCTTTCACCGCTGATCGCCAGGGTCGAAATCGCCGGCCCCGGTTTCATCAACCTGCATCTCACGGAAACCGCATGGCATTCGGTCGTCGAGACCATCCTGCGCGAAGCGGAACTCTATGGGCGCAGCGATCTGGGGCAGGGCAAGCCGGTCCAGGTGGAATTCGTCTCCGCCAACCCGACCGGACCGCTCCACGTCGGCCACGGCCGCGGGGCGGCCTACGGCGCGACGGTTGCCGATCTGCTGCAGGCGGTCGGCTACCAGGTGCACCGCGAGTATTACGTCAACGACGCTGGCCGCCAGATGGACATCCTCGCGGCCAGCGTGTTCCTGCGTTATCTGGAACTGTGCGGCGAGGAGATTCCGTTTCCCAGCAACGGCTATCAGGGTGACTATGTCTGGGACATCGCCGCCAGTCTGCACCGCGCGCACGGGGACCGGTTCCGCATCGCGACGGCCGACCTGTTCGCCGGCATCCCCGCCGACGCGCCGGCCGGCGGCGATAAGGAAGAACACATCGACGGGCTGATCGAGCGTGCCAAACAGACGCTGGGCGATGGGTACCGGCTGTTTTTCGATCAGGGCCTGGACGAGATACTGGAAAACATCCGCGCCGATCTGGAAGGTTTCGGCGTGCGCTACGACGAATGGTTTTCCGAACGCAGCCTGGCCGAGACCGGCGCCGTGCAGCGCGCCATCGACCGCCTGCAACAGGCCGGCCACCTGTACGAACAGGACGGCGCGCTCTGGTTCCGCTCGACCGCGTTCGGCGACGAAAAGGACCGCGTGGTGGTGCGCGATAACGGGCAGACCACCTACTTCGCGTCCGACATCGCCTATCACATGAACAAGCTGGAGCGCGGCTACACGCGCGTGATCGACATCTGGGGCGCCGATCACCACGGTTACGTGCCGCGCGTGAAGGCGGCGCTGACCGCGCTGGGCGACGACGCCGGCAAGCTCGACGTGCTGCTGGTGCAGTTCGCGATCCTGTACCGCGGCGGCGAAAAAGTGCAGATGTCGACGCGCTCGGGCGAGTTCGTCACGCTGCGCGAGCTGCGCCACGAAGTCGGCAACGACGCCGCGCGCTTCTTCTATGTGCTGCGCAAGTGCGAACAGCACATGGACTTCGACCTGGACCTGGCCAAGTCGCAGTCCAGCGATAATCCGGTCTACTACATCCAGTACGCCCACGCGCGTGTGTGCAGCGTGTTCCGCCAGCTCGCTGAAAAGGGCCTGCAATGGGATTCCGCGGCCGGCGCCGGGGCGGTCGCCAGGCTGACCGAGGCGCATGAGACGGCGCTGCTGATCAGCCTGTCGCGGTATCCGGACGTGGTCGAGGCGGCGGCGGTCAATCACGAGCCGCACCAGCTTGCACACTACCTGCGCGAGCTGGCCAACGACTTTCATACCTATTACAACGCACACCAGTTTCTGGTCGAAGAACCGGCCTTGCGCAACGCGCGCCTGAACCTGATTCAGGCGACCCGCCAGGTCGTCGCCAACGGCCTCGGTCTGCTGGGTGTATCCGCGCCGCAGAGCATGTAATGTCCAGGGATTATAAAGACCGCGCCGCCCCGAGACCCCGTTCCCGCAAACCCTCGCCGGCCGCCTGGCTGCTCACCGGTCTGGCGATCGGTCTGTTCGTTGCGTTTCTCATGTACGTGAAGCTGCGCGGCGGCACAACCGGCGAGTCGGCGCCGGCGCGCCCGGAACCCATGGCGCTGCCCGACGCGGACGAACTGCCCGAGGACAGCCCGGAACCGGAGAAGACCATTCCCCCGCCGCCGCCGAGCCGGTTCATTTTCTACGACGAACTGCCGCAGATGAAAGTCGAGGTGGTGGTTCCCGAGCACGAGATCAAGGGCGAAACGAAGGAAGGCGTGCGCCAGGTCGAGGAACCCGGCACCTATCTGCTGCAGGCCGGATCGTTCCGCAACGCGGAACAAGCCGATCAGCTCAGGGCGAAGCTGGCGCTGCTCGGCCTTGAAACCCGGGTCCAGTCGGGCGACAACGGCGGCGAGCAGTGGCACCGCGTGCGCGTCGGCCCCTACAAGACTCTTCGCGATTTGAATCAGGCGAGGAACCTGCTGGAGAAGAACGGGATTCAGGCGATTCTGATCAGCCTCAAGTAGCCGCTCGGGCGCTCCCCGGCACTGCGAGTGAAATGGAAAAAACCCATGAACGCGATACGCACGCCATGAACGAAAAAGTCATCGACGCGGTCATTACCCCGGAAGGCCGCCTCGACATACTCTCCAAAATGGAAGTCAACAAGCTGCTCGACACCAGCCAGGGCGGATTGTATACGCTGTTCCGCAACTGTTCGCTGGCGGTGCTGAACTGCGGCAGCAACATGGACGACGGCAAGGAACTGCTGGAACGCTACCGGTCGTTCGCCGTCCGCGTCATCCAGGAAGAGCGCGGCATCAAGCTCGAGGTGACGAACGCGCCGGCCAGCGCATTCGTCGACGGCAGGATGATCAAGGGGATCAATGAGCACCTGTTCGCCGTGCTGCGCGACGTGATCTATGTCAGCGACGAGATCAACAACAGTCCCAAGTTCGACCTCGGAACCTCGGCCGGCGTCACCAACGCGGTGTTTCACATTCTGCGCAATGCCGGCATTCTGCGGCCCATGACTACGCCCAAACTCGTGGTCTGCTGGGGCGGACACTCGATCAGCCGTTCCGAATACGATTACACCAAGGAGACCGGCTACCAGCTCGGTCTGCGCGGCATGGACATCTGCACCGGCTGCGGTCCGGGCGCCATGAAAGGCCCGATGAAGGGCGCCGCCGTCGGCCATGCCAAGCAGCGCATCGGCGGGGGCCAGTACCTGGGCATCAGCGAGCCCGGCATCATCGCCGCCGAATCGCCGAATCCGATCGTCAACGACCTGGTGATCATGCCGGACATCGAGAAGCGCCTGGAAGCGTTCGTGCGCACCGGTCACGGCTTCGTGGTATTTCCAGGCGGCGCAGGCACGGCCGAGGAAATTCTTTATCTGCTGGGCATCCTGCTGCACCCGGACAATGCGGATTTGCCGTTTCCCGTGATCTTCACCGGTCCGGCGAGTTCCGAAGTCTACTTCAGGCACCTCGACCGGTTCGTCGGCGACACGCTGGGCCTCGCGGCGCAACAGCGCTACACGATCGTCATCGACGACCCGGTGCGCGTCGCGCATGAAATGCAGAAGGGGCTGAAGCAGGTGCGCGAGTTCCGCAAGGAGCGCGACGACGCCTATTACTTCAACTGGCTGTTGAACGTCGACCAGGAATTTCAGAAACCCTTCGTGCCGACACACGAGAACATGCGCGCCCTCGAACTGCACAGGGACCAGGACCGTCACCGCCTGTCCGCCAACCTGCGCCGGGTGTTTTCCGGCATCGTCGCCGGCAACGTCAAGGACGAGGGCATCCGCGCCATTGAACAGTTCGGCCACTTCGAGATCCGTGGCGACGCCGACATCATGGGCCCGATGGACCGACTGCTGTCTTCTTTCGTGGCCCAGCAGCGGATGAAGCTTCCCGGGAAGGAATACGTCCCCTGCTACCGGCTGGTAAAAACCGCCTGAAGCAAGACAACGGGAACTTCTCTGTAACAGGGCGCATCAATCAGCCCAGGCGCCGCTCAGCTCGCGCCGGCAGAGCACCCTTCGCCGGCCGCCAACGCGGCGGGAGACAACAGCTCGCGGGCAAGCGCGCTCCTTCGAGCATGTCAGGCGACCGTGCGAGACCCGATAATCATCGCACCGTTTGGACGACTGCTCCGGATCTGAACTAGAGAAGCCTTCTCTGCGGAATCGGAATCACATTGGATTGCGAATGATTGGCGTAAGTATCCCAACCGGGCTGGTAGGCTTCGGCCTGGTTTCCCCAGACAAACCACCCCTTTCTCGGACCTCTGGCAAACAGCTCGATGAATGGCCCCGGACTGCAGGCCTCGATCAAATCGTATTGCTCGTCGGGCTTCCGACTGTGCTCCCGCTTTTGCGTGGACATGATGTTTTCCTGTCTCCGGCCCGGCTGCAGCGTCCTGACATTCTTGCCCCTGACGCCAAAGAGAATCATTTCCGTTACATTGCGAAAATAAAACCCGACACCCCGCCTGTCCGGCCCGCCGTCTTTTCTGATTTTGTACCAGATCAGGTTGGTCTTGTAGGTGAAACCCCAATGCGTCATGACCTGCAGCCCGTCGGCCAACAAGGCATTGGGCACCCAAAGATAGAGATGCGCAGCATCCTTGACGATGGCCTCGACCGGCAGATCCTTTATCTCCTGCAGCGTCATGGTCGGATAGCGGCTGAGTCTCTTGTGCTCGGGCGCCATCTTTCCGGTTCTGTTTTGAAACTGCCAGGGCGGATCGGCCAGAACGGTTGCGAATCTTTTCTTGCCCACCTCTCTAAGCAGGTCGTCCGATGCGTTCATAACATCACCTCTGCCCTCATCGGCCAGTCGGAAATGATGTCCGGCCGGATTCCAAAGACCAGGACCGGGCAGCCGCCGTGCCTGCCCGTATTGAGACGGTACAACAACTTACCCATCTGGGTCGTGCTGGCCCCATATTTACCTTTGCAGGGAACTGGGTTCCCTGCACTATCCAGCTCCAGGCTTCCATCCTTCGTGCGCTTGGGGATCACGTCGAACACCTGGTTCAACTTTTCGCTGCGTGTTATCAGCGCCGCCACACTAATGACGCCACATTCGTGGAACATGCGAAAAGCATACAAGTCTCTGTCGTAAGTTTGATCTTTGCTGTTCCATTCCAAATCAAGCGCCACACGCCCTCTTACAAAATCAATTTTGTGCCCATCGATGTAATTTTCCAGGAGGATAGGCTCCTTTTCCGGAAGCGAGTATTTTCGCACCTTGCCGCCTTCAAGAACTTCTTCGCCTTTCTCGATCAGTCGTACCAGCAAATCCCCTTGGATCCGCGTCTCATACCAGCCATTGGCTCTAAGCATCGTTGAAATTTTCTTAGGAATAACCGACTCATTTCCTCCTGGAACCCCAATGTCTACCGTGGTGATTCGAAAATTCAACAGTGCCCGCTCAATTTGGCTCAACTCCTGAGGAAAAGAGTGTCTCAAAATAGTCGCAGCATGTCTGTAGCCGTATACGTCATACAGGTCGAGCACATCCTGGGAAATGCAATTCCTTATTTCCTCGACCCGGTCAGCGTTTTGCCCTGGAGTTGAGGCGACGTCAGTTCCATGATGATCATCCGGCATCCAACTCCCCTCACTGTGTATTAATACAGTATCGAACCTGAATTGCAAGCCTCAAACATCGACCTCAGTAAATTCGTCCAGTCGAGACCCCAGTCGAGGCCTACGCGCTGAAGAGCCCCGAGAACATTGTGTGAAGTTACGTCAAGTCACGGTCATTGCGAGACTCTCTGAGCGCCATATCGGTGGCATCAAAACAGCTTTCTCTTCTCCCGGAACAACGCCGAGATATCCTCGTCGCCGAAACCGGCCTCGATCAGCCGCCGGTAGTGGATCAGCGTCATTTCGACGATCGGCAGCGCAGCGTTCAGTTCCGCGGCCATGGCGCGGCAGATTTCCAGATCCTTGTGGTGCAGGGCGATCTTGAAACCCGGCGCGTAGCTGTCGCGGATCATGCTCGGGCCGCGGTGTTGCAGAAACCAGTTGCCGGCGGCGCCGCCGGAAATCACGTCGATGACTTTTGTAAGGTCGAGTTTCTGCGCCTGGGCGAAAGCGAGCGCTTCAGTGACGGCCTGATTGATGCCGGCGGCCATGATCTGGTTCACGGCCTTGGTGGCCTGGCCGCTGCCGGCCGCGCCCATGTGTTCGACGCGCGCGGCCATCGCTTCGAGCAGCGGGCGCACGCGCTGCAGCGTCGCGGCTTCGCCGCCGACCATCATCACCAGCGTGCCGCGTCTCGCGCCCTCGACGCCGCCGGACACCGGCGCGTCGAGAAAGTCGCCGCCCGCCGCGCGCACCTGATCCGCCAGCTCGCATGCGGTAGCGCGGTTGATCGTCGAACAGTCGATGACCACCGACTGCGCGTTCAGATGCGGCAACAGGTCGGCAACGACACTCCTGACGTCGGCGTCGGCCGAAACGCAGATATGGATCTCGGTGCAGTCGCGCGCGAGGTCGGCCAGCGACGCCGCGACCGGCACGCCGAATTCCTGCGCGAACGCGTCGGCTCTTGCGCGGGTGCGGTTCCAGACGCGTTTCAGTAACCCGGCCCGCGCGAGGTTCGCGGCCATCGGCGCGCCCATGGCGCCCAGTCCGGCGAATCCCGCGCTCGGCCCGCTCATTCTTCCAGGTAGGTGTAGCCGGACAGACCGGCTTCGAGTTCGGACAGGTACTGCTGGCTCTCCTGCGCGCCGAGTCCGGCCTGCTGCGTGCGCTGGCGATAGACCGCGCGCAGACGGTTGGGGTCGAAGTGCACGATGCGCAGCAGTTCGTCGACGCGGTCGCCATGCTCGGCCTGGCTCAGCGAGAAGCGGCCGTCGGCGGCGACATCCAGGTTGACGGCGTTGGTGTCGCCGAACAGGTTGTGCATGTCGCCGAGTATTTCCTGGTAGGCGCCGACCATGAAGATGCCGAGCAGGTAGTCCGGGTCGTCGTCGATGGCGTGCAGTGGCAGACTTTTCTCGATGCCCTCGCCGTCGACGTAGTACTCGATGTGGCCGTCCGAGTCGCAGGTCAGGTCCTGCAGGATCGCGCGCCGTTGCGGTTCCTCGTCGAGCCGCTGCAGAGGTACGATGGGAAATATCTGGTCGATGGCCCACACGTCGGGGACGGACTGGAACACGGAGAAATTCAGAAAATACTTGTCGGCCAGCCGTTCGTTCAGCAGGTCCAGCAGCTCGCGGTGGTCGCGCAGGCGCGGCTGCAGGCGGTCGCGCAGCGTCAGGCAGATGCGTGTGTAACAGCTTTCGGCCGCGGCACGCTCGGTCAGGCTAAGCTTCCCGTCGCCATACGCGGCGATCACCGCTTCCAGCCGCGTGCGCGCGTTGTGGTAAAGCTCGACCGATGACCGCTCCGCATCGGCGTTGAGCAGGTCGTAGAGATGGCGCAGTTCGGCCGGCGCAGCGTCGCCCAGCGCCGGCGGCGCGAGGCCGCGGCCGGCGCTTTCGACGTCGATGACGTTGGTGATCAGAAAGGCGTGGTGCGCGGTCATCGCGCGGCCCGATTCGGTCACGAGTTCCGGCTCGGGTGTCTGCGTTTCGCGGCACAGGGCGTGAATGCCGGACACCACGGCATGCGCGTACTCGCGCACGCTGTAGTTCATCGAACAATAGTTGCGCGAACCGGTGCCTTCGTAGTCCACCGCCAGACCGCCGCCGACGTCGACGATCTCCAGCGGCACGCCGAGCGCGCGCAGTTCCGTGTAGAAGCGCGCGGCCTCGCGCACGCCGTGGCGGATGTCATCGAGGTTGGCGAGCTGCGAACCCAGGTGAAAGTGCAGCAGCTTCAGGCAATCGAGCATGTCCGCTTCGCGCAGCCGCTCGACCAGCCGCAGGATTTGCGCCGCCTGCAGGCCGAACTTGGACTTCTCGCCGCCGGTGTTCTGCCAGTTGCCCGCGCCGATGGAGGCCATGCGCACGCGCACGCCGAGCAGCGGCATGATGTTCATGGCGCGCGCCTGTTCGATCACCAGCTCCAGTTCGGACAGCTTTTCGATGACCAGGAACAGCCGCTGACCCAGGCGCCGGCCGATCAGGCCGATGCGGATATATTCGCGGTCTTTGTAGCCGTTGCAGATGACCATGCCGTCGGGCTTCGACAAACCGAGCACCGCCATCAGCTCGGGCTTGCTGCCGGCTTCCAGGCCGACGCTGCCGGCCCGGCTTGCGACGATCTCGGAGACCACGCTGTACTGCTGGTTGACCTTGATCGGATAGACGGTGGTGTAGCCGGGCCGGTAGCCGACGCGTTCGCGCGCCTCGGCGAATGCGGCGTGCAGGCGCGCCACGCGGTCCTGCAGGATCGCGTTGCAACGCACCAGAACCGGCCAGCTCAGCCCGGAGTCGGCGATGGCGCGCGCAACCTCGATCAGGTCCACGCCCGCCGGCGCCTGGTCCGGATGCGCGCGCAGCAGCAGCGTGCCGCGCGTGCTGACGTTGACGTAGCCTTCGCTCCAGCGCGACAGGTTGTACAGGGTTCGGGACTGTTCGGTGGTCCAGTTCATGACGCGCAACGATACCAGAAGACGACCCCGCCTCAGAGCGATTTTTTGGCCGGATGGTTTGCAGAACGCGGGGCAAGTGTGGCCAAATGGCGCCTTTGACAACCGACACGGCGCGGCCCCTGATGAGCATCACGAGCGATCAATGGTTTACTGAAATCCACGAACCGGCCGGCTCGGTTTACGGGTTGCGGATCAAGGCGAAACTGCACGAGGAACAGACGCCGTTCCAGCGCATCGAGATTTACGAGACCGAGCAATTCGGCAACCTCATGGCGATCGACGGCTTCTTCATGCTCACCAGCCGCGACAATTTTCTCTACCACGAGATGATGTCGCATCCGGTGCTGTACACACACCCGGCACCGAAGCGCGTGGTGATCATCGGCGGCGGCGACTGCGGCACGCTGCTGGAAGTGCTGCGCCACCCCGAAGTCGAGCACGCCGTGCAGGTCGAGATCGACGAACGCGTGACGCGGCTTTCGGAGCGATATTTTCCCGAGCTGTGCGCCTCGAACCACGACCCGCGCGCCGAGCTGCTGTTCGTCGACGGCCTGAAGTGGATGCGGGAAGCCGAATCAGGCAGCGTCGACGTGGTGATCGTCGACAGCACCGATCCGGTGGGTCCGGCCGAAGGGCTGTTCACCGAGAAGTTCTTCCGCGACTGCCACCGGGCGCTGGGCGACCAGGGCCTTCTGATCCAGCAGAGCGAATCGCCGCTGCTGCACCTGGACAGCATCATCCGCCCGCTGCAGAACGCGATGCGCGCCGGCGGGTTCAGTCACATTCACACGCTCCAGTTTCCGCAGCCCTGTTATCCCAGCGGCTGGTGGACGGCGACGATGGCGGGCAAGGGGGATTTGCGCAGGTTTCGGGAGGAGGATGCGGCGAATAAGCCGTTTCCGACGCGGTATTACAACGTCGACATACACCGGGCGGCGCTGGCGACGCCGGAGTTGCTCAAATAGCGAACTTTAACTCTGCCGGACGCGAAACCAGTGGCCATAGTGCAGCCAGGCGTACGTAGCTGATTCACAGCCGCGAGGCTCCGGAAAGCGCATGTCAATGCCTGTCCGGCAACGGTTCGAAACCGGGCAGGGGCTGGGCGCCGCCAGGCCGAGTGCGCGTGGGTTCAGGCAGTTGCGGGACGGCATTGGGCAATTGCGGAAGTGCATTCGGTAACTGCGGGACGGCGTTAGGCAGTTGCGGAACTGCATTCGGCAATTGCAGGGTCGCATCGGGCAAGGACGGCGCCAAGTTTCCGCCAGTCCCGGCCGGCACCCGGGCGCGCCTGCCGGCTTCCCGGCCGCATTTGTGCCGCTCCACGTCCGTGCTGGATTGCCGCGGATGCTGTCGCCAGGTATCGCACTCGCGGCTGGATTCCGGCGGCGTCTGATCCGCGACGGCGACGAACGGCAACGTACCGGCGGCGAGGAGGAAGGAATCGGGTGCCGCCGCGACCGTGCACGGCAATGCGGCCAAACCAAGGATGGCTCCCGCCGCGGCCCCTGCCAGATGACCAACACGCCCGTTATGTCTGGACACCGCTACCTCGCGCAGTGGTGTGTGGGAGTTACAACGGTTTGTCGGAACAGGCACTGAACGTCCCGCACACCGGCGCCGTTCGCCAGGGAGGCGGCTTGATATGCTTAATCTCCCACATCCGGCCATGCTCGGGTTCAGGGGACGGTCATGTCCTCCAGGTTGCCTGACCGCGCGCTCTTTCGTACTACCCGTTGACAGTAAGTCCAACGCCAAAGTTCAGTAACACGGAAACATTTGTGGTAAAGACATCAACGCCCACATCATGCCGTGATGGCATGATTTTCTTGTGATTTCCGGAGTACTGAGAAGGACTATGGCCAGGCATAGATGGCGTCAGGATTCCTGCCTTCCAAGCTTCCACGGGCAGGAATTTCAGTGACAAAGGTTCACCCAATGTCCAACTTCAGTACTGCTCTGACATTAATGTCAGCTTGCTGGAATGTCGCAGTTGGGTCGTTATGTATAGCTATACATAACAACCCCTATGTATAGTGTTGAACTATGTATAGTTTATGGGTGCCCGACAGCGGCGAGCAGCGTGTTTCCTGGGTTTGATCAGATTGGGGTGATGGTGAACTAAACATAGTTTTCTGGTTTTCTGAAGTGTCATTCCCTTACTTCAGGAGACCATGATGAACTCGACGCGACAACTTCACAGCAGACCGACGGATTGGCTTCACGAGGGCCAGTTAGCGCCCTACGTTGATGCGTTCACACATTACCTGTCCGAGCGCCGCTATGCGCCCCACACCATCGACACCTACCTCAGTTGCATTGCCCACTTTGCACGCTGGATGAGTCAGTGCCGGTTGGACGCCCATTGTATCGACGAGGATGTGGTCCAGCGGTTTCTCAAAAACCATTTACCGCAGTGTGCTTGTACCAGACCGGTACACCGGACTCGCAATAACCTGCGCGCGGCGCTCAGGCATCTGCTTGTCGTCCTGCGTGCCGAGGCGGTTATCACCGAACCCATAGGGGGAACGACCCCGATAGATGAGGAACTGCGTCGCTTCGACGACCATATGAACCATGTTCGCGGACTCGCCCCGGCGACGCGCAGCATGTATCTCTGCACAGTACGTCGCCTGCTCCTTGAGCAATTCGGGAGTCGGCCCGTTGTCCTCTCGGCGATCATACCCGAAGATGTACGTCGATTCGTTGCCGGCCAGCGCGAACTCTACAGCACACCGGGCAGCGCCGGCTCGCTGGTTTCGGCGTTGCGTGGCTATTTCCGCTTCCGTATCACCTGTGGTGATCAGATGCATGCTCTGATCGGCGTGGTGTCCTATCCGGCCAACTGGCAACTGGCTTCCCTGCCGAAAGCCCTGAGCAGCACCGAGGTCGGGTGCCTGGTGGATTCCCTCGGCTGGGATGGTCTATCGGCACGCCGCGCCGATGCCATGGTGCGCTGCGCCCTGGACCTCGGCTTGCGCTGCGGAGAGATCGCCAAGCTCGCCCTGGACGATATCGACTGGCGTGCCGGCACGATCACATTAAGCAGAACCAAAAGCCGGCGTGAAGACATTCTGCCTTTGCCGGAGGCTACTGGTCGTGCCATTGTCGACTACCTGAAGCTCGAACGTCCGCAGACCACCAGCCGGGCGGTATTCGTGCGCCACATCGCCCCACGTGATCAACCGATCGGCCCCGACTGTGTACGCAAAGCAATCCGCCAAGCCTATGCCCGCGCTGGTCTACCTTACACTCAGGCACACCTGTTGCGTCACACCATGGCCAGCCGCCTACTGGCCGGCGGCAGCTCGCTCAAGGAGGTGGCTGATGTCTTGCGCCACCGCTCACTGAACACAACGCTGATCTACGCCAAGCTCGATAGCCGGAACCTGGCAGCGGTCGCCCTGCCGTGGCCGGGGTGTGCAGCATGAACGCGCCCGTCACGATGCAATCACACGCCGAGAACTACCTGGATGAACGCCACCAGCTCGGCTATGGCTCGCGCACTACAGGCTATGCCGTCAGGAGCTTTGCACACTACGTCGATGGTCTTGGCTACGAAGGGCCGCTGACGGTTGAGGTCATGGGCGCATGGGCGCGATGCGCCAAGGCCAACGGCGATTCACCCATCACCTGGGCACGGCGGCTGAAGAAGCTGCGTCCCTTTGCCCGTTATCTGCAGCAGTTCGATCCGCGTACTGAGGTCCCGGATCACACCGTCTTCGGCCGGGTCGGTCAGCGACTGGCACCTCACATCTACAGTGAGCAGGAGATTGTCGACTTGCTGGCTGCGGCTCGCCGTCTTAGTCCGGCACTGCGCGGAGCAACCTACGAGACCCTGTTCGGCTTGCTGGCGGCAACCGGTCTGCGGATCTCCGAGGCAGGGCACCTGACGGACGCGGATGTCGACCTGAAGTTGGGTATGCTGACCGTTCAGCAGACCAAGTTTGCCAAATCCCGCTATGTACCGCTGCATCCTAGCACAGTAGATGCGTTGCGGCGGTACCGCGGGCTGTGCAAACGCCATATCACGGTCACGGACGAGACGCCGTTCTTCATCAGCACGCGGGGCCAGCGTCTGGGGTTCGCCCTGAGCCTGCGTCAGGTGAATCGGGTCTTCCAGCACCTGCGGGATCAATTGGGCTGGGTCAACCGTGGCGCCCACGCTGCGCCGCGTATCCACGACCTTCGTCACACCTTCATCGTTCGTCGCGTGCTGCTTTGGCATGCCCAAGGTGTGGACATCGATCAGGCGATGCTGTCCCTGTCCACCTACGTCGGCCACGCAATGGTGACCAATACCTACTGGTACCTGACCGGCGTGCCCGAACTGATGGCGGTGGCTGCGGGTAAGTTCGAGTCTCTCATGCCAGCCTCGGCGGTGCATCATGTCTGAAGCCACCGCACACTCACCTTCGTTCCCATCGTTGGTCCAGCAGTTTTTCACGGAGTATCTGGTCACGCAGCGTGCCTTGAGCCCCCACACTGTTGCCTCCTACCGCGACGCCTTGATGCTGTTCCTGGACTTCGCACATGTGCGCCTGGGCAAGGCGCCAACCGAGCTATGTCTAGCCGATATCGAACCCGACTTGATCATGGCGTTCCTGGACCACCTGGAGCAGCAGCGCAACAATGCGGTGCGCAGTCGCAACCTGAGGCTGACGGCGCTGCGTGCGTTCTTGAAATTTGCGTCGCGTCGCGATGTCTCGTCATTGCATGCCATTGAACGTGCGCTGGGTGTGCCAATGAAGCGTTTCGAGCGCCCGATGCTCGGGTTCCTCTCGCGCGAGGAGATGCTGGCAGTGATCGGCGAGCCGGGCAGCACATGGACTTCGCAGCGCGACCATCTGCTGCTAGCCATGCTCTACAACACCGGGGCTCGTGTCTCGGAGATTATCGCTGTGCGTGTTGCCGATGTCGTACTAGAGGCTTCGCCCTGTGTTCACCTGCGCGGTAAGGGTCGCAAGCAGCGCGCGGTGCCATTGTGGAAGTCCACGGTTCGGGAGATCCGGTTCTGGCTACGGTGCACCTCCACGCTGGGTCCCGACGCGCCCTTGCTGCCCAATCGGACAGGGCAAGCAATGACACGTGCCAATGTTAATCAACGACTCAATATCGCTGTTGGCCGTGCATCTGAAGTGCACCGTAGCCTCGCCAAGCGGCACATATCGCCGCATTCGATCCGGCACTCTACAGCAATGCATATGCTGCAGTCCGGCGTGGCTTTCAGTGTGATTGCACTGTGGCTGGGACACGAGAACATGTCCACCACGCGCCGGTACGTCGAGGCTGATCTGGCGATGAAAGATAAGGCGTTGGCCCGGCTTCAGGAACCCGACATGAAGATCCACCGTTACCGCCCACCTGACGCCCTGATGCAGTTCCTTCAGGGGCTGTAACTATGTATAGAGCCGCCGGCCCTGAGGTCTATTGAAACAGGGGCTGGCGGGTAACCCGTTGACTCAACTATACATAGTTCAACACTATACATAGGGGTCGCGCCCGGTCTTTTAAACTCATACTACTTGGGTCAGCCGGTCCTGCTTCGACCTTTGCGGACATTCATGCGCCAATGGCGCCAGGAATCTATAGCCGGCCAACGGCACAGCCATTCGTCGGTTTGAGAGAGAAGGGATGTTTGAACGCAAGCACTGACGTCGTAAGCACTAGCGGTATTGGCTCTTGAAGCTCTCCAGCACGCGGAGGTAGTTCGCGCGCTCGAAGGCGCGGGGGTTCGCCACATTGCGGTGGCTCATGACCCCGCGCATCTTGCCCACCGACTCGAATCCGTGGCCCTCCATCCACTGCTGCAATCCCTCCACCAGGTTGGCGGCATAAGCGGGCCCGTTGCGCAGCAGGGCGGAAGTCGTCATCACCGCATCGGCGCCCGCCAGCAGGTATTTGATCACCTCGACGGGACCTTCCACGCCGCGCGTGGCGCCCAGGGAGGCCTTGAGGTGACCGTGCAGCAGGGCGATCCACAGCAGCGGCGCGCGTATCTCGCCGGCCGAACTCAGCGGCAAGGTGGGCTGCACCTCAAGCTCATTGATGTCGATGTCGGGCTGGAAGAAGCGGTTGAACAGTACCAGGGCGTCGGCTCCCGCCGCGTCCAGGCGCTTGGCCAGGTGCCCCATCGCGCTGAAGAACGCGCTGAGCTTGAGGGCCACCGGAATGCTGACGGTCGACTTGACGGCCTTGAGGATGTCCACGTAGCGCTGCTCGACCTGCGCGCCGGATACGTCGAGGTCGGCATGCACGCCGTAGATGTTCAATTCCAGCCCGGCCGCCCCGGCCTCCTGCAGCTGCCGGGCATACTGCACCCAGCCTTCGCTGGTGACGCAGTTCAAGCTGGCGATGACCGGCACCTCCAAATCCTCGGCTGCCCGCCGGACCAGCTCCAGATAGTGCTCCGGCCCCACGTCGTAGGCATCGGTCTGCGGAAAATAGCTCAGTGACTCGGCGAAGCTAAAGGTGCCCGACTCCATGAGGTAGGAAAAGGCTTCGTTGTCGTGGCGAATCTGCTCTTCGAACAGCGAAAACATCACGATTGCCGCAATGCCCCCGTCCTCCAACCGCTTCATGCCCTCCAGCGTCCCCGACAACGGCGACGCCGAGGCAACCACCGGATGCTTCAGGCTCAGCCCCATATAGTTCGTGGTGAGATCCATAGGGTGTTTCCCCCGATTACCTAGAGTTTGACAGCGGCGTCCGGATGGAAATGGCTGCCGCTGCGGCTGGCCATCTCTTCATAGATTTCCCACTTCTGATCCACGACCTGCTGCGCCAGTCCCATCAGGTGCTCGCTTTCGGCCGGATGTGTCCGGGACAGCATTTTGTAGCGCAGTTCATTGAACGCATAGTCCTTGAGCTTCACCGTCGGACGTTGCGAGTCCAGCACGAAGGGGTTCTTGTCTGCCTGCCGCAAGGCCGGGTTGTAGCGAATCAGAGGCCAGTGACCGCTGGCGACGGCAAGATCCTGCTGCCGCAGGCCATGCTGCATGTTGATACCGTGGGCAATACAGTGACTGTAGGCCAGCACCAGAGAAGGTCCTGGGTACGCCTCCGCCTCGCGCAGCGCGAGCAGCGTCTGCTGTGGATTGGCGCCCATGGCGACCCGAGCGACGTACACATTGCCGTAGGAGATGACCTGCAGACCCAGGTCCTTCTTGGCCACCGGCTTGCCCGCGGCCGCAAACTTGGCCACGGCGCCCAACGGGGTGGCCTTGGACATCTGACCGCCGGTGTTGGAATAGACTTCCGTGTCCAGCACCAGCACGTTGATGTTCCTGCCGCTGGCCAGTACGTGGTCCAGCCCGGATGAGCCGATGTCGTAGGCCCAGCCATCGCCGCCGATGATCCAGACGCTGCGCCGGACCAGATGATCGACCACCGAAAGCAGCTCGCGGGCCTGCTCGCTGTCGAGCTTCAACAGCGCCGCCTTGACCTGCGCCACCCGCAACCGTTGTGCGCGGATCTGCGATTCAGCAATCTGCGGTGCATCCAGGATCTCGTCGACCAGCGCCGGATCCAGTTGGCCCTTGAGCGCCTGCACCAGTTGCCGCGCCATCTCCAGATGCTTGTCGGCACTCAGCCTGAACCCCAGCCCGAACTCGGCGTTGTCCTCGAACAGCGAGTTCGACCAGGCCGGACCGCGCCCCTCACCGTTCTTGGTCCAGGGCGTCGCCGGCAGATTGCCGCCGTAGATGGATGAGCAGCCCGTGGCGTTGGCGATGATGGCCCGGTCGCCAAACAACTGTGAGAGCAGGCGCACATAGGGTGTCTCGCCGCAGCCCGCGCAGGCACCGGAAAATTCGAACAGGGGCTCCAGAAACTGCGTCCCCCGCACTGACGAGAAATCCACCTGCGAGCGGTCATTGACCGGTAGCCTTTCGAAGAAGCCCACGGTCTGCCGGCCCTGCGCCAGGACGGCCTCCTTGGGCTTCATGTTGATGGCCTTGACCCCGCTCTGCTGCAGGCTCCTGGCGGGACAGACTTCCACACAGAGGCCGCAGCCCGTGCAGTCCTCCAGGTAGACCTGCAGCGTATAGCGTGTGTCGGGGAAACCACGGCCGTTGATAGGCGCCGACTGGAAGCCTTCGGGGGCGGATGCCAGCAAAGCGTCGGGATAGAACTTTCCGCGAATCACGCTGTGCGGGCACACGAAGCTGCAGTTGCCGCATTGGATGCAGATGTCGGGCTCCCAAACCGGGACAAAGGCTGCAATATTGCGTTTTTCCCAGCGCGTGGTGCCGGATGGGTAGGTGCCGTCGACAGGCAGCGCGGATACCGGCAGTTGATCGCCCTTGCCGGCCATCATCGCCGCCGTCACTTTCTGCACGAACTCCGGCGCCTCGGGCGGCACCACCGGCGGCAGTTCGATGGTGCTGTCTGCCTGCCGGGGGACCTCTACCCGATAGAGATGCGCCAGGGTCTGGTCCACGGCATCGAAATTCTTCTGCACGACTTCGTCGCCCTTCTTGCCATAGGTCTTGCGGATGGACTCCTTGATCTTGCCGATCGCCTCCTCCCCGGAGAGCACCCCGGAGATCGCGAAGAAACAGGTCTGCATGATGGTATTGGTGCGGGTGCCCATACCGGTTTCCCGCGCCACGCTGGAAGCATCGATCACATAGAGCTGGACCTGCTTCTGGATGATTCGCTCCTGTGCGCTGCGCGGCAGATGATCCCACACCGCATCGGGACCATACGGGCTGTTGAGCAGCAGGATCGCCCCTTGCCGCGCACTCTCCAGTACGTCCATCTTCTCGATGAAGTTGAACTGATGGCAGCCGATGAAGCCGGCCGACCGGATGAGGTAGGGGGAGTTGATGGGATTCGGCCCGACGCGCATGTGCGAGACCGTTTGCGAGCCGGATTTCTTCGAGTCGTAGACGAAGTAGCCCTGCGCATGCAGCGGCGTGGATTCACCGATGATCTTGATGCTGTTCTTGTTGGCGCCGACCGTGCCATCCGCCCCGAGGCCGATGAACAGCGCGCGCATCACTTCATCCGGTTCGATGTCGAACGCGGGGTCGTAGTCCAGACTGGTATGGGAGACATCGTCATTGATGCCGACGGTGAAGTGGTTCTTCGGCGCAGCCGACTTCAATTCGTCAAACACGGCCCTGGCCATGGCCGGCGTGAACTCCTTGGAGGACAGGCCGTAGCGCCCGCCGATGATCCGCGGCGTGGTGCCGCCCGGCAGGGTGCCGTTGGCCTGGGCTTCGGCCATGACAGTCACCACGTCGGTATACAGCGGCTCGCCGGTGGAGCCGGGCAGCTTGGTGCGGTCGAGCACGGCGATGGCCTTTACCGACGCCGGCAGCACGGCCAGGAAATGCTCGGCGGAGAACGGCAGGCAGAGGCGCACATTGACGACCCCGCACTTTTCTCCCTGGCGCTGGAGGTAAGCGACCGTCTCGCGGAAAGTCTGCGCCGCCGAGCCCATGATGACCGCCACACGCTCGGCGTCCGCATCGCCGAAGTAGTCGAACAGGTGGTAGGACCTGCCGGTCAGCGCGGCGAAGGCATCCATCCTTTCCTGCAGGATGGCCGGCAGACGCGCATAAAAGGGGTTGACCGTCTCACGCGCCTGGAAATAGACATCGGGATTCTGCGCGGTACCGCGAATAAAGGGATTGTCCGGATTCAGGCCACGCGCCCGGTGCTGACGCACCCGCGCCGGATCGATCATCGCCGCCATCTGCTCATCCGGGATCAGGGTGAGCTTGTTCACCTCGTGCGAGGTGCGGAAGCCGTCGAAAAAATGCACGAAGGGCACCCTGGCTTCCAAGCTCGCGGCCTGCGCCAGCAGCGCCATGTCGTGCGCCTCCTGCACCGTGCTCGAGGCAAGCTGGGCGAAGCCGGTGTTGCGCACCGCCGCGACATCGGAATGGTCGCCGAAAATCGACAGGCCCTGGGCCGCCAGAGAGCGGGCGGCCACATGGAACACGGCGGGTGTCAGTTCGCCCGCGATCTTGTACATGTTCGGGATCATCAGCAACAGGCCTTGCGATGCCGTGAAGGTGGTCGTCAGGGCACCGGTCTGCAGCGCGCCGTGGGCCGCGCCGGCGGCACCGCCCTCGCTCTGCATCTCCACCACCAGGGGGATGTTGCCCCAGATGTTGGGTTTCCCTTCGGCGGCCCACTGGTCGGCCAACTCGGCCATGGTCGACGAGGGCGTGATCGGATAAATCGCGCAGACTTCGTTGATGCGATAGGCGGTGTACGCGACTGCTTCGTTGCCTTCAAGCGTCGTAACGGCTGGCGACTTCACGGATCAGACTCCTGGTTCCGGGATCATGTCGATGGCATGACAGGGACACTGCTCGAAGCACACGGCACAGCCGGTGCAAAGATTGTAGTCATAGCGGTAACGCATCCCGGGGCCCAACTTGATGATCGCGTGCTCGGGGCAGGCGCCGAAGCAGCCGTCGCACTCGAAGCAGTTGCCGCAGGAGAAGCAGCGTTTAGCCTCATAAGCGGCTTCGCTCTCGCTCAGCCCCCTGACAACTTCGTCGAAGCCATAGCGGCGGCGCTCCGGGTCC
This sequence comes from uncultured Gammaproteobacteria bacterium, assembly GCA_963719135.1. Lineage (GTDB taxonomy): Bacteria > Pseudomonadota > Gammaproteobacteria > DSM-19610 > DSM-19610 > CAVRAZ01. The sequence goes on along the minus strand of CAVRAZ010000004.1, from coordinate 187,111 downwards.
AGATGGTCCTGATGCCTCCGCTGCGCCTCGGTAAGGTAGTGAATATGCAGCGAGTCGAAACCGACCACAGGGTGCTTCGCCACCTTGATGTACTGCGCGCCGCTGAGGTAGGCGTCGATATGTCGGGCGGCCATCTTGCCGTGCCCGACCGCCACGGTCACCGTGCGCTCGCTGGGCACCATGTCGCCGCCGGCGAAGATACCCGCATGGCCGGTCATCATGTTGGCGTCGACCACCACGGTGCCGTCGCGCTTGAATTCGATGGCCGGCACCTGCTGCAGGAACGCGGTATCGGTGTCCTGGCCCAGGGCCAGGATCAGCGTGTCAGCCTCCAGAGTCTCGAATTGGCCGGTCGGCTCCGGATAGCCTTCGGCATTGATGCGCATCACCTCGACCTGGATCTTGCTCTGATCGATCTCTTTGATGGTCCGCAGCCAGTTGATCTTCACACCCTCCTCGATGGCCTCATCGGCTTCGGAAGGGTGGGCGGGCATGTGCTCGCGGTCACGCCGGTAGATGATGAGAGCTTCCTCGGCGCCAAGACGCCTGGCAGTCCTGGCGGCATCCATCGCCGTGTTGCCGCCACCGTAAATGGCCACGCGTCGGCCCAGAGTCGGCGCCTCTCCCGCTGACGCCTGACGCAGAAAGCTGACCGCATCGAATATCTTGCCGGCATCCCGCGCTGGAATATCGACCCGCTTGCTGATGTGCGCACCCACCGCGACAAACACCGCGTCGAACTGTCCCGCCGCTTTCTCCGCCGCCACGTCCTCCACCTTGTGGTTGAACAGGATGCGCACGCCCATTTCCTGGATGCGGGCAATCTCCCGGTCCAGCTCGACGCGCGGCAAGCGGTAGGCGGGGATGCCGAAATGCATCATGCCGCCCGCCATGGGTCCTGCTTCGAAAATCTCCACGGTATGCCCCAAGCGGGTGAGGTGATAGGCCGCCGACAGCCCGCTGGGCCCGGCGCCCACCACCATGATCCGGCGCCCGCTGGGGGGAGCGTCCACCTTGATCTTCCAGCCTTGCTGCAGTGCGAGGTCGCCCAGGAAGCGTTCCACGGCGTGGATGCTCACCGAGCTGTCCACCTCAATACGGTTACAGTGATTTTCGCACGGGTGGTAGCAGACCCGACCGTGCACGGCAGGCATGGGGTTATCCCGCATCAACACCTGCCAGGCCTTCTCGTAGGCGCCTTCCTGCGCGTGGGCCAGCCAGCCCTGGATGTTCTCCCCGGCCGGGCAGGCATTGTTGCAAGGGGGAAGCAGGTCCACGTAGACCGGGCGTTGCGTGCGAACCGCGCCGGTCCCCCTGCCATGCTGGACCAAGTCCGCGGGACGCGTGATATCGCTGGGCTTGGCGCTGCTCATTGAGTGCCTCCATCCTGTGAACTGAGTTAGCGGGCCGGCGCCACGGCACTGCCGGGCGGTACTCACGGACCGCCCTGTGCTGCATGCACCGCGGTCCTGGCACAGGGGCAGTCATCCGGATGCGACGCAGGTCGCGGCCCGTGCGTGCATCACGCGGCCACTGTGCCGACCAACAGATAATAATAGCTAACGCTTCATGATAGCCAGCGTTTAGACACTCGGACTTCGCGCCGCCCCTGAATCCGGTCAAATATCTGCTGCGCGCCGGAAGGCGCCTTTCAGAGCGACAATAAATGACGGGGTACGGCCATGATCACGACTTCAGTATCTTCAATCCGGTGCCTTGTTGGACAAGACTTCGGTTTCACAAGTGCTCGAGAGCCGTGTAATAATGATTTCGACTAAGGAGATGGCATGCCGCCTGATAACCGCTGGGCTTCCCCGCCTGACGATGCCTGCCCCGGCCCGGCAGGGGTGGCGTAGGCACGTGCTTGCACTGTCATTGGGCTATGAGCCTTATCATCAAGGGATGACGTATGCGGAAATCAGTCGTTGCCATTGCGCGCGGCGGCGCTGGCTGTCGAGCCTCAAGTTCAACGCCCGGTACGTCCCCGGTATCCGGTTCGCCAACCGGCCGGGCGCCTCGGTAAGCGGCTTGGCCATCGCCTTTTCCACCGCCTGCGGCCTGACGGCCGCGCTATTTTGTTGGCGCTGTGGGCGCTCTCCGGCGTCCCACCCCTTCCATCGACCCAGGAGTAACCCATGAACACCCGCATCCGAACGATTCACGCCCGCGAAATCCTGGACTCGCGCGGCAATCCCACCGTCGAAGTCGAGATCACCCTTGACGGCGGCGCCACGGGCCGCGCCGCGGTGCCTTCCGGCGCCTCGACCGGCGTGCACGAGGCCCTGGAGCTGCGCGACGGTGACAAGTCCCGCTACGGCGGCAAGGGCGTGAAGAAGGCGGTGGGCCACGTCAACGGCGAGATCGCGGAGGCACTCACGGGCCTGGACGCCCTCGACCAGGGCGCGGCGGACCGGGCCATGCAGGCGCTGGACGGCACGCCCAACAAGGCGAAACTGGGCGCGAACGCCATCCTGGGCGTGAGCCTGGCGGTGGCACGGACGGCGGCGACCGCCTGCGGCCTGCCCTTGTTCCGCTACCTGGGCGGGGCCGCGGCCTGCCGCCTGCCGGTACCCATGTTCAACATCCTGAACGGCGGCGTACATGCCAACTGGCAGGGCACCGACCTGCAGGAGTTCATGATTGCCCCGGTCGGCGCGCCCAGTTTCGCCGAAGCCCTGCGCTGGGGCGCCGAGGTCTACCATGCGCTGAAGAAGGTATTGAAGGACGCCGGTCACTCCACGGGCGTGGGCGACGAGGGCGGTTTCGCACCGGCATTGAAGCGCAATGTCGAGGCGCTGGAGCTGATCGTCCAGGCCATCGCGGCCGCCGGCTACCGGCCTGGCGACGACCTGGCGATCGCGCTCGACCCCGCGTCCAGCGGCTTCTTCGAAGATGGCCTCTATCACCTGCGCACCGAGGGCCGCAAGGTGGACGCCGCCGAGATGGTGGCGATGTACGCCGACTGGGCAACACGCTTCCCCATCGTCGTCCTGGAAGACGGTCTCGCCGAGGACGACTGGGACGGCTGGAAGCTGCTCAACCAAAAACTGGGCGACAGGGTCGAGCTGGTGGGCGACGACCTCTTCGTCACCAATGTTGAACGCATCCGGCGCGGCATCGACGCGGACGTCGCCAACGCGGTGCTGATCAAGCTAAACCAGATCGGCTCGCTGACCGAGACCGTGGCGGCGGTCAACCTGGCCTACGGCGCGAACTGGGGTGCGATGGTATCCCACCGCAGCGGCGAGACCGTGGACAGCTTCATCGCCGACCTCACCGTGGCGCTTTCCACCGGCCACCTAAAGACCGGCGCGCCCTGTCGGGGCGAGCGAGTGGAAAAGTACAACCAGCTCATGCGTATCGAGGAATCCCTGGGCGAATCCGCGGTATATGCCGGTCGTAGCGCCTTCGTGCGCTGACGGTACCTGGAGCCCCATGGATGGCTGAGGAAACCAAGCCCAACGACCCCGCGCCAGCGCACAACCCTGGATACCGCGAATGCTCGCGCGGCCGGATCGATTGGAGCGAGTTCATTCCATCCGTCTGTCCGGCGAATCGTCGGGCGAATTTCCGCCAGCCACACGTTTTTTCGCTTCGCGGTGGTCAGCGTAGGCGCCTTTGAAAATACTGAAGAGCCACGCGCCGACGGCCACGGACATCAGAAGAACAACCGGATTGTCTTCCATCGTCAGCAATCCTGCTCCGAGAAACACCAGAAAGAAACAGGACATGAACGCGATGATGCCGACCACCATCAACCGCTCGCCGCGGGTCGCGGTACCGTCTGCGAGCGATTCGTTCGAAACGAGACCGGACCGACTGCCGAGAACACGCCGCTTATAGCGTCCGTGCCAACTGCCAAGCCGGCCCTTCATCCACATCGGCGGCGAAAGCGGCGTGTCGTCTGTCTCGACCGCGCCACTCCTGGCGTCCGACTGGCCGTGCCGGATCGTGTAGATCACCATCAAGATTAGATCGACAACCATTACGCCGATGACGATGCCGAGCATCCAGGCGCCGACCTGCGAAGCGGTGTGTGCGAACGCGTGATAGGCGTCCAGGTTCATGCGCTCAGGTGTCTCCTCATCTCCAATGACCCTCTCGCTGCGTCCCGCAGTTGATGATTTGCCTGCGCGCAGGAAAGCGGCGGCCAGACCGCAGGAAATCGCCTTTGCGCACGTCCTGCCCGGTTACGCGCCCGGCTTCCCTCCATACGAACCGGCACGGGGTCATGCCACTGCACAGGCGTACGCGGAAGATATTTGTAGAAAGGCGAAAATTGCACGAGCAAACCTCCTTCCGCAGCCTCTGTTTTGGACCGCTGAGAAAGCGCATCACGGGACGTCAGGCCAGTCGCCCGGCGGTTTCCTGTCGTCGCAATCCGACTCGGGAGTGTGCTTGCAGCGGGCGCGCAGGACACAGGCTTCCCAGTCCTTGTATTGCAGGCCCGGATAGGCGGTGTCGAGGTCGCGAATGTTGTTCTTCAACCCGTCGTACTCGGCCAGATCTTCAAGGGCGGCCTTGACGCTTTCGACATACTTGTCGGCGCTAAGCTTGGTCCCGGCCGACACCAGAAACGCGCCCTGGCACTCTTCCAGCGACTTTTCCATTTCCGCAGCCGAGCTGCCCGACATCAGCGTCTGGACCTTGGCAAGGGCGGCGACGGTTGAATTCCAGTTCTGTATTTGCTCCGGGGCCAGAACCGTCGTGGGGTCTTCACCGTTGACGGTCTTCTCGACGATATCGGCGATCTGCTGCAGCCCCATCGGCGGGAACAGACCGTTCTGGTCGGCAAACTCCACGGCTTCCAGGACATCCTTCGATACCCCGGCGGCCTCCGTCTCGGGCGCAAGCAGCGCGATCAGCGCCTTGGTGACCAGACTCTGGATGAGGCAGGCCTTGATGGTTTTCACGTAGTCGTCGTAATGCGCGCCGGCTTCCTGCAACTGTTCGTTATAGGCCTCGCCGGCCTTGTCGAGCGCCTTGAGTTCTTCTTCGCGCTTTGTGCGGTTGGTTTCCAGATCGCTGTCCGCCTTCAGGGTACTTGCGCAAGGGTCGTCGGAGGGCTCGGGCGGCGTCGGCGGCGACCCGCAGCCGCAGCAGACGTCCCACCGGAGCTTGGCCCGCTGGATCCCCGAGTAGTAGGGGTCCGAGGCACTCGGGGATGTCCAGGTCGACTGCCCGGAGAAGGGGACGACGACGTAGCGATCGGCGTGCATGACGCATTCGCGCTCGGCGGTTTCGTTCGGCGGGTGGGCGCACTCGGTGGGGGCGACGAAGGCAACGGCGTAGGGCTGATCCGCGACCGGCGACGGGGCTTCGGCCCTGACGTTGAAGTCCATGGCGCCGTGCCACCGGGTATCCCAACCATTCGCTCCGGCTTCCCCACCGGAGCCGTTATTGCTCACGCATTTCAGGTAGGTAAGGAGATTCCCGGTGCCGAACCGCGAATAGAGCGAAGGATCCCCCGGAAGAAAGCGGACATCGCCGTCCATTCCGCCCGCGAACCCCATCGGCCCCAACGTGCCCAGGGTGACTGTGCCCGAATGACGTCCTGCCAGAGCCGAGCAGGTCTCCTCACCGTTCGATGTCGTGCCACTGCAGCCCGTGGTGCTCTCCTCCCAGGTGACCTCCGGTGCCGAATAACCGGTGTGGAGGATTATCGGCCAGGGCGTGCCGGGCGGGGCGCGGAGAACCAGGGGGAAGCGGGTCCTGGTGTGCCACGAGCCGCGGCAACCGTTGTCGATCCAGTCGGAGTCCGTCTCGGCCCAGCCGCCAAGGGGCTTGTCCTGTGGACAGCCGACAAAAGCCTCGTTGGGAGGCCGCGGCGGGCTCGCCGACGACGCGGCAGGCGGCGGGGACGAGGACGGGAAGGGGGGCGGAAGTGGAGGTGGAGGTTCCGTGGGCGTCGGCGTGCCAGGGTTGCCCACGTAGATGGGCTCCCGGTCGTGCCCGGCCGGCGGTGGCGCGAAATGCACCCAGCGGACCGTGGTGCGCGGGTACTGGCCGCGCTGGGTAACAATCACGTCGGCGTTGATGCCGAGCAGTCCGCCCTGCGCCACGGACCGGTCGGCCAGATGAACCTCGTCGGTGGTCGGATCGGCGACCGGCGGCGGTGGCGCCCCACTCTGGAGCCCGATCCACTCGATCGTCGAGCGGTCAACGCTCTGGAGGGCCGAGCCGCCCTTGAACACGCAATCCACCGGCCCGCATCCGAGCAACGCGCCGCCCAGCGTGGCACCGTTGCGCTGAATGATCAGGTCCTCGCCGTCCGTGCGGCTGCAGCCGCACAACAGCACGAGCAGCGCCACGCTCAGGAAGATCCTGTTCATCCGTCATGTCCCGCTGTGCCGGCCGGCTGGAATGCGTCCGTGACTGTCCCGCGGGTTCGGGTTGGTTTTTTGAGTGTAATCTCCACTCTCCGGTTTTTCTGACGGCCACGCGGATTGTCGGAGCCGTGCGGTCGCGTATTGGGCGCGACGGGATTCCCGGCGCCGAGACCTTGCGCGGTGAATCTGACGCCGGTCAATCCTCCCCTCAGCGACCGGTTCCGCCCAGGGGTGGCCAGCAACAGATCCCGCCACTCGACCCCACGGTCACTGCACCACCTCGAAGGGGATCTGCTTTGCCAGTGTGCCGGCGATATATAGCTCGGCCCGATAGGTGCCCGCAGGCCAACCGTTATCGGGGCGACTCATCGAGAACGTCACCTGGTTGATCATTCCGCCCGCCTGCATCTCTTTGGAAATGATGACGTAGTCTGGCGGCGTAACATCGGTTTTCGCCGCAATCCACACCACCTTGACCGGCGTGCCGGCCGGTACGTCAGCCAAAGTGCCGATGACATAGATCTTCGGCGTATCGTGGCCGAACACACCTTTCTCCTGCTGCTGTTCCTCGTCATCGGTCAACAACGTGGTCGCGTAACGAGGTGCGCCCGGCGCCGCGGTGTCCGCCCCGGGCGCGGCCCGTGTGCCGAGCCCGAGCAACAGGACGGCGAACAACGCCGCACGGCCGCCGTGCGTCAGGATCCTATTTGATAACCGATCAGTTTCCATTTTCCGTTCTCCTTGACCAGTCTGAATGTCGCCGGCACCTGCGTTCCGGATTCCAGCGTCACGCTGCCTGCGAGCTTCGCGCCGCTGCCGGTTTCGATCGAGCGGTTGTTGAAGGTCGTGTCCTTCACACGCAGAAACAGCGCGTTCGCCTGCGCCTGCGCGCTGAATTCGGCCAGCGACTGTTCCTGCTTCAACGGCGCCGAGAAATAATCGTACGCCGCGCTGTAGTTGCCGCTGCCTGCGGCCGCGAGAAACGCGTGAACGGCCTTTTCCGGGCCGGCGGTGGCGAACCTGACTGCGACGGACACCACCAGAACGAAAGCGCCCAGGCAGGCGATGACAATGCCTGCACGCCGCGCCACGCGGCGGAGCCGGGATTTCTTCGGCGCCTCATCCGGGGCCGGCACGGGTTCTGCGTTCATTGAAGCGATGGGCATGCGATTTCTCCGATCTTGAAGTCCGATCCCATGAAAGTCTCCTGGCCTTGACGATTCCGCTCCATGGCTTCGCTGCAAGGACCTGCACCGGTCTCACGCGGCGGCGAACCTGCCGGACCGCACAGACGATCGACTGGCCGGCGTGAAGGAATCCGAATGCGGCCGCCGGCATCGAGGCCCCGGTCTGCCCGACTTTGAAGTTTGCCGCACTGCCCTGTCGGGGCCGGTGTGCTACACCCGCAAGCTGGACGACCAGTGCGAGTGCGAGGGCGCGGAGTGCGCCAGGTTTTGGCGGCTTCCATGACGCATCGACTCAGGTCCGTCCTTGTTGTGTCCCCGGTAGTGGTTGCCGGAGGGATGGACTCATGACCGTTTCATCACGAAGGCGCGACCGCCCGAAATCGGGTGCGCATTCCTCGGCGGGTTCAGTTGGAGCCGCAGAAACGCGACTTCGGAAGGTTCAAGTGAAACCGTCTAGTAATACTTAGTCCCGGCGCGGACGGTTTGCAACGGCCGGGCGCATCCGTATCCACAAATAATATGCGGCTAATGGAGATGACAAGGGGGGTCAGTCAGGCGCGGCGGGATGCTGAACGATCCAGGAGACGAAGGTGCATTCGGGTCGAACTCTGCCCGTCTAGCGTGTTCTGAACTGTCCAATCGGCCGAACGGTCGGAAACAGGCCAGGCATACACCGTTATAGAAGACGGCGGCATTAAAGCCCCCGTAAACAGTTTCTGCTATTGAACTATAAAATTGTTTTTTGGGGATTATGGATTCAATGAGCCAGACCTGTTCGAGATCCCGGAACGAGGATCAAACGAACCTGGTCTGGCCACACTCCCTATTCAGCCAGCTGGCTTCAGATACAAGACGCCCAGCGGTGGCAGGGTAAGATAAAGCGAATGAGATTTACCCTGTGCGGCTACCGGCGCGCTGTCAACGCCGCCGGCACATTGCCGAAGCCCGCGCCGCCGTAGCATTCGGCGTCGCTGTTCAACAGCTCAAGCCAGCGGCCACCCCGCGGCACGCCCACGATATAGTTCTCGCGCGGCACCGGTCTTGGTGGTGTCACATCGTTGCACGCGGCAGTGTGCAGGACAGAGAAAAGGGCTGGCACGGCTGCCAGCCCTTCTATTACGGTGGTTTTCCGTGACTAATTGACCGCCGACTTCAATCTATCTAGTTCCCGTGATATCGACGACGGGTGTCTGATCATAGTTGGTTACCATGTTGAGGTGCGATCGCAGGTCTATACCAACGTGCACCGGGATAAGCTCGCCGCCATGTTCGAGGGCAAAGTTGCGCACTGCCTTGATTTGGAGGAACCAACCCTGACATACCTTGTTGGCGGCGGTCGGGTCCTGATCCTGCAACTGGGCGGCATCGTTCTTGTCACACTCAGGCGGAACGCTTCCCGCCCGCGGATCGAGGGTGTGATTTATGACGTTGCTGCCAGTCGTTATCCAGTGGAAGTGCGAGTAAGCGCCGGGCTGCGGAATGACCATCCCGGGAGAGCTAGTAGGCGAAGTGAGATCATTTGGGTCGTACTCCTCGGCGCGGTTGACCATCCAGACCGGGTGGTCATCACCGTTGACGCCGCTGTGGTACAGGAATTTTGCGGCCCCCGGTACGGCGTCCAGGTACCAACCGACATAGCAGGTGATCGGGTCAATGCCGCAGCGTTCGTTGTGTTCCGCACCGCGCGGGTGACGGGCAATCGGCAGGCCGGAGACGGGATCAGTACCGATTCGTGTTACGCCGTCATTTTCGGTGAAGATGATATAGAACGATCCCCAAAGCTGTTTCGGGTTGCCATGACGATCCTCCCGCAGCCTGAGCTGTACATGGGTGTCGACGTGGTTGCCGAAGTTGAAATCAAACGGTGGTTGTTGCCAGGGATCGCCCGGTTTCACGGTACCGGGGCGCTGCAGTATCCCGCCCGCCTGCACGTCGAAAGCAGTCGGTGCAAGTGCCAGTGTCGCGAGGCCGATAGCCAAGTAGTCAAACATTCTGTTCATGACATGCCCCTCCTCTAACAGCTGACTAGCAAATAGGGACATGTGGGTTGGAAATTTTCCTTCCCAAGTTGAGCGACTTCCTTACCTGTGTGCCAGCCGTTGTTGCGCCATTGAGTCTTACTTTATTTGGTCTACACAATTCAGTTTAGGCAAGACTTCGTCATCTGCAAGGAACCGACTTGTATAGGTGTTTTGGGATAATTTCACGCGGTTAGAATATTTGGATGCGATACGTGGATTAAGGCATTACAGATGAATGGCACTAAGTTAAGCTCGTAACTTCTTAGCATGTCCGCGTCTTTCGATCTCCATCTGTGCTTTCCGGCGAGGTTTGTCCAGGCGCGGATAAGGCTTGGGCCTGCGTTTGACCGCCCGCGGTTCGGCCCTGCCGGGTCGATCGGCCACCCGTATTTGAGCGATGAGCACAAACAAGGTCGCCGTGTCTTCGCCGGCTTCGGAGAGAAACTGCCGTTGACTCCACGCCGCCCAAATCTGCAGCGTATGCTTGAAGCTTAATTGACGCGGCAATACTTCGGCTTGCAAGGCGGCCTGTGCCATCAACAGCCGGATCAGATTGTACGCCAGCAGGTAGGCCCAGAACTCTTTCTCGCACAGCGGCGGGGTTTTGCAGCTGAGCGCTTCCATACCGAGGGTCGTTTTGATGTTTCTCAGGTCCAGCTCTACGTTCCAGCGTTGCCAATATAATTCCTCCAGCGCCGCTGTGGGCGTTTTGCGCGGCGAGAGGAGCGTGCTCACCAGCACCTTCTTGCCGACTTTCACCTCGCGCACCTTGATCTCATCCGGATAGTCGCGGTACTCCTCCACACGCATCCAGTCAGGCCTGGCGGGCCTGGACCACCACACCAAGTGATCGCGCGCGCCGAGCGGCTCGCCTCTGCGAAAATCGGTGATCCGTGCACCGTGTTGCTCAAACAGCACATCCACTCCACGCCTGAGCAGGTCGGCAATCAGAAAATACCTGCAAAAATAGCCATCCGCCAGCATCACATCGCCTTCGACAAAACACCGCTTGAGCCCCCGGAACAAACCCTGCTCCCCCGTGCCCTTGCCTTGGTAGGGCCCTATGCCGGCATCCAGCACCGCCCCATTGGATAGAGCAATCACCCCCACCAGGCGCGCCAGTGGAAAACCCACGCCAGCTTCCTGCTGCCCATGTTGGGGGAAGCGGGCCTGATTCGCCGCGGTGTCCGGCATCGACACCGTCGTACCGTCCACCAGCTTCACGTGTCGGCCTTGCCACAGCCACGCGTGGGGGGTCTGCTCACCCAGCAGCGCGCCGCTTTGTCGCGCCAGCGTACCGACCATCTCCTGCGGCAAGCGTTGGCGTGCCTGGCAATAGCCGCTGGTGCTCATGCTCCCGGGATTCATCCCGGCCAACAGGCGCGCGACGATCGCTTCGTTCACCGCGTTCTGACAGGACCCATCCGCACTCATGATCTGCCCCAAAAACATCGCCAATGTCAGCGTCGGAGGGAACTGGCGTTCCCGGTGCTCCGGCAGCTGCTCCTCAACCATTCCCAGCATCTGCGGATCGGTAAGCAGATTGAAAAAATGGTTGGCATCGACAGTTTGAGCCTGCTTGGCAAGGCGACGTTGCTGTTGGGCAGATCGACCGTTAAAGTGATGTCCCATGAAGGTTGGCCTCGGGGTGGGTGGGGTGGATGTCTGGTAGCAAACATCTTAACCAATCCAGAGCCAACCTTCTTCTTTATCTTCAATAAATTAGCGCATAACGCTTGTATCGCTCGGGCTTAACTTAGTGCCATTCGCATTACAGATTATACTGAGATCCGCTGACCTTTAAGTCCCTTTGATCAGGCAAGTGAATATCGATATTGGTTCAGTACATGAAGTTACTCTGCGATCTGAGCCAGACCCCAGTCTGAACAGGGGGAACGACCGCTTGCAATACAAATACGACATGGAGCCCAAGACACTGGACGTCTGGGTTGGGTCGCCTCCCGTCCTATAGCGAAATGTTATATAAGAAAACCCTGTAGGACGAAAACCGGCCAGGAAGGTAACCATTCAGGAGCTGGAAAATTGCCCGGATTGAGCGGCAGCAGTGCCTCACATTACAGCCCTCCGGAAAGTCAGGGTCGGCGTAGTGCAGGCATTTGCCCGGGGTGTGCGCAGGAAGGTCTGGTGGGTCTGCTTGTCATGCCAGGGCTCCTAGGCATCGCAGGCTTCCGTGGCGCAGATGATGGGCACCGGGGATGAGCACCACGTTGCTTGAGCACCGCAGCGAGGACGCATTCCTTGGGAATGTGCGCTTTGGCAATGTGTTCAATCGTCACCCCTTGTGCCGCGGCCAGAGCTTGCGCCGCTTCACGAATCCGGTCGCGCAGCGGTTCAGCAAAGCGTGGGTAGTCAAAAGTGCGAATGCGACGGGCGTTCAAGTAGCTCGTCATCCCATCCGCGAAGCACGCCCCCGGCAGCGTGCCCATAATCACAATCCGGTCGTAGCAAGACAGCACCCCGGCAAGCCGCTCGCGATATCGATCTGTCGGCATATCACCTACAATCGTCTCTGCTTCCGCTCTTTCGATAAACTGAATCTAGCCTGTTTGGTTCCGGCTTCGCCGGCTTAGGGTCATTCGAGGTACCCTCCGTGAAGGTGATCGAGCCACTTCTGGAAACCTACCTACGACGCAGCTATGCGCGGCAGATGCACTTCCAGCTTGGAGTACCCAAGGCGCTGCCGGAGGTCGGCCCGCTGCAGCCGGCCGTGCTCTATATCCACATTCCTTTCTGCGAGTCGCTCTGTCCCTTCTGCTCATTTCAAAGAGTCCTGCTGACACTCCCTAAGGCAACAACGTACTTCAAGGCATTGCGCCGGGAACTGCGAATTATTTCCGACAAGGGCTATCAACCGGGCATCGTCTACGTAGGGGGTGGTACGCCGACCGTCTTGCTAGAGGAACTCGCCACCACCTTGGACTTGGTCCGTTCGCTGTTCCCTGTCCGACAGGTCTCGGTGGAAACCAACCCGAATCATCTGCGTGAGGATGTGCTCTCAACATTGAAAGCCGCCGGCGTTCATCGTCTGTCGGTGGGAATACAGACTTTCGATGACGCGTTGCTCAAGAACATGGGGCGTTATGCTCCGTACGGGAGCGGTGCACAGAACCGGGAGCGCCTCCAGTTTGCCCAGGGCTGGTTCAACACGCTAAATGCCGACATGATTTTCAATCTCCCCGGACAAAGTGAAGACTCCTTGATTCAGGATCTGAAAACACTCGTCGAGGATGTTCGGGTTGACCAAGTCTCCCTGTATCCCCTGATGACGTCCAAGCGTACTGGGAGGGCCATGCTCAAGTCCATGGGCGCCTATTCACTGACTAATGAGAAGATCTTCTACGACAGGATCCGCCGGGAGATAGCTCAAGATTACCAGCTTTCTTCCGTCTGGTGTTTTTCCCGCCACCCGGGCCTTGTCGATGAATATGTTATTGCCGATACCAGTTACATCGGCGCCGGGAGTGGGGCGTTCAGTTATCTGGACGGGGTCATGTATGCAAACACCTTTGCCATCAACCGCTATGGTCGCATGATCGATAAAACGGGCACAGCTTTTACCGCTCACCGTGTCCTGCAGAATCATGAGCGGGCTCGCTACGATCTGGTCATGACCCTGTTTGGTCTGTCCCTGAACAAGGGCAAGTTTCGGCACAAGTATGAGGGGCGCTTTTTTTCACTCCTTTGGAAGGAGTTCCTGGCCCTTCGGCTGACCGGTGCCATCGTCGACGATAGTGAATGGGTTCGCCTGACCCGCCGCGGCCAGTATTATTGGGTCATCATGATGCGTGAATTCTTCACCGGCGTGAATAACTTCAGGGACCAGATGCGCGATCATGTAAGGGCAGAACGGGCGATGCCCGAAAGACCAGCCTAAGCGCGGAACGCTCATCGTGGACGCGATGCGGAAGAGGACTAAGAGCGATACTGGCCTTCGATTGGTGGTGGAGTGGAGGAGGATCGAACTCGCCCACTTTGCAGCATGGATGTCGATGGTATTGAAGGTCCGGTGTCTGCAGGTAAGCTGACTGTCGCTCATCAGCGGATCGAAGGTCGCTTCCGGGCCGAAATCGGTCACCCCACCTCTGACACCAGTCAGCGGCCGATACGTATGCGGCCCATCGATCCCAACACGCCGAAAACCTGCAATACCCACAACACGACGGCAATAACAACGACGAGATTCAGGATGCTTTTGATCTTTCCATCCATGGGTATGTAGGTATTGACGAGCCAAAGCAGCACGCCAACCACGATCAAGTCGATGACCAAGTTAATCAGGGGCACGCGGACGCTCCTGTCGGATCATCAGATTTTCAGAGGCAGCGACCGAACGGCGTCAGTGCGGCTCGGTTCTTTCCGATTGCCGGCGCCGAACACCAGGCCGGAAACCCGGGGGCAGTATACCTGAAGCGCCTGCTCTGTCGGCGCATCGGGTATACTGCCCCCCGGATTTCCCCTAAACCGGGGCGCTAAATTGGCGAAACGAACCTCGGGCAGCATCGTGGAATCCACAGCGAGGCTGCTTTCGGCGGCGGTCCTCTCTTGCGGCGGCCAGGCAACCGTTATGGCGGATGACGTGTTCATACTCGACGATCGCCAGACCGGCGACTATCGCTCGTCGCTGGGTGCGCCCTGGCGCCTGGTCACGGACGGCGTGATGGGCGGGATCTCCAACGGACGGTTGACCCTGGACAGCATCGAGGCCAGGCCCTGTCTGCGCCTGCGCGGCGATGTCAGACTGGAACACAACGGCGGGTTCATACAGGCAGCGCTCAACGTCAAAGACACAACCGCACTCGACGCTTCAGATTATCAGGGCATTCTATTGGACGTATATGGCAATGATGAGGTCTATAACCTGCATCTGCGCACCGACGATGTCTGGTTGCCCTGGCAATCCTACCGCGCTTCATTCACGGCAGCCGCCGGGTGGCATACCGTACGGTTGCCATTCGCCGACTTTGCCGGCTATCGCATCCGCGCTTCGCTGAACCTTGAAGGTCTGCAACGGATCGGCATTGTCGCGATCGGCCGGGCATTCCAGGCTGACCTGTGCCTGGCGCGGCTGGCGCTGTACCGGGGCTGATTCGCCGGGTTTTGGACAGCGGGCGGAAATCTATCGGGGAACCTCTGATCAAGCCCTGAAAGGTCATGCCGGCGACAGCCGTCATGACGACTTGATCAGACATCCCGCAAATATCTCCGTCCCTTTCGGGCTTCTCTTCCGTGTCACGACTTGTCTCCCTGAAAGTGGAATTTGTGCAGCAGGCGATGGACCACCGGCGCCACGAGAACCCCGGCGACGAGAATTACGACCAGACCGCAATACAGCGCATAAACCCCTGCGAAGAGTTTTCCAGCATAGCTTACCGGCGCATTGACCGGACCCATGCCGCCCAGAAGCATGGACGCGTTGAGAAACGCATCGACCCAGCTCAAATGCTCCAAGCGGTGATAACCGGCCATGCCGATGAGAAGCGAGCCTGCTGCCAGCGCCAGCGCGACAGCCCCACTCCGGGCCAAACGCCAGAAAAACTGGCGGCGGGTAAGCGGGGACTGGGTACGATGTTCAAACACACCACGCTCCTCGCGGGAAACTCTCTCTCATTCTAGTGTGATGAGTCATGAGTGCACTGACACATATGCTTCTCCGGTTGTCTCACGTAGCGACTGGACAACGCGGAGAGAGATCGATGCGAGGCCGGCCGAAAGCGGAACTGGTTTTGAATGATACCGAACGCGAGCAACTCAGCGCTTGGGCGCGTCGTCGAAAAACCTCGCACGCCCTGACACTGCGGTCGCGCATCGTCGGGCTTCGCAAGCTCAGCCCAACCGGCAAACCGCGAAGCCCGACGGCGTAGTCCGATAACGCAGACACCTTGACTGCGCGCCCATCCGGCGCAGGTAGCTGAAAATCTAACCCTGCGCAAGCTCCATCGCTCCGCCACACCGATTGCAAGCGCGCCGCCCAGCCAATAAAATATCCGCAAATTACGTTGAATGCAGCGTTGCGGCTGTGCACTGTCGCTGAAAGGGAAGGCCGGGCATCCAAGATCGAGGCGCCTCGCGCCCGCGGTCAAGCCGCGTCGGTGCGTCGTTCGATCGCGACTGATACTTGGAGGATGACGCATGCCCGGCCCTCATGACCCCCGCCAGAACCACCTGCTCGCCGCCCTGCCGGCGGCCGAATGGGCGCGCCTGGCCCCCCAACTGGAACTGGTCCCGATGCCGCTCGGCGCTGTGGTCTGCGAGCCCGGCATCCCGATGCGCCACGTCTATTTCCCGACCACCGCCATCGTGTCTTTGCTCTACGTCATGGAGAATGGCGCATCGGCCGAAATCGCCGTGGTCGGCAACGAGGGCATCGTCGGCGTCTCCCTCTTCATGGGGGGCGAAACCACGACCAGCCGGGCCGTGGTGCAAAGCGCCGGTCACGCCTGGCGCCTGACCGGACCGTTGCTGAAGGACGCGTTCTTTCGCGCCGGCCCGATGCAACGTCTATTGCTGCGCTACACCCAGGCGCTGTTGACCCAGATGGCGCAGACGGCGGTGTGCAACCGGCATCATTCGGTGGACCAGCAATTGTGTCGCTGGCTGCTGCTGAGCCTGGACCGCCTGCCCTCGAACGAGCTGACCATGACCCAGGAGCTGATCGCCAACATGCTCGGGGTGCGACGCGAAGGCGTTACCGAGGCGGCCGGGAGTTTGCAGCAAGCCGGGTTGATTCGCTACAGCCGGGGCAAGATCACCGTGGTGAATCGGCCGGGCCTGGAGGCACGCGTCTGCGAATGCTACCAGGTGGTCAAGAAGGAATTCGATCGCCTGCTCCCGGACCTCATCGATTGCTGAAAGGCGGGCAGTATGTCTTGAGTTCCCGCGGTCGTTCCAGGTGCACCCGGCACGCCTCCGCCTTGATTGAGAAAGGCTCGGGCCGAGCCCCCGAGGCCGTGCGGGAAACGCCCGTAAGGCGCCTCGCCTCATAGTTTTCCCGGAGAGCAATGCCGTCAAGAGAACACGTAATCCCGGCGCAACAACGGTCGGTAAAGGCGTTATGTACGGTACTGGACTGCGGGCGGTCAGTTGGATAGCGTGAGCCGATCACAGTTGCAGCACACCCGCGTGTTCATCTGCACTTGCACCCAGGTATGCGTCCTGGCTCAACCTGGTCGCGTTGTGGTTCGCCAGGATCGAGCGCTAAGTCATCGCCTGCGGTGTATTCACCTCCGTTCCCGAATTGAACAGAAAGCTGATGCGCTGCATCCGCCGGTACAACGGGAACGCCAATGCACCAAATCCAAACATTGCCGCACTACGGCGGATCACAGATTCGGTGGCTCTCACCACAAACACGGAGCAGGCCACCGCCATATACTCAAGTTTTCATGGACTTGAAAATTTTGGCACAACGCTTGCGATAGTTTCTGCGAACGCGGCGGGACCAACGGCGGCCCCGGCAGCGACAACAAGCGAGTGCGTTGCTCAACGAAGGACGGCGCACAGGGTAACGAAGCCCGGCATTGTTCACGGATTTCCGTGTGCGCTGCCGGGCTTTTTTTTATCCGCACCGACCAGGCTCAACGTGAAACGGAACAACCAGGAGTTCAATCACTATGTCCCAGTACGGACCCCACTACCGGAAACGCCGCACCTTCCTGAAATCCCTGTCGCTGGGCATCGGCGCCGCCATCCTCGGCGGCGGACTGGGCGCCTTCACGCCCTCGGTCCGCGCCGAAGTCGGCGAGGCGGAAAAGGAAGACCTGAAATTCGGCTTCATCAAGCTCACCGATATGGCGCCACTGGCCATCGCCTACGAAAAAGGTTTCTTCGAGGACGAAGGCCTGTATGTCACCCTGGAGGCGCAGGCGAACTGGAAAGTCCTGCTGGACGGCGTCATCGGTGGCCAGCTCGACGGTGCGCACATGCTGGCCGGTCAGCCGCTGGCGGCGACCATCGGCTTCGGCACCAAGTCGCACATCGTGACCCCGTTTTCAATGGACTTGAACGGCAACGGCATCACTGTCTCCAATGCCGTATGGGAACAGATGAAACCCTACGTGCCGATGGAAAACGGCAAGCCGGTGCACCCCATCAAGGCGGACTACCTGAAGCCGGTGGTGGATGCCTACAAGAAACAAGGCAAGCCGTTCAAGATGGGCATGGTCTTTCCGGTCTCCACCCATAATTACGAACTGCGCTACTGGCTTGCCGCCGGAGGCTTAAATCCGGGCTACTACGCGCCGGCCAAGGGCGACATCAGCGGCGAGATCAGCGCCGACGTACTGCTCTCAGTCACCCCTCCCCCGCAGATGCCGGCCACCCTGGAAGCCGGCACCATTTACGGCTACTGCGTGGGCGAACCCTGGAACCAGCAGGCGGTGTTCAAGGGCATCGGCGTGCCGGTGATCACCGACTACGAAATCTGGAAGGACAATCCCGAAAAGGTCTTCGGCATGACCAAGGAATTCACCGATAAATACCCGAATACCACGATACGGGTGGTCAAGGCGCTGCTGCGCGCGGCCAAATGGCTGGACGAAAACAACAACGCCAACCGCAGGGAGGCGGTAAAAATTCTGTCCAAACCCGAATACGTCGGCGCCGACGCTGAGGTCATCGCCAATTCCATGACCGGCACCTTCGAGTACGAAAAAGGCGATAAACGCGCGGTGCCGGATTTCAACGTGTTCTTCCGCTACTACGCGACCTACCCCTATTACTCGGACGCCGTGTGGTACCTGACGCAGATGCGCCGCTGGGGGCAGATCGCCGAGGCAAAACCCGACGGCTGGTACGACCAGGTGGCGAAAGACGTGTATCGGCCGGACATCTACCGCAAGGCGGCCGAAGCGCTGATCGCCGAGGGCAGGATGTCGGCATCCGACTTCCCCGCGTTCGACAAGGAATCCGGTTACCGCAAACCGCAGACCGAATTCATCGACAGTATCACCTACGACGGCACCAAACCGAACGAGTATCTGAAACAGTTCCCGATCGGCCTGAAAGGTGATGACAAGGTATAGAGCCGGCGCCCGGTTCCTGCCCCGGTGCCGGCCCGGTTGTCATCCAAGGAGTAGAGCGACATGAATTTTTCCCTTCAGCAATTCGCCGGAGGCCTGCAACTGCAGGCAGTGCTGCGAGGTATCGTCAGTCCCGCCTTGGGCATCCTGGTGTTTCTGGGTATCTGGGCCGGCCTCGCCTCCCACATCCACACGTCGCTGGGCACTTTTCCAGGCCCGGATGACGTTCTGGCGGCAGGCGGAAAACCTGGCAAGCGAGTACAAACGGGAGCGCCAGAAGGCGGCGGCATTCTACCAGCGACAGGAAACGCGCAACGCGGCTAAGCTGGCCGAGGACCCGAACGCCGACGTGAAAATCCGGCCCTACACCGGCAAGGAGACCTTCCTTGACGAAATTCTGACCAGCCTGTGGACGGTCATGTCGGGTTTTCTGCTGGCCTCGCTGATCGCGATCCCGGTCGGCATCGTCATCGGCCTGAGCCCGGCCCTGTATTCGGCGATCAACCCCCTGATCCAGCTCTTCAAGCCGGTATCACCGCTGGCTTGGCTGCCGCTGGTCACCATCGTCATCAGCGCCGTCTACGTCAGTGCCGATCCGATGTTTTCCAAGTCCTATCTGGTGTCCATGTTCACCGTGTTGCTGTGCTGCCTGTGGCCGACTGTGATCAACACCGCGGTCGGCGTCGCCGGCATCGACAAGAACCTGATCAATGTGAGCAAAGTGCTGCGCCTGAACGGGTGGACCCACACCCTGAAGATCGTCATCCCTTCGGCCATTCCGATGATCTTCACCGGATTGCGCCTGTCCCTGGGCATCGCCTGGATGGTGCTGATCGCAGCGGAAATGCTGGCGCAGAACCCCGGCCTCGGCAAATTCATCTGGGACGAGTTCCAGAACGGCAGCTCCAATTCCCTGGGCCGGATCATGGTGGCGGTGCTGGTCATCGGCTTGATCGGCTTCGCCCTCGACCGCTCCATGCTGGCGCTGCAGCGCTTCGCCTCGTGGGACAAGAACGCAACCCTGCGCTAGCCCACGACGCGCAGCAAGGAGAACGAAATGAAGAACAGACATCTATCCATCGATCACGTAAGCATGGCGTTTTCGACCCCAGCGGGCTCTTTCGTGGCGTTGAAGAACGCCAATCTGAGTCTGCACGAAGGCGAATTCGTTTCTCTCATCGGCCATTCCGGCTGCGGCAAGTCCACGGTGCTGAATATCGTCGCCGGGCTGCTGCAGGCCACCGAGGGCGGCATCCTGCTCGACGGCAGGGAGGTCGACCAGCCGGGCCCGGAACGCGCCGTGGTATTCCAAAACCATTCCCTGCTGCCGTGGCTGAGCGCCTACCAGAATGTCGAACTGGCCGTGAAACAGGTGTTCAAGGGCCGCAAGACCAGGGCTGAGATGAAGGACTGGATCGAACACAACCTGCGCCTGGTGCACATGGAACACGCCATGCACAAACGGCCCGACGAAATCTCCGGCGGCATGAAGCAGCGTGTCGGCATCGCCCGCGCCCTGGCCATGCAACCCAAGGTGCTGCTGATGGACGAGCCGTTCGGGGCGCTGGACGCGCTGACCCGGGCCCACATGCAGGAGTCGCTGATGGAGATTCAGGCCACACTCCGGAACACCGTGATGATGATCACCCATGACGTGGACGAGGCGGTACTGCTGTCCGACCGCATCGTGATGATGACCAACGGCCCGGCGGCCACCGTCGGTGAGATCCTGGAAATCGACCTGCCGCGTCCGCGCGACCGCATCGCGCTGGCGGAATCGGAGCGCTACAACCGCTACCGGCATGCGGTGCTGCAGTTCCTGTATGAGCGACAGCGTAAACCGGGGACGGCCGGAAGCGGGCAGGAGGACGAAACGCAACCGGAGGACGGCGCAAAAAAGCGCGCCAGGCTGAAGCTGATCGGGCGTAACGCCGCCTGATCCAACAAGGCCGACTCGTGCAGACAACCGGAGTGAACACCGTGAAACGGAACCTGATCCTGATCGGCAACGGCATGGCCGGAATGCGCACCCTGGAGGAGCTGCTGAAGCTCGCGCCGGAGAAATACCACATCACGGTGTTCGGCGAAGAACCGTACGGCAACTACAACCGCATCATGCTGTCGCCGGTGCTGGCCAGGGAAAAGACCATCGACGACATCATGCTCAACGACGAGCGATGGTATGCGGACAACGGCATCGAGCTGAAGAAGGGCACGCGGGTCACGCGTATCGACCGCAGCCGCCGCCAGGTCGTTGCGGAGGACGGCACCACCCTGCCCTACGACCGCCTCATCATCGCCACCGGTTCGCGTTCGTTCATGCTGCCGTTGCCCGGCGCCGACAAGCAGGGCGTAGTCGGGTTCCGTGACATCGCCGATGTGGACGCCATGCGCACGGCCGCCGCGACGTACAGGAAAGCGGTGGTGATCGGCGGCGGACTGCTTGGCCTGGAGGCGGCGAACGGCCTGATGAAACAAGGCATGGACGTCACCGTGGTGCATCTCATGGACATCCTCATGGAGCGCCAACTGGACAAGGCGGCGGCCAACATGCTGAAGGCCTCGCTGCAGGACCGCGGCATGAAGTTCCTGATGGCCTACGCCACCGAGGAAATCCTCGGCGGCGAGCGCGTCGCCGGTCTGCGTTTCAAAAACGGCGAGGAGATCGAGGCCGACCTGGTGGTGATGGCGGTTGGCATCAAGCCCAATATCGACCTGGCCCGCGAGTCAGGTCTGCAGTGCGAACGCGGCATCCTGGTCAGCGACACCCTGCAGACGTTCGATCCGAACATCTACGCGGTGGGCGAATGCGTGCAGCACCGCGGCACCCTGTACGGCCTGGTGGCGCCCTTGTTCGAGCAGGCCAAGGTGGCGGCCAATCATCTGGCCGAGCACGGCATCGGCCTGTACAGCGGCTCCGTGACGTCCACCATGCTCAAGGTCACCGGCATCGATCTGTTCTCGGCCGGCAAATTCACCGGCGACGACACCACCGACGAGATGCTGTTTCAGGATCCCGCCAGCGGCACCTACAAGAAGCTGGTGCTGCGTGACGACCGGATCGTCGGCACGGTGTTGTATGGCGACACCATGGACGGAAGCTGGTATTTCCAGCTCATGAAGGACGGCACCCGCATCGCCGATTTCCGCTCCACGCTGCTGTTCGGCCAGGCCCATCTGGGCGACTCCGGCCATGGCGTGGAGACGCGGGTGGCGGCGATGGCGGACAATGCCGAGATCTGCGGCTGCAACGGCGTGTGCAAAAAGGCGATCGTCGCTACCATCACCGACAACAAGCTGTTCACCCTCGAAGAGGTGCGCGCGCATACCAAGGCGTCCGCCTCCTGCGGTTCCTGCACCGGCCTGGTGGAAGCCATCCTCGCGCATACCGTGGGCGGCGACTACTCCGAGGCACCGAGCAAAAAGCCACTCTGCGGCTGCACCGAGTTCTCCCACGACGAGGTGCGCACGGCGATCCGCGAGCATGGCCTGCGGACCCAGCAGGCGGTGCGCGAGTTCATGGACTGGCTGACGCCCGACGGCTGTCCCACCTGCCGCACCGCGGTGAATTATTACCTGCTCTGCCAGTACCCGGGCTACGACGATCCGCAGTCCCGCTTCATCAACGAGCGCGCCCACGGCAACATCCAGAAGGACGGCAGCTATTCGGTAGTGCCGCGCATGTTCGGCGGTCTCTGCACGCCTGATCAATTGCGCGCCATCGCCGATGTGGCGGACAAGTTCAAGGTGCCGGAGATGAAGGTCACCGGCGGCCAGCGCATCGACATGTTCGGTGTTAAGAAGGAAGACCTGCCGGCGATGTGGGAAGACCTTTCGGCGGCGGGCTTCGTCTCCGGTCACGCGTACGGCAAGGCCATGCGCACGGTCAAAACCTGCGTCGGCAAGACCTGGTGCCGCTTCGGTACGCAGGATTCCACCGGCCTGGGCGTCAAGCTGGAACAACTGACCTGGGGCTCGTGGATGCCGCACAAGTTCAAGCTTGCGGTATCCGGCTGCCCGCGCAACTGCGCTGAGGCGACGATCAAGGACTTCGGCGTCGTGTGCGTGGATTCCGGGTACGAACTGCATGTAGGGGGCAACGGCGGCATCAAGGTGCGCGTCACCGACCTGCTGTGCAAGGTCGGCACCGAGGAGGAAGTGCTGGAATATTCCGGCGCCTTCATTCAGCTCTACCGCGAAGACGCCCATTACCTGGAGCGCACCGCGCCCTGGATCGAGCGGGTCGGCATGGAGAAAGTGAAACAGGCGGTGGTGGAAAACGCCGACAGCCGCAAGGCCCTGTATGCGCGTTTCGTGGAATCGCAGAAATATGCCCAGATCGATCCCTGGAACAAGCTCGCGCAATCTCCGGATCGGCGCGAGTTCATGCCGATCAGGATCGCGGTTTAACCCCTATCACTGTCACTGAGACCATTATTATGTCGGACTGGATTGAAATCGTGGCGCTGGACGACATCCCCACCCTGGGCGCCCGGGTGGTACGGACCAAAGACACCGACATCGCGGTGTTCCGCACCGGCAGCAACCAGGTATTCGCGCTGAAGGACGAATGCCCGCACAAGAAAGGGCCGCTGTCCCAGGGCATCGTGCACGGCGGCACCGTGACCTGCCCGCTGCATAACTGGAAGATCGATCTCGCCAGTGGCGAAGCGCAGGGCGCCGACCGCGGCTGCACCCACACCTACGAAACCAAAGTGCTCGACGGAAGGGTATTTCTGCGGCTGGGCACCTAGCCCGCACCGCGCAGCGCCAACATGGACGCGGTCAAGACCACCTGCCCCTATTGCGGCGTCGGCTGCGGCGTACTCGCTTCGGTGGACGAGAACGGCGTGGTGACGGTGGCGGGCGATCCCGACCATCCCGCCAATCAGGGCCGGCTCTGTTCGAAGGGCTCCGCGCTCGGCGAGACTGCCTATCTGGAGGAACGCCTGCTCTACCCCGAGATCATGGGGGAACAGGTGAGCTGGAACCAGGCCATCGACACCCTGGCCGGGCGCTTCGCCGAAATCATCGCGGAATCGGGGCCCGACGCGGTGGCGTTCTATGTCTCGGGACAGTTGCTGACCGAGGACTATTACGTCGCCAACAAGTTGATGAAGGGCTTCATCGGCTCCGGCAACATCGACACCAATTCCCGGCTCTGCATGTCATCGGCGGTGGCCGCGCACCAACGCGCCTTCGGCGAGGATGCGGTGCCCTGCAGCTACGAGGATCTGGATCTGGCAGACCTGGTGGTGTTCGTCGGCAGCAATGCGGCCTGGTGTCATCCCATCCTGTTCCAGCGTGTGGCCCGCGCAAAGAAGGCCAGACCGGCGCTGCAGGTGATCAACATCGACCCGCGCCAGACCCAGACCAGCAGCATCGCCGACCTGCATCTTGCGCTGAAGCCGGGCAGCGACAGCATTCTGTTCAACGGCCTGCTGGTCTGGCTGGACGCCAACGGTGCGCATGACCGCGCTTACACGGCGAGCTTTACCGAAGGCGTCGAGGCGGCGCTGGCGGCGGCGCGGACGAGCACGCCCGATATCGACAGCGTGGCGGCGCAATGCGAACTCGAAGCCGCCGACGTTCGAGCGATTCTACAAGCTGTTCGGTGATACCTGGCGTGTGGTCAGCGTCTTCTCGCAGGGCGTCAATCAGTCGAGCAGCGGGGTGGACAAGGGCAACGCGCTGATCAATTGCCACCTGCTCACCGGCCGTATCGGCAAGCCCGGCGCGGGACCTTTTTCATTCACCGGCCAGCCCAATGCCATGGGGGGTCGCGAGGTGGGCGGACTGGCGAATCAGCTCGCTGCGCACATGGAAATCGGCAATCCGTTACACCGCCAGCGCGTGCAGCGGTTCTGGCAGTCGCCGGTGATCGCCGCAAGCGAGGGCTTGAAGGCGGTGGACCTGTTCGAGGCGGTGGCCGACGGCAGGATTCGCGCAATCTGGATCATCGCCACCAACCCGGTGGTCAGCCTGCCCGAATCCGGGCGCGTGGCGGAGGCGTTGAAGCAATGCGAACTGGTGGTGGTATCGGACTGCGTGCGCCACACGGACACCACCGATTACGCGCATATCCTGCTGCCGGCCCAGGCCTGGGGCGAAAAAGACGGCACCGTGACCAATTCCGAACGCCGCATCTCGCGCCAGCGGCCGTTCCTTGCCGGCGCCGGGCTGGCCCGGCCCGACTGGTGGATCGTCGCCCGCGTGGCGCAGGCCATGGGTTACGGCGAGCATTTCGACTACGCCGACGCGGCGGCCATTTTCCGCGAGCACGCCGCCCTCTCCGGCCATGAAAACTCAGGCGAGCGGCAGTTCAACATCGGTGTCCTGGCGGCGCTGGACGATGCCGGCTATGCGGCACTCGAACCGGTCACCTGGCCGGTCAGCGCCGAAACCGGTCAAGGCAAGGCCCGGCTGTTTGAGGACGGCAAATTCAGCACCGATACGGGCAAGGCGCGCTTCGTCGCGGTGACGCCAAGACCGCCGGTCAGTCGCACCAGCGCGCACTATCCGTTCGTACTGAATACCGGCCGGGTGCGCGATCACTGGCACACCCTGAGTCGCACCGGCATGTCGCCGCGCTTGTCCGCGCATACCATCGAGCCCTATGTGGAAATCCACCCCGACGAGGCGAACGCGCGCGGGTTGGCCGACGGCGCCATCGCCCGCGTCGTTGGCCCGCTCGACGGCACGGCCCTGCTGCGTGTGCGGCATTCCCTGCAGCAACGCCGCGGCAGTCTTTTCGCGCCGATGCACTGGAACCGCCAGTTCAGCAGCGCGGGCAGGATCAGCGGGCTGATAAGATCCGTTACCGACCCGATCTCCGGGCAGCCGGAATCCAAACACAGCATCGCCGATATCCAGCCGGTGCCCTGCAACTGGTACGGTTTCATCCTGTCGCGGCATCACGCGCGATTGAAATTCCTGTACGCCGACTACTGGGTCCGCGCGCGCAGCCAGGGCGCCTGGCGCTACGAACTGGCGGGACACGAACAACCCGAAAACTGGTCGCAACGTGCGCGGCAACTGCTCGGCGCCGAGGGCCAAGACGCCGACTGGATCGAGTTTCTCGACCCGGCGCATAACCACTACCGCGCAGCCCTGTTCGTCGGCGGGCGGCTCGAAGGCTGCGTCGTGATCGGGCCCGAGCCCGGCCTCCTGCCGCGCGACTGGATCATCTCGCTCTATCAGAAGGAAACGCTGGACAGACAGGAGCGCGCCTGGCTGCTGAGCGGCCGCGCACCCACACCGGGCGAGGACACCGGCCGCACCGTCTGCTCCTGTTTCCGCGTCGGCCGCAACACCATCCGCAAACTGATCGCCGAAAAAGGCATCCGCAACGTGGAAGAAATCGGCAGGTACCTCAAGGCGGGCACCCACTGCGGCTCCTGCGTGCCGGAGCTGAGAGAACTAATCCAACGAGCCGGCGTCGCGGCCGGATAACGCGCAAACCCGCCCCCCCCGGAGAATCCGTTGCAACGCTTGGTTCGCGTTGCCGAGGTCTGGACGCCTGACGAGCCGCGACAACACCTGAAATTTCATGACCGCATTGCGGCACGCTGACCGGGTGCCTCGAACCCGGCGCAACGCCCTACGAGAGTCCGGACGCAGTTTCGCAACCTTACCCCAGAACAAAGGCGTACGGCCCCTACCATGCGAACCTTGACTCTGCCGGGTGCGAAGCCAATGGCCATTGCGCAGCCATGTGTTGCCCTCCACACCCGTAACATCCGTAGGTTGATAGATGGGCTGAGGAACGAAGCCCAACATCGCCCCTACGATGGGCTTCACGTTCGTTCAGCCCATCAACCTACCCAAGCCATGGGTCATCAACAAAGCAACCGAGGGGCCGGATACATTTATCGTGCAATAGATGTATCCGGCCCCTACGTTGCTTTTCTGCCTGTGCACAGCGGACTCAGTCACCACCGGTGAGCCGATCCAACCGCAACCGCTGCCGCTCGTCGAACAGCCGCCGCGCGGCGACGTGCAGCGCGGCGAGCGTGCCGAAGCCCGCGCCGGTCGAGATCAGGAACATGATCAGTATCTGGTATTTCACCGCTTCGACCGGCGGCGTGCCGGCGAGTATCTGGCCGGTCATCATGCCCGGCAGGCTGACGATGCCGGCGGCGGACATGGCGTTGACGATCGGGATCAACCCGGTGCGGAACACCTGTTTCCGGATGTCGGTCATCGCCTGCGCCGGCGTATGGCCCAGCAGCAGGCGCGCTTCGATGCGGCCGCGCTGATCCCAGGCCATCTGCGTGAGGCGGTCGAGCGCCAGCGCCACGCCGTTCATCGTGTTGCCCAGCATCATGCCCAGCAGCGGGATCGCATACTGCGGCTGGTACCAGGGCTGGTTGCCGATGATGACCAGCAGCGCGAACAGCGTGACCGAGAATGACGAAACGAACATCGATAACAGGCCGATGCTGTAGCCCCACAGACCGGCGAAACGACGGTGCTGGCGGCTCATCACTTCGCGCCCGGCGACCAGCAGCATGACCAGCGTCAGGCAGCCGACCCAGACTGGATGCGAACTCGCGAACAGGTATTTCAGCACCAGACCGATCAACAGCAACTGGATGACGGTGCGCGCCGCGGCGATCACCAGTTGACCGGCCAGTTGCGTGTTGATGCGCAGAGTCGTCAGCGCGAGCAGCAGGACGAGCACGGCGGCGATGCCGAGGTCCCAGGCCGACAGCGCGATGATGTTCACGGCTGCACGTCCTCCAGTCCGCGCGTGGTGAGCCGGACCGTGAGCGCGGCCACGCGGCGCGCCTGCGCGCCCGAGTGCGTCACCCAAAGAAGCGGTGCGCCGGCGTCGCGAGAGTATGCCGTCACCAGGTTTTCGACATTCTGCGCGGCGGCATCGTCCAGGTTTGCGGTGGGCTCGTCGAGCAGCAGGACGTTCCGGCCGGTACGCCAGGGCGCGCAGCAACGCCAGGCGCTGGCGTTCGCCGCTGGACAGGCGCTCGACCGGCCAGTCGGCGACGGCGCGGGTGAAGCCGAAGCGTTCGAACAGGCGACCGTCGATGGCCGGAAAATGGTCGCCGACGGTGGGCGCCCACCAGTGCGATTCGGAAGGAACCAGCATGACCCGCCGACGCCACTCGCAGGCGGGGTATTGCTCGCGGTCGTGGCCGTCGAGTCTGATCCGGCCCTGGTTGGGATCGAGATCGGCGATCGCGCGCAGCAACAGCGTCTTGCCGATGCCGGACGCACCCGTCAGGCACAGGACCTGGCCCGCATTGACGGCCAGCGATACCGGCGGCAGCCCGGCGCGCGTCAGACCCTCGATCGTCAATGCTGGCAGACGTTTTACTCCGCTCGGTGGTTCAGGGACGGACGCGGGCCGGTTCTCGAAAACGGCCGGAAGATCACGTATTCTTTTGGCCTGCAGAACCGACATTGTAAACGCTGAGCACGGCAATCGCATTAAGGAGCGAACGCATGTCCGAACCCGTCATCGCCCAAAAAGGCCCCTACGCGCTGGTACTGACGCCGGGTGCCTATTGGTGGTGTGCCTGCGGCCGGTCCCAGCTTCAGCCCTTCTGCGACGGGTCGCACCAGGGCACCGATTTCCTGCCGGTGAAATTCGAGATTACCAAGTCCACCAAGGTCTGGCTGTGCGGCTGCAAGCACACGCGGAACGCGCCGTTCTGCGACGGCAGCCACAACAGGCTGTAGCGCCTCCTGGAAAAAAAACAAGGGCGGAGGAAACGCGTGTTCCTCCGCCCTTGCCGTCTTGGCCGCCGAAAAGGGCGAAGGCTTCAGTGCGCCGTGCGCCGCCCTCCGGCCACCCGCTTACCAGTACAGGGTCGCGTTGACATAGGGGAAGCGGCAGGCACCTGGAATCGGGTCACCGACCGCCACGTCGCCGCCCACGCAACTCAGGGTACCGCCCGGCGCAAACGAACTCCCGATCTGCCAGCGCCAGTCGCCGTCGACGCCGTACAGCTCCGCAGCGAAGTTTCGATACTGCAAGACCCTGAGGCCAGCGGCATCCAGCCGTGCAATCGGCGCGCCCTGGACGGAGTCGGTCAACCGATTGTACAACAGCGACCGGCGGAAGCAGGAACCGGAATGCTTGAGTTCGATGCCGAGGCTCGCTTGATGCGAGATTTCCGGCCGCACCTCCGCATTCCCGAGGTAGGTGCGGCCGTCGTCCTGGCCCGCGCGTCGTCACGTTGCGCACGGCGCTGGCGCCGGGCGATGCGCGCACTGCCAATGGTCGGGTTCATTTCCTCACGGTGGGTGGAACAGCCAGAGCCGCCCCAGGCCGATTCGCGGGCATTTCTGTGACACGCATCAAAGTTTCGGTTCCCGCGGCTGTGAATATTTCATGACAACCGGGGTTTGTAACCTCGCTGAAACAATACTGACGTAAACAGACAGCCGACCACTCAACCCAGAGAAGGCTGCATGAGCTTCGACAGCAATGGCGCGTCCAGTCCCTTTTGCCTCAATGGCACCGTAAGAACGCCGCTGCCGGCCCCCCTCAACAAATTGATGGAAGCGGCCGTGGAAAAGTTGTCCGGACTTTCCCGGCTCGACCGGCTGTACCGTACGCTGCACCAATCCGCGTCCGCTCCCGACTTCCTCAAGATCGTACTGGATCTGTTCGGAATCCGATATTCGGTCAACGGGGCCGAAAACGGTCCGTTGCCGGAGACGGGACCGGTGGTTGTGGTGGCCAACCACCCGTTCGGCGGCCTGGAGGGCGTGATACTGGCGCACTACCTGCTGCAATACCGGCGGGACGTGAAGTTCATGGCCAATTACTTTCTCGGGCGTAGTCCCGAGCTGGCCGACCTGTTCATAGGCGTGGACCCGTTCGGGAGCACGTCAGCGCACAAGGCGAACCTGCGCCCGCTTCGCGCCGCGATGGGCTGGCTCAAATCCGGCGGCGTTCTCGTCGTCTTTCCCGCCGGTGAGGTGTCTCACTTGCACGCTAGGCAAAAGCGCGTCACGGACCCGGAGTGGAGCCCATCCATCGCGCGGCTGATCCGGTCAACCAACGCCACCCTGGTACCGATGTTTTTTCATGGTACCAACAGTCTGGCTTTCCAGTTGCTCGGCCTGGTCAACGCGCGCGTCCGCACGGCTCTGCTGCCGCGCGAGCTGCTGAACAAGGAACCACAGCATATAAAGGTCAGCGCCGCTGCGCCTGTCAAACCGAAGCAGTTAAGCGGCTTCGACAATGACCAGTCGCTGATCCAATATCTGCGCTTGAGAACCCACTCGCTGGCCGCCGGATCGGCCGCCCCGCGGCCGCGCAGCACCGGCCCGGATGCGGACGAACCGATAATCGACCCGGTACCCGCTGCGCGGGTCAAGGCGGAGATGGAAGCGTTGGCGGCTTGCCGGAAGCTGGCCGAGAGCGGATCGCTCGCCGTCTGGTACGCCGGTGCGCAGGAAATTCCCAACACCCTGCAGGAAATCGGCCGGCTGCGCGAAATCACCTTCCGCCGCGCCGGTGAAGGCACCGGGAGGCCGGCGGATACCGATTTCTTCGATTCGTACTATCTGCACCTGGTGCTGTGGGACAGCGGCGCCCACAGGATCGCCGGCGCGTACCGGTTGGGGCTGGTCGACCAGATTCTGCAAAAGTATGGCAAGAAGGGTCTGTACACGCAGCGACTGTTCAAGTACCGCAGCTCGGTGCTGCGTGAACTGCCGGCAGCCATAGAACTCGATCGCTCATTCATCAGCCCGGACTACCAGAAATCCTATTCACCGCTGCTGTTGCTGTGGAAGGGCATCGGCGGGTTTCTGAACAGCCACCCCGGTTACCGCGTCCTGTTCGGCCCGGTCAGCATCAGCAGCGACTGCTCGACCTGGTCGCAGCAGCTCCTGGTCGATTTCCTGCGCATCAACCGGTTCGACGGCAACCTCTCGCGCCGCGTCAAGCCGAGAAACGCCTTCAGGAATCTGTTCAGAAGACACTGGAGACGGTACGACCTCGAAGCGCTGACCGATATCGACCGCCTGTCGGATGTGATCGCGCAGGTCGAACCCGACGGTAAGGGAATTCCGGTCCTGTTGAGACAGTACCTGGGGTTCGGCGGCCGCCTGCTCGGGTTCAATGTCGATCCGGATTTCAACAATGCGTTGGACGGACTGATCATGGTGGATCTTCTCCAGACCGATCCTGCGGTGCTGAAAAAATACATGGGCAGC
Organism: uncultured Gammaproteobacteria bacterium; assembly: GCA_963719135.1. Lineage (GTDB taxonomy): Bacteria > Pseudomonadota > Gammaproteobacteria > DSM-19610 > DSM-19610 > CAVRAZ01. The sequence continues at coordinate 156,344 of CAVRAZ010000004.1, read as the reverse complement.
AGGGAGGCGGAGGCCTATCTGGGCTTTCACGGCATGAAAAAGCCCGTATGGAGAAAGGCATCGTAACCATTTCCGATTCCTGGCCGGCACAGGAGAGACCGATGGCTGATTTGCACGCAATGCGACCGCTCAAGTTCCGTTCCGTATGGATTTCCGACGTTCATCTTGGCTCCAAAGCCTGCAAGGCGGAGTTTCTGCTCGACTTTCTTCATTCGGTGCACAGTCGAACGCTGCACCGCGCTGGTCGAACGCATGGACGGCGCCCTGGCGCTCGTTCACTGGACGGATCAGCAGTACGGAGTCTGCAGTCTTGAAGCCGCTGAGGCCGCCCGAGCCGCTGCTCGCGCAGCGAGGTCCGGATCGAGGAGACCTAAGCCGCGGGCACCCAGCGAACCGTGGACCGGGTGCATCGGGATAGGGGCGGTCAGGATACCTGACCGAGCCCCTCCCACACCACCCGGCATGCGGGTCCGCACCGGGCGGTTCGAGGAGTTGAGGTCATGAGAGTCGGGGGACGCCGAGACGATCGAAGTAGGCAATAGGCATGATCCGGTTCAACTCCATGCGGCTGTTGCGCCACCAGCGACGGGCATTACCCGCCACTCGTGCCGCTTGGTCCGAACTCGCACCCAAGGCCCGTAACTCCCGATACACGGTCGTACCCCGTCGCCAATGCTTGAGCTGCAAAGCACGCAGGCGGTGCCGCAACCATTCATCCAGTTGACGGAATATCTTTGGCGTCTGTGCCAATTTGAAATAGGCCTTCCAGCCCGGCACATAACGCCGCAACTCTTCCGCCACTTCGTTCAGGCTGCGCCCACATGTCCGGCGAGTGATCTGCCGAATGCGCCGTTTGAAAGCGGCCTTCGCCGTACCCGCGACTGCGTATTTAACCCCGTCTCCAGCCGACCGCCACAGGCAGTAGCCGAGAAACTTGCGGCCAAAAGCGCTCGCTATCGCGGTCTTGGTTTCGTTCACCTTCAGGTGAAGCCGGTCGTAGTGCTTCCGCAAGCCATTGAGGACACGCTCGCCTGCCTTCTGACTGCGCACATACACATTGCGGAGAGTAGGCCGAGGGAATCTCACCCTCGGCCTCTCGCAGAACGCAGCATGAACCTCTCGACTCACTGCGCTCCCGTTACCCAACCGTCGGCAACAAACCCATCCGCCAGTGTGGGAACATTGACGGAAAGTTCTTCGCCACTCGTCCCAGCCAGTGCTCAGCACGTCGCCGATGACGTTTCAGCTTCTTGAACTTCCGCATTGCCCACCACACCAGTTTGGAGTTGATGTGCCTGAGTGTCATGTACATCTGGGAACGATAGAAACGACCATAATAGTTGATCCAACCCTGTATCTTGGCTCCGAACATCAGTGACAGGTCCTCGATGGACTTGTCACTGCGTTTGGGCATTTGCCAGCTTCTCACTTCCTGCCGGATTGCCTTTCCCGCACTGTTGCTCATCGCCGGGCTGAAGTTGATGAAGTACTTTCCCCACCTGTTCTTTGATCGCCGGGCACGAAACGTATAGCCCAGAAAGTCAAAGCCCGTCACAGGATAAGTCCCTCTCCTATCTTCATCCTTGCAGTACACAATCTTCGTCTTTACCGGGTGCATCTCCAGGCCGCAGTCCTGCAGCCGCTTCTCCAATGCCGCTCTCAGCTGTTCCGCTTGTGCCAGCGTTCGACAATGGGCAAGCCCATCATCAGCATATCGACACCACGGCGAATCGGGATATTCCCGATCCATCCACGCATCGAAGGCATAGTGCATGAACAGATTTGACAGCACTGGACTGATCACACCGCCTTGGGGTACTCCTCTTACACGCGCAACCACACTGCCATCTGACTGCTGTACCGGTGCTGTAATCCAGCGCTCGATATAGAGTAGAAGCCAGGGATTGTCCGTGTGCCGTTTAACCGCCTTCATCAACAGGTGATGATCAATGTTGTCGAACAGTCCGCGGATGTCAAACTCCAGAACCCAGTCATAGCGCCAGCAACGCTCTCGCGTGACTGCCAACGCCTGATGGGCTGACTTACCCGGTCTGTAGCCATAGGAGTCGCCGAGAAAATACGGCTCCACCAAGGGCTCAAACGACAATTTGGCCACCGTCTGGGCCACCCTGTCGGAAACAGAGGGAATACCCAGCTTTCGTTCTCCACCGTCCTTTTTCGGTATCGCTACCGTTCGGGTCGGTGGCGGAAAGTAAGACCCTGAAGAAAGCCGATTCCACAGCTTATAAAGGTTCCCCTTCAGTTTGGACTCAAATTGCTCTATCGTTTCACCATCGACACCTTCAGCGCCATCGTTGGCTTTTACCAATTCCCAGGCGCGCATCACTGCGTGCTTGGAAATCTTGAACGGTTTTGTTGTTTCCATAAATTCCTCCCGATCACTTACCGGTCGGCAGCTCAACACTCTCTCTGCGCAAGATCCGATCAGTGCGGTTGACCTACAAATCCAACTGAGTAACTGACCCCCTTCGCTCCAGCGCCATTACAGCGCCTTCAACACTACTACGGGGCCATCCGCCCCTGTGCCTTGCATTGGTACTCTGGCTCTCGCAGGATCTCTACTTGAGCTTCTCCCTTAACATCAAGGCGACAGGTTCCCACGTTCCACACAAGCGCCTGTACCACGTTCATGCCTTCTTCATGCCGGCCGCCATCTGGGCAGTAAACAGGTGTCCCCCAGACTCATCCCGAGTTAACGACTACCCCTCGGTTTTGACGACATCCCTACGCTTTCGACAAGTCAGCAAAGGTTCACTTACGTTCATCTCCGTGGTACGTACCTGACAGGGTCAAGCCCTGCCTTTTCCACAACGCTCACCACCATGGCTCTTTACCATCGCAGCTTGTGGCGGTTTGAAGCCTCCTCCTGCAAGGCGGCTCCGAGGGGCCAAACCCTCATCACTTGTGCGACACGCACTGACCGATGCTTACGCAGCAGTCAGTGCTCGTGGCACACAGTCGTCAGCGTAGCGCACGAACCGATGGCCACGTCGCTCCAGTTCCCGGTCCACCTCGTCCAGCAATACATTGGCCAGCAGCGGCGAAAGCGGCCCACCTTGCGGCGTACCCTCGTATCGCTCCATGACCACACCGTTACCCATGAATCCCGCATTGAGATATCGCCGTATCAGCCGCAGTACCGCCTTGTCGTCGATACGTCTGGCCAGCCGATCCATGAGCACGTCGTGATTAACCCGGTCGAAGAACTTCTCCAAATCCACATCCACAACCACCCGATAACCTTCTTGCACGTAACGCTGTGCAGTCAGCACAGCATCATGCGCCCGTCGGCCCGGCCTAAAGCCATAGCTGTAATTGGAAAACGTCGGATCAATCAACGGTTGCAGGACTTGCAGCAGGGCTTGCTGAATCAATCGATCCGTCACGGTCGGTATCCCCAGTTCCCGTAGCCCGCCCCCGGATTTGGGTATCTGCACCCGGCGCACCGGCTGTGGCCGGTAGCTACCGTTTAGCAGCGCCTCCCTGATCCGGGGCCAGTGGGTCTTGAGGTACTCGGCCGTGGCCTGGATCGTCAGCCCATCCACCCCCGCACTGCCTCGATTGGCCTTGACACGTTTCCATGCCATGGCCAGGTTCCCTCTCGCGAGCACCTGTCCAAGCAGGTCAGTTCGCCCCGAGCCGTCCGGTTCATGCCGCGCCAGCCCTGCTTCATCACAAAACGCTTCGGGTCGGGCTTCACCTTTCCCTCCGACAGTTCGCCCCGGTTGCCCGGGCTTCTGATGCCTTGCATGGCCAAGCAACATGGCGTTCGACTCTCCTTCTCGTTTGGCCCTTCGCCTTGCAGCTACTATGGCCTCTGCTGACTTCTCGCTCCGCTTTATTACCGTCGCCCTTTCAGGCATAAGGCGAGATCTCCCCAGGTAAGAACACGATCCTTCACCGCACAACCGCCGGATTTACGCCGCCTGAGCCTTGACCACGAGAGCTTCGCGATTTCTTGCCCGCTCGCCCTGCTCGGCACCGCCTCATATCCGGTTCTTGTCCATCGGCTCACGGCTTCGCTCCACGCTGCCTCCCCACGCTCGGTCGCCCTCACGCAGTTGCGCTTCGCTTCGTTCGCTGTGGTCAACTCACGGGAGGACTTCCACCTCCAGGATCGCGCCCATGCTGGGCGCACAAAAAAAAGCGGGCGATGAACGCCCGCGGAAACGACACCCTGTTGAGAGGGAGAGTCTGCCAACAGTCCTAGAGATTGTAGCCGCGCTCGTCGTGCTGCGAGATGTCCAGACCTTCGGTCTCCGCATCGTCGCTGACGCGCAGTCCGATGATCGCGTCGATCACCTTCAGGATGATGAAACTGCCCACGCCGCTGAAGACGATGGTTACCAGCACACCCTTGATCTGGGTAATCACCTGGTGGCCGATGGTGACGCCTTCGGCCAGCCCGGCGCCGCCAAGGCTGGCGTCCGCGAAAACGCCGGTGAGGGTCGCGCCGACAATACCGCCGATGGCATGCACGCCGAACGCGTCCAGCGAGTCATCGTAGCCCATGGCCCGCTTCAGCTTGGTCGCGGCCAGAAAACAGATAACACCAGCGGCGATGCCGATAGCCAGGGCCCCCATCGGACCCGCCGTGCCGGACGCGGGCGTAATCGCGACCAAGCCGGCGACCGCGCCGGACGCGATACCCAGGACAGACGGCTTGCCGTGACTGATCCATTCCGCGAACATCCAGCCCAGGGCCGCTGCCGCCGTCGCGATCTGGGTGACCAGCATCGCCATGCCGGCCGTACCGTTGGAGGCGACCGCCGAACCGGCGTTGAAACCGAACCAGCCGACCCACAGCAGGGCCGCGCCAACAATAGTATAACCCAGGTTGTGCGGCGCCATCTGGGTTTCCGGATAGCCCTTGCGCTTGCCCATCACGAGACAGGCGACCAGACCGGCAATACCCGCGTTGATGTGCACAACGGTGCCGCCGGCGAAATCCAGCAGGCCCCAGTCCCACATCAGCCCGCCGTCACCGCTCCAGACCATGTGCGCCATCGGCGCATAGATGATGGTGGCCCACAGCCCCATGAACCACAGCATCGCGGAGAATTTCATGCGTTCCGCGAACGCACCTACGATCAGCGCCGGCGTGATGATTGCGAACGTCATCTGGAAGGTCGCGAACACGCTTTCGGGAATCGCCGCCGTCAGGCTGTCCACCGTTACGCCGTGCATGAACGCCTTGTTGAGGCTGCCGACGAAGCTGTAGAGGTTGACCACGCCAGCCTGCATACCGGTCGTATCGAAGGCGAGACTGTAGTTGAACAGCAGCCACAGCACCGACACCAGGCTGGTGATGGCAAAGCACTGCATCATCACCGACAGTACGTTCTTGCTGCGGACCATGCCCGCGTAGAACAGCGACAGTCCAGGGACCGTCATCATCAGCACCAGCGCGGTGGCCGTGATCATCCAGGCCGTATCGCCGGTGTTAAGGGTGGCGGCGTCGTCGGCCAGCGCCAGTGCCGGCAGGCTCAGCAGCGCCGCCAGACCGATCCGGTATTTGTTTACTCGTAGCATGATTTATCCCCTTAGTTACAGAGCATCCGGCCCACTTTCGCCGGTACGAATCCGGATCGCCTGCTCCAGGTTGTACACAAAGAGCTTGCCGTCACCGATCTTGCCCGTGTTGGCCGCTTTCGCGACGGCCTCCAGCACCCGGTCGAGCAGGTCGTCGTTGACGGCGACCTCCAGCTTGACCTTGGGCAGAAAGTCGACCACGTATTCGGCGCCGCGGTACAGCTCCGTGTGGCCTTTCTGGCGACCGAAGCCCTTTACCTCGGTTACGGTGACACCCTGAACTCCAATCTCAGACAATGCTTCGCGCACATCGTCGAGCTTGAAGGGCTTGATGATTGCCGTCACTAACTTCATGAATCGTTCTCCCGAGGGCCCGCAGCCGTGCCGCGGGCCCCTTTATCTGGATAAATAGAAAACCGAGACTGCCTAGAATTCCTTGCTCCAGCCGAGCCAGACCTGGGGGCCGTCGTCGGTGGCGATATCACCGTCGTTGCTGTCCTGGATGTCGTTCTTTTCGAGGTTGACGTTGAAAGTGCCGAAATCACCGACGTTCTTGGTGACCGATGCGCCGTAGTGGTTGTAGCTGAACGTGTCATTGCCGGCAGTCCGCTTCATGAAATCGTAACGACCGGCGAACAGACTGAGGCCGAAAGCGTCGCTCAAGGGAATGTCGGCGGTGATGTTGTAGTAGATGTCTCCCGTATCGAACGGCGCATTGTGCGTTTCACCCCAAACGGTGTAGGCCACGGTACCGGTGAACATACCCGCCGTCAGCTTGAAGCTTGCCTCGGCATAGTCCAGGTTACCGCCCTGAACGTTGCCGCCCGCGCCGGGATACCAGTAGTAGAGCAGGCTGGCGTCGTAGCCCAGCGGGCCGGCTTCGCCGCTGTAACCGCCGTAGACATCGACTTCGCTGTCTGCCTTGTTGCCGAAGTCGACGTTGGATATCCAGGTGCCGACATAGGGCCCGGCATCGCTGGCATAGTCGATGCCGCCCTGCACCGCCGCACCGTTGCCTTGATTGATGCCGCGGAACAGATAGTCGCTGACCGCAGCAATGTTTGCGGTGACATCCGCCTGGGCGACGCCCGCCGCGGCGAGTAGCGAGCTGGCCAACAGGGTCTTGGTAAACATATTCATTTTGACTGACTCCTCGATCGTTGAAGGTAATTTAGAGAAATCTCCAGTCCGATATCCCGACAGGTTCGCCACGGACTTGGCTGGCTAATAGCATTTGCTGTGCCAATCGGAATAACATCCATTATTCAGATACCTAAGCTCATCCGTCGGAATCATGGGACCAAGGTGTGCACCACAATGGTGAACCAGATCGGTGCGCGAAAATCATACGCTCCATGTTAGTGCGAAAGATAGCGGATATCCGCGCTGGACGGCCTGACGGGCTTTCGCTAAGGTGGCCAGCCATGATGGATTCGAAGTTCCTCGATGACCTGGTGCACCGGCTTTCGGCGGCGGTGCCGAAGGGCCTGCAGCAGGCCCAGGCCGATCTCGAAAAGAATTTCCGTGCCACCCTGCAGTCGGCCCTCGGCCGCCTCGACCTGGTGACGCGCGAGGAATTCGACGTGCAGGTCCAGGTGCTCGCGCGCACCCGCGCCGCGCTCGACGCGCTGGAAGCCCAGGTAAGGGCGATGGAAAGGGCTCGCAACGAAAAATAGCGACCCCGTGCGCCGGGTCGTCGACTTTCATTCCGAACACACATTCATGGCTATCCAGGGAAGGACGGCATGGCTCTCGCAATTATCTACAGTCGGGCGCGCGTCGGCGTCGAGGCGCCGCTGGTCACGGTCGAGGTGCATATCGCGAACGGTCTGCCGGCACTGTCCATCGTGGGGCTGCCGGAAACGGCCGTGCGCGAAAGCAAGGACCGCGTGCGCGGCGCGCTGGTCCACAGCGGCTTTGAATTTCCCGCGCGCCGGATAACGATCAACCTGGCGCCGGCCGATCTGCCGAAAGAAGGCGGCCGCTTCGACCTGCCGATCGCACTGGGTATTCTGGCGGCGTCGGGCCAGGTGCGCGCCGAAGCGCTCGATCGCTATGAGTTCATCGGGGAACTGGCGCTGAGCGGCGCCCTGCGTGAGGTGGGCGGCGTCCTGCCGGCCGCGCTCGCGGCGGTCAGACAGGGGCGATCGTTTGTCTGTCCGGGGAACTGCCTTGGCGAGGCCGCGCTCGCCGCCAGGGAAAGTGTGCGCGGCGCCGCCCATCTGCTTCAGATCTGCCGCCACCTCGATGATGGGACCCCGCTGGCGGCGCCCGATCCGCGACCGGCGCCGACAGCGGCGACGCGCGCGACCGATCTGGCCCAGGTGCGCGGCCAATACCGGGCCAGACGCGCGCTGGAAGTCGCCGCCACCGCTGGCCACAACCTGCTGTTCATCGGACCGCCGGGCACCGGCAAGACGCTGCTGGCCGGCTGTCTGCCGAGTATTCTGCCGCCGCTGTCCGACGACGAGGCGCTGCAAAGCGCGGCGATCGCATCGGTCAGCAACCAGGGCTTCGATCCGCGGCGATGGAAGGTCAGGCCGTTCCGGTCACCGCACCACACGGCGTCCGCCGTGGCATTGGTCGGCGGCGGCCCGCAGGCGCGCCCGGGCGAGATATCGCTTGCACACAACGGCGTACTGTTTCTCGATGAACTGCCGGAATTCAAACGCAATGTGCTGGAAGCGCTGCGTGAGCCGCTCGAATCGGGCCGCATCACGATCAGCCGCGCGGCGCAGCAGGCCGATTATCCTGCGACCTTTCAACTCGTCGCGGCGATGAATCCCTGTCCCTGCGGCTGGCTGGGCGATCCGTCCGGCCGGTGTCGCTGCACCGCCGAGCAGGTGCAGCGCTACCGGGCGCGGGTTTCGGGGCCGCTGCTGGATCGGATCGATCTGCACGTTGAAGTGCCTCGGCTTTCTTTTGATGAAATAAACGGACCGCCGGGCGAGTGCAGTGCCGTTGTGCGCGAGCGCGTTATTGCGGCACGTGCCATTCAGGCGCAGCGCAACGGCACGTTGAACAGCAGGCTTGCACATCAACAGATCGATGATCTGTGCGCACTCGACCAAGCCGATCGCCTGTTGTTGCAACAGGCCATGGAGAAACTGCAACTGTCGGTGCGGACGGTTTATCGTATTCTGAAACTTGCACGGACCATTGCAGATATGAATGTCTCAGCAACGATCAGGGCAAGGCATTTGACCGAGGCGATTAGTTATCGGTGTTTGGATAGGCCTGCATAGTTTCGGTGGCTATCGCTTGAATAGCTGACGCAGGCCACTCCTGTCTTACAACGGCCGGGGCATATCTCGTCGTCTTGTTCGTCACTCCATCCTCTCAAGAAATGGAGTCTACGGTAAACCCGGGGCGGTTCACGCACGCATAATCCCGCGTTATGTTACTTGCACACGCCCTTAAACCCCCTTGAGGGGGTTGCGGGGTGATAGCCCAGGGGCAGGACGGCGCCGTTTGCCTTGTGGGCGGTTAGAACCGGGGATGGTGTTGCGAGCGCAAGCTGGCAACACACCGGCTTGTATCACTGTCGCTCAACGGAGCCGCTGCACTCAACGCTTCAGCTGCGCCAGCCTGTCACGCGCCTTGCCCCTGCAAGCACAGTGACAGCGCTTTAGGCTGGCACGCCCTTACGCGAAGCAAGGCGCGTGACAGGCGGTCCGACGGCTTACACGGTGTCCGCTGACTCCGCAGCGTCCGACAACGTCTGCCCTGTCCGGTGGTTATTCTTCATCGAAGTGCTCACGCCAACGCATCAGATCGCGCTTGCGCGGCAGCAGTTGCCGGTAGTGCATCACACTCAGGACTTCAACGCAGTCCCCGTTCAGGTGGTAGATGATGCGATACGGGGCTTCGAGGATTTCGCGTACCTGCTCGTCCCGGTAGTCCGGGACAGTGCGGCCGCTGCGGGGAGCCACCACCAGCCGCGTGGCACGCTCAAGCAGCCTGGCGATCTGCTTTTTGGCGGCGGCGGGATTTTCCCGCGCAACGTACAGCTCGATATCCTCAAGCCGTCCCAGCGCTTCCAACGTCCAGCGGATGGACGCCATCAGTCATCGAGACCGAAGTGCTTGCGGACCTCTTCGGTGGTGTACACGCGACCGGCCTTGGCGTCGGCCAGACCCTGTTCGATCGAGGCGCGCACTTCCATGTGGTAGGCCACATCGTCCCACGTCGCGGTATCGTCGAGACTGTCGATCAGCGCGTGGGCTTGCTCTTTGACATCGGTGGTTGACATACAAGGGTTGTCGTCTGCGGTAACAGGTGGCTTAAGCATATCAGATTTCCTCGATTTCAGTGTCCCCGGCTAACGGGAGCGCTTGATTGACTTCGGTGATTGCTATTGTTTTGTCAGGACTTTTTGAGCGCCCCGGCCTGGCCGGATGCGTCGCCGCATGGATCTGGCGCAGCTTCTCGATGGACACCTGCGTGTAGATCTTGGTCGTCGACAGGTCTTCGTGCCCCAGCATCGCTTGTATGAAGCGGATGTCCGCGCCGTTCTCCAGCATGTCGGTAGCCATCGCATGCCGGAACAGGTGACAGGAGCCCTCGACCTCGATGCCCGCTTGTCGGATGTAACGCTTGATACGGGCACTGACCGCACCGCGTCTAAAGGCGATACCCTGGTTGGCCAGGAACAGCGTGCTGCTGTCCTTGCCGACCACCAGGGCCGGGCGGCCCTCGTGCCGGTATTTCTCGACCCAGGCCAGTGCCCGTTCACCGATGGGGATCAGGCGATCCTTCTTGCCCTTGCCCTCGCGGATCATCAGCGCGCCGCGTCGGCGATCCACGTCGTACAGTGTGAACTTCACCAGCTCCATGCGCCGGATGCCGATCGAGTACAGCACTTCCAGCAGCGCCAGGTTTTCGGCCAGAAGAGCGAGCGCCGCATCATCGACAACGCCCGCGGTCAGATGAGTCTGGGAGAGGCCATCACCCAGGATCAGGTTACCCCACCGCCGGCACTGACCGCGCGGCAGGTCGCGGCGCACACGCGGCGGCCGGTAACCAAGCAGCCCGACACCGGCGACGACAGCCTTCCCTTCTTCGATGCTTCTCGGGTACCGGTCGAAGTCATCGAACTGAGCGCACCCGAAGCGGAGGGACTGGCGCCGGAACAGTATGAAGTCATCGGCCACAGGAACAGCTATCGGTTGGCGCAGCGGCCGGGCAGCACGGTGGTTCTCAATTACCGGCGGCCCGTCATCAAGATCAAGGAAAGCCGGGCGATCGTCTGCCCGGCGGCGCCGGTCGGTGTCATCGAGGGCAGTCGCGCCGACGTCAGCTTCATCGCCGGCCTGCTGATCGACAAGTTTGCCTACCACCTGCCTTTCTACCGCCAACACCAGCGTCTTGCCGATAGCGGCATCACGGTCAGCCGGCCGTGGCTGACGCAGATCGGGCAGCAAGCCATTGCGCTGCTCGCGCCCATCCACGAGGCGCAGTTCGCCTCGATCCGCGCCTCGCGCGTCAAGGCGATGGACGAGACGCCGATCAAGGCCGGGCGTGCCGGACCGGGGAAGTTGAAGGCCGCGTATTTCTGGCCGGTTTATGGCGAACTGGACGAGATCAGTTTTCCGTTCTTCGAGAGTCGCCGGATCGAGCACGTCGAAGAAGCGCTCGGTTTGACGCCGGTCGAGCGCGGCGTTCTGCTCAGCGATGGCTATACCGCCTATGCGCACTACACGAAGAAGACCGGGCTGACCCACGCGCAGTGCTGGGCGCACACCCGTCGCAAGCTGTTCGAGGCGCAGGGCGCCGAACCCGACGCGGCGGCGCGGGGACTGGACTTCATCGGCGGCCTCTACGCGGTGGAGGCGCGCATCCGCGAGCAGAAACTCAGTGCCGCAAAGAAACTCGACTATCGATTGATGCACGCCAAGCCGATCGTCGACCAGTTCTTCGCCTGGGTGAACCGGCAATTCGAGGCCCAGGGCCTGTTGCCGAGCAATCCCATGACCAAAGCGCTGGCCTATGCTCGCGAGCGACGGTTCGGATTGGAGGTGTATCTGACCGATCCCGACGTGCCGATCGATACCAATCATCTGGAACGCGCCCTTCGGGCGGTTCCGATGGGGCGACGAAATTGGCTGTTCTGCTGGACCGAGCTCGGCGCCAAGCACGTCGGCATCATGCAGAGCCTGATCGTGACCTGCCGATTGCACCAGATCGATCCCTATGACTATCTGGTCGACGTGCTGCAGCGCGTCGGCCAGCATCCGGCCACTCGCGTCCAGGAACTCACTCCGCGATTGTGGAAACAGCTCTTCGCCAGCAACCCGTTTCGATCGCCTTTGCATACCTTACGGGCGTCGGCGTAAGCAAGAACGCCGGTTGGTTAACGGTTACAGCCGTTTGATGTGGCCCGCGTCATCCCGCGCCCGCGTCAGCGTGTAAATAAATCAGTCCCCTTTGAGTCGTTACGTTGGTGAGCACCTTCTGGCGCTGGTGCGAGGCGCAGTGTCTGCGCGGGGATCTGCTGCCGAGCAATCCGCTGAGCAAGGCATTGCATTATGCGCGCGAGCGACGAACCCCGTTGCAGGTGTTCCTCTCCGACCCCGAGGTGCCGATCGACACCAATCACCTGGAGCGGGCGTTGAGAAGCATTCCGATGGGACGGCGCAACTGGCTTTTCTGCTGGACCGAGCTGGGCGCCAAACAGGTCGGGATCATCCAGAGTCTCATCGTCACCTGCCGCTTACACGGCATCGATGTCTACACCTACCTGGTCGATGTGCTGCAGCGCGTGAGCATCCATCCCGCGAAGGACGTCATCGATCTCACCCCGCGCGTGTGGAAGACCAAGTTCTCTCATGCTCCCATGAAATCAGATGTCGCGCTCGCCGATCAATAACGGCGTGGTTTGAACGGTTACGCCAGGACAAGCGTTTCACCGTCAAAACCCATCGTCATCCGTTTGATGTGGCCCGCGTCATCCCGCGCCCGCGTCAGCGTGTAAATAAATCAGTCCCCTTTGAGTCGCTGACCTACATTCTTTCGTTTAGTCAGCGCCTGCTTCAGCACTGACTGAAGATCACTCCCCCCTTGCAGGAAAGTGGCGCGACGATAATGAAGGGATTTCTTTTTGGTCTCGGCTTTCATGTCCCTGCCTCATTCAAAGCCCGGCAACGCCGGGCTTATACTATAAATATATCTGCGCACATATTTCTTTAATCATTCATCAAAATATGGCTCCCCGGATGACCAGAACAAATCATACTTCTTTTGTAACCTTTTTAGAAATGGTTCAAGATTTGACGCGATGTTTATAGCTTGAAGCGTATCAGAGCCATATATTTCCGGATATTCTTCATCTATACCGTCAAGTTCAATATGACATCCTGCAACGCCGTCTCCAATAGAAAAATTCACTGCCCCTTCCTTAACTTCATATGGCACGCCAAGACGAATAACCAACTCTCTTCGCTCGTCACTACCCTTGGTTGAATAGAGCAATCTTCTTTCTGCTATATACTTTGTCATCAATCATCCATCCACTTATTTCTAATCTTGTTCCATGCATTGATCGAAAGAATCTTGAGCAGCTTGAAAACACGCAAATTTCTTCCTACCTGTTAAGCCGGCGCAAGTAGCCAGAATACTATCTTTGAGAGCCTGGCAATTTTTCTTTTTCTTCTCCTGATCGCTACATTGTTTTGGTTCATCATCTGGGGAATCTGTCGAGTCACTACCATCTTCATTGATCATTGATTGCGCGCCCTGCGCAGCACCACCAGCCATCAATGAGCAGAAAAACGGATCCTGCCTACACGCAGCAGTAACACTATCGGTAAATAGGCCAAATGGATCAACAAACCTTGTCGGATTGCTATCAACATACCCATAAGTGTTTAATCCGCCCAGCAGCCCAATTGGGTCTGATGTGATGTATCTCCCCGTCCCCGGATCGTAATACCGGAAGTAGTTGTAATGCAGCCCCGTCTCCTGATCGTAATACTGCCCCGGGAACCGCAGATTGATCGTGACGTTCGTCCCATCCCCATCCGGATCACTGTCCGGCAGTAGGTTCCCGAACGCGTCCCCGTCCCAGCGCCAGACGATGCGTTGCTGCGCATCCGTCGCCAGCCGCGGCGTGTTCAGCTGATCCGTGTGCAGGTAGTAGACCTCCTTCTTCCAGAGCGCGCCCTGCGCATTGTAATACCCCCGCGTCCAGGCCAGCGGTCGTTGGTCCAGATTCACATAGTCCGTCTCGTGCTGCAACTGCCCTGTCGTGCTGAACCGCAGCTCGCTCTCCAGTTGCCCGTCCAGATCATACAGGTACAGGATCGTCGCCGTCTGGGCGCCGCCGCTGTTGTACAGCGCCGCGATCACCCGCTGGCCCAGCGCGTTGTAGCTGTATTGGCCGCGCAGGATACCGTCCTTGCGGAACTCGGCCAGCCGGCCGGCCTGATTGTACGTGTAGGCATGCCGCCCGTCGTGCGCGGTCAGCGTGTCGCCCAGCGCATCGTAGGTCTGGGCCGTCTGGCTGCCGACCTGGGTCAGCCGGTTGCTCTGGGCGTCGTACTGATAGTTCGTGCTCCAGCTTGTGGTCTGCTGGGTCCGGTTGCCGTTCAAATCGTATTGGAGCGTCTGCGCGTTCGGGCCGGTTTCCCCCATCAGGCGGCTCAAAGCATCGTAGCCAAAACCCTGGTTCAGACTGCTGTTCAGGATATCCGTCAGACTGGTCAGGTTGCCGGCGTGGTCGTAGCCGTAGTCGCGGTCGCGCACCGTACCGGTGGTCTGGCCGTTGTAGCGGTAATCGAGCGCCAGGTCGGTGGTCTCGGTCAGCCCGTTGCCGTAGGTGAGACTCTGGAGCGGCCCGAACGGGACGTGGGTGATGGCGTCCGCCAGGACCGTGCTCTGACCGTCGAAGTTCATCGTCACCTTGCTGATGTTCCCGGTCGTGTCTCTGGCCCTCGTGAGGGTCCGGGTGCTCGGGAACTTGTTCCACTTCAACCGCCCTGCTCCGTCGTAGCTGTAGAGCGTCGCGTACACCTGCCCGTTCAAGGTCCGCTGCACCTGCTTGATGTCCCCCAGCGCCGTTAAAAGTACTGGGTCTTACCGGATTCGTCCGTGAACCAGTTCAAGCGCCCCTGGCGGTTGGTGCCGGTGTCGTATTGGTAGACCACGTCCTCGGCGGTGCCGGGGTAATCCATTTGGGTCAGGCGGTTCAGGGCGTCGTAGCTGTAGCTCACGGTGACCCCGCGCGCGTCGGTCTTGGTCTTGAGGTTGCCGGCGGCGTCATAGCCGAAGGTCGTGGTGCCGCGGTCGGGGCTTTGCTGGCTGAGCAGGTTGCCCAGGTCGTCGTAGGCGTAGCCGGTGACGTGGCCGCCGGGATCGGCGACCTGGGTCAGGTGGTCCTGGGCACCATACTGGTACGCGCTGGTCGCGTCGGCCGTGGTCGCATCGCTGCCGCCGGGGTCCTGGACCACCTGGGTCAGACGTTGGAGGGCGTCGTAACTGTAATCGGTAACGGTGCCGTTGCCCTCGGTCAGTTGGCTCAGGGTGCCGTCGGGGGCGTAGTCGTAATCGCGCTGGTCGTGGGTCTCGGTCGACAGGTCCAAGCGGTTGTAGAGGTCGAAGGTCTGCCCGAGCTGGTGCTTGAGCGTATCGCTGCTGTCGTAGGTCTTTTCGGAGGTCCGGTTGCCTTCGGTGTCGAGCGTATAGTCGAGGTGGCTGCCCAGGCCGTCGCTGAGGCGGGTCAGACGCCGGGCGTCGTCGTAGCCAAAGGTCAGCGTGGTCGCGTCGGCCGTGCCGTCGGCCTGGGTGATGGATTCGACTTCGCCGGTGGGCAGATAGGTCCAGCGGGTGGTGCGGCTGTCGACGCCGCCGGCTTCGGTCAGGGTCTGCAGCCGGTCGTTGCCGGGATAATAGCTGTAGCTCAGCGTCACGCCGTTGGGGCGGGATTCGGAGAGAACCTTGCCGGTGGCGCTGTACTGGATGGCGCTCCGGACCAGCGCGCCACTGGGGTCGGTGATCTGCTTGAGGCGGGCGCGGTTGGTGCCCTGGTTGGGGTCGTCCGGGTAATAGGCATAGACCGTCACATCCGAGACATCGGTGCGCGGGCCGTCGTGGCGGCAGCGCTGGTGCAGCGGCACGGCGTCGCACTCGGGGGTGCCGTCGCCGCCGTACTGCCAGCTCTGGCTGCGGCTGACCGCGGCATAGCCGCTGCCGTTGGGCGCAAAGCCGCTGATCGTCTCCGTCAGGCGGTTGCCATAATCGTCATAAGTGTAGGTGGTGACCTTCTGCCCGGCCGGGTTGACCGAGGGTTCGGTCAGACTGGTGATCTTGTGGAAGAAGCGGGGGTCGTAGCTGTAGTCGGTGCGCCGGGCATCGGGCGAGGCGACCGGGTCGTAGGCGCACGCGCCGGTGCTGGTGTCGGCGGCGGTGACGCCTTCGACTTTGCAGCCGTATTCGCCCTTGGCGTTGTAGTTGCCGTACTTGGTGGTGACACCGTTCGCGGTCTTGGCCAGCAGGTTGTTGTTGGCCGGGTCATAGTCATAGGTCGTATTGCTGCCGCCGCAGCTCGAGCAGCCCGGGCCGTCGATGCCGGTGACCAGCGCCACGCCCAGTTGCACCGCAGTGGAATAGGTGCTGGCCTGGCCGCGGCTGTCGGTGACCGTGCGGGTGCCGTTGGTATCGTTGTAGCCGATGTCGACGCGCTGGGCGTTGCCGGCGTGGAAGCTGGCGGTGGCGCGGCCGTCGGCCTGGTACTCGTAAGTGGCGTAGCGGACGCCGCGCTCGTCGGTGATCCCGGTCAGCGCGTGCGGCAGATCGGTGTTGGCGGTATGGGCCGGTTCGTTGTAGTGGTACTGTTTGGTGGTGCCGTCGGGGCTGTCGACGTATTGCAGGTTGCCGGCGGCGTCGTAGCGGTAGGTCCAGGTGCGGCTGGCCGAGTCGGTGATCGTCGAGATGCGGTCGTTGGCGTCGTAGCTGAACTGGAGCGATTCGCCGGTATTGGCGTCGACGCGGTCCAGGCGGTCGTTGGCGTCCTAGCTCAGGGTCTGGGTATTGTCGGCGAGGTCGGTAAGCGATAGCAACCGGCCGCCGGCGTCGTACGTTTCCGTCACCCCGTCCGGCGTCGTGTATTGCCAGCCGTTCGGCACCGGGTTTGCGGCGTCCAGGTGCACCAGGCGATCCGCGACGTCGGCTTCCGGCAGCCACTGTGGCGCGCCGTATTCGTAGTTGCTGCCGTCGGGCAACCAGTAGTTCTGGGTATAGACGAAGCGATAGCTCTTCCCATCCGGGCGGCGGGCGTCCAGCCAGAGTCCCGTCGTCGGGTCCAGGTCGATGCGACGCTGAAAGCGGTGACGCCAGTGTTCGCCCATCGGCGACGCGGCGCCGGCCAGGGAAGCGCTGGAATTGTAGTGGCGGACGAACCCGATTTGGGTGAAATCCTGTGTGTCACGATCCCGGTCCCGGGCCCACTTATTGCCGACACCGACATTGATTGGATTGCCCGCATTAATCACGCACTGGGCCGCCCCGCTGTTCTTGTCGGAGGTGTCGCATTGGCCGGTGACCGGGTTACGTGTGGTGCCAACCGGGCAGGTGGTTTGGTAGCGACACACGTAATACTCGCTGTTGACGTGAAAACGCACGGCCGCGTCCGGACAGTAAACATCAACCCAGATGTATTCAGGGTCCGACTGCCCGCCCGAACAGATGCCGAACTGGGCAGCCGGCACTGTGCCGTAGTTGGATTGCCCCTCCGGCTGAACTTGCGACAAGGGAGTGCCCGACGGCCACTGCTGCGTGAACGTGCCGTTGCCGGAACAAGCCGGCACGCTGGTTGGGTTCGTTTCGCCGGTGTAGCTGTTCCGGTAGCGCAATCCCTGTGGCAGCGTGTCTTCCGCGACCGCCGATGGGACCCATGGCGGCAGAAACTGAACGGCGATGAGTGCCGACACAATCAAGAACAGTGGCAGAATCGAGATGAATGAAAAACCGGCACGCAACGCCGCGTCACGCTTACGCCGCGCCAACGAACGAAAGGTAAGATAAGGCAAGACAAACTCCTCCCTGTTCTGATTGTCACGCCCCACACAACTTGGCGCCTATATCCCTGTTCGGGCCTTGCTCACAGGCTTTAAGAGGACGCAAGACCGGATAGCAAGCCGTTACCGCCCACCATGATGGAGCGGTATGCGTTAAGTCCAGACCGGGCAATCAGAGCAGTCCGCCGTGACGGGGCCGGCCCGAGGCGTCGCCAACAATCCGTCATTAAATATCTCTGATCAATTTGACGAGCCGCCGAGAAACAGCCGAACCTTCCCGATCGTCCGCTTGCCCAGTCGCCGCTCCCCGGACTCCCATCTTGAAATGGACCCTTGGTCGACGCCGATCCGACGTGCCAGGTGGCGGTGGCTGAGCCCCTGGTGGGTCCGGTGCAGCCGCAGTTTCGTGCCGAAGGTGTTCCCGCACTGGTAGGGGCAGTATCCCAGAAATTCCATGATCGCGGGGTAGTACTGAACCAGCGGTTCGGTCTTCCCCTTCTCCCAATTCCCAAGACTGAAACTGTCGATGCCCAATAAGGGTGCGACATCGATCTGGCGCAGACCGAGCATAAGCCGCCGGCGTTTCAGGTGGTCACCCACAGTCTTGCAGTCTTCCAACGTCGAATAAGTATCTGATCTTTCTACACTCAGCCTCAAATGGCAAAAAGGCAACGCAACCCTGCCCCTGTGGCTGGCTCGGCGACCCTTCCGGACGCTGCCGATGCACGGCCGAACAGGTTCAGCGCTATCGCGCGCGGGTGTCGGGCCCTTTGCTGGACCGCATCGATCTGCGCGTCGATGTGCCGCGCCTGCCGTACTCCGAACTGACCGCCGCGCCCGGCGAGCCCAGCGCCGCCGTCATGCACCGCGTCGTCGCCGCGCGGCGGCGCCAGCAAGGGCGTCAGGCGAAACTGAACGCGCAGCTCGACAGTGCAGTGCTGGGTGCATGCTGCACGCTCGACGCACAGTGCGAAAAGCTCATGGAACGCATGAGCGAACGCTATCGACTGTCGATTCGCAGTCACCACCGCATACTGAAAGTCGCGCGGACACTGGCCGATCTGGACGCAGGCGAGACGGTCCTGCACACGCACCTCGCCGAGGCGCTCTCCATGCGCTGTCTCGACACACAGTTGCCGCCTCTACGCCAAATTCCCGCCATTGTGAAGCCTCCGACTACGGGCTTTTTGGCGCTATACTGGCGGCCCATCCAATCAGCGGTCGATCTGTCTTGCGCGATCTTAACGAACCTCAACGTACGGCAGTTCGCGAAACCGAGCGACCGCTGCTGGTACTGGCCGGCGCGGGCAGCGGCAAGACGCGCGTGATCACGCACAAGATCGCCTGGCTGATCGAACAACGCGGTCTGTCGGCGAAACACATCGTCGCCGTGACCTTTACCAACAAGGCCGCGCGCGAGATGCGCGAGCGCGTGAGATCGCTGACCGGCGGCCTGGACACGCGCGGATTGATGGTTTCGACCTTCCACACACTGGGCCTCAACCTGCTGCGCCGCGACATGCGCCATCTGGGCTTCAAACCGGGATTCTCCATTTTCGACAGTCAGGACAGCCAGCACCTCGTCGACGAACTGCTGCGCAAGACACCGTCGGCACACGGCGCCGACGCGCTGCGTTGGAAAATTTCCACGTGGAAGAACGATCTGATCACGCCCGAGCAGGCGGTGTCCGCCGCCGAAACCGAATTCAACCTGGCCGCCGCCATGCTCTACGGTGAGTACCAGCGCCACCTGCACGCGTACAACGCCTTCGATTTCGACGATCTGATCATGCAGCCGGTCCGGCTGCTGACGGACAGTGCGGACGTCCGCGAACACTGGCAGGCGCGCATCCGCCATCTGCTGCTCGACGAATATCAGGATACCAACCTGGCCCAGTATCAACTGGTCAGGCTGCTGGTCGGCAAGACCACGCCCTTTACCGCCGTCGGCGACGACGACCAGTCGATCTATACCTGGCGCGGGGCGGACCCCGGGAACCTGTTGCGACTCAAGGACGACTTTCCGCAGCTCGGCGTGATCAAGCTGGAACAGAATTACCGGTCGTCCGGCTGCATCCTGAAATGCGCCAATCAGCTCATCAGCAACAACCCGCACCTGTTCGACAAGCGGCTGTGGAGCGAACTCGGCTACGGGTCGCGTTTGCGCGTGCTGCAGTGCCGCGACGGCGACCACGAAGCCGAGCGCGTGGTGTCGGAGATTCTGCACCACCGCTTCACCCACGGCACGCGCGCCGGCGAGTATGCGATCCTGTACCGGGGCAACCATCAATCCCGCGCCTTCGAAAAGGCGCTCCGCGAACACGGCATCAGTTATCACCTGAGCGGCGGCACGTCGTTTTTCGAGTACGCCGAGGTCAAGGACCTGCTGGCTTACCTGCGCCTGCTGATCAATCCGGACGACGACCGTGCGTTCCTGCGCATCGTCAACACGCCCCGCCGCGAAATCGGCGCGGGCACGCTGGAAAAGCTCGCTGCGTTCGCGGGGCGACGCAGCCTGAGCCTGCTGACCGCCTGCCACGATCCGGCGCTGCAGACCGAACTGGGTGCCCGCCTGGCGTCGCGCCTGATCCCGTTCGCCGACTGGGTCACGGCCACGGCCGATCTCGGCGGGCGCGGCGACCCGGTCGCAGTCGTGAATCAGATGATCCAGGACATCGGTTACCGTGACTGGATTCTCGATGGTGCGAAGGAACCCAAAGAAGCCGAGCGACGCCTGCAGAATGTCGAGGACCTGCTCGACTGGCTGCGGCGCATGGCGCAACAGGCGGAATCCGAAGCGACGCTCGGCGATCTGGTCAACCGGATCAGTCTGCTCGACCGACTGGACCGCAACGATGACCCGTCTGCCGATTGTGTGCGGCTGATGACACTGCACGCCGCGAAGGGGCTGGAATTCCCGCACGTGTTCCTCACCGGCATGGAGGAGAACCTGCTGCCGCACCGCACCAGCATCGAGGAAGACAATCTGGAGGAGGAACGGCGCCTCACCTATGTCGGAATCACCCGCGCGCAGAAATCGCTGACGTTCACCTATGCCGGCAAACGCAAGCGTGCGGGCGAATGGAAATCCTGCGAACCCAGCCGCTTCCTGTCCGAGCTGCCGCAGGACGACCTGGAGTGGGACAGGCCGGGCATAGAACGCGCGCCGGAGGAACGCAAACAGCGCGGCCAGGCGCATCTTTCCAATCTGCGCGGGCTGTTGTCCTGAGCGCAAGCGTTATCGGGGCAGCCTTCGCTTATTCCGCCCCGGTAAAGAAAAATGGCCGCTTCCGCGGCCATTCTTGTATTCACAGCTTACCGGCGGTCAGAGGCCGGTCTGCTGCAACATGTACTCGATCGCACCCTTGAGTTCTTCTTCCGAACAGTCTGCGCAGGTGCCCTTCGGCGGCATCGCCCGCAGGCCGTTGGTTGCATGGTTCAACAAAGTATCGATCCCCTGCGCGGCGCGCGGCTGCCAGGCAGCCTTGTCGCCGACTTTCGGCGCGCCGGCTGCACCGGTGCCATGGCACGCAACGCAGGTCGAATTATAGATCTGGTCGCCGGTGCGCGCGGCGGCCGGGGCGGCGGTCTGCACAGGCGCCGAGCCCACATTGACCTGTCCGACCGGAGCGATGTTCTCCTTGATTTTTTCTTCCAGCCGCGTGTTGGTCCCCGTCTCTTTTTCGTCGCGGGTCACCACGTTGGCAATGATGAAGAAAATCAGGGCCAGTGCGGCCAGCGCGGCCAGCACCATCATGAAAGAGCTCATAAAAGCTTTATCTTGGTGACTCACACTCAATCCCCTGATTAATTGACGAAAAGACCATGCCGACCGCTTGGGGTTCACCGACCTGCCAGCGTGCGCCGGCTGGCGCGCCAGTATAGCCATTAACCGCTGTTTATGAAAGAGAAACCCCTTGATTTACTAAAGTATTCGGACAGCAAACCGTTAGCGTTCCTGCAGGATGTGTTTTCCGGCGAACGGAATGCCGTTCAGAGTATCGCGGTATGCACATCGATCTTCATGTAAACGGTCTGTCGCCTCTGGCCTCCCCCGCCGACAGCCGGCCCCTCAGCGACCGACCCAACGTCAGTCCGATCCCGCCCATTCAACCCATAACCCGCGACATGGCGGGCAACGCCGAAAACAAGATTCGAACCACCGGCGACGCGCCGGAGCGCCACCGTCGGCAACAATCTGACCGTCATACGACTGACACACATAATGTGGAAAATGAGGCAAGCGAAGTTCGCAGGCTCGACGTGTACGCATAACCACCGGAGGTAAATCCCAATGAAGATCGGCGGAATCTACAATCAGGCATTGGTCGGTATACAGCGTGGCCTACAAGGCGCACGCACGCACGCGAGCCGAATCGCCAGTGCCGACGCATTCAATTCCCAGGACCCGGCCGATCTCGCCGAATCGCTGGTTGGACTCAAGCAGGACGAACTCCAGGTCAAGGCGTCCGCCAGGGTCTATCGGGCCATGGATGCGATGGTCGGCGTTCTGCTGGACGAAGAGGCCTGAGCCCCGAACCGATGGGTAATCCCCTAGCTGGTTATTAGTCCGGCCGCGCAGGGCCGGCGCACGCCACAGTCCTCTCTGAACGACCGACGTTTTCCTCCGCATTCCGCCGCAGGCGCGCGGCACCCGACCGCACTTTCCGGTACATTCGCCCCGTTCCATACGTCTCGCCCGGCGGGCAGGCACGTGATGACCTCCTCCCAAAAACTGGTTATCATGCGCATGCACGAACACCGTAAATCCCTGTCTTGCGCCCGTAGCTCAGCTGGATAGAGTGCTGCCCTCCGAAGGCAGAGGTCACAGGTTCGAATCCTGTCGGGCGCGCCACCTGCGATGCCACACCCCCGTCGTCCTGGCAGCCTGAGTATCTACATTTATCAAGACGTTACGCTGCATTTTGCGGTGACGCAACGGCACTGCGGCCGCGACTTTCTGAAACGGCGCCATGCGGGTTACAATCGTCGTGACCGCGATGCCGGCTATCGCGCGCAGTACTCGGGACGGCCGGCAGGAACAAACGATGCACCGCTCAGACCGACGCTGAGGATGTGCGAAAAATAATAACTCCGGTTGGTAGTCACAATGATAAGAACGCTTCGGCCCGCATTGCTCATCACCGCCTGTTTCGCCATGCCCTCGCATGCGCTCGAGCGCGTCTATTTCGTGGGACAGTTTGGCCCCAAGGCGCTGCTCGACATCGACGGCAAACAACGGATTGTCGCCGTGGGCGAATCCGCACCGGAAGGTGTGCGGCTGCTGGCGGTCGGTGCCGGTGTCGCCGAGGTCGAATACGCCAACGCCGTACGATCGCTCGAATTCGCGCCGCGCCTCCAGCAAAACTATCAGTCGTCGCCCGCAAGCGAGGCACGCGTGGCGGCCGACGCGGCCGGCAGTTTCCGCACCGCGGGGACGATCAACGGCGGGATCGTCGACCTGGTGATCGACACCGGTGCATCCACTGTGGCGATGAATGAAGCGACGGCAAGGAAACTCGGTATCGATTATCGTTACGAAGGCAGACCGGTACAGATAACCACGGCGTCGGGCGTGGCGTCAGCCTACAGCGTGACCCTCAAGAACGTACGGGTCGGCGAAATCGAAATAACCAACGTCGACGGTGTGGTCGTCGCCGGCGGATTTCCGGTCGACGTGCTGCTCGGCATGTCCTTTCTGAATACCGTCGAGATAACGCGCAAGGACGGCGTGTTGATCCTCAAGAAGACACATTGAATTCCTGATAACAACAAGACCGGGAGCAACTGGCCATGAACACACTGCTCATCAGAAACAGCCTGATCGGTTCGATCCTGACGATCTGCACGTGCGCCCACGCGGAGGTATTCAAGTGGGTCGATCAGAACGGCGCCACGCACTACGGGGATACGCCCGGGCAAGCGAGGGCACAGACGATTGCGATCGAGCAACAGCAAATCCGTCCCGACGAGGCCGACGATCTTGCGCGGCGCCGCCAGCGCATACGCGCTTGGGTGGATGCGCGCCACGCCGAACGCGAACAGAAGAAGTCTGAGATGGCTGAGCAGCACAAGCAACTCGCCCTCAGGGAAGCGCATTGCAGGGAACTGGAGAGCAATCTCAGGGACCGAGAACTGGGCGGCATCGTCTGGTACCGCCTGGGCGAAGATGGAGCGCGCCACTATATGTCGGATCAGGAAATCGTGCAGGAGACCAATGAGCTGCGCGAAGCATTGGCAACCAGTTGCCGATAGGAAGCCGGTCCGAGGCCCCGTGCCCGGCGACCGCCTCAGAATTCGCCCGATGACCCGCGCTTCATGATATCCAGAATGATCTCCTTGACCTTGAGCGCTTCGTCCAGCAGGTCGGGGGGCAGCGTCTTCCCGCCGTAGATCATAAGATCCATGTTAAGTGAGTAAAGGGCGTATTTCCCCTGGGGATCCTCGACCATCGCGACGCGACAGGGCAGGTACGCGGAAAAGGCGTCGCTGTAGTCGACCATCCTCATCGCGGTCAGCGGGTTGCAGAACTGATAGATCTTGAGAAAGCGCTGTTCCTTTCCGGTCATCAGCTTGACCTGATCCGAGAGTGGCAGTTCGCCGACCGCCTTGATGTTGTGTTCGTTGGCGACGAAATTCATCGTCTGCTCCGCGTCTTCGGGACTCACCCCGTCGGCCAGCGGATACTTCCAGACAGTTGCGTCCGCGGAATTGCCGCTGTCCCGGAGTTTTCCCCACATCGAGGCGTACAGGGTTTTCGCCGCCGGATCCAGCTCGGCGAAAGCCGTGATGTCGGCATGGTATCTGTCGACCAGGTAACCGATCCCGACAAGCGCGAGCAACCCTATCAGGGCCAACAGATTGCGTATAGCTGCCATAACGCCCTCCTCCCGGTTTGTTTGTCGTTGCCGCTCACCCCTGCGAGCCTCAGAAGCCCCGCCGGCAAGCGTTGAATTCCAGCATAGCGCGTCGCGGGCCCGCGGGCGACCCCGCTGATCCGCACTCGCCCCTGGACTTTCCGGGGCGTGGTCTGTCGACAAGCTCGCGCACGGCACCGGCAATTCAACCGCCTGGCCGGCGGCGCAGTCGTACCCGATCAGAACCGCGTGTCCGGGTGTGTAGACGACCGCGCGTTCATCGGCGTCGCGAATTTCGCAATAAGTTTCCGGGGTGGACCGCCGGCATTCGCGCCGTACAGCGATACGCCGAGGACGGCCGGATAGACGATGCCGCGGACGAACGTGCAGCCGACGTTGGCCGGCACCAAGCCGTGCGGGAAACCGGTCGAGCGCAGCCAGACGATGCGCGCCTGTTCGAACCCGGTGAAATAACGGCTGTTGTTCACCGGCCCGAAAGCATCCATGTCGCTCCAACGGATCTCAAGGCGCGATGTGTAGAGCCATAGAACGTTGTCAGGATTGGTCCTGAGGTAAGTCGGCTTGGTCGTGTCCGACAGGCTGAAAGGTCGGTTGCTGATTCTCGGGAGCTGCCCGCGAGCGCGTGGCGCCGGCGGCCGCGCGCAGGCCGGCCCAGAAAATATGCAGTTGCTGTTGATAGAAAGACCCGATCCTGCCGGGATCATGACTCAGCAACGTCAATGGCACGCCGAATAGCAGTGCAAGCAATCCGCCCATCACCATGGGTACCGGCAGGTTGTCTGGCAGCTCGTTTTGCTTGAGCGCCCGCTCGATCTGTCCCGCCAGCAGGCGGTCGATGCTCAGTAGCGGCGCTTTTTCGATACCCGGATGCGCGGGATAAGCGAGCGCGCGTTCGACGGATCCCGGCGCGCGCTCTGCAGCAGTGATGCCGCCGGCACTCAACCAGGCGACGACCGCCTTCATGAATCCGGGGCGTTCCTTGCAGGTGCGTGCACAATGCGAGAACAGAGTTTGCACGCGGGCGAGCCCCGGAGCGCTTTCCGCGGAGGCCAGCGTCCAGTTCAACTCGAGTATCCACAGTTGCACCAGATACTCCAGCAACGCGTCCTTGTTGGGAAAGTAATTGAAAAAGGTGGCTTCGGACACCTCGGCGACCTGGCACAACGACTTCACCGGCACCTCATCGATGCTGGCGGATTCCAGTGCCGTGCCAAGAGCTCGTGCCAGCCCCAACCGGGTCTTGGCAAACTTCGTCTCCCTCAAGCTGCTCATTTACCCCTCCAGCGGAATCCGAAAATGCAGTTCTTTTCAAGATCGGTGGCTGGCCGTAGCTCGCCGAATTGTGCTAGAAGTTACAGTAACCGGGCGATCTGACCTGTCTGACCAATATCATAGTAAATTACAAAAATAAGGCAAACCTTAATAGTACAATATGTCAGAAGGTTGAGGCGCCAAGGACACTGAGGCGCTATGCTGCTGTAAGTGGTTGGTTCAAACATGGAGTGGGCGGTTGTGGTTGCGCCTGAGCCACAACGAATACCGGGGGATGTTGGTCCCGCATGAAGACTGGCTCGATACAGACCACGCTGTTCAAGGCGATTCGACGGCTGCTCAATCCGCTGGTTCGAATTCTGCTGCGCAACGGCATAGCCTTCGGCAGCTTTGCCGAGGTAGCCAGAAAAGTCTACGTCGACACGGCGTTCGACAGCCTCGCCGGCGAAGGTAAGAAGGCCACGACGTTACGCGTATCGGCCATGACCGGGCTTACCCGCAAAGAGGTGAAGCGGCTGCACGAGATGCCGGAGACCGACGCCGGCCAGATACAGCAGCGTTACAACCGCGCCATTCGCGTGATCTCGGGCTGGCTCAACGATCGCAACTTTCAGGACGAAATCGGCCAGCCGGCGCGCTTGCCTCTCGAAGGCGCGGGCGCGAGCTTCGCGACCCTGGTCAAGCGCTACAGCGGCGACGTGCCGCCCCACGCCATGCTATCGATTCTGGTCGAGGCCAACTCGGTCCGACTGCTCAACGGACAGCAGACGGTCGAACTCATCGCCCACGCTTACATACCGGCTGCCGACCCGATCGAAAAACTCGAGATTCTCGGCGTTGACGCCGCCGAGCTGATCTCAACCATTGACCATAACCTGTCCGCGGGCAACGGCGCGCTCCGGTTTCAGCGGAAGGTGTCGGAACACCAGCTCGATGTCGATGCGCTGCCCGCCTTTCGCGCGCTGTCGGCGGAAAAAGCACAGGACCTGTTGGAGGAACTGGATCACTGGCTGAGCGGACACCGGGATGAAAGCCATCGCAATGGCCGCGGCCGCTACGTCAGCATGGGCATTTATTTCTATGAGGAGGAGGACCGCTCATGATTCCACGTACCAGCAGACGGGCGGTCCTGTCCGTGTTTTCGCTGTTGGCACTGACCGCCTGCGGCGGCGGCGGTCAGAGCGTCAACGCCGGTATCGGGGGTACCGGCAGAACGGCCAGCGGCTCGATCACCAGCTTCGGCAGTATATTCATCAACGGCATCGAATACGCCATTGAACCGGGAACCGATATCCTCTACGACGATAGTCCGGGCCAGGAAAGCGACTTGCGCGTCGGCATGGTGGTAACGGTTCTGGGCACCGATGACGGCATGACCGGAGTAGCCGGTCGAATCGTCTACGAGGACAATGCCGAAGGCCCGGTGCTCAATCTTCAGAATGGCCCCGACGTTGACCTCAATGGCAAACCCACGACACGGATATTCGACCTTTTGGGGCTGAAAGTCGTCGCCGATGCGACGGGCACGGTGTTCGCCGGCCTCGACCTTGCCAGCCTTGCGGACAACGACGTTGTCGAAGTCAGCGGACTTTTCGACGCAACAGGCACACTGCAGGCCACTTATATTGAAAAGAAAGGCACGTTGCAGCCCGCGACGACCGTTGAAGTCAAGGGTACGGCAAGCGGCGTCGCCGCAAACAGTTTCAACCTGGGAATCATCACCGTCAATATCGGCGGCTCCACGGACCAGTCGGGCATTCCCGGCGGTGTGCTGAACGACGGCCAGTCCGTCGAGGCGAACGGTATCTGGGTCGACGGCAATACCATTGATGCCACCCACGGCAAGGTGGAACTGGAAGATCGACTGGTGGGGAACGATGGCGACAAACTGAGCCTGGAAGGAATCGTATCCGACTATGTCGACGACAGCGATTTCAAAGTCGCCGGTATACCGGTTGATATAGCCATGGCGGTGCGCGAACCAATGAATCTCACCCTTGCCGACGGGCTGAGAGTGCAGGTCGCGGGCACGGTCGCCATGAGCGGCGGCGTCAACGTGCTAAACGCAAGCGCGATCAAGACGCGGAGCAATGGAATCGAGGTTCACGCCCGCATATCCGCTGCACCCGGCATTACGATCGACAACGACAATCTCAACGAAGGCGGCATCTCCGTGTTGGCGGGCGATGGCGTCATCACCGCCGTCACGAACAGCGGCACCCTGTTGGAGGACAAGACGCCGAGGGACGCAACGCCGCCGCTGAGTCTCTCGGAGCTGGCTGCCGGCGATTTCGTCAGCATAGGAGGCTATGTCAATGACAGCGGCGACTTTGTCGCAACCGAAGTCCGCAGGGACTATCCCGACGAAACCATGGTTCAGGCGCCGGTGGACTCCGATAACGGCACCAACAGCATTACGCTTCTGGGCGTGACATTCCTGACGGGCTCCGACACTGAATTTGAAGACGAGAATCAGCATTCTGTTTCGCCGGCGACGTTTTATTCGCTTGTGAACAACGGCGACCTGGTGAAAGTCGAGGATTCAGGCGCCGATGGAACAGCGGACGAGATCAAGCGCAGAAACTAGCAGGGCGCTTGACCACAGTGCGATCGGAGAAATGGAACGGTCAGCCGCGGCAGAATGATTACCTGGACAGGCTGCCGGCCGGCGGGGGCCGGCAGCCAACCGCCCCGCTGACAGAGGTTCTCACCCTGAAGGCGACGCGCAAACCCGGCGCAAACGATTGAAAGTTCGGATCACCCGGTAACCGGAGAGTTGACAACGGCTTTCTTATTGACTTCAGCCGGCGACGCAGCGATTTCGCCCCAGTTCCTTGGCGCGGTACAACGCCTGATCGGCGCGCTCGAAGAGCTGGGTGGCCGAATCCCGTTCCGTCAACTCCGCAATTCCACAGGACAGGGTGATGTTGACGGACTGGCTGCGAAAATGAAAGCCGGTTTCCTGCACCGCGACCCGCAATTCATTTGCCACCGCCAGACTTTCCTGTAAGGTGGTGCCCGTCATGAGCATGACGAATTCCTCGCCGCCATAGCGCGCCACGAAATCGGTTTCCCGTATCCGGCCGTGCAATATCTGCGCGACCTTTTTCAGCACTTTATCGCCCGCCTTGTGGCCGTAATTGTCGTTGACCAACTTGAACCGGTCCACGTCCCAGACCATCAGCACCAGCGGCGTCCCAAACCGCTTCCAGCGCGCCATGTCTTCCTTTAGGTGCTGCTCATAAGCCAGTCGGTTGGGTATTTCGGTCAACATGTCCGTGGTCGCCTGCAGGCGCTCGACGTCCACTTGCTCGCGCAGCGCACTGGTCTCGGCTTCCAACGCGTCGATACGCTCGCGCATGCTGTCGAGATGAGCGCGGCTCTGCTCGTTGCGGGCCTCTTCAGACTTGCGGAAGCTCGACATCTGATCGACGACGGATTCAAGCCGGGATTGAACGGCGGATTGGAGCTGCCGGATGTCCGCGGCGTCGCGCACGCTGGTCTCGATACCCTGCACTTCGCGGCGCACGGCGGCGTCGAGCTGGTCGCGGTTCTCCGCGCTCTGCTGGTGCAGCTCCGTGCTGCCGCGCAGATGCCGATCCAT
The DNA here is from genome assembly GCA_963719135.1 of uncultured Gammaproteobacteria bacterium. GTDB lineage: Bacteria > Pseudomonadota > Gammaproteobacteria > DSM-19610 > DSM-19610 > CAVRAZ01. The sequence continues at coordinate 127,026 of CAVRAZ010000004.1, read as the reverse complement.
TTCCTGTAGACGCTCACCGATCTGGGAAAGGAAGTCCTTGATGCCGGCATGTTCCTGTTTCGCCTGGCGCCGCATCGCTTCGATCAACTCGGCGATTTCCTCCAGCACCAGTTGCCAATCATGCTTGAGCAGCCCAGTCTCGATCTGCCGCCGGATAACCATCGCCTGTTCCATCAAAAGCTCGGGCGGGTCGATGCGGTCCAGCAAGTCGAGCAGCAGTTGGTCGCCGGACACGACGTTGAGATCGACGTTTTCTTCCTGCCGGCTGCGTCGGCCTTGAACAGACGTTTGAAAATGCCGCCGGTGGATTCGTCGTTCTTCGGAGCGGTCGCGACAGGGCGCCGGTTGGCTTTATCGTCCAGTCGCACCAGCGCCTTCGACAGCGCCTCGATGTAGTCGCTCAATACGTGATGATCTACGCGGTCCCGGATCGCCGCCCGTATCCTGTCCAGCTCTCTGTCCAGCTCGGCGTCCAGGTCGTGCGCCGCAAGGGCCAGGCGCGAAATGGTCCGGCGCAGCATGTCCTCGGCGTCTCGCCATGCCTGCTGACTGCGTTCGAACGCATCGAGCTTTTCGAGATATTTCTGTTTCCAGCCGGAATCCTGATCTGCGAGGGTGCCTGTGCTCATGCCTGGATGCCCCGCGCAGCCGTCAGCCGTAAAGTTCGACTTGTTCGGGCAACGTCACCCGCATGGAAATCGGCAAGTGGTCGGACACCGGGTAATCGAGGACTTCGGCGCTTTCGACCGCGACAGTCGGCGTTACCAGAATGTGATCGATGTTGCGTTCCGGCCGCCAACTGGGGAAGGTTTTCAGACCATGGACCGGCTCGCGCATCAAGGTGCGGTTCAACAGCAGTTCCATTTCCTTGCTGTCGGACTGGCAGTTGAGATCGCCCATCATGACAACATGGCGATACTCGTTCACGAGTTCGCTGAGATAGCTGAACTGGTTCATGCGCGCCCGTTGGCTCAGCGCCAGGTGCACGATCAGAATCACCAGCGTCTCTTTCCCGCGGCCGAAGCGCACCGCCATGGCGCCGCGCCCGGGGATGCGGCCCGGCAGCCGGTGTTCGGTGATCCCGCAGGGTTTGTACCGACTCAGCACGCCGATGCTGTGGTGCGCGAACCGGCCGATGCGGCGATTGGTCTGGTCGTCCCAGTAGGGAAAGCCAGCGTGATGTGCCAGGTATTGGGTCAGGTTCACGAAGCCGCTGCGGACACTGCCGGCATCGGCCTCCTGTATCCCCACCACATCGTAGTTGGCCAGCATCTGGGCGATGCGGCTCAGGTTGTCGAACCGTTGCGGGTGGTGGACGATGTGCTTCCAGCTGTGCGTGAAGTACTGGCGGTAGGTGCGTGTGGAGATGCCTGCCTGGATGTTGTAGCTCAACAGATTGAGCGATCGCGCGGGAACGGTCTTTGAATTGGTCTGGAAAGGCAAGGCTGACATAACTCAGATGGGACAGACCCGTTTGCCCATCTGCTCCCTGAGCTTGAGATTCTCGCTGTAATGAAAATGAAGCGGACGATCGACAACGGTGGCTGTCGGCTGGCGCACCGCCTCCTTGAGGATGCCCGCGAAGCCGGCGGCCGCCTCGACCCGGTACCCTTTGGTGGCGAACGATTCGGCATACCCTACAAATTCGGGGTTGGAAAAACTGACCTGCGAGGTTCTCTTGAACTGTGCCATCTGCTTCCACTCGATCAAACTGAAACCGTTGTCGTTCCAAATCACCACCAGCAGCGTACCCATCTGCGTCGCGGTTTCCAACTCCTGAGAATTCATGAGAAATCCGGCGCCCCGGCGACCTCCGCCAGGGTCCGGTCCGGAGGCACCGGCTTGGCCGCGACCGCCCCCGGGGCACGGCAAATCCCATGCCGGCGAACCCATTGCAGATGATACAGGTATTCGGCTCCTCACAACGTAACATGCGCGCCATCCACCGCTCATCGGCGCCGACGTCGCAAAATACACTGGCGTCCAGAGTGTGCACCGTTCGCAGGTCCCAGGTCAGTTTCTGGGGTTAGACTGGGACGACAGTGTCATCCCGATGCCGGTTCATTTCCTCGATCAGCGCTTCCAGGTCGTAATGGACGCAGATGATGACGTCCGCGCGGCTGAATCCGCAGCTCACCGCTTCGTTCACCGCAACCCGGCCATGAAGGTGTTGGTGACCGGAACATTCAGCTTACCGGCGCAGGCGCGGCGACAAAGCGCCGCGTTTCCGACCCGCGGCGCGACACTCGCCCGCGACAGGGCCTAGGCCATGATACCACTCGCGGCGGACAGGCGCTGCGGGTGGTGGCGGGATCAGCGCTTCAATGTGCCGCTGCGGTCTGCTTTTGCTGCGGCCTGGACGCGCGTTCCTGGCCGATCAGATAGTCGACCACCACCATCGGATTGACATTGGCCGTACCCGCCATGCCCATCGACGTGCGGAACTTGCCGTCGACGATCAGTGACGGCACACCGTCGATACCGTAAAGCTCGTCGGCCTGCTTGGAGCGGTTTGTCTTGGTGATGACCGCAAACGAGTTATAGGCCTTGTCGAAATCCGCCGCCGACACGCCGTGGGCGACGAAAAACGCCTTCAGCTCGTCCACGTTCGTGATCTGCTTGCGATCCTTGTGGAGGTAATCGAACAGCGGCTCATGGATCCTGTCCAGAACGCCGAGCACTTCTGCGGTGTAGTAGCCGCGCGCCAGCAATTCCCAGGAGGGGCCGAGTATGGCGGGTATGCGGATGAACTCGACATCCTCCGGCTTGGTTTTCAGCCAGGCAGCAAGCTCGGGCTCGAGGTGATAACAGTGAGGGCAACCGTACCAGAAGAATTCGATGACCTCGATCTTGTCGTCGCTGGTGGATACCGGCTGCGGCTGCGCCAGCCGCTCATATTGCTTGCCTTCTTCCAGCGACGACCCGGCGCTGGCCGCGGTGGCCGCGATCAATCCGGCAAACAGGAGCCCGATCAACTTCATATCACTTTACTCCTCTAGCAACCCCGGTAAGTAGTGCCTACTTTAAGAATTGAGCCTGGATAACTGTTAGCGGTAGGGCAAAGACCCCGCCATCAGGCGCTCGCGCGGCGACCGCATCCGCGGTGCCGAACAGTTGACCACATCCGTGGGCGATTGTTCAACCGCTGCGAATGGGTGGCCTGAGAGGCACCGCGCCGCCCCAAATCGGGATACTACCAACGACAAGGGCGGTCAACGACCGCCCCTGCTCAAACAACGTCCGGCGTAAATCCGACCGGACTAGTGCAGGCCTTGCACATAAGAGGCCACGGCCCGTATTTCATCCTCGCTCATTTTGGCCGCGACGGTACGCATCATCTTCCCCGCGTCATTGGCGCGCTCACCTTTCTTGAACGCGAAGAGCTGGTTCTCCACGTACTTGGCGTGCTGTCCCGACAATGAGGGAAACTTGGCGGCCGGGTTGCCCCTGCCGTCCGGACCATGGCATCCGATACAAGCGGCGACGTTCGCGGTCGGATCGCCACCTCGGTAGATTTTTGCTCCGAGCGCAACCAGCGACTCGTCCGCGGCGCCGAGCTTAACCGACTGGCCGGAAAAGTAGGCCGCGAGGTCGTCGCGATCCTGCTCGCTGAGGTTGGCCGCCATCGGCGCCATCGTGGCATTGTTGCGATCGCCTTTCTGGAAGTCGGTTAGCTCTTTGACCAGGTACTGGGCGTGTTGTCCGGCAAGCTTGGGCCAGTCCGGATTGGCGCTGTTGCCGTCCGGTCCGTGACAACCGGTACAGGTCGCGGACTTGGTCTTGCCCGCCGCGGCGTCACCTTCGGCAAGCGCGTGGCCGGCCATCCCTAATGAAATAATCGCTGAAAGAACAACCCACTTATGCATTTCGTCTTACTCCGAGTCGACACCGGTGGACAGGACAACGCCGGCTGGCAGGTCCGCCGCATAAAAAAGAGCCCAACTGTATACCAGCCGGATGTGCCGCGGTCAACCGCCACGTTCGTCCCATTTGTGCGAAAATATCAACTATGACGCTCAGTTACCAGCAAGCCCGTTTCCTGACCAGTGTGCCCGAGGTGCGCCTTGCGCCACCGGATCACGGCGCCGAAGTGGCCTTCGCCGGGCGCTCCAACGCCGGCAAGTCGAGCGCATTGAATGCCATCACGCGGCAGAAGGCGCTGGCGCGCACCAGCAAGACGCCGGGGCGCACCCAGCAACTGAATTTCTTCGCCATCGACGACGGTCACCGGCTGGTGGATCTGCCGGGTTACGGCTACGCCAAGGTACCGGAGAAACTCAAACTGCAGTGGCAGCGCGGCCTCACGCGTTATCTCGAAACGCGTCGGTCACTGCGCGGACTCGTATTGCTGATGGACTGCCGTCACCCGCTTACGGACTACGACGTTCAACTCCTGACATGGTGCCGGCACGCCGGTCTGCCGGTGCACGTCCTGCTGACCAAAGCGGACAAGCTGAACAGAGGCCCTGCCGGCAGTACGTTGCTGGCAGTCAGGCAACGCCTCGCGGCGCTGCATCCGTACAGCTCGGTGCAACTCTTCTCGGCACTCGCCAGGACCGGTGTGGAAGAAGTCTGCGCCGTGCTCGATGCGTGGCTGGGCGCCCGGCCGGCGTGAGCAAAAAAAAACCCCGGAGTGCAAGGGGGGAAGCACCGGGGTCAAGAATACCCGGCTTGGGGAAACCGGGTTGGAGGATTTCCCGTAGCCGCAACAAGGGCGACGGGGGCGTTCATCGACTTACCTGAACATGGCCGATCACTGGGGCCGGGCAAACGAGCAACGCGCGAAACTGGAAGTACCTGCGTGCCGGGCCTGTCGCAACGCTGAAAATCATTTGGCGCAAGCCTTCTGTCACGCAACCCTTCTCGACACCCTGCGCGACCGCTTGGCGCTTCAGCCAACGCTACTAGTCTAACCGAAGTTATCGCCTCCCTCCAGCAATTCGATGCGACAAACCGAAAATTCATGACTAACTCGGCTCATACTGTCGTGCAATAACGACAGCATTGAGGTTCTGTGAAACCCACTCTAGTGGGCCTCGTCCCAGTTAGCGCCCTCGCCTGCTTCGACCAGCAATGGCACGGAAAGCTCCGCCGCCCCTGCCATTCGTTCGCCGATAGCGGCCCGGGCGTGCCCGATCCTGTCCGCCGCCACCTCGAACACCAGCTCGTCATGCACCTGCATGACCATCCGCACCGATTCGCGTTCGGCGCCGATCCACTCGTGCACGGCGAGCATGGCGCGCTTGATGATGTCCGCAGCGGTGCCCTGCATCGGCGCATTGATCGCGGTTCGCTCGGCGGCCTGGCGGCGCTGGTTGTTGCGCGCCTTAATCTCGGGCAGATAAAGACGCCGGCCGAACAGGGTTTCGACGTAGCCCTGCGACCGGGCCTTCTCGCGCGTCTCGTCCATGTAAGCCTTGACCCCCGGATAGCGGGCAAAGTACAGGTCGACGTACCGTTGCGCGTCGCCGCGTTCGATGCCCAGTTGCCGGGCCAGCCCGAACGCCGACATGCCGTATATCAGGCCGAAGTTGATAGCCTTCGCGGACCGGCGCTGGTCGCCGGTGACCTCGTCCAGGCCGACGCCGAACACCTCCGCCGCAGTTGCACGGTGTATGTCCGCACCTGCGGCAAACGCGGCCAGCAGGCCTTTGTCGCCCGACAGATGCGCCATGATACGCAACTCGATCTGCGAATAGTCCGCCGCCAGTATGCGGTAGCCCGGCTCGGCGATGAACGCCTGGCGAATGCGCCGTCCTTCGTCGCTGCGGATGGGAATGTTCTGGAGATTGGGATCGGACGACGACAACCGGCCGGTCGCAGCGACCGCCTGATGGTAGGACGTGTGTACACGCCCGCTCTGTGGATTGATCTGTTCCGGAAGACGGTCGGTATAGGTCGACTTGAGTTTGCTCAGCGAACGGTAATCGAGAATCAGCCGCGGCAACGGATAGTCCAGCGCCAGGTCCTGCAACACGTGCTCGGCGGTCGATGGCACGCCCGTGGGTGTTTTCGCCAGCACCGGCAAACCCTGCTTTTCGTAGAGCAGCGCCTGGATCTGCTTCGGCGAGCCCAGGTTGAATGCCTCGCCGGCCACCGCGAACGCCTCGCGTTCGATTTCCAGCATGCGCTTTTCAAGTTCGCGGCTTTGCGCGCGCAGCATGGCCGCATCGACTTTCACACCGGTGCGTTCCATGTCGCTGAGCACGGCGATCAGCGGCACTTCGATCTCGCGAAACACGGCGGCCGGACCGGCAGCCTGCCGCAGTTGCGGCCACAGCCTGCCGTGCAGGCGCAGACTGATGTCGGCATCCTCGGCCGCGTAGGGCGCGGCCTGTTCGATCGACACCTGATTGAAGTTCAGTTGCTTCGCACCCTTGCCGGCGACGTCTTCGTATTTGATGTTGGTATGGTTGAGGTACTTCTCCGCCAACGAATCCAGATCGTGGCGACTCGCCGTGCTGTCCAGCAGGTAGGATTCGAGCATGGTATCGAACGCGATGCCGCACAATTCGATGCCGTGGTTCAACAGCACGTTCCTATCATACTTGAGGTTGTGGCCGAGCTTGTGCCGCCGCGGGTCCTCCAGCAACGGCTTCAGGCGGACAAGTATCTCCTCGCGATCGAGCTGGACGGGCGCATCGGGATAATCGTGCGCGAGCGGCACGTAAGCCGCGCTGCCCGGCTGCACCGCGAACGACACGCCGACGATGCGCGCCTGCATATAGTCCAGGCTGGTCGTTTCGGTGTCGAACGCGAACAGTTCGGCACGGCCCAACCGCTCCAACCAGGCGTCGAAGCGACCCTTGTCGACCAGGGTCTCATAGTTGGTCCCGGGCTGCGGATCGCCCGCCTGCGGTTCATTCGCACCGCCGTCGAGCTGGCGCAGCCAGCTCTTGAATTCCAGCCGTTCGTACCAGCTTCGCAGCGCATCGGTGTCGGGTGCCGCCGGTGTCAGCCCGTCGGGGCTCACCTCCAGCGGCACATCGCAGTGAATGGTGGCCAGTTGCCGCGCCAGCGGCAGTTGATCCAGGTGTGCGCGAAGGTTTTCGCCTACCCTGCCCGACACCTCTGCGGCGCGTTCGACCAGCGCATCCAGCGAACCGAATTCGTTGAGCCACTTGGCGGCGGTCTTGGGTCCGACCTTGGGGATGCCCGGAATGTTGTCGACACTGTCGCCGACCAACGCGAGATAATCGATGATGCGCTCGGGCGGCACGCCGAATTTTTCGATGACCCCGGCCCGATCCATGCGCGTGTTGCTCATCGTGTTAACCAGCGTCACCCGGTCGTTGACCAGTTGCGCCATGTCCTTGTCGCCGGTGGAAATCAGCGTGTCCAGCCCGCGCTCGGCCGCACGCACGGCGAGCGTGCCGATGACGTCGTCCGCCTCCACCGCGGGCACCTGCAACAGCGGAAGGCCCATGGCGCGGATAATGGCCAGCAGAGGCTCGACCTGGGCCGCCAGTTCGTCGGGCATCGGCGGCCGGTTGGCTTTGTAGTGTTCGTAAAGGTCGTCCCGGAACGTCTTCCCGCGTGCATCGAAGACCACCGCGACATGCGCGGGATGGTAATCGTCGATCAGTCTGCGCAGCATGTTGACCACGCCGTACACCGCACCGGTCGGTTCGCCGCGCGAATTGGTCAGCGGGGGCAGGGCGTGAAACGCGCGGTAGAGGTAGGACGAGCCATCCACCAGCACCAGCGGTTGTCGGTTGTTCTCAGACATCTGCTCAAAGATTCGTTGCGGACCGGCTGCGATGGTATCATTCTCGCATCCCGCCTGCCCGGCGTTCGGGCGGACGCAGGCGCCTGATTCGATACCTTGTCGAGAAACGAGAATGGACGTGACCAGCCGACCACCCCGTCCCGGACTTGCACCGGTCAACGATGCCCAGCTCAGCCGCGAATCCTGGAAGATTTTCCAGATCATGGCGGAGTTCGTTGAGGGATTCGAGCGGCTGGCCCAGATCAAGCCGTCGGTCAGCATCTTCGGTTCCGCGCGCACGCCGTCGGATCATTCCTATTTCATCCTGGCCGAGGAAATCGCCCGCGCACTGTCGGAAGCCGGTTTCTCGGTGGTCAGCGGCGGCGGACCCGGCATCATGGAAGCCGCGAACAAGGGCGCGCACGCCGGCCCGTCGCCCAGCATCGGTTTGAACATTCAGTTGCCGCACGAACAGGCCGGCAATGCCTACCAGGACATCGCGCTCAATTTCCGCCATTTCTTTTCACGCAAGGTCATGTTCGTGAAGTATGCCTCGGCCTACATCGTTCTGCCGGGCGGGTTCGGTACGCTGGACGAGCTGGCGGAAATATTGACGCTGGTCCAGACCGGCAAGACCCGGCGCATTCCGATCATCCTGGTCGGCAAGCCTTTCTGGGACGGACTGATCGACTGGTTCCAGAACACGCTGATACCCGCGGGCACGATCTCGCCGGATGACATGTATCTGTTCAAGGTGCTGGACACGCCGCGGGAGGTCGTCGACGCAATCTTCAGCCATTATGAAAAACGCGGTTTCGAGCCTTCGCCCAGCGAACAGGCCGTACTGCTCGATCTGTAGGGGGCCGCCGACATCCGCCGTCCGTCACTGCGACTGCCGAACGCCCGGGGAGTACCTGTCATGTCGAAGTTCTTGTTCTCGTTCTCGTTGGTGCTGCTCATTACCGGGTGGCTTCCGCTGATGGCCGCCGCGCCGGCGCCTTCCCAGCCGGTGCCTGACGACGCACCACCGCCTCCTTCGTCTACGGCGCCGCCGCCGGTGACCGATGAGCAGGAAACGCTGGAGCCGCAGGTCACCATCATTCAGCGCGCGAAAGAAATGGTGGAGGAATACCGGATCAACAACCGCCTGTACATGGTCAAGATCACGCCCAGGCACGGCAAACCCTATTACCTGATCGACACCAACGGCGACGGCACGATGGAATCGCGCCGCGATACGCTCGATCCGCAATTGGCGATACCCCACTGGGTGTTGTTTCGCTGGTAGCTTTGCGCTCGCTTTAACGCCGGCGCGGCAATCCGGCCGAGCGGAGCGACCGCATAGCCGGCGACGCGGCCGCCGGCCCGCGTACTCGGTGACTCGAACCTGTCCCGGACTTTCGCTCCCAACCCGTTCGATGGCTTGAGGCTGCGGAGTGCGCAGGTTATCGGCGCTTGCGTAATTGGGTGACACCGGCAGGGGCGGGCAAGCCGCCCCTGCCGGTGTCACGGTCGCATGCCGCAGCGTGACGGTCTGCTTGCGTAGACAGCGCACCGCTGGACTACAATGTTTCGAATAACGTCCAACGCCCCGTCATGACCGTTGCCTACATAACTCACGCCGCCTGCCGCCTGCACGACATGGGCGAGGGTCACCCGGAAGCGCCCGCCAGGCTCGACGCCATCGAGGACCAGTTGCTTGCCACCGGGCTCGACTTCGCCATACGTCGCTACGATGCCCCGGCGGCGACCCGGGAGCAGCTCTGCCGCGTGCACAGTCCCGCATATCTGGACCGCCTTGCCGAACTGGCGCCGGCGGCCGGCCTGCGCTGGCTGGACGAGGACACGGCGATGAATCCGCACACACTGCAAGCGGCGTTCCACGCCGCCGGTGCGGTCGTGGCCGCAGTCGACCTGGTAATGAAACAGGAGGCGATCAGCGCCTTTTGCGCCGTGCGCCCGCCCGGACACCACGCGGGGCCGGCCACGGCCATGGGGTGCTGTTTCTTCAACAACATCGCCGTGGGCGCCGCCCATGCGCTGCACGCGTATCGCCTGCGCCGCATTGCCATCGTCGATTTCGACGTCCATCATGGCAATGGCACCGAAGATATCTTCCGTGACGAACCGCGGGTGCTGCTCTGCTCGTCGTTCCAGCACCCCTTCTATCCGTACACCGATACCGGCGCGTCCGCCGCGCACATCGTCAAGATGCCGCTGGCCGCCGGCGTGGGCAGTCACACGTTTCGCAACCGTGTCGCAGCCGAATGGTTGGAGACGCTGGACGCATTCCGGCCGGGGCTGGTCATGATTTCAGCGGGGTTCGACGGCCACTGGCAGGACGCGGCGGCCGACCTGAATCTCACCGAGCGCGACTACGGCTGGGTCACCCGCGAGCTGCGCCAGCTCGCCGAACGGCACGCGGACGGACGCATCGTCTCGGTCCTGGAGGGTGGTTACGCACTGCCCGCGTTGGGCCGCAGCGTGGCCGAGCACCTGCGCGCCCTGCTCGACTGATCAGCCGCTTCGCTCCTGCAGCCAGCTCGCGACGGCCGGCGGTATATCGTGCTGGGCGCGACCGCTTACATAGATACCGATGTGGCCGCCCTTGAACTCAATGGTGGTGTAATCCTTGGTGCCGACGTGGTGCTGGAGCGCCTTGGAGGACTCCGGCGGAACCAGATGGTCGTAGGTCGCATAGATGTTCAGCACCGGACAGGTGACCTGTTTCAGACTGACCGGGCGCCCGCCGATCTCCAGTCCGCCCGTTACGAGCCGGTTCTGCTGGTAGAAGAGGCGGATGAACTGACGGAATGCTTCGCCGGCCTGGTCGGGGCTGTCGAAAATCCACTTTTCCATCCGCATGAAGTTTTTCAACTTGTCGGCGTCATCCAGGATGTCGGTGAGATCCGCGTACTTCTGACTGGTGAGACGGAAGGGTTTCAGGGACAGGAAGGTCCAGTTCAGCAGTTCACCCGGCATGTTGCCGACTGTATCGACCAGCAGGTCGACATCGAGGCCGCGTGCCCAGTCACTGAGAACGTTGTTCGGCGTGTGAAAATCCACCGGCGTCACCATGGTCACGAGGTTCGCGACACGCTCCGGATGCATGGCCGTATAGCAAAGACTGAAGGTACCGCCCTGGCAGATGCCGAGGAGATTGATCTTTTTCAGGCCGTGCGCCTTGCAGATATGGCGCACGCAGTGGTCGATGTACCGGTTGATGTAGTCATCCAACTGCAGGAAACGGTCGGCGCCGTCCGGGTAGCCCCAGTCGATCAGGTAAACGTCCTCACCGTGGTCCAGCAGGTTGCGGACGATGGAGCGGTCCTCCTGCAGGTCGGTCATGTAGGGACGGTTGACCAGCGCGTAAACGATCAACAGCGGCGTTTTCGCCGGCTTGTCCACGGTCGGCTTGTAGTGGTACAGAACCAGTTTGTCCTCCGCATAGACAGCGTCCTTGGGTGCGGTACCGACATCCACCTCGCCGATTTCCTTCAGCGTAGTGAGACCGGCGCTGATCTTGCGATTGAAGTCCATTGCTTCCTTGAGCACCTGATCGGGTTGCAGGGGGAGGTTTATCATGGTTCATCCCTTCCGTCTTAGGGTTGGGCGCGGCGCTTGGCCGAGCTACGGGGTTTCGGAGATGCGGCCTTTTTCGGAGATGCGGCCTTTTTCGGCGCCGAGGGCTTGTCGGCATGGGCGGCTGATGATGGCACCGCGGCGGATTCGTCGGTATTTTCCAACGTGTCTTCCAGCCGCCGCAGTTGCTGCTGCAGTTCGTAGACCCGCTTGTGGGTCGTGTCCATCTCGCCGCGGGTCGGCATGTTCAACGCCGTCATGACTTCCTCCATCATGGCCTGCTCGTGACGCTTCATGCGCATCAGGGCGTTGACCATCTCGGCCTGCAGATGTGGAAACTCGGCGGTTGCCACCTGTTCGGCGTAGGCGTCCTCGCCGCAGTCGATCCAAAGGTTGTAGACCGCGCGCAGACCGTCGAAGGATGCGCCGCCAGCGATCTTTTCCTGAACCCGCTTGCCAAAGAGTTCGAGTGCACGCTGTACGACCTTGCCGAGCAACGCACCGAAGTCCTGCACGCTGCGGACATACGCCATCGACAGGCGCGTCCACTCCTGCACCTGCTCCTGCCACTCCCGCGTGTAGCCGACCGGCGGCACCCCGACGAAGTGCTGCACCACCGACGTAAGCTGGCTGGTTTCCGTACCGGGCTGCTGCGCGCGCAGCGCCTTCTCCATTTCGCCCGGAAACGGCGAAAACGCGCACGCCATGCGCTGCCAGTTGCTCAGCGGCAGTCCCCAGAGCGTGGCGAACCCCGACCAGGGGTCGGCGGCGCCGCCCGGAAAGACAGAAGCCTTGCCGAACTGGGCCAACGAATTCTGCAGCGTCGCCTGATAGCCCCTGGCCCAGTCACAGGGGTCGTTGCCCTGACGCAGCACCTGCCAGAAGCGCTCGCTCATATCCAGGTAGCTCTTGCCGACGTCGAACAGGCGCGTGCTGATCTGCCTGGCGTCCGGCGGCATACTCTGGCCGAACAGCTTCGACCATTGCTGAAAGGAGTCGGCCCAGGGGTTGGCGGCGGCAACGCCAAAGGGGGATACCGAGGCTTGCCAGGGTACTTGATGATTGGATAATTTCAGCCAGGTATCCATATACTGTTTCTGCATGTCGAACCAGGCTCTGGTCCAGGCATCCGATGATTCCGCAAATCCAGGCATTCGAGTCTCCTCCCGCGGTCGCTAGGGCTGGACCAGAGTATAGCAACTGGATATTGCAATGCAACATACGGCTGGCCGCGCGCCGATGGGGGTCCGACAGCCTCGGCCGCCCGCCCGTGAACTTGAATCTAACATATTCATATATGGTTATATCTATTTGGACTCGGCGGCAGATCCGGGACCCGGCTTGACAACCGGTCCGGGTCCGGCTATGCTGCATTGCAGCAACGCCTTCCCGAATGAGCGGGAAGGGTTCGGTCACATACCAGGGGAACAAGCAACCATGAATACCATGAATACCGAGCTCTACAAGGAATGGGTGAAACTCAGCAAGCGTGCCGTCGAGCCCATGATGAAACTGAATGAAATCACCGTCGCCGCCATGGAACGGGTCGCCCGTCAGCAGCTCGACGTCGCCCGCGACTACCTGGACCTGGGCGCGCGCCAGGCGTCGATCCTGAGCAAGGCCGAAACGCCGGACGACATGCTTTCCGAACAGGGCCAGCTGGTCTCCGAATTCGGCGAGCGCCTGATCAACCGCGCGCAGGAGTTCGCCCGCATCGCCACCGAAACCCAGCAAGCCGTAGCCACCTGGGCGGATGATGCGGCCAAGAAAGCGGCCAGCGCGCAGGCGGAGTAACCGTCCTTTTTGCCTGCCGCTGCCGGCGGCAGGCATTGCCGAGCCGGCATGCTATATTGTGCCGGCTTTTCTGCCGGCGTATGCCCGGGCGAGGCCCACAGGCTGTCCGGGAAAGCAAGTAACCCATCCATTTACCGTCTGTCGCCGGCGGCCACCCGAGGGTGGTTGCCGCGCCAGCCGTTTTGCGGGAGACGAGTCCAGTGGAAGACGTAGTCATTGTCGACGCGGCACGGACCGCGATTGGAAAGTTCGAAGGCAGCCTGGCTGCAATTCCGGCGAGTTCGCTGGGTGCCCGGGTGATCAAGGCGCTGCTCGAGCGCAACGGCCTGACACCGGGCCAGATCGACGAAGTGATCTTGGGTCAGGTGCTCACCGCCGGCGTCGGCCAGAACCCCGCCCGCCAGGCGGCGATCGAGGCCGGGCTGCCGGTCGAAGTCCCGGCGATGACCGTCAACAAGGTCTGCGGCAGCGGTATGAAAGCGGTGCAGTTGGCCGTGCAGGCGATCCGCTGCGGTGACGCCGACCTGATCATCGCAGGCGGACAGGAAAACATGAATCTGGCGCCGCACGTGCTGCCCCGGTCGCGCATCGGCATGCGCATGGGCGAATGGCCGCTGATCGACAGCATGATCCAGGACGGCCTCTGGGACATCTTCAACGACTACCACATGGGCTGCACGGCGGAGAACGTGGCCGAGCGCTTCGGGATCAGCCGTGAAGAGCAGGACGCCTTCGCCGCCGGGTCGCAGCAGAAGGCCGAGGCCGCCCAGAATGCCCACCGGTTCGTCGACGAAATCGTTCCCGTCGAAATCCCGCGACGCAAGCAGGACCCACTGGTCTTCGTCGTCGACGAATTTCCCAGGCACGGCACCACCATCGAGACCCTGGCCGGGTTGCGGGCCGCGTTCAAGACCGAGAACGGCACGGTCACCCCCGGCAACGCCTCCGGCATCAACGACGGCGCGGCGGCGGTCGTTGTCGCTTCGGCGCGCAAGGCACGCGAACTCGGACTCGAGCCGCTGGCGCACGTGGCGGCTTACGCCAACGCCGGCGTGGATCCGGCGATCATGGGAACGGGCCCGATTCCGGCCACCCGCCGCTGCCTCGCCAAAGCCGGCTGGCAGGTCGGTGACCTCGATCTGATCGAGGCCAACGAGGCCTTCGCGGCGCAGGCGATCGCCGTCAATCGCGAACTCGGCTGGGACACCGGCCGGGTCAATGTCAACGGCGGCGCCATTGCATTGGGCCATCCAATCGGCGCATCCGGCGCCCGCATCCTGGTGACCCTGCTGCACGAGATGCAGAAGCGCGACTTACACAAAGGCTTGGCGACCCTTTGCATCGGCGGTGGCCAGGGCGTTGCCACGGCGGTCGAGCGCTAGAAGCCTGTCGCAGCGGCGACGGTTGGGCCGCGGGACCTTCCGGCTTACCGCGAGCATGAACCACAGAGAATCAGACTGAGGAGGAACCTTCATGGCACAAAAGACAGCGTTGGTAACAGGCGGCACCGGCACCATCGGTTCGGAAATCTGCCGGCAGCTTTGCGCGGCGGGTTGCCGGGTGGTGGCGACCTGTCTGCCGGTCGAAGCCGAGATCGCCAGAAACTGGCAGGCCGATCAGAAGAAGGCCGGGTACGAAATCGGCGTCGTACCCTGCGAGCTGGGTGATTTCGAGGCCACCAGGAAGGCGGTGGCACAGGCCGTGGAACTGGCCGGCCCGATCGATATCCTGGTCAACGTCGCCGGCATCACGCGCGACGCCGCGCTGCGCAAGATGACACCCGAGCAGTGGCACGCGGTCATCCAGTCCAATCTCGACAGTGTCTTCAACACCAGCCGCAACGTCATCGAAGGTATGCTGGAACGCGGCTTCGGCCGGGTCGTCAGCATCTCGTCCATCAATGGCCAGAAAGGCCAGTTCGGCCAGACCAACTATGCCGCGTCGAAAGCCGGTATCCACGGCTTTACCATGTCCCTGGCGCAGGAAGGTGCGCGCAAGGGCGTCACGGCCAACACCATTTCGCCCGGCTACATCGAATCGCCGATGGTCAATTCCGTACCCGAGGAGATCCGCAACCAGATCATTGCGCAGATCCCGAGAAACCGGCTGGGCCGGCCGGCGGATATCGCGCGCGTGGTGGTGTTTCTGGCAGCCGACGACGCCGACTTCATTACCGGCGCGAACATTCCGGTCAACGGCGGACACTACATGAGCTGACCCACCTCTAACGCGCACGTGCGTCGTGGCTGAAGAAACACGGATCATCAAGAAGTACGCGAACCGCCGTCTGTACGACACGGCGGAAAGCCGGTATGTGGCACTGGACGACATTCGCCGGCTGGTTCTGGCCGGCGAACAGTTCAAGGTCATCGACGCCCGCAGCGGGGACGACATTACCCGCAGCATCCTGTTGCAGATCATCGTCGAACAGGAGGAAACGGGACAGTCGATGCTCAGCACCCAGCTGCTGGAGCAGATCATCCTCTACTATGGCAGCAGCCTCCAGACATTCGTGCGCGCCTATCTCGAAAAGAGCATGGAGTCCTTCATCGGGCAGCAGCAGGCCTTGCAGGACCAGATGGAAACCATGCTGCGGATGACACCGCCGTCCATCCTGAAGGACATGACGGAACAGAACCTGAAACTCTGGAAGACCCTGCAGAAAAAATCTGCTGAAGGATTACGTCGCAGACGCCGGCGCAACCGATCCGGACGCGGATCCGGACGCCTGATTGAGGGTTACATAACAGCACGAAGCCTGCCGGCGTGCCACAAGCGCGAAACGCCCGGCGCGTGCCGGACGGGCAGAAGCGCAGCGCCCCGCGGCAACGAAACGCAATAGGAATCGCTTTGATTTCCGGTCGACGAACCGGCGCATGGACTTGCCCGGGGAACGGGAATACCATCAATCGGACCGCAGAAGCCGTACATCAGGTGCTTGACGGTCGTGAGCGTCCGTAACCTCGACAAGATATTCAAACCGCACCGGGTCGCCCTGATCGGGATCGGCGACACCACGACTGATCTCGGCAGGCGGACCTTGTCCAATCTGCTCAACGCCGGCTTTCGCGGCATCGTCTATCCGGTCAGCGCATCGGTCGAATCGGTCAGCGGCATTCCGACGTATCCGGACCTGCAGAGTCTGCCGAAAGCCCCGGACCTGGCGGTCATCTGTTCGCCGGTACAGGAGGTCGCGCAGGTCGTGAACGACTGCGGGCAGGCCGGCATCAGCGGTGTCGTGATTCTGTCCGGCGGTTTTCGCGAATCCGGACCGGGCGGCCTGCAGCGCGAGCAACAGCTCGCGGGCATCGCAAAGCGCTACAGGAACCTGCGGATCGTCGGTCCGAATTCGCTGGGGGTCATCGTCCCGGAACTCGGCCTGAATGCCAGCTACGCGGTGGCCTGTCCCCGAGCGGGGCACCTGGCGTTCATTTCCCAGTCGCACTCGCTGTCCAATGCGATACTTGACTGGGCGGCCGACACCGGCGTCGGCTTTTCTGTGTTCGTATCCCTCGGCGGCAGCGTGGATGTCGATTACGGCGACCTCATCGATTACCTCGGAACCGATCCGAGCACGCGCGCCATCATTCTCTACGTGCAGTCCATCGAACACGCCCGGCGCTTCGTCTCGGCGGCGCGCTCGTTTGCCTGCAGAAAGCCGATCGTCGCCTACAAGTCCGGCCGCTTCGAGCGCTCGGCGCGGGTCGCGCTGTCGCACACCGGCACCATCGCCGGCGCGGACGCCGTGTACAGCGCCGTGTTCGAACGCGCCGGCGTCGTACGGGTCACCGAACTCGACGATATTTTCGATGTCGCCGAAATTCTGGCGTCCCAGCGCCTGCCCGAAGGACCGCGGCTGGCCGTCGTCGGCAACGCCGGCGGTCCGGCGATCATCGCCGCCGACGCCCTGCTGGCGCGCAAGGGCGAACTCGCGACCCTGAGCGACGACACCGTCGCGCAGCTCGATAGTGCGCTTCCGGGCGGCTGGTCGCACGCCAACCCGGTGGATCTGCTCGACGACGCCGGGCCGGAACGTTACGCGAAGGCGCTGGAAATCGTGGCCCGGGACCCCAACGTCGACGCGATCATGGCGATCCTGGCCAATCATCCCTTGGTGGATACGAAGGCGGTGGCCGAGACCGTGGCCCGGGTCGCGCAGGCAACGCTCAAACCCCTGTTTGCGGCCTGGATGGGCGGCACCGGCGCGCGCCAGATGATCCGCTATCTGAACCATGCGGGCGTACCGGCGCACGCCACACCCGAGCAGGCGATCCGGGCCTTCATGCATCTGGTGTGCTACGCGCGCAATCTGCAAAGCCTGTATGAAACGCCGCGGGACATCCCGATCCGGTTCTCCGGCAGCAGGAGCAAGCTCGTCCGGCGGTTCCAGCCTGTGCTGCAGCAGCGGCACTCGCTGACCGAAGGCGAGGCCAAGATGCTGCTCAAGGCCTATGACATACCCGTCTGCGATACCTGCATCGTCCACAGCGACGACGAAGCGGTCAAAGCCGCCGGTGACATCGGCTATCCGGTGGTCCTGAAACTGTCCTCGCCCGAGGTCCTGCACAAGATCGACATCGGGGGTGTGGCGCTGGACCTGCAGGACGAAGCCGCCGTGCGCGAAGCCTACGCGCGCATACAGCGCATCATCCGGAGCCGGGGCCTGGCGGGCGGCGACGACGGCGTGACGCTGCAGCGCATGGTGGAACACGCACAGGGCATGGAAATCATTCTGGGCGCCACCAAGGACCCGACCTTCGGACCGGTCATCATCGTCGGTCTGGGCGGCATCGCCACCGCCATCTACCGGGACCATGCGATCGGCCTGCCGCCGCTCAACGAACGGCTGGCGCGGCGCATGCTGGAATCGTTGGGCTGCTGGCCGATGCTGAAAGGTTACCGGGGACAGGCTCCGGCGGCTGTGGATAAACTGATCGAAGTCATCATCCGCTTTTCCTGGCTGGTCGCCGATTATCCTGAGATTCAGGAATTCGAGATCAACCCCTTGCTGGTATCGACGGACGGCGTCATTGCGCTGGACGCGGTCGCCGTGCTCGACGGACAGGCAAGACCGCAGGCGGGCGATCCCTATCAGCACCTGGCGATACGCCCGTACCCGGAACAGTTCACCCGCCGGCGCCGGCTTCGCGACGACACCGAGGTCCTGTTGCGCCCCATCCGGCCCGAGGACGAACCGCTCTGGCACAATCTGATCGCGAGTTCCTCGCCCGAGTCGATCCGTTTCCGGTTCCGTTCGTTGTTCAAGCACACCGACCATCAAATGGCCGTCAGGCACTGCATGATCGACTACGAGCGTGAACTCGCGCTGGTGGTGGAAACCGGCGCCGACGGGAGACGCCAGTTGATCGGTGTCGGCCAACTGATCACCGATCTCGATCACGAGACCGCCGAATACGCCGTGATCGTGCCCGACCCCTGGCAGGGCCGCGGCGTTGGCGGACTCTTGCTGGACTACTGCCTCGAGGTGGCCGCGCACTGGGGCATTTCGGAAGTCATCGCCGAAACGGATCCGGCCAATACCCGAATGCTGAACATGTTCCAAAAACGCGGCTTCACCAGCGACGTCCGACGTGAAGAGGATGTGGTGTTTCTCAAGAAGAAACTGGACCGCGCGGGTTCCTGACGCCCGCCGTGCGGCCTGCGTGCCGCGGCGTGCATCACATCGGGCCGGCAGCGCGCGCCGCACGACTTGAAACGGACCCACCGTCCACCGCTCGGAAACGGGCAAGCCGGTGTTCCCGCTGCGGCGGCGGCCACCAGCCCGACGCCCGCCGGTTCATGCCTCGCCCAACTTTGCACGGGACGAGCGCCACCCGCCGCATAGTTTAGCAATCCACAAAAAGGTAAAAAAAATTATTCTTGCAAATTGCTTCGGTTATGCCATTATCCTTTAACGCTTACTTTGAAATGTTTTCTATTACACTGGTATATAACAAGTTTTAGCTGAGCGATCGGGGCAATCGCCGGCAGACCACTGTGGGGAGTTGCATGCTAGACACTGCGGAACGTCTCGGTCAGCGTTTTTCCATAACACTGTTTTTCGGCTTTCTGCTCACCCCGCTGGTCGGCTTCGGCGTCGCCCGGCTCTCGGGCGTCCTGAAGGCACACCAGCTCGACAGCCTGCTGGCGCAGGGGCTGGTGCCGGGCATCAGTCTGATTCTGCTGTTCTGGGCGCTGTTCCACTTCCAGGGCTATGTCACGCCGTTCGTGCAATGGGTACAGCGTCATCCGCAAGGCGGCGTCGCGCCCGGGTTCCTGCACAAGCGGCTGTCGACCTTCAGTTATCGCTTCTGGGGCATTCTGGCCCTCAATGCGCTGGCGCCGGTGCCGGCCGCCTATCTCGTGCTGCAACAGCTCGGGCAGCCGATCGACGCAGACGCCACGCTGCACCTGGGTTTCATGCTCGTGGCCGCTGCCCTGCTGACCGGTACGCCGGCGTACCTGTCGGGGCTCAACCAGATCGGCAAGATTGCGGGGCTGATCCACCTCGAACGGGTGCACGTCAGCCTGAAGACACGCGCGATGGTGCTGACCGGCCTGGTTCCAGTGACCGCCTATACACTGCTGGCCGATCACCAGTGGCTGATCGAACAGCGGATGGACCACGCCTCGCTGATTCTGCTGTCGGTGCTGATTCTGCTGGCCGTCGCCAGCGCCTGGCTCGCCGGCCAGGGCATGCAGCAGGCGTTGGAGCCGTTCCGTCAGTTGCTGATCCGCAGCGGCGCGTCGACACACAACGATCTGTCGCAACTCAAGCCGACCTCCATCGATGAAATCGGTCACCTGACCCAGACCCTGGGCCACGTGTTTCGCCGTCTGGGCGACAAGGAGACGCATATGCGCACGATCGTGGATACGGCCGCCGAGGCCATTATCGTGGTCGACGCCAAGGGCCGGGTGGACACCTTCAACCCCGCCGCCGAACGTCTGTTCGGTTACCTGGCGCAGGAGATACGCGGACGACACCTGTCCATGCTGCTGCCCGATCTGTTCAGTGCGCGCCATACGCCGATGCCGCACCAGCACGAGAGTGAAGCGGACGCCATTCATCGCAACGGTTCGAAGATCCAGGTGGCGCTGCGCTTGTCCGAGATGTCGATCAGCGGCAACCGCATGTTCACCTACCTGGTCGGCGACATCACCCGGCGCAAGGCCGCCGAACGCGAGCTGATCGCGGCCCAGACCCGCTATCGCGACCTGGTGGAAACGGCGCACGATCTGGTCTGGAGCGTCGACGAAAGCGGGTGCTGGGACTATCTCAACGCCGCCTGCCAATTGATCTACGGCCTGCCGCCGTCCGAGCTGATCGGCCGCCCGGTCACCGAATTCAGCGCGCCCGATCACGCCCAGCAGGACAGTCTCGTGTTTGCCTGCCAGCGCGACTGCACCGACGTCTACCAGTACGAGACCGTGCACCTCGATACGCGCGGCGTCCGCCATTCACTGAGTTTCAATGCACGCGTGCACCTGGACGCGCACGGCCGCATCACCGGCATCAGCGGCACCGCGCGCGACATCACCGAACAGAAGGCCTTTCAGAAAAAACTCACCTATCAGGCCGAACACGACTCGCTTACGCGCCTGTTCAACCGCGACTATTTCCAGCAGGAGCTGCAGCGCACCGTTTCGCGCGTGGCGCGCAACCCGCACGCGACCTGCGCGCTGTTCTATATCGATATCGACCAGTTCAAGTACATCAACGACACGCTCGGCCATGCCGCCGGCGACCGCCTGCTGGTGCAGACCACGCGCGTGCTGAAGAACCACATCCGCGAAGGCGACCTGCTGGCGCGCTTCGGCGGCGACGAGTTCACCGTGCTGCTGTACGACATCAACGCCGGCGACGCCATGCAGGCCGCCGATCATTTCCGGCGCCTGTTCGAAAACTGCACCTTTATCGAGGCCGGCAAGAACATCAATGTCACCTGCTCGGTGGGCGTGGCCCTGATCGATGCGGCCGTCGAGGACGCCGAGGCGGCGCTGTCGCACGCCGACATCGCCTGCAACATCGCCAAGTCGCGCGGCCGCAACCGCAGCGAACTCTACAACCCGGACCATCGCGAGAAAGCCGGCATGGCCGAGGACATGGGCTGGGCGGCGCGCGTGCGCGAAATGCTGGAACTCGACCGCTTCCAGCTCGTCTACCAGCCGATCCTGTCGCTGCAGGACGATTCCGTGACCCACTACGAAGTGCTGGTGCGCATGGTCTGCGACGACGGCGAGATCATTCTGCCTGGCGGGTTCATGCCGGCGGCCGAGCGCTTCGGCCTGATCCACAGCGTCGACCGCTGGATCGTCCGCCGCGCGCTGACGCGCCTGAAGAGCCTGCATCAGAGCGGCGAACGCATCAGCTTCTCGATCAACCTGTCGGGCAAGGCCTTCGAAGATGTCGAATTGCTGCCGCTGATTCGCGGCCTGCTGGACAATAACGGGATCGACCCGCAGCAGGTCTGTTTCGAGATCACCGAGACTGCGGCGATCGCCAACCTGGCGGCGGCCGAGCGCTTCATCGCGGAACTCAAGGTTATCGGCTGCCAGTTTGCGCTCGACGACTTCGGCTCCGGTTTTTCATCCTTCGCCTACCTCAAGCACCTGCCGGTGGACAAGCTCAAGATCGACGGCGCGTTCGTGCAGGGACTGGCGCACAGCAGCGTCGACCAGGCCATGGTGCGCTCGATGAACCAGGTCGCCCACGCGCTCGGCAAACAGACCATCGCCGAATATGTCGAGGACGCAACGACCTTGCGCATCCTGCGCAGCCTGGGGCTGGACTACGCACAAGGCAATTTCATCGGGAAACCGAGGGAAGCGTTGCTGAGCACCGCCGGCATGCACCGGCTCCAACTGCGCCCCGTGGAACAATCCGGCTGAAGACCGGGAACGGCATGCCCACTTGTTGAAATCGTGAATTGTCGGGCGACACCCGCAAGTGCGGGTTTGCCCGCGGACGCGCCGCACCACACAGCTTCGCGGAAGAGCCCGCTGCAACCGGTGTCTTATCGCTTGGCGCTCAGTGTGCGCGCGTCGCCGAGCAGGGCGGTGATGTCGTGGATGCCGTCCTTTAGGCAGTCGACGCTGCGATCCGTGGTGTACCGGCAGGCCGCCGTGTGCTGTCCGGACCAGCCGGTCTTCACCTTGAAACCCCGTTCTTCGCCCTGGCCGTAGCCGGCCGGGCCGCTGTCGACATCCAGTAACTCCACGTCCAGCACCAGGTTGCGGTAGACCACGTCAAACGTCTCGTGCCCTGCACCCGGGGTAATGATCGATTTGACGCGATAGCGCAGCTTGCGCCCGACGCTGACCTCTTCGATGTCGCCGCTGTAGCAGACGAGCCGGTCCTTCTCCATCTCGCAGCTATTGAGGCTCGAGGGCAGGAAATTGGCCGCCTTGCCGTCGGTGGTCCAGTTGTAGCTCGCCAGATACTCGATATTGCGTTCGAACAGCGCGGGTCTTGCTTCAACCCTGGGTTTGGGGTCGACCTTAGGTTTGGCGGCGGGTGCTGGTTTTGGGTCGACTTTGGTGGTAACTACCGGTTTTTCCCCCATCGTCGCCGCGGCCTGGGCGGCGGCTTGCGCGGCGTCACGCTCTTCGCGCTCTTTGCGGCGCTGTTGCATGCGCATTTCCTCTTGCAGGTTGATGATCTTGCCGGCGGCGCGCGCAAACCCATTGTCGGCGGCCTTCTGATACCACGCGATCGCCTGCGGGTAGTTGCGCTTGACGCCCAGCCCTTCGGCATAGGCCTCTCCCAGGTAGTACTGCGCCAGCACTTCCTCGTCCGAAGCGCGGGTGAGCATGTCAACGGCGCGTTCCGGCGCGGCGTCAACGCCGTCGCCTTTCAGATAGAGCATGCCCAACCGCGTGGCGGCTTTGAGGTTGCCCTGCCCGGCGGCTTTTCCGAGCCAGCTCACGGCAAGGTCGGTATCCGGCGCAATGCCCTTGCCGGCGAGATACATCATGCCGGTTTCGTATTGAGCAGTGGCGTCGCCGGCCTCGGCGCGTTTCATGAACCGGTTGAACTCCTGTTCGTTGGCCTGCATGCGCGAAAGCTTGGCGGCTGCCGCGTCGCTTCCGGCGTCGGCCGCTTTCTTCAGCCATTCCGCGGCCTGGCCGCGGTCGGCGCCGACACCCTGGCCCTTGAGGTACATGATGCCGACTTCGTAGGCCGCTTCCTGATCCCCAGTCTGTGCCTTGGCCAGATTCTCTTCGAACAGGTTGGTCCACAAGTCCTTTGCGCCGAGCGGCGTGGACATGAGAAACAGGCTGAACAAAACCGATGTTGAGAATTTCATGGACGCCTCTCCCGACTGACTCCTGTCCGTGTGGTACTTCCCGATACGGTGGAATTCGACGAAGACCCGGTATTCTTGAGCGATTTCAGCCTCTTTTGAGAGACTGCCTGGACTTGGCCACAGCAGTTTGATTCGGATCACAGGATCGGACGGTACGGCTTCAAACCAGGGCGATTGTCAGGTAGGCGACATACAGAATGCCGTTGGGCACCAGATCGCGGACCCGTATCGTCCCCCCGGCGACCCGCAGGCGAAGCCAGGCCGCGGCAAGAAAAGTGATCAGCACGCCGGCCAGAACTTCCTTGTGCGGCATCCAGGGCGTCAGCATGATGCCGATGGCCGGCAACAGCGTGCCCTGAAAGACCATTGCCCCGGTGACATTGCCGAACGCCAGCGTGTCCTTGCCGCGCCGTATCCAGAGAATACTATTGACCTTTTCCGGCAGTTCGGTGGCTACCGGCACGATCAGCAGGGACAGCAACAAGGTCGAGATACCGAGCACCGGCGCGGCGCGCTCGATGCCGTGAATGAAACCCTTGGCACCGAGTACGAGCAGCATCAGGCCCAACGCGAGCTGGACGACGATCAGGAACAGGTTCTTGCGAAAGCCGATGCGGTTCAGCCACATCGCTTCCACGGCATGGGTTCCGTGACCGTCCTCGACCAGCGCCTCGGATGCTCTGAGGGTCAGCAGCACATAGATGAAATAGATCAGCACCATCACCAGCGCCACCGCCGCGCGCGCCCAGCCCTCGTGATGCGGGACGAACAGCGCAACCGCGGCGAACGCGAAAGCGACCAGGAAGAAGTTGAGGTCGCGTGTGAGGCCGCTGGGTTCCGGCGTCAGCATGCCGGTCGCTCCGCGCCTTCGCCATACCGACGCCGCCATCAGAAAAAGCGTCAGCGTCGACAGCATCAAAGGCGCGCCGAGAATCGCGCCGACCCCGATCTCCTCGTTGATCCGACTGTTTTCGGTGCCGGCGAATATCGCCAGCAGCGGCACTATCGTTTCGGGCAGCGCCGTGCCGACCGCGGCGAACAGCGACCCGGTCACGCCCTCGGAGATCTTCAGGTGTTCACCCAGGTGTTCCAGCGCGTTCACGAAGACTTCCGCGGCCAGCAGAATCAGCAGAAGCATGAGCAGCATTTCGAGAAATAGCACGGCAGGGCATCCGCGGATTGGCAGCGCTGTATCTTAGCAGATCGCTGGAACTACCGGGTCAGATCACGGTTTTCTCCACTATGCGGTGAGGCAGATCCATTTGTGGGTGTCCCAAATCAGCGGCGCGGGCGTGAACCAATTTGTGCGTGTCCAGAATTGATCGGGTCCAGAATTCACGCCGCAGGGTCGATTGGATGTCGGGCAACGCGGCTTGCAACGATCGCCGGCAATTGATGGGTGTCCAGGATTTGTCTCTTGACCGGGTTAAGAGCGTCGAGAGTGGGTGATGATGCTGGCTGAGTTGTGGGTGTCCAGGATTGAGCCATGGCGGGATTGAGCCATGGCGTGCAGCGGGCGTTACGTCGCCCGGATGACGGCACAGGAAATAGTGGAGAAGACTTCGATCCGACCCCGTTTGTCTCAGACCGATGCGAGGTTGGCGTAGGCCACGACCAGCCATTTCGCACCGGCGTTCTCGAATTTGACCTGCACCCGGGCGTGGCTGCCCTGGCCTTCGTAGTCGAGGATAACGCCTTCGCCGAACTTGCTGTGGCGCACGCGTTGTCCCAGGTGATACTCCCCGGTCGTTTCATTCGTAATGGCGGCCGGGCGAGTCACCGTCGTGCGGCTGACCTGGATGCGCGGGCGGATCTCGCGCACCAGCTCGCCGGGGATTTCGCGGATGAACCGCGACGGCACGCCGTAGATGTCGTTGCCGTACAGCCGCCGATGCTCGGCATAGCTCAACAGCAGCGCGCGGCGGGCGCGCGTGATGCCGACGTAGCACAGCCGCCGCTCCTCCGCCAGCCGGCCGGGCTCCTCCGCCGAAAGCTGGTGCGGAAACAGCCCTTCCTCCAACCCGACCAGAAACACGTAGTCGAACTCCAGCCCCTTGGCCGAGTGCAGCGTCATCAGTTGCAGGCAGTCCTCCCAGGCGTCGGCCTGGCCCTCGCCGGCTTCCAGCGCCGCGTGCGACAGAAAGGCCGACAGCGGGTCCAGCTCGTGCGCGTCGCGCTCGGCCAGGCCGAACTCACGCGCCGCGTTGATCAATTCGTCCAGGTTTTCCAGCCGCGCCTGGCCCTTTTCCCCCTTTTCCTTTTGATAGTGCGCGCGCAAGGCGCTGTGCTGCAGCGTGTGCCCGACCTGTTCGTCCAGCGGCAGTGTTTCAATCGACTCCGCCAGCGTGTCGATGCCGTGCAGGAACGCTTGCAGCGCATGCGCGGCACGCGCCGGCAGCGCAGCCGCCCCGGTGACCGCCTGCGCCGCCGCCCACAGCGAGACACCGGCGGATTTCGCGCGTTCGCGCACCACTTCCAGCGTGCGCTCGCCGATTCCGCGCGGCGGCTGATTGACCACGCGGTCGAACGAGGCGTCGTCCTCGCGGTTGGCGCACAGCCGCAGGTAGGCCAGCGCGTCCTTGATTTCCTGCCGTTCGAAGAACCGCAGGCCACCGTAGACGCGATAGGGAATGCCGGTCTGCAACAGGCGTTCCTCGAACACCCGCGACTGCGCGTTGGACCGGTACAGCACCGCCATCTGACTGCGCGCGATGTGCTGATCCATCAGGTGCTGCACGCGCTCGATGACGAAGCGCGCCTCGTCCTGTTCGTTGTAGGCGCAATAGAGTTCGATCGGCTCGCCCTCCTCGCCGGAGGTCCAGAGATTCTTGCCCAGGCGCCCGTCGTTGTTGGCGATCAGCGCATTGGCTGCGTTGAGGATCGTGCCGGTCGAGCGGTAATTCTGCTCCAGGCGCAGCGTGCGCGCGCCGGGAAAATCGCGGCTGAAGCGGTGCAGGTTGTCCACCCGCGCGCCGCGCCATCCGTAGATCGACTGGTCGTCGTCGCCGACGATGGTAATGTGCGCGTGCTCGCCCGCCAGCACCCGCAGCCAGGCGTACTGGATCGTGTTGGTGTCCTGAAACTCGTCGACCAGAATGTGCTGAAACCGGTGCTGATAGTGCGCGAGCAGGTCCGGATGCTTCAGCCAGAGTTCGTGCGCGCGCAGCAGGATTTCGGCGAAATCGATCAGCCCGGCGCGCTGGCACGCCTCTTCGTAAGCCTGGTACACCGCCAGTTGCTGGCGCACGAACGGATCGCCCCTGTGCTCGATGTGCTGCGGCCGCAGGCCTTCGTCCTTGCGTGCGTTGATGAACCACTGCATCTGCTTCGGCGGCCAGCGCGCCTCGTCCAGCGCCATCGCCTTCATGACGCGGCGGATCACCCGGTATTGATCGTCCGCATCCAGGATCTGGAAACTCTGCGGCAACCCGGCTTCCTGCCAGTGCGTCCGCAACAGCCGGTGCGCCAGCCCGTGAAAGGTGCCCACCCACATCCCCCGCGCCGGCACGTCGATCAGTTGCTCGATGCGCACGCGCATCTCCCCGGCCGCCTTGTTGGTGAAAGTCACGGCCAGAATGCCGAACGGCGACACGCCCTCGACCCGGATCAGCCAGGCGACGCGGTGCACCAGCACGCGCGTCTTGCCGCTGCCGGCGCCGGCCAGCACCAGCAGCGGTGCCTGCGACGCGGTCACCGCCTCGCGCTGGGCGTCGTTGAGCGGATCGATGATGAAGGAAACGTCCACCGGCGTAGTTTAACAGGCTGTTGAAAAACGTTCAGGCGGGTTGCGACAAGGCGAAAGCGGGCGAAAACGCGCAGTGTACCCGCACCACCTGAGCATTTTGAGCCGGTGCCCAACGCCGGATCCTGCCGCATGAACGTCTTTCCACGGCCTGTTGACCAAGGAACCGCCGGCATTCGCGCCGGCGCGGGACCCAGTGACGCGGGAATCCCGGGCGCCTGAATTCTGAGCGGGGGATTGCCCCGCTGCACTGGCAACGACGGCGGAACAGGGCCGACTGAATCAGCGTTCCGAAACACCAGTCCGTTGCCCGAAAAAACAGCCGCGTTTTCTCCGGTTTATCCGTGCGGAATTCCGGCTAGACTCGATCCGTCGCCCGTGTATGTCAGGGGCGGCCGTTCCCGTGATTCACGCATCTGAAGGAGGCACGTATGTCTGGGGGAGTCGAACCGCACAAGTCGGATGAGAAGGGCTATATCGTGGCCTGGCGCCACAGATCGGAATACAAGGCCGGCAAACAGGCCGAGGTGATGACCTATGCCCAGGCCGTCAAGAAAGCCGAGGAACTGACCGCGTCCAGCAAGGACACCTTCTACTGGGCCGAGGCCGTCGCCCGCACCTACCCGGCGCACTGAGATGGCCGGCGGCGTCGCGCGCGAAGACAACGTCCCTCGCGATGCGGCTACAATCGGCGGATGTCTACGCACCCGTCCGCGCCGACCTTGTGCCTGAGCACCGAAGCCGGCGCCGACCCGGATTGCTTTTCCCGGCTGCGCGAAACCTATGGGTTCGCAGTCTGCGGCGAAGTCGAATCGCCGGAGTTCCGCTTGGTGTTGACGCCACAACGCCTGGAACTACGCCAGTGTGGCCAAGGCGTGCCCGGCCCGGTGTTCGTCGATTTCACCGGGGGCGCGCTGGCGCACCGGCGCCGCTTCGGCGGCGGCCGTGGCCAGCCGCTGGGGCGCGCCGCGGGGATCAGGCCGGGCTACTCGCCGACGGTGTTCGACGCCACGGCGGGTTTGGGCCGGGACGCTTTCGTGCTGGCCAGCAGCGGCTGCCGCGTCACCCTGTGCGAACGTTCGGCGGCGCTGGCGGCACTGTTGCGGGATGCGATCGGCCGGGCGCAGGCCGATCCCGAAGTGGCGGCCATCGCAGCGCGCATGGGCGCGCAATGGACCGACGCCCGCGACTGGCTTGCCGCGCTGCCCGAACCGCAATGGCCCGACGTGATCTATCTCGATCCCATGTATCCGCCCGGCCGATCATCCGCGCTGGTCAAGAAAGAGATGCGCGCTGTCCAGCGCCTGGTCGGTCCCGACGTTCGACTCGGCACCGCTGCTCGACACCGCCCTCACCCGCGCGAAACGCCGCGTGGTGGTCAAACGCCCCGGCGCGGCGGCGTGGCTGCACGGCCGTAAACCCTCGACCTGCATCCGGAGCAAAAAGACGCGGTACGATGTCTACATCTGCATGTGACCCCGACCGTGGAACAGGCCCATGAAGACACTGATTGCCGTGCTGCTGTCCGGCACGCTCTGGCTGACGTTCGCCATGGCGACTGAGGACCCGGACAGCATCGACGCGAAAGAACTGCTGGACCAGATCCGCGCCGGCAACGCACCGGCGATTCTCGACACCCGCTCGCAGTTCGAATACGACCACGGCCACGTGCCGAGCGCGAAGCATTTTCCGTTCTGGAAGAGTTTTTGGGCGGCCGGCAAACTCCAGCAGCCCAAGGATGCAACGCTGGTGGTCTACTGCGAGCACGGCCCGCGCGCCTCGTTCGCGCGCTTCGCACTGCGACAGCGGGGGTTCGCGCACGTGCTGACCTTGAACGGCCACATGTCGGCCTGGAAGAAAGCGGGGCTGCCGGTTGAATCTGCTGGAGCCGACAAAGAAGATTAGCAAGTCCTGATCGACTGCGGAGGCTGCGTCGCCATCCACGGCACATACCGCAGTTGACCCGTGATCCCGGTGAAATCCGAATACCCCATGATGATCCCATCATTCCGGCGAAGGCCGGGATCGATCTGTACAAGAACACTGGATTCCGGCCTTCGCCGGAATGACGGATGAATATGAAACACATCAAAAACATAAAAATTCCCTTATCGTTTCCCAAAGATACCGGTATTTGACTTAATGATCGGCTGCCTGAAAGATTGACCCGCCGGATTTTCGACCGCCCGGCGGGACGGCGCCAGTGGTCTTGACACCGAACTCCGCCGCCCTGATTCGAACAAGACATTTTCAAGGAGACCCTGCCATGGCCCTGGTCCACATGGCCGACATGCTGCGCCACGCCTGCCAACACCGCTACGCCGTCGGCGCCTTCGACGTGGTCAGCCTGGATTTCGTCACCGGCGTGATCGCCGCTGCCGAGGAAAAGCGCGCGCCGGTCGTCATCAGCCTGGCCGAATCCCACTTCGACTGCTTCGACTTCGAACTGCTCATGGCCGCCGTCGAACGCGCCGCCGAGCGCACACCCGTGCCCGTGGCCATCCACCTCGACCACGGCGAAACCCTGGAATCCGCCATCCGCGCCATCAACCTTGGCTGCACCGGCGTCATGGTCGACGCGTCCAGCCTGCCGCTGGACGGCAACATCGCGCACACCCGCGCCGTGGTCGACATGGCGCACGCCTGCGGCATCCCGATCGAAGGCGAACTGGGCTACGTGCCGGGCGTGGAGGGCGAAAACGCCGAACGCCACCCCGGCGATGTCGTCTACACCAGCGCAGCCAAAGCACGGCAATACGTCGAAGCCACCGGCGTCGACTTCCTCGCTGTATCCATCGGCAGCGTGCACGGACGCCCGGGGGGCGAACCGCAACTCGACTTCGAACGCCTCGCCGAAATCAACCGGGCGCTGGACATCCCGCTCGTGATCCACGGTGGCACGGGGCTGACTGATGAACAGTTCCGGCGTCTGATCGACAACGGAGTTGCCAAGATCAACTACTACACGGCGCTGGCCGATGCGGCCGGACGGTGTATCCGGACCAATGCGCTGGCGGACGAACGCGGTGGCTACACCTGCCTCGTGCGCGGCGTCGCCGACGCCGTGAAACGGGAAGCGGGACGGTGCATCGCGCTCTGGGGCGGCGCCGGGCGCGCTGATGAATTGCTTGCCCACTGCTCGCCCTGCCGGACTGTCGAGCACGTCATTCTCTACAACACGGAACAGCTCGATCAGGACGCCGTCGACGCCATGATGGCCGAAGGCCGGCGGGTGCTTGGCAGTATCCCCGGTGTGCGTCGCATATTCACCGGCCACGCGGTCCATGATGACGCCGACTTCCGGCATTGCTGGGTGGTGCAGTTCAGCGGACGGCCGGTGATAGACAGCTATCGTGACCATCCCGACCATAGGCATTTTGCAGACGCGCGGTTCCGGCCATATGCCAGGGGACGCGCTAGCGTTGATTTTGAGGATGCTGGTTCAGGTGGGTGAGAGTTGTTGCGTGCGCGGTGGCAGACTCAACAGAGGCCCAGGTGATGGGAATGCCGAGACCGACCCCAATTGCATCGCTTAACCTCCTGTTCGACTACCGCATGCGGCTATCCCGCTTGGTTAGGCGTGCCATGGACCGCATCCATAGCGTGGGGCACTTGTCGAATGGGCGGCTCCCATTACGAATACCAGCTTGGATGGCGTGGCATGGGATAGTTTGGGAGAACATCACGACTGAATACTCCTCGTGATAATGGATTCACTTAACCTTGCCACTTCAACCTTCGCGCCTTGGTCCGCGTCTTGTTCATCCTTCCAGGGAACCGTCGATTCCAGTACACCACCGATCACACACCCTGGCCACGATCGCTTGCAAGCTTACAGGAGATGTTGGAAGAGGCGTTAAAGCGCATAGAGTACCGAAGGCAGTTCATGAGGTGCCGCCGCAAAAAGAAGGCCCTTATAGCCTGATGAGCGATATTGAGCGAACATTTCCCAGGAAGCTCCCTGTGGGAATATATGACGAAACGATAGCAACTACCAAAGGCGAAGGCCGCTTTGGCACAGGGGACGACCAGGCAGCACCCCTTCTCGTCAAGGAAGCCAATAAATTTGGAGGAAGTGCGAGAACATGGAAATATAGCTGGATGGGTCCGGCGGACATACGACTAGCGATTGCTGAAACTATTTGCATTGTCCGTGTTGTGGCGCGCTCACGCATCTACGCATCCAGCTTTCGCCAAGGTGGCTTGGGTCCACATGAGGCAACCATCGAGGATAGGCCACTACGCAGCAATCCCGGGACTCCCGAGCGATACTGGGTGAACATTGTTCGGTGGAAAACCAACGAAGTTGGCCCGGTATTTGTGGAACCATTTCCCGAAAGATACTTAGGCGTTAAACAATATCGTGTCTACTGCGGCAGATATGCCCTGTACGTGAAGGTGGATCGAAGACGCTTGCAAATGAATTCCGCGAATTGCAGCTCATGGAAGACCGGGACCTGTTTTTGATCGCGCGCGCTCTCGGAACCCGCAAAGAGTGGACAGTAATGCAAGGAATCGCACAGTACAATGTGCGAACACAGTCGCTGGCGTACCACCGTTAGCCGCGCTCACAACAGGTTCTCAGATTGGATTACGCACGGCCAAAGCGACACCTCTGCTTTGAGGCCACCGGATCAAAGGGGCCGGCTTTATTGGACCCAAGCCGATAGCGAACAAAGGACGCGCTGACGTGGGCCTGTCTCCATAGCCTTCAGTCCGCCGTTGGCTTCGCCCCTGATCTCCACACACGCGGATATTGAGGCACCTGTTCCCCGCATCGGAACCAGGTTCCTCGACGGGCAGACAAGAAGCACGTGAACCAGCCGCCCGATAACCTTGGACTTTGGGCAAAACTGCTCCTATTCTTCGTTGTATCTGAAGGGGCAAACTCGCTGCGGCGACGGAGGTGGCTATGGGCTGCATCAAAGGATTCTTCTGGTTGCTGGTGATTGCGATGATTGCCGGCGTAGTCGTTATGTATTCCGGCGTCATCGACGTTGCCGCCACGAACCCGCACAACCCCGTAACGGAATTCGTCCTGGGCACCACCATGGATAATTCGGTTCGCTATCACGCCAAGGGGCTCAGTACACCTTCCCTGGAAGACCCCGAGATGGTCAAGGAAGGCTTCAGCCGTTACCGGGAGATGTGTGTCGCCTGCCATCTTGCTCCGGGCGTCGATTCGACTGAAATCCGCAAAGGTTTGATGCCCGAGCCGCCCAAGTTGCAAGAGGCGGTGGAGGAATGGAAGCCGGCGGAGCTGTTCTGGGTCATCAAGTACGGCGTGAAGATGACCGGCATGCCGGCCTGGGGACCGACGCACAGCAACGACAAGATCTGGACGATTGTGGCCTTTCTCGAAAAGCTGCCGCACATGACCGCCGAGCAGTATGAGGAAATGGACAGGACGGCCGGGCCCGGCGAAGACGAAGATGCAGGCGGCGAACATCAGGAATGATATCGACTGAACGAGGTGATCGGTGCATTCGGCCGCGAAGTGGCCGCCGCCAAGTCATCCGCCGGCTGGCCCGCTCCTCCGGGTGATCAACCCGCCGCAGTGACGTCGCTCGGAACGATCAGGCCGTCAGTCGCGGTTTTCCCATCGACGCGCGGTGCGCTGAATTCGCTGAAGGTGCCGGCGCGTTCTTCCAGCATTGGTGCGTAGCGCTGGCGCAGGTCGGACAATCGGGCGAGCAACGTCCCACGTTCGGCGGCTATTGAAGTCCACAGGTCGCGCAGCGATTCGTCCGTTTCGTTCCCTGCGCGTGAAATCCCGTGTTGCAATCCGCGATACACCGCTTCGACATACGACGGCCGCAGTTGCCGGTGCAGGTACCAGGGAATCAGCCAGCTCAGCCCGATCAGCAATGCCGCATGGATCGCGAAGTCGATGCCGAGAAACGGGGCGCCGTTCTGCGTGCCCAGGTAGAACTGATGGGCCGTGTGCCAGGCCGCCCAACCGGCGGCGCCCAGCGGCAGCAACACCTGCAGCCACGCCAGCACACGCCGCAAGGCGCGCCGCCACCATGTGCCGGGTTTGCGCAGTGCGCGCGCGACGCCGGCGGCGATTGCCGTGCTGAACGCGGACTCGATGGTCGCCGGCAAGGATTCAAGTCTGCGGTCGAGCGGCCCGGCCGGCACCTGTTGCGCCATCATGCCGTTGGCCAGCCGGTTGATCTGTTCGCGCACCGCGCCGCGAAACAGCGCATCGACCACGGCGCCGGGCGAGTTCGCCGCGCCGTGGTCGGCGTCGCCGCGCGCGTTCGGGTCGACCGGCGGCAGGTAGCCGGTCTTGTGTTCTTCCTGTGCACGCCAGTACTGGTGCAGCAGATCGGCGTTCGTCGTCGCCTTTTCGTGCAGTACCTTCACGGCATTCGTCACTGCGTCGTTCCATTGCTGCGCCAATGCCTGCCAGCGTTCGTCGGTCAGCAGGCGCGCGCGGCAGGCTTCGAGTTCCACGTCGAGCGCGGACCACCGCCGCTGCATCAGCGCATGTTCGATGCCCTGCACGCCGTGGGCATCCAGCGCTTTTTTGAGAATCTGCTCCAACCGGGCGAAGTCATCGTCGGACACGTCGGTCGCGCAACTGGTTTTCAATACGACCGGATCGGCAAAGCCGCGCTGTTCCAGCCGGGTGCGGAAGTCGGCCCACTCGGGGCCGGCGGCTTCGTCCCAGTGGTTGATGACGAACAGCCAGGCGTGGCGGTGGCCACGCACCTGCACGAACCGCCAACCCTGGTCGTCCTGGTATCGTTCGGGCGTGACGACGTAGATCAGCCAGTCAACCAGCGGCAGCCAGGCTTCGACGATGCCGCGGTTGGCGCGTTCGGTGCTGTCGATGTCGGGCATGTCGAGCCAGGCGAGCAAACGGCGCGCGTTGTCCCGGTGATAGACCACCTGGGTCGCTGCGGTCGGCAGCGCCTGTTCGTGCAACGTGCCGCGGTAACTTTCGTGCAGGTACAGGGTAACGCGGTGCGAGGTCGGGCGCACGACGCCAACGTCGGCGATGGCGCGTCCGGCCAGCCGGTTCAACAGGCTGCTCTTGCCGACACCGGTGCCACCGAACAACGCGACCAGCAGCGGCCGCTGCGTCGCCGGTTCGAACAGGTCGGCGGCGTGCTGCGTCTCCAGCGCGGCGAGCGCGGCGCCGGCGCGTACCGGCAGCCAGCCGAGCCGCTGCGCTTCGGCGGACCAGTCGAGCGCCTGCCGGTGAATGCGCCGGTACGGTGTCGCGTCGTCGTTCATCGGGCCATCGCCTGTTCGGCCGCGCGATACAGTGCTTCGTCGATCGATAGCAGATCCTCGGCGGACATGGCGTGCGGCGCTTCCAGCAAGGTCTGTTTCAGTGCGCCGTCGAGCAGTGTTTCGCGCACGGCCTGGCGCTGGCGCGCCTTGAGCCCGCTCTCGACGGTGTGCATGTAGCCGCCGATGGCGCCTTCGGTCAGCGTCGAGGTGAACGACAGCATGGCGGGCGTCAGGATCAGATCATTGAGGCCGACACCGCCGGTCTTGAGGGCGATCACCAGACCGGCGGCGTCGGCGGTGACGCGCGCCGCGCGCAGGCTGTTGAGCATGGCCGGGTGTCGTTTCAGGTGGGTGAACAACTGCTGCGCGGCGGCGTCGACTTCGACCGCGAACGCGGTTTGGTAGCTTTGGATGGCGGCCCGGCTGCGGCGGTCCAGTTCGGCACCTTGTTGGTAGAGCGCGGAGAACAACTGCTGCCACCAGTGCGCGGCCGGTTCCGGCGACCGGCCCGACAGGTGCGCTGCCTGTTGCTGCAGGTCGGTCAGCGTCTGGCGCAGGATGCCGGCGAGGATGTCGCGTTCGCGGTCCGGCCGCGCGGTGATGGCGCGGCCGGTCGCCGCGGAAATCAGGCCGTGCAGTTTGCGCGCGGGCCAGGTCAGCAGGCGGCGCGCTTTGACCAGCGGTTCGGCGAGGCCGGGAATCTCCAGCAGTTCCAGCAACCGCACCATCGCCTGTTGCAGGGTGGCGGCGTAGTGCGGCGCGGCCAGATACTGCGCTTCGTAGGCGTCGGCGGCGGCCTCGACTGCGGCGTCGACGCATTCGCGCCAGTGCGCGGACTGCCGGTATTCGGCGCGGACCGGTTCGCACCAGGCATCCCAGTGCTGTTGCAGGAACGGGCGGATGTCGCGGTCGCAGGGTGCGTGGCGCGGCGCGGACAGCGCTTCGCGCACCGCCTGTTGCAGCGCCGGGGCGTCGCCGGGTTGCAGGTCGTGCGCGTAGGGCACGCTCAAGACGCGGGCGTCGATGCCTGCGTCTCTGAGGCGCTCCTGCAGTGAGCCCAACAGCGCGGCGCGCGCGGCGGCGGGCAGTTTGTTTACGCAGATCAGCGTCGGTATCGCCAGCGGTTTGAGCAGTTCGAGCGTCGTCCATACGGTCTGGTCGGCGTACTTTTCCTTGCTGACCATGAACAGCACCACGTCGGCCAGCGCGAACAGGTGGAACGCGGTCGCACGGTAGCGGCGCGAGTTGACCGAGTCGAAGTCGGGCGAATCCCAGATCACGGCCGGTTGTTCGAAGACCGCCGCACCGGCGACGGTGTCGGCGCACCAGGCGGCGGCGTCGTGTGCGCGCAGTTCGGCGCAGGGCACGCGCGTCGCGTCGCCGAAGACACAGGCGAGGCCGGTGAGTGTTTCGTCGGTGAGCGGCGATGAGGCGAAACCCTGGGCGTGGCGCGTGTATCCGGCCAGCGGGCTGGCTTCGGCCACGGCGCGGCCGAACAGCCAGTTGACCGCGGTGCTTTTGCCGGCCTGGGTGGGACCGGCGACCACAACCTGGGCCGGCGGCATCCTGTTGCCCGCGCAGCAGCGGCGGTAGCGCAACAGCGCCACTGCCAGCGCCAGCGCGACGTCGGCCTCGCGCGCGCCGGTCCGCTCCAGGCGCCGTTGCGCGGCGGCCAGCGCCGCCAGAAAAGTCTCGACCGCCTGTTCCGGGTGCGAAGTGTCGGAGGGGTTGTCGCGCATGGCCGCATGATACGCGAGCTCGTCACGGGATACCGCTGCCGGTGCTACACTGGCGCCTGGCTTTCGGCGAACGGGCGCGACGTGGCGGCATTCTGGGAAACCAAGACACTGGAAAAGATGACTGCGCAGGAATGGGAATCCCTGTGCGACCGGTGCGGGCGGTGCTGTCTGATCAAGCTCGAGGATACCGACAGCGGCGAACTCTATTTCACGAATGTCATCTGCCGGTACCACAACCCGGCCAACTGCCAGTGCCGGCGCTATGAACAACGCAGTGTGCTGGTTCCGGATTGCGTGAAGGTCACGCCCGAGCTTGCGCGCAGCGCGGACTGGCTGCCGCCGACGTGCGCGTACCGGCTGCTGGCCGAGGGCAAACCGCTGGCGGAGTGGCACCCGCTGATTTCGGGTGATCCGGACAGTGTGCGCCGGGCTGGATTATCGGTACGCGGCAAGGTGATTTCGGAAGAGTATGTGCATCCGGATGAGTTCGAGGAACACATGGTGAACTGGTTTGATCGTTAGCGGAGTGCGGATTGCAGCGTCGTTGCAGCGCAATTCAGCGACCGAATGGCGACCGTTATTGCGGCGAAGGCCGGAATCCATTTGTCTCGAGACAGCGGATCGCACGCCTCGCTCGCCTTTCAGCCCGCACTTGGGGCGTTCGACGCGCTACGCGCATTGGTCCGGCCTTTGCCGGGTTGACAGTCCAGTGATGGTGACGGCTCAGGGCTGGATGACGGCTCAGGGCTGGATGACGGCTCGGTGATGGGTGACGGCTCGGTGCTCGACGACGGTTCGAAGCTGAATGACCGCTCGCATCCTGATCGCGGCGCCCACAGGCGAACACCTCCGTGACACGCTCGCTCATCCTGCTGATGATCGCGCAGTTCCTGACCGCGTTCGCGGACAACGCGATCCTGTTCACCGTGTTCGCGATCGTCCTGCAAAACGAGCACTTCGCCGGCTGGTATGTGCCCGCCTTGCAGGCGTCGTTTCTGCTGGCATTCGTGCTGCTGGCGCCCTGGGTCGGCGCGCTGGCCGATGCGCAACGCAAACCGCGCATTCTGTTGGCCGGCAACCTGGTCAAGTTCGCCGGCGCGGGCCTGCTGCTGTACGGCGTCGAACCCCTGTTCGCCTACGGCCTGGTCGGCGCCGGCGCGGCGGTCTACAGCCCGGCCAAGTACGGCATCCTGCCGGAACTGGCCGACCCCGTGTGGCTGGTGAAGGCCAACAGTTGGGTGGAGGCGACCACCATTGCGGCGATCGTGCTCGGCACCA
This sequence comes from uncultured Gammaproteobacteria bacterium, assembly GCA_963719135.1. Taxonomy (GTDB): domain Bacteria; phylum Pseudomonadota; class Gammaproteobacteria; order DSM-19610; family DSM-19610; genus CAVRAZ01. Next base: position 89,628 of record CAVRAZ010000004.1, on the reverse strand, counting down.
TCGCCGGCGGCAAGATGGCCGATCAATCGGTCGCGCAGGCGTTGTCGCTGGTGCTCCTGTTATACGCGCTGTCCGGCGCGGCGAGTCTGTTCATCCGGTCCGCGCGGGAGCCCAGGCCGCAACAGCGGGTGTTTGCGCAATTCGTGCGATACGCCCGGGAGTTTCTATCGGGCGCGCGCGCCCGCTTTGCCTTGCTGGGTTCCAGCCTGTTCTGGGCGACGGCCGCCGTGCTGCGCGTGATGATCGTCGCCTGGGCGCCGCGGGTCCTGGGGACCCGTTCGAGCGGCGACATCGCCGAGCTGACGCTGTTCCTGGCGCTGGGGGTGATCACCGGTTCGGCGCTGGTGCCGACGATGATTCCGCTCGATGCGCTGTTCCGCGCACGCTGGGCGGCTTACGCCATGGGAGGGCTGGTGCTGGTGTTTGCGCTGGTCGAGAGTCTTTGGCCGGCGCGGTTCATGCTGCTGGCGATCGGCGTTGCGGGCGGCATCTTCATCGTGCCGCTGAACGCGGCGCTGCAGGATGTCGGCCACCGTTCGATCGGCAGCGGCCACGCCGTGGCGATTCAGAACTTCGCGGAAAACCTTGCGATGCTGTTCGCCGTAGGCGCGTACACCGGCGCCGCCGGCGCGGGCGTCACACCGCCGTCGGCGATCGCGGCGCTGGGGGTCGGCGTACTGTTGTTGAGTATGTTGCTGGCGCGGAAAGCGCCGGACTAGGCGCGCCAAGGTTCTTTGAAATCGTCCGCCGGCCGAAGCATTTCTCTCAGATTGTACAGCGGGTCACGATTGGAGCGGTCGACCTCGGGGCGAAATCTTGGACACCCATGAATTTGGAGGCGCCAATGGAGAAGTCTCTTAATTCGGCGTCCGGCGCGTTTGGCTGATTCGTAGTTCCGCAAAGGTCGGCATCCGGCAATTGCCCGGGACCGTACCGGATAATTTTGGACACCCATAATTTACAGACTTCTACAAATTCATGGGTGTCCAGAATTGGCATCAGTTCGGATTTAGTGAAGTCCAGGATTATCCATGGCAAATGATACTGGACACCCACGATTTGGGGTCTACTCCAGACTTGTGGGTGTCCGGAATTACACAGCCTGCGTAAATTTGTGGGTGTCCAGAATTGGACTACCGGCGATCAAATCGCATTCATCAGCTTGGCGCTGACCAACGCCACTTCGACCGCCTGTTCGTCGAGCACTTCCGGAATCAAGGCATACGCCGACAGCAGGCGCTGGGGGCGGCGGCACGCGGCTCTTTCCAGACGCTGCCGGGTGGACTGGCTCAGGTTCTGGTGCGCAAGCAGATTGGCGGCGTGCCACTGGTGGTAGTCGTCGACCAGGCCGCGTTCGGTTTCCGACGGCCAATCGTCGCTGAGCAGCAGTTCGGGAAAAGCCTCCGGCGGCAGGTACCGGTCATGGTCCTGCGGCTCGACGCGCAGTCCGCCTTTGCCAATGCCGCCACCGTCGGGCTGACGCCGGATCCATTGCGCGATCGGCAACGGCCGCGACACGGTATTGATCTGGCGTTCGAGCTGGTCGCGGTGTGGCACCTTCCAGCCGCGCGGCGGCCTTTCCGCCTCGGCGAGTTGCAGCGTCGGTGAAACAAAGTCGGTATCGGCCATCAGAAACGGGCGCCAGTGCGGGTCGTGGACTTCGGTAACGTCGTCGGCGTGGTAACAGGTCTTGAGCAGCGCGAGCGGTTTGCGCGTCTGTTTGTTGAGCAGCCAGAGTTCCCAGTGGTCGCGGATCGGAAACGGCACCGGCGGCCGGTGGCGCAAGGCATCGAGCAGTTTGTCGGCGTTGACGATGCGCACTTCGTTGAGGTTCTCGTCGGACACCAGCGTCGCGCCCCAGCGGAACTGGCCCGAGCCTGTCTGCTGGCGAATACGCCAGGCGTGGCCGTTGGTGGAGTAGGCGCAGGCGTCGCCGACGTCGATGACCTGGATGACACCCAGGTAGGGACCGAGCCGGCGCACGCCGTAATAGGGCGTCACGCCTTCCGCCTCAGATCGGCGAGCCGCCGGCGGAGGCGCTGGATCAGTTGCTCGGTGATGTCACGATCGAGGTCGCCCAGTGCGGCGTACAGATATTCGAGTTCGTCCAGTGCCCTGAGCGCGCCGTCCTCCGACGCCTCGTCCAGATTCTCGATGACCTCGTAAATCCAGGCATTCATGCCGCGCACCCCTGACCGGATGACGTGATCATTATAACGACACCTGGTCGCGCCGGGTGAATCGTCGGCTGTTCCCGCCCGTGCAAAAAAAAGCGGCATCCGTCGGGACACCGCCGGTAAACACTTCCCTTGGCGTTCTCAGCCCACTTTCGCGCGCGACTCGGCCTGCATTATTTTCTTGTTGGCCGAGGCCTGCAGGTTGGCGACCTTGGGCCTGCTCCCGCCCAGGTAGTCCAACAGGCTCACGGTCGGCACCTTCTTCGAGTCGACCAGCGGATACATTGTGCATTTCTCGCAGGCGCGCAGCATGGGTTGGGCGCCGGCCGGCGCTTTGCCCGCCGGACGCTTGCGCAGGTTGACGCAATTGTTGGTGCGCATATAGGCCTGTTGGGGAATACAAAAAAACATCAAATCCTTACTCACCGCAATTCTCCTCCGTTACCAACTAACGTTGTCTGTGTCATGTGCCACCGGCGGCCGGATGGCCGCAATTGGAGTCGCGCCTCACCAGGCGCACGTGCTGCGTCTTTGGAAACACCTTCGCGGGCGTCGCGGGATACGGATGGAAAAGAGGCTCACTACGTCGGACGCGAGTCCGGTCTCACTGGCTGCATTGATGAGCGCCTAGCGTACCATTTTTGCAACTGCTACGCAATTACCCTAATATTTCAACCAGTTGGAAGCATTTCGCCCGACCGTAACGGCAGCCGGACGAGCGTTATCGGCTGGACAGTTTCAGCTCGATGCGGCGGTTCTTGGCATAGGCTTCGGGCGTGTCGGCTGGATCGATCGGGTGATACTCACCGAAGCCGGCCGCCACCAGCCGGTCCGCAGGAATACCCAGCTCGATCATGTACTTGACGATACTGATCGCGCGTGCGGACGACAGCTCCCAGTTCGACGGAAACGCCACCCGAACCGGCCGCTTGTCGGTGTGGCCGTCGACGCGCAGCACCCAGTCGATGTCGGCCGGGATCTTGGCCGCGATTTCGCGCAGCATGTCGGTAACCGCAGCGATCTGATGTTTGCCGCCGGGGTCCAGATCGGCCGACGCCGATTCGAACAGAACTTCCGAAGGCAGCACGAAGCGGTCGCCCTCGACGCGCACGTCGGGATTGCCCTTTAACGCCTCGCGCAACTTACCGAAAAATTCCGAGCGGTAGCGCGCCAGTTCCTCGACTTTGTTGGCCAGCGCGACGTTGAGGCGGCTGCCGAGATCCTCGATCTGGACGTTCTGCGCCTGCACCTTGGTTTCGGAAACCTCCAGCGCCTGGCCGATCTTCGCCAGTTGTTCGTTCAACGCAGTCAACTGGCTGTCGAGGTCGCTGACCTTTGCCTGCGCCTCGGCGGTGAGGTTTTCCTGGTCGGCCGTTGCCTGCCGACTGGATGCGAGCGATTGTTCCAGTCCCGCCTTTTCCTGGGTCAGCCCGGCGAGCGACGCCTGCAGTGAGGTGACGCTCTGTTCACTGGCCGCCAGTTGATTATGGACACCGGCCAGTTCGTCGCGCACCTGTTGCGTTTCGGCCGCCGCGGCCTGCGCGCGCGCCGTCATGTCATCCAGATTCAGCGTCAGCGCGTCGCGCTGTTTGATGCTCGCCTGCAATACTCCGGTCAACTGGTTCAGTCGCTGATCCAGCGCGTCCTTTTCCTTGCGCTCCAGCGACAGCACCTTGGCCAGTTCGGCGGCGCGGCCGCGCAGGCTGTCGAGTGCCTTGTCGCGCCCGGACAACGCGTTGGTCAAGACGAACTGGCCGATGGAAAACAGCAACAGGACGAAGATCACCACCATCAACAGGGCGGCGAGCGCGTCGACGAAACCGGGCCAGATATCGAGCGATCGACGGCGCTGGCTGACGAGCAACATGACCGGCTAGCTCGCTGACTTCTCGCCGCGGCGCGAACGCGCGCGGTTGTGCACGTCGGCCGACAGCGCGCGGCCGATCAGACGCAATTCGTCGCGGACTTCGTCGGTCAGATGTTCGCGGCCGCTGGCCAGTTCCTCGGTGAGGCGCCTGATGTTCGTGTCCAGACTGGAAATCTGCGTCTGCATCGATTCCTCGATGCCGGTGCGCGCCTCGGCCAGGTTGCGCTCGTCGCGCGTCAGGTCCACGAACGTCGACAGGTTGCGGCTCAGACTCAGTATCTGCTCGCCGATCAGGCGCCGCTGCTCCTCGTCGCGCGCGACGTTGCGCTGGAGTCTGTCGAGCGTTTCGGCGGTCTGCTCCAGCATGGCGTGGATGTAGGCGGGCTCGCCGAGATCGCGTTCGAACGGCACCAGGCCGGTGGCCAGGCGCGTCGCGCTGGTCAACCAGTCTTCCAGTTCGTTGAAAAAACGGTTCTGCGCGTGGCCGGCCTGCAGATCGAGAAAGCCCAGCACCAGCGAACCGGCGAGGCCGAACAGCGACGAGCTGAACGCCGTGCCCATGCCGGACAGCGGGCCGCTCAGGCCCTCCATCAACGTGCCGAACATCGCCAGCGTGTCGGTGGTCTGACCGTTGAGTTCGCCAACCATGAGGCCGACCGACCGGACCGTCACCAGCAGGCCCCAGAAGGTGCCGAGCAGACCCAGGAAAATCAGCAGCCCGATCATGTAGCGCGAAATGTCGCGGGTCTCGTCGAGCCGCAGGCGCACGCTGTCGAGCAGCGACCGCAGGAACATCGGCGATAGATGGATGGCCCCTTTCTCGTGCTGCGAAAGCATCTTCGCCAGCGCCGCCAGCAGCCGCGGATCCTTCGGGGCCTTGCGCTTGTAGCGTCCGCCGCGGTCGCGGAAGTCGTTCACCCAGGCCACTTCGCGGGACAACATGCCGACCTGGCGGAAGTTGATGGCGATGCCGATGAGGAACACCGCGATGATTACGCCGTTGAAGACGGGGTTGGAGGAGTACGCGGCGGTCAGCGGCGAGATCAGCAGGGCGACCGTAAGGCCGACCAGGCCGAGGAATGGAATCATCCATAGCAGAACTTGAGTGGGCCGCCGCATCTTTTCCCTCCTGCCAGGTGGAAACACATCGAGCACAACAAGCCGCGTTAGCTTAACACAACCTGAGCGGGTTGCACGGATCAGTGTTCCGCCGCCATGCCCGGCAGCGGCAGGAACGGCCCGAGGTTCTCGCGCGTCCACCAGGCCCCGGTCGCCGCGTGCGTGGCCGCGTCGGTGAATTTATAGCGATACGCCGAGACGCGCAGCGCGGTCGGCGGCTTGTCGCCGAACGGGCTGTCGCCCATCAGGGCGACCACGTGCGGCGAGTTCTCGAGCAGACGCTTCAGCAGGTTTTCGAACCAGGGCAGAAAGGCCGGGTGCATCGGCACGAACCACATCAGCCAGTCGACGCGTGGGTGATGCGGCACGATGACCTCGGGCCGGCGCATTACGTCACCCGGCTTGTACTTGAACTCCCAGGGCACCCAGTGCACGCCGTCCGTCGTGCCCTCGAGGATCAACTCGATGCGCTCGGTCTTCATGGTCGGGAACACGTGATAGCGGTTGACCACGTGAAACGGCTGGATCCAGTCCAAGACCCTGGTCACGGGCGCCGGATTGTCGCGGCCCGAGAGCATGCCCCACATCTGAAACGCGCTGGTTGAAAACAACACCGCGGCGACACCGGCGGTCAGCGCGCCGCCGGCAAGCCCCGGCAACGCAGGCGCGAGAGGACGCCGCGTCACCATGCTCGCCAGCTTCGGCGGTACCACGCGGCCCAGAGCCTGATCGTCGAACAGGAACAAGCACAGCACGAGTACCAGGATATTCGCGTAGTTGTGATTGGTGGTAAGCAGGATCAACACCTGCATAAGAATCGTGAGCCAGCCGCCGACAAAGCGGATTCTGCGGGGCATGAACATCATGAAGGGCACGATCAGTTCGATGAACAGCGTCGAGCCGGTGCCAAAGCGCAGTACCCATTCGGGCAGCAGGTGCGCATACCATCCGCCCCAGTGCGGCAGCGGCTGCGTCTCGAAGAAATAGTTGAGCGCCGTCAGGTGGGCCCAGGTCGGGTCCTGGCTCAGCAGCTTGGATGCGCCGGACAGAAAACGCAGCCGGAACAGCAGCCAGCGAAACAGCCACACCGCGGGACGCCGGCCGCCGCCGAGAAAGATCGCCAGGAATCCGCTCTCCAGCAGGAGATAGTCCCACTGGAAGTTCATGAACAACTGCCCGGCGTGGAACAGCGACAGATACAGCACAAACAGCAGCACCAGCGACAGGCGCGGCAACAGATTGAAAAACAGCGTGACCGAAAACAGGCAGCCGGCAAGCGACGCGCCGTACAGCGCCTGGTCGCCGGCGTTCAGCCAGAACAGCGTCGGAAATTGCCAGAACCCGGCCCAGCCGTGCGCCGCGCGCAGTTCCGCGATGTGCTCGCCGACCGGCAGGATGCCCTGCTCCCCGGCAAGGCCAAGAATCTGCACGCCCGTGGAGACGAACGCGGCCAAGTAGACGAGCGCGAGCAGGCGCAGGAATACCGCCGACGTCAGGGCATAGTGATCGGTCGAGGATGATTGGCTCATCGATTCCGCGGCCCCCTCCGGCTCGGGTGGGTGTGATTACTCAATTTATAGCACCAAGCGCGTACGCTAACGGGCTGATGGTTTCCGGCGTTCGCCGGAACGACGCAGACGAATGAGCCGGATCTTTCCGGCGGCCGGGTGCGTTCACCCGGGTTGACCAGCAACGGTTCGTCATTCCGACGAACGCCGGAATCCACTTCGGCCCCGACCCTCAGCCTCCCCGGCCATCGACACAGGCGTTCATGCAATGTTCCGATCACGCTCGACAACGCCCTGCGCGTCATCTCGAGCGCCATGCCCGGCGCATCCGGGTGGTCGCGGCAAATCTGCTCCGGCAGCACCGGAATGTGCATGAACCCCGACCGGTGCGGCAGGCCCTGCTCCGCCGCGAAATGCAGGCTGGAATAGAGGATGTGATTGCACAGATGCTGTCCGCCGTAGAACGAAACTGCGGCCGGGATACCCTGCGACTCCAGCACCTGCGGCAGCCGGTCGAGTCCCGGCAGGTCGGCCCAGTATCCGACCGGCCGCGCCGGGTCGATGATCTCGCGCATGAACGTGTTGATCGCGACCTTTTCGAACGTCACCTTATTATAGGCGGGTGCCTGACCGGTAAAGAGACAGAGCGCGGGCCGGTAGTCATCCAGCAGCTTGCGCAGTCGATCTTCCAGCGAGCGATGTTCGCTCTCGCGCGAGGTGTCGTCGCAGGCAATCACTTCGAACGCCAGTGCATGCGTCAGGTCGCGCAAGTCGCCCGGCAATTCGTCACGCATCGACGAGACCAGCGCCCCCGAAGCGTTCACGGCTTCCCGATAAGGCGCGAAACCGGTGACGAGGATCATCGTGCAGAGTCCCGGCCCGCCAGTCGTCGCACAAAGGATGCGGGCGTCAGCGTTGGCAGAACGGACGCGGATCCGGGTGTTCGACACTGTCCCTGACGGCGTCCACGAATTCGTTCAACTCGTCGAAAGACAGCGCACCCAGAATCTTGTTCATCAGTTCGGGCCGGACCGAGGCCTGCGTGACGCGTCCGTCGCTCAGGTGGACGTCGATCGCGGCGGCGTGCTTGCCCATTTCCTCTGCGGCGAAGAAATTTTCCGATTCGTCGAACAGCGTTTCATAGAGGCTGTCAACCTGCTCGACCAGCGCCTCGTCCAGATCTTCGGGGATCGCGACGATGTAGCCGAGCTGATCGTCCCTGGATTCGAACGGCGCCGAGAGGCGTCCGAGTTCTCCGGTGAATTTGTCCGCCAGTTCCCGGTGCAGGAAGATGTACTCGAACATGCAAGACTCCGTTTCAAAAAACCCCGGGGCGGAGCACCGTTTTCACCAGTATTCCCTTATCAGGAATCGGCGTGTCGCCGTGGCATGGCGAGCGTCGATCCAATAGCGGCGAAAACTTGGTTCCGGCCCCGGTTCATTATGCCGTCGCGATCAGGGGCTGCATGTCGACGGCGACGGAGAGTTCGTGGCTGCCGGTGCCGAAGATCACGCCCTTCAAGGGTGTGACGTCGGCGTAATCGCGGCCCCAGGCGATGGTAACGTGCCGGTCGACGGGCATCTGGTTGTTGGTCGGGTCGAAGTCGAGCCAGCCGACACCAGGCACATAGACCGAAAACCACGCGTGCGATGCGTCGGCGCCGACCAGGCGCGGCATTCCGGGCGGCGGCAGCGTTTCGATATAACCACTCACATAGCGCGCGGCGAGACCGACCGACCGCAGACAGCCGATCGCCAGTTGCGCAAAGTCCTGGCAGACGCCCCGCCGATGCTTGAGCACGGTCGCCAGCGGCGTGGCGATGCTGGTGAACACGGGATCGTAGACGAAGTCCTTGTGGATGCGCTGCATGAGGTCGTGCACGGCCTCGAGCAGCGGACGGCCGCGAGCGAAGGAAGTCATCGCGTAGTTTTCCAGGCCGCGCGACGCCGACACCATCGGCGAATTTAGCACGTACTGGCGCGCTTCGAGGCCGGCCGCGTCCATGGCGCCCGCAATCGCCGTGCGCACGTCCTCCCAGGCCCGGTTCTGGTTGTAATCGAGCTGCGGGCTCGCCGGGAAAACCTCCACTTCGCTGCGCGCCGTCACCACCAGTTGGTTGTGCGGCTGCTGGACGGCGAAGTGCACCACGCGATTGCCGAAAAAATCGACCCGCTCCCGATAGTCGACCGGCCTCGGTTCGATGGACAGGCTGGCGGCCGCGCAGAACTGGCGGTCGAACTGGCGCGGCAGCAGGCGCGCTTCGTTGTGTCCGGACAGGACCGCTTCGCTGTAGACGTATTCGGTGCGGTGCTCGATGCGATATTTCACGGCTCGATGTCCGGCGTCAGCGGCGTCAGCGCCTGCGGTCCCTGCGTGTGGCTGAAATAGATGTCGGTCAGCGTGTCGGACAAGCGGACCAGCAGATGTCCGATGCGCGCCAGCCGCTGATCGAGTTCCTGATTCCAACTGGCGTTGCCGGCGGCCTCGGCCAGTGTCTGCGGATCGGTCAGGCGCAGTTGCGTCGCCGCCTCCAGCACCAGCCGCTCGCCGGCGTTGACGTGCCCGATGCTGTCGGCCTGCGGCAACTGTCCGACCTGTTCCTGCAACCGGTCGAGCTGGTAGAGCACGGCGCGCGGGTTTGCGGAATCGAACAACAGGATTTCGAGGGTTGCGGGCAATTCGAGAAACGAGCGGTAGCGGCGCCGGTAGGCGATCAGACTTTCCTGTGTCGTCAGCACCGTTTCCAGCAGCGCGTGCTCGATGTCGCCGGTGTGTACCGCCACCAGCAGCGAGCGCAACAACGTGCCGGTCAACAGCGCGCGCTCGATGCGCCGGCCGATGTCCAGAAACCGCCAGCCCTGTTCGCGCAGCATGCTCTCGGCGTTGAGTCCGGCGAACGCCATCAAGGTCGTGACCAGGTCATCCAGCCGGTCCCACTCGGTGCTGAGGTTGACCCGCGTCGCGGGCAGTTTCCTGCACCAGGTATTCTCGATTTCGTGGATCACGCGCCAACTGTCGCCGGACCAGAGGTCGCGCGCGGCATAGGCCGTCTGCACGAACGCGCGCAGCGTCGCGTGCAGGCTGCCGGCGCGCGCGCCGTCGACGATCAGCGCGGCCAGCTCCGGCTCAGGATTGTCCAGCCGCTTGTCGCTGCCCTCGCCCACGAAGCCGGGGTAGCTGCCGGTCAGGTGCGTCAGTGCGCGCAGCAGATGCGGCAGCGAATCCAGATCGACAGCCTCGCGAAATTCGCGCGCCTCGGTATAGGTGCGCAACAGTGTGCGCATGAAGCGCGCGACCAGTTCCGCACGCTCGGTATAACGCCCGACCCAGAACAGATTGTCGGCCGCACGGCTGGGCACGATGCTGCGGCTGGCGCCGAGCGCGCGCCCGGCCAGCGGTTGCTGCCAGAGGCTGACGTGCTTCTCCGGTTCGGACGCCAGCACCCAGGTGTCCTTGCTGACGCCGCCGGACTGGTTGGACACATCCACCTCGCCGGCGCGCACGGCGGTGCGCGTCAGGCCGCCGGGCATGACCGCGTAACCTTGCTCGCGTGCGACCATGAAGCTGCGCATGACGGCGTGACGCGGTTCGATGTGGCCGTCGATCAGCGCGGGCGCGGTGGAAAAACTGACCAGCTCCTGGCCGACGAAGACGTGTGGATGCGCGCGAATCCGCACGCGCAGGCTTTCCAGTTCCTTCTTGCTCAGTGCCGGGCCGAACACAGGCCGCGCCGCGCGGTGGCGGTACAGCGGTTTGATCACCAGCCGGTCGAGGTTCTTGAGCACGTGATCGCGTTCCTTCGGCTGGCCGCACCACCAGGTCGCGACCGACGGCAGGCGGAGATCCTGACCGAGGAAATGGCGCCCGATGGCGGGCAGAAAAGCCATCAGCGCCGGATTTTCCAGCACACCGCTGCCCAGCGGGTTGGCGATGCTGACGTTCCCGCGGCGCGCGACTTCGAGCAGCCCGGCGACGCCGAGCTGTGAATCCTCGCGCAGTTCGAGCGGATCGCAGTAATCGTCGTCGACGCGCCGCAGAATCACGTCCACCGGCTTCAGGCCGTCCAGCGCCTTGAGCCAGACGCGCCCGTCGCGCACCGTCAGATCGTTGCCCTGCACCAGGTTGTAACCCAGGTATGCGGCCAGATAGGCGTGCTCGAAAAAGGTCTCGTTGTGCGGACCGGGCGTGTAGACCACCACGGTGGGGTCGTCCCGGTTCAGCGGCGCCAGGGCGGCGAGCCCGGCGCGCAGGCTGCGGAAGAACAGCGCATGCCGGTGCACGTGACAGTCGCGGAACAGACTCGGCAGGATGTGCGACATGGCCATGCGGTTTTCGAGCGCGTAGCCGGCGCCGGACGGCGCCTGCGAGCGGTCGGTGATGATCCACATGCGCGCGTCGGGACCGCGCGCCATGTCGACGCCGTACAATATCAATTGGTGCTCGCCGGGCAGCCGCACCTGGTCGCACTGGCGCAGAAATCCGCGATGGCTGTAGATGAGTTCGAGCGGCAGCAGCCCCTTGCGGATCAGCTCGCGCGGACCGTAGATATCGGCGAGGATCAGATTCATCAGCTCGGCGCGCTGCATCAGGCCGGCCTCGATCCCGCTCCACTCCTCGCTGCCGATCAGCAGCGGTACCGGGTCCAGTTCCCAGGGCCGGTTGAGACCTTCGGGGTCGCCGTAAACATTGTAGGTGACGCCGTTTTCGCGCAGGAACTGTCCGCCCTGCACGCGCCGCTGCTCGAGTTCGCCGCAGCCGATACTCTGCAGCGCCTGAATGAAGAACGCCCAGTGTGGCTTGAGCGCGCCCTCGGCGGTCCACGCCTCGTCGTACTGGCCGGCCTTGGGCCGGTACCATGCACACGCCGGATTGTCGGCATTGGTGGGGTTGAAACTCATCGGCTGTCCGTCCGGTCAAGCGCTCGCCGCTGCTACGGGCGCCTGCGCAGGTCCAGTGTATACGGATATTCCGGGCTACGCTCCTCGATCGGGGGCGCCATCGGACCGACCGGGTGGCCGTTCTGAAAAAAGCCTCCTGAAACAGCCACTTCGGGTGGCGGTTGAACCACGCCCGGGGTATGGCCATAGTCCCAGAAGCGGCTGACGCGGCGCGTCTCGGCCGCGTACGCGTTCACCGGGAACACGTCGTAGCTGCGGCCGCCGGGATGGGCCGTGTGATAGGTGCAACCGCCGATCGAACGCCCGTTCCAGGTGTCGATGATGTCGAATACGAGCGGCGAATGCACGCCGATAGCCGGATGCAACGCCGAGGGCGGCTGCCAGGCGCGGTAACGCACACCGGCGACATACTCGCCGTGGGTGCCGGTATTGTGCAGAGGCACCCGCCGGCCGTTGCACGCGACCACGTGCCTCGAATCGGTCAACCCGGTGACTCTGACCTGGAGGCGCTCGACCGACGAATCGACGAACCGCGCGGTGCCGACGTTGGAAACCTCCTCGCCCAGCACGTGCCAGGGTTCGATGGCCATGCGCAGTTCCATGTGGATATCCTGCACCACCACGCGGCCGTAGTGCGGAAAGCGAAATTCCAGAAAGGGCGCGAGCCATTCCGGCTGAAACGCGAAACCCTCGCGCTGCAGTTCCTCGACCACGCCGACCGCGTCGCGCCAGACATAGTGGGGCAGCATGAAACGGTCGTGCAGCTCGGTGCCCCAGCGCACCAGCGGCTTCGAATAGGGCTTTTTCCAGAAGCGCGCGACCAGCGTGCGCAGCAGCAGCATCTGCACCAGGCTCATGCGCGCGTGCGGCGGCATCTCGAACGCGCGGAATTCGACCAGGCCCAGGCGACCGGTCGCCGAGTCCGGCGAGTAGAGTTTGTCGACGCAGAATTCGGCGCGGTGGGTGTTGCCGGTGATATCGACCAGCAGATGGCGCAGCACGCGGTCGACCAGCCAGGGTTGCGGCACCTCGCCTCTGGGAATCTGCTGAAATGCGATTTCCAGTTCGTACAGACTTTCGTTGCGCGCTTCGTCGACGCGCGGCGCCTGGCTGGTCGGGCCGATGAACAGGCCCGAAAACAGGTACGACAGACTGGGGTGATGCTGCCAGTAGGTCACCAGGCTGCGCAGCAGATCGGGCCGTCTGAGCATCGGGCTGTCGGACGGCGTCGGGCCGCCGAGCGTGACATGGTTGCCGCCGCCGGTGCCGGTGTGGCGCCCGTCGAGCATGAATTTCTCCGTGCCCAGCCTGGCGAGACGCGCCTGTTCGTACAGGGTTTCGGTATTGGCGACCAGCTCGGACCAGTTGTGCGCCGGGTGTATGTTGACCTCGATGACGCCCGGGTCGGGGGTGACCGCGAACTTGTTGATGCGCCAGTCCCTTGGCGGCTCGTACCCTTCCAGCATCACCGGCATCGCCAGTTCCGCGGCGATGGTTTCGATCGACGCAACCAGATCGAGATAGTGTTCCAGGTGCGTCAGGGGTGGCATGAACACATGCAGTCGGCCATTGCGCGGCTCGATGCACAGGGCGGTGTGCGGTACATGGACATAACGGACGTCGCCGGGTGACTGCGCCCGGATTTCCGGGTGCGGCGGCGTATCGATCTGCGCCGCACTGTAGCGGCGGGTGACTTCACCGTAGACGTCGCCCAACGGCGGCAACGGCGCGAACAGGCACTGTGCGTGGCGCTGTTCGCGCTCCTCGGGCGCCACCCAGGGCAGGGTATCGAGCGGCAGGCGCAAGCCCAGGGGCGAATCGCCCGGCGTCAGATACAGGTGTTCACGGCGCAATTTCCAGGGGGCGCTGTGCCAGCGCCCGGTTTTCTCATCCCAGTTCAGGGGCAGCACGAAACCAGCCGGCGTATTCAGCCCGGCCGCGAGCACGTGGGCCAGCCGCCGGCGCTCGAGCGGGTCCTTGAGATCCGCTTTCAACGGATCGACGTTGGCCGGAAGCTGTCCTTCCTTCCAGATATAGTAATAGGTGTCTTCATACGCCGGCCGTATATGGTCCGCGGCGACGCCCAGAACCTGGGCCAGACGCCGCGCGAAGCTCGACGCCTGCGCCGGCCCGAAGCCGTAGTCGCGCGATTCGTCGGCGATCAGCGTGGGGTCGCGCCAGATCGGCGTTCCGTCGACGCGCCAGCAGCAGGTCAACGCCCAGCGCGGCAACGGTTCGCCGGGATACCACTTGCCCTGGCCGAAGTGGAGCATGCCGCCCGGTGCGAAGGAGTTGTACAGGCGGCGCAGCAGGTCGCCCGCCAGCCGGCGCTTGTGTTCGCCGAGCGCGGCGATGTTCCACTGTTCGCTGTCCATGTCGTCGATCGACACGAACGTCGGCTCTCCGCCCAGCGTCAGCCGCACGTCGTTGGCCGCCAGTTCCCGGTCGACCTGGCGGCCCAGCCTGTCGATGGCGGCCCACTGGTCGTCGCTATAGGGCTTGGTGACGCGCGGATCTTCGTGAATCCGCTGTACGGAATTGCTGAAAGTGAATTCGACTTCGCATTTCTCGGTCTTGCCGGTGACCGGCGCGGCGCTTGCCGGATCGGCGGTACAGGCGAGCGGTATGTGCCCTTCCCCCGCGAACAGACCCGAAGTCGGATCGAGTCCCAGCCAACCGGCGCCCGGCACGTACACCTCGGCCCAGGCGTGCAGGTCGGTGAAGTCGTGATCGGTGCCCGACGGTCCGTCGAGCGACTTCACGTCCGGTGTCAGTTGCACCAGATAGCCGGAGACGAACCGCGCCGCCAGCCCCAGATGGCGCAGGATCTGCACCAGCAGCCAGCCCGAATCGCGGCAGGAGCCGGATGCTTTCTCCAGCGTTTGCTCGCAGGTCTGTACGCCCGGCTCCATGCGGATGTTGTAGGCGAGATCGCGCCAGAGCTTCTGGTTCAGCGCGACCAGAAAATCGATAATCTTCATCTTGCCCCGATCGACGCCGGCGAGCCATTGCATCAGGCGCGGACCGCTTTCGGTCGGCTTCAGAAAGGGTTTCAGTTCTTCGGACAACTGGGCGTCGTACTCGAACGGATAGCATTCCGCGTACTCGTCGACGAAGAAGTCGAACGGATTGATCACCGTGATGTCGGCGATCAGATCGACCTCGAACACCAGTTCGGACACCTTGTCGGTGAACACGACGCGCGCGTTGAAGTTGCCCTGCGGGTCCTGCTGCCAGTTGATGAAATGCTTTTTCGGCAGCAGTTTGAACGAATAGGCTTCGATCGGCGTGCGGCAATGCGCGGCGGGCCGCAAGCGGAACACGTGCGGCGATAACGCCACCGGATGATCGAACCGGTAGCGGGTGCTGTGATGAATGGCGACGCGGATTGTCATGGCAGTAACGCCCCCCTAAGGAAAGACCGCTGATCTTGTTTGCAACCCATATTAACCCTGATTGCGGCGGACCGCCCGGCGATTCCGGCAACGACCTGAAAGGCGGCGTCCGGCGCCAAACGGTCGGACGGCACCGGTTCCGGCGCATCGAACCAGGGCACCGCCGAGTGACGTGTCGTTATCGCCGCAGAAAAATCCCGCAATCCGCTGCGGGGGTTCAGGCTGCTGCGCACTCCAGCCCTTGCCGCGACGGCGAACTCATTCGCCCGAATAACGCGTTGCTCCGCCGGTCTGGCGAAGCTCGCCGGAACGAGGCGCCAATCGGGTAAGTTGCCTAGCAGTATCCGTGCCGACGGAAACCGGCCGCCGCACTGCGATAGTGCGGGCTGGTCAGCGCTCCCAATCGAAAAGCGGAAGTTGACGGAACGCGTTCTGCAGGCCCGCGTTCCAGGCGTCTCTGATGGCGACATAGGCCGGTGCGTCGCTTCCCAGCACCAGATGGCGATCGAGCTTCAGCGCATCCTTGCGGTAGATGGCCAATTCCACCGGCGGACCGACCGAGATATTGCTGCGCATGGTCGAATCCAGCGAGACCAGCGCGCAACGCGCGGCTTCGTCCAGTGACGTCTTTTCGTTGAGCACGCGATCGAGGATGGGCTTGCCGTACTTGATTTCACCGATCTGCAGATACGGCGTCGACGGCGACGCGGTAATGCCGTTGCCCTGCGGGTAGATCAGATGGATAGTGTGCGGCAGGCCCTGGATCTGGCCGCCGAGAATAAAACTGCATTCCGCGCTGATGCCTTTCGCGCTCAGTGGCGCGGCGTATTCCTGCTGCTTCTCGACGCTGAGTCTGCCGACGTAGTTGGCCGCCTCCGGGTTGTGTGTCACGCTGGCCAGACTGGCGCATTCGGGCGGTCCTTCCAGGTCGCGCTGGATCCGGTTCACCACCGCCTGCGTGGTGGCGAGATTGCCCGAGGACAACAGGATGAACAACCGGCCCGGCAGTTCGAAGATATTCATCTTGCTATAGGTACTGACGTGATCGACCCCTGCGTTGGTACGCGAGTCGGACGCGAGCACCAATCCGTTTTCAGTGCGGATGGCAAGGCAGTACGTCATGAAACCGGCTCCGGCATTTGAGCTGTTTTGGGTCAGAAGTGCGGGGCTGCGGGACTTGTTTGCACTGTATGCGTGCGCGTCTTTTGGGCTATTATCGCGCTAAACCACGAAAATACGCACCTAATTTCTTAGGCAGGTTTTTTGCACGTGCTACACATTGGAGTATCGCATAAAGTGAGCCTGGTAATGCCGATTCGGTGGAAGACCTATCAGGTCAAGGGTCTCTATGACGAGTTGATCAAGGGTGGCGGTCGGGCGCGCGAGGGTGCCGGGCCGCTGTGCGCTTACCTGCGTTCACTGAGCGAGGCCGACCTCGCGGACCGTCGCGCCGCGGCCGAACTGGCCATTCTCGGTCAGGGCATCACGTTCACGGTCTATACCGAAGGCGGGTCGATTGACCGCGCCTGGCCGTTCGATATCATTCCCCGCCTGATCACGAAAAAGGAGTGGGACCCGATCGAGCGGGGGCTGCGCCAGCGGGTTCAGGCGCTCAATCTGTTCATCGACGACCTGTACCACGACCGCAAGATCATCAAGGACAACGTCTTCCCCGAGTACATCCTGAAGGACTCGGCCAACTTCCGCGAACAGTGTGTCGGCATCAATCCGCCGCTGGGCATCTGGGCGCACGTCTGCGGCTCGGATCTGGTGCGCGACAAGGACGGCAAAGTCTACGTGCTGGAGGACAACCTGCGCGTTCCGTCCGGCGTGTCCTATATGCTCGAAAACCGCACGGTCATGAAGCGCGTCTTTCCGGAGCTGTTCGAGGACTACAACATCCAGCCGGTGGACGACTACGCTTCACAGCTCTATGACATGCTCGTGTCGATTTCGCCGCGTCAGGCGGAGCGGCCGGAAGTCGTGGTGATGACGCCCGGTATCTACAACTCCGCCTACTTCGAGCACTCCTACCTCGCGCAGCAGATGGGTGCGGAACTGGTGGAGGGTTCCGATCTGGTGGTGTGCGAAGACGATTGTGTCTACATGCGGACGGTCGACGGTCTGAGCCGGGTCGATGTTATCTACCGGCGCGTCGACGACCTCTTCATGGACCCCGAGGTGTTCCACAAGGACTCGATGATCGGCGTGCCCGGCCTGATGCGCGCCTGGCGCAAGGGCAACGTGGCGCTGGCCAACGCGCCGGGCGCCGGGGTCGCCGATGACAAGGTCGTCTATGCGTTCGTGCCGGAGATCATCAAGTATTACCTGGGCGAGGACGCGATCCTGCCCAACGTGCCGACCCATCTGTGCGTCGACAAGGCGCCGCGCAATTATGTGATTGCCAACCTGGACAAGCTGGTGGTCAAACCGGCCAACGAGTCGGGCGGCTACGGCATGCTGATCGGTCCACAGGCCACCAAGAAGGAACGCGAGAAGTTCGCGCGCCTGATCCGCAAGCATCCGCGCAACTATATCGCGCAGCCGCTGCTGACGCTCTCGACCACACCGACGCTGGTCAATTCGGGGGTCGAACCGCGCCACGTGGACCTGCGCCCGTTCATCCTGTCGGGCAAGAACCAGTACGTCACCATGGGTGGACTGACCCGCGTCGCGCTGCGCAAGGGGTCGACCGTGGTCAATTCATCGCAGGGCGGCGGCAGCAAGGATACCTGGATCGTGGACACCGAGGACTGACGATGCTTTCGCGAGTCGCTGAACGAATCTACTGGATGGCGCGCTACATCGAGCGCGCCGAAAACACCGCGCGTATCGTCAAGGTCAACACCTATCTGTTGCTCGACCTGCCGCGCAAGGCGCGCTTCGGCTGGGATACGCTGGTGCAGATCATGGGCACCATCGAACGGTTCAATGCCCACTACAAGGAAGCCACCGAGCGCAACGTGATCCGGTTTCTGATCAGCGACGAACGCAATCCGGGATCGATTTTCACATCGCTGCAACAGGCACGCGAAAACGCCCGTACCATTCGCGACATCATCCCGCGCGAAGCCTGGGAACGGGTCAACGAACTCTATCTGATGGCCAAAGGCCAGATGCAGGCGGGACTGTCGCAGCACCGGCGCCAGGATTTCCTCGATGCGATCATCGGCGGCGCCCAGCAGATCACCGGGATGCTGGCCGGCACCATGACCCACGACCAGGGTTACAGCTTCCTGCGCATGGGGCGCAACCTGGAGCGGGCGGACATGACCACGCGCATCATCGACGTGCGCTCGGCAAATCTGTTGCCCGAGCAGGACGGTGTGCTGTCCCCGTTCGACAATATCCAGTGGGTGAGCGTGCTCAAGTCACTGACCGCCTATCAGATGTACCGCCGCGAAATGCAGGGTCAGGTCAGGCGCGGCGCGGTGCTGAAGTTTCTGTTCAAGAGCCGCGGTTTCCCGCGCGCGGTCTACCACACGCTTTCGGAGGCCGCCGCCTGCCTGGCCGACCTGCCGCGCAACGATGAACCGCTGAAGTCGGTACAGCATCTGGAACGCTCGATCCTCAGTTCCCAGCCGGACAAGCTGAACTCCAAGGAACTGCACGACTTCATCGATGAAATTCAGCTCGAACTCGACAAGTTGCACGAAGTGATCACGCGGACCTATTTCGCGGTCAATGCGCCGGTGGCGGCGACCGCCTGAAAAACCGCGCACTTCCGGCGTAATCGCGTCTAATCCATCTTATGGTGTTGACTCCAGGTCTGGAGTCAACCACGTGGATGATCGCCCCACCCTGGGGTCAGCCGGGATCGGTCGACGAAGCGCTCGCTACGGCCAGTTTCATGGGAAAACTCTATTTATGGAGCGCTGACCAAACATTTACAAATGCTCAATAACTTGCCATACCATTGAATTATAAGGACTGGTTTACCTGGATGGGATCCCTGGCGGGGCGGGCTTGCCCGCGAAGAGCATGGCTATGGCATGTTCGCGGGCAAGCACATCCCGGCAACAGGCAGCGCCATTACGCAGCACTCAGCAGCGCGGTGGTCGTGCCCGCCGGCTGTCAGACATCGAGGTTGGACACCAGCAGCGCGTTGTTTTCAATAAACTCGCGTCGCGGTTCGACCTGGTCCCCCATCAGCGTCGTGAAGATCTGGTCGGCGCCCACCGCATCCTCGATCTTGACCTTCAACAGTCGGCGCGTGTCCGGGTTCATCGTGGTGTCCCACAACTGATCCGGGTTCATCTCGCCCAGCCCCTTGTAGCGCTGGATGTGCTGCCCGCGTTTGGCCTCGTCCATCATCCAGTCGATGGCCTGCTTGAAACCGTCTACCGATTGTTTCTTTTCACCGCGCGTCACGTAGGCATCATCGCCCAGCATGCCTTCGAGTTTGGCGCCCAGCGCCACCATGCCGGCGTACTCGGCGCTCGCGAAAAACTCCGTGCGCATGGTGTGTTCGCCGGACAGGATGCCGTGGGTCAGCTTCCGGACCCGGATGAGGAGGTTGTCCTGCCCGGTCTCGCGCACCACGTCCAGCGTGATGCGGTCGCCCGCGGTCATGGTCGCGTTGATCCGCTGCGCGAGTTCGGCGCACCAGCCGGCCAGTTTCTGTTCGTTGTGCGTGTCGAGTTCGGACACTGGCGGCATATACAGCATCCTCTCGAGCATGAGCCGGTTGTAACGTTTCGACAGCCGTTCGATCGAAGCCATCACGCCGACGTATTGCTTGGCCAGCGTCTCGAGTCCTGCGCCGGTCAGCGGTGGCGCCTCCGCATTGACGTACAGAGCGGCGTTGTCCAGGGCGGCCTGCAGCAGGTATTCGCGCAGCTCCGGGTCGTCCTTCACGTAGCGTTCCTGTTTGCCCTTCTTCGCCTTGTACAGGGGCGGCTGCGCAATGTAGATGTGCCCGCCCTCGATGAGTTCGCGCATCTGCCGGTAGAAGAATGTCAGCAGCAGGGTGCGGATGTGCGAGCCGTCGACATCCGCGTCGGTCATGATGATGATGCGGTGATAACGCAGCTTTTCGGGATTGAATTCGTCCCTGCCGATACCGCAGCCCAGCGCGGTTATCAGCGTGCCGACTTCAGCAGATGCCAGCATTTTGTCGAAGCGCGCTTTTTCCACGTTGAGAATCTTGCCCTTCAACGGAAGGATCGCCTGAGTGCGGCGGTCGCGCCCCTGCTTTGCCGAGCCGCCCGCGGAATCGCCCTCGACCAGGAACAGTTCGCTGAGCGCCGGGTCGCGTTCCTGACAATCCGCGAGCTTGCCGGGCAGACCGGCAATGTCCAGCGCACCCTTGCGGCGCGTCATTTCGCGCGCCTTGCGGGCCGCTTCGCGCGCGCAGGCCGCTTCGATGATTTTGGCTGTGATCGCTTTACTTTCTTGTGGAAATTCAAGAAGATATGAATCAAGCTTCTCGCTGATGACCGACTCGACGACGCCTTTGACTTCGGATGAAACCAGCTTTTCCTTGGTTTGCGAAGAAAACTTGGGATCGTGCACTTTGACCGACAATACTGAGGTCAGGCCTTCGCGGGCATCGTCGCCCGTCGTATTGACCCTGGCCTTCTTGGCGATGCCTTCCTGTTCCATGTACTGGTTCAGAGTGCGCGTCAGAGCCGCGCGGAAACCGGCCAAATGAGTACCGCCGTCAAGCTGGGGAATATTGTTGGTAAAGCAGAAGATGTTCTCCTGATAGGAATCGTTCCACTGGAGCGCCGCTTCGATGCTGATGCCATCCTTCTCACCGGTGATGTAAAACACGGTGGGATGCAACGGCGTCTTGTTGCGATTCAGATGTTCGACAAAGGCGCGGATGCCGCCCTTGTACTCGAAGATGTCTTCCTTCCCGCTGCGTTCGTCGGTGACCCGGATGCGCACGCCGCTGTTGAGGAACGACAGCTCCCGGAGGCGCTTGACCAGGATATCGTAGTGAAACTCGGTGTCCGTGAAGATCTTTTTCGACGGCGTGAAGCGGATCTCGGTGCCTGTCTGGTCGGACTCACCGATGCACTTGAGCGGTTCCCTCGGTTTGCCCTCGATGTACTCCTGGAAATACACCCCGCCGTCCCGGTGAATGGTCAGACGCAGGTAGCTGGACAGGGCGTTGACCACGGATACACCGACGCCGTGCAGGCCACCCGAAACCTTGTAAGAGTCATCGTCGAATTTGCCGCCGGCATGGAGCACCGTGAGAATGACTTCCGCCGCCGATCGGCCTTCTTCCTCATGAATATCGACCGGAATTCCACGGCCATCGTCAGTGATCGTTACGGAACCGTCGCTGTGTAGCGCGACGCTGATTTCTGTGCAGTATCCGGCCAGCGCTTCGTCGATGGAATTATCGACGACTTCGAAGACCATGTGGTGCAGCCCGGTTCCGTCGTCAGTATCCCCGATGTACATCCCCGGCCGCTTGCGGACGGCGTCCAGTCCTTTCAGCACCTTTATATTGGAGGAGTCGTATGACTTGTTATCCGTCATTGGGTTTTCCCTTTGAGCAATCGCGCATTATACCACCCTGTCCACTTTGCCGTGTTCCACGTGAAACATCGCAAGATGGTCAGGCTCAATCCGCTCTTTCCAAGGATCCGCCTGAATGGAACTCATGAACACCTGGGCGTCGGTCGCGGCCAACTCGTCAAACACGCGCCGCTGGTTGTCGCTATCCAGCTCGGCGCCCAAGTCGTCCAGCAAAACGATCCGGGTCGCTCGCCCGTTGCGAGGCATCAGCCGGGCCTGGGCCAGTTGCAGGGCTATAACCAATAGCTTTTGGCGACCACGCGACAGAGTCGGAATCAGGTCTTGCCCCTGATGTTCGAACCGGATGTCGGCGCGGTGCGGCCCCGAATGCGTCGAGCCCGTTTCCCGGTCCCGGATCAACTGCTGGCGGAGACTCTCCTCCAGCGACTTGCCGGCGATGGTTCCGGGCCCGTATACCAGATTCAGTCGCTGTCCACTCTCCAGCAGACTGTGCAGTATCGGGTTCAGTTGCGCGTTCAGATCAGCCAGGTAACTCACGCGTAACGCATTGATTACAGATGCACGTTCTATAAATTCGTCATCCCACACCTTTAATTCGAAGTTGGAGGCGTTCTGCCGCAGCGCCGCGTTGCGTTGCTTCAGAATTCGGTGGTAACGACGCCAGGCATCGGCATAGGTGTGTTCCACGTGGAACAATCCCCAGTCCAGGTACCGCCGCCGATATTTCGGACCTTCCTCGATCATCTGATGGATGTTGCCGGCCATGACCTGCATCGGGAATAGTGCAGCCAGGTCAGACAAACGCCGGACCGGCTCGCGACCTACCCTGATCTCGATGTGGGACGTCTGGAAGCCAACGCCAACCGGGAGCTTGGCGCCATTATCCAGTTCGACATCCGCAAACAACCTGAATGCGTTATCGCCATGCCTCACCAGGCGGGACAAGCGGGTCGTCCTGAACGACCGGGTCCGCACCAGGCAGTGAATCGCTTCCAAGAGGCTGGTCTTGCCGGCTGCGTTGCCGCCGGTGACCAGATTGACGTGAGGGGAAAACGCCAGTTCCGCCGATTCAATGTTTCGAAATGACTGGAGCGAGAAAAACCGGATGGGCATGAATCAGCCAGCGCTGAGGTGGCTCTGGCTACAGGCTAGAGCCTCATCGGCATGACGACGTACCGGCATTGGCCGGAATCCGGCTGCTCGACCAGACAGCTACTGTTCGCGTCACTCAGGGTGATCTCAACCTGATCGCTCCGAAGGCTGGCCAGAACATCGAGCAGATAGGTCACGTTGAAGCCGATTTCCAAGCCCTTTCCGCCGTATTCGACCTCGAATTCCTCGTCGGCTTCTTCCTGTTCTGGATTATGTGTTTGTATCTTCAACGTGTTCTCTTCCAACGTCAGGCGAACGCCCCGGTATTTCTCATTCGACAGGATGGAAGTCCGAATCAACGCCTGCCGCATCAGCTCCCGATCGGCCAGAACCTTCTTGTCGCCGCCCTTGGGAATAACGCGCTCGTAATCGGGGAACCTGCCGTCGACCAGTTTCGACGTAAAGATCACGTTGCGCATCGTCGCGCGCAGATGATTGGTGCCAACCTCAAGTTCCACCGGCTCTTCGCCCTCCGTCAACAGGCGAACCAGTTCCTGGATGCCCTTGCGCGGCACGATGACCTGCTGCTTGCCCGGCAATGAAACGTCAACATCAGCATCGCAGGTCGCCAGCCGGTGACCGTCGGTCGCAACCGCACGCAAACGGCTGCTTGAAAGCTCGAGCAGCAGGCCATTGAGGTAATACCGTACGTCCTGCTGTGCCATGGAAAAACTCGTCCGCTCGATCATATGCCGCAAAGCCTCCTGCGGCATTGTGAGCTTCGTTTCGCCCTGGATCTTGTCGACCAGCGGAAAGTCTTCACCCGGCAACGTCGCGAGCGTGAAGCGGCTCTTGCCCGAGCGGATCTGCACGCGCGACTCGTTGAACGCAAATTCAATCTGCGCTCCTTCCGGCAGTGCCTTGCAGATGTCCAGCAGCTTTCTCGCCGGTACGGTCGTTTCTCCAGGTTCATCGATCATGGTCTGGGTACTCGCGCGGATTTCAACCTCGAGATCGGTGGCTGAGACTGTCAATGAATTCTTGGACGCTTGCAGGAATAGATTGCCCAAGATCGGCAGCGTCTGGCGGCGTTCGACAACGCCGATGGTTTGTTGCAACGGGACCAGAAGCGTTTCACGGTGGATTGTGAATTTCATAGATATTATTTATTCCTTAAAGCTTATGTTCTTAGTTAAGGCGCCAGCCCTCTGTGGACTAATTAATTAAATAGGTATAAATCAATAACTTATTATCTATAAACTGCACCTATGAACACATGCTCTACCTGTGGATAACCTGTGCAGCACTGGGGATAACTTTTCGGGTCCGGAATTATCCACCGTTTTTCCACTTCAGGAAGTCAGCATTTTCCACAGGTTATTGTATTCCTCGGCTATGCGCAGATCCGATTCCTTGAGTTCGCCAACTTTCCGGCACGCGTGCAGCACGGTCGTGTGGTCGCGACCGCCGAACGCATCGCCGATCTCCGGCAGACTGTGGCTGGTCAGCTCCTTGGCCAGCGCCATCGCAATCTGGCGGGGTCGCGTGACGGACCGGGTCCGGCGTGCCGACAGCAGGTCCGCCACCCGTATCTTGTAATACTCCGCAACCGTCTTCTGGATATTCTCGATCGAGACCAGGCGGTCCTGCATCGCCAGCAGGTCGCGCAGCGCTTCCTTGGTGAACTTGAGATCGATCTGCTTGCCGGTGAACCGAGCGCTGGCCACCACGCGCCGCAAGGCGCCTTCCAGTTCGCGAATGTTGGAATGAATCCGTTTGGCGATGAAGAACGCGACTTCATTCGGCAATTCGATGCCCGACTGTATCGCCTTGTTCACGAGAATGGCGACGCGCGTTTCGAGTTCCGCGGGTTCGATCGCAACCGTCAGGCCCCAACCGAAGCGCGATTTGAGCCGCTCTTCAAGACCCTTGACTTCTTTCGGATAGCGATCGCACGTCAGTATGACCTGGCGCTGTCCCTCGAGCAGTGCGTTGAACGTGTGAAAGAACTCTTCCTGCGACCGTTCCTTGCCGGCAAAGAACTGGATATCGTCGATGAGCAAGGCGTCCACTGAACGGTAGTAGCGCTTGAATTCGTTGATGGCATTGTGTTGCAGCGCCTTGACCATGTCGGCGACGAAACGCTCCGAATGCAGGTACACGACCTGTGCATCGGGATCTCTGCCGACGATCATGTTGCCGACGGCGTGCATCAGGTGAGTCTTGCCCAGACCCACGCCGCCGTAGATGAACAGCGGGTTATAGGCGCCGCCTGGATTTTCGGCCACCTGGACCGATGCCGCGCGCGCCAACTGGTTGGACTTGCCTTCGACGAAATGCTCGAACGTGAATTCGGCGTTCAGGCCCCCGCGCGGTCCGCGCCGCTTTTCACCCTGGCGCTCCGCCTGCCGTACCGGCGACGGTACCTCTTTGGGCGCGATCAGTTTGGATCGGGTTGTGCTGCCAATCTCGAGTTCGACGCGCAGCGCGTCGGTCTGCGCGAGGTCCGCGATCGCTTCCTTTATCTCATTGATGTAGTGGTCTTTTACCCAATCCAGCACAAACCGGTTGGGTGCCAGGAGGCGCAAGCCCTGCGCTTCCTCCACAGCGTGCAACGGCCGAATCCAGGTATTGAACTGCTGCTCGGGCAGCTGGTGCTCCAAATGGTCGAGACACTGCTGCCAAAGTGATGCCGGCAAAGGACGATCCCCTGTCATTGAGTTGAGCGGTCGGTGAGGGCGAACAAGTCTACGCTCGAACACGCGGGTTATCCACACTCTCGCCCACTGCGTTTGCAGGCCGGACTATTGACAGACAAACCCCCGGACAGTACCCTGCCCCGTCTGTTTTGCCCGCGCCTTTACGCGGGCTTCGCTTTTGTTACCGGACTCGACGGCGTCATGAAGAGAACATTCCAACCCAGTAAGCTGAAGCGCAAACGGAATCACGGTTTTCGCGCCCGCATGAGCACGAAGAACGGCCGGCTGGTCCTGAAAGCGCGGCGCGCCAAGGGTCGCGCGCGCCTGTCCGCCTGACCCGCGGTCCCCTGGAGCGTCGCGGCGACGCTTTTCCCCGCTCGACCCGGTTGCTCGGCGCGGGTGCGTATCAGCGTGTTTTCAAGCAGTGCCGCTGCAAATCGAGCGATCGCTTCATCAGCGTGCTCGCGGTTCCCAATGACCTGGAGCACGCCCGTTTGGGGCTGGCGATTTCGATCAAGAATTGCGGGAATGCGGTGGCGCGCAACCGTGTGAAGCGGCTGGTCCGGGAAAGTTTCCGCCGACACCAGACCCTGCTCGGCGCCAACAACGTCGTCGTCACAACACGTGCAGGTGTCGCGGCGTTGGATAACCGGCAGATACTGTCGGCGCTCGCGGTCCACTGGAAAAACCTGAACAAGAAATGCGTCGATTGATTCTGCTGCTTATCGATGGTTACCGCTGGCTGATCAGCCCCTGGCTGGGCAGCCACTGCCGCTTTTATCCCTCGTGCTCGGAGTACGGCCGGACGGCGGTCGAGCGTTTCGGTGTCGGCAAGGGACTGTATCTGACGCTCCGACGGCTCGGACGCTGCCATCCCTGGCACGAAGGCGGCATCGACCCGGTGCCGGAGAAACATCACCACCATGGATAATCCGCGCCTGCTGCTGTTCATTGCACTGTCTTTCCTGTTCCTGATGATCTGGCAGGCCTGGATGCAGGACTATGGCCCCAAGTCTCAACCGGCCGCGACGGCGCAGCAGGAACAACCAGCCGCCGCCGGCGAAGCTGCCCCCCCGACGGGCGAAGATATTCCCGCCGGTCCTCCGCCGTCGGCACCGCCTGCGCAGGCGCTGGAAAGCGGCCAGCGCATCACCGTTGAAACCGACCTGCTGCGCGGTGAAATCGACACGCGCGGCGGCGACCTGCGCATCCTCGACCTGCTGGCCTATCCGGAAACGACGAAAGCCGACAGCCCGCCGTTCCGCCTGTTGACCGACACAGGCACCGATCTGTTCGTGCTGCAGTCGGGCGTGCGCACCGGCGGCGCCGATGAACCGACCCACCACGCGATCTATCGCGCGGACCAGACAGAATTCCGTATGGCCACTGGCGCCGATACGCTGGACGTCCCGCTGTACTGGGACAGCGGTACCAGTGTCACGCTGGTCAAGACCTACCACTTCCGGCGCGGCAGCTACGTGATCGCCGTCGATATGGCCATCGACAACAAGAGCGGCGACGCGCTGACGGTGCGGCCCTACGATCAATTGCAGCGCAGCGAACCCGAAAAGAAATCCAGCCGTTCCGCGGTCGCCTCGCGCGTCTATACCGGCGGTGTCATCTACAGTCCGGAAGACAAGTACCAGAAAATCAAATTCGCGGACATGAAGGAAAACGACCTGAAGCGCGATATTCAGGGCGGCTGGGCCGCCATGGTTCAGCACTATTTCTTCGCGGCCTGGATTCCGCCGGCAAACGACATGGATCATTTCTACAGTCGCGCGCTGAACGACAACCGGTACGTTCTGGGACTCATGGGTCCGCAGACGACCATCGCGCCCGGCCAACAGACCACGCTGCCCATGCGGCTCTACGCGGGGCCCAAGTTGCAGGACAAACTGGCCGCAGTGGCGCCCGGGCTGGAACTCACGGTCGACTACGGCAGACTCACGTTCCTGTCGCAGCCGCTGTTCTGGCTGCTGGAAAAGATTCACGGCATCGTCGGGAACTGGGGCTGGTCAATCGTGCTGCTGACGCTGTTGATCAAGCTGGCGTTCTTCAAGCTCTCGGAACACAGTTATAAGTCGATGGCCAACATGCGCAAGCTGGCGCCGCGGCTTAAGGCGTTGAAGGAACGCTACGGCGACGACAAGCAACGCCTCAACCAGGCGATGATGGAGTTGTACAAGACCGAGAAGATCAATCCGCTCGGCGGCTGTCTGCCGATCGTCGTGCAGATACCGGTATTCATCGCGTTGTACTGGGTGCTGCTCGAAAGCGTCGAGTTGCGCCAGGCGCCCTTTGTGTTCTGGCTGAAAGACCTTTCCAGCGCCGACCCCTACTTCGTGCTGCCGCTGATCATGGGCGTGACCATGCTGATTCAGCAAAAGCTCAACCCCGCGCCCATGGACCCGGTACAGGCCAAGGTGATGATGGTTCTGCCGGTCGTTTTCACGGTGTTCTTCGCGTTCTTCCCGTCCGGTCTGGTGCTGTACTGGGTGGTGAACAACGCGCTCTCGATTACACAGCAATGGGTGATCACCCGGCGCGTGGAAGCGGCCGCGCGCTGACCGCGTATCGGCGGCCGTCACCCGGCTGCCATTGCCACCGGGCAATCGCTTGAATTCCCCGAACGACACCATCGCCGCGATCGCCACACCGCCCGGCCGCGGTGGCGTGGGCGTCATTCGTGTCTCGGGCGCCGGTGTCCCCGCGCTGGCGCAACGGCTGCTCGGCCGGCTGCCGGCGCCGCGCGTCGCCGAGCTGCATCGTCTGCGCGACGAACGTGGCGAACTGCTCGACGAAGGGCTGGTGCTCTACTTTCCAGCCCCTCATTCGTTCACCGGCGAACATGTGCTGGAGCTGCATGGGCACGGCGGGCCGGTGGTCATGGACATGCTGTTGGGCGCCCTGCTCTCGCTCGGTGTGCGCCAGGCGCGTCCGGGCGAATTTTCCGAACGCGCGTTTCTCAACGACAAGCTGGATCTCGTGCAGGCCGAGGCCATCGCCGACCTCATCGACAGCGCCACGCAGCAGGCGGCGCGCGCCGCCGCGCGTTCGCTGCAGGGCGTGTTTTCGGAACAGATACAAGCGCTGGTCGGGCAACTGATCCAACTGCGCGTTTACGTCGAGGCCGCAATCGATTTCCCGGAAGAAGAAATCGATTTCCTGGGCGACGGCCAGGTGCGCGGCCAGCTCGCCGACATCGAGCATGCATTCGACGAACTGTTCAGACAGGCGCGCCAGGGCTGCCTGTTGCACGAGGGCATGACGCTGGTGATCGCCGGACGACCCAACGCCGGCAAGTCGAGCCTGCTCAACGCGCTGGCCGGCCGCGACACCGCCATCGTCACCGAGTTGCCCGGCACCACGCGCGATTACCTGCGCGAACAGATCCAGATCGACGGTATGCCGCTGCACCTGATCGACACCGCCGGCCTGCGCGACAGCGACGATCCGATCGAACGCGAAGGGATAAGACGTGCCTGGGCGCAGATCGAAGCGGCCGATCGCGTGCTGCTGGTGATCGACGATCAGCAAGGTTTTCAGGCGGCGGACCAGACGATTCTGAACCGGCTGCCCGAGACGCTGCCGCGCACGCTGATATTCAACAAGGTCGATCTCACCGGCGGCGTCGGGTTGCGCCGAAATGACGAACCCGTCGAACTCGCGCTGTCGGCGAGAACCGGCGCGGGTCTTGAGGACTTGCGCGAACACCTGAAAGCGGTGGCCGGTTACCAGGAAAATCCGACGGGCGGCATCAGTGCCCGGCGCCGCCACCTGGACGCGCTGCGGCGTGGGCACGCGCAGGTGTGCGCTGGCATCGACGCCCTCGAGCGTTACCGCGCCGGTGAACTGCTGGCCGAGGAATTGCGCCAGGCACAGAACAGCCTGGGCGAAATCACCGGCGCCTTTACCAGCGACGACCTGCTGAGCGAGATCTTCGCGAGTTTCTGTATCGGAAAATAGCGAGGCTTCCCGAGTAGTCCAAGTTCTGCCGCATAACCCTTGATAGATCGTATAACCAGGGGCTTTTTGTTCCTGTACAGGCTTGTGCCTTCCGCGTAAATCCGGATAGAAGATATTCATTACGCAACAGGAGTTCCTGATCCACTGTCCCGGTAATGTAGGCCAGAATACGCACCCAATCCATATGATCACCCACCGCCAACTCAAATAATCAGCCAATGGTAAGCTTCATCTGAGGCAGGACACAAAGGCATTGTGACACGGACAATCGATGTTAAGATGTTGATATCTCCATACGGATGAGTTTTTTGACCGCACGGGATCACCGAGATGATGCAACGTTGCAACGGCAACCGCCGCCAGGCCGCCGGGCTGCTCGGCATCAGCGAGCGCACGCTGTACCGCAAGCTCAAATCCTACGGTCAGCGCTGAAGCGCGGGTGTGAACCCGGTTACCGGGAACTCTTGCGGGTTGTGCCGCGCGACTTGCGTTTCATTGCGGCGGGTGGCGGCGTGATCGGCGGGCCGGCGACTTTCTGTGTCGTTTGGTGACAGGGAATGTCTTGCATCATTTCGGTTGCGCTGCGCAGATAGTCGAGGAAGGTCTGTGCCACCACGGAGAGTTGCTTGCCTGCGGGATAGGCCGCATGCCACTGGCGGCGGATCGGGAAGTGCCGCACATCGAGTGTCGCGAGTTGCCCCATCGCCGCATCCAGCGCCAGCGTGTGCCGTGACAGCACCGACACGCCGAGTCCGCCGACAATGGCCTGCTTGATGGCCTCGTTGCTGCCCAGTTCCATGCGCACCTTGATAGGCAGACGGTGTTCGTGGAACAGACGCTCCACCGCCATGCGCGTGCCGGAACCGGGCTCGCGCATGATGAAGGGTTCCTTGGCCAGTCGTGCCAGCGGGATGTTGCGCTTGCCGACCAGCGGATGATTGTTCGGAGCCAGCACCACCATCAGATTTTCCATGAACGGTTCGGTGACCGCCTCCAATCCCTCCGGCGGTTGACCCAGGATATACAGATCGTCCTGGTTGTCGTTGAGGCGTTCCAGTATCCGCTCGCGGTTGCTGACCTTGAGCGTGACGTCGACACCGGGATATTGCTCGCAGAATTTCCCCAGCAGTCGCGGCGCAAAATATTTCGCGGTGGTGATGACCGCCAGCCGCAGCTTGCCCTGCTTCAGGCCCTTCATGTCCGACACCTGCATCTCGAAGCGGTCCAGCACGCTGAAGATCTCGCGGCAGGTGGCTTGCAGCGCACGCCCGGCGTCGGTGAGAAAGATGCGTTTGCCGAGTTGTTCGTAGAGCGGCAGGCCGATCGTGGCGCTGAGTTTCTTGATCTGCATGCTGGCGGTCGGTTGCGTCAGAAACAGTTCTTCGGCGGCGCGCGTGAAGCTGCCGTGGCGGGCGAGGGCTTCGAAGACTTCCAGTTGGCGAAATGTCGAATGTCGCATGCGTGTGACTCCACGTTGGTGGTCGCGATCCGGTACGGATGCCGGTGGGTATGGATAGACGATAGTCGATCCTTACAATAGAAACAACTGACTGTCATTTATGCTTCGCCGACGGCATCCTCACTCCCGTATTGCAAACGGCTCGACCGGCGGGGCAAATCCGTATGGCCGACATGGATCGGGCCAAGACCGTTGCGACGGTTAATCATCTACTGTTCGGAGGCTGTCATGAGCACGTCACAAACGCTGAGTGAAGGCAAGGAACGTTACAAGTCCGGCGTCATTCCCTACAAAAAAATGGGTTACTGGGAACCGGATTACAAACCCAAGGATACCGATGTCATCGTGCTGTTCCGCATCACCCCGCAACCCGGTGTCGATCACGAGGAGGCCGCGGCGGCGGTCGCGGGCGAGTCATCCACCGCGACCTGGACCGTGGTATGGACCGATCGCCTGACCGCCTGCGAGTTGTATCGCGCCAAGGCCTATCGTTCCGAGCTGGTGCCCAACACCGGTCCCGGCACCAACAATGAGGCGCAGTATTTCGCCTACATCGCCTATGACCTCGACCTGTTCGAAGAAGGCTCGATCGCCAACCTCACCGCATCGATTATCGGCAACGTGTTCGGCTTCAAGGCGGTCAAGGCGTTGCGCCTGGAAGACATGCGTCTGCCGGTGGCCTATCTCAAGACCTTCCAGGGTCCAGCCACCGGCATCATCGTGGAACGCGAGCGTCTCGATAAATTCGGCCGTCCGCTGCTCGGCGCCACCACCAAGCCCAAGCTCGGCCTGTCCGGCCGCAACTACGGGCGCGTGGTGTACGAAGCGCTGAAAGGCGGTCTCGACTTCGTGAAGGACGACGAGAACATCAACTCGCAACCCTTCATGCACTGGCGCGACCGGTTCCTGTATTGCATGGAAGCGGTGAACCGCGCCTCCGCGGCCACCGGCGAGGTGAAGGGTCATTATCTCAACGTCACCGCCGGCACCATGGACAAGATGATCGAACGCGCCGAGTTCGCCAAGAGCCTCGGTTCGACCATTGTCATGATCGATCTCGTGATCGGCTACACCGCGATCCAGACCATGGCGCAATGGGCGCGCAAGAACGACATGATTCTGCATCTGCACCGCGCCGGCAATTCGACCTACTCGCGCCAGAAGAATCACGGCATGAACTTCCGTGTGATCTGCAAATGGATGCGCATGGCGGGCGTGGACCACATTCACGCCGGCACCGTGGTCGGCAAGCTGGAAGGCGATCCGCTCATGATCAAGGGTTTCTACGACACACTGCGCGAGACACACACGCCGGTGAGTCTGGAGAACGGCCTGTTCTTCGAACAGGACTGGGCCTCCCTCAACAAGGTCATGCCGGTGGCCTCGGGAGGCATTCACGCCGGTCAGATGCATCAGCTGCTCCACTACCTCGGCGAAGACGTGATCCTGCAGTTCGGCGGCGGCACCATCGGTCACCCGATGGGCATCCAGGCCGGCGCGATCGCCAACCGCGTGGCCTTGGAAACCATGGTGATGGCACGCAATGAAGGTCGCGACTACATGAAGGAAGGTCCGCAGATTCTCGAGGCCGCCGCCAAGTGGTGTTCGCCGCTGAAGGCCGCGCTCGAAACCTGGAAGGACATCACCTTCAACTACGAATCCACCGACACGGCGGACTTCGTACCCACGGCCACCGCCAGCAACTGATCACGAGGAGCTATCATCATGATGACCAATCTCGGTAATCGCATCACACAGGGTCAGTTCTCGTTCCTGCCCGATCTGACCGACGAGCAGATCACCGCGCAGATCAAGTACGCCCTGAAAAACGGTTGGGCGGTCAGCGTGGAATACACGGACGATCCGCATCCGCGCAACACCTATTGGGACATGTTCGGCATGCCGATGTTCGATCTCAAGGACCCGGCGGGCATCCTCATGGAGATCAACAACTGCCGCAAGACCTTTCCCAGCCACTACATCCGCGTGATGGCCTTCAATTCACATCGCGGCAATGAAAGTCCGGCGATGTCGTTCATCGTCAACCGGCCGAAGCAAGAGCCTGGCTTCGGTCTGGTACGGCAGGAGGCCGACGGTCGCTCGATCCGTTACACCATTCACAGCTATTCGACCGACAAGGCGGAAGGTGAGCGGTATTGATGGAGTAGAGTGACGGTTGATCCGGCGGATCTGTCGTCAGTCGTAAAGTAAGTCCCCCTCGCCCCGTGGAACCGGGGCGAGGGATTTATAGATTACAGAGGCTGAACGGTTTCATGAACGACGATAGCCACGAGATTCCCATCCCGGTGCCGCCCGACGACACGCCTGTCGATCTCGGCGCCGAGTTCCGTAATTCGAACATCCAGGAAGTCCTGGACAAGCTGGACCGCGAACTGATCGGCCTCAAGCCGGTCAAGACCCGCATCCGCGAGACCGCCGCGCTGCTGCTGGTCGATCGCGTGCGCAAGCAGATGCAGCTCACCTCGGTGACGCCGACGCTGCACATGAGTTTCACCGGCAATCCCGGCACCGGCAAGACCACGGTCGCGATGCGCATGGCGGAGATCCTGCATCGACTCGGCTACGTGCGCGAAGGTCATCTGGTATCGGTGACCCGTGACGACCTGGTCGGTCAATACATCGGTCACACCGCGCCCAAGACCAAAGAGGTCATCAAGAAGGCCATGGGCGGCGTGCTGTTCATCGACGAGGCCTATTATCTCTACCGGCCCGAGAACGAACGCGACTACGGACAGGAGTCCATCGAAATCCTCTTGCAGGTGATGGAAAACAACCGCGACGATCTGGTGGTGATCCTGGCCGGCTATAAAAACCGCATGGACAAGTTCTTCCACAGCAACCCGGGCATGCGCTCACGCATCGCGCACCACATCGATTTTCCGGACTATCGACCCGAGGAACTGCTGGCGATCGCCAAGCTCATGCTGGCCGAACAGAACTATCGGTTCAGTCCGGCGGCCGAGAGCGCCTTCGGCGAATACATCGCCCTGCGCATGAAGCTGCCGCACTTCGCCAACGCGCGCTCGGTGCGCAATGCGCTGGATCGCACACGCCTGCGCCAGGCCAATCGCCTGTTCGCGAGTACCGGCAAGAATCTCACCAAGATCGATCTGATGACACTGCAGGAAGAGGACATTCGCGCCAGCCGTGTGTTTCAGGAGGGAGCGCTGGATATGGACGGCGATGAAGCGGCGGACGGCGCGGGGTAACGGAATCACTGCATGGGTATGAACGATGGATGCGATGACGCGGCGCTTGCAGGAACTCACACCGCTGCGCTCGATGCAGAAACTCATCGAGGCGCATTGCTACAACCACGCGCGTCTGGCGCTGCGGCGCGCATCGCAACCCGTGCGGGTATCCTTGCCGCGACACCGCTGTCTTGAAGTCATCGTGGAAGATCA
The DNA here is from genome assembly GCA_963719135.1 of uncultured Gammaproteobacteria bacterium. Taxonomy (GTDB): domain Bacteria; phylum Pseudomonadota; class Gammaproteobacteria; order DSM-19610; family DSM-19610; genus CAVRAZ01. Next base: position 55,524 of record CAVRAZ010000004.1, on the reverse strand, counting down.
CGGCTGGCTGTGCGTGGACAGCGCGCAGGACGACCTACCGATACTGGCCTGGCATGACTTCGACACCACCCGTCACAACGCGGCACTGCACGAACCGGTGCCGTGCCAGCTCGATCTCTATCACATGCAGGCCGGGCTCATAATGGGTACGGCATTGGAAGCACTCGACGAGGCGCTGGCCGACTTTATCAGTGCCTCGTCGTTGTGATGCACAGACAAAAGGAAGTTGCAACTGCAATGGCGCTCGCCTAATCCCGATGTGACGTAGGGGCGGGTCTCAGACCCGCCCCTACAACGTTAACTCTGGCGAAGTGGAGCTGTCGTTCAATGAGTCCCGTCTCCCGGCGGGAGAGGGTTGGGGAGAGGGCGAAGGCAGATGAACATTGGGGTGTGCCGCCAGGAATTCCTTGACTCGCTGGGTCTTGTGGGCCGAGAGGTTGTCGGCGATGACTTGGATCTGTTTGTCGGCAGGCTGATTGAATTTTAGTAAGGACACGATTTGCTGCAGATAATCATTGTGCACATAGGAAATACGTTCTGCTTATGGCTTCCATTTATTCAGGTCTATGATCTGACCTCCATCCCCCATCCTGCGCACCCAAGCATGTACCGTCTGCCAGCTGCATCCATGCATTCTCGCTGCGTATGGGAAGCATAACCCACGTATTTCGTGAAAATCCACCCCGGAACCAGCCGTCACACCGGCATCCTTGCCGCTGAATCTCTGCGATCCGGCCGCCCACAGGCCGCCGCCAACGCCGGCCACCGGCTTTCACCGGCCCTTTCCCCACTCCACTGATCAGCCGGCATCAGCCAATCCTGCCCGCCCCCCAGTCGGGCCGCCATCCTTGCCGGGTCATGGGAATTCACCGAATCCTTCTCGCGCGCCGTCAGCCCCACCCGCCCGGTGGCGCCCGGGGTTCCGGTCGCCGTGAGGACTCCCGCTGCAGTTCCGTACGCCGCACATGCACCAGAATCTTCCGGATCACCAGCGGGTCTTCGATGCTGGCAACCACCTTGACCGCACCGCCGCACGCCGGGCAGGTCTCGATGTCCATCCGGAACACACGCTTTAGACGCTGCGCCCAGGTCATCGCAGGCCGGCGCTCAGCTGGCGCTTTCTCCTGTTCCTCATCGGACACCCTGGATTTGGCGCCCTTGCCCCGCTTTGCCGGCGTCACCAAAGCCCGGTGTTCGCTGTTGGGCGCGAACAGTACGCTGCTCACTCCCGCGCGCGTAATGGGCGGGATCACGCTGACCGCTGCCGGGATATGGGCGGTCGTCAATCTCCACCCGGATACTGGCGACGCCGACCGTTCGGCGGGTCATGGCACGCCGGCGGCTCACCACGCGAAGTTGTCCCGCCACACGCTGGGACGGGGTGGACCTCAACGCGAGTGGCGGCAAACTGTTCTTGGCCGTGAACCGCACCGCCTCGGATCGTGGCAAGGGCGCGGACCAAGCGCATGGGCAGCCGGCCTCAGGCGCCCCGGCAACCCATTCCGGTTTCCTTGCGGCCGGCTCCTGGTCGTCGGCATTTGGTCATCACGCGACTGGCGCTCCGGCTTCCCATTCAAATATTTCGCCGCCTCCTTCTTCAAGCTCGCCTGGCTCGCCCAAACTCAAAGAGTCTCCACAGGTTGGCTCCGGACCGGGTGCCGGGTCGCCGCATGCGCCTGGGCACCCAAAAGAATTCGGGCCGAACGGCACTCCGACTGACGCGTCTGTTCATCAGCCGGGATCTACTGGCGATCAAGTCGCACCGCCCGGCAATCCCGCCAGCCCAGGCAGCAACTCTACCAATGAGGGCTCGAAAACATTCCACAATGACCCCGGAGTTGTCCTCGATGACTCTGGAGCATCTCACGATAACTCCGGAACACAGCACGATGACTCAAACTTGTCGAACGATGATTCTGGCGAGCTGGGTAGCGTTCCTGGCGATCCGGGTGGTCAGGGTGGCCTTCCTGGCGGCGACCTGGGTGACATGCCGCGCGAAGATCCTGGCATGCTGTCCCTGCCGGACACTTTTGCGCCGCCGCTTCTCGTCACCTTCCGCCTCCCGCTCGATCCAAGGATTACAGAAAACAGTGACAACTATTCTGACGCGGGGGGTGAACCCGGAAGCTCAAGGCACGCATCCACTATGATCCACGTGGGCGTCTGTTATCAGGAAACGTGAGCTTCCGCCCTCCTCGGCTCGGAGCTGTCGGTCCGCATTATGAAAAGCGGACGTTCAACGTTTAACTTAGGCCTCGCCTATCCAATGGGTCGCCTCAGCGATTTCGTTGTTGGGAAAGACCTTTACCGGACAAGGCATGGCAAACCCGAAGAGGCGTGTAGCGCCACCAATCCAGTCAACATCCGTGACGACAGCGACCTTTTCCCATGCCTTCAAATGGGCAACGCCCAATTTCAGGTCGTCCCACATTGCTCCAGAGGTAAATCCTGTGAATGCGGGCCCCAATTGGTAAAGAATGCGAACCCTTCCCTGCGCTGCCAGCTTGGACTCGATGGCAGGCACGAGGACGGTCTCATAGTCACTCGCGGTAACCTGACCGGAGGCGATGATGCCAACGACGTCATCAGGAAGATTTGGTATGAACTCAATCATGAACGTACTCCCATAAGGTCAACTGACGGATTTGCAATGAGTATACGCCCTCGCATTGGCGACTAGGCGAGACCTGACGCCTGCTGTGCGGCGGGCCAGCACTGGCGATTGAAATGGCAGCGCGCCCGTGCGTCAGCACCAGTTGAAGTGAGACCGGCTTAGAAATGACACTTCAGCATTCTCATTTGTCAGCCTTAAGCCAATTTAGTGCTGCATCCTTGTCATCGTAGTCAAAGTGCCTTACTTCGGCCTGTATAAAATGATTGGCAACCCGCGGCATGATCGATAGAAAACTGCTGTCCGTTACGGCCGCAATCTTCTTGATTTTCTGATAATGGGTTTTGACAAATTTTATATGGGACAGGAAGGCCGCGAAATCATCCCATCCCGGGAAGGATTTGGCGTAAATCATCAAGCCGTTAAGTTTGCCGTTTTCTTCGATGTAGGGATCCACTTCTTGGGCCAGTTTCTCGAAATCCGTTGATTCCAAGGGGCCGATAGGTTTGATAATCAATATGCTCTCCGCGCGATTTAATTCGTAATTGAGCATTGTCACGCTCCTGTTCTTAGCCGGGGTAGGGCTGCGGCCCCTCAGCGCCATCAACCTTATTCACCCGACCGACCGGTCTGGGCTATTGAAATGTTCAGAACTTCCTGATGCCCCGCAACTGATTGATTCATTGCAAGAGTGCCAAGGGTATCTGTCCGCATATGTAGTGATTGTACGGGCCGAGCGTCCATTATGGCCGCATATTTTGACAGTCTGGACTTGGCTTGGAACAGGCTGTTATCAGCCAACAGAAATCACACACATCCGTTAGGTACTCTTTTTGCAAAACAAGATGGGCTGAATTCAGGCGCCCTTCTTTGCGTCTTTCAGGTCTTGCTTGAGGTCACCAAACTTTGCTTGAGCTTCGCCCACAATTTTCTGAACCTTGCCTTTAGCTTCCAGTTTCTCGTTGCCTACGAGCTTGCCGGTGACTTCATTGACTTTGCCTTTCGTTTCTACGACGCGGCCCTTAACTTGATCTTTGTTGATGCTCATAATTTGCTCCTTATAACGTATGCTGGTAAACGGCCGGCACGCCGTACGTGAAGATTGGAAAACAGAGATGTGACACCAAGAATTCCCTCATTGGGCCACTATCGAAACGTAGACTGTCAGCCCTTTACGCCAATGGGCATCGGGGCGCCGTCACGTTTCTGCCAACCGTGATTGAAAAGTAAAACAGCTTTCCTGGTCAGTCTGTGCGCCATCGCACGGATGGGTGTCCTGGAGTGGTACTTCAACGTTCGCTTCACCGGTATAACAGGCAGCCCTTCACGCTTAGCCAACCGAGACTCCGTGCGCCGTCCAACAGATTGGCCTCCTCGCATCACGAACCGGCGCCAGCTTCTAAGACTAGCGCCCACATGAGCGTCTACCGTGATTTGAGTGTCGTCCAGTCTGACTATTGTTTTGGGAGATCTCTAACGAAAAAAGACAAGATATAGAACAACAATGAGCACTACAGTACCGAGGCCGATATACATTTTTCACCTCCATCTCATACCTCACCCTCTGGGAGGGTAAGTAAGCACGAACTCATTAAAGCATTCGCTCATGTTGATGTCTGTGCGCCAGCATACACAGGGTGAAGTCCTACCCAGGACCCGACTATAGATCTGCAAAGCTTCGGGACGACTCACTCAATTGAACCGCCCCGGGTTTACCGGAGACTCCATTTCTTGAGAGGATGGAGTTATGAACAAGACGACGAGGTACTCACCGGAGATACGGGAACGGGCGGTACGGCTGGTATTCGAGCACCAGGCGGACTACGACTCGCAGTGGGCGGCACTGAATTCGATTGCGGCCAAGATTGGCCGTACGGCCGAGACCTTGCGCAAATGGTAACCGTTCAAACCAGGCCGTTATTGATCGGCGAGCGCGATATCTGATTTCATGGGATTGTGGGTGAACTTCGTTTTCCAAACACGCGGTGTAAGATCGATGACATCCTTCGCGGGATGCTGGCTCACGCGCTGCAGCACATCGACCAGATACGTGTAGACATCGACACCGTGCAGCTTGCAGGTGGCGATCAGGCTCTGAATGATACCGACTTGTTTGGCGCCGAGCTCGGTCCAGCAGAATAACCAGTTGCGCCGTCCCATGGGAATGGGGCGCAGCGCCCGCTCCAGATGATTGGTGTCGACCGGCACCTCGGGATCCGAGAGGAACACCTGCAGGCTGACGCGCCGTTCGCGAGCATACTTCAATGCCTTGCTGAGCGGGTTGCCGGGTAGTAAGTCCGGCCGATAACACTGCTCATCGCACCAGCGCCAGAAGGCCCGTGTGATCGGTTCGCTGTGTTCGCTGCGGTAGGCCAGTTTCTGCTCGCCTTCAAGATGTCCGTCCCGGATGATTGCCTCGTGATGATAGAGTCTACCGATCAGGGCCAGCGCTTCAGCGACGGCAGCGGGTTCCGCCTCGCTGGCTCCCTCGAAGTGTCGCCGGCAGTGCGCCCAGCACTCGGCATGGGTCACCTCGGTATTGTTCTTGGCATAGGCGGCATACGCTGCATAGCCGTCGCTCACTAGCGTGCCGGTGAAGGACCCGAGGAAGCTCTGCGCATGACTGTGTGCACGCGACGTGGCGAAGGGGAAGACCACTTCGTTGTCCTCGCCGTGGATCGGCCAGAAGTAGCCTTGCCGCATCTTGCCCTTCTCCCGGTGCCCCGCCTTGATCGGCGTCTCGTCCATCGCGAGCACCCGACTTAGCAACACATGCGAGAACTGCGCGACGTAGATCGGCTCCAACAGATCGATCGCCCGACTCGACCAGTTCGTCAGACTGCCGCGGCTCACCTGGATGCCGGCCGCGTTGATGCGCTGGTGCTGGCGGTAGAGTGGCAGGTGGTAGAGGAACTTGTCGGTGAGTATCCCGGCGAGCAGGCTCACATCGGCCACGCACTTCTCCAGCACGGTGGGTGGCGAGATGGTCGTGACGATCGCCTGCGTGGCGACGATCTTGTAGACCTTACGGACGTACTTCATCATCTCGTAGCTCGCCGGCCGCTGCGCCAGCCGATACGTCACCTTCTCGCCGATGCACTCACGGGCCGACTCGGGCAGCGCCTCGATGGCCGGATCGCCAATGGTAATGATATTGACCGGCACGGTCTCGTCGAAGCGCAGGCCGGTGTCGGTCACGGCGTTGTCGCGCCGCTTCTTGCGCGCGTAGGTCACTGTCGTGGTGGGGGTGATCGGCGGCGGGGGTGGTGTTGCTACCCCCAGTGTGGTGCTATCGCCGGTGTAAATTTGTATCAGATCAGCCGGTTTAAAAATGTTTGCGGGGAAGTGGGCACGTAAGCGTGTTTTAGGTAGTCGTTGTCGATCTGTTTCAAGACGCCTGTAGCTGGTCTTTCATGCGGAAGCTTTTGCCTTCGATGGTGATGGTTTCGGCATGATGTAGAAGCCGATCGAGCACGGCGGAGGTGAGCGTGGAGTCGTTGTTGAAGAACTCGGCCCACTTTTTGTAGACCCGATTGGTGGTGAGGATGGTGGAACCGCGCTCGTAGCGCTGGCTGATGATCTGGAACAGTAGATCGGCGCCGGTTTTGTCGATGGGCAGGTAGCCGATTTCGTCGAGGATCAAAACGCGAGGGCGGATGTATTTTCGCAGCTCCAACTTGAGTCGCCCGGTGGCTTGAGCGCCGGCGAGGGTGTTGATGACATCGACGGTGGAGGCGAACAGGACGGAGTGCCCGTGGTGGCAGGCGGCGAGGCCGAGGGCGGTGGCGAGATGAGTTTTGCCCAGACCGACGCCGCCGATGAACACGACGTTGGTGTTGTCTTCGAGGAAGGCCAAGCGGAAGAGGTTTTGGATCTGTGCGCGATTGATTTTGTTCGGCCAGTTCCACTGGAACTGCTCGAGTGATTTGCGTACGGGGAAGCGAGCGAGTCGCACGCGCCGTTCGATGGAGCGGTCTTGTCGTCGTTGCGCTTCGCCTTCGATGAGTTTTGCGAGGAAGGTGATGGGCTCCCAGTGTTGTTCGGCGGCGAGCTTGGCGAAGTCATCGAGGTGCTCGCGGATGAAGGACAGCTTGAGGTAATCGAGATGGTGTTCGAGTGCTTCGGTCTCGGCGCTGCGAGTTGGTTGAGCGGTTGCCATGGGGGGATTCCTTATTGTTTCACCGCTGCGCGGAGCGATCGGGGTCGTAGAGTTCCAGGTCTGGCTCCTCGAGTTCGAGTTCGAGCAGATCGGCGCGTCGAGTCAGATGCAAAGCGGCGGGCTCGGGCAGCGCGCGGGCCCGGCTTTCGAGCAGATTGGCGACGTATTCGCAGCTGAAGGCTTCGAAGGCGAGTGCGTCATCGAGTGCGCGTGCGGTGGGCTCGATGCCGTAGATTTCACTGAGTGCGATGATTTTGTGCACGTGATGACGCGCGTTGAGTCGTCGCAGCTCGAGTTGTTGGTAGTAGCGCTCGGCGTTGGTGGACAAGGCGAGGAAGCGTTGCATGAGTTTTTGATGCCGCGCGCTGCGCCGTTGCGCGAGCAACTTGCGCGGATGGTCGGGATCTTCGAAGTCGCGGTGGCGCTCATAGCAACGCGGATGCCGGGCGATGAGTTGGTTGTCGTGATAGACACACAGGCGGTCTGGATAGCTCTTTAATGTCAAGCGAGAGGAGGCGTATTCGGCGGGCACGGAGTATCGGTTGGTGTCGAAGGTGACGCGGAAGCGATTCGAAGCGCGTACAGTGTGAGGGGTGGCGATGTCGTAGAGGTTGTCGGACATGGGATGCAGCAGCGCCTTCTCCTGCTCGAACAGCTCCACGGGCCGTCGGCGTGTTTCACCGTGGATGCGTTGATTGGCGATCGTGTCGAGCCATTGCCGTGCGGCGGGATTGAGGGCGTTGAAGTCGGGGATGTCGAGGCCGGCGAGTAGATTCTTTTTGACATAGCCGACACCGGCTTCGACGCGCCCTTTCTCGTTTCCCTTTCCCACCGCGCAGGGAACGATTTGAAAGCCGTGATGCTGGGCGAAGTCGAGGTATCGGGGATTGAACACCGGCGCCTGGCCGCTGAGACGCTGGAGCACGGCGGATTTTAAATTGTCGACCATGATGCTGGCCGGCACGCGGTGGCCGAAGAACTCGAACGCGTGTTGATGACAGGCGAGGAAGTGCTCCATGGTCTGGGAGACGGTGAACTCGAGATACATCAATCGCGAGTAGCACAACACCATGACGAAGAAGGACAGTCGTCGCCGGGTATTGCCGACGTTGACCGAGCCGTAGTGGCCCCAGTCGACCTGCGCGCATTCGCCGGGTGCAAAGGCAAGGGTCAAGAAAGCCGGTGCGCGCCGCGGTCGTACGCTGGCCAGATAATCCTTGACGATGGTGATGCCACCGTCGTAACCGTCCTCATGCAGGCGCTGCAACACTTGCACGGCGCTGTAGGGGTGGTGCTCGATCAGCTGGCGGATGGTGCGCTTGAAAGGATCGAGCTTGCTCGTGCGAGCAACGCTGCGCCGCGCTCGGAAGTGTGACTGTGTGAGCCAATGGCTGACGGTGCGCGCATCGAGGCAAAGAGCGTGCGCAATCTGTGAGACGTTGAGTCCGTCGCGTTGGTGAAGGTGGCGGATGCGGCAGAACGTATCGTAATCGATCATCAGGATTGTCCGGCGGTCAAACGCAAATGGTCGGGCTCAGAACGGCGGCTCGTCATCGGGCCACAGGGATTGCTGGCACTCAGCGTCTTGGTGGTAGTAGCGAAGCAGCTGAGCGGTGTATTGGCTCTCGAGGGCGGCGGCAAGCGCGTAGAGGAACTCGAGCAGTTGTGCAGCGGCCTCGTCGCAAAGCTGTGTCGGTAACGCGATCAGGGGCGGATGTTCGTCGGTCACGCGGTGTCTCCTTGGCCCTCAGGGAGCGTGATCGCGGGGATCACGCTCGGGGGATGCATTGAGGATGTCGTTGGCTAAATGTTGCAGCCGCCGGCTGGCCGATACGATGTCCTCTTGTAGCGCAGCGCCGGTTAACTGGGCGATTAATCCCATCAGGACAAGGGGTTGGGCGGAGGCGAGTTCTTGTAACAGTGTGTTCACTAAGGGATCCGATTTATCATTGTTATCCGCAGCTTGCGTCAATGAGTGTTCTTGTAACGCAGGGCGGGTGTTCGGCGCTGAGCGCCGCCAATAGCCCGGATGAGCGCTGCGCCAGGCGCGCACCCGCTCGACGTTCTCGGCGCCGCGGAAGTAATCACGGTTGTCGGCTTTGGCGAGCCATCGGCGCTGGCTCTCGGCCTTGCTGGCGCGCCGACACGGCGTCTTCGAGCAGAAGCGCTGGTGCCTGAGATTGCGCGGGTCGGGACGGAATAAAGTCCCGCAGTGTCGACACTTACGGCGTCTTTGTTGGCTCATCAATCACCCCCTTCCGGGGACCGATGATGAGACGTGACGCGATGAACACAACGCCAGTATCCACGCCGGCTACTCCGTCGCGCGCGCGCGAACAAAGGGGGGTTAGAGCGGCAAAACCTGGCCCGGTATCTATGCCGACAAAGACAGTTTCAAACCGGCCAGATCACTACAATTTCGGAACGTCGATGACAGTGTGGCAAGCAGGTTGCCTTGGACAGCGGGATCGATGAATAGCTGCTTCTCGCTTTTCGCGCCGAAGAGCTGGCGTTTGAACCAGTCGAGTTGTCGTCTCAGCATAGCGTGATCGGCAGAAAGTGTTGCGAGCTGCTCACTCAACTGCGCGTTCTGCTGTTCCAATTCAGCGATGCGGACCGCCGTTGACACGATGGTTACGTCTCGTTTTTAACTGCGATTATTCTATCAAATCGAAACGCATTATGCAGCTTATTTCATGGTGTTTTACCTACTTCTCATGCTGCCTTTTTGTAACGTTTTCGTTGCCGCTTGATCACCATGTCCACGCCTTCCAGCAGCGCCATAAATTCCGTGTGGCACAGCGTGCGCTTCACCACGCCGGCCGGCCCGCACGCGAACTGTCCTTCTTCCAGGCGCTTGCTCCACAGGCAGTAACCGCCGTCCTCGAAAGCCAGCACTTTGATCTGTGTCTGTCGCCGATTGATGAACGCATACCAGTGTCCATTCAGCGGATCCTCGCCCAGGTGATGCTTCACCCGCGCGGACAATCCATCGAACGAGCAGCGCATATCGGTCGGCTGCGTGCACAACCAGATGCGCCGTCCCGGCGCCACACTCAGCACGCTCCCCGCCTCAGGCGCACAAATACGCCGCGGCCGAGTTCGAGTTCCACATCCCAGCCCGCGGATACGGCGGCAACCGGTTGCTGCTCCCGGGTGAGTTCGACGAACAGCACACCCGCCTCCTGTGGGGGCGTTGTGTTCGCTACCGCTCGCGGGGTCGGCTCACTGCGCAGACGCCGGCGCCACCAATCGAAGGTGCTGAGCGCCACGCCGTGGCGCCGGCAGAACTGTGTGCGCGTCTCGCCGCCCTGCGAAAATCCCCGCATCAGCGCACGCCACTCGCTGGCGTTGCGCCGGCCTCGTTTGCTGCTGGTGATCGGTGTCGATACTGCCGTTCTCATCGTCGCGTCTCCTCGTTGCCGGGTCATCACGCGGTGAGAGTACGCAACCTCAGGGAAGGTTAAAGAACGGCCTGGTTTGAACGGTTACCGCAAATGGGTGCGTCGGGCGGAGCGCGACCAGGGATTGCGTGAAGGGCTGACGAGTTCGGATCGTGAGCGGCTCAAGGCGCTGGAGCGTGAGAATCGTGAGCTGAAGCGGGCCAACGAGATATTGCGCAAGGCATCGGCTTTTTTCGCCCGGGCGGAGCTCGACCGCAAACCGAAGTGTGGTGTCGTTTATCGACGAGCACCGGGACGACTAGGGGGTCGAGCCGATCTGCGCACAGCTGCCGATTGCCCCCCGCGACGTACTACGAGCACAAGGCCCGGGAGACGGACCCTGAACGGTTGCCACCGCGGGTGCGGCGCGACAGGGAGCTATCGGACGAAATCCAGCGGATCTGGGACGAGAACTTCCAGGTCTATGGTGCGTGGAAGGTCTGGCGACAGCTGAAACGGGAGCAGTTCGAGGTTGCTCGCTGCACGGTGGAGCGCCTGATGGGCGTCCTGGGTTTGCAGGGTGTGGTACGTGGAAAACCCTGCCGAACCACGGTAAGCGATGATGCGGCAGACCGGCCTGCTGATTTGGTGAATCGGCAGTTTACCGCCATACGCCCGAACCAGCTGTGGGTGGCGGACATCACGTAGGTAGCGACCTGGGTGGGCTTTGTCTATGTGGCCTTCGTCATTGATGTCTTTGCCCGGCGTATTGTCGGCTGGCGGGTTGGAAGCTCGTTGCACACGGATCGGGTGCTGGACGCGCTGGAGCAGGCGCTGTGGTCGCGGACAGCAACCGAAGGTTTGATCCACCATAGTGACCGGGGATGTCAGTATCTGTCGATCCGCTACACGGAGCGTCTGGCTGAAGTGGGCATTGAGGCGTCGGTCGGAAGCACGGGTGACTCGTACGACAACGCTTTGGCAGAGACGATCAATGGTCTTTACAAGACCGAAGTGATCCGTCGCCGTGGTCCCTGGCGAAACGTTGATGCGGTTGAATTTGCCACCCTGGAATGGGTGGACTGGTTCAATCACCGGCGGCTACTGGAACCGATTGGCAATGTGCCACCGGCGGAACTGGAACAGGCGTATTATCGCCAATTGGAAGAGTCGGCCATGGCGGCCTGACTCAAACAAACGGGTCTCCGGAGAACCCGGGGCGGTTCAGTATCCTGAGCGAAACTGGCAGCACCGGCAGTTTCATTCTGCCGTCACTGCTGTCGGCTCCGTCGGTGACCGTGGCCCCCGGTGCCAGCAACACCTCGGTGACCCTGACCGTGCGCGGCAACGGGACGGGTGCTGGCGGGCAGACGCTCGATTCCACCGTGGTAGTGCGTGACAACACCAATCACGGCGGGCAGGCGCGGACCGGTACCGTCAGGACCACGATACAGGCGGCGGTGAATTGCTCAACGATCACCAACAAGTCGGTCTGCAACGCCGAGCCCACCTGCCAGTGGAAGAAGAACGCCTGTGTCAACCGTTAACGCCCATACACTGTGATGGGCCCAGGGGGAGTGGTCACTCCCCCTTTTTTTGCCCGCAGGGAGAAGGTGAGACCGGGAACCGGTCGAGAGGCTGGCCTGGTACCGTGACCGGGCCGCCGGATCAGGATGGGAAGTGCGCAGTATTTTGTGTAAGCGGGGTTTCTTTGGACATGGGAATGTCGTGTTGTAACTCATACCCCGAAATTTAGCCTGCTCTTCTATTTGGATCGTCTAATTGGCGGGAGTCGACCCACTCTCGCCGTTCAGCCAAAATACCTGAACGGCAACAATGCAAGTATTCTGTTGGAAAACTCTAACGCAGCAGAATTTTCTGCTTCTGATTCTTACGAGAGTTCGATACTTTGATATTTGAAGCGTGAAAATCTATTTGAGAGCATTCTCCGCGCCGAAACTTCATCTTCGCAGTTGCTATCGTAGAACATGCGGAGTTTTCCAACAGAATACAAGTAAAGAAGACCTTCGGTTTCAGCCAACGAACTGGCATTATTAAGCCATGATGACCCCTAGGCTAGTGGATATCTATGATGCGCTCTATGCCTTGTGCGTGTACAGACCGTTTGAGAAGGCAGCGCGACGCTTCAGCATCAAGTGATGACACCCATGTAAGGGTATGTGGCACGATGGGTGAGGAGCGTCTGTCAGGCTTGTCTGGACTGCGTCAAAGAAAAACCCCGGCGCAGTGGCCGGGGTCGGTAGATCGGTGATGACAGGTCAGTCGATACTCGAACCTACGTATTGCCAGCCACGTTCTATACCGATCCGCTGGACTTGTTCGAGGGCTTCCGTCTTATTGGGATGCGGCATCAGTTCCACCTCCACATTGCCCGGCAGGTGGCCGCTCGGGCTGTCCAGTGTGGTTAACTGCTGTGGATCAGAGGCGGAGATCAGGAAAACGTCGACATCAACATCCGGTTTGCCAAGACGTGGTATGCCGCGGAGGATGTAACGAACGGGCATTGGTCAGACCTCCTGCACGCTGATACTGCACGCGCGCCGGTCAGCCTGTTGGCACCGGACGGCAGGGAGATGCTTGCCGTCCGAATCAATCAACGGAAAGTGCGCCGGATTCCAGCCGCGGCGGTCGTTGTAATCGCCGATCGCTATGTCGTTCACAAGCGCCATCATGAATCAGAACATGACCCCCAATATAAATCGTTTAGTTGTTTCATAGGCCAACGTTTAACTATTTAATACCACTTCGACCGCGTGGACAATGGTGGTGATTAAGGCTGTGTGAAAATTCATGCAACTTTGCTTGCCAAGCAATCTTCGTGATCTCGTTCTGACGCTGCATGGTTTATTGCGTACCAGAGAGGGGTCCTCGACCGCCATACCGCACTATCAGAAAAATACCCGACCAAACCCGGGGACTCCGGCACTCTTTCCCGTCTGTTTGTCTGACAATACTGACAGCGGCTCTGACAAATGTGGCATGCCTGCCTGCCAACACTGGCAGACTGGCCGCATGCTAATATGCTTATAAAGCGTACGTACAACCACTTAGCATTCCGCCATCTGTTGGCGTGACAACTGCATTCGCTGAAAGTTCACCAAACGATTTGCGTCGCTGTTGGAGTTCATGGGAACTCCGTGAGTTGATGTAATTGACCTCTGCCGCAAGGGTGAGGGGTTTTTTATATGACAGACAACATCTGAGGGGATAATGGCATGTATCTAACAACTCTGCTGATGACGGCGCGACGCGTGTTGGGGACGGTGGCCGGTATCCTAGTCGTCCTGGCGCTGGGGGCATCAACCGCATGGGCCGCAGGTGGCCCCCCGCTGACCTGCAGTATTACACCGGCGAACGGTACCGCGACTGTCAACGTGCCATTCACCTTTACCGCGAACACCGGCGGTGGCAAGGGCAGCACGACCTATGTCTGGACCTTTTCCGGACCCGCGTCACCGACGACCTCGACCAGTCAGTCGCAGGCGGTGACCTACAGCGCCGCCGGGGGTCCCTTCTCGGTCAGCGTACATGTCACCGACAAGAGCGGCGAGTGCACGGCTGCCACCAATGTGACGGTAACGGGCGGCGGCACCAACAATCCGCCGGTAGCCAATCCCGACAGTTATAACGCCACACAGGGGACGCTGCTGAGTGTCGGCGCCCCGGGCGTGCTCGGCAACGACACCGACGAGACCCCGGCGACCCTGACGGCGGTGCTGCAGGCGACGACGACCAAGGGCACCCTCACCCCGAACGCGAACGGGTCGTTCACCTACAACTACACCGGCACGGGTACCTTGCCGACGACGGACACCTTTACCTACAAGGCGCGGGAGGGGCAGACCCCGTTCCAGTTGTCGAACACCGCGACGGTGACGATCACCATTTCGGCGGCGAGCGCCAACGGTTCCCCGGTCGGCCGCGGCGACACCTACGCCACCCCGGTGGGCACCACGCTGAACGTGGCGGCCTCGCGCATTTCCGGCGTGCTCTACAACGACTTCGACACCGACTCCCTGGGCAAACCGATTCCGGACTCGGCGTCCACGCTGACGGCGCAACTGGTCAGCAACCCGATCAATGGCAACCTGACACTGAACCTCGACGGTTCGTTCAGCTACACGCCGAACACCAGCCTGAGCGACAACGCCAACGACAGCTTCACCTACAAGGCGCGGGACCCCAATGGCAACGTGTCGTCGGTGACGAAGGTGAACATCAACATCCTGTCGAAGCAGACGGATTTCAAGATCCTGATGAACTACGAGCTGGGCATGCACTGCACCGGTTTCGAGTTTGCCTACTGCTGCGTGCTGCCGCCGTACAACTCGATCCTGGCGCAGGTGGTGAAGCCGCAGCCGGCGGGCACCCCGGTCCACGGGGACGATTTCCCGCGGCTGCTCTCGGGCGATCCCAACAACGTCGACGGCCTGGGCCGCCCGACGGTGGTGCGTGATGCGGAACTGGACGGTTCCGGCAACTTCACCAAGTATTACCTGGAGTACTACCACGATGCGCAGCCGCGCCGTGAGGGCCAGGGCAAGGTGCAGACCTCGACGCTGATCAGCAATGTGGAAGGCAACTCGATGTTCTACACCTCCACCAAGTACGACTCGGCGGCGGTGGATGCCAACGGCAAGCTGGTGACGGGGACCTACGAGGGTGCCTACGGTGTGGTGAAGGGCAACGGGAACTTCAACGATCCGAGCGACAACTATGCCAACGGCTGGTTGAACCACTTCTACATCTACTCCGACCTGGAGGGTAGCAACCCGGCGCACACCAGTCTGGAGGCGAACAAGATCCGCCTCGGCGTGACCAATGGATCCATGGGTGTGGTGTATCCGGCCAACGTGGGTGCGGCGCTGCAGCCGATGGGTCCGACGGGTGCGGCCAGCGGTTTCGACAACGTGCTGACGTTCACGGGGGACACCGGCACGGTGGTGTACACGCAGATGAAGGTGCTGGAGAACCTGCCGGTCATGCTGACCTCGCCGAAGATCTGGGAAGCGCTGGGACTGCCGCTGACGCCGTTCGAGGACTCGATCAGTTTCTTTGCCGATCCGGGTCTGGTGGACGAGGACTCGATCCGGCCGTACGTGGAGATGAAGGCGGCGTTGCATGTGGCGAACTGCACGAGCGGTCAGAGCTGCACCGAGGGTCCAGCGGTGATCGGCAGCAACGGCAAGCCGGTGATCGGCTTCGGTACGGCACCGATCGACATCCCGAACTGCGAGCGCTGTCACTCGGTGCCGGCGATGACCAACGGGCAGCCAAACACGAACAGCCCGAGTTATGTGCGCGGTCCGGGCACGTCGAATCCGTTCTACTTCAGCGCCAGCAACGGGCCGTATGCCGGGGCGAGCCTGGAGGCGATCACCACGGGGGAGAAGAACTACTGGGATGCCTATTACGGCATTAGCACGGCGGCGGGGGATTCCGACTGGTACTCGCGGTTGAAGGGTGCGGCGATCAACATGCTGGCACTGCATGACTTCGACAACGGTACGGGGTTCACGGCCAACTGGCCGGCCTGCGGCAGTGACCACTATCCTTCTGCGAGCACCTGCGGCGCACCGGCGCAGAACACGCGGTTGGGCAAGGAGAGCGTGATCTGCCAGAAGTGTCATGCGGACAACGTGATTGCGGTGGTGAAATCGGCCTACAAGGATGCGGGGCTGACACAGGTGATCAAGCCGATCAGCGAGGCGATTCACCATCGTCACCGTGAGGTGAGCGAAGGCGGCAGCATCAACTTTGCCGATAACGCGGGCCGCAGCGGCGGCTGTCAGGGCTGTCATCCGGCGCACCGCTCCGACGGTGTGATGGACGGCTACCCGATCACCAAGGGCGGCACGAACTTCCAGGCGTTGAGCGACAACCGGCTGGCGAGCGGCGGCTGCTTCGTGGGCCGCGACGTGCACTCCAACCCGATGAAGGACGTGGACGGAGCGGAGACGCCAAGCCACCTGAATGCGGTGGGCACGTGGCTGTCGACTAATGTGTTCTACAACCAGGACGGGGTGGCCGGTGTCTCCGGTTCGCCGACGCGCGGGCTGTGGTGCACCAACTGTCACAGCCAGCTGGGCCAGGAGCTGTGGCGCACGGAGGACTGTAATAACCTCATCAACGGCGACTGCATCACCAACCCGCGGGGTCAGTCGACGCTGGCGGGTGTGGCGAGTGCCGTGGGGGTGAGCCAGGCGCAGGCGATTGCCTGGCTGGATCCGACCAACACCAATGCGCTGGGTGATTTCACCCATGCGGTCTGGGATCCGGCAATCTCGGATGCCAACCTGGCAACGATCGAGGTTACCCAGGCGGGTGCACCGGTGGGGACCTCGGATGCGGACGGTGACTTCAGCGTCAATATCCTGAGTTTCTGCACCACCCCGGATTGCGTGAGCAAGATCAACGCCAACAAGAGCAACCAGAGTGCGTGGCGCTATCCGGCCAACCCGTTCATCAACACGGCGAACAAGGCCGCGACGGTGCCGTTCTCGGCGGCGACCGATGGTCGTGACCATTGGCTGGCGGCGGGCGAGCCGCATTGTGCGGACTGCCATGCCGCCCCCTACGTCGAGCAGAGCGGGAACATCAACTTCTACCCGCCGTTCAACTATCCGGCGAAGGCGAGCCTGATGCGCTACTCGAAGGGTCACCAGGGGGTGAGCTGTCAGGGTTGTCACGAGTCGACTCACGGCTTGTATCCGGTGACACCGACGATTGACTCCACCAGCTACGCGCAGGCGGCGGCGCTGAATGCGGACGGTTCGCACGGCCCGCTGAAGTGCGGCACCTGCCATACGGTGGGCAGCGATGGCCGACCGACCTGGATCCAGAAGAGCAGCACCTTCGGCGGCACTAGCTTCGACGGTGCGGTCGGCTGGGCGCACACCTACACGGACGATGCCAACCCGCTGAATTCGACCTGTCAGAACTGCCATGGCGATCGCAGTAACAAGATCAGCGAGTCCAGCGGCAAGTGGCTGCGGCACTCCTTCGTGGGACGTGTCGGCCGGGCGACGCAGGACAAGGCCGAGATCGCGGCACTGGGTCACGTGGCCGGTGATCCCGACACCAACGGTGACGGCATCAACGACCGCACGGCTTCGCAGATCGCCAGCGGTGTCTGCGCCAACTGCCATTCAGTTAACGGCGGGCCGTCGGGCAACTTCCTGAGCCTGGCCAAATGCACCAACCTGACCTGGAAGCAGCATCTGGTACAGGGACGGCTGTCGCCCAAGGTCTGGGAGTTCATCTCCAAGGACCAGAACGGCGGTTCGACCTGTAGCTGGTAAGTTAGGGGACCCGCCCCGCCGGCCTCATGGGCCGGCGGAACGTAGCACCAACCAATGGAGGGGAAGCGTCTTCCCCTCCATTGTTTTTACCGGGCCGGATTACGGTGCGTGAATGATTGACTAAATTACGGGTCTTACCACGTGGCGAGCGGACGCGGCATCACGACGTCGCGGACACTAAGACCGATGGCACGGGATACCGCGAACGCGATCAGCTTCGACGGTATTATGCACATTCATTGAATTTGGGAAGCTGCACTATGACGCGATTATTGCGTGAATCCATGCTGATCTCCCTGGTACTGGTGTTTGGCGGTCCACAGGGTGCCTGCGGCGAAGAGCCGCCAGCGCAGACCGGTAGCGGGCAGAACCAGACCGCGACAGCCCCGGTACTCTCAGAGGCGGTGTTGACCGATGATGTGATCGCGACCGTGGGTGACCAGAAGATCACCTTCAGCGAGATCAACACCATGCTGAACAGTTCGGCGGTGGTGGGGGTGTCGCTGCCGGCCATGGGCACGCCCGAGCGCGACACGGTGCGTATCACGCTGCTCGACAAGGTGGTGAGTGCAAACCTGATTTATCTGGATGCGCTCAAGCAGGGTCTGGACAAGGATCCGGTTTACCAGGGCGAGATAACGCGGTATTCGGAAGGGATACTGATGGCGTTGTACCGGAACAAGGTTCTGCTTAACGGGGTTGAGGTCAGCGACAAGGAGGTCGAGGCGTCCTTCAAGCAGCATGGCGCACCGGGGACGGAACTGACCGATGACGTGCGGACGGCGCTCAAGGCGATGCTGCGCAAACAGCGGATGAGCGAGAAGAGCGGTGAACTGCGTGCCGCGCTGCGTGAGGGTGTCGCGGTGGAGATAAACGACGCGGAGATGGATCCGCTCAAGGATGCCGAGCGTGCCGATACCACGGTACTGGCCACGATTGACCGGACGACGTTAACCTGGGGCGCGGTCAAGGAGCAGCTGGGTTCCACGGTCAGCTCGACCTCCAGTGACCAGCGCCGCGAGGCGGTGAATGCACTGATTGATGAGCGCATCGTGGTCAACAAGGCCAGGGCGAACGGGTTCGAGCAGGACCCGGCTTATCAGGCACGCCTGGCGGAGTTTCGCAAGACCCGCCTGATCAACCTGCATCGCGCCGCACTGGTAAAGCAAATGGAGCCGAGCAACGAGGAACTGCGCGGCTATTTCGAGGCGAACCGCGCCCGCATCACCGTCCCGGAGTACCGCAAGGTGCAGATGGTCGTGCTGAAGACCGAGGAGGAGGCGAAGGAGATCAAGAACAAGATCGACGCCGGGGAGATGACTATGTATCAGGCGGCGGCCGATCATTCCATCGCCCCGGGAGCCAAGGAGAACCTGGGTGAAATCGGCTGGGTCGAAAAGGGCAAAGCCCTGCCGGAACTGAACGATGTCGTCTTCAAACTGGGTCCGGACGAGATCGGCGGTCCGGTGCAGGTGGGCGATGTCTGGCACCTGGTGACGGTGCAGGACGTGCGCGAGGCGCAGTATGTCGACATCGATGATGACAAGACGCGCGCCATCACGCGGCGCCAGTATCTCCATGAGAAGCTCGATGAATACACCGCCAAATTGCGTGAGAACGTGTTCGAGGTGAAGGTCGATCAGGACAAGCTGATACGTCTGGCGCAGCAGGAAGCTGACATGGTGAAGCAGCTCGCCGAAAAGGCACAGCAGCCGGGCTCCGAAACCGAGAAGCGCGTCGAGGCCTACCAGAAGCTGATGAAACCGTAAGGGTGAAATGAACTCCGCATCTAGCTCCGGTCCGGGCAACGGACCAATGCCGATTGGGAGACTAACTAGCACGCTAACGGATTAGTCGAGCTTGATCACTTATAACAGCTGATTCACTGTGTCAGGGATGGGGTCCACTTCTCGCGCCGCCGGTGCTTGCCAAGCTGGGCTTGGTGCACTAGGCATAGGCAGTCCGCGAGGCGGCGGCGCCGTGAGCAGCGCTTATTCCGCGCGGCCATACCTTAGCACCACCAGCGCGCATGGGCCGACGGTGTACGGGTTCGCTGCCGGGTGCTCGGCACCCGTTTCCTCTTCAGCAGACTTTGCGGTGTCAATCACCACCGAAGGCTGAGACAGCGCCTTCGTGTGGGGCAGCACATAGTCGAGCGCCTGATCAGCCGCATTCAGGATCAGCATGAAGGTATCGTCGGCCTCCGCCTTGCCCGTGGTCGTCAGGTGGTAGACCCCCGCCTCGCCGCTCAACAGCAATGCGATCGAGTGTGCAGTCTCCGTCTGCCAGTCCTCATGCCGCATCTCTTCGCCGTCGGGCTTCAGCCAGACGATGTCCTTGGTCTCGGTACCGGGGATCTTCTCACCGTGAAAGAAGCGGTGACGATGGAAAACAATGTGCTCGCGCCGCAGGCGAATCAGCGTTTGCGTGAAAACCGTCAACGACTTAGCGGCCCCGTCGAGCCCGCCCCAGTTCAGCCAGGTGGTTTCAATGTCCTGGCAATAAGCATTGTTGTTGCCGTGCTGAGTGTGCCCGAACTCGTCGCCGGCGAGCAGCATGGGCAACCCCTGCGAGAGCAACAGCGTTGCCAGAAGATTGCGTTTTTGCTGCTCCCGCAGTCGGACTACCTCCGCATCATCGGTCGGCCCTTCGACGCCGCAGTTCCAGCTGTGGTTGCTATCGCTGCCGTCGCGATTGTCTTCGTGATTGGCCTCGTTGTGTTTGTGGTTGTAGCTCACCAGGTCCTGCAGGGTGAAGCCGTCGTGGGCGGTGACGAAATTGACACTCGCCCAGGGACGCCGTCCGCGCCGATCGAAGATGTCACTGGACCCGGACCAGCGCGAGGCCAGTTCCGCCAGCTGACCGCCGTCGCCTTTCCAGAACCGACGCACGGTGTCGCGATAGCGGTCATTCCACTCGACCCACCCAGGCGGAAACGCGCCAAGCTGATAGCCCCCGTGACCGATATCCCAGGGCTCGGCGATAAGCTTGACGGTAGACAGAAGGGGGTCCTGCGCGACCGCATCCAGAAAGCTTGCATGCTCGCCATACTCGCCATTGACCCTTGCCAGCGTCGTCGCGAGATCGAAGCGGAAACCGTCCCCCTTCATCTCCTCGACCCAGTAGCGCAACGAGTCGGTAACCATCCTCAGCACATAGGGGTGGCGCAGCTCAAGCGCATTACCGGTACCGGTGAAATCGTTGTAGTAGCGTTCCTCCCCTGCCATCAGATGATAATAAGACTTGTTATCGATACCGCGCAGGGAAAAGGTTGGACCAAGCTGGTTGCCCTCGGCGGTATGGTTATACACCACATCGAGAATCACCTCGATCTTGGCATCGTGCATCAGCTGCACAAAGGTCTTGAACTCATGAATGCCGCCGCTGCCCAGGTATTCCGGGTGGGGTGCAAAGAAACCTATTGAGTTATACCCCCAGTAATTGCGCAAGCCTTGTTCCATCAGGTGTCGATCGTGCACAAAAGCGTGGACGGGAAGCAGCTCGACGGCCGTGATCCCCAAATCCTGGAGGTACGTGACAAGTGCCGGAGACGACAGACCGCCGAAGGTACCGCGCGCCGCATCCGGCACATCGGGGTGTCGCATGCTGAAACCGCGCACGTGCATCTCGTAGATGATCGTCTCGTGCCAGGGTCGTTTCGGTTGCGGCTTTGAACCCCAGGTAAAGGCCGGATCGATAACCTGGCACCTGGGCACAAACGCTGCGCTGTCGCGGGCATCGAAAGACAGGTCTGCCCGATTGTGGCCCACGGTGTAGCCGAAAAGCGCATCGTCCCAGCGGAGCTTGCCACACAGGCGTTTCGCATAAGGATCCAGTAACAGCTTGTGATTGTTAAACCTGTGGCCGCTCTGCGGATCATAGGGACCATAGACGCGATAAGCATACAGCTGACCGGCCCGTGCGTCGGGCAGGTAACCGTGCCAGATTTCATGGGTATACTCAGGTAACGGTATACGTGCGACTTCGCGCCGGCCTTCATCATCGAACAGGCACAATTCGACCTTTTCCGCGTGCGCTGAGAACAGCGCGAAGTTGACACCGGAGCCGTCCCAGGTCGCGCCCAGCGGATAAGGCAGCCCGGGCCACACACGTTGTTTATGGTTGACCATGGATCCAGTACCCTCCGATGGCTGGCACGCAGTCACCGCAGCGGCTCCCTGTGCGCGGCACGCCACGCGGCACCTCAATTCTCCACCGCGAACGTTTTCTAGTTTATCACCACAACCAGCGCCTAGCTGCAGCTTCTCCGGGTTCGCATTGCGGATTTTCAATGCTCCATACTACTGCCCACTGGTATTTTTCGACCTGAGTGTCAGGCCAGACCCGCATTGGAGACTGAACCATGACGGTTACCTGTACCCACGCGGAGAAGGGTAATGCGCATCCCCTGCTGTTGCTGTCTCTGTCAGTGGCGCTGCTGTTTCCGCCGGTAACCGGCTGGGGGACTGATGTGATCGCCGACCCCGATATTACAGACCAGGTGGAAAATGCCTTCATCTTCGATCCTGCAGTCCCCTTCGACACACTGGATGTGACCACCGATAAGGGAATCGTCACCCTGACCGGCGGCGTGAGCAACCTGCTGGCCAGGGACCGTGCCACAAGGCTTGCCGAAACCGTCCGCGGGGTACGCTCTGTCATAAATCGCATCCCGGTGGAGCCCGTGCCTGACCACTCTGCCAGCGAGCTCGCCCAAGCTGTGCAGGATGCTTTAACTTATGACGTTGCCACCGACTCCTACGAAATCCGCGTGAGCGCAAATGACCCGGGCGAGGTGACCCTCAGAGGCACCGTGGATTCCTGGGCGGAGCGGGATTTGTCAGAAACGGTCGCCAAGGACGTACAGGGCGTCGTCAGCGTCCGCAATGAAATCGATGTCAGGCCGGCGGGAAAACGGCCGGACGCGAAAATCAGGCCGGAGATCGAAAAGCGCCTGCAGTGGGATACGCTGGTCGACGACGAGCTGGTCGACGTTGATGTTGAGGACGGCAAGGTATTGCTGTCCGGCACAGTGGGCAGCGCAGCAGAAAAGCGCCGGGCAGAATGGGATGCCTGGGTCAGCGGCGTGCAGGCTGTCGACAGTTCAGCCCTCGCGGTTGCGCCCCGTGCGCGGAATGAGAAGCTGCACAATAAGAAGTATGTCGCCCGGTCTGATATGGAGATCCGCGAAGCGGTCCGGGATGCGTTGCTCCACGACCCGCGTGTGCAGCCCTTCAATATCGAAGCCAGAGCACAAAACGGCATCGTGACGCTTCACGGGGTGGTCGATAACATCAAAGCCGGAAAGGCGGCCGAGCGCGATGCGCGCAGCACCGTTGGCGTTATCGGCGTCAATAGCCATATCAAGGTACGCCCTGTCGCCAGGCTCGAGGATGAAGAGATCGCCGAGCACGTGCGCAATGCATTGTTACGCAACCCCATTACCGACAGCGACGCGATTTCTGTCCGCGTAAAGAGCCAGGTAGTACAGCTGGACGGCACTGTGAACTCCTATTTTGAAAAGGCGGAAGCGGAAGACCTCGCCTTTCGCGCAGCGGGAATGGCCGAGGTGCGCAACCATCTGGCGGTCAGCTACCCGGAAACAGTCACCTATGACCCCTATCTGTACGATTGGTCGATTTACACTTTTCCCTGGTATGCGGGAATCACAATCACCAGCAAAAGCGACCAGGAAATCAAAACAGCTATCGAAAATGAGCTGCTGTGGAGTCCTTTTGTAGACCGCGAGGCCGTAACCGTCGCCGTCGAGGTGGGTGTGGCAACCCTCAAAGGAAGTGTCGACTCCTGGAGCGAGTACAACGCCGCGCGGGAGAATGCCTTCGAGGGCGGGGCTGTGACTGTAATCAACAGGCTCGAAGTACACTAGCGCATCTGACGGAGGATTCCAGATCATGTTGAGAAGCATCAATGCAATAACGACTTACACAATTCACGCCACCGACGGCGACATCGGCCGCTGTCACGACTTTCTGTTCGATGACGACAGCTGGGTAGTGCGCTACCTGGTGGCGAAAACCGCAAAATGGCTGCCTGGGCGCAACGTGATCGTCTCACCGGTTTTTCTCGAGGAACCGGATTGGGCGGGCAGACGGGTCCTGGTCCGGCTGACACGGCAACAGATCGAGGAAAGTCCACCCCTCGAGGAACACGCGCCGGTCTCGATGCAATACGAGATCAGCTACCACCAGTACTATGCCCTGCCCTTCTATTGGATCGGCCAGGACTTGTGGGGGGCTTATCCGGATCCTTCCGGCGTGATCTACCCCGTATCCGATCAGCCTGCTGCGGAGGAGATCGTGGCGGGAGAAGGCCATCTTCGCTCCACCAACGAGGTGAGCGGTTATCATGTCAGCGCCACTGATGGCGCCGTCGGCCACATCGACGATTTCCTGGTCGACGACAACTCGTGGGCCCTGCGCTATATCGTTGTCGACACCCGTGACTGGCTGCCCGGTCGCAAGGTGCTGGTGTCGCCGCAGTGGCTCGAAGCGGTCCATTGGATCGATGAGAGAGTTCATGTCGATCTCACTGGCGAAGCGATCAGGAACAGTCCCGAGTTCGACCCCGCAGAACCGGTCGATCGCCGCTACGAGACGGCGCTCTATGACTATTACGGCCGGCCATACTACTGGGAGCAGACATCGTAGGTTTGCGCTGAACACCGCGAAGCCCAACCCACATTTAGTGTAGGAGCGCCCGCTGGACTTTATCGCACGCTCGGCCGCTCTGGTACCGAAGCCCCGCGTCAATCTGACCCGTTTCCATGGTGCGTTCGCACCGAACAGCAAGCATCGTGCGGCGGTGACGCCTGCCAAAAGGGGCAAGGGCAATAAGGCCAAAGCAGCCGATCAGGAGCAAGACCGGACGCCTGCCGAACCGCGGGCAGCCATGACCTGGGCGCAGCGCCTGAAACGCGTATTCGGCATCGACATCGAGACCTGCCGGGAATGCGGCGGCACGGTGAAAGTCATCGCCTGCATCGAAGATCCAGTGGTTATTGAAAAAATTCTCGCCCATTTGCAGGAAAAGGACGCCTCGGTTCCAACGAATCTGCTGCCGGCGAGCCGGGCGCCACCCGCCGAGCTGTTTGGCTGACACCATCCAACCCTTCGCACCATTCCAATGGCAATGACCCAAACGGCGCGCCAGGATTTCGGTTGGCCTGATGGCCTGGGTGCTGCACACGTGGTACGGGCGAAGGCGAAGGATCGGTTGGTGCGTGCAGAGGGGGGCAAGATTTCGCGGTGGTGGCACGGCGAAGGCCCCTTCGTTACCCGCGGATGATCTGTTCACGAGTGATGGAAAGGGCTTTTATATTGACTATACTCCGCGATGGCCAGCGTTGAGGCGACTTCAAATACAAGCACCCCGTGGCGCCATGCTTTGGCTGTCACGCCGTAGTCCGTGATGCGAAACCGCAGTATGGCGTCTGCCCCGGAGAAGGGGCGTAACTGTTCAGCTATTTCCGGGGTGATGACCGTATCGGGATTATTGACCTGCAACTTGTCAATCGCGTGCGTTACCGCTTCGCTGTTGATAATTCTAATTTCCGTCTGGCTTTCCACGGCGCTCTGCATAGCGGTCAGGGCGCGCGCTTGCGCCGTGATGACGGGATTTTTTGATGGCGTCGCGCGATTCCGGAGGGTCTTTGGCCAAATCGGGTGCGAACAGATTATGGAGCCTCACAGCGTCAATCGCGATGGGTGTTTGCACCAACACGATTTTCTCTGGGTGATCGGCTATCTCCTGTGTGCCCGACCAGTACGATGACGTACTCGCGCAACCCCCCAGCCCAAATCCGATGAGGACGGCCACGGCAATTTGGTATTTTGTCATGACCGGATAGTGCCTTTTGGGGTCAACGCCCGTGCAAATTTATGTCTGTGTTGAATCGCGGACGGTGCATCAGCGTGATTCCTCCTGTCACCGCCGGCCCGCGCTCTTCGATGCCGAACAGGCATGCGGCGGCGGGTCGTATCCCTCAGACAGAAGAGCACACGAACAATTCAATCAGGTCAAGGTTACCGAACGGTGTTGCCGAAGGTACCTGTATTCATGCCAAGTGAGCAATATGACAATGATGTCCAGCAACGTAACGACCAGGAGCCAGAGGGAATGAGTGACGCTGAACCTAAAGAACTGGTACAGAATAAAAAGAGCGAACACGATCATGGCCAATGGATAAAACCAGAATTTTTCACGCAAGAGTCCCGCCACAAGGAAAATCTTAATGATGCCGTGGCTCAACAGATAAAGAGACGTGAAGTGCTGCGAACTGATGGAGAAATCCTGTGCGGTTTGAAGTAAATAGTGCGCCACAAAGTCGCGAGGGTCCTCCGTCAGTTCATCTTGCGTGATGGCAACAACGAACCTTAAGAGGAAGTCTTGGGTTATGAAATACGCCACTATACCAGCGAGGATTTCCAGCAACGCAAAGATGCCTTTGAGAATCAGAGTTATCTCAAATGCCAGATGCAAATACTTTTCTTCAAAGATTCTTTTCATGTCAAACCCACCACGCAACGGTGGACAATGATCGATATGGACGATATCGGCAAGTGTTGTTATTGCTCGGCGCT
This sequence comes from uncultured Gammaproteobacteria bacterium, assembly GCA_963719135.1. Classification (GTDB taxonomy): domain Bacteria; phylum Pseudomonadota; class Gammaproteobacteria; order DSM-19610; family DSM-19610; genus CAVRAZ01. The sequence continues at coordinate 29,449 of CAVRAZ010000004.1, read as the reverse complement.
AAAGCCCCGAGCGACTGGATCGTGCTCTACCCCACCGCGGACACCGACGTGGTCCAAGCGGAAACCGGCCGGTTTCTCTTTGCCCGGAAATCCTTCCGGGTCAATTTAAGAACGGGGGAAGTGACGGTTCTGGCGGTGAAATCGCAATAATTGAAGTTAGCGGTAAATACCAAGCTACCGAGTCTGACCCCATTGATTCATGATTCTCCGTATCTAGTTGCGGCCTCATAGGCTTCCTTCTCAACGGCTTGAAAGTTTCTAAGGTACCGAACAGAAAAGTCGCGGATCCCCCAGCGCTGATACTGGGCAACGTGCGTCAACTCATGCACCCAGAGCTTGGGGTTGTGCAGCGCGTCCTCGAGTGTTTTGAACACGATGACATGGTCAAGCGTAATGGCCGCGGTATCGCCATAACGAATCGCATTGACTTGCAGGGTCAGATCATCCCCGCCCTGCACCCGGTAATGGGCCGCATCAAGTACCACATCGGGAATGAAGCCCACGAGGTGTTGGCGTATTTCCGCCGGAATCGGCAGCACGCCGGCACGCACGGCATCGTCCCGTGAACGCGCGATCAGCATCTGAAGCACCGGCGCACCTTGCTGTACGAGAAGATCGTTGACTACTTGAGTTGCACTTTCTTCAATCGATTTCTCAGCGAAGGCTGACATGGGCGCGCCGACGCCAATCGTGCCGACAAGCGCAAGAAAAAAAGAACGAGTAACAAACCGATGAGTCTTCATGTCTTTATTCCCTGTTCAAAGCCGGGGTCAGAGAACAATGGCTCTTTAATTACTCACGACCCCCTATCTCCCGGTCAGTCTGCAGGAGTATCTCTGCGCCGGTAGCGCGGTCGGTGAGGAAAATTCCGGACTTAGCGCTTACCGACATGCGGGTGGCATTGGGGCTGATCTCCTCCAGCTCGATGTAAATAGTGCGGTTGATGGATTTCGCGTTGATCTCCTCTCCACCCTTGACCTTGCCGATAGAGCGCACATCGATATCCATGCGCTGGAGTGCTGCCAGGGCGGCCGCCTGAACCCTGGGCAGGGATGCGGTGAAGGTGCGGGAAACTTTACCGGCCATTGAGTAGGATACCCCGGCCGATGTGCCGCCCCCGAGGGCGCTAATCGCGATCGACTCGCACCCAGCCAGAGGCAGGGCGGCGATCGCGAGGACAATAATTCGGCTGGTCAAGGAATGCATCGCTATTATTTCCCAATCACGTACCGTGATCCAGTCGACGGTTATCGGGGTTGCCCGGTATCGGCTTGGATTTTTAGTTTCTTTGTTTTGCCGTCTGCTCGCACGAAAACGTCATATTGGATGGCGTCATGCTCATGCTCGACTTGCACCTTGACGGCTTTACCGTTCAATTTCTTTTCGACTGTGCTTACCGCTTGCTCTAGCGATGTCTCGGCGTAGTTAAGATCTCTTAGGTTCATGCCCGTCACAAAGTTTGTGAGCTTGCCCCGGATGTGTTCATCTTCGATTTTCACCACGGCACCCGACGAGGCATCGATCTTGTACTCTTTTACTCCATCATTTCCAAGCACCTTAACTTCCCAGAGCGGGAGATTCTTTTCAAGATCGAACTCGACCGAAATTGTCTTGCTCGGTTCCTGCTTTTCTGCGATTTGTGTCGCTTGCGTGAGCGAGACTGTCGCCTTATTCAGCGCTTCTGCTTCGCTTGAACTAACGGCGTGGGCAGCTAAGATCATACCGAGACCGAAGACAGCAGCCAATGTGGTAGTGCAAATGCGAGTAGTAGTTTTCATGATTTAAGTTGTTTTTGTGAATGTGTGAGTGGATTAAAGAAACCAAGCATACTCATAGTAGCCCAAGACATCGTTCATGCGCCACGAAGCTTGCCGGTTTCAATATTCTTTAGGCAGCAGCCTGCACAGCGTTCGTAAAATAAATCACTGCTGTCCCGTTAACTTTTACATCAAGACCATCTGACTGGCATCAGGTTCTTTGTCGTGTACCGGATCGCCTTTCAGCAGGGCCATGAGGTGTCGTTTTTCAAACAGATTGAGCTGCAACAAACGTAATATTTGCTGCATGCTTTTGTTCAGCTTCGACTGGAATTTGATAAATGCCAGGAGCAGATAAACACACAGGGCAATCCGGACCTGGGTCATGACCGCATTCTTACTGGTTCCGATAAACGACTTGATCTTCAGGTTTTGCTTGATCCATTTGAAGAACAGCTCCACCTGCCACCTGGCCTTGTAGATATCGGCGATCGTCTTGGCTGCCAGCTTGAAATTGTTAGTCAGAAAAATATAGTGCTTGCCGGTTTCCGGATCACGATAACCGATGCGACGCAGTGGAACGGGACATGTCTTTGCCGTCTGAGCACCGGTGAACTCGATGGTTTGATCGCTGGTCAGCCCTTTGTCCGCCGGGATCGCTCGGCGACTGACAAGCCGGGTCCTGGCATTGGACTTAAGTCGAGTCACAAAGAATATTCCTTTTTCTGTCAACTGCTTGTACCAGGCATAGTCATTATAGCCACGGTCGATAGCCACCCTGCTGCCTTGGGGAAACTCCAAGGTACGACCCACCTCAATATCACTGGTCTTGCCGCCAGTGACGGTGACGAACTCGGGTAGATAGCCCGCATGGTTCAAACCGCCATGGAGTTTGATGGCGCCCTTGGTCGAGCGGAAATCAGCCCATGGAAAAACCGACAGGCAGAGGTCTATGGTCGAGGCATCCAGCGAATAAAGCGGGTTCTTAAAACGAAAATTATGACCGGGTGCCATCCCCTGACAGCGGCTCAGGAGTTTCCCAAACAGGGCCTCGTACAGGGCGCAGGGTTTGTCTTCGTTGATGCGCGAGAGGTTGGAGCGTGACAGCTTGGCGCTGCCAAGATGGTACAGACGATGCGCTTGTGCGGAAATATTCTCGACAATATCACGCAAGCTGTCCCGCCCAGCCAGTTGTGCCATGGCCATCGTCACGAACTGCGACCACCTGGATGCCGTGCGGAAAGAACGACCGCAATGGTGCTGGTTGGCAAGGGCCTCGAATTCATGTCTCGGAATCAGTTTGAGTATTTGTGAGAACACAGTATTATGATGAGCCAAGGCTTAAATCTCCTTCTATTACAGTGTTTGCTGGCACAACCATTGTAACACCCGATTGAGGTTTAAGCCTTTTCTATTCCTGTTAACGGGACAGCAGTGATACGACTGGCAAACATACCTGCGCGGCCGCGTCGCCATCGAACTCCCCTGCCCGCGTCGTCCCCGCGCGTACAGTGGTGCCGGGTGAATGAAAAGAAGATTCGTGCCGGCCGGCGCCGCAGAGGTATTCTGGTGTCGATCGCCCCACCCGGCCGGCGCCGGGCGTGCCGGAGCGGCGCGTGACCGCCTGGAACGACGGCGGTTGCGGAAAAATTGAGACGGCGTTCGGATTCGGCGCGCCAGCCGGTGTAAGCTAACGGGCATGAATTCGATCTGCAGACGGGATTCATGAAGGAGGCTGTTATGCTGAAACCGCTCGCACGAACGACCTGGCTGTTCATGCTCTGGCTTTGCTGCCTGCCCGCTGTCGCGGCGGCGCCTGACATGGACCAGGCAAAGCCCTTCGCCGAAAAGAAACTGGTGCTGCAACTGAGCGACGCGGACCCCGCCAAGCAGGCCATGGTGCTGAACGTGGTCAGCAACCTGCTCAAGTACTATGGCCCCGACCGCATCGACATCGAGGTCGTGGCCTTCGGTCCGGGATTGCGGCTGCTGTACGCAGACAACGAGAATGCCGAGCGGATCGGCCGGCTCGCCACCGACAGCGGCGTCCGTTTCAGCGCCTGCGACAACACCCTCGCCTCGCTCAAGCGTGAAACCGGCAGCGAGCCCGAACTGAACAAGCACGCCGGCCATGTGGAAGCCGGCGTCGTGCGCCTCATGGATCTGGTGGCTCAGGGTTACGTCCTGGTTCGACCCTGAAGCGCCGGCTCCGGCGGACACCCCGCCAAGCGGCCGGGACCTGCGAGCGGAACCCCGCGCGACGGTGAGTCCGGGCCGGCTTACCCGGAGGCCCCGCAGGGTACCCCCTCTTCTGGGCTATAATCATCGGCTGTTTGAATCGGGCGACTGTGGTGGATTTCGAGCACAAATTCGGTGTAATCGTGGTGGGCGGCGGTCACGCGGGGACCGAGGCTGCGCTGGCGGCCGCGCGCATCGGTGTGCCCACCCTCCTCCTCACCCACAACATCGAGACGCTCGGCCAGATGAGCTGCAACCCCGCCATCGGCGGCATCGGCAAGGGCCACCTGGTCAAGGAAATCGACGCGCTCGGCGGCGTCATGGCGCGTGCGGCCGATCGCGCCGGCATCCAGTTCCGCCGGCTGAACGCCAGCAAGGGCCCGGCGGTGCGCGCCACCCGCGCCCAGGCCGACCGCGAACTCTACAGGCGCGCGATACGTAATTTTCTGGAGACGCAGCCCAACCTCACCCTCTTCCAGCAGGCGGTCGACGATCTGATCGTCGAGCGTGACCGTGCCGTCGGCGTGGTCACCCAGATGGGCCTGCGGTTCTATGCCGACAGCATCGTGCTGACCGTCGGTACCTTCCTCGGTGGACGCATTCACATCGGACTGTCCAACTATCAGGGCGGCCGCGCCGGCGATCCGCCGTCCAATGCCCTGGCCGAGCGTTTGCGTGCCCTGCCGTTTCGGGTCCGGCGTCTGAAAACCGGCACACCACCCCGGATCGACACCCGCAGCATCGATTACAGCCAATTGCGGGAGCAGCCGGGGGACGCGCCGATCCCCAGCTTCTCGTTCCTGGCGACGGGTGCCGAGCACCCCCGCCAGGTGAGCTGCTATATTGCACAAACAACTGAAAAAACTCATGAAATTATCCGTGGCGGGCTCGATAGGTCGCCCATGTATACCGGCGTTATCGAAGGTGTCGGGCCACGCTACTGCCCGTCCATCGAGGACAAGGTGGTCCGCTTCGCAGATAAGAGTTCACACCAGATTTTTATAGAACCAGAAGGTTTAAATTCGCACGAAATTTACCCGAATGGGATATCTACAAGCCTGCCGTTCGACGTGCAACTGGCGCTCGTGCGCTCGATGCCGGGGTTCGAACGGGCGCACATCACGCGGCCCGGCTACGCCATCGAGTACGACTTCTTCGACCCGCGCGACCTCCGGGCATCGCTCGAAACCCGGTTCATCGAGCGCCTGTTCTTCGCCGGCCAGATCAACGGCACCACCGGCTACGAGGAAGCCGCGGCCCAGGGATTGCTGGCGGGGCTCAACGCCGCGCTGGCGGTGCAGGGCCGGCCGGCCTGGAGCCCGCGCCGCGACGCGGCCTATCTTGGCGTGCTGGTCGACGATCTGATCACGCGCGGTACCAACGAGCCGTACCGCATGTTTACCAGCCGCGCCGAATACCGGCTGCTGCTGCGCGAAGACAACGCCGACCTGCGCCTGACCGAAACGGGCAGGGCGCTGGGCCTAGTGGACACTGCGCACTGGGCCGCATTCAACGCCAAGCGCGAGGCCATCGAGCGCGAGCGGCACCGGCTGTTCGAACTCTGGGTCAGGCCGGGCACGACGGCCGCCGAACAGCTCGCGGTGCGTTGCGGGGAGCCGCTCGCGCAGGAACAGCGCGCGCTGGATCTCATCCGCCGGCCCAACGTGCGTTACGAGGACGTCACCGCGCTCGACGGGGTCGGCGCGAGCGGGGAAAGCGCCCAGGTCACGGAGCAGGTCGAAATCCAGGCCAGGTACCACGGCTACATCGAGCGCCAGCGCCAGGAAATCGAACGGCATCAGCGCCAGGAGAGCAGGGCGCTGCCGCAGGACATGGACTACGACCGGGTCCGGGGCATTTCCAGTGAAGTGCGCGAGAAACTCAAGGCGGTGCGGCCCGAAACCATCGGCCAGGCGGCGCGCATTCCGGGCGTCACGCCCGCGGCGATTTCATTGCTGCTGGTGTATCTCAAGAAGCATGGCCACACCGCGTTGAAGTCGGCCTGAGCGGGCGGTCCGCCGTTGTCCGAGGCGCTGCATCATCCGATCGAGGCCGGCTGCCGCGCGCTGGGGCTGGCCGTCGATGCGCCGGTGATCGATAAACTGGCCCGATTTGTTACACTGCTCGCCAGGTGGAACCGGGTTTACAATCTGACTGCGGTGCGCGCGCCCGAGGCGATGGTCACGCGTCATTTGCTGGACAGTCTGGCCGTCGCACCCTGGATCACCGGGCCCAGGCTGCTCGATGTCGGCACCGGCGCAGGGTTGCCCGGGTTGCCGCTGGCGCTCGTCCGGCCACAGGTGCATTGTGTGCTGCTGGATGCGGGCGCGAAAAAGCTGCGGTTCCTGCGCCAGGCGTCGACCGAACTGGAGATCGCGAACATCGAACTGGTGAACTGCCGCGTGGAAGATTACCGTCCCGACACGGGGTTCGATCAGATCATCAGCCGCGCTTTCGCCGCGGCGGCGGCGATGCACCGCGCGACCGCGCATCTGCTGAAACCGGGCGGGGTACTGCTGGCCATGAAAGGCGCGCTCGACGCTGCCGAAATCGATGCGCTCCGCGCGGCGGGCGCCAAGCCGGAAATCATTCCGCTCACCGTGCCGGGGCTGAATGCAAGCCGGCATCTGGTGAAGTGGACAGCAACCGGAGCAGCGAATTGATATGACGCGAATCCTGGCAGTAACCAATCAGAAGGGTGGGGTGGGCAAGACGACCACGACGGTGAACCTCGCCGCGTCTCTGGCGGCCACCCGGCGCAAGGTGCTGCTCGTCGATCTGGACCCGCAGGGCAACGCGACCATGGGCAGCGGTGTCGACAAGAACCAGGTCGAACTCAGCGGTTATGATGCCCTGATGGGGGAGGGCCCGTTGCGTGACGCCGTGCTGTTTGCCGAGGCGGCCGGCTATTACCTGCTGCCGGGCAACGCCGACCTGACCGCCGCCGAAGTCGAGTTGATGCACGTGCCCGATCGTCAGGCGCGCCTGAAGCACCAGCTCGCGTCGATTTCCGGCGAATTCGACTATGTCCTGATCGATTGTCCGCCGTCGCTGAACCTGCTGACGCTCAATGCGCTGACCGCGGCGGACGCGGTTTTCATTCCGATTCAGTGCGAGTATTACGCACTCGAAGGCGTGTCGGCGCTGATGCAGACGGTCGAGCAGATACGCGGCGCAATCAATCCGCACCTGGAAATCGAAGGACTGCTGCGCACCATGCACGATGCGCGCAACAACCTTGCCAGCCAGGTCTCGGAGCAACTGATCAAGCACTTCGGCGACCGGGTCTATCGTACGATCATTCCGCGCAACATCCGTCTCGCCGAGGCGCCGAGTTACGGCATGCCGATTATCAAGTATGACCGGACCTCGCGCGGTGCCATCGCCTACCTGGCGCTCGCCGGCGAACTGCTGCGCCGCGAAGAGGAAGCGATCCAGGCCGCGCAGGTTGCCCAGGCGTGACGCCGCCGCACCGGGAGGGCCGGCGAAAAATGCGGGCTGGCCCCAGTGCGGGTTTTCCGTTAACTTCCCGTCTTCCGACCCCCCATATCCGGACATCGCCATGTCAGCAAAGAAACGAGGATTAGGTCGCGGACTCGACGCGCTGCTCGGTTCCACACCGCCGGAGCGCCCGCAGCCCGTTGCCGTCCCCCGGCCCGAACCGGTCGTCGAGGTCGCGCCGGTTGCACGTGTCCCCGCCGCGCCCGCCGACGGCGAATTGCGCAAGCTGGGCGTGGAACAGCTGCGGCGCGGCAAGTACCAGCCGCGTGTCGACATGCACCCCGACAGCCTGAGCGAGCTGGCCGATTCGATCCGCCAGCAGGGCGTGGTCCAGCCCATCGTCGTACGCCCGGTCGACGCGGAAGGGCACTACGAGATCATCGCCGGCGAACGCCGCTGGCGGGCCGCGCAACTGGCGGGTCTGCAGGACGTGCCCGTGGTGGTACGCCATATCGACGACCGCAGCGCCATCGCCATGGCGCTTATCGAGAATATCCAGCGCGAGGATCTCAACCCGCTGGAAGAGGCGCGCGCCCTGCAGCGCCTGATCGGGGAATTCGAGATGACCCATCAGCAGGCGGCCGAAGCGGTAGGGCGGTCGCGCGCGGCCGTATCGAACCTGCTGCGCTTGCTTGACTTGGGCGAGGTGGCGCGCACCCTGGTCGAAAAGGGTGAGATGGAAATGGGTCACGCCCGCGCGCTGCTGGCGCTGGCCGGCACGCTGCAGGCGGAGGCGGCACGCGAAATCACCGCCAAGGGTTTGTCGGTGCGGGCCACCGAACAACTGGTGCGGCGACTGCAGGCGCGCGCCGAGCATCCGGCTGCACCGAAATCGCCGGCACGGCGCGACCCCGATCTGGTGCGCCTCGAGCAGAATCTGGCGGACCGCGTCGGCGCACCGGTCACGATCCACTACAACGACAAGGGCAGGGGCTCGCTGAGCATCACCTACAACAGCCTCGATGAATTGGACGGGATACTCGCGCATATCCAATAAGGAATATAAATTGTTGACCCCGCTGTCGGGCGCTACTTATAATTTGCCGCCGCTGCATCCCGGCGGAACCTGATGCTGCGCGCGGCTTCCCGACTGTGGCTGGTCCTGATCCTGGCCGTTGCAGTCACATCCGCGGTGTTTCTCGTCAAATCAGGTGTGTTTGCAGCCCTGTCGGCGTGGTACGGCGGCGGCATTGCCGCCGCGAACCTGTTCGTCCTCGGGCGTTGCAGCCGCCGCGAAGTGCAAGCGCCGGACAAATCCGCGCAGCAGACACTGGCGGCGCTTTATCGGTGTGCGATTCAGCGGTTTTTGATTGTCGCTCTCCTGTTCGCAATGGGCATGGGGCTGTTTGCACTGCCGCCCCTGGCGCTTCTGGCGGGGTTTGTTGCGGGCCAAACCGCACTGTTTTTACCGGGAAACAAAGAACTGGCGAACTGAGGCTATGTCTGAAGCACCGCTGACAGCAAGCGAATACATCAAGCATCACCTCACCAACCTGACCTTCGGCCAACACGCCGACGGCCACTGGGGGTTTGCGCACGATGCGCTGGAAGCCAGGGAAATGGGTTTCTGGTCGATCAACGTCGACACCATGTTCTGGTCGCTCGCACTCGGCATCCTGTTCCTCTGGCTGTTCAGAAAGGTCGCCAGGAACGCCGAAACCGGCACCCCGGGCGGCCTGCAGAATTTCGTCGAATGGCTGGTCGAGTTTGTCGACGGCATGGTGAAAAGCGCGTTTACCGGGCGCAATCCGATGGTCGCGCCCATGGCGCTGACCATCTTCGTCTGGGTCTTCCTCATGAACCTGATGGACTTGATCCCGGTGGACTGGCTGCCCGCGGTCGGCAAGCTCGCCGGCGTGCACTTTATGCGAGTGGTGCCCTCGACCGATCCGAACGCGACCTTCGGCATGGCGATCGCCGTGTTCATGCTGATGATTTTCTACAGCCTCAAGATCAAGCACCCGCTCGGTTACCTCGCCGAACTCACCCTGCACCCGTTCCAGTCCAAGAACATGCTGGTGCAAGCGCTGTTCATTCCGATCAACTTCGTGCTCGAGTTCGTGTCGCTGCTGTCCAAGCCCCTGTCACTGTCGCTGCGACTCTACGGCAACATGTTCGCGGGCGAAATGATCTTCATTCTGATCGCGCTGATGTTCGGCGGCGGCTGGGCGCTGAAACTGTTCGGCGGCTTCCTGCAGGTGGGTTGGGCCATCTTCCATATTCTGATCATAACGCTGCAGGCCTACATCTTCATGATCCTGACCATCGTTTACATGGACATGGCCTATCAGACAGGCGAGAGCCACTAGCCCGGATTTCCTGTTTCGAATTCAAAGATCAATTTAGGAGAGAACGATGACTGAAGTTACCGCAATGCTCTATATCGCCGGCGCGATCATGTTGGGTCTGGGGGCGCTGGGTGCCGCCATCGGTATCGGTGTGCTCGGCGGCCGGTTTCTCGAGGGCGCGGCGCGCCAGCCGGAGCTGATCCCGACACTGCGCGGCCAGTTCTTCCTGATGATGGGTCTGACCGACGCGGTGCCGATGATCGCCGTCGGCGTGGCTTTCTACGTCATCTTCGCGGTTGCGGCCTGACCTTTACTCACATCGTTAGCGCGCGAGGCGGGGCCGGCGTATGAACATCAATCTCACGTTATGGGGTCAGACGATCACCTTTTTCTTCTTCGTGTGGTTCTGCATGAAGTTCGTGTGGCCGCCGCTGGTCAACGCGCTGCAGGAACGCAAGGCGCGCATCGCCGACGGCCTGGCCGCCGGCGAGCGCGGGCGCCACGAGCTGGAACTGGCGCAGAAGAGGGCGACGGAAATGCTGCACGAAGCCAAGCAGCAGGGGGCCGAGATCATCGCCCGCGCCGAAAAGCGCGCCGCCGAAGTGATCGAAGAGGCCAAGAACGAGGCGCGTGAAGAGGGTGCACGCCTCAAGACCGCGGCGCAGGCGGAGATCAACCAGGAAATCAACCGCGCCAAGGAAGCCCTGCGCGGCCAGGTGGTGAATATCGCCACCGCGGGCGCCGGACGCATTCTCCGCCGCGAACTGGACGCCACCGCCAACGACGAGCTGATCAAAGATCTGGTCGCTCAGATCTAGGGGACGGTGATGGACGAGACGGCAACCAACCAAGACGCACTGCCGCAAGGCGAACCGGCGCTGGCGCGCCCCTACGCCAAGGCGGTGTTCGAACTGGCCCGGTCCACGGGTAATTTCCAGTACTGGTCGGACAAACTGGCGCTGATCGCGGCGGTGTCGGTCGACCCCGCCATGCGCCGACTGCTCGACAATCCGCGCCAGACGCGCGCCGGCGCCGCCGAGCTGTTCATTCGCGTGCTGGATACCGACACCGGCGAGCAGGAGGCGAACCTGATCCGCATGTTGGCGGAAAACGGCCGGCTTGCGCAGTTGCCGATGATCGCCGCGCAGTTCGAGCGACTGAAGGCCGAAGCCGAGCGCACGGTCGACGCGGAGGTCATGTCGGCGTTTCCGTTGAGCGAAGAACAGAAAAGCGCGATCGCCGATGCGTTGAAGGCACGCCTGGGCCGCGACGTCAAACTGAATTGTTCCGTGAACGACGCGCTGGTGGGCGGCGCGGTGATTCGCGCCGGCGACCTGGTCATCGACGGGTCGGCGGTCGAACACCTGCGGCAGCTTTCCCGCGCGCTGGTTCACTAAGAGAGGACGCAAGTCATGCAACTGAATCCATCCGAAATCAGCGACCTGATCAGGAAGCGCATCGAAGGCTTTCAGGCCACTTCCGAGGCGCGCAGCGAAGGCACCGTCGTCAGTCTGACCGACGGTATCTGCCGCATTCACGGCCTGGCCGACGCGATGCAGGGCGAAATGATCGACTTCGGCAACGGCCTGTTCGGCTTGGCGCTGAACCTCGAACGCGACTCGGTCGGCGTGGTTATCCTCGGCGACTACAAGAGCGTGTCGGAGGGCGACAAGGTCAAGTGCACCAGCCGCATCCTGGAGGTGCCCATCGGTCCCGGCCTGCTCGGACGCGTGGTCGATTCGCTCGGCACGCCGATCGACGGCAAGGGCCCGATCGAGGCCGCCGGCACCGCGCCGATCGAAAAGATCGCGCCCGGTGTCATCGAGCGTAAATCGGTCGATCAGCCGGTGCAGACCGGGTTGAAGTCGATCGACTCGATGGTGCCGATCGGCCGCGGCCAGCGCGAGCTGATCATCGGCGACCGCCAGACCGGCAAGACCGCCGTGGCCATCGATGCCATCATCAATCAGAAGGGCACCGGCATCAAATGTATCTACGTCGCCATCGGCCAGAAGAACTCGTCGATCGCCGGCGTGGTGCGCAAGCTCGAAGAGCACGGCGCGATGGAGCACACCATCGTCGTGGCCGCTGCCGCGTCCGATTCAGCTGCAATGCAGTACATCGCGCCTTACGCCGGCTGTTCGATGGGCGAGTATTTCCGCGACCGTGGCGAAGACGCGCTGATCATCTATGACGACCTGACCAAGCAGGCCTGGGCGTACCGCCAGGTGTCGCTGCTGCTGCGCCGCCCGCCGGGCCGCGAAGCCTATCCCGGCGACGTGTTCTACCTGCACTCGCGCCTGCTGGAGCGCGCCTCGCGGGTCAACACCGCGTACGTGGAGAAATTCACCAACGGTCAGGTCAAAGGCAGGACCGGCTCGCTGACGGCGCTGCCGATCATCGAGACGCAGGCCGGCGACGTGTCGGCGTTCGTGCCCACCAACGTCATTTCCATCACCGACGGCCAGATCTTCCTGGAGTCGGATCTGTTCAACGCCGGCATCCGTCCCGCTATCAACGCCGGTCTGTCGGTTTCGCGCGTCGGCGGCGCCGCCCAGACCAACGTCATCAAGAAGCTGGGCGGCGGCGTACGCCTGTCGCTGGCGCAGTATCGCGAGCTGGCGGCCTTCGCGCAGTTTGCGTCGGACCTCGACGAAGCGACGCGCAAGCAGCTCGAACGCGGCCAGCGCGTCACCGAGCTGATGAAGCAGCCGCAGTACTCGCCGTTGTCGGTCGCGGAAATGGCCATGTCGCTGTTCGCCGCCAACGAAGGCTATCTGGACAGCGTGCCGGTCAACAAGGTGGTCGCGTTCGAGTCCGCGCTGCTGGCGCATTTCCGTTCCGGCCACGGCGCCGTGCTCAATTCGATCAACAGCAACCCCGTCTACAACGATGAAGTCGCCGCCAGCCTGCGCAAGGTGGCCGACGACTTCGTCGCCAACGGCGCCTACTGACCGCAGCGAACCAGGTGACCTGAAGCATGGCCGGCGCGAAAGAGATACGCACCAAGATCCGCAGTATCCAGAATACGCGGAAGATCACCAAAGCCATGGAAATGGTGGCGGCGAGCAAGATGCGCAAGGCGCAGGAACGCATGCTGGCGACGCGGCCCTACGCGGGCAAGATCTGCAAAGTGGTTTCGCACATGGCCAACTCGCATCCGGAGTACCGGCATTCGTACCTGACCGGGCGCGAACTCAAACGAGCCGGTCTGGTGATCGTTTCAACCGACCGCGGGCTGTGCGGCGGTTTGAATATCAATCTGTTCAAGACGGCGGTGAACGCCATGAAGCGCTGGCACGACCGGGGCGTCGAAGTGGACCTGACGCTCGTCGGTGCCAAGGGCATGGGCTTCTTCAAGCGCTTGGGCGGCCGCGTCGTGTCGCAGGTTTCGCACCTGGGCGATATGCCGACCGTCGGTGGGCTGATCGGTTCGGTCAAGGTCATGCTCGATGCGTTCGACGAGGGCCGCATCGACGAGCTGTATCTGGCGCACAATGAATTCGTGAACACTATGACGCAGCGCCCGGAAATGCACCGGTTGCTGCCGATCGGCGGCAATGACACGGACGAAAACCTGAAGCATCACTGGGATTACATCTACGAACCGGACGCGCGCGAAGTCATGGAAAGCCTGCTGATGCGCTACGTCGAAGTGCTGATCTATCAGGGCGTGGTCGAGAACATCGCGTGCGAAATGGCCGCGCGCATGGTCGCCATGAAATCCGCGTCCGACAACGCCGGCACGCTGATCGACGAGTTGCAGCTCGTTTACAACAAGGCGCGTCAGGCGGCGATCACGCAGGAGCTGTCCGAAATCGTCGGCGGCGCCGCGGCGGTGTAGCGTTCAGAACGGGGGACAGAATTGAATTCTGTCCCCAGGCATTGAGCAGGGGAGCAGAACGGGGGACAGCAGAGCAGGCGACAGAATTGAATTCTGTCCCCAGACACCGTCCCCTGACACCGTCCCGACAATTCAGGTTACAGAGGATTTCCTCATGAGTGCTGGCAACATTGTTGAAGTGATCGGCGCGGTCGTCGACGTGGAATTTCCGCGCGACGCGGTGCCCCGGATTTACGACGCGCTGCTGGTCGACAACGCGGGCCTGACGCTGGAAGTACAGCAGCAGCTCGGCGACGGCATCGTGCGCACCATCGCGATGGGCTCCACCGACGGCATCCGGCGCGGCGTCAACGTGAGCAACACCGGCGCGCCCATCATGGTGCCGGTCGGCAAGGCGACGCTGGGGCGCGTCATGGACGTGCTCGGCAACCCGGTCGATCAGGCCGGTCCGGTCAACGCCGACAAGCGCATGCCGATCCACCGCAAGGCGCCGGCCTATGCGGATCAGGCCGCCAGCCTCGAGATTCTCGAAACCGGCATCAAGGTCATCGACCTGATCATGCCCATCGCCAAGGGCGGCAAGATCGGCCTGTTCGGCGGCGCCGGCGTGGGCAAGACGGTCACCCTGATGGAGCTGATCCGCAACATCGCGGTCGAGCACTCGGGCTACTCGGTGTTTGCCGGCGTCGGCGAGCGTACCCGCGAAGGCAACGACTTTTACCATGAAATGCGGGAAGGCGGCGTGCTCGACAAAGTCGCGCTGGTCTACGGCCAGATGAACGAGCCGCCGGGCAACCGCCTGCGCGTGGCGCTGACGGGACTCACCATCGCCGAAAATTTCCGCGACGAAGGCCGCGACGTGCTGATGTTCATCGACAACATCTACCGTTACACGCTGGCCGGCACCGAAGTCTCGGCGCTGCTCGGCCGCATGCCTTCGGCGGTCGGGTATCAGCCGACGCTCGCCGAGGAAATGGGTGTGCTGCAGGAGCGCATCACCTCGACCAAGACCGGTTCGATCACCTCGTTCCAGGCCGTTTACGTGCCCGCGGACGACCTGACCGACCCGTCGCCGGCGACCACGTTCGCCCACCTCGATGCGACGCTGGTGTTGTCGCGCCAGGTCGCCGAGCTGGGCATCTATCCGGCGGTCGACCCGCTCGATTCCACGTCGCGCCAGCTCGATCCGCTGGTGGTCGGCATCGAACACTACGAGACCGCGCGCGCCGTCCAGGGTACGCTGCAGCGCTACAAGGAACTGCGCGACATCATCGCCATTCTGGGCATGGACGAACTGTCGGAAGAAGACAAGCAGGTGGTGGCCCGTGCGCGTAAGATCCAGCGTTTCCTGTCCCAGCCGTTCTTCGTCGCCGAGACCTTTACCGGCGCGGCGGGCAAATACGTCAGCCTCAAGGACACCATCGCGGCGTTCAAGGGCATCATCAACGGCGACTACGACAGTCTCCCCGAGCAGGCTTTCTACATGGTCGGCACGATTGAAGAAGCAGTCGAAAAAGCCAAGACGCTGTAGGGCAGGCGGGGTTAACGGGTTATGGCCATGACCATTCAGGTGGATATCGTCAGCGCGGAACGGGAGATCTTCTCCGGACCGGCCAACATGGTGTTCGCACCGGCGGAGATGGGCGAGGTGGGTATCGCACCGCGTCACTCGCCGCTGCTGACCCGACTCAAGCCGGGCGAAGTGCGGGTGCAGATGCAAGGCCAGGACGAACAGTTGTTCTACGTGTCCGGCGGCATTCTGGAAGTGCAGCCGCACGTGGTCACCGTACTGGCCGATACGGCGCTGCGCGCCAGGGATCTGGACGAGGCCGCCGCACTCCAGGCCAAGGAACGGGCCGAACGCGCCATGGCCGACCGCAAGACCGACTTCGACTACGCCAAGGCGCAGGCCGAACTGGCCGAGGCCGTGGCGCAGTTGCGCGCCATCCAGAAGCTCCGCGACAAGAGCAAACGCTAGGGCGTTCGTTCGGCACTTCTTCGGCGGGGAATCCTATGTCAGCAGCACGGGTTGGTTCAGGCAAGGTCGTTTCGATCACCTATGCCATCCTCGACGCGAACCGGGTGGTGCTGGAACAGTCCGACCTGCCGGTTGCGTATGTGCACGGCGGGCCGAACAAGATGTTCGACCAGGTGGAACAGGCGCTGGAAAGCTGCCGTGTGGGCGACAAGGTCGAGGTGACCCTGAGCGCCGAGCAGGCGTTCGGCGAGCATGACCCCGATCTGACCTTTAGCGACGATGTCGAAAACGTGCCGCCGCAATTTCGTCACGTCGGGGCCGAAGTGCCCATGCAGAACGACCGGGGCGAAACCCGGACGTTTTTCGTCACGCGGATCGAAGACGGCAAGCTGACCGTCGACTGCAACCATCCCTTTGCCGGCAAGACGCTGATTTTCGCCGTCACCATCACCGACATACGCCCGGCGACCGCCGACGAGATGCGCAAGGGCGTGTCCGAAACACCCGTGCTGCACTGACCGGCGGTTCCGGCGGTGGCGCCGCTCGCGCGCGGGGTTTTTGAGCCCGCCTGTCCGCAAACCTGATAACATGATTGTCCAACCGGTTATCGGAGATCAGTGAATCCCGCAGGCTCCATGGACACCAGCATTGTCATACTGGCCGCCGGGCAGGGGACACGCATGCGGTCCAACCTGCCCAAGGTATTGCATCCCCTGGCCGGCCGCCCGTTGCTCGCGCACGTCGTCGACACCGCGAAGTCGCTGCGGCCACGCGCCATTCATGTCGTCTATGGCCACGGCGGCGACGCGGTGCGCGAGACGCTGGCGCACGCGCCCGTGCACTGGGTGGAACAGGCCGAGCAGCTCGGCACCGGGCATGCCGTAGCGCAGGCGCTGCCGCAAATTCCGGACGCCGACCGCGTACTGATTCTCTACGGCGACGTCCCGCTGATCGAAGCGGCGACCCTGCGGCGACTGGCGGACGCGGCCGCGGACGGCCTGGCGCTGCTGACCGCCGAACTGGACGACCCGAGCGGTTACGGCCGCATACTGCGCGACGGCCGCGGCGACATTACCGGCATCGTCGAACACAGGGATGCCGACGAAATCCGGCGACGGATCAACGAAATCAATACCGGCTTCATGGCGTGCAACGCGGCACGGCTGCGTGCGTGGCTGGCGAAGCTTACCAACGCCAACGCCAAACGCGAATACTACCTGACCGACATCGTCGCGCTGGCCGTCGCCGACGGCGTCGCCGTGACCGGTTGCCGGGCGCCGGTTGCGGCGGAAATTCTCGGCGTCAACGACCGCGCGCAACTGGCCGTGCTGGAACGACTCTATCAGCGGCGCCAGGCCGAAGCGCTGATGCGCGAGGGCGCCACGCTGGCCGACCCTGGACGGATCGACGTGCGCGGCAGGGTGACGACCGGGCGCGACTGCTTCATCGACGTCAACGTGATTTTCGAGGGCGACGTGACGCTCGGCGAAGCGGTGCGCGTCGGTCCGAATTGTGTCTTGCGCAACGTCACCGCCGGCGACGGCGCGGAGATACGGGCCAACAGCCTGATCGACGAGGCCCGCATCGGCAGCGGCGCGGTGATCGGACCCTTTGCGCGCATCCGACCGGAAACCGAGATCGGCGATCGCGCCCACATCGGCAATTTCG
This sequence comes from uncultured Gammaproteobacteria bacterium, assembly GCA_963719135.1. Taxonomy (GTDB): domain Bacteria; phylum Pseudomonadota; class Gammaproteobacteria; order DSM-19610; family DSM-19610; genus CAVRAZ01. The sequence goes on along the minus strand of CAVRAZ010000004.1, from coordinate 12,175 downwards.
TCGAAGTGAAGAAATCGACCATCGGCGCCGGCTCCAAGGTGAATCACCTGAGCTACATCGGCGACACGCTGATGGGCGCCGGCGTCAACATCGGCGCCGGCACCATCACCTGCAACTATGACGGCGCCGACAAACACCAGACGCGAATCGGGAACGATGTGTTCATCGGTTCGGATTCCCAGCTCATCGCGCCGGTGTGCGTGGGTGAGGGCGCGACCGTCGGCGCCGGCACCACGGTGACGCGCGACGTGCCGCCGGGGCAGCTCGCGGTCAGCCGCGTGGCGCAGGCAAATCGCACGGGGTGGAAACGTCCGGTGAAGAAGAAGCCGGGCGGACAATGACCTCGTTGTCCTTATGGCAGAGGTTGCGACGCGAAGCAGGATACGCTGATCGCCGTGGCGCCCGCGGCTTTATAGCCGCCTGCCGGGTGCGGCCTGGCGTGACACGGCGTCAACACGTTCCTGTGGGCTCGACGGCCGGCTGCTGCGCAGGACCGGGGTTCGCCGACACCGTGCGAACCCGCTCGGCGGGCCGGATATCCACCGGACATCCGCCGTTTCCGCGCCCGCCCATGCGGCCGACGGTCACGCCAGGCCGCACCCGGCGGGCGGCAGGCTCAACTGCAGTTTTCGTTCACAGGGTTCACAATACTTCCGGGACAGGTTAAGCGATGTGTGGAATCGTCGGAGCCATTGCCCAGCGTGACGTCGCGCCGATCCTGGTCGAAGGACTGCGGCGTCTCGAATATCGTGGTTACGACTCGGCCGGCATCGCCGTGCTCGACACCGAAGGCCGTCTCGATCGCGTGCGCACCGCCGGCAAGGTCGACGAACTCGCGCGGGCGCTGACCGCAAGAACCCTTTCCGGGCAGCTCGGCATCGCCCACACGCGCTGGGCGACCCACGGCAAACCCAGCGAGGCCAACGCCCACCCGCACATGTGCCGCAAGCGCGTGGCCATCGTGCACAACGGCATCATCGAAAATCACGACGAACTGCGCGACCGCCAGAACGCGATGAGCTATCCCTTCACCTCGGAAACCGATTCCGAAGTGATCGTGCACCAGGTCTATCACTATCTTGAAAGTGGCCTGGATCTACTCGCTGCGACGCGCAAGGCCTGCGGCGACTTCAAGGGCGCGTACGCGCTGGGCGTCATCAGCGTGTCCGACCCCGATCGGTTGATCGCCGTGCGCCAGGGTATACCGCTGGTGGTCGGCATCGGCATCGGCGAATACTTCATCGCGTCCGATAGCGCGGCGCTGCTGCCGGTCACGCAGCGCTTCATCGTCCTGCACGACGGCGACATCGTCGACCTGCGCCGTGACGGTCTGAGCATCCAGGACGCGGACGGCCACCGCGTCGACCGCCCGGAACAGCTTTCGGTATTGACCGCCGATTCAGTCGAACGCGGCGCCTACCGGCATTACATGCTGAAGGAAATCTACGAACAGCCGCGCGCGATCGCCGACACGCTGGAAGGGCGTATCGCTCACGGCAAGGTCATGGAGGAGGCCTTCGGTGTGGGTGCGGGCAAGGTGTTCGACGCGGTCAAGGACGTGCACATCATTGCCTGCGGCACAAGTTTTCACGCGGGCCTGATCGGGCGCTACTGGCTCGAGTCCATCGCCGGCATTCCCTGTAACGTCGAGGTGGCCAGCGAGTTCCGCTATCGCAAACCGGTCGTGCGCCCCGGCTCGCTGATCGTCACGCTTTCGCAGTCGGGCGAAACCGCCGATACGCTTGCCGGTCTGCGCGAAGCGAAACGGCTCGGTTTCGGCCGGTCGCTCACGGTGTGCAACGTGGCCGAAAGCGCGCTGGTGCGCGAATCCGACCTGGTGCTGCTGACGCGCGCGGGACCTGAAATCGGCGTCGCATCGACCAAGGCATTCACCAGCCAACTGGTTGCGCTGATGCTGCTGGTCATCGTGCTCGCCCGGCGCAACGGCCTTTCCGCCGAAGCGGAAGCCGGGCTGGTGCATCAGCTCGAACGGCTGCCGCGCCAGGTCGAGGATGTCCTGGCGCTCGACCCGCAGATCGAGAAACTGGCCAACCGCTTCACCGACAAACACAATGCGCTGTTCCTCGGCCGCGGCGCGCACCATCCGGTGGCGATGGAAGGCGCGCTCAAACTCAAGGAAATTTCCTATATCCACGCCGAAGCCTATCCGGCCGGCGAACTCAAGCACGGCCCGCTGGCGCTGGTCGACGCCGACATGCCGATCATCGCGGTCGCGCCCAACAACGATCTGCTGAAGAAACTCAAGTCCAACCTACAGGAAGTCAGCACCCGCGGCGGGCGCATGATCGTGTTCGCCGACGAAAACAGCGGCATGACGTCCACCGACAACGTGACCGTGCTCCCGGTCGCGCCCACCGCCGACTGGGTCGCGCCGATCATCTTTACGGTGCCGTTGCAACTGCTGGCCTATCACGTCGCCGTACTCAAAGGCACCGACGTCGACAAACCGCGCAACCTGGCCAAGGCGGTGACGGTCGAATAACGAGTCCCACCCAGGTACAACAGCATCGGCGACGATCACCGGCCCGGATCTACCGCCGCTATGTGCCGTGCAGTAACGCGGCGCGCACGGCTCTTGGCGCCACGTTAATTCGATTGACGCGCCTGATCCATCGGCAGGAGCCTAGGTGTCAAGTCGTTCGCTACACGCACTGCGACGCCGCTGTGCGGCGCGTCTTATCGTGGACGTGTGCGCTGCTGTGCGATGGTCTATTGCGTCCCCTGCAGATAGGCGATCACCTCGTCATCGTTGAACATCGCGGTGACAGCACGCATCAGTGAGCCGTCGATTGCTCTCGCGAGCGTGGCGGGCGACGCGTTGTCGCCCAGGTACGTCTTCTCGTCTCCGTCGCCCAACCGGATTCCCAGCGTTGTCTCGCAGCGCAAGGTCCAGGTTCGATTGGTGCACTTCGAACTGATTACCTCGACTCCGATTGACCGCGGCGAGCCGGCGGCAATGGGGATGTCTTTCTTATTGAGTTCGAGCTTGATGTAGCGGATGGCCGTTTCCGACCATTCATTCATATTGCCGTACCACTTGTGGCCCCGCAGCTTTATCACCAGCAGGTCCTTCGTCTGGTCCTGCGTGTTTACAAGCGCCACCGGTGCCCCACCGACCACCCTGTCCAGCAGAGTGTGCGGAATATTGAAGGTTGTGTCGGCGGGCACGTAATGGTGGGTGCACCCCGCCAAAAGCAGCACTGAACTCAATAAACCGATCGCTCTCATCGCGGTTAGGCTTCCTGGATTGCTGCCGGCGTTGTGTGACGTAAGGGGAATCGTTCCGACATCGGGGAAGCATACCGTTTTGGCTTTGCGGGAATCAACGCGAACGCCTGTTTGCCGCCGGAAAAGCCGGAGCCGGCAATGCGCCGTTGATGCGTATAGAATAGGCAACGGACCACAGTTGAACCGCTCTGGGATTTCGGCGATGACCGATGCATTTCCACCCTGGCCGCTTTTCTCGGCGTTCCTCCTGACAGGCCTCGTTCTCGCGGTCACGCCAGGGCTTGGCGTGCTTTACATTGTTACCCGCAGCCTCGCCCAGGGACGCCGTTCCGGCCTGGTGTCGGTAGCCGGCGTCGCCCTCGGCAACCTTGGCAATGCGCTCGCCGCGTCGGTTGGCCTTGCCGCCTTGTTCGCGGTCTCTTCGGTTGCCTTTGCGGTGGTCAAGTACGCCGGCGCTGTCTACCTGGTCTGCCTCGGCGTGCAGAGGCTGCGCCGCTCGCGGGCCGAGTGTCCGACCGCCGCACTGGCGATTGCACCCGTGAGCAGCGTCTTTCGAGACGGTTTCGTCGTTGCACTGCTCAATCCGAAAACCACGGTGTTCTTCGCCGCGTTCCTGCCGCAGTTCCTGAGTCCCGAGGCGCCACCCATGTTGCAAAGCATGGCGCTCGGTTCGCTCTTTGTGGCGATCGCCGCGGTCACTGACAGCGTCTATGCACTGGCTGCGGGAACGGTAGCGCCTGCGTTGCTGCGGGCTAGCAGCATTCATCGCGTCGGCCGGCGCCTGGGCGGCGGCGTGCTGATCGGTCTCGGCGTCTTCACCGCACTCGCGGGATCTCGCGGCGCCAGATAGGCGCCTATTCGACGGGGGGACAGACGTGCTTGTGCCCTGGCTTCAGCGGACGGATGATTGACTCAAATGAAGACCGAATCCGACCAGCACTTCATTTCCGAACCCATCATGCCGGTGGTCGAGACCGCCGACCGGCGCGCAATGGCCATGGGCGAGCCGGGCCTGCCGCGGGAATTCGTCTGGCGCGGCGAGCCGCTGGTCGTCGCCGCCGTACTTCGGACCTGGCGCGAAACCGGACCCTGCAAGCACGGCAGCCCCGAGTCCTACGTGCGCAAGCACTGGTATGAAGTCGAGACCGCCGGCGGCCTGAAAGCGCGGATCTATTTCGACAGACAAGCGCGCGGCGGGCGGGGGAGCAGCCGCTGGTGGCTGTTCAGCATCGAGGGTAGGCCCCGGTCAATGGCCGAACAACCCTAATACCACCCGGCGAGCGGGGCGTGCGCCGCGGAACGCTGCTCGCTTGAGACAACAATGCTACGCTGGCCGGATAGAAGGCAATCGCCGATAATCGAGGTGAGGCGACATGACAGTTGCATAATAAAGACCCGCCGGGATTCGACCGAACCCCGTTGTTTACCGCCAGAGGTGGGTAACGGCCCTGTTGGTGGTATTCACGTCGCGTGGAATTCAACGCGCGTGCCCATCAGCCTACATTGATGCAATGATTGGGGTAACGCTCACTGCCGGTACGGGAAGACAATCGGAGCGGCTATCCGTTTGGCCTCACTGGAGAGGAAACGCCGATGATTTACAAAGGCAGTTGTCACTGTGGCCGGGTCGCCTTCGAGGTGGAGGGCGAGTTGGCGCAGGTAATGGACTGTAATTGTTCGATCTGCTCCCGCAAGGGCGCGCTGCTCTGGTTCGTGCCGCGGGACCGGCTGCGCCTACTGACGCCGGAGGAAAATCTCGCCACCTACACGTTTGGAGCCCACACCATCAATCACCGGTTCTGTCCCGAATGCGGCATCCACCCGTTCGGCGAAGGAACGGATCCGTCCGGCAAGCGGATGGCGGCCATCAATGCGCGCTGCCTCGAGGGCGTCGATCTGGGGTCGCTGGCGGTCACGCACTTCGACGGCCGCTCCCTGTAAGGGGCGCCACAGGATACCCAGGTCACCCGGCCACGAGATCGCCATCGGGCTTCCAACCTGTTTGTCTCCGGCGCGTGCAGGCCGGCGTTTCAGCCTGAGGCCCTCGACATCCACCCAGGTTCTCGCTGTCGATCGGCACGGCACGTCGCTCCCCAAAATTCCCCCCGGATGCGAAATTCCATGCCCAGGCGCTTCGCCGGTGACACGGCGTCGATTTCTATAGCCAACGTTATTTCAACGGCTTATGACAGACTGACGTCTTTCTTGAACTCGTCTGTCGCTGATTGACGAGTTCGCGCGGCCTCGGGTTAGCAGCCGGCCTCACGTCCGGGTCCCGATCCAGACCGCTCAATTGATTGGGAAAATATTCACAACACATATCTGCCCTCGAAACAGGGCCAGACAGGGTCATCTGTCAACCTGTCGCTAGACCGGGACGCTTTGTCCCCGATAGAGGACATTTCTGCGGCCGCAGGGGGCCAATTCGAGCGGTCTTCCCCTGCCGTTTCGCGCTGTACACGAAAGTGCAGATCCCCGTCCTGGCGTGCGCCCTGGTCCGTTTCTCCACTGGTTTCATGCGGATATTCGCCCGTGCCCGAACCAATGCCCGGGCGCTGGCGTGGTTGCCACCGTCGACTGGCCTCGAACTTGCTCTATCGCAATTTACGCTGCGAAGCCACCGAGCCCGTCGGTCACTTACGCCTGTTCGGTGGCGACAGGGCATCGCCGTGCACTTGGCACGGGCAAAGACCGGGTGTCGTTGTTCCCAGGCGCTCGGGCGCGGGCGGAGAGCACGAATAAGCAAGACAGAATTTCGCGGGGAACTTAACGTGGAGGAGCACTGCCATGAGTCCTGTCCAAAAGTCTGTTGATTCAGCGCGGCACACGAACAAACCTGCCGGTTCACGCGGTGCAGCGCACGCCTGGCTGGGATTCCTGGCCGTGCTCGTCACGGTGACCGGTATTGCCGGAAGCGGCGCGGCCGTCGCGGAAGAACACGAAAGCCGGCGCGATGCCGGCGCCAACCTAACTATCTCCAGCGCAAGCTGGAGTCGCAGCCGCAACCGCCTGGAGGTTTCGGGCAGCGGAACACCGAACGCGACGGTGAAACTGGTCAACGCTGATGCTCGGTCGCAGAACCTCGGCAGCGGCCAAGCCAGTCGACGCAGTGGCGCCTGGTCCATTACAGTTTCGAGCCCGCGACCCGTGCCCTGCCGCGTGCGCGCCACGCAAACCGGCGGTCAGACCGCCGAGCGGGACGTCAGCAATGCACCGGATAACTGTGCGCCCAAGGCACCCGGTGGCGGAACCAACGTCCCGCCGGTCGCCAATGCGAACGGTCCCTATACTGGTACGACCGGCGTGGCGATCAGTTTCAGCAGCAGCGGCTCCAACGCTACGGACGGCAGCATCAGTACCTATTCATGGAACTTTGGCGACGGTGCCGGCAGCAACGCGGCGAACCCGAGCCACGCCTACGCCAATGCGGGGAACTACACTGTAACGCTGACGGTGACCGACAATGGCGGCGCCAGCGGCGGCGATTCGACCTCGGCCAGCGTCCAGAATGTGCAGCCGGCGCCGGACGCTTCCATCAATTCGACCAGCCAGAATTCCACGGGCCCGGTCACCGGGGCCGTTCCTGAGCGGCCGCAGGTGCCGAACACCAACTACAGCGTCATCGCCATCAACGACCTGGGCATGCACTGCGGCGATCTTGACACCCGTGTCGCCAGCATTCTGCCGCCGTTCCAGGTGCTGTTGACTCAGGTGATTCAGAAGGGCGCCAACCCGGTGCTGAATCCATCCGGTGTCAGCCTGTATTATTCGTCGGCGGCCAACCCCGCCGATCCGATCCTGAACCAGGCGGGTGTCCTCAACGGTCTCAAGGCCGACGGCCGCACCTATAAGACCAATTTCTGGGACACGATTGTGAAGGGCGCGTACGACCCCTTCTACCCGGCACTGGTCACGCCGTTGTCGACCGGTCTGGCGGGTGCGACCGACCCGGTCACGCCGGACGTCGGTCTGCCCGTGCCTAACGTCGAGGACCTCTATATCGGGGCGGACGGGCGCGTCGACAGCGGCGACGAACAGTTGACCGCAGTGCAACACGCCATGCCCGGGCTGACCAATCCCTACCTGATCAACCAGCCGCAGCCACTCAAGGAGCATTACCAGGACAAGCCGTTCTTCGTCGACTTCCCGTTCGGCTACGTGGCCAACGACGTCAACTGGTACGAGGGCGCCGGCATACCCTTCTCGGCCTTCGACGATTTCGGACGTGAGAATCCGTATCCGCTGGTGCGGGTCGAAGCGCGCAACGGCAACAACGTGCTGGCGACGCTCGATACGGTGCTGCCGATCTCGGGCGAAGCCAGTTGCACCAACTGCCACGCCGATCCATCCAACGTCCAGAACAGCCGCACCAGCGACCCGACCGATGCACTGCGGCCCGCCGGTCTGCCGGTGGCGACCAGCCTGGACGATCCGGACCCGGGCATGCCGCAAAAAGTCAGCGTCGAATACGCGGCCGACATCAATATCCTGCGCCTGCACGACCTGGATCACGGCGCCGACTACGTGGATACGGCCAACCAGCCGGCGAAGTGCAACATTACCGCGAACGGCGGCAACGGCGACGCCAACTGCCTGACCAACAAGGCACTGGTTCAGAACAAGCCGGTCGTCTGCCAGGTCTGCCACTACACGCCGGCGCTCGACCTGGCACAGGTGGGGCCGGTGGCGGGCGCGCCCGGCACGGACGCCAACGGCCGAAACCAGCTCGCGCATGAAAGCAATTCGCGCGTGATGCACCACTTTCATGGACAGATGACCGGCCTTTTCCCGCGCATGCCGGCCCCCGTACAGAACGGGTCCGGCGTCATTACGAACCAGTCGACGCGCCTGCAGGTGCTCGACCAGACCTGTTACCAGTGCCACCCGGGTACGTCGACGAAGTGCCTGCGCGGGGCCATGTTCAACGCGGGTATGTTGTGCAACGACTGTCACGGTGACATGAACCAGGTGGGCGCGGACTTCTCGGCCGGCGTGTCGCCGAGCAACCCGGGTGCCTTCAAGCTCGGGCTGGGCAATTTCTACAATCCGTCCAGCGCGCAGCCGCGCGTGCCTTGGGCCAACGAACCCGGCTGCGGCTCCTGTCATACGGGTGACGCCCGCAGCAGTCTGGCGGGTACGGCCAATACGCTCGTCAATAATACCGATTCGCACGGCAATACCGACGGCATCCGTCTGCGCCAGGCGTACCGCATCGGCGACGCCAAGGCCACGCCGATCGTGCCGACCAACAAGCGCTTCGCGGAACCGGCCGTGCCGGCCAGCTTCAACGGCTTTGCCAATCCGGGCGCGGGCAACCCGAAACTGTACCGGGTGAGCACCGGCCATGGCGGCGTGTTCTGTGAAGGTTGCCACGGCGCGACCCACGCCGAATGGCCGAATGCCAACCCGAACGCCAACGACAACGTCGCCGCCAACCAGCTTCAGGGGCACAGCGGCACCATCGTCGAGTGCACCACCTGTCACGGCGACGCCATGAACAGCAGGATCACACTGGATGGACCGCACGGCATGCACCCGGTCGGCGACAACACCAGCTTCGCCCGGGGCGGCCACGAGAATCTGGCCGAGAACAACGCGGCGGCCTGCGCAGTCTGCCATGGCGGCGGGTCCCGTTCGTCCAATGCCGGTACGGTGCTGTCGGTCGCCAAGGCGGATCGCAACCTGCGCGGCACGCTGGTGCGCAAGGGCCAGCCGGTGGGCTGCGGTATCTGCCACTGACCGGGCGGCGGGTGTGTAGCTGACTCTCCCAAGATGCGGCAGGGATGCCGCGCCTTATCCGGCCCTGCCGCTCGGCAGGGCTTTTTTTTGTGCGCCCAGCATGGGCGCGATCCTGGAGGTGGAAGTCCTCCCGTGAGTTGACCACAGCGAACGAAGCGAAGCGCAACTGCGTGAGGGCGACCGAGCGTGGGGAGGCAGCGTGGAGCGAAGCCGTGAGCCGATGGACAAGAACCGGATATGAGGCGGTGCCGAGCAGGGCGAGCGGGCAAGAAATCGCGAAGCGCTCGTGGTCAAGGCTCAGGCGGCGTAAATCCGGCGGTTGTGCGGTGAAGGATCGTGTTCTTACCTGGGGAGATCTCGCCTTATGCCTGAAAGGGCGACGGTAATAAAGCGGAGCGAGAAGTCAGCAGAGGCCATAGTAGCTGCAAGGCGAAGGGCCAAACGAGAAGGAGAGTCGAACGCCATGTTGCTTGGCCATGCAAGGCATCAGAAGCCCGGGCAACCGGGGCGAACTGTCGGAGGGAAAGGTGAAGCCCGACCCGAAGCGTTTTGTGATGAAGCAGGGCTGGCGCGGCATGAACCGGACGGCTCGGGGCGAACTGACCTGCTTGGACAGGTGCTCGCGAGAGGGAACCTGGCCATGGCATGGAAACGTGTCAAGGCCAATCGAGGCAGTGCGGGGGTGGATGGGCTGACGATCCAGGCCACGGCCGAGTACCTCAAGACCCACTGGCCCCGGATCAGGGAGGCGCTGCTAAACGGTAGCTACCGGCCACAGCCGGTGCGCCGGGTGCAGATACCCAAATCCGGGGGCGGGCTACGGGAACTGGGGATACCGACCGTGACGGATCGATTGATTCAGCAAGCCCTGCTGCAAGTCCTGCAACCGTTGATTGATCCGACGTTTTCCAATTACAGCTATGGCTTTAGGCCGGGCCGACGGGCGCATGATGCTGTGCTGACTGCACAGCGTTACGTGCAAGAAGGTTATCGGGTGGTTGTGGATGTGGATTTGGAGAAGTTCTTCGACCGGGTTAATCACGACGTGCTCATGGATCGGCTGGCCAGACGTATCGACGACAAGGCGGTACTGCGGCTGATACGGCGATATCTCAATGCGGGATTCATGGGTAACGGTGTGGTCATGGAGCGATACGAGGGTACGCCGCAAGGTGGGCCGCTTTCGCCGCTGCTGGCCAATGTATTGCTGGACGAGGTGGACCGGGAACTGGAGCGACGTGGCCATCGGTTCGTGCGCTACGCTGACGACTGTGTGCCACGAGCACTGACTGCTGCGTAAGCATCGGTCAGTGCGTGTCGCACAAGTGATGAGGGTTTGGCCCCTCGGAGCCGCCTTGCAGGAGGAGGCTTCAAACCGCCACAAGCTGCGATGGTAAAGAGCCATGGTGGTGAGCGTTGTGGAAAAGGCAGGGCTTGACCCTGTCAGGTACGTACCACGGAGATGAACGTAAGTGAACCTTTGCTGACTTGTCGAAAGCGTAGGGATGTCGTCAAAACCGAGGGGTAGTCGTTAACTCGGGATGAGTCTGGGGGACACCTGTTTACTGCCCAGATGGCGGCCGGCATGAAGAAGGCATGAACGTGGTACAGGCGCTTGTGTGGAACGTGGGAACCTGTCGCCTTGATGTTAAGGGAGAAGCTCAAGTAGAGATCCTGCGAGAGCCAGAGTACCAATGCAAGGCACAGGGGCGGATGGCCCCGTAGTAGTGTTGAAGGCGCTGTAATGGCGCTGGAGCGAAGGGGGTCAGTTACTCAGTTGGATTTGTAGGTCAACCGCACTGATCGGATCTTGCGCAGAGAGAGTGTTGAGCTGCCGACCGGTAAGTGATCGGGAGGAATTTATGGAAACAACAAAACCGTTCAAGATTTCCAAGCACGCAGTGATGCGCGCCTGGGAATTGGTAAAAGCCAACGATGGCGCTGAAGGTGTCGATGGTGAAACGATAGAGCAATTTGAGTCCAAACTGAAGGGGAACCTTTATAAGCTGTGGAATCGGCTTTCTTCAGGGTCTTACTTTCCGCCACCGACCCGAACGGTAGCGATACCGAAAAAGGACGGTGGAGAACGAAAGCTGGGTATTCCCTCTGTTTCCGACAGGGTGGCCCAGACGGTGGCCAAATTGTCGTTTGAGCCCTTGGTGGAGCCGTATTTTCTCGGCGACTCCTATGGCTACAGACCGGGTAAGTCAGCCCATCAGGCGTTGGCAGTCACGCGAGAGCGTTGCTGGCGCTATGACTGGGTTCTGGAGTTTGACATCCGCGGACTGTTCGACAACATTGATCATCACCTGTTGATGAAGGCGGTTAAACGGCACACGGACAATCCCTGGCTTCTACTCTATATCGAGCGCTGGATTACAGCACCGGTACAGCAGTCAGATGGCAGTGTGGTTGCGCGTGTAAGAGGAGTACCCCAAGGCGGTGTGATCAGTCCAGTGCTGTCAAATCTGTTCATGCACTATGCCTTCGATGCGTGGATGGATCGGGAATATCCCGATTCGCCGTGGTGTCGATATGCTGATGATGGGCTTGCCCATTGTCGAACGCTGGCACAAGCGGAACAGCTGAGAGCGGCATTGGAGAAGCGGGTGCAGGACTGCGGCCTGCAGATGCACCCGGTAAAGACGAAGATTGTGTACTGCAAGGATGAAGATAGGAGAGGGACTTATCCTGTGACGGGCTTTGACTTTCTGGGCTATACGTTTCGTGCCCGGCGATCAAAGAACAGGTGGGGAAAGTACTTCATCAACTTCAGCCCGGCGATGAGCAACAGTGCGGGAAAGGCAATCCGGCAGGAAGTGAGAAGCTGGCAAATGCCCAAACGCAGTGACAAGTCCATCGAGGACCTGTCACTGATGTTCGGAGCCAAGATACAGGGTTGGATCAACTATTATGGTCGTTTCTATCGTTCCCAGATGTACATGACACTCAGGCACATCAACTCCAAACTGGTGTGGTGGGCAATGCGGAAGTTCAAGAAGCTGAAACGTCATCGGCGACGTGCTGAGCACTGGCTGGGACGAGTGGCGAAGAACTTTCCGTCAATGTTCCCACACTGGCGGATGGGTTTGTTGCCGACGGTTGGGTAACGGGAGCGCAGTGAGTCGAGAGGTTCATGCTGCGTTCTGCGAGAGGCCGAGGGTGAGATTCCCTCGGCCTACTCTCC
>CAVRAZ010000003.1:232500-401401 GCA_963719135.1 uncultured Gammaproteobacteria bacterium | reverse complement strand
GCTATCGCCGGTGTAAATTTGTATCAGATCAGCCGGTTTAAAAATGTTTGCGGGGAAGTGGGCACGTAAGCGTGTTTTAGGTAGTCGTTGTCGATCTGTTTCAAGACGCCTGTAGCTGGTCTTTCATGCGGAAGCTTTTGCCTTCGATGGTGATGGTTTCGGCATGATGTAGAAGCCGATCGAGCACGGCGGAGGTGAGCGTGGAGTCGTTGTTGAAGAACTCGGCCCACTTTTTGTAGACCCGATTGGTGGTGAGGATGGTGGAACCGCGCTCGTAGCGCTGGCTGATGATCTGGAACAGTAGATCGGCGCCGGTTTTGTCGATGGGCAGGTAGCCGATTTCGTCGAGGATCAAAACGCGAGGGCGGATGTATTTTCGCAGCTCCAACTTGAGTCGCCCGGTGGCTTGAGCGCCGGCGAGGGTGTTGATGACATCGACGGTGGAGGCGAACAGGACGGAGTGCCCGTGGTGGCAGGCGGCGAGGCCGAGGGCGGTGGCGAGATGAGTTTTGCCCAGACCGACGCCGCCGATGAACACGACGTTGGTGTTGTCTTCGAGGAAGGCCAAGCGGAAGAGGTTTTGGATCTGTGCGCGATTGATTTTGTTCGGCCAGTTCCACTGGAACTGCTCGAGTGATTTGCGTACGGGGAAGCGAGCGAGTCGCACGCGCCGTTCGATGGAGCGGTCTTGTCGTCGTTGCGCTTCGCCTTCGATGAGTTTTGCGAGGAAGGTGATGGGCTCCCAGTGTTGTTCGGCGGCGAGCTTGGCGAAGTCATCGAGGTGCTCGCGGATGAAGGACAGCTTGAGGTAATCGAGATGGTGTTCGAGTGCTTCGGTCTCGGCGCTGCGAGTTGGTTGAGCGGTTGCCATGGGGGGATTCCTTATTGTTTCACCGCTGCGCGGAGCGATCGGGGTCGTAGAGTTCCAGGTCTGGCTCCTCGAGTTCGAGTTCGAGCAGATCGGCGCGTCGAGTCAGATGCAAAGCGGCGGGCTCGGGCAGCGCGCGGGCCCGGCTTTCGAGCAGATTGGCGACGTATTCGCAGCTGAAGGCTTCGAAGGCGAGTGCGTCATCGAGTGCGCGTGCGGTGGGCTCGATGCCGTAGATTTCACTGAGTGCGATGATTTTGTGCACGTGATGACGCGCGTTGAGTCGTCGCAGCTCGAGTTGTTGGTAGTAGCGCTCGGCGTTGGTGGACAAGGCGAGGAAGCGTTGCATGAGTTTTTGATGCCGCGCGCTGCGCCGTTGCGCGAGCAACTTGCGCGGATGGTCGGGATCTTCGAAGTCGCGGTGGCGCTCATAGCAACGCGGATGCCGGGCGATGAGTTGGTTGTCGTGATAGACACACAGGCGGTCTGGATAGCTCTTTAATGTCAAGCGAGAGGAGGCGTATTCGGCGGGCACGGAGTATCGGTTGGTGTCGAAGGTGACGCGGAAGCGATTCGAAGCGCGTACAGTGTGAGGGGTGGCGATGTCGTAGAGGTTGTCGGACATGGGATGCAGCAGCGCCTTCTCCTGCTCGAACAGCTCCACGGGCCGTCGGCGTGTTTCACCGTGGATGCGTTGATTGGCGATCGTGTCGAGCCATTGCCGTGCGGCGGGATTGAGGGCGTTGAAGTCGGGGATGTCGAGGCCGGCGAGTAGATTCTTTTTGACATAGCCGACACCGGCTTCGACGCGCCCTTTCTCGTTTCCCTTTCCCACCGCGCAGGGAACGATTTGAAAGCCGTGATGCTGGGCGAAGTCGAGGTATCGGGGATTGAACACCGGCGCCTGGCCGCTGAGACGCTGGAGCACGGCGGATTTTAAATTGTCGACCATGATGCTGGCCGGCACGCGGTGGCCGAAGAACTCGAACGCGTGTTGATGACAGGCGAGGAAGTGCTCCATGGTCTGGGAGACGGTGAACTCGAGATACATCAATCGCGAGTAGCACAACACCATGACGAAGAAGGACAGTCGTCGCCGGGTATTGCCGACGTTGACCGAGCCGTAGTGGCCCCAGTCGACCTGCGCGCATTCGCCGGGTGCAAAGGCAAGGGTCAAGAAAGCCGGTGCGCGCCGCGGTCGTACGCTGGCCAGATAATCCTTGACGATGGTGATGCCACCGTCGTAACCGTCCTCATGCAGGCGCTGCAACACTTGCACGGCGCTGTAGGGGTGGTGCTCGATCAGCTGGCGGATGGTGCGCTTGAAAGGATCGAGCTTGCTCGTGCGAGCAACGCTGCGCCGCGCTCGGAAGTGTGACTGTGTGAGCCAATGGCTGACGGTGCGCGCATCGAGGCAAAGAGCGTGCGCAATCTGTGAGACGTTGAGTCCGTCGCGTTGGTGAAGGTGGCGGATGCGGCAGAACGTATCGTAATCGATCATCAGGATTGTCCGGCGGTCAAACGCAAATGGTCGGGCTCAGAACGGCGGCTCGTCATCGGGCCACAGGGATTGCTGGCACTCAGCGTCTTGGTGGTAGTAGCGAAGCAGCTGAGCGGTGTATTGGCTCTCGAGGGCGGCGGCAAGCGCGTAGAGGAACTCGAGCAGTTGTGCAGCGGCCTCGTCGCAAAGCTGTGTCGGTAACGCGATCAGGGGCGGATGTTCGTCGGTCACGCGGTGTCTCCTTGGCCCTCAGGGAGCGTGATCGCGGGGATCACGCTCGGGGGATGCATTGAGGATGTCGTTGGCTAAATGTTGCAGCCGCCGGCTGGCCGATACGATGTCCTCTTGTAGCGCAGCGCCGGTTAACTGGGCGATTAATCCCATCAGGACAAGGGGTTGGGCGGAGGCGAGTTCTTGTAACAGTGTGTTCACTAAGGGATCCGATTTATCATTGTTATCCGCAGCTTGCGTCAATGAGTGTTCTTGTAACGCAGGGCGGGTGTTCGGCGCTGAGCGCCGCCAATAGCCCGGATGAGCGCTGCGCCAGGCGCGCACCCGCTCGACGTTCTCGGCGCCGCGGAAGTAATCACGGTTGTCGGCTTTGGCGAGCCATCGGCGCTGGCTCTCGGCCTTGCTGGCGCGCCGACACGGCGTCTTCGAGCAGAAGCGCTGGTGCCTGAGATTGCGCGGGTCGGGACGGAATAAAGTCCCGCAGTGTCGACACTTACGGCGTCTTTGTTGGCTCATCAATCACCCCCTTCCGGGGACCGATGATGAGACGTGACGCGATGAACACAACGCCAGTATCCACGCCGGCTACTCCGTCGCGCGCGCGCGAACAAAGGGGGGTTAGAGCGGCAAAACCTGGCCCGGTATCTATGCCGACAAAGACAGTTTCAAACCGGCCAGATCACTACAATTTCGGAACGTCGATGACAATAGGTTACTCGCAATGAAAATAGCCGTTGAAACCACCGTAGCAGCACCCATCGAAGAAGTGTGGCGTGCGTATACTACTCCAGAACACATCAAGCAGTGGAATGCTGCGTCCGATGACTGGCACACAACCGATGCCAAGGTGGATTTGCGCGTAAATGGCGCGTTCTCGTCCCGAATGGAAGCAAAGGATGGAAGTATGGGTTTCGATTTTTCCGGAATTTACACAAACATTGTGGAGCCCAGCCTCATTAAGTATTCCTTCGGTGATCGAACGGCGCGGGTCGAGTTTTCCGATATCCTGGAAGGCGTCAGGGTACGTGTAACCTTCGATAGTGAGTCAACTCACTCTGTCGAACAGCAACGCGACGGGTGGCAAGCTATTCTGAATAACTTTGCGCGTCACGTTGAGGCAAGTCAGTAATGACAGGTGTCGCGAATGCAGCTAACAACCGCCTCCAAAGCGATGCGGCTTCGCCGTACGCTTGAGGCGAGACGTTATACGCCATGAATAAGATTTCCGAAATCAACGATGTCCTCACTGGCTGCGCTGAGCAACTGGCAGTTTGTGCGCCTGATGTTAATGACAGCAAGGCACTTAAAAATGAAAAGTTGATTCTTAAGCTTGGAAAAGCTATTGCTGAAATCGACGAAGTACGATCAGCCTTGTACAAGCTACACCCAGAATTGAAACCGGAACTATGGGATACACCGCCATCACCCGACCATTATGCTGCCTGGTTTGAAGAGGCAAAGCGCATAGCTGAGGAATATTGCTTAGAAGGCAATCCACAGGAAGCAATAAAAACTTTTGAAACCTTCATTTTTATCGGCCCAACAGAAGGGGTAGAAGGGCAAGCCCGCCAAGAAATTGAGAGGTTAAACAATGAATATGGCGTATAACACGTCGCCCCATTCGGACGGCTTCGCCGCCACTGGGCTTAGTCGTTCGGCCAGTTAGATAACGCGATAAATATCGATCCATGTGGAGGTAGAAGATGTCGACGATAGTCAGCAAAGAAGACGCGCATAAGTTGATTGATCAGCTTCCCGCTAATGCAACATGGGATGACCTGATGCATGAAATCTACGTTCGAGATGCGATTGAGAACGGGCTCGAAGATAGCAAGGCTGGAAGAACAAAGGATGTTGCAGAAATCAGAAAGAAATACGGATTGCCTGAATGAGGGTGCATTGGACCGCAACGGCCGAGGCGCATTTGGATGCCATATATGCGTACATCGCTCAAGATTCGGAAACCTATGCGCTACGCACCGTGGATCGAATCACGAGACGATCACAACAAATTGGTGAGTTTCCAATGTCTGGCCGCAAAGTTCCAGAATATGAATTTGATCAAATCAGGGAAGTGTTCTCTGGTCCATACAGAGTCATATATCACGTTAAGGCAGATCAAATTGATGTAATCGCCGTGATGCATGCGGCAATGAATGTACTGCAAGGCGAGCAGGAATAGGGAGGGCCGAACAAGGCGCTAAACTCGGACTGCCTCAGTCGCTGACGCTCCTTCGGCGCCGGCAGAGTTCCAACGTTATGCCGCAAAATGACACAAGGAAGCGTCGTTTATGCATTGTGAGATTATCGGGAACATCAAGAGTCAGGAAACCTTCGCGACTGGAAAAGGAATTAGGGAGCTGTCGCGGTTGCAAAGGATATATGGGAAGGGGAAATGGAGAAAGCGTAAAGGAATTGCGGATGTAAAATAGTCTGATGGATCAATAGTTCGGGCTGAACTACACTGGTACGAAGCAACAGGCATTGGGAAAAAGGAATTCAAGATTAAACGTTAGTAACTATTCAGTTAAAAACTGAAGAAAGTGCTTGACAAGGTTTTAGCGCAATATTTTCTGTTTCAGTGAGGGTGTGTCACTCATCATTATAGCCGCCCCACTAAGCCACAAGAAGCTCGCTAATGGCTGTTTGCGAGCAACGTCATCGACGACGCGAGGTCATTTTACAAAACGCCTCAGATTAGCTGACAGACGCTAAAATTTCGTCCTGAAAACCCGTGCGATAATGATCTCACTCAAGATCATGTGAGATGCGGGCGGTTGAAGCTAGACGCTATTGACGTTGATTCATCGATCAACTCAGTCAAGGAACTTCTCGAGCAGGAGAAAGATCTTTCGCCTGCACTGCGCTCGGCGCTGGAAGTATTGCTTGTTCTGGTGACCCTGCTGCTCAACCGCACGACCCTCAACAGCAAGAACAGCAGCAAGCCACCCTCCGCGGATCCAAACCGGAAGAAATCGAGCCGGCGGGGACAAAGCAGCAGGAAGCCGGGAGGGCAGAAGGGGCGTAATGGGATCACCTTGCAGCCGGTGGCTGATCCGGACGAGGTGGACGTTCTGACCATCGACCGTCGCACGCTCCCCAAGGGATCATCGTATCGGGAGGCAGGCCATGAAAGTCGCCAGGTCATTGATATCGACATCTCGCGGTTCGTGATCGAATACCAGGCACAGATTCTTGAGGACAACCAGGGAAATCGATTTGTGGCCGCTTTTCCGGAGGGGGTGAATCGGCCGGTGCAGTATGGCCTCAACCTGAAGGCAAATGCCGTCTATATGTCCCAGCACCAGCTGATTCCCTATGATCGGATACGCGATCACTTCCAGGATCAGATGCATATTCCGGTCAGTGCGGGCTCGGTCTTCAACTTCAACAAAGAAGCCTATGAAGGGCTGGCGTCCTTCGAGCAGTGGGCAAAGACCCAGCTTGCCCGCTCTGACCTCCTGCATGCCGATGAGACCGGCATCAACATCGGCGGGAAGCGCCAGTGGCTGCACTGTGCCTCCAACGCCTCACTGACCTGGTTCTATCCCCACGCCAGGCGGGGTCTTGATGCCATGGATGAGATGGGCATCCTGCCCTTCTTCAAGGGCGTGTTGTGCCATGATCACTGGAAGCCGTACTACCATTACGACTGCACCCATGCCCTGTGCAATGCCCATCACCTCCGAGAACTGGAGCGAGCCTGGGAACAGGATCAGCAGCAGTGGGCCAGGGAGATGCAGGCCTTGCTGATCGAACTCGCAACAGCGGTAACGGATGCCGGGGGTTGTTTACCAGTGGGTGAGGCCACACGGTGGCGCCGTCGATATCGACGGCTACTTAAAAAGGCGGAGACCGAATGTCCACCGCCCGATGAACGTCAACGGCAGGGAAAACGGGGCCGGCTCAAACGATCGAAGGCCAGAAACCTGCTGGAGCGATTGCGCGACTTCGAGCAAAACGTCCTGCGCTTCATGGAGGTGGAGAGTGTCCCCTTCACCAACAATCAGGGTGAGAACGATCTGCGCATGACCAAGGTGCAGCAGAAGATCTCAGGTTGCTTCCGCTCCATGGAGGGAGCAAAGATCTTCTGTCGGGTTCGCAGTTACCTGTCAACGTGTCGCAAGCAGGGCATGACGGCTACTCACGCATTGACACTGCTTTTCCAGGGCAAGGATCCGGATTTTATGAGGATGGACGAGGTCCAAAATAGCTGATCGTGGCAGAATGGACTGAATAGTTACAAACGTTATTTAGATTGAGAACAGCTATGACTTCCACTGCGTCACATCAACTCGTCATATGTGTAAAGAATGAAGACTATCCGGCTTCGCTTGAGAAACGAAAGATATATGAAACAATTCCAGATAAGGCGGCAGAAGAACACGGCCAGATTCGGGTGATAGATGAATCTGGAGAAGATTATCTGTATCCGCAGCATTACTTTGTTCCCGTGTCACTGCCAAAGAACATAGAAGAAGCCGTAATCCAGGCGGCATAACAACGGCTCCCATCGGATGCAAGACCCGCGCCGCTGAAGCCTGGCGTTAAGCGCAGACCATGCTGAAACCGGCTTCTTGATCTGCTCAACATATTCGGCTAAATCACCGCGACACATGAAAGCAGCACTATCGAAGATATCAAGGCCCCCGTTGTGCCAGTCCGGCAAGCGCGCGCCGAGGCCAAGGGCGACGACCGTTACGCCAAGTGAAGCGGAAACCCCGATGGGAAGCAGCTTCCCGTCGTGGCGGGAATCCTCTAAGCGCGGCAGGGCGTGCCTCCTTGCAGTGCCCGTGAGTGTGGTACAGGATGTCACCCATGTCCATGGACTGGACCTTCACCTACGTGTCTGGACCGTACCGAGGAAATCGCAGGCTATTGCAACGGTGTCGACGTGGCGGTCGTAATTTCAAAATGCCCGCGAGGCATGATTGATGCCAGGTTAATTGCGCATGAGGTGACGTCATGTTCGAGAGCACCCCTTGTTTTGGGCCGGGAGCGTTGATTGCCTGCTGCCTGGCGGTTGGTCCGGGTTCGGCCCGCACCTGCGATGGACCGCAGGAAGTGCGCGAAGCCGATGCCGCAGCGATCAAGTCGTTCGTCCAGAGCACCCACAAGACAGTGCTGAGCTTCGCCGGCTACTCCGGCGCGCAATACGAAGACCCTGCGGCGATGATGGCACAAGCCGCGCGCGTGCTCGACAGGCGGGACCCCGCAGACACCCTGATCAACATCGGCGCCACGGCGGTCGGCGTCGGCGCGGTCTACGCACTGGCCAAGCAAAAGGGTTTTGCCACGCTGGGCATTGTCTCGTCGCTTGCACGCGAAGAGGGCGTCGAACTGTCGAAGTGCGTCGACTTCGTGTTCTATGTCAAAGACGCCTCCTGGGGAGGACAACTGTCCGGGAGCGGGGAACTGTCGCCGACTTCGGCCGCCATCGTCGACGCCACCACGTCGTTCGTCGCCATCGGCGGCGGCGACGTCGCGCGGGACGAGCTGATTGCAGCGCGCCGCGCCGGTAAGCCCGTCGAGTTCATTCCGGCCGACATGAATCACCGGCTCGCGCGGGAAAAGGCGCAGGAGCGAGGCCGGCCCGAACCGACCGACTTCGGCGGTTCCGCGCACGCTGCACTTGCCGGGGGCAGCTAAACTTGTAATCGAGGCGGCCGCGTCCGTCGGCCACGGCTCGCCGGCGGGTTCAGGCGGTGCCCGATGCACATCGGAGGAGCAGGTTATGATCGACGCAGAAACAGAGGCGAACGCGATCATGGCGCTGGAGCGCCAGTGGTGCCGGAAACTCCGGGAGAAGGATGTTGACTGGATCGTCGACCTCTTCGCGGAGGACGGGCGTCAGTTCCCGCCCAATGCCAAGCCTGTGGCTGGCCGCCAGGCACTGCGCGCCGCCTGGGACGCGATGGCAAACACGGAAGGTCTCGAGATTGTGTGGGAACCGTCCGAGGTCCGCGTTTCCGCCGCGGGCGATATGGCCTACGATTTCGGCGCCGGGACGATCAAAATGCCGGACGGCCGCACGCAGGCGGCGAAATACGTCGTGGTGTGGGTGCGCCAAGGTGGCACGTGGAAGGTCGCGATGGACATATTCAATACCGACGGTTAGCCGCGGCATCGGCGCGGCTATGCGGTAAACTGTAACCGCCCGCTGTTTCGCCGTTCGTCCTTGGGCACAGGGACATGCAACAGGGTAGAAAGACTGACCATGCCTAACCTGACGCCGCGCCTGCTGCTCCTGATCCTGGTGCTCGCCTTTGTGATGGCGATGATCCAGGTCGGGCTGCTCACCGTGGCCTTCGAAAAGCTCGGGCTGTCGTCGCATTCGGGCATGCTGCTGCTGTTCAGCGCGCTGATCGGCAGCGGGGTCAACCTGCCGGTGGGACGGGTCAGCGCGGAGGCACCGCCGGGTCCGCCGCCGCCGATACCGCCGGGTCCGTTCGGCGGGCGACTGTTGCCGTTCGAGGGCACCACGCTCATCGCCGTCAACGTGGGCGGCTGCATCATTCCGGTCTTCTTCTCGCTGTACCTGCTGCGGCACACGCCGCTGCCGGCGAGCGAATTGCTGCCGGCGGTCCTGATCGTGGCGGCGGTCAGCTACGGCTTCAGCCGTCCCGTCGCGCGCCTGGGCATCGCGATGCCGGTCTTCATCGCGCCGCTGACGGCGGCCGTCACCGCAACGGTCATCAACAGCGGACACGGCGCGCAGCTCGCCTATATCAGCGGCACCTGTGGCGTGCTCATCGGTGCCGATCTGCTGCGCTTGAAGGATGTGAGAAAGCTCGGCGCGCCGATTGCCTCGATTGGCGGGGCCGGCACCTTCGACGGCATCTTTCTGACCGGCATCGTCGCGGCGCTGCTGGCGTAACCGCGCAGCAGACCGTGCCGGTCTTCGCTATGCCAGCAACGGACGAAAGAATGCGGCGCCGAATTTGATCGCGTCCGGCAGATCGAAAATGCTGATGTTCCCGCTGTCCTGCCGCCGCCAGGCCTCGGCCATGTCGCGGTCGGCGAGAAACACCATTTCCGTGCACAGGCTCTTCGCGGCGCAGCCGGAAGTACTCTGCCAGCGGATGGCGACCTGCGGATCCGCCGGCTGCGCCGACAGTACCTGCACGCCCTGCATCTGTATGTGAATCGGCCGGCCGCTTATCTGACACTGCGATTCGATGTGCGTCGCGGTGTCGAATATGGGCGCGACCGAGACCGCGTCGAGGGCGCACATGGCGTGAAGCCTATGGCCGATGACCAGCACGCGGTGCGGTCTCTGTTCCACCGTGAACGGGTAGGCGCCGGCGATCGCCCGGCGGTCTGCGGTCAGTACGATCAGATCGTTGCCGGCAAGCTGCTGCAGCGCGGCGTCGACGTTGCGGATGTCGCGCCGCATGCGGATCTGTGTGCGGGAAAGCGGGGCGCCCTGCAGCACGAAACTGTTCAGAATATCCCGGTGCACCGCGCGCAGCGGCGCTTCGAGCTGATCCTGGCGTTCCCTGAGCGGCAGCAGGCAACTGAGTTGATCGACGGCGGCGGTAACAGCGTTCAAGGTCGTGATTGCGTTAAGCAAAATTTGAGAATAATCTTATTGCGCATCCCGGCGCGATATTGATGACCAGCATACTAGGTTCCGGAGTGTACCGAGAGGGGGCGTCGATGCCGCCGTTCTCTCGGGGTCGCGGCCGCACAAGGCCGCTTCGTTCGCGTTTTTCGGGCTTTCTGGGGTTGACCCCAGTATTTTGTTAACGGATATCAAGTGCGGCGCGAATATTTCCGGCATTTTTCATATTCTCGCCCCCCAAGTCGCTGCAGTGCGCGTATGGTCCAATTAGCACAGTATCTCAGGTGCCTACGCGCTCAGGGGTAACTCGCCCCGGAGGCAAAGTGGAGAATAATTTATGATGAAGAATGTTAAACGAACCCTTATCGCCACGCTGATTGGCGCGGCAACAATGATGCAGGGTTCGGCCCTGTATGCCTGGGGCGGCTGGGGACCTAGCAACTGGGGAAACAACGGAATGGGCGATATGCTCGGTGACGGTGATTTCTCCATGAACATGAGCGGCAGTGGCAGCGGTCGCGGCCGTGGTTACGGCAATGGCTACGGCAACGGTTACGGCTACGGTAACGACTACTACGGTCCCGGCTACGGTTATGGCGGCTACCCCGGCTACCCCGGCTACGGCGGCCCTGGCGGCTACGGCGCCGGCGGTCCCGGCTTCGGTTACGGTGGGTATCCCGGTGGGGCGGGCTACGGTCCCGGCGGCTATCCCGGCGGTGGCCCCGGTTATGGTTACGGCGGTGGCAATCCGGGCGTCCCGGAACAGGGTGGTCAGGGCTATGGCGCCGGCGTTCCTGTCCCGCCTGGACGCTGAACGAAACCTAATCAGCGGTACTAGCGAAAGGCGGATCTTCGATCCGCCTTTTTTTTGCGCAGTCAAACGGCGCCGCGTCCCCACTGGGAATACGGCCCCGGTCCTGTCGCGGACCGCTTCCGGTTCACCCATAGCGTGACGTTGAATTCGACGGCATGGGCGTGTCGGTTATGTACGCACTGAGACCGTCGATTTGATGCCTCTGATCGCGCACCATCCAGCGGGTCAGATCGCCGCTGGATATCAGGCCCCGCAACACGCCGTTTTCGACGACCGGCAGATGGCGAAAACGTTTTGCCGTGACGAGCAGCATTGCATCCTCAACCGGCATATTCGGCATCACGCAGACCGGATTGCTCGTCATGACCTGTTTCACGGGGGTGGTTACGGGATCGAGATCGGCGGTCACGACACGCATCAGCACATCGCGTTCGGTAAAGATGCCGACGATGTTGTTGTGCTGCATGACGATCAGCGCGCCGATGTTGCTGTTGTTCATGTACTGCACCGCGTCGACGACGGTCTCGTCCGGATCGACCGTATGAACGACGGGTCCTTTTTCAGCAAGAAGTTCACTCAGCAGACTTTTCATAGTGGCGCCCCACCGTTGTTCGGGAGAACACCCTTACTGAACCGCTGGAGGCCCGGAAAGGGTGGCCGTCCGCTTGCAAGGAAGATGTACTAAGTATAGCCGCTGGGTCGGGGGTGGGTCGTTGCTATATAAGGATCCTCTGATCAAGTCGTCAGGCCGGCGAAGGCCGCCATCCAGCACGTTGAAATGACGGGCTCCCGGCCTTCGCCGGGTGACGTTTCAGGACTCTATCAGCGGCTCCTGAAGTGAACCTGACGGTTGCATAAAAAGACCCGCCGGGATTCGACCAAACCCTGTTGTTTAGGGGGTTACAGGGCGGGTAACGGCCCTGCGGGTGGCAGTCACGTCAGGCGAATTCAACACGCGTGCGTAGGTCGGCGCTGAGCGCAGCGAAGCCCAACGATCAGCAGTCCGGTGTTGGGCTTCGTGCCTCGACCCATACTAACATCTCAATGATTGGGTGAATTCATGATTGCCGGTTTTCCGATCGGCGGAAGCACCTGTTCCCTTGCGCTCGCGGCGTCGTCAGTGCCGACTGCGCTGTTTCGTTTCCTGCTCCAGAACACTGACCACGTCGCGGAACGCGCTATGCGTGCGCGCATCGATCGCGCACAGGCGCCGGTGCGCTTCGAGGATCAACCGCAACATCGCATCGGCATCCGTGTCCGGCTCCGGTACCGGTTGCAGGTCGCCGATGTTTGCGCCCTCCCGATTGACCAGGTTGAACAGGCGGTCGAAGCAGACGGCCAGCAGCAGCGTTCTGATGTCATCGTCGGCGGTGACGATGGTCGGCTTGGCGCCGCCGTCGTGCCGGGCGTGATTTGCGACCCGCGCCAGGATGCCGAGGCAGGTGCTGTCGATGTTCTCCGCGTCGCGGACATCGACGACCATCTGTTCGAACTGCGGGTCGGCGAAGGCGCGGTCGAGCAGTGCGTTGAGCGCCGGGCCGAGCGGGTGGCGCAGGTCGCCGCCCAGCTTGAGAAACCAGGTGCCGCCTTCACGGGCGTAGCGTGCCGTGCCTTGCGCCATGATCAGCCGCCGCGTTCCGCGATCAGCAGGGTGATGTCGTCGGGATAGGCTTCCTCCGGCGAAAGACCCAGCGTGGCGAGCAGCGCCTGTGCCGTGAGTCCGGGTTGCTGCACGGACTGGAGCAGGCGTTCGCACTTTGCCGCGAGACCGTGCTCGGGCAGCGCATCCAGCACGCCGTCCGAGCACAGCACCAGCAGCGCGGCAGCGGGCAGTTCCATGTCGAGGACGTTGAACGCGGCGTCCGCAAACAGCCCCAGTGGCGGGCCGCGGCCGTCGAGAAATTGCGCGTTCCTGCCGTCGAACAGCACCGGGTTCGGGAAGTGGCCGCCGCTGCTGTAGCGCAGGCGGTTGTTGTCGACATCGATGACGCCGTAAAACATGGTCAGATACTTGTCCAGTTCCTGGTCGATCAGATAGGCGTTGAGATGCGCCAGCATGTCCGCCGGCGCCAACAGCGTCTGATCGCCTTCCGTCCGGGCCGGTTCCAGCAGGCGCTCAACAAAACTCTTCAACAGCACCGTTACGAAGGCTGAAGAGACACCGTGACCCGACACGTCGGCCAGATAGAAACCGAGGTGACCCCGATCGATCACGAAGTAGTCGACGAAGTCGCCGCTCATATACAGGGACGGCAGCAGGTGGCGGCTGAAGCGGTAGGGTCCCAGCGTGCGTTCGCCGGGCGGCAGCAGTTGCAGTTGCAGAATGCGCCCGGCGGCAGCGTCCTGTTCGAACTGGTCGAGGTTCTGCCGCAGCAGCCGGTTGGCTTGCTCCAGCTCGCGCTGGAAGCGATGGTTGTCGCTGATCAGGCGGGCCTTGTCCAAAGCCGCGACGATGGCGTGTTCCAGCATCGCCATGTCCTGTATCGGCTTGGTGACGAAATCCCAGGCGCCCTTGCGCAGCGCCTCGATGGCGTCGCCCATGACGCCGGTGCCGGACACCACCACCAGCGGCAGGTCGGGTTGTTCGGCGTGCAGCGTCTGCAGCACGTCGAGGCCGTCGAGGTCCGGCAGCCGCAGGTCGCACAGCACGAGATCGGGCGTGGTGTCGCGGACCATGTCGACGCCGCGGGCGCCGTCTTCCGCTTCCGTGACCCGGAATCCGCTGTCTTCGAGGTAGCTCACCATGTTGAAGCGCACCACCGGATCGTCTTCGATGACCAGGATGCGCCGGGCCTCGATGCCGGTCTCCGCCGCCTGCATCATACGGGTTCGCACAGACCGGTGACGGCACGCGCCAGCGCGGTCATGTCCTCGACCGGTTTCTTGAACACGGGAATGTCGTCGAGCCCGTGACGAAGCAGATCGCGGACCACGGCGTCCTGCGTCGACCCGGTATGGACGATGAACCGGATGTGCGGCGCGCTGCGCCGAATGGTCCGGATCGCTTCGGCGCCGTTCATGCCCGGCAGGCGCAGATCCATGACGCAGACCTGCACCGGCAGGCCCTCGCCGATGCGTCGCACCGCGTCCTCGCCCGAATGGGCGACGTGCACCTGCATCCCCTCGTCCTCGAGAAACACGGCGAGGTTGTCGCAGATCGCCGCTTCGTCATCCACCACGAGCACGACCGGACGCATAGGGCCTTCCCTCCCGCGGCAGGCAGACGATGAAGCGCGCACCCTGTCGCGGCCGCGACTCCACGCGCAGGGTGCCGCGGTGTTGTTCGGTGACGATGAAATAGACCACCGCCAAGCCGAGACCCGTGCCGACACCCACCGGCTTGGTGGTGAAGAAAGGCTCGAACAGGTGGCGCGACACCTGTTCGGTCATTCCGGGTCCGTTGTCCGCCACCTCGACGCAGACCTGATCGCCCTGGTCCACCACGCGCAGGCGGATTTCGGGAGGACGTTCGTCCGGATTCGCCGCCATGGCCTGCGCGGCGTTGCGCAGCAGGTTCAGAAACACCTGTTCGATGGCCATCTCGTCGCACCGGACGCGATCGGATTCGCCGACCGTCTCGCGCTGGATGCGGATGCGGCGGAAGTCGTAGCTTTCCTTCAAATCGTAGTCGTGGCCGGCCAGGCGCAGCACCGTGTCGAGCAGGCTGTTCAGATGCACCGGCACGAAGCTCGACGCGCTGCGCCGGCTGTAGGCCAGCATGTCGGTGACGATCCGGTTGGCCCGGTCGACCGCTTCGCGCATGCCGTCGACGAAGCGGAAGATGCCGCGCCGGGTCAGGTATTCCTGCAGCTTGTCGAGATCGAGGCCGAGTTCCGCGGCGACAGCGCGATTTTCGGGCAGGGCGTTCGAGACGCGGCGCGTCAGGTTCTGGCAGGCCTGGGCGACGATGCCCAGCGGGTTGTTGATCTCGTGCGCCATGCCGGCGGCCAGGCCGCCGACCGACATCATCTTCTCGGTCTGCACCATCATCTCTTCGATGCGCACGCGTTCGGTGACGTCATCGATGCGGACCACCGCGCCGCGGTCCTCGTGCATCAGCGGATAGAGCATCACATCCAGGTAGCGCGTCGTTCCGCCGCCGGGAACGGGCACGCGTTCCTTCCTGACCGGACTGCCGGCGTCGATGGCCTGCCTGATATCCCGGAGTTCGAGACCGAGAAACGGGAACAGCTCGGCGAAAGGACGGCCGATCGCGCCCTCCGACGTGATGCCCAGTTCGTCGGCGGCAACGCGGCTCCAGTGGGTGACGCGGCCTTCGCTGTCCACGCCGACCAGCGCCGAAGGCATCGAATCGATGATCGCCTGCAGAAACCGGCCGGCGCCGGCCAGCTCGCGTTCGGCCGCCTTCTGCGCGGACAGATCGTGGACGATGCCGATGAACCCGTTGTGCTCGGGGAGCCGGATCTCGCCGACCGAAAGGTACATCGGGAAGATGCTGCCGTCCTTGCGCCGCCCGGTGACCTCGCGGCCGATGCCGATGATGCGGCGCTCGCCGGTTTGCAGATAGTGTTCCAGGTAGCCATCGTGGTGGTCGCCGTACTGCGCGGGCATCAGCATCCTGACATTGCGCCCCATCACGTCGGCGGTGCTGAAGCCGAACAGCCGCTCGGCGGCCGGGTTGAACAGTTCGATGTTGCCCTGCGTGTCGATCCCCACCACGCCGTCGGCGACGTTCTCGACGATGCCGCGCACGCGCGGATCCTCGCTCCAGAACAGGAGCCGTCTGGCACTGTGTAACGAATCGTCCATCGGTCTTCGGACCTGACTCGGCTTGGCGCCGACCTCACCCTTTCCGCCACCCCGAGGTGCCGGTTTAAGACCAAGCATTATACTCAGGTATTGGCCGGGATAAATGGTTCAAACAGCAGGGGAGGGCGTCGCGGGAATCCGCTCTTGCGGTGGAGGGTTTGTGCACGGCATTCGCGACCGCTTCCGCGCTTGCCGCGCGTTCGCGTAATCCCCAACAGAATCAATAATCGTCGCTCTGTTCGGCCGGCGTCCACTGAGTGTCGGACCCTTCATTAGGGTTGAAGTTGGGATTGTCGCCCGGCACATACTCGCCGTACGGATTCACCCAGATGCGCTGA
The DNA here is from genome assembly GCA_963719135.1 of uncultured Gammaproteobacteria bacterium. Taxonomy (GTDB): domain Bacteria; phylum Pseudomonadota; class Gammaproteobacteria; order DSM-19610; family DSM-19610; genus CAVRAZ01. Next base: position 385,315 of record CAVRAZ010000003.1, on the reverse strand, counting down.
TGGCCAGTGTCGGCATCGTAACTTTCGCCCGTCGTCGGGTCGGTATAGGAGTCTATGCCCCGGCGGGCGCGCGAGCCCCGTTCGTAGACATTGTCGAGGGTCTGCTGGCGTTGTTCGTAGCCCTGCATGATCGTGTCATTGATTGCGTTGTTGGTGTTGGAAATGATCCGCGAGCGCTTGCCGGCTTCGCCAACCGCCGGCTGGTTCACCTGATTCTGTATCTGCGCGACACGCGCCTGCCATTGGGCGTTGGGCGTCGAGGTCGCCACAGCGCGGTCCAGGACCGGTTCGTAGCGATCGATCGCATGCGCCGGGGCGCGCAGGCTGCGCGTGGTCACGCGTGTATCGACATAGGCCAGGTGCTGTACTCGGTCGCCACCAGTTGCATCCATATCCACTCGGACAGGCGCTGGCCGCCGACGGCGTATTCCAGGCGAACCTTGGCGGCTTCGGCGTTGACGCTGCGCACCATGCCCTGCATCCCGCTCAGCCTCTGTTGCATCTGCTGCCTGCTCTTTGCGGTGGCCTGCTGGTCCGGAACGATCTCCGTCACCTCGGCGCCCGGGCGGAAGCCGGGCACGAAGTAGTTGCTGACGAATTCCTGGATGTTGCGCACCAGGGCGGCACCGCAATAAGGCGACTGTCCGGTGAATTGGGCGCGCTGGGCGATCGCCGAGGCAATCGAGTTCTGCGTCAGGGGGTCGGTCGAGCCGGTGAGCTGGCAGGTCGGCAGCGCTTCCATCTGCGCCTCGCCGTTGCCGCTTTGCGCCGTCACGTGCCACAGATAAGTGCCGCAGGGGTTGCCGGTCCAGCGGATGTCGCTCTGCAAGGTCCAGTCGGCCGGCAGCTCGACCGTCGCCGCCGTCATCGGCCGTTCGAAGCCGTGCTGGTCGATCACCTGGAACTGTTTTGCCTGTGCGGCGGTCGATACTGCAAGACAGGCCACTGCAATGATGCGTGTTTTCATGTTCTCACCCGGATTTCACAGCCACATTCAACGAACTTGTGACCAAGCCGTCATGCTGGCGACCGCCCGCATTCAGTACCTTGGAATCGAATGGACTACCCGCTCGACCCGCCCTTCAGGGTGCTCACTCTTCTCCGATCTTCGCCGGCACGGCGCTTCAGGACTGGATCCGATGGTTTTACAGCATAGTCTTCAGTTTCCCGCCGGTGCTCTGACGAATCACAATTGTTGCGCAACAAAACGCGGTGCCGGTCCGTTCGGCCAAGAAGGGGGATAGGGTCTAAGCGCCAAGCCCGCTTTGTCGCGCGGTTGCTGGAAGGTTGTCGCGATGCTCTGGACACCGATCTCGCCGCCTGGATACTGCCGCGGCTGGCAGTGACTGCCATTTTCGGCATGAAAAACTGCCGTAGTGGCAGTCTGTTCGTCCGGAACATGCGCTGTGGTGGATTAGCTAGCGCTAATGTGTTTGCCAATCACTGCCGTGTTAACAGGTGGTTAGCGCCGAGCCGAGGTGATCGGCTTCGACCCGGCACGCGCGTTGCTTCCATTACGCCAAAAGCGTTCTATCCTTTACCTGTCCGTGCGTGTGTTGTATTACTACGGGCCGGTTGACAACTAAAGACACAAGCCATCGAGGTGAAACGCCGTCACGGCGTTTATTGGAGGAGCACCATAATGAAAACGCACTCGGGTAATTGCGGGTATTTGTCGCGTCTGCTGGTCTCGGCCTTTTCCGGCATCGCCTGGGTCACCTTCTCCGTCGCGGCGAACGCTGCCGGACAGGTGAGCTGTTCGATCGCCAACCCCGGTACGATCCACCAGGGCACGCCGGTCACATTTACCGGGACTGTAGCGGGCGCCAAGCCCCCCTACACGGTGACCTGGACCTTCCCGAATGCGACGCCGGGCACGGTGACCACGCCGAACGTGCCGGCGGGGAATACCACCGCCAACACGACCTTCACTTCGACCGGGTCGAAAACCGTCACACTGAAAGCCACCGACTCGAGCGGTGGCAAGAAACCGAAGACCTGCAGCGCCAGCCGCACGGTGACGGTCTCGGCGCCGGCCAATGTCCCGCCGACGGCGCGCGGCGACACCTACGCCACGCCGGCGGGCAAACAGCTCGTGGTGCAGCTCTCGCGGGTTTCGGGTTTGCTGTACAACGACTTCGACACGGACCCGCTGACCGGTGAGTCGCTCGGCAATGCGGGCCTCACGGCTGTCAAGGTGACCAACCCGTCCCACGGATCGCTGGTCCTGGCCAGTGACGGTTCGTTCACCTACACGCCGGACGGCAGCCAGAGTGATAATGACAACGACAGCTTCACCTACAGGGCGGTGGACGGAAACGGTGGCCAGTCACCAGTCGCGAAGGTGAACATCCACATCGCGTCTGACCAGCCCGACTTCAAGATCATGATGAACTACGAGCTGGGCATGCACTGCACCGGCTTCGAGTTCTCCTACTGCTGCGTGTTGCCGCCCTACAACTCCATCCTGGCGCAGGTGGTGAAGCCGCAGAACGGTTCGTTCCCGAGCACCAACGCGGACTATCCGCGGCTGCTGACCGCCGATCCGGATAACGGTCTGGACGGGTTGGGCCGCGAGACGGTGCTGCGCGACTACGACAGCGACGGCAACATCAACAAGTACTATCTGGAGTACTACCATGACGCCCAGCCGCGGCGTGAAGGCAACTCGCTGGGTACCCAGACATCGACGCTGATCAGCGCGGCCGAAGGCAACTCGCTGCTGTACTGGAACACGCCGTATGACTCGGCCGCGGTCGACACCGACGGGTCGGTCACGGGCGTGCCCGGCAAGCTGATCACCGGTACGTACGCCGGGCTGAACAACGTGGTCCTGGGTAACGGCGACTACAGTGATCCCACTGACAACTTCGCCAATGGCTGGCTGAACCACTTCTACATCTACGCGGACCTGGAAGGCACCGTCCCGGGCGGAACCAGTCTGGAGGCCGATAAGATCCGTCTCGGTGTGGCCGGCATGGTCGAATATCCGGCGGATTCCGGGGCGGCCCTGCAGCCCCTGGGGCCGACCGGCAACGGTACGCCGTTCGACAACGTACTCACCTTCTCCGGCGACACCGGCACGGTGGTCTACACGCAGGCGAAGGTGCTGGAGAACCTGCCGATCATGCTGACCGCGCCGCGTATCTGGGAGGCGCTGGGCATGCCGCTGACACCGTTCGAGGATACGATCAACTTCTTCGCCGACCCGGGTCTGGTGGACGAGGACAAGATCCGTCCCTACGTGGCGATGAAGGCGCGTCTGCTGCACGCCACCTGTGACGAAAATACACACACCTGCGAGAAGGGCAATCCGGTGGTCGGCAGCGACGGCAAGCCGGTGGTCGGCTTCGGCACGGCGCCGATTGACATTCCGAACTGCGAACGCTGCCACTCGGCGCCGGCGTACAAGGCCGACGGCGTCACGCCGAACGTCAATGGCCCGGCCTATGTGCGACGCCAGAACGGACCCGATCCGTTCTACGGGCCGGCCGGCGAGACGCTCGAGGCGGTGGTCGATGAGGAAAAGAACTACTGGAATGCCTTTTACGACATCAACACCGCAGCGGGCGACACCGACTGGTATTCGCGGCTGAAAGGCGCGGCCATCAGTATCGAGGCCATGCACGACTACGACACGGGCACCGACTTCACGGCCAACTGGCCGGTGGCCGAGGGCGATAATCCGCTCGGTCTGCCGGGTTACAAGGCCGCCATCGTCCAGAACACCCGCATGGGACACGAGTCGGTCATCTGCCAGAAGTGCCATGCCGACAACGTTATCGCCGTGGTCAAGTCGGCGGGTATCGGCGGCTTCCTGGTCCCGCCCATTTCGGAAGCGATCCACAACGCCCACCGGAACAAGAGCGAGGGCGGTATGATCGTTATGAACGACGGGCTGGGCCGTGACGGCGGCTGCCAGGGCTGCCATCCGGCGCACCGCTCGGACGGTGTGATGGACGGCTATCCGATCACCTTGGGCGGCGACAGCGGCGACAGCGGCGGCGACAACCGCCTGAACCAGGGCGGCTGCTTCGTGGGCCGCGACGTGCACTCCAACCCGCTCAAGGATGTGGACGGTGCCGAGACGCCGGCCCATTTGAATGCCGTGGGCACCTGGCTGGCGGACAATGTGTTCCACAACCAGCAGAATGCTGTGGGTGGCACGGCCGAAACCCGCGGCATCTGGTGCACCAACTGCCATACGCAACTGGGTCAGGAGCTGTGGCGTAATGAGGACTGCAACGACCTCATCCGTGGCGATTGCGTCAACAACATCCGCGCCGGCTCTCTGCAGCAGATCGCAAACCAGGTGGCCGGTGGCAACGTCAATCAGGTGATTGCCTGGCTGGACCCGAACAACCATGACCTGCACGGCACCGGCCTGGGTGACTTCACCCATGCGATCTGGAATGAAAATCCAAATTATCCGGATGCCAACGTGGCGACGATCGAGGTGGCGCCGGCAGGTTCGCCCGGCAACTGCGCGCCGCTGACGCCGGTATTCAACGCGGCGTTCAACGTCAACGTGTGCGTGAGTCTGGATGCAGACGGCGATCCCAGCGTCAACATCCTGAGCTTTTGCACCACAGGCGACTGCGTCACCAAGATCAACGCCAACAAGGCAAACCAGTCCCAGTGGCGCTACCCCGCCAATCCCTTCAAGGGTACGGGGACGTTCGGTGCGGCGGTGCCGTTCAGTGCGGCGGATGACGCCCGTGATCATTGGCTGGCACCCGGCGAGCCGCACTGCGCGGACTGCCATGCGGCGCCGTACGTGGAGCAGAGCGGCAACATCACCTTCTACCCGCCGTTCAACTACCCGGCGAAGGCGAGCCTGATGCGCTACACCCGTGGCCACCAGGACATCTCCTGCCAGGGTTGCCACGAGTCGATGCACGGTCTGTATCCGGTGAGCCCGGCAATCGACAACACCACCTACGCACAGGCGGCGTCACTGAATGCGGACGGTTCGCACGGTCCGTTGAAGTGCGGTACCTGCCATGCGGTCGACGGCAACGGCATCCCGAACTGGATCGGGCCGTTCGGTGACGGGGCGATCGGAAGCCAGATCAACGGCAGTTTCGACAGTGCCGTGACATGGGCACACACCTATACCGCCGAAGCCAACGTGCTCAACACGAGCTGCCAGAACTGCCACGGTGTAAACGGTGTGTTCGGCAACAGCAACGTCCACACCAACAGTACGCCGGCGCAGTGGACCAAGGTCGCCACTCATACCAAGGCGTTCCTGGAGCATGCCATGAACGGATTCGCTTCGCGGCAGATGATGGACAAGGCCGAGACCCTCGTGAACGGGGCGGTGACCGGACCGGCGGATGGCGCCTGCACGGCCTGCCACGAGAGCAACGTGGACAACACCCCGGTGCTGGCCAGCGAGGGCTGCGATCTCGACGATGAGCCCACCTGGTATCAGCACCTGAGCCAGGGTCGCGTCGCCGAGTCGGTGTGGAACCAGGTCTCCTTCGCCCAGACCGGCACGCACTGCGGTTGGTAACGGCAGGGGATTCGCTCGGGCGAGTTCGCGGCGAACGGAGGGGACGCTTGTTTCCCCTCCGTTTAAGGCGAACAAGTCATCCGAACCAATCCGCGGGGTGCGGAAAGTGCGTGGCAGACAGGCGAGACGATAAGGATGGGTTCATGCGGTTCGAGGTTGTGAAATCGAAGGGGAGAAGGGGAATGAAAGTTGTTTTGGCTTTTACGGCAGCGCTGCTCGTCCTGCCGGTCTGTGCGACCGGTTCGCTGGCCGCCGACGAGCAGGCCAAGGCTGCAACGGCAACGGACGACAGCGATGTGATCGCCATGGTGGGTGATCAGCCCATCACCTTCAGTGAAATCAATGTTGCGCTCAACAGCTCGGCGATCGTCGGGATCTCGATCCCGGCGCTGGGCACGCCCGAGCGGGACACCGCGCGCGTGATCGTCCTGGACCGATTTGTCAGCGCCAATCTGTTGTATCTGGACGCCTTCGCACACGGCGTCGACAAGGACCCGCGTTATCAGAAGTCGGTCTCCCGCTTCTCCGCCGCGATCCTGGCCGGCCTGTACCGCAAGCGCATCCAGGGCGGGGAGATCGCGGTGACCGACCAGGAGATCCAGGCCTACTTCAAGAAGAACATCAAGAACATCGCGCCGGACACGGCGCTGACGGACGACGTTCGTCTGCAGATCGAGGCGGCACTGCGCCGGCAGAAGCTGCACGAGCGCTTGGCGGTGGCGGACAAGGCCTTGCGTAACGGCGTCCAGGTGAAGGTGTACGAGAAGAACCTGAACGCTGACGGCGATGCGCTGCGTGCGGATGACACGCCGCTGGCCGAGGTCGGTGGCCAGACGCTCACCTGGGGCGCGATCGGCGACCGCATCGTCGCCGCCGGCAGCGGTGCGACGCTGGCCGATCCGCTGGCCTCGGAGTCGAAGGCGCGCCGTGATGCCCTGGAGCACGAAATCGACCTGGCGATCACGGTGCAGAAGGCCAGGGCGGAGGGGCTCGAACAGGACCCGCTGTACCGGAAGCGGATGAACGAATACCAGAAGACGGTGTTGACCAACCTGCACCGCGAGCAACTGACGAAGGCGCGCGAACCGTCGGAACAGGAACTCAAGGCCTACTACGAACAGAACCGCAGCCGCTTCGTGGTGCCGGAGGCGCGCAAGCTGCAGATGGTGGTCGTCAAGACCAAAAAGGAAGCCACGGCGCTCAAGCACAAGATCGAAGCGGGTGAGATGACCCTGTATGAGGCGGCGCGCGACCATTCGATCGCCGCCAACGCGAAGAAGGATCTGGGCGAGGTCGGCTGGGTGAACCAGGGCGAGCTGGCGCCGGCGCTGGACAAGGTGGTGTTCGCGCTGGACCCGGACAAGCTGGGTGGTCCGGTCGAGTCGCCGGCGGGCTGGCATCTGGTGAAGGTGCTGGACATGAACGACGCCAAGTACACGGACTTCAGCGACGAAGATACGCGCAAGCTGGTGCGGCGCCGGTACCTGCACGAGAAGATCGATGATTACACCGCCGCGCTGCGCAAGGACCGTTACCCGGTGCAGGTGTACCAGGACCGGCTGGTGCGGCTGGAGCAGCAGGAGGCTGACATGGTCAAGTCATTGGCGCAGAAGGCAGAGCAGCCCGGCTCGGTGACGCAAAAGCGCATCGAGGAACTGAACAAGCTGATCAAGCCGCCCATGTGAGGGCGGTGTACGGCAAGGTACCAAAGACCTGGGTGAAGTTTGAACAGCATTTTGAAAAGCAACAATTCGGAGGAGGGAGAGACATGAATCCGACGGTTTCCAGTGGCGTCACTGCCAGAACCACCCCCTGGGGGTGGCATATTCTATGTTGTCTGGTCGCATTGACGGCGTCCGTCCTGCTCGCATCCCCCGATGCGAGTGCGGGAAAGCCAGGGCCGTTCGTCAAGATGAATGGCAAGGTGACCAACAATCTCACCGGTACCGGCGTGGCCGGGGCCACCATAACGCTGACGGCGACCGGCACGACGATCACCATGGTCACCAATTCTAGCGGCGCGTATTCGAACAACAAGGTGCAGGTCGGCACGTACAGCATGAGTGTCACCGCCACCAACTACAGCGCCAGTGCCCAGTCGGTCAGCCTGCTCAAGGGCACGGTTACCGTGAATGTGGCGCTGGCGCCGGTGGCGAAGGTGATCGTGTCGGCTACCGTCACCGGCACCGCGGTGCCGGGCGCCTCGCTAACCGCGAACGGCGGCTGCCTGATCATGGACGGCTCGACCCTCCTCAGTTCCGGCTGGAGCCAGGGTGCCGAAGGCGTACCCGCCACCATCGGCAGCGGCAACAGCACGACGATCGGCCTGGCGAATGCGACTGCGTATGCCGCGCATCTTATCGAAGTGCTCCAGTCGCCCCCGATCACCGAGGCCGAACTGCCGCCGGACCTGAAGCTGCAGGACGTCAACGAGATCGAAAAGGGCCTGCAGGATCGTAGCCAGGTCGTGGCGATCAACCCGCTGGCGATGGAAAAGAACGACGCGCTGCCGCTGGTGTTCACGTGCAACACCGGCAGCGGTACGTACACGAAAGCCGTTTCCGCGACGGTCAAGCTGCCCTGGGCGATCAATCCCGGCGTCAAGACGGTCCCGGTGATGTCGCCGGTGCTGTTACTTGCCCAGTGCGGTCAATCGATCGTCAATGGAGAGTGGACGCCGTGTACCCAGCCCAGCTTCTCCTGGCAGATAACCGGATCTCCCAGCGGTTCTACCGCGACCCTGACCGCCGCTGGCACCCGTTCGCCGTGGTTTACACCGGACAAGGTGGGCACTTACACGGTACAGGAGACCAGCGGTTCCGGTGCCTCGATTGAGGTGCACGTCGGCCGCTATCACGGGGTCATCGATCCCATACTGACCCTGCAGTCCCTGGCCAGCGGCGACGGCCGGCCGGTGGCGGACGAAAACTGCACGTCCTGCCACACCGAAGGCGGCGCGGCGCCGGCCAACTTCGACACCTGGCGGCTGACCGGGCATGCCGAGGCGCTTTCGCAGCAAATCACGTCAAGCACGACCGGCCCCCACTTCGGCGAAAACTGTTTTGCCTGCCATGCCGTCGGCTTCGGGCAGGAAAGCGGCATGGACGACACGCCGAGCTATCAGGACTTCCTGGACAATGTCGTCGGTACGGGAAGCCCGGATGCCTGGATCGACATGCTGGGCAACGATCCGGACACGGCGCGCCTAGCCAATGTGCAGTGCGAGAACTGCCACGGGCCGCAGGACTATACCAATGCTCACAAGGATCAGCCGGGCGCACCCCGCGTCAGTCTGGGCGCGGAAGTCTGCGGTTCCTGCCACGGCGAGCCGGCGCGTCATGGCCGCTTCCAGCAGTGGCAGCTCAGCAGCCACGCCGACTACGATCTGGCGCGCGAACGCGGTGCACCGAGCGGAACCACGGTTGGCAGTACCAACAACTGCGGGCGCTGTCACTCGGGCAACGGGTTCGTCCAGTGGAGCAAGCATGATTTCGATCCCGGCTACCTGCTTGACGTGACCTGGGACCAGAGCACGGTCGTGCCCCAGACCTGCCCGGTCTGTCACAACCCGCATGACACCGGCACCACCAGCGGGCTCGGGACCGACGCCAAGGTACGCATCATCGGCAATACCCACATGCTGCTCGCCAGCTTCGTGGCGACCACTGTGGGCAAGGCCGCGACCTGCATGACCTGTCACAACTCGCGAGCCGATGCACCGCGCACCGACGCCAACTGGGGCAACCTCAGCAACTCGCAGAAGGAGAGTACGCCGCACCACGGTGTGCAGGCCGATCTGATCATGGGCCAGAACGCCTACTTCATGGCGCCGGGGGACCTCGTGCGTGGCAAGCATTCGCTGCTCCCGAACGTCTGCGTCACCTGTCACATGGAGCATACGCGGGCACCTGATCCGCTGACCTTTATGACGGCGCCGGGCACCAACCACACCTTCGCCGCGGATCCGAACATCTGCAGCGACTGCCATGGTGCAGGCGTCACGGCGGACAACGTCGACACGATCATCAACGGTTACCTGGATCAGTTGGCGGGTGAACTGGGGTCGGCGTATAAGCGGATGATGACGGCTCACTATCCGGTGGTTGTCGGCGGCGCCTGCGGGACGGCTGATGGGACAACGGTTCAGATCACCAACGTGGCGTGGGTGTATTCGAGAGGCACCCGGCTCAACATTACCGTGAGCGACGGGATCACCCCGACCACGTGTTCGAACCTCGCTGCCTCCAGCGTCAAGGTGGATGGTGGGCCGCAGACCCTCGAGACACTCAGTCTGATGGCCGGCAACGACGACGTGTGGAAAGCGCAGTGGAACTACGGCCTTCTGTACGAGGACTCGGCGATCGGCAAGGGAGATCGGGGCGTCCATAACCCGGACTTCTCCATCAAGGCCCTGACCCGCGCCATCACTGCAGTGCAGGCGGTCAGTCCGTAAGCGAAAGGCGGCGCCGCGCCGGCAATGGCGCGGCGCCACATTCCTCCCCGCATGGGCACCGGCATCAGCCGGTGCTCTTTCTTTCGTTCGTCGACCGGCTCGCGCCGGCATGCTATCGATGGTCGGGCTGTGGTGCGTTGGACCCGGTTTGGGGACGGACACCGGTCGGAGCGGTCACGGACGGTCCCAGCATCCCTTCGATGACCTGCACCATCGCCGGCGCGTCCCACCGGCGCGCACCGACCGCGACATAGTCGATGCGGCCCTGCGGATCGATCAGGAAGCTGCTCGGATAGACCTCGACCTGCCACGCGGACGCGGTCCGTCGATCGGGGTCCAGCAGGAGGGTGAACTGCAGCTTGAGCCGGGACGCGAAGTTCCACACCTTGCCGGCCGACTCGCCGACATTGACCGCCAGCACGGTGAAGGGTTTGCCGGCCATCGCATCCTGCAGGCGCTGCAGCGATGGCATTTCCATGATGCAGGGCGTGCACCAGCTCGCCCAGAAATTCACCAGCACGACGCGTCCGCGGTAGTCTTCGAGTTTGTGTGTCTTTTTGCCGAGATCGTTCAGTTCGAGCGCGGGCGCCGGATCGATACTCTGGTAGGGATTGAGGGTGTCCGCCGGCACCCGGCCGGGCAGGCAGGCGAGCAGCAGCGCGCCGAGCAGACAGCGTCGGGGCCGACCGAGGGAATCCCTGCGCCGTTTGGCAGCACGTATTCCGGCCATTGAGCGATCGAACCCCTTACGCCCCCGAGCGACGCTGCGCGCCACGCGGACCGGGACGGCCATGATGCGGGCGGTTGCGCGGGTCGGCGTGCGAGGCCGGCTGCGCGTTTCCGCTGCGCGGTTTGTGGCGCCCCTGCTTCGACGGTGACTTTGGCGTGGCCTGATTTCCGTAGGTGCGCCGCTCTCCGCCCCGGGTCGCGCCGTTTCCGGCACTTTGTCCGCGTTGCTGGCGCTGCTTGAAAACCGGCTCCGGCTTGATGGCCGGGTCCGGTGCGAAACCCTCGATCATCACTTTGGGAATCTCGCGCTGGATGAGCCGTTCGATGTCGCGGAGAAACTCGCGCTCGTCGATGCACACCAGGGAGATCGCCTCGCCGGCGTTGCCGGCGCGCCCGGTGCGGCCGATGCGGTGCACGTAATCTTCCGGCACGTTCGGCAGTTCGAAGTTGACGACGTGCGGAAGCTGGTCGATGTCCAGCCCGCGTGCGGCGATGTCGGTCGCCACCAGCACGCGCACCGCGCCGCCCTTGAAGTCGGCCAGCGCCCGCGTGCGGGCCGCCTGGCTCTTGTTGCCGTGAATGGCCGCCGTGCGTATGCCGTCCTGTTCGAGTTGTTCGGCGAGTTTGTTGGCGCCGTGCTTGGTGCGCGCGAATACCAGCACCTGGCGCCAGTTCTGCGTGCCGATCAGGTGGGACAGCAGCTCGCGCTTGCGCACCCGGTCGACCGGGTGGACCCGCTGCACCACCGATTCGACGGTGGCGTTGCGGCGCGCGACTTCGATGTGCGCCGGATCGTGCAGCAGACCGCCGGCGAGCTGGCGGATTTCGTCGGAGAAGGTCGCGGAGAACAGCAGGTTCTGGCGGCCGTCGCGGCCGATGGGCGGCAGCAGCGCGAGGATCCGGCGGATGTCGCGGATGAATCCCATGTCGAGCATGCGATCCGCTTCGTCCAGCACCAGAATCTCGAGGTGCGACAGATCGACGGTTTTCTGCCCGATATGATCGAGCAGGCGGCCGGGCGTGGCGATCAGTATATCGACGCCGCGGCGCAGTTGCGCGATCTGCGGGTTGATGTTGACGCCGCCGAACACCACCGCCGATTTCAGCGACAGGTGCTTGCCGTAGGTGGCCACGCTTTCGGCGACCTGGGCTGCGAGTTCGCGCGTCGGCGTGAGGATCAGCGCGCGCACATGGTGGCGTCCGCCCCTGGCGTGGCGCGTGTGCAGGCGCTGCAACAGCGGCAGTGTGAAGCCGGCGGTCTTGCCGGTGCCGGTCTGGGCGCCGGCCAGCACGTCGCGGCCGGCGAGAATCACCGGGATGGCCTGCTGCTGAACAGGGGTGGGATCCGTGTAGCCCTGTTCGGATACGGCACGGACCAGTTCGGCCGTCAGGCCGAGTTTCGAAAATGACATCTTGAATTTTGCTCCAGAAATGGCCTGTCCGGGGGAAATGTCCCGGGTTCGGTCCAGGCGGAATTCGGTTGGGTTGAACGAGATCGAGGCATAACCGGCGGTTGACCGCGAAATACGGCGCAGACCGAAGTGCGCCGGAATGGGCGCGAGTGTAACAGACCAGGCGTCGATTGGCGCGGATTTATTTTGCCGCGCCGTCCCAAGGGCGCCGGCCGGCACGCGGGACGGGTATGCCGGCGGCATGTGCGCGCCGGTTTTTCTGCGGTACCATGGCGGCATGAAAATCCGCCCCACTGTTTCTGCGAGTGCGCCGCCATGCTGAGCGCCTGCGCCGGGGCGCAGGGCAGGAAACCCGGCCCTGTCCTGCTGACCATCTTCGATGGCTTCGGCCTCAACCCAAGCCGCGCGCACAATGCCTGGGCGCTGGCGCAGACGCCGCACCTGGACCACTACTTCGCGTCCTGGCCGCACTCGGTGCTCCAGGCGTCGGGGCGCGCGGTGGGGTTGCCGGACGGACAGTTCGGCAACTCCGAAGTCGGCCATCTGACGCTGGGCGCCGGGCGTATCCTGGAACAGGAACTGACGCGGATCATCAACGCGATCTACGACGGGTCGCTGGCGTCCAATCCGGTGTGGCAGGGCCTGCTGCGCGACACGCGGCGGCTGCACCTGGTGGGCATGGTCTCGGACGGCGGCGTGCACTCGCACATCGAGCACCTGTTCGGCCTGCTCGATATGCTGCAGAAAACGGACATAGAACCCGTGCTGCACATGATCACCGACGGGCGGGATACCGCGCCCCGGGCCGCACTGCGTTATCTGGAAAAGCTGGAGGACAAGCTCGCACGCCTCGGCAAGGGCCATGTCGCCACGGTGTGCGGCCGCTATTGCGCAATGGACCGGGCCAAGCACTGGGACCGGACCCAGCGTGCGTGGCACTGCCTGGTGCGCGCCGAGGGTCTGAGCGCGGAAACGCCGCGCGCGGCGATCGAGTCGGCCTATGCGCGCGGAGAGGGCGACGAATTCATCCAGCCCACGGTGGTTTCCGGTTACAACGGCATGGCGCCCGACGACCCCGTGCTCTGTTTCAATTTCCGCAGCGATCGCGTGCGTCAGTTGACCGCGGCTTTCGGACTGGCCGAGTTCGACGCCTTCGATCGCCAGGGGATCGTGCTGCAGCGCCTGGTGTGCATGACCCAGTACGACGCAACCTATCCGTTCCCGGTGTTGTTCACGCCGCAGTTACCGGACCAGGTGCTGGCCCAGGTCATCAGCGACGCCGGTCTGCGCCAGTTGCACTGTGCCGAGACCGAGAAATATCCGCATGTCACCTATTTCTTCAACGGCGGCCGCGAGGAACCCTATCCGGGCGAGGACCGCATCATCGTGCCGTCGCCCACCGTCGCGACCTACGACATGGAGCCGGAAATGAGCGCGTCCAAGGTCGCGGACCAATTGATTCACGCGATCCAGGGCGATGCGTACGACTTCATCGTCACCAACTTCGCCAATACCGACATGGTGGGCCATACCGCGCGCCGCCACGCGGTCATCCGCGCCGTGGAAACGCTGGATAACGAAAGTCACCGCGTCTTTCGCGTCGCGCTGGAGCGCGGCTGGCGTGTGCTGTTGACGGCCGATCACGGCAATTGCGATGAAATGGTCAACCCCAATACCGGCGAGCCGCATACCCAGCACAGTGAATACCCCGTTCCGTTCCTGATTATGGGGGAGGGGCCGGTGCGTCTCGGCATCGGCCGCGGCCTGGCGGATATCGCACCGACCATACTGGAGCTGCTCGGTGTTCCGCGCCCGCCGCAAATGACCGGCCGCAGCCTGATACTCAAGGACAGTCTGTTGTAACCCGGAGTCCATCATCATGAATGCCAACGACCTTCCCGACATTGCGGTGCTTGCGCTGAATCCAGCGGTGGATATCAGCTACGAGGTGCCGCAACTCGTCGAGGATCGCAAGGTGCGCGCCGAACGCACCCGTTATTATCCGGGCGGCAACGGCATCAACGTGGCGCGGTCGTTCGCCGAACTGGGGACGCCGTTCCACTGCTGCAGCGTGGTCGGTGGCGAGAGCGGCGATCTGCTGTTGCGCCTGCTGGGCGATACGCTGGGCAGTCAGCACCGCATCTTCCGCGTGGCCGGCGAGACGCGCGTCAACGCGACGGTGCTGCAGAAGTCGCCGCCGAGCCAGTATGAAGTCGACAGTTGCGGTCCCGATATCCCGGCCGAGCTGCTCGACGAGATAACGCTGTGTTTTCTGGCGGAGTGCGGCACCGGGTTCGGCATTCTGACCGGTTCGACGCCGCCGGGCGTGCCGGACGACTACAGCCGGCGCCTGGCCGAGCAGATCAAGGCGCAGGGCGGCCTCGCCGTCATCGACGCGCACGGTCCGGTGCTGCAGGCGGCATTGCTGGCTGAACCCCATCTGATCCGGCTCAACCGTTACGTACTGGAAATGACGACCAAGCAGCGCCTGCACAGCATCGAGGCGGTCGCCGCGGCCGCGCGTGAATTGCAGCGGCGCGGCATCGAATTCGTGTGTATATCGCTGGGCACCGAAGGCGCCATACTGGCCGACGCCGGCAACAGCTACCATTGTCCGGCGCCGCGCGTTCACGTGCAGTCCACGGTCGGCTGCGGCGATGCCCTGGTGGCCGGCCTGGTGACCGCGGCGCGACGCGGCGACGACGGCAGGGAGATGCTGCGTCTGGGCGTGCTCTGCGGCAGCGCGACCGCCACGCATCCCGGCACCGAGCTGTTCAGCCGCGACGACATAGTACGCCTGGCCGACGCTTTCGAAGTGCGCGAGCTGGATGTGTAGGGGGGCGGCGCGTCTAACCGCAAAGGACGCGAAGGACGCGAAGGACGCGAAGGACGCGAAGGACGCGAAGGGAAACCCCCCTCTTAACCACAAAGGACACGAAGGACACGAAGAGAACCGTTGTTTGCACTATTCACGTGATGGTTGGGTGACGCGCCTCATTTGGCCATCCGGAAGTCCGGTCTTCGTCTGCAGCAGTACGCGCTCCCGGCCATACCCGAGGATGAGAGCGGGCCCCATCGGCATCAGCCGAGCTTCGACGCGATTAACAACAAGAACCCTTTGCATCCTTTGTGGTTAAGAGGCGTTTCCCTTCGAGTCCTTAGCGGTTGACCTGGAAGCGTACTCTCAGAATCGATAGCGGGCCTTGAACATGACCCGGTCCCGGTTCAGTCCCAGCTTATAGATCGTCTCGGAGTCTTCGTAGGTGTCGGTGTGCGACAGGCCAAGGTTGTTCTTCGACCGGTGCCGCGCCTTGCGCACCAGAAAGCCGACCATATAGTCCACCGGGCCGTTGAGGTACGGATTGTCGGCCGGGTCGCTGTCGTCCGGCATCCCGATGCGGTAGGGTTGGTTGCCCGCCGCGATGCCGACCTGGTAACCGGACAGGTTGAATCCCGCCGGGTCACCACCCGCCGAGGCGGCGTCCGCCAGGCAAATCAGAAACAGGGTTGTGAGGAGTCGGGTTTTCATGTTGCGCCCCCGGACGCTTGCGACCGATTCCCGGTCCACTGCGTCTCTCGTTCAGTTGGCCGGTTCAATGCCCGTTTCCGGCCGCATTCTTTTTGGAATTTTCGGTCGCTTGCCGCTGGGCCGGCCGGTCTTCTAAGTCCGGACTTCCGAACCGTTGCCGCCGGCGGGCCTGCCGCTCGACCGTGTTCTCTTCGAGCCTTAAAGCTATACCTTTCAGGTACTGGTTTCAATTGTACCCGGCAGCCGGCCGGCCGGTGTCGAGCCCGGTGTAAACGCCATGAAGCTCAAGCAGATAGTTGCGATCTGCGACGCATCAGAATTTGCTGAATTGCTTTAGAAGTGCAATGGGCGCACAGCGCCCGCCGGTCAGCCGCCCGCTTCGGCAGCCGGTTCGAGGCGGACCAGGATGCGGTTGTTGTGCGCGGCCGAGCGGTTCCAGTCGCCGGCGCGTGTCGATTCGTTCTTTTCCGGATAGGGAAACAGGGTGCGATTGCGCGGCAGCGCGACCAGTTCGACCTTTACCGAGCCGTCGTCGCTCAGCGCATCGAGGTAGTTGGCGAAACTCAGCGACTGGTGCGCCGACGCCTGATCGGTGGGCTGCACCGGGTTGCCGACAAATTCGCAGCGGTCGACCGGCTGGTTGGGCGGCGCGAGTTCGAAACCGCGCTGGTTGTCGCCGTTCATGCAGAACTCGCCGACGTGGGTGACCAGCACCAGCTTGCCCTTGAACCCGGATGCCTTGAGTCGGTTGACCAGGCCGTCGACCAGTTCGATGCGATCGCCGTCGAGCGCCAGTTCGTCAAACGGATATTCCAGCGACTGGTTCATTGCCCACTGCATATTCTGCCAGATTTTCGTGTCCTGCGTCTTGTCCGGCGGCGCCTGGATATCGCCCTGGTCCACCACTGCGGACGCGACATCGGCGGCGTGCCGCGACTCGGCGACGCCGGCCTGAAGCTCGCTCATCGATTTGTGCAGGCTGACGTTCCAGAGCGCCAGCAACAACGCCAGTCCGCCGAGCAGCGACAGCGGCAGATGGTAGGACGGCGGCACCGGTCGCGACTGTTCCAGGTGAACGATCTTTTCGTCCATCTCGTGCTGCAGTTTGTTGCCGACATTGCGCGACACGGCGTCGATCGATACGAGCAGATCCTTGCGCAGCTCGACGCGCATTTCCTCGAGCAGGCGGCGCAGGTGTTCGTCCTCGCCGCTCGGCGGTTCGGCCCGTACGCGCGGGGGTTCGTCGCTGAACGTCCAGCTCCCGAAGGTGCGCTGGCTGATGTCGGTGACCCGTTCCGAGGCGGTCTCTTCGTCCGCGGCGTCCGCCGTCCGCTCTTCCGAGCGCCGGTCGCGGGTCAGGCCGAGCCGCAGCAGCGTGTCATAGAGTTCGGCGGGTGCGACGGTCTTGGGCAGGATGCCGACCGCGCCCAGCGCGCGCGCCTGGCCCAGGTAGAGGTCCCCGCCCTTGGAGGTGTACATCAGCACCGGAATGGTCACCGTCTGGGGGTTGGACTTGATGCGCCGCACGGCCTCGAAGCCGTCCATGCCGGGCATCATGTGGTCCATGAAAATGACGTCGGGACGGTGATGCGCCAGGTAATCCAGCGCGTCGGCGGCGGACTCCACGGTGTCGGCGCTGATGTCGTATTTTTCCAGCATGCGACGCAGCACCAGCCGAGCGGCTTTCGAGTCGTCCACCACCAGAGCCACTTTTGTCGCCATCGCCATCCTCGTCAACCGGTCCAATCGCGTTGCCGTCGCCGGGCCGGATGCCAGCGACTTCCCCGGAATAGCGGTCTGCAGCGCCGGTTCTGAACGCGGATCGGTTCAGTTTTCATAGCGATAGAAGCCGCTTAGCACCCGGTAAAGGTAGTCGGTGTCGCGGCTGCCCGCCAGTTCGCGGATCGAGTGCATCGCGAACGTGGGCACGCCCGCGTCCAGCGTGCGCACGCCGATGCCGCTGGCGGTGATCGGGCCGATGGTGCTGCCGCAGGTCAGGTCGTTGCGCATGACGAACGACTGCACGGGCACGCCTGCCTGATCGCACAGGTGGCGGAACAGCGCGGCGGCCTCGCCGTTGGTCGCATACCGCTGGCTGGCGTTGACCTTGATGACCGGGCCGCGGTTCAGGATCGGAGCGTGATTGTCATCGTGCTTGTCCGGGTAGTTCGGGTGCACGCCGTGGGCGTTGTCGGCGGACACCAGCCAGGAGCGGTTGACGGCGCGGCTCAAGGCCTCGGCGCCGGTGCAGATGCGCTCCAGTACCGAGCGCAGGAACGGGCCGTCCGCGCCGCACGCCGAGACGCTGCCCACTTCCTCGTGGTCGGTGCAGACCAGCAGCGTATTCTGCGCGCTGTCCGCGTCGGTCAGCGCGCGCATGCCGACGTAGCAGCTCAACAGGTTGTCGAGCCGCGCGGCGGCGATGAAATCGCCTTCGACGCCGATCAGTGCCGGCGGCTGCGTGTCGTACAGCGACAGTTCGTGGTCGAGAACGCGGTCGATGTCGAGCGCCGGATGCTGGCGGCGGGCCTGATCCCGCACCAGGGTTTCAAAGGACCCCTCGGCGCGGTCACGCACCTGCATGAGGATCGGCGGCAGGTGCTGCTGGGCGTTGATGCTCCGCTGTTTGTTCACTTCGCGGTCCAGGTGGATGGCCAGGCTGGGGATGACCGCGACGGGTTGCCTGAAATCGATCAGGACATTGGCCAGCCGCTGTCTGCCGTCGCGGTAACTGAGTCTGCCGGCGATCGACAGGTCGCGGTCGAACCAGGGATTGAGCAGGGCGCCGCCGTACACTTCGACGGCCAACTGGAAATAGCCGTTGGCGCGGCGCTCCGGCAGCGGTTTCACACGCAGGCAGGGGCTGTCGGTATGCGCGCCGACCATGCGGAACCCGCTTTCCTCCGGCGGTCGCCCACGCAGGCTGAAGGCGATCAGCGAGGAATCGTTGCGCGTGACCAGATAGCGTCCGCCGGGCTGCAGCGACCAGTTGTCGGTTTCGTCGAGCCGGGTGAAGCCGGCGGCCAGCAGGGGTTCGGCGAGCGCGGCAACAGCGTGGAACGGTGTCGGCGAGGACTGGATGAATTGGAGTAGGCCCGGGTTGATCCCTGACTGCGGCATGTCGGCGTATTTCTCCTGAAACGGCGTCGTTATCCTAACATTGAATCCGGGAGGGCAGGAATCAAGGGGTCAGCAGTTGATCCGACCTCGGGACGAGCAGTTGCAATCCTGGCTCCCGGTTCAGGCGTAGTCGTCGAAGCGCTTTGAGCGCGTCGCAGCGGGCGCGCGATCCTGGCGGCGGTCCTTCCCTGAGCGGCGGTCGGTCTCGCACCGCGTATCCAGGATGACCGCTTCCTCCCGCCGGCGTCGGTCCTTGCGCCGGCGGTCACCGCGGCGGCAATCGCAGGCCGGCAGTGCCGGCGGCGTCATGGACGCCGGGTCGCGCGACAGGGTCACTGACTGTCCGCTCGCGGCTTCGACAGCGGCGGCGACACGGTTGCGCGTCCGCTTGTCGCGCTTGAGCGCGGCGCCGGCATCGAGGGCGTTGAAGGGCGTGATCCAAGGCATCGCGCGGCAGCTCGGTTGGCGCGGCGGTCACGCCCGTTCGACCGCCGTTTCGGTCGGGCAGACGACGACCGGATCGACCGCCATGCGATTCCACGCATCGAGCGCCGCGATCTTGTACGCTTCGGCCAGTGTCGGGTAGTTGAAAACGGCTTCCAGGAAATAATCCAGCGTGCCGTCGAGCGCCAGCGCCGCCTGCCCGATGTGAATCAGCTCGGTGGCGCCCTCGCCCAGGATGTGGACGCCCAACACCTTGCGGTCCTCCAGTCCGAACAGCACCTTCAGCACGCCCTCGTCCAGGCCCATGATCTGGCCGCGCGCCGTTTCGCGCAAACGGGCGACGCCCGCTTCGTAGGGAATGCGTTCGGCGGTCAGTTCCTGTTCGGTCCTGCCAACCATGCTCATCTCGGGCACGGCGTAGATGCCGAACGGAAAATGCGGCTGGGAGCCGCAGGCATATTTCTGAAACGCGTGGCACGCGGCGAGCCGCCCCTGTTCCATGGACGTTGACGCAAGGCTCGGAAAGCCGATCACGTCGCCGACGGCGTAGATGTGCGGTGTCGCCGTCTGGTAGTGGACGTTGACGTTGATGCGTCCGCGTTCGTCCGGTTCGATGCCGGCGTTTTCAAGGCCAAGTTCATGCGTGCAGCCGACCCGGCCGGCGGCGAACATGATCATGTCGGCGCGCAGCCGCTTGCCGCTTTCCAGTTGGGTGACCACGGTACCGTTGGATTCCTTGTGCACGGCGGCGACCTTTTCCGGCAGGCGCAGCAGAACGCCGCGGTCGCGCAGGTGATGAACCAGTTCGTCGATGATTTCCCGGTCCATGAAATTGAGCATGTCGGGGCGGCTGTCGATCAGCGTCACCTTGACGTTGATGGTGCTGAAAATGGAGGCATACTCGACGCCGATCACGCCGGCGCCGACCACGATCATGGAACGCGGCAACTTCTTCAGGCCGAGAATTCCGTCGCTGTCGAGGATCGACTCTTCGTCGAAGGGAATGTTTTTCGGCCGCACCGGGCAGCTACCGACGGCGATCACGATTTTTTGCGCCGAGTAAAGCGCCGAATGACCCGCCGCGGAAGTGACCTCGATGCTGTGGACGTTGCGGAAGCGAGCCGTGCCTTCGATGACGCGCACGCCGTTGCGGTAAAGCTGGTGGCGCATGACCTCGATCTCGTGTGCGAGCGTGATATTCAGGCGCTGCATCAGATCCTCGATGGTCAGCTTCTGCTTGAGCCGGTAACCGCGGCCATAGAGGCCGCGCTGGTCCCATCCGCTCAGATAGAGCGCGGCCTCGCGCAGCGTCTTGCTGGGGATTGTACCGGTGTGGACCGAGACGCCGCCGATGACCGAACGCCGTTCGACGATGGCGACATTCTTGCCCAGCTTGGCCGCCTGTATGGCGGCGCGCTGACCGGCGGGGCCCGAACCGATTACCAGAAGATCGAATTGCTGCATGGGTGTTAAGGGTTCCGACACCGGGTGAAAGGACTGGCCAGCGTATCGGGTTGGCGGCCGCTAAACTTAAGCGGCATGCGTCGGAAAAAAGCAATGTGGCCGGCGGGTTGGAGTGATTCCCGCCCGCGGCCGCGGGCGGGAGCGAGTTCCCGGTCAGCTTATCAGGATGAACAGCGCGGTGTCACCGCGCTGGACATTCAGCAGCAACTGGCGCCTGTCCTTGACCTGGTCGGCGAAGTCGGCGACGGAACCGACCTCGCGGCGGTTGGCGGACAGAATGACGTTGCCCTTGCGCAGTCCCGCCTGCCACGCCGGGCTGCCGGGTTCGATCCCGCCGACCACCACGCCGGGCGTGTCGGGCAGCGTGCTGAAACTTGCCCCTGCCAGCAGCGGGTTCAGATCCGCACCTGGCTGGTTTTCGAGTCGGGGCGCTTCGAGCTTCGCTGTGATCGTCTTCGCGTCGCCGTTGCGCAATACGAACATGTCGACGCTCGATCCGACGCGCAGGAGACCAACGCGGTTTCTCACGTCGCCCGAATTCTCGACCGGCCTGCCGTCGATCTTCAGAATGATGTCACCGACCTGCAGCCCGGCTTTTTCGGCCGCGGAACCCTTGGTGATGCGCGCGACTACCGCGCCCTGGTTGTTGTCGATCCCGAACGCCGACGCAAGTTCCGGCGTGAGGTCCTGTGCGGTCACGCCCAGTTGCCCGCGGCTGACCGATCCGTGCTCGACAAGCTGCTGCATGATGTCCCGCGCCATGTTGACGGGGATGGCGAAGCCTATACCCACGTTGCCGCCGCTGGGCGCGAGGATCGCCGTGTTGATGCCGATCAGCTCGCCGCGCAGATTGACCAGTGCGCCGCCCGAATTGCCGGGATTGATCGACGCGTCGGTCTGGATGAAATCCTCGTAGCCTTCGATGCCCAGATCGCTGCGGCCGAGCGCGCTGATGATGCCTGAGGTCACCGTCTGACCGAGGCCGAACGGGTTGCCGATGGCGACGGCGAAATCGCCGACTTCGAGCGCGTCGGAATCGCCCAGCGGCACCGCAGTCAGTTTGTCCGCATCGATATGGATTACGGCGACGTCCGAATCGGGGTCGGTGCCGATCAGTTTGGCGTCGAAGGAACGGCCGTCGTGCAGCGTGACCCTGATTTGCTCGGCGTGCTCGATGACATGGTTGTTGGTCAGGACGTAACCGTGCTGGGCGTCGACGATCACGCCCGAGCCCAGACTTTGCGTCCGCCGCCGTTGCGTGCCTTCCGGAACGTCGAAGAAATGCCGGAAGAACGGGTCCTGGAACAGCGGATTCTGATGGATTTCCGTGTACCCCAGCGTGGCGATATTGACCACGGCCGGCGAGGTGCGCTTGAGCATCGGCGCCAGCGTGGGGACGGGCTGGCCGTCGGCACTGGCGGGCAGCGCCGCCCGGGCCAGCGCGCTCACGACCAAGAGACAGGCCATCATCGATGTTGCAACGTAACGTCTTTGCGGCATTACTCGATCCTCTGTATTACTCGATCCACTCTTGCCCAAGGCCGGCACGCGACAGAAGGGACGAATCCGGCCTGCGTACCCGGCCGTTGGACCCGACTACGGGGCGCAAGTTCGGGTGGGGCATGGCGGGTACCGTCGCGCGGGTGCGGAAGCGCCGGAATTGGCGGGTTTGCGTGGGCGGAATGGAGACACAATATGTAGTGTATTAGGGGCGTGGCGCCTGGAAAAATTTTTCGCTTCAGGGGTTGCTAATAGACTAATGGATACTTTATAACGCTTTGTAATAAATACATAAAACTATGTTTGTCTAATATATCATCAACTTGACAGGGTCACTTGCAGCGCCTAGGCTTGCACACCTGCCACACAATATGTTGTGTCCACAGTTTCCGGGGTACACTTGGTTCGACCCGGCAAGACTGACAAGGGACAGTCAACCACGACAGTCACACTCGGAGGGGACAGCGCCGCATGAAAGTCCAGTTGAAATCCGTGACCACCAAATCCGCCGACATTCCCATGCAGCCGGCGTCCCGGGATATCTGGGATGTGAAATACCGGCTCAAACGCAAGGACGGCTCGGTCGTCGACGAGAGCATCGACAGCACCTACCAGCGTGTCGCGCGCGCGCTCGCCGAGGTCGAGGTGACCCCCGAGAAGCGCGAGTACTGGCACCAGCAGTTCGTCTGGGCATTGCGGCACGGCGCGATTCCGGCCGGCCGGATCACCTCCAACGCGGGCGCCCAGGAACATAAGCCGGCGACCTCGACCATCAACTGCACCGTGTCCGGCACCATTCAGGATTCCATGGACAATATCCTGCAGCGGGTTCACGAAGCCGGGCTGACGCTGAAAGCCGGGTGCGGCATCGGTTACGAGTTTTCGACGCTGCGCCCGCGCGGCGCCTACGTGTCCGGCGCCGGCGCCTACACCTCGGGTCCGCTCTCGTTCATGGACATCTACGACAAGATGTGCTTCACGGTCTCGTCCGCGGGCGGGCGTCGCGGCGCGCAGATGGCGACCTTCGACGTCGGCCATCCGGACGTGATGGATTTCATCCGCGCCAAGCGCGAGGACGGGCGCCTGCGCCAGTTCAACCTGTCGTTGCTGGTCACCCAGGAATTCATGAGCGCGGTGCAGAACGACGAGGACTGGCAGCTTGCATTCCCGTTGATCGAGAAGGAAGTGCTCGACGAAGGCATCGATCTCAACGACGCGAGCAACCCCGTTGTCTGGCGCGACTGGCCCTACAGGAAGGGCTTCGTCTGCAACGCCGAAGGACTGGTCGCCTGCAAGGTCTACAAGACCGTGCCGGCGCGCCGTCTGTGGGACATGATCATGGTCTCCACCTATGACTTCGCCGAGCCGGGGTTCATCCTGATCGACAAGGTCAACGAAATGAACAACAACTGGTTCGCGGAAAACATCCGCGCGACCAACCCTTGCGGCGAGCAGCCGTTGCCGCCCTATGGGTCCTGTCTGCTCGGCTCGATCAATCTGACCACGTTCGTGCGCAACGCCTTTACCGACGACGCCGCGTTCGACTGGGACGAATACCGGAAAGTGGTCGCCGTCTTCACGCGCATGCTGGACAACGTCGTCGAGGTCAACGGGCTGCCGCTCGACCAGCAGCGCGACGAGATTCTGCGCAAGCGCCGTCACGGCATGGGCTTCCTCGGCCTGGGGTCGACACTGACCATGCTCCGCATGAAATACGGTTCGCGGGAATCGCTGGAATTCACCGAACGCGTCAGCCGCGAACTCGCGTTGACCGGCTGGCAGACCGCGGCGCAGTTGTCGCGCGAAAAGGGGCCGGCGCCGATCATGGAGGAGGACTTCGAAGTCACCGCCGAGGTGTTGCGCAAACGGCCGGAGATGAAAGACGACGGTTACCGCGTCGGGGACCGGGTCAAGGGCAAGGTGCTGCACGCGCGCTACAGCCGTTACATGCAGCGGGTCGGCGAGGTGGCGCCGGAACTGATCGACGAACTCGCCGAAGTCGGCGCGCGATTTACGCACCACTCGTCGATCGCGCCGACAGGCACCATCTCGCTGTCGCTGGCCAACAACGCCAGCAACGGCATCGAGCCCAGCTTCGCGCACCATTATTTCCGCAATGTGATCCGCGAAGGCAAGAAATCCAAGGAAAAGATCGACGTTCTGGTCATTCGAGTTGCTGGCCTACCGGCACCTCGTCAACGACCAGGCCATGCCGCAAGCCGAAGACGAAAACCAGCAACTGCCCGACTATTTCGTCGCGGCGGATGACATTTCGCCGCGCGAACACGTCGACATCCAGGCGGCCGCGCAGAAGTGGATCGATTCGTCCATCTCGAAGACGGCCAACGTGCCGACCGATTATCCCTTCGAGGACTTCAAGGACATTTACATGTATGCCTATCAGCAGGGGCTGAAGGGCTGCACCACGTTCCGCTTCAACCCGGCCGCATTTCAGGGCGTGCTGGTCAAGGAAAAGGACCTGGAAAACACCACCTACCGGTTCACGCTGGCCGATGGCGAATCCATCGAGGTCAAGGGCAACGAGGAGATCGAGTACGACGGCGAGACCCACACCGCCGCCAACCTGTACGACGCCCTCAAAGAAGGCTATTACGGCAAATTCTAGGCCGCAGGGGTATATGAATCATGGCTACCAGGATTGACAGCAAGATTGTCGGCTACGAAGTGATCACCGAGGACAAGGCCGGCAAGGAACGACAGTCCGTGCCGGCGCCGGAAGTGCGCACCGAAGACAAGGTCGTGCACCTGCACGAACGGCTCGAACGCCCGGAGATGCTGCTCGGGTCGACCTACAAGATCAAGACGCCGCTGTCGGAGCATGCGCTGTACGTCACCATCAACGATATCGTGCTGAACCGCGGCACCGAACACGAGCTGCGCCGCCCCTTCGAGATTTTCATCAACTCGAAGAACATGGATCACTTCCAGTGGATCGTCGCGCTGACCCGGATCATTTCCGCGGTGTTCCGGAAGGGTGGCGACGTCACCTTCCTGGTCGAGGAATTGCGTTCGGTGTTCGATCCGCGCGGCGGCTATTTCAAGAAAGGCGGGAAATACATGCCGTCGCTGGTCGCCGAAATCGGTGATGCGATCGAGTGCCATCTGCGCATGATCGGCATGCTGCGTGACGAGGGGCTCGACGAACACCAGTTGAAACTGGTGGCGGAAAAGCGCGCCCAGTACGTGGAACGCATCGCGCAGTCGGAAGCGGCTGACGCCGACGGGTTCCCGCCGGGCTCGAAGCTGTGCACGAAGTGCAACACCAAGGCGATGATTCAGATGGACGGTTGTCTGACCTGTCTGAATTGCGGCGAATCGAAGTGCGGTTGAACCAAACACCTTAACCAGCGGGGGTGACAGCATGCTGGTTCAGAAACCCATGCCCGGCCGGTACGCCAACGAATGCGGTCAACGGGTACAGGCGTGCGTGGTCCTGTATCGGGGCGGCCGGGCGCGCCGGGTTGTTCTGGGATATATCAACAGCCGACGTGATTTCTTCCAAATAGACGCCTGGAACCGGCTCGGGTTTCGTCTGTATTCGCGCGGCGCCGGCCGGCGGCGCAGACGCCGCGGCCAGGCCGGCTGACGCGCGCGGTCGACAAGCGTTTGTGGAGGACGCATTTCCCGCGTTTATCGAGGGGCCGGCCGGCGCGTTGCAGATTCAGATCGACCTGCCGGCATCGACCCCGCGGGCGCTCGGCGTGCTGTGTCACCCGCACACGCTGCACGGCGGTACGCTGACCAACAAAGTCATTCATCAGGTGGCGCGCGCGTTCACCGACGCCGGAGCCGTCGCCGTGCGGTTCAATTTTCGCGGCGCGGGCAGGAGCGCCGGTGCCTTTGACCACGGGCAGGGCGAGGTGGACGATCTGGCGGCGGTAATCGGCTGGGCGCGACGGCATTGGCCGGACCGGCCGCTCTGGCTGGCGGGCTTCTCGTTCGGCGCCTATGTGACGCTGCGCGCAGCCGCTGCACACTCGCCGGCACTGGTGGTGACCGTGGCGCCGCCGGTCGACCGCTACGCGCTCGATCCGCCGGCGACGCCGCGCGTGCGCTGGCTGGTTGTACAGGGCGCCGCCGACGAAATCCTGTCCGCCGACGGCGTGAGCGATTGGGTGCGCGCGTTGCCGCGGCCGCCGGACTATGAATTGATGCCGGATGCCGGCCACTTTTTCCATGGCCGCCTGAAACCGCTCCGCGAGCGGATCAGGAAATTCGCCGAATCCGGTTGAAACCCTCGTGCAGTCGGCGGGCCGTCGAACTCAGGCGCGACGCCGGGCGCCGTGCTTTTCCACGAAGCGGAATACTTCGGGCGCCGATCTGAAACGCTTGGGTTGGATCCGTTCGTTGATCGCGCAAGCCCAGTAAGCCGGGTAGGTTCCTCCGTGCTTATAGACCGGTTGCGCCGTCACCGACTGGCCACCAATGGTTTTTTCTATCTTATTGTTCATAAGCCCCGTCCGTAATTTGCCGTTTTTCTTATAAGAGTCTTTGAGAAAAATTTCAGCAAGCATTGTGCCAATTTTGCTAACCGCTTGAGCGGCAGACAACAATCGCCAAATGACTGTAGCCTCTTTGCGGCGTTCCCGACCCATTTGTAAGGCGACGTTGACACGCTACCCGCATTATAGCTGATGGCTCAGGGTTTAATTTATTGAAATTACTTATTTATGTATTATCTGCCACGCCGAGCTGGGCGTTAAGATTGCCGACACGCAGGTGCCGAATTGACTGGGGGTAGCGACGCCGTCGGCAGTGGCCCCGCAGGGTGTCCGCTCCCCGGGTACGGAACTTCCGGCGCCTTCGGAGTTCTCCGCGCCGGGCCCCGTACTGACTTGCCCTTCGGTCTGGCCCGGCCATATCACGGAGGGCGCTGCGTGTATCGGGCGCGAGGATTATTCGCGCCGCGCAGGGTTGACTGCCTCGACCTGTGGCGCGGCGCCTGTGCCGCCCTTAGCGGCGTTTGCGCGTGCTGCGCCGGCAAAGGGCGCCGATCGAATCCGAGCATCGGGGGTCCATGCCCGACAGGATCCGTTTTCAACACCGGCATCGCCGACAGGCGGAAAGCCGCTCCATAAACGGGCATAATAGGCCGTTGAACGCCAGTCGCGGGGTCACATGTACGAACACCATTTCGGTCTGACGGAACGTCCTTTCTCGATCGCGCCCGATCCCCGCTTCCTGTTCATGAGTCAGTGCCATCGCGAGGCACTGGCGCACCTGCTCTATGGCGTCGGCGAATCCGGCGGGTTCGTCCAGTTGACCGGTGAGGTGGGCACCGGCAAGACCACGGTCTGCCGTTGCCTGCTGCAGCAGTTGCCGGAGAACGTGGACGTTGCGCTGATCCTCAATCCGCGCGTGTCGGGCGTGGAACTGATCGCGAGTCTGTGCGACGAACTGCGCATCGCTTATCCGCAGGGCACGACCAGCACCAAGGCAATGATCGACGTCTTGAACCGGCATCTGCTGGATTCCCACGCCCGCGGCAGACGCACGGTCATGGTCATCGACGAAGCACAGAACCTCGACAGCGATGCGCTTGAGCAGGTCCGTTTGCTGACGAATCTGGAAACGACGCGGGAGAAGCTGCTGCAGATCATCCTGATCGGTCAGCCGGAGCTGCGTGACCTGCTCGCGCGCGAAGATCTGCGCCAACTGTCCCAGCGCATCACCGCGCGCTATCACCTGGAACCGATCCGCAGCGAGGACACGGCTGGCTATATCAAGCATCGCATGCAGGTCTGCGGCACGACCGAAAATCTGTTCACCGACGCCGCCGTGAAGCGGATCAAGCGCTATTCCAGAGGCATACCGCGCGTCATCAACGTACTGTGCGACCGGGCATTGCTGGGTGCTTACGTCGAGGGCAAGCGGCAGGTGACCGCACGCATTGTGAAACGCGCCGCCGCCGAAGTGCTGCCGCGCGAATTGATCAACGGCTACCCCGCCGCCGGCTGGTGGGCGGCTTCGCTTGTGACCACGTGTCTGCTGCTCGGCATGCTGGCCGTCTGGCAATGGCCGCGGCTGGGAATACGGTTCGGCGGATACAAGGTGACGCAGGCGCCAGTGGTCGCGACGCCCGTGCTCCCAAAATCCACAGCGGTCGAGCCGCCGGAAACGCCGCCGCCGCAGGCGGGCGATGTCGAACCGGGCACCGCTCCGGGGCCGGCCGCAGCGGCTGTCGATAGCAGGCCCGATCTCGAAACGCTGCTTGCGCAAGCGGGCACGTCGGCCGCAGGGCACGCCTGGGCGGGCCTCTTCCGCTTGTGGGGCTACGAGTCGTCGGCGGCCAGCGATCAACAGGCGTGCGACGAAGCGACACGGGTTCACTTGCGTTGCGTGCAAAAGGCCGGCAACTGGACCTTGCTGATCCAATATGATCGTCCCGCGCTGCTGCTGTTGTCCGCACCGGACGGGCGCTGGATCACGGTACTCATGGCGTCGGTGCACGATGACCTGGTCGATCTGGAAATCGACGGGAAACCCGTCCAGTTTCCACGCGCGGAGGTCGAGCGTTACTGGCAGGGCAAGTATCGGCTGGTGTGGCGCATCACACCGGGCAATCGCATCGCCCTGTATCAGGGGCAGAGCAACGGCGACGTCCGCTGGCTGAAGGAGAATCTCGAAGCGGTCATGGGTGTACGGCTGGACGGCAGCCCGTCGTTGTATTCCGCCGCGCTGTTGGAGCTGGTCAGGCAGTTCCAGCTCAAACAAGGGCTGCTCCCCGACGGTGTCGCGGGCCCAGAAACACTGATCGCGCTGAACTCGCTGATCAATCGCGAGGGCGTGCCCCGATTGACCCGGCCGCCGGCGGAAACGGTCGCCCCGGCGAAGGATTCCTGACATGTCCTACATCCTAGAAGCCTTGAGAAAAGCAGAACAATTGCGACATCGCGGGGACGTTCCCGGGCTGGATGCGGTTCAGGCGCCCCCACGGGCGGAAAAGAATCCATGGACGGCAAAAGCCTGGTTCGTGCTGGTCGGCGTGAATTTGCTGCTGCTCGTGTTGCTGCTCTGGCCAGAACCCGAGCGCCGCACCGAGGTCAATGAAAGCGGGGAGCCGGTCGTGCTGAGTCAGGCGTCCGACGAATCTGCGGCGGAGGCGCGGCGCTTCGTCGGCAAACGGACGTTGCCCGAACCCGAACTGACCGCGCCGCTCCAGCCGATACCGCCAGCGCCTCCGAAGCCGCACGGTAGCGTGACCTTTGCGCCGTTGGATATCCCGGATTCCGGAATGGCCGACGTTCGAGACTGTGGCGCCCACAGCGCCGGAAACGATGCCGCCGGACGCCGCGCCGCCGGAGTCGGCCAGCGGTCCCGGCGAGGATCTGCCGGTCTGGCCTCAGATACCGCAGGCTCTGTTCGCGCAGCTTCCGGACAGTCTGAGGCTGGATGTTCACGTGTATGCCAAGAATCCGGCGGAACGGTTTGTGCTAGTCAATCTGCAGAAATATCGGGAAGGCGAAACGCTGCGTGAAGGACCCCTGCTGGAGGCCATCACGCCGGAAGGCGTTATCCTTTCCTTCAGGGGGCAGCGGTTCCGGATGCTGGCCAAATGATCCGCGAAAATGAACCAAGGCATACATGATCAAAAAAGCTGTTGCCGGTACGGTCCTGTTCAGCGTACTGACGTCTTGCGGGGCGGCCGATGCGGCGTCCGATGACCGGGTCGTCGATCAGTTTATCGTTCGCTTCAGGGATGCGACGCGTTCAGCGTTCACGCCGCCGGGTCGCGGTCGCGCGGCGCGCAGACTGGCGTTGCCGGACGACCGGCCATTGCGCTTTCGACGCCGACTGGGGTCCGGCGGCCTGGTGTACGCCCTGCCTGAGTCCGTCTCGGGCCAGGACGCCGAAGGTATCCTGGAGGCGCTCATGAAGGATCCCGACGTGGTTTCCGCCGAAGTGGACCAGCGTGTGGTGCCGGCCTATCTGCCCACGGACGCGCTGACGTCGCTCTATGAGTTTCAGTGGCCGCTGCTGGCGCAGTCGGACGAACCGTTCGGGATCGACATGCCGGACGCCTGGGATGTTTCGCGCGGCGACAGCGGCTCGGTCGTCGCGGTGCTGGATACGGGCCTGGTCAGCCATGAAGACCTGAACCCGGCCCGTATCCTGCCCGGTTACGATTTCATCAGCGACGTGACGACGTCAAACGACAGCGACGGTCGCGATCCGGATCCCTTCGATCCGGGTGACTGGACGGCGGCGGACGAGTGCAAGCAAGGCGCACCGGCGCAGGACAGCAGTTGGCATGGGCTGCTCGTAAGCGGCCTGATCGCGGCAGAAGCGGAAAACAGCAAGGGCATCGAAGGCATCGATTTCCACACCAGTATCCTGCCGGTGCGGGTGCTCGGCAAATGCGGCGGCCACGTCTCGGATATCGTCGACGCCATGCGCTGGGCCGTCGGCGAAGCGAGTCCCGACGCCGGTATGCTGCCCCTGGCGCAGCGAGCCAGAATCGTGAATATGAGTTTCACTACCGAAGAGAACGGCGGCTGTTCGCCGGAAGAGCAGGCCGCGATCGACTATGTGCGGGCCGCTGGTGCCGTGGTAGTCACCGCTGCGGGCAATGAGGCCGGAAGGGCGCGCGATCACAGTCCGGGCAATTGCCGGGGCGTCATCAATGTCGCCGCCGGCACGCGTGACGGCGCGCTGGCTGATTACAGTAATTTCGGCGAGAACGTGGATTTCGTAGCGCCCGGCGGATCCGCTCCGCTGGATCCGGACGGTGTGGTGACATTGTCGAACGGCGGCACCACATCGGCGACCGCCAACAGCATCTACGTTTACGCCGAGGGCACCAGTTTCGCCGCGGCGCAGACGGCGGCCGTCGCCGGCCTGATCATCGACGTCAATCCGGCGTTGACGCCGGATCAGGTCGCGGACATTCTCTGTGCGACGGCGCAGCCGCTGCCGTTGTGCGACGCGGCGACGTGCGGCAAGGGCACGCTCGACGCCAACGGCGCGCTTACCCTGGCGCAGATGTCGCTTTCCGATCTGTCGGTGATTCCGGTCGACAGTTGTCCCGTCGAGACCTCGAACGCGGGCAGCAGCATCTACTTCCACCCTGCGGGTGGAGGCGGCGGTTGCGTTGCCGGCGCCAACCGCCGCGTCGACCCATTGTTCGCGCTGGCGATCGCGGCGCTGGGCTGGCGCAGTCGGCGCCGATCCCCTGCACAGGGCGCGCGCTGACGCCGGGCCGATGATCAAGCGGATTCAGGCCTTTTTCAGCCGGTATATCGAATCTTCGGAATCCGCCGACGGTGGGCGCTCGGCACGCGCACTGCACATGGCCGCGGGCACGCTCCTGTTCGAAGTGGCGCGTTCCGATCACAATACCGATCCCAGGGAAAAAAGCCTGGTCGAGCGCCAACTGCGCGCAGTCTTCGGTCTTGGCGCCGACGAGGTGCAGGAACTCGCGCTTGTGGCCGAGCAAAGCGCGGAGGAGGCGACCTCGTTGTTCCCGTTCACCCGGCTCATCAATCAGCGGTTCGATCTGCCGGAAAAGATCAGACTGGTTGAAATGCTGTGGCAGGTGGCCTATGCCGACGGCAATCTCGATCCCTATGAGGAGGGGTTGGTGCGCAAGATCGCCGAGCTGCTTTATGTCCCGCATCGCGAGTTCATTCGCGCCAAGCACCGCGTAAATCGCGGCGAACTGTCGTTGAAAGGAAA
The DNA here is from genome assembly GCA_963719135.1 of uncultured Gammaproteobacteria bacterium. Taxonomy (GTDB): domain Bacteria; phylum Pseudomonadota; class Gammaproteobacteria; order DSM-19610; family DSM-19610; genus CAVRAZ01. The sequence goes on along the minus strand of CAVRAZ010000003.1, from coordinate 353,450 downwards.
CAAGCAGCAATCATCCGACTAAGCGCCATGACGGACACGTGCGCGCAATGATGTAGCGCGGCGTTTTCGTCCGATCAACGCCCGGCGCCAGTGCAATGGGCCGGCAAACAAGAAGGCAGTCGATGGACTGCCTCAATACCGAATCGCTTATTGCAGTCCGGGCGGTCTTGCGGCCGACCGCCGAACTGCCGTGACAGGTGTCCGCGGGCCCGTGGCCGCGGGCAATTACACCATATCTTTCAGTCCCTTAAGTGCCAGGACCTTGACCACATTGCGCGCCGGTTTGGCCTTGAACACCATCGGTTCGCCAGTAAAGGGATTGACGCCCTTGCGCGACTTGGTAGCCGGTTTGCGAACTACTTTGATTTTTGCCAGGCCGGGCACCGTGTACATACCGGGTCCGTTACGTTTGAGGTCGCGCTTGATCAAATTGGACAAGGCGTCGAACACGGAACTCACATCTTTCTTGGTCAACCCGGTCTTGTCGGCGACGAAGGAGTACGTCTCTGCTTTCGTGGTGGGCGAATTCGACGCTTTCGGTGCGGCTTTTTTCGCAGTTGTCTTGGCGGCTCTCTTCTTTTTTGCAGCCATGTATTGGGCTCCTCTCGGTAATTAGCTGGGGAATTAGCAGTGCAAAGATAGCACAATGAAAAGAAAGTGGAAGCCCAGAATGTTATTTTGTGCCTTTATTTACTTGTGAAACTCATGTCGATGCGATTTTGACCTGCATATACGCCGTAAACTCGAGTTGCGTTTGTGCAGGCGAAGCGTTCCGAGCAAACATACGGCATCCGCGCGATGCCGTCGTTCAGGCGTGCGCAGCGCGGAATGAGCATTGAATTCATCAGCGGCGTTGCGCCCCCTGCGCGGCTGCGGCACGCAGGTCGAAAGTGTGACCCGCTTCAAAGTCCGAAACGCGCCGGCGCCCCGCTAAGACAACAATTCGCACGGCCGTTAAATCAGCAGGTTTCACGTATCTTCCCGCAATCACCGCAGGGCGCGGTGAACGCCTTTTCCTACGCGCAGACGATTGATATTCAACAATGGAAGCCAAGAAAATCTCAAGCAGCAACAATGTGTTGAAATCCCTCGTTCCGCTCGGCGCTCTGTCGGCCCCGCACCTCGAAGCGCTGCTGAAGAAGACCGATTTTGAGAATATTCCAGGCGGGGAATTCGTTTTCAAGCATGGCGAACGGGACCGGAAGAATGTCTACCTGATCGAAGGCAACGTCGAACTGCTGGACAGGAGCCAGGCGCTCGTCGGAACGTTGGTGGCGGGCACCGAGATGGCGCGACATCCCATTGCACAGCGTCAGCCGCGTTTGCTCTCGGTGCGCGCAGCGGGTCCGGTCGTTGTCGCGCGCGTCGATTCGGGCCTGCTCGATGTGCTGCTGACGTGGGACCAGACTTCGGGCTATGCCGTCGACGAGTTGGGAGGCGACGGCGACGAAGACTGGCTGACGCGACTGCTTCAGTCCGATACATTCCGGCACCTCTCGCCGGCGCAGATACAGCAGCTCATCACGCGCATCGAGCCGCTGGTCTGTGTTGCCGGTGACGAGATTATCCGCGAGGGCGAGGCTGCCGATCATTTCTACATCGTCAAGCGGGGCCGCGTGTCCGTAACCCGCCGCAGCGCGGTCGGCGAGGGCTATACGCAGTTGGCCGAATTGTCCGAGGGCGCCTGTTTCGGGGAAGAGGGGTTGGTCTCGGGCGAGCCGCGCAACGCCACGGTCACCGCTTTGGCCGACGGCGTGCTGATGCGGCTGGAAAAGCGTGACTTCGACGAATTGCTGGGCGCACCCTTGCTGAAGACGCTGGATTACCCTGCGGCGCTGGCCCATGTTCAGGCAGGCGCGGTCTGGGTGGACGTGCGTCTGCACGGCGAGTTTTCCAATCTGCGTCTGCCTGACAGCGTGAACGTTCCGGTGGCGGAGATCCGGACAGGGTTGGGCGAATTTGCACGCGACAAGACCTATGTTCTGTGCTGTGACACCGGCCGCCGCAGCGCAGCCGCGGCGTTTGTCCTGCGGCAACAGGGCCTGGATGTCGCCGTGCTCGAGCACGGCCTGGGTGCGGTGCCGTCCGAGGCGCTGATCGGCGGCGAGTTGTCCCTGGACGGCGCGTCGCCGGCAGCGGCCAACGGCGGCGCGGCCGACGACACGCAAACGGAGCTGATCGAGTTGAAAACCGCCAACGCCATGCTGCTCACCGATATCGCCGCGCTCGAACGCAAGCTGGAGGCGCAGACGCAGGCCCTCGAAACACTGAGGCAGGAATACGACTCCGATCTGGACACGGCGCGCAGAGCCATGGGGCGCGCCCAGGAGGAGACCCAGAACGTACAGCGGGCGCAGTCCCGCCTGCACGCGGCGGTCAAAGCCGCCGAACAACGGCTCGAGGAGGAACAACGCAGGCACGAGCAGGAAATCTTCGGATTGAAACGCGAGCTTCGGCGCGTCAATCCGTCCGGCCCGGACGCCGCCGGGGTCCAGGCCAGGGAAAACGAGGAACTTGCGGCCAGGGACGCGCGGATCGCCGAACTCGATGCCGCACTTGCCGGTGTGCGGCACGCGCTGGATGCGACTGTGGCGCAACACGCGCAGGCCTTGGCCGAACGGGACGCGCAGTTCCGCGCTCTTGAGCAGGCGTCCGGCGACCAGCGGCAGGCGATGGCGCGCGAAATCGAGGCGCTTGGTCAGGAGAGCGAGCGGCGCGAAGCGGAACTATCCTCGATGCGCCGGCGTGCGGAAGCGCTGGACATACAGATCCGGGAGCGCGAGTCGGCCCTCTACGAGGCGCAGGCTGAACTGGTTTCGCTGGAGGCCCGGTCGGCCGAGCGCATCCAGGCGTTCGAGCGCGCCTCCGAGCAATGGAAAGGAGAGCGCGATGAGCTGCAACAGGCGCTCGACGCGGCCCGGGCCGAGGTGGGAAGATTGCGGAACGAGCTGGAGTCGGCTGAGAACGTGCGGGCCGTGGCGCTGGAAGCAGAGGTCCGGCGTCTGGAGGCCTTGCGCGATGATCCGAGGATCACGCTCGATTCCCGGGCTGAAACCGACGGACCAGCCGGGCACCCGGGTGCGGCGGTCGGTGACCCCGAATCACCGGACGGCGCAACCCGGGACATCGATGACGCCGCGGTGCTTGCACGCATGGATGACGACCGGGAAGAACCGTTGGCCGCGATGGAAGCCGGCGCCGGTGCTACCGAACCACGCGCGGACGAATTCGATGCCGAGATCGAGCGCTTTCAGGCTGTGCTGGACGATGAGTCCGCGGGCGAAGAGTTGTTGATAGAGGCGCTGCCAATCAGAGAGATCGGCGGCGACGCGGACTTCGAGGAAACGGAAGTCAGCGGGGACTCGACCGGTGCTGAGGCCCTCGACGTCTTTCCCGAAGCCGACCCGGATGAACAGGCGCCGACTCAGCTGCTCGATTGGGATGTCAGTGAAAACCCCGCGCGCGTACCCCGCAGTCTGCGCATCGGGTGGTACGCGCTGGTTTTCGCAGTGGCTGGCGCCGGCGTGGCCGCCTACCTGCAGGGTGCTTTCGATCGTCTGGGTGTGTTCGATCCGACACGTACCGAGGACGGCGCGGTGGAGGACGGCGGTAGGGGCGTCATCCTGCCGGATGCCGGCGGTCTGCATTCCGCGCCGGAGAACGAACCTTCGAAACTGCCGGTCGAGGCGTCTTCAGGCCACACGACCGCACTTTCTTCGGATGTCGCGGCTGCGGCCCCGTCGACCATCGCCCAGTCCATGATGCGCGGCAGTTCCGCCGCACCGCCTGGTTCGAAGGAGCCACCGGTGTCGCCGGATGCCCGGGAGTCCGGCGCGACGCAAGTCGAAGTCGCTGCGCCGCCCGCGCCGAAGCCGTATGCCACAACACCGGTGAAAGTGCGCCGGTCGTTCAACGACAGTCTCACTGACGGCAGCTTCGGGCCGACCATGGTCGAGCTGAGCGGCGGCGATTTTCTGATGGGCAGCCCGGCGGCGTCGGCCAATTTCAACGAGCGCCCGCAGCGCCAGGTGTCCCTACCCGTTTTCTCGGTCAGTCAGTTCGAGGTCACATTCGCCGAATATGATCGTTTCGCCGGCGCGACCGGGCGGCGTTTGCCGGCGGACCGGGGATGGGGGCGCGATACGCGGCCGGTGATCAACGTCAGTTGGGATGACGCGCAGGCCTATGTGCACTGGCTGAGTGAGCAGACGGGGCGCGATTACCGTTTGCCGACGGAAGCAGAGTGGGAGTACGCGGCGCGCGCGGGCAGCGTGACTCACTACTGGTGGGGGAACGACCTTGACAAAGTCGACGCGCGCGCCAACTGTTTCGATTGTGGCAGCGCGTGGGACGCAACCCGAACCGCGCCCGTCGGCCAGTTTCCGGCGAATGCCGTCGGGTTGCACGATACCGCGGGTAACGTGATGGAGTGGGTTGAAGACTGCTATGTCGGCAGTTACGGCAACGCGCCCCTCGACGGAAGCGCTGTGACCGCCGAACCACCCTGCAGGTCCCGGGTCGTGCGCGGTGGCGGTTACGACAGCGCGCCTACGGCGCTGCGCAGTGCCGCGCGCGCCGATCGCCCGGGCGATACGCGGCTGGACGATCTGGGTTTCCGCGTAGTGCGGCGGCGGTAGCAGCCTGTCCGGGTGATCCTGCTGCAACTGTGCTTTCGCCACGCGCCTTGCCACGTACAGATTACTCGCGCCGGCTCCTCGCCCCCCGCCTTGACATCGCCCCGCGGGCGGTTAATCTGCCGGCCATGGCCCGCATACTTTCCGTCGGCAATGCCACGCTCGATCTGATTCACACCGTCGAACGCTATCCAGGGGAAGATGAGGAAGTCCGCGCTCTGTTGCGCGAGCGCCGCCGCGGGGGCAATGCCGCCAACACGGCGGTCGTGCTCAGCCAGCTCGGACATGCCTGCGCGTGGGCGGGGGTCCGGGCCACGGCGTCGGAGGCCGATTTCATCCTCGATGACTTGCATCGCCACGGCGTCGACACGCGCCATGTTTGCGCGAAGCCCGGGCAGACTCCCATGTCCTTCATCATACTCAGCCGGGCCACCGGATCGCGTACCATCGTGCACTACCGGGATCTGGTCGAATATTCCTTCGACGATTTTCGTGCGGTCGATCCCGCGCAGTATGACTGGTTTCATTTCGAGGCCCGCAACGTCGCAGAAACCCGCGCCATGGTAGCGCGGCTTCGCGACTCTGTGCCGGCGGTGCGCATCTCGATCGAGGTGGAAAAGGACCGCGCGGATATCGAAACCCTGTATCCGTTCGCGGACGTGCTGCTGTTTTCCGCGGCTTTCGCCACGCAGCGCGGATTGGACGCCCGTGCCCTGCTGGCATCGGCGCGGACGCTTGCGCCGGCCGCCGATCTGTACTGCGGCCGGGGAGCGCAAGGCGCGTCCGCCCTGGATACAGCAGACCGGTACCACGAGAGCCCGGCATTTGCGCCCCCCGAAGTCGTCGATACACTGGGGGCCGGCGACACGTTCAACGCGGCGATCGTCGACGGCTATTTCAGGGTGACGTCGCCGGCAGAACGCCTCGCGCGCGCCTGCCGGTTTGCGGGCGAAAAATGCGGCCGCCGGGGTCTGGACGGAATGGGAAACGGACTTGGCTGAGCGCGGCGGTGACCAAGCTGCAATCCGGCTGTGTGCGCTCGAGGCTGTTCCTGAAGGCGGCGCGCGGGGGTTTCATTGCCGCCTCGGTGATGGCCCGCTCAATCTGTTTGTGGTACGGCGAGGCCCGCATCTCTACGCATACAGGAACAGTTGCCCGCACACCGGCGGTCCGCTCGACTGGGTTCCGGACCAGTTTCTGGATATCGAGGGACGCTGGATACAATGCGCGACGCACGCTGCACTGTTTCAGATAGACAATGGACTCTGCATCGCCGGACCCTGCGCGGGCGACCGGCTGTCGCCCGTGAATGTCAGGATCGTCGAGGACAGTATTTGGGTTGTGGGCGAAGCGGATGACGAACGACCGTCCGCGCCGCCTCAGCCGACGCCGCGCTGAAGCGTCAGTCCGTGTCGCGGCGGGTGGCGAGCAGATGTTGCCGGATCGCCGCCTTGTCTGCGCTGGACAATCTGTCCGTATCGAGCTGGATTTCCTGAAGACCGACCAGTGTCGCTGCGGGCACCAGCAATGCCGAGTCGGCGAATGCGGCATCGGCCCCACGCGTCGTCTTTCCTGAATCGTCACATGCACCGCTTGCCATATCGAGTATGAGTGTCATTGCACGTCTCCCGCCTGTGAGCCCTTGCCCGAAATTAGCGGCGTGCGCGCGACAAACATTAAGGACGCCCTGACCTGTTGGCGTTGTGTAATGCCGGTAAAGTCAGGACCGAAGGCTGTGCCCTGCTCGGCGCACGAAGGCGGGCTCTGGTGTACCCGGCTGCGTGAGACGCGGACGAAAAAGACGCCGGTGGCTGCGGGATCGCAGTCCACCGGCTCCGGCGTTTACGCAACAGGATGCGGCTCAGTGAAGCAATATTCGGCACCCATGAGCCGCTTCGTATCTGCGAAACGCCGGCAAGGTGGGTTTACTTTTTCGCAGGTCGGTATCCGAGCGATAGCTCAATCAGGGTCCGCCCGATTGTTCATCGCATGCTTCAGGCGCATGCGGGACTGGCAGTCATGTTCTTTACTGCGTACATGGGCGTCGCGTCGCGTGATGCCGTTTGCGCCCCCCGGAGGCGTCCTCCACAAGTGTTCAGCGGTTCAGCCGATCCAGCAGCTTATCGACCTCAGGCGACTCGGTGTCGTCCGGTTCGTCGACATCGAGCGCGCCGTGCCAGTCCTCCGGCGGATCGATCGGTTCCAACACCATCTCGTCCCATTGACCGGCATCCACTTCATCGAGGGTGCCGTCGAAGTACTGCACTTCCCAGGTTCCTTCGAGTTCATCGTATGCGATGATTTCGAAGCATTCGCCGTCGGCGGTTCTGTACCAGTCACCGATCCGGGGCTCGAAGTTCGTCGTCATCGGCGCTTTACCTCCATTATCAATCGGTTGATACTGTCAGCTTGAGTTTCATTCTCGAACACACCTGTGATCTAGTTATAGCGTGAATCCCCGGTCCTGCAACGGCGGGCCGGCAAAGGGGCGGTCAGGTGTCTGCAATTGACGGGCCTTCCGTTGCGGTCCGGTTTGCGCGCGCGGGGAAATGCTCATGAAAGTTGTGGTTGTGGACAGTCAACGCCTGCCTGCCGGCGTCGAGTTTCCGCCGCTTGCAGCGCCGAAATACGGCTGGGCGCAGTATCCCGCGCTGGATGCCGACGGCATGGCCGAGCGTTGCTGGCGCACGGATATCCTGGTTGCGCTGGATACCCCATTCGATGTCCGATTGATCGAGCGCATGCCGAAGCTGGGGTTGCTGATGCTGGTCGGCAATGCCAGCCGCGGCTGGGATGACGGGCGGATGCCGGGCGCGGTCGCCGTACGCTGCTATCCGGCCGTGGATATTCGCGATGTCCGCCAGGCTCAGGCGTGCTGCGATGCAATCGCCGCCGCTATCGACGCCTACGTCGCGGCCGGCGGCGCTTGAGGTGACCTGTGGCCTGGTGGGGTAAGCTGCTCGGCGGCGCGTTTGGTTACCTGGTCGGTGGTCCGCTCGGTGCTCTGCTGGGCGCGGCGTTCGGCCATCAGTTCGACAAAGGCTTGCGGGACGTCACGCCGAATCCGTTTCAGCCCGGCGCGCAGGAGCGCGTTCAGACTGCGTTCTTCACTGCGCTGTTTTCCGTGCTCGGGCATCTCGCCAAGGCCGACGGCAGGGTGTCGGAAACCGAGATCCGCATGGCGCGCGAACTCATGCAGCATATGAAGCTCGATGCCGACATGCGCAAGGTCGCGATCCGCCTGTTCGACGAGGGCAAGCAGCCGGACTTCCAGCTCGATGACGTGCTCATTCAGTTCCGCCGCGAATGTCACCGGCGGCGTCTGCTGATGCAGATGTTTCTCGAGATTCTGCTGCAGGCGGCCTATGCCGACGGCACGCTGCACGCGGGCGAGCGGCACGTGCTGGAGCAGGTCAGGACCGCATTCGGATTCAGCGCACTCGAGTTTGCGCAACTCGAGGCGCTGGTGCGGAATGCCGCGCGATTCGGCGAAGGCGCCGGCGCGCGCGCCGCCCCCAGCGGCCGTGGCGCTCTCAGCCAGGCCTACGACCTGCTCGGCGTGTCCCGCGAGAGTTCCGACGCGGACGTGAAGAAGGCCTATCGGCGCCTGATGAACCGCCATCATCCCGACAAACTTGTCTCAAAGGGTCTTCCCGAAGAAATGATCAGGCTGGCAACCGAAAAGACGCAGGAAATCAAGAAAGCCTATGAGCTGGTGATGCAAGCGCGGCAAGGGTGAGCGCCCGGAATCCGGGCGCTCCGGATCCTTCGATCGGGTTTTGTCCTGACGGGATCGTGCGACGCCGGCCATGCCGAGCAGACCCGAACCGAACCGAACAGGAACACGCCGGACGGCAGGGGTACAGGCGAGTTTCCGTCCGACGACGCGACGATCTTGATGCCGTACTGTCCGAACATCGCTACTTCGTCGGTCTTGGCGAACAGGCTCAGGAAATACCTGCCCGGCTCAGCGTCGAAAGCGAAGGTTCCCGGGCCTTCTATCTTTGCCAGCAATTCGGAGCTGGTGCCGATTGACAGACCGATGGCCGAAAAGGACGCAGGGAACGAAAAATCGGTCAACGTGCCCTCATAGGTGCCCGCCTCGCCGATGTAGAACCAGTCGGTGAAGTGCGTTTCGGTCATCACCATTTCCACGTCTTCGTAGACCACGCCCGCATTTGCGTCGTACTTGCAGTGCCGACCGTCGTCGCCGTAGCCTGACGCGGCTGACGTGTTCCCCCGGTACGTGCCATGTTCCCGTTCTTCGTGCCAGGGCGTGCGCCGATGCTCGTCCTCCGACGCCGCTGCGCCGGCGACCGCCGGGCGGACGTGCAGGTAAGACGCCTGTGCCCAGGGCGTCGCAAGAGCACCGGTCAGCAGTGCGAGCGCCAGGGCCAGTGCCTTTTTGTAACTCTCCATAAATTTCCTCCGATTGTCACATGATTGTGTCGTTCGCCCGCGTGCTCCCGCTGGTCGGCGGGCAGTTTTCCTGAACCAGGCCGTGGCCGTATTTCTCGTACAGGTAGGCTCTCAGCCGCGGCGCGACTTCCTGGTCGCTGACCGGTTCACCAAGCAGTTTTTCCAGACGCATCTTCAGGTACGTCGGCAACGTGCTGTGCATGGCCAGCAATTCGATGTCGTCGCGCTGTACGCCGTCGACGTCGTCTTCGCCGGCATTGATGATCGCGTCCAGGCGGATTCGATCTGGCGAAGTTCGCGCCGACGCACTTCATACTGAGCGGCGACTACGTTCTCAACATCGGGTATGACGCCAGCGCCATCCGCCAGCGCCATCCGCCAGCGCCTGAACGGGAGCGCCATGTTCGTGGACAGCTCACTGTTTACCGCGGATCCGTCCGACAAGCAGAACAAGGGTTACAGCTCAAACTCACCGTCGGTTGGCCCAGCACGCTGATCCGCAGCAACTGGCAGGCGTTCCTGGCCTACCGGTATCTGGAACGCGATGCGGTGCTCGACGCGTTCACGGATTCGGACTTCCGCCTGGGCGGCACTAATACCCAGGGCTGGATTCTCGGCGGTGCCTATGGGTTGACCGACAATACCTATCTGACCGCCCGATACATGAGCGCGGAGGAGATTGACCGTCCTGCGTTGGGGAGTGGTCGCGCGCGGCTTGGCATCGACGTGCTGCAGCTCGACCTGAATTCCAGATTCTGAGGATGCGGGCCTGCGGCACGGACCGGCAGGTGCGCGTCCGGCGTGTTGTTGCGGGGGCAATGCGGATCAAACGAGGTACAAGTCATGAATGCAGCTAGGTTTTGTAGCGCGTTGCTACCGGCACTGCTGATGCTCTCCGGCGCAATCAATGTCGAGGCGGCGACGCCGCGCGACGCGGGTGATCAGGCGTTGCGCCAGGCGCAGCAGATGCTGCAGCGCCTGGCGCGCGAGAAGTCGCTGCTGGAAAAGGAGAATCAGCGTCTGGCGGAGGAGCTGAAAAAGGCCCAGGCGGAACTTGATGGTACGCGAAGCAAGTTGTCGCAAAGCGAGCAGCAGGGCGACCAGATGCGTGAGCGCAACTCGGCGTTGGTGGGGCGCGTGCGCGACGACAGCGAGCGCCTGGGCAACCTGCAGGAGACGTACCGGAACGAAATCGGCGTGGCGCGCGCCGATATCCGGCTGCTCAGAAACGCGGTGGTCGAACGCGAGTCCTGGATTGCGGATTGCCGCAGCAAGAACGAAGGATTGTACAAGGCCAACACCGACCTGCTGCAGGCTTACAAGAACAAAGGCGTCTGGGACGCGTTGTCGCAGCGCGAACCGGTCACGGGCATTGCGTCGGTAAAGGTCGAGAACCTCGTTCAGGAATACCAATACCGCCTTGAGGACCTGCACACGACAAAGCCCGAGATGAGTGCGGTTGACCAGGACACGGATGCCGCGCGATAGCACCCTGTTGAACGAGGTTCAGGCGAGCGCGAGACAAGGCGATGACCCGCAAAAAGCGCAGAGTACGGGCGGTATAGGAACATCTTGAGCCGGCCTTCAACGCCGGATCGTGCCGCATGAATGTTTTTCAATGAGCGGATAGCGGTCCGCAACACAGCGTTTCGGGCTAGCCCTTGTGCCGGTCGACAGCCGGCGCGCGAGTTCGCCGCGCCGGTTGAGGATGTGGATGCACCAGGCGATGCGCACCAGGCTGTAGGCAAGCAGCGCCAACGTACCACCGACCACCAGGCTGCCGGTCCACAGCGGAAGCCAGAGCCGGTCGAGTTGCTCCACCAGTTGCGGCAGCAGGGGTCGTCCGGTGGAAAGCGAAAGCGCCTGGTAACCCGTCAGCCAGGTGCCCAAACGGTAACAGAAGTAGAAGACCGGCCCCATCGTGAACGGGTTGGTGATAAAAATCAGCGAGAGCGAAAGCGGCAGATTCACCCGGAACGCGACGGCGCCGAGGCTGACCGCCACCATCTGCAACGGAATCGGCAGGAAGGCGACGAACATGCCCAGCGCCGTCGCGCCGGCCACGGAACGCCAGTTCAGATGCCGGAGGCGCGGGTGATGCAGGTGGTTTTGAAGCCGTTTTAGCAGCCAGTGGCCGCCGGTCGCCTTGCGGTCGGGCAGATAACGGCGCAGAAATCGTTTTGGCATTGGACTACCGGACCCGGAGTGCGACACAAACCACCCGACTGCGGGCGGGCCATGCTTCGACAGCCCAAGATAAATAGGTTGAGTGACGGCCGTGTGACGGTCCGCGATGCCATCGTACGGCGGCAAGACCGGACGCTTTTCTGATGGCGGGGCGGCGGGCAACGACCGCTATCGGCCGGTTACCGCCGCCGCCACCTGGTTGGACGCCAGTTGCCGGTTCCAGCGTTCCATGAGCCGGTGCCAGGCGATCATATCGGATGCGGGCTGCGAAAGCAGCCACTCGCCGTTCAGGTAGGCCCAGTAATTGTCGGTGTCGAATCCGGCTCTGGGCAACAGGTCGCGACGGTCGCTCAACTTGACGATGTCGTCGCGCAGGTTATCCAGGACCAGCGGCTCCGCGGCACCGGCCGGCCGGTACAACAGCACCAGATGCGCTTCGATCTTCATTTGACGCGGACTGTAGACGCGGGCGAACATCAGCCGCAGCGCGCCGGGCGGGACGCCATCGGCGCGGAGCAGGAAATATTTCGCGATGGCGAAGTCTTCGCAGTCTCCCGCGCCGCGGCTGAGCAGCTCCCGGGGCGTCGCCCAGTAATCCGCCTGCCGCCAGTTTTCGCGGTCGCCGATCGCCCTGAACGCGTTCACCCTGCGGTTGACTTTGTCCAGGGTATCGGAAAGCACGGGAGAGCGGGTGCTGGCGACCAGGGTTTCCCAGGTTACTTGCGAACCGGCCGCGGCGAAGTCGAGCGGCAGGCAGCTTGCGAGGAGCGGCAGCAGCGCGAGCATTCGCCGCTTGGGGTAGGTGCCGGGCACGGATCCTCCTGCTTTGCTACGGTTTGGTTACAAACCGTAGCGACCCGGCGGCGGAGGAACTTAGACAAGCGTTACTGAGGTCGCCATTCCGGCGATAGCCGGAATCCCGGTGGTTCAATGTCCGGGATGCCGAACACGCCGGGATGAGGTTTCAGACTCCGATCGGCGCTTGCCTGATTGATTTGCGCGCGGCCGGCCCAGGTGCTGCGAAATGCCTGCGGCTCGCCCGGCTGCGTTGCAAGCGATACCGTTCGAACCGGGTTTTTCAGCCGACTTTGAATGTAATATGGAAGTAGTGCGAACGACGCAGTGCGTGCGTGGGTGCCCGGCGATCGTCAGAGGTCGACGGACTCACCCGAGCCTGCGTCAGGGGCGCAGGGGCCGCCGGGCCCGACAGTCAAGAGGTTCTGCGCTTCACCAGTGACGCCCCCCGGCGCCGATGGCGATTACCAGGATACCGAGCAGCAGGTTGGTACCGACGATGAAGCGGATCTGATTGAGTCGCCTGCCGGCCGCGGGCCAGTCGCCGATGACGACAGCCTCTTTCAGGCGCCGGAAGGGGGCGAAATAAAGGTGCATATACAAGAGGATCATCACCCACCCCAGGCCCTGCATCAGGTGAACGTGCAAGCCCACGGAACCCATGCCGCCGAAAAACGCAAAGATCATCCAGTAACCGGTCGCCGGCAACAGCGCGACGAACAGCCACACCCAGGGAAAGAAACGCTTGAACGCGGCCACCCACAGCGGCATCCGCTGCGGCGGATCGAGCAGTTGCGCAGCGGCCGGGCGCAGCGCCATGTAGGCGAAGAACATGCCGCCCACCCAGAGTGCGGCCGACAGTATGTGTAACGTGATCGCAAATGGCATAGTCTGATTCCTTGTTGTTTGGCGATTTTCGTTGTCCGGCGTCAGGGTGCAGGCTTGTCCGGACCGAAGTGGCTCTTCAGCCAGCCGTAGACCGTATTCACGAGGACGCTTTCGCTGCCCGCGAAGAAGTGGTCGGCGCCTTCGATCCGCTGCTGCCGGTAGTCCGCGTTTTCGGCCTTGTGCGCGGCCTTCACGCGCGCGTCGACCGAGGTCAATACGGTGTCCAGGTCGCGGCTGCCGTACAGGTCGAGCACGGGTAGCTTGATCTTCTCGAGCGCAAGCGCACTGTTCATCTTTTCGTTCGACGTGTTGACACTCAGTCCCACGGCGATCAGGCCATCGATGGGCTTGCCGCCGGCCGCCACATAGTAGGCACCCATGGCCCCGCCGAGGCTGTGGCCGATCAACACGATCGTTTCGGCGCCCTTGTCCTTGAGAAATTTGACGGCGGCATCGAAACGCGGGACCGCTTCATCGAACAGCGGCGCGTAATCGTCCACCGCCGCGTCGTTGGCCAGTATCGGCATCTGGATCGACAGGGTCGCCCAGCCGCGCGCGGGCAGTTCGGTGCGCAGCGGGTAGACCACGTCGGGCCAGTCCGGATGCGCGCCGATGCCGTGCGCGATGATCGCCGCATGCTCGGCGCCGCCGACCGCGGCCTCTGTGTATAGCCCCAGGAATTGTGTGCCGCCGGCGTCGAGCGTCACCGCCTCGCCGACCAGCAACGCGTCGACGAGCTGCCCGGACCAGCGCTTTTCCTTTTCCAGGTCGGACCCCGCAGCCAGTGCCGGCAGGGTCAACAAAAGTAACCAGCACAGTAGGTTATGTGTAGTTTGCATCGGTGGTCCAGGTCTCGCGTCAGGGCGTTCCGCCGGCCGCCCCGACCCGTGCGGGGGGTGGGCTGAAATGAATGGGTTTATCAGGTAAAGTGCCCCGTCTGAAAACGTCCTCCGGTTCAACTTTCAAGAGGTCAGGATTATGCCAGATTATAAAATTGCGCCGTCGATTCTTTCCGCGGACTTTGCGCGGTTGGGTGAGGAAGTCGACAACGTTCTCGAGGCCGGGGCGGACATCGTCCACTTCGATGTGATGGACAACCACTATGTGCCCAACCTGACCATCGGCCCGCTGGTGTGCGACGCGCTGCGCAAACACGGGGTCAAGGCCGAAATCGACGTGCATCTGATGATCAAGCCGGTCGACGCCCTGGTGCCGGACTTCGCCAAGGCCGGTGCGAGCTACATCACCTTCCACCCGGAGGCCAGCGAGCACGTCGATCGCACGTTGCAACTGATCCGGGACAACGGCTGCAAGTCGGGTCTGGTGTTCAATCCGGCGACGCCGCTCGACTATCTGAAGTGGGCCATCGACAAAGTCGACATGGTGCTGCTCATGTCGGTCAACCCGGGGTTCGGCGGCCAAAGTTTCATCCCCTACGTCCTGGACAAGCTGCGCGAGGTGCGCAAGATCATCGACGGCAGCGGCCGTAGCGTGCGCCTGGAGGTCGACGGCGGCGTGAAAGTCGACAACATCCGCGCAGTCGCCGAGGCGGGCGCCGACACCTTCGTCGCCGGTTCCGCCATCTTCGGCGCCGGCAAGGACAGCGACCCGCACCGCTACGACTCCGTGATCGCCGCGCTGCGCGGCGAACTGGCGAAGGCGAAAAAGGCGGCCTGATGGCCATTCGCAAGCCCGCGATGGTCCTGATCGATGTGGACGGCACGCTGGTCGACAGCGTGCCCGATCTGGCCTTTTGCGTGGACGAGATGATGCACCGGCTGGGCCGCGAGCCGTGGGGCGAGGCGAGGGTGCGCGACTGGGTCGGCAACGGCGTCGAGCGCCTGGTGCGCCGGGCGCTGATCGGCCGGCTCGAGGGTGAGCCGGACGAGCGCGAATTCGAGCGGGCGTATCCAATCTTTCTCGAACTCTATGCCGACAACACGTCCAAACGCTCGGTGCTCTATCCCGGTGTGCGCGAGGGTCTGGACTACCTCAAGGCTGCCGGGTACGCGCTGGGGTGCGTGACCAACAAGGCGGCACGCTTCACCCTGCCGCTGCTGACCGATATGGGCGTGATCGACGACTTCGCCCTGGTGGTCAGCGGCGACACGCTGGTGTACAAGAAACCCCATCCGGCACCCTTGCTGCACGCCGCCGCGTTCTTTAAAGTTGCCCCGCGGGACGCCCTGATGATCGGCGATTCGGTGAACGACGTGAAGGCGGCGCGCGCCGCCGGGTTCATGGTCGCCTGTGTGCCTTACGGCTATAACCACGGCGAGGACATCCGGGACGCGCGGCCCGACCTGGTCATCGAGAACCTCGCCGCCTTGAGGACCGAACTGGAACAAGCCGCCTGAATGAAGTCCGTCATCGAGGAAACGGGTCGATATACAGAGGTCAAGCGATGGCGAACCTGAAGGTTTGCGTTGGTTGATCGTTTTGCTTATCGACTGTTTCCACGGTGACGGCCATGACATCGGAAGAATTCCAGAAGCTGGCGGCGGCGGGCTATAACCGCATACCGCTGTCCCGCGAAGTGCTCGCGGATCTCGATACGCCGCTCAGCACCTATCTCAAGCTGGCGCAGGGCCCCTACTCCTATCTGTTCGAATCGGTGCAGGGCGGCGAGAAATGGGGGCGCTATTCCATCATCGGTCTGCCGTGCCGCAGCGTCGTCAGGATTCGCGGCAGGCAGATCGAACTGCATTGCGACGGCGAGGTGGTCGAGCGCCTGAAGGCGGACGATCCGCTGGCTTGGATCGAACGGTTCCAGCAACAGTTCCGCGCGCCGCAGCTCGACGAACTGCCGCGCTTCAGCGGCGGCCTGGTCGGCTATTTCGGCTACGACACCGTGCGCTACATCGAGCCGCGTCTCGGCGACAACGACAAGCCCGATCCGCTGGGCAACCCGGATATCCTGCTCATGGTGTCCGACGAGCTGGTCGTGTTCGACAACCTTTCGGGCAAGCTGCGTCTGATCGTGCACGCCGATACCGCCGTGCCGGACGCCTTTGAACGGACACAGGCGCGGTTGGGCCAGATTCACCAGAAGCTGTGCGAACCGGTCGCCATTCCCGGCGCCCTGAGCACTGCGTCGAAGGTGACCGAGGCCGATTTCGTGTCCGGGTTCACGCAGGCGGGATTCCAGACGGCGGTGAAGCGCATCAAGGATTACATCGTCGAGGGCGACGTGATGCAGGTCGTGCTGTCGCAGCGGCTGTCGATTCCGTTCAACGCGCCGTCGCTGGACCTGTATCGCGCCCTGCGCTCGCTGAATCCTTCGCCCTATATGTTCTATCTCGACTTCGACGATTTCCAGGTGGTCGGTTCCTCGCCGGAGATTCTCGTGCGTCTGGAAGACGGTGTAATTACGGTGCGGCCCATCGCCGGCACCCGGCCGCGCGGCGCCGACGACGCGCAGGACCGGGCGCTGGAGCAGGAGCTGCTGGCCGACCCCAAGGAACTGGCCGAGCACCTGATGCTGATCGACCTCGGCCGCAACGATGCCGGCCGTGTCAGCCGCACCGGCAGCGTCACGCTCACCGAGAAAATGGTGATCGAGCGCTATTCCCACGTCATGCACATCGTCTCCAACGTCACCGGCAGGATACGCGAGGGCATGTCCGCCATCGACGTGCTGCGCGCGACCTTTCCGGCCGGCACGGTCAGCGGCGCACCCAAGATTCGCGCGATGGAGATCATCGACGAACTGGAACCGGTTCGCCGCGGGGTGTACGCCGGCGCGGTCGGCTACCTCGACTGGTCGGGCAACATGGATACGGCAATCGCCATTCGCACGGCGGTCCTCAAAGCGGGCCAACTGCACATTCAGGCCGGCGCCGGCATCGTCGCCGACTCGGTGCCGGAAAACGAATGGGCGGAGACCATGAACAAGGGGCGGGCGATCTTCCGCGCCGCCGCGCTGGCCCAGGCCGGACTCGACGGGAGTCATCACTAGGACGCCGCCATGCTGCTGATGATCGACAACTACGATTCCTTCACCTACAACCTGGTCCAGTACCTCGGCGAACTCGGCGCGGACGTAGGCGTGTACCGCAACGATCAGATCGGTGTCGAGGAGATCGCGCGCTTGGCGCCCGCCCAGGTCGTTATCTCGCCGGGGCCCTGCACGCCCAACGAGGCCGGCGTATCGGTCGACGCCATCAAGGTCTTCGCCGGCAGGATTCCCATTCTCGGCGTCTGCCTGGGGCATCAGGCCATCGGCCAGGCGTTTGGCGGGCGCATCGTGCATGCCGGGCGGATCATGCACGGCAAGACCTCGATGATCCACCACAAGGGTGTCGGCGTGTTCAAAGGGCTGCCCAATCCGCTGGAAGCGACCCGCTATCATTCCCTGGTGATCGAAAAGGCCACGCTGCCGGACTGTTTGGAGGTCACGGCCTGGACGCGGAACGATCGCGGCGAGATCGATGAGATCATGGGTGTTCGCCACAAGACCCTGGCGGTCGAGGGCGTGCAGTTCCACCCGGAGTCGATTCTCACCGAGCACGGCCACGATTTGCTGAGAAATTTTCTGAACGGATGACCCGGCCCCGAACCCTGCGGAGACCCTGAACGGTGGATATGCAAGCCGCGCTACGCGCAGTGATCGAGCGGAAGAATCTCTCGGACGCCGAGATGACCGACATCATGCGGCTGATCATGAGCGGCGAGGCGACACCGGCGCAGATCGGCGGCTTTCTGGTCGGTCTGCGGATGAAAGGCGAAACCGTCGAGGAAATCACCGCGGCCGCGCGGGTGATGCGCTCGCTGGCGACGCATGTCGATATCAAGGGCCCGCACCTGGTCGACACCTGCGGCACGGGCGGCGACGGCGCATCGACCTTCAATATCTCAACCGCCAGCGCCATGGTCGCCGCGGCGGCGGGCGCGCGGGTCGCCAAGCACGGTAATCGCTCGGTATCCAGCAGCAGCGGCAGCGCCGACGTGCTGGAGGCCGCCGGTGTCAACCTCGAGCTGACGCCCGAACAGGTGGCGCGCAGCATCGAGGCGGTCGGCGTCGGCTTTCTGTTCGCGCCGAGGCATCACGGGGCGATGAAGCACGCCATCGGACCGCGCCGGGAGATGGGCGTGCGCACGCTGTTCAACCTGCTCGGACCGCTGACCAATCCTGCCGGCGCGCCCAACCAGGTGCTGGGTGTGTTCGCGGCCGAGTGGGTCGAGCCTTTGGCGCAGGTGCTTCAGCGTCTGGGCAGCGAGCACGTACTGGTCGTACACGCCGAAGACGGTCTCGATGAAATCAGCATCGCCGCGCCGACCCGGGTTGCGGAACTGAAGCAGCGCAGGGTGTCGACCTATGTCATCTCGCCCGGGCAGTTCGGAATCCCTCGCGGGGACCTCGCCACACTGGCGGTGCGCAATGCGGGCGAGAGTCTGGCGATGATCCGGTCAGTATTCGACAACGAGGCGGGTGCCGCCCTCGATATCGTGGTGCTGAATGCGGGCGCGGCGATCTATGCCGCCGGCTTGAGCGACACGCTTGCGGCCGGGGTCGAACGCGCGGCGGAGGTCATTGCACAAGGCAGGGCCCGCGAGGTGTTCGAGCGGCTCATCGCCTTTTCCCGGACCGCCTGAGCGGCGCCTGGCGCGGCAATGCGGATGACAGACACGCCCGATATCCTGAAAACGATTCTGCAGCGCAAGGTCGAGGAAGTCGCCGCGCGCCAGGCCGCCCGCGACCTGCGTTCGGTCAAGCAGTTGTGCAACGATGCGTCGCCGGTCCGCGGTTTCGTCTCTGCGCTTCAACGAAAAATCGCGCAGAACGGGGCGGCCGTTATCGCCGAGATCAAGAAGGCGTCGCCCAGCAAAGGCGTATTGCGCGCGGATTTCCGGCCTGCGGAGATCGCGCGCAGCTACGAACGCGGCGGGGCAGCCTGTCTTTCGGTGCTGACGGATGTCGATTTTTTCCAGGGCGCGGATCGGTACCTGCAGCAGGCACGGGAAAACTGTTCGCTGCCCGTGCTGCGCAAGGATTTTACCATCGATCCCTATCAGGTTTATGAGGCGCGCGCGCTGGGTGCGGACTGCATTCTGCTGATCGTCGCGGTGCTCGACGACGTCATGCTCGGGGAGCTGCTCGCGCTGGCCTGCGATCTCGGTATGGACGCGCTTGTCGAGGTACATGATCGTGGTGAAATGGAACGTGCGCTGCGGACCCCGGCGCCGCTGATCGGTGTGAACAACCGGAACCTGCGCACCTTCGATACTTCGCTGGGGACGACCCTCAGCCTGCTGCCCCTGGTGACCGACGGCCGGCTGCTTGTCACTGAGAGCGGCATCCACACGCCGGCGGATGTCGAGCGCATGCGCGATGCCGGTGTGCACGCCTTTCTCGTCGGGGAGGCGTTCATGAAGGCCGACGACCCGGGCGGCAGACTGGCGGCGCTGTTCCCTGCCTGAGTCAGACCTGGTCGACCCACTGCAACAGCAGCGACACTTCGCGCTCAATCAGTTCCGGATCGTTGTAGACGTGGGCCACCACGCCGATGCCTTCGACGCGGCCCAGCAGGTGCAGGGCGTGCCCACGCGGGTCTTTTGTTTCCAACGCCTGGAATTGCGCCGTCAGCCACTCGGTAAAGATGTCGAACAACATCCGGGTGCCGGCCTGTAAGTTAAGTGCATCCTTGCCCAGTTCGGCGTTCAGCGTTCCAATGGGGCAGCCATAGCGTATCAGATCCTGTCGCTTGTCGCCCGGCAAGTGGATAAAGCGCCGAAGGCGATCTCTGGCGTCGCTGTATTGCTGATCCCAGGAGGCCAGCACGGCGCGGTATTCGGCGGCGTGTTGTTCGATCACTGCGTCCAGAATCTCATCCTTGGTCTTGAAGTAGTGATATATGTTTCCGCGCCGGATGCCGGTCAGCTCGACGATATCGCTGAACAACGTCCGGGTGTAACCGCGTGCGTAGAACAGCGATTTTGCGGCTTCGACAATTTCACCGCGCGTTCGCTTTCCCTTGGTGCCTACGGCGGCTACGTGGGCAGTAGCTGTCTTGTTGATTGTCATGTCGCCACGAAGCTTTTGTGTAAGCACCTAGTGTAGGACGAATCGGCGCGCGGTGGTATCCCCTGTATGCGCTAATGTATTCGTCTGATTTGCGTTGAGGCTGGCGAGCGGGGACAGAGGACGCTCCTGGACACTGGTCACCGAGTGCAGAAATCGAACCGGGAACGCTGCTCCCGGTTTGTGGCGACGGATTTGCTGCACCAGTTTCACTCGTCACGATGGATGTCGGTATAAAAAAAGCCGGCCACCTTACGGTGGCCGGCTTCTGGATGAGGCTTCAACGCGTGCCGTAGACAACCATAGTCTTGCCCTTGGCGGAGATCAGCCCCTGTTCTTCCAGTGTCTTGAGGACACGTCCGGCCATCTCGCGCGAACAGCCGACGATGCGACCGATTTCCTGGCGGGTGATCTTGATCTGCATGCCGTCCGGGTGCGTCATGGCTTCCGGCTGTTTGCAGAGGTCGAGAAGCGTGCGTGCAATGCGGCCGGCGACATCCAGAAAGGCCAGGTCGCCGACCTTGCGGCTGGTCTGGCGCAGGCGGCTGGCCATTTGCGAGGCCAGCGAGAACAACACGCCGGAATCCTGTTCGGCCAACTGGCGGTAGCGCGCGTAGCTGATTTCCGCCAGTTCGCACTCGGCGCGTGTACGCACCCATGCGCTGCGGTCGGGCGTTTCGCCGAAGAGACCCATTTCGCCGAAGAAGTCGCCGGGATTGAGGTAGGCCAGAACGATCTCGTGGCCGTTCTCGTCCTCGATCAGCACGGAGACGGAGCCCTCGACGATGTAGTAGAGGACGTTGGGCTGGTCACCAGCGTATATAATTACGCTTTTCGCCGGGTAGCGTCGGCGGTGGCACTGCTCAAGGAAACGTCGGGTGGAAGGGTTGTCTCTCTGAATCGCAGGTTTGGGTATTGTGTTTAACATCAGCTCGCTGTACCTTCGCTCGCCCGCTGCCCTGCGGTGCGTACGCAACCATGCGTCGTGAAAAACTCTTATGCGCGATGTGCACGCTATTGAGGCTTGTTAGCGGACTGAGGCGTGAATTCTATAGGGTAGGGCGGGCGATCGGCGGGGCCAACAAGACCCAGTGGCGGCGATCTGTGATACGCTTCACGCTTTTCCGTAATTCCTGAAATATCCGGGAGTTGATGATGAAGGCGCGGATAAAGTGGGTCGAGGACGCGACCTTTCTCGGGGAGTCCGGGAGTGGCCACACGGTCGTCATGGACGGGCCGCCGGACCACGGCGGCCGGAATCTGGGCGTGCGGCCCATGGAGATGCTGCTGCTCGGGCTGGGCGGCTGCACGGCGTTCGACGTGGTCATGATCCTCAAGAAAGCCCGCCAGCCGGTCACGGACTGCGTTGTCGAGGTCGAGGCCGATCGGGCCGAAACCGAGCCCAAGGTGTTTACCCGCATCCAGGTCCATTTCATCGTCACCGGCCGGGGGCTGGCGGCGAAGCAGGTGGAACGGGCGGTGCGGCTGTCGGCGGAAAAGTACTGCTCCGCCTCCATCATGCTGGGCAAGAGCGCAGCCGTCAGTCACGACTTCGAGATTCGCGAGGAGCGTTGATTGGAACGTCCTCCACCCGCCGCCGGTCTTTGCCACGTGGCTTTGTATACGCGCGACCTGGCAGCGGCGGAGCATTTCTATGTCGGCCTTCTGGGAATGCGGGTGGAGTGGCGTCCGGACGAAAGCAATGTCTATCTCACTTCCGGCAGCGATAACCTGGCCTTGCATCGCGCGGCGGAGGGGTTCGACCCCGCCGCGGACCAGTTGCTCGATCATGTCGGACTGATACTGAACTCGCCGGAAGATGTCGACACCTGGTATGAATTTCTCCGGGCGCACGCCGTCGAAACGAAGTCGACGCCCCGCACCCATCGCGACGGTGCCCGCAGCTTCTACTGCGTCGGTCCCGACAATGTCATCGTGCAGATGATCTACCATCCGCCCATTGCGCACAGATAGGAATTCCGCGATGTTGACCAAATCGTCCATGAAGAAACTGAAGCTCGAAGGTTTCAACAACCTGACGAAGACGCTGAGTTTCAATATTTATGATATCTGCTATGCGGACACGGTTGCGCACCGGCGCGAATACATCAAGTATATCGATAACGAATACAACGCCGAGCGACTGACCCAGATTCTTACCCATGTGTGCGAGATCATCGGTGCCAATATTCTGAATATCGCGCGCCAGGACTACGATCCGAAGGGCGCAAGCGTCACCATGCTCATTTCCGAGGAGGCGATCGACGCGGACGACATCGAGAACTCGCAGCGTCCCGGTCCTTTGCCGGATGCCATCGTCGGTCATCTGGACAAGAGTCACGTAACGGTGCACACCTATCCGGAAAGTCATCCCGACAACGGCATCAGCACCTTTCGCGCCGACATCGACGTGTCGACGTGCGGCCGTATCTCGCCGCTAAGGGCGTTGAACTATCTGGTGCACAGCTTCGAGTCGGATATTGTCATTATGGACTACCGGGTGCGGGGATTCACCCGCGACGTGCGCGGTCGGAAACACTTCATCGATCACAAGATCAACTCCATCCAGAACTTCATTTCACGCGGTACGCGCGATCGCTATCAGATGATCGACGTGAATGTGTACCAGGAAAACATCTTCCACACCAAGATGCGGTTGAAGGAGTTCAACCTGGACGACTATCTGTTCGGAGTCGGTTCCGAGGCGCTGAACCCCGCCGAACAGAAGAAGATCAGCAAGCGGGTCGAGCACGAAATGATGGAGATCTACTACGGCCAGAACATGGTACGACGGTAGCCGGTCAGGCCGGGTATCTTAACAGGCGGTCGCGGCTGCTTACGTGCGCGCCGGCCGTGTTGCGAACAGCGTTCCGGCGAGCGAGAGGCAAAGCGAAGACCGGCAAGAAAGCGTGGTGCAGACCCACTGTACGCGCATTCTTGAGCAGGGTTGCAACGGCGGATCGCGCCGCGCGGACGTCGCTTTGGGCCGCCTGCTAGATCCAGTAGGCGGTGCCGGTCATGACCTTGGCGGTCAGTTGCATGAGCTGCTTCACCGGCCCGGGCAGCTCTGCGCCGCCGGCCGCCTTGGCAGTGGCGCCGTGATGTGCCTCGTCGAGCTTCATCTGTTCGATGATCGCGCGGCTGCGACGGTCTTCGGGCGCCATCCGCACCAGATGGCCGTCGAGATGATTGATAACCTGACGCTCGGTTTCGGCCACGAAACCCAGACTCCACTTGTCGCCGAGCGCGCCGGCCGCCACGCCGATCACGAACGAGCCCAGGTACCATAGCGGTCCCAGATAGCTGGTGTGGCTGCCCAGTTCCTTTATCCGTCCGGCGCACCAGGCAAGATGGTCGTTTTCCTCCGCAGCCGCGTCTTCCATGCGATCCTTGACGTCTTCGAGACGCGCGGTCAGGGCCTGGCCCTGGTACAGGGCCTGCGCGGCGATTTCTCCGGCGTGATTGACACGCATCAGCCGCGCCGATTCCTCGCGTTCGGCGTCGGTCAGGTGCGTTTCCTCGAACAGGTGCGCCGGCTCGGGACGGCCGGTGACGCGGGGCTTGCCCGCGAGCGCACGCAGCGTCTGGTCGAATTGGGTGATCAGATGATCGAGCGGGCTGTAGTAACGCTGTTCCATGGGCGAAGTCTAGCGCAAAACCGGCGGCCCGTCGCGCAACTGACGGGCGAGCAGCGTCAGTGGATGGAGCACTTCGAGGCGCCAGCCGCGTGCTTCGATTCCCGCCGCAAGATGCAGGGCACAGCCGACGTTGGTAGTGAGCAGCAGCCCGGGGAGATGGCCGGCTAGCGGCTGCAACGTGCGTGCCAGCAATTCGTCGGCCTGATCCGGATGGGTGATGCAATAGTCGCCCGCCGCGCCGCAGCAGCCAGGCGGGTCTTCCAGCACCGACAATTGAATGCCGGGGATGCGGTGCACCAGATCGATGACTGCGCGCGTCTCCTTAAGCGCGTTGCGTTGCGTGCAGGGCAGATGCAGGACCACCGGGTCGTCGAGCGGCGCGAACTGCAGAGCGGTCAAGCCGGACGCGTGCAACAGCAGGCGGTGGATATCCTGCACGCGTTCGCCGAAGGCCGCCGGCACCTGATCGGGGTACAGGATCGGGTACTCCTTCAACTGGGCGGTACAGCCACTGGCCACAGTGGTTACGGCATGCGCGGCGTCCGCGCCCAGCGTCCGGAGATTGCGCGCCGCCAGTCGATGGGCGGATTCCACGTCCCCGCTGTGTTGTCGAAGCGCGCCGCAACATTGCACCTCCGGCACCTGCACGGCGTAACCGGCGGCCTCGAGCAGGTGTGTCGCGGCGTCCAGCGCATCGGTGTCCAGAAAGGAACTGACGCACCCCGGAAACAATTGAACCAGCGGACGCCCATGACGCATGCGGGTTCCGGCCGGCGGCGCGAACACCCGCGGTGTCCGGGACAGCAGGCGATCCAGGCGCCGCAGCGGTTGTGGAAGAAGACGCAACCGACGCACCAGCGTCTGCAGCCCACGGTTGCGGTAACAGCGCGCAAGCATCGAAAACAACCGCTTCCGTGTATTCGAAAAGCCTGTCACTGCCAGCGCGGGTCTGTTCCGGCGGGCGCCGCCGAGGCCGCCTGTCGCGATCAATGCCCGCGCATCGTCCATCAGGCGGCTGAAGGGAACTTGCGAAGGACACATGGCCTCGCACGCACGGCACTGAAGGCAGCTTTCGAGATGGGCTTGCGATCCCGGCGCCGGCGCGCCGGTGCTCTGCAGGGCCTGCATCAGGCTGATCCGCCCGCGCGGCGATTCCGTTTCGATACCGGTAAGCTGAAAGGTCGGGCAATGCGGCAGGCACAAGCCACACTTGACGCACAGACTGGTGGCTTCGAGTGAGTTCATCAGTCTACTGATACCGGAAGAGTGCAGGGCGTGACAAGGGGCAAATTCATGCTGCACTGTGCTGTTTTCGCGGCTGCATCGGTCTCCTACAATAGGGCCGCCGGTCCCGGTTGGTTGCGAGGCGGAGTGCGCCATGTCCTACTACCAGCGTCATGTCTTCTTTTGCACGAACCTGCGTGACGACGGGCGGCCCTGCTGCCAGCGCGTGGGCGCTCAGGCCATGCGTGACTATGCCAAGCAGCGGACCAAGGATCTGGGCATCGCCGGCAAGGGCCGGGTTCGCATCAATTCGGCCGGCTGCCTCGATCGCTGCGACGAGGGACCGGTGGTGGTGGTTTACCCCGAGGGGGTCTGGTATAGCTATGTGGATCAGGAGGATATCGATGAGATCATCGAGGAACACCTGATTGGGGGGCGTGTGGTCGAGCGGTTGAGGATCTAGGGCGGACACTATGTAAAATATTGAAAGATAAAGTATTTATGTTATTTTTGGCCGATCGCCGAAATAAATTGCCTTTACGAGGTTGACATTGGAGTCACATATTATAAAATGCTTATGTACTGATCGATCAGCCCCAACTGTAACTGGTCGGTCAGTCTCCTCCAAATCCTCCTTTGGTGGTTATTAAGCGTGGCTTCCTCAGCCACGCTTTTTTTTGTCCGCGTTTCCCGGCCCGCGTGCGGGGCGGATTCTTGAATCCGGTCGGACCATTCTGTACTATTCCCGCTCTTTGGCGCAGCTAGAACAGCTTTCGGAGCACATCCCATGAAAACCTTCAGCGCAAAGGCGCACGAAGTTCGGCGCGACTGGTACGTCGTCGATGCCGATGGCAAGACCCTTGGCCGTCTTGCCACCGAGATCGCCCGCCGTCTGCGCGGCAAGCATAAAACGGAATACACGCCGCACGTCGATACCGGCGACTACATTGTCGTAGTGAACGCGGACAAGCTGCGTGTGACGGGCAACAAGGCATCCGACAAGATGTATTACCATCACACCGGTTACATCGGTAACATGAAGTCGATCAATTTCGAAAAGCTGCAGCAGAAAGCCCCGGGCCGTGTCCTGGAAATCGCCGTCAAAGGCATGCTGCCGAAGAACCCGCTGGGCCGCGCCATGTTTCGCAAGCTGAAGGTCTATTCCGGTTCCGAACACAACCACGCCGCGCAGCAGCCGCAGGCACTGGACATCTAAAGGCATACCGCAATGAGTAGTCAGACGTATTACGCAACCGGCCGCCGCAAGAGTTCCACGGCGCGGGTCTTTCTGCAGAAGGGCAGCGGACAGATCACCATCAACGAGCGGCCGTTGGACCAGTATTTCGGGCGTCAGACGGCGCGCATGATTGTTCGTCAGGCCCTGGAGAAGGTCGGCGCCAACGAGAGTTTCGACGTCAAGGTCAGTGTCAGGGGCGGCGGGACGACCGGCCAGGCCGGCGCCATCCGGCACGGCATTGCGCGGGCGCTGATCGCGTACGACGCCGAGCTTCGCAAGCCGCTGCGCGTGGCGGGGTTCGTGACCCGCGACGCGCGCGAAGTCGAGCGCAAGAAGGTCGGTCTGCACAAGGCACGTCGCGCGCCGCAGTACAGCAAGCGCTAAATCCGGCGGTCCCGGGCCGGGGCGCAGTGCCGAAGCTTGGGCGCCGGTCCGCAGGATCGACAACCGGCTACTTGGGGGATCGTCTAGCGGCAGGACTACGGACTCTGACTCCGTCAACCTAGGTTCGAATCCTAGTCCCCCAGCCATTGAAACGAGACCCGCGAACAGCGGGTCTTGTTTTATGGGGGACTGGGATGAGAACGTTCCGTTCGGCAAGACCGGTGACAGAACCAATATCGATGGAACGGGGTTGGGGCGAGGTGTCGCGCGGGCACCTCGGCGTTGAAAATCGGAAAGACCCTGTTCCTCCTCCGCTCTCGCCGGCTGTCGCGTCCAGATGTGCCTCAATGTGGCGAAAACAAGTCAAATTTCTGTCGCGAGCGCGCTCGGAATCGGCTGCCGTCATGGCGACGAACCTGTAGCGGTTGATTGAACCAAACAGATTTATCTTCGTATACAATAATAAACAGTGTCGGTCACAAGTCTGGCGAGCTGTTGTTGCGCAAATGTAACGAAAAAGCAACATTGTCTCTTTTTTGAAAATCGTTGTTGCATTACTGGCAATGCGCGGGTATTCTACCGCTTCGAAACGACAACCTGTTCTGCTTATAGCTATGAGTTAGGGGAGACTATCCATGAAACAAAAACTGCTAGTAACTGCGTTGGGAGTCGCGCTCGCCGGCGGCTGGAGCCTCGCGAATGCGGACGTTCAGCTCTATGGCCAGTTCGACATGTCGATTGATTCCATGGACACGAATGGCCCCGGCGGTCGCGACGACATCAACATGAACTCGAACAGCTCGGCCGTTGGCGTTCAGGGTTCGGAAGACCTCGGTAACGGCCTGAAGGCCATCTTCCAGGCGGAGTGGCAGGTCGACCTGGACGACTCCGAACAGAACGCGTCGACCTTCAATGAGACCGAGTCTGCGGCCAGCAATACCAACAACGGCCTCGTCGGCCGCGATCAGTGGATTGGTCTGGGTGGCGGTTTCGGCAAGCTGCGCCTCGGCACGATCTCCACGGCTTACAAGTCGCCGGGCGCTGAAATCGATCCCTGGTATCGCACCCGGCTCGAGGGGCGCGTCATTGGTCTGCAGTCCGGGCTGCACGCCGGAAAGGGCGAGGAAGGTCAGGGTCGTGCGACCAACACCGTTCGCTACGACACGCCGAGTTTTGGCGGTGCCTCGTTGACCGGCAGCTATACGCTGGATAACGATGGATCCGACGGCGAAAACGACAACCCGTACAGCGTCGGTGCCCAGTTCAAGAACGACATGTTCTATGCGTTCGCGTCCTACCTCACCACCGATCGCGGCGCCAACGACAATGCGACCGAAGTCGGCGCCCAGGTCAGCCTCGGAGACATGTTCGCGTTGCGCGCAATCTACGAGTGGGACGGCGGTCTGATCACCCTTAACCGATCCCCTGGTGCCGCCATTGGTAAGGGAGGCGACGACGGCGCTGATGTGTGGAGCGTTGGTGCGGATGCCACTGTCGGCAACAACCTGGTGTCACTCGACTACGGTCAGGGCGACAGCGGTAATGGCGCCTGACGGCGTAAACGGCACCGCGGACGACGTTCAAGAGTACAAGACCTGGCGTCTGGGCGCGCAGCACATGTTCAGCAAGCAGACCAAGGTGTACCTGGGCTGGGCGAACATCAACCCGGCGCACACCACTGAAACCGACCTCATTACGCTGGGTCTGCGCCACAATTTCTGATCCGCATCTTCGATCGGAACGGCAAAACGGGGTCTTCGGACCCCGTTTCTTATTGGCTTCCCGGCATTTTTCCCCGCTGCGTCTTTATCGTCTCCGCCACGGTGCTACACTAGCGGCCTTAGCTCGATTCCGGCCGCAGTACTGATCCGCATGTCGCAACGCATCCGCGAAATCCCCTATAACTACACGTCGTTTTCCGATCGCGAAATCGTCATCCGCTTCCTTGGCGAGGACATGTGGTCGGTCGTCGAACGGTTGCGCGACGAGCGCCGCACCGGCCGCTCCGCGCGCATGCTCTTTGAGGTCATCGGCGACCTCTGGGTGGTCATGCGCAACCCTTATATCCAGGATGACCTGCTGGACAACCCGCGCCGGTTCAAGGCGCTCGCCGACGCGCTGCATCACCGTCTCGACCAGGTGCTGGCGCGCGCGGAAGAGAATGCGCTTGCCCTGCAACTGATCGAGCGCGCCCGCCTGGCGGTGCGCGAGTTCGAAGGCTGGTTTCCGCGCACCGCCGAGTTGCGCCGCCGTATACTGCGCCGCGTATCCCGGGCCACACGCCGCGACAACATCGATTTCGGCGGTCTGGCGCGCGTCTCGCATGCCACGGACGCCACCGACTGGCGCGTCGAACTGCCGTTCGTAGTGATTTCCCCGGACACCGAGGCGGAAACGGCGGCGGTCGTTCGCGCCTGCATCGACCTTGGACTGACGCTGATCCCGCGTGGCGGCGGCACCGGCTACACCGGCAGTGCCGTGCCGCTGCACGGCGACACCGCCGTGATCAACATGGAGAAACTTGAGAAGCTCGACGCGGTCAGGATGTGCCGGCTGGCGGACGTGCCGGGCGAGCACCCGACCGTTCGCGCCGAAGCCGGCGTGGTGACGCGGCGCGTCAGCGAAGCCGCGCAGGCGGCCGGCTTTGCGTTTGCGGTCGACCCGACGTCGCAGGACGCATCGACCATCGGCGGCAACATCGCCATGAATGCCGGCGGCAAGAAAGCCGTAATCTGGGGCACCGCGCTGGACAATCTGGTCTCCTGGCGCATGGTGACGCCGCAGGGCGAATGGCTGGAAGTCGAACGCATCGGCCACAATCTGGGAAAGATCCACGAACAGCCGCAAGTGCGCTTCCTGATCCGGCGGTTCGCGGCGGACGGAAAGACCCCGCTGGGCGAGCCGGATCTGCTGACCCTGCCGGGTGCGTCGTTGCGCAAGAGCGGTCTGGGCAAGGATGTCACCGACAAGTTCCTCGGGGGCCTGCCCGGCGTGCAGAAGGAAGGCTGCGATGGTCTGATTACGTCCGGCGTCTTTCTGCTGCACCGGATGCCGTCGCACCTGCGCACCGTCTGTCTGGAGTTTTTCGGCGCCGATCTCGGCGCCGCCGTGCCGTCGATCGTCGAGGTCAAGCATTTCGTGGACGCGCGCGACGGTGTGGTGCTCTCGGGTCTCGAACACCTCGATGAGCGCTATCTGCGCGCCGTGAATTACGCCACCAAGGCGCCCCGCCGCGAACTGCCCAAGATGGTGCTGCTGCTCGATATCGCCGGTGACGTGGAAGGCGACGTCGCGGCGGCCGCGTCGGAAGTGGTGCGGCTGGCAAACCGGCGCGAGGCCGAGGGATTCATCGCGGTCAGTCCCGAAGCCCGCCATCAGTTCTGGGCCGACCGCGCGCGCACCGCGGCGATCGCCGCGCACACCAACGCATTCAAGATCAACGAAGACGTCGTCATACCGCTGGAAAAACTTGCCGAATACAGCGAAGGCATCGAGCGGATCAACATCGAATATTCGATTCGCAACAAGTTGGCGCTGGTCGCTGCGCTACGCCGCTGCCTGCTCGGCGATCTGCCCGAGCTGCGCCAGCCGGACGGCGCCGCCGACAGCGAGGAGCAGCGGCGGATCGTCGCGGCGAAGCAGGATGCCGCGCGCGAACGCCTGGACAGCATCGAGCAACGCTGGCGGTTTCTGCTGGACAATTTCGAGGCGCCGGCCGCTGCGCACGGCAATCTGCTCGATGACCAGGCGCAGGCCGAGCTGCGTCCCGGCGACACCCTGATCGCATTGATGCTGCGCCGCGTGCTGCGCGTGTCCTACCGGCGCGAACTGGAACGGCCGCTCAAGGAGATCTTCTCGGGACGCGACATGGAGCCGGTGTGGCGCCGGCTCGACGCCATTCACGGCGAGGTGCGTTCGAGCCGCCTGTTCGTCGCCCTGCACATGCACGCCGGCGACGGCAACGTGCATACCAACATACCGGTCAACTCGAACGACTACGCCATGCTGCACGACGCCGAGCGCATCGTCGATCGCGTCATGGCGCTGGCGCGTTCGCTGGGCGGCGTGATCTCCGGCGAGCACGGCATCGGCATCACCAAGCTCCAGTACCTGGAACCGGCGGCGATCCGCGCCTTCGAGGCGTACAAGAACAAGGTCGATCCCGACGGCGTGTTCAACCGCGGCAAGCTGATGACAGGCGCCGGGCTGGCGAACGCTTATACGCCCTCACTGCGCCTGCTGCAGCAGGAGGCCCTGTTGCTGGAGGCCAGTGAACTGGGCGCATTGAACGACGACATCCGCCATTGCCTGCGTTGCGGCAAGTGCAAGCCCGTGTGCAACACGCACATCCCGCGCGCCAATCTCCTGTACTCGCCGCGCAACAAGATTCTGGCGACCGGCGTCGTGATCGAGGCCTTCTTGTACGAGGAACAGACCCGGCGCGGCATCTCGCTGCGGCACTTCGCCGAGATGAACGACATCGCCGATCACTGCACGGTGTGCCACAAGTGCCTCAATCCCTGCCCGGTGAATATCGATTTCGGCGATGTGTCGATACGCATGCGCACGATTCTGCGCGACCAGGGCAAGAAGCGCTTCAACCTGGGAAGCTGGCTGTCGATGGCGTTTCTGAACGTGACCGATCCGGCCACCGTCAAGGTCATGCGCAAACTGATGATCGAGTGGGGCTACCGTGGCCAGCGCTGGTTGCGCAGTCTCGTCTGGAAATGGCTGGCGCCGGACCGGGAGGCGCTGCCGGCTTCGACCACCGGTAAGCCGCGCGTCACCGAACAGGTCATCCATTTCATGCGCAAACCCCTGCCGCACGACGTGCCGGCGAAGACCCTGCGCGCGCTGCTGGGCGTCGAGGACAACAAGGTCGTGCCGATACTGCGCGATCCTGCGCGCGTGACCGACGAATCGGAGGCGGTGTTCTATTTCCCCGGCTGCGGTTCCGAACGCCTGTTCAGCCAGGTGGGTCTGGCCACGCTCGCCATGCTGTATGAGACGGGCGCGCAAACCGTGCTGCCGCCCGGCTATCTCTGCTGCGGCTATCCGCAGTCGTCGAGCGGGGATGCGCACAAGGGCAAGGCGATCAGCACGGCCAATCGCGTGCTGTTTCACCGCGTCGCCAATACGCTGAACTACATGGACATCCGCACGGTCATCCTGTCCTGCGGCACCTGCATGGACCAGTTGCAGCAGTACGAATTCCAGCAGATCTTCCCCGAGTGCCGGCTGCTCGATATTCACGAATACCTGATGGAAAAAGGCGTCTCCCTGAACGGCGTCAAGGGCGTGCAGTACCTGTACCACGATCCCTGCCACACGCCGATGAAGACCTACGCGCCGCTGCGGGTCGCCAACGAATTGATGGGCCAGCCCGTCAGCCTGTCGGACCGCTGTTGCGGCGAGGCCGGGACGCTCGCGGTGGCGCGCCCGGACATCGCCACCCAGATTCGCTACCGCAAGGAACTGGAACTGAAGTCGGGCATCGAGGCGCTGACCGGCGCGCCGCGGGCCACGCAGGGCAACGTGAAACTGCTGACGTCCTGCCCGGCCTGCCAGCAGGGATTGTCGCGCTACAGCGAGGATACCGGCCTGGAGGTCGACTACATCGTGGTCGAACTGGCGCGCCACCGCCTGGGCGAAAACTGGCAGAGCCGTTTCATCGAACAGGCGAAGTCGGGCGGGATCGAGCGGGTGTTGTTGTAAGGTCTTGTGGTTGGTCTCTTCTGTTAACCGCGAAGGACGCCAAGGACGCGAAGGTAAAAAGCGTCAAAGGCCCAAACCCCAAAATACTTAACCACAAAGTCCACAAAGGACACGAAGCTACAATGTGATTGAGCTTCGCGTCAGGATACCTGTAGCGCGCTTGCCCGCAAATTGTCATCGCGGGTACGCCCGCCCGCAAGCCCGCGTCGCCTTCGCACTGCTCAGGAGCCAGTCCGACTATCACGCCGGGTGCCTGGCAGACGCTTGCGCGCAGACATGGAATCTCCTGCGGCAGGTGCCTCCACGCGAAGCTGATGATCTATTGAGTTGGTTCCGTCGCTGCGGGGCGACGCGAGGCCTCATGCCGCAGGTGCGATGGAGTGCCGTTCGGTGCGCACGCCGTTGCGGACCCTGACGAATAACCCGCAGCCGCGCTTTCCCGCGACTTTGCGGTTTACGAAGATTCTCTTCGTGCCCTTTGTGTGCTTTGTGGTTAAATATTTTGGGGTTTAAACCTCCGACGTTTCTTACCGTCGCGTCCTTCGCGGTTAATGGAGCGGCTCAACGCCGCCCAAGCTACCGCCCCGCCGTATGGGTTTCCACGCCGTCGGGCGTGCCCAGCAGCAGCACATCCGCCGGGCGCAGCGCAAAAAGGCCGTTGGTTACGACACCGGCGATATTGTTGATCTTCGCTTCCAGTTTGGCCGGCTCGAGAATTTCCAGGTTCTTCACGTCCAGAATGATGTTGCCGTTGTCGGTGGTGAAGCCCTGGCGCAGCACCGGCTGCCCGCGGAGTTTGACCAGTTCGCGCGCGACGTAGCTCTGCGCCATCGGAATGACTTCCACCGGCAGCGGGAAAGTGCCCAGCACTTTGACCAGTTTGCTCTGGTCGCAGATGCAGACGAACTTGCGGCTGGCCGCCGCCACGATCTTTTCGCGGGTCAGCGCGCCGCCGCCGCCCTTGATGAGCTGCAGATATCGGGTGGTTTCGTCGGCACCGTCGACATACACCGCCAGATCGTTGACCTGGTTCAGGTCCAGAACCGCGATGCCGTGGCTCTTCAGACGCTCGGCGCTGGCCACCGAGCTGGCGACGGTGCCGTCGATCCTGCCCTTGATCTTCGCCAGGGCGTCGATGAAGTAGTTGGCCGTCGAGCCCGTGCCGACGCCGACGACGGTGCCCATTTCAACGTATTGCAGCGCGGCCTCCGCGACCTGCTTTTTCATTTCATCCTGGTTCATGTCTATGCCTGCGATTGTCAGGGTTGTGCTGATCGAGCCGTTCGCACCCGCGAAGGCGGAAAACGGTCTGTCCGGGGTCTGAAGATGACCGGTCGCCCGCCGGCGCGGGTGCGACGCAGCCGGAGGCTTCCGGGTTTTGAAGCTGGGCGGTACCCTAGCAGGCCGCCGGAAAAGTCTCAAGCAAGCGGGCACGGGTGGTGGCAGCTTTGCGGCCTGCGCCGCGTGCGGGTCCGGGATCGCCATCCGGCCTTTTCCAGGCTGACCCGACAACGCACCGATGCACGGCAGCAGCGCCGGGGCCGAAACCGGAGTTGACTACGGCTCGGTAACCCTCTGTAATGCCGAATCATGATCGACGCCTATCTGAAACGTATTCTGAACACGCGCGTATACGACGTCGCGCGCGAGACATCGCTCGACTACGCGAACAACCTGTCGCGGCGTCTGGGCAACCATGTCTGGCTCAAGCGGGAGGACCTGCAACCGGTGTTCTCCTTCAAGCTGCGCGGCGCGTACAACAAGATTTCCCGATTGACCGACGAGCAGTGCGCCAACGGCATCATCGCGGCGTCCGCCGGCAATCACGCCCAGGGCGTTGCGCTGGCGGCCCGCAAGCGCCAGGTGAAGTCGTTGATCGTCATGCCGCGCACGACGCCCGGCATCAAGGTCCAGTCGGTGCAGGCGCTGGGCGGCAAGACGCTGCTGTTCGGCGACACCTATGACGAAGCCTACGCGCACGCCCAGAAACTCGGCGCCGAGCGCGGCATGACGTTCATCCATCCCTACGACGATCCCGATGTCATCGCCGGCCAGGGCACGGTGGCCATGGAGATTCTGCGCCAGCACCAGGAAACGCTCGACGCGATTTTCGTGCCGGTGGGCGGCGGCGGGCTGATCGCCGGCATCGCCGCCTACGTCAAGGCGGTGCGTCCGGAGGTGCAGGTCATCGGTGTCGAGCCGGACGAGGCGCCCTGCATGTACGAAGCGCTGCGGCAAAAACGCCGGGTGGTTCTGCCGCAGGTCGGCATATTCGCCGACGGTGTCGCCGTGCGTCAGGCCGGGAAAGAGCCTTATCGAATCGCCCGCAAATGCGTCGACCGGATGCTGCTGGTGACCACCGATGAAATCTGCGCGGCGACCAAGGACATTTTCGACGACACCCGCGCGATGGTCGAACCGGCCGGTGCGCTCGCCGTCGCCGCGATCAAGAAATACGTCGCCGAAACCGGCGCCAGGGACCGGCAGTTGGTGGCGATCAACAGCGGCGCCAACATCAATTTCGATCGCTTGCGGCACGTGGCCGAACGCGCGGAAATCGGCGAAAAGCGCGAAGCGATTCTCGCCGTCACCATCCCCGAGCGGCCGGGCAGTTTCCTGCAGTTCTGCCGCGCCATCGGCCAGCGCGGTATCACCGAATTCAATTACCGGTACGCGGATCCGTCCAATGCGCACGTGTTCGCGGGTGTGCAACTGAGCAATGGAGAGAGCGAACGTCGCGACCTGGTCGAGTCGCTGCGCGGTGAAGGCTATCCGGTGGTCGACCTGACCGATAATGAAATGGCCAAGCTGCACATCCGCCATATGGTCGGCGGGCGCGCGCAGCACATCGACAACGAGCTGCTCTATCGCTTCGAATTTCCGGAGCGTCCGGGCGCGCTCCTGAAATTTCTGTCGCACATGGGCAAGCGCTGGAACATCAGTCTGTTTCACTACCGCAACCACGGCGCCGCCTACGGCCGGGTGCTGGTCGGCATGCAGGTGCCCGACGAGGACCGGGGCAAGCTGAAGACCTTTCTTGACGAGCTGGGTTATCTATATTGGGCAGAGATCGGCAACCCGGCGTATTCGCTGTTTCTCGGCGGCGGCTGACTCGAAATAACCGCTAAGGACGCCAAGGACGCGAAGGAAAAACACCTTTAACCTTTAACCACGAAGGACACAAAGGACACGAAGGTAAACATTGTCAAGCCACCTTCGGTCGAGTCGTCGTGCCGGCGAAGGCTGTCATGCAGTTGACCCGGCATGGCGCTTACTTAACTCTGAATTCAGGGGTTTCGTCATTCCGGCGAAGGCCGGAATCCAGGAAAACTGCCACTATTGTAGATTCTGGATCCCGGCCTTCGCCGGGATGACGGCAGTTCCGGGCTTGAGTAAGTGCCATTTCCTTTTAACCTCCAACCTTTAACCACGAAGGACACAAAGGCCACGAAGGTAAGAATATCAAAGAGCTTCTATTGGACTTGTTATGACGGCGAAGGCCGTAATCCAGAGGTCCTGGAGTTCAGCCTGCACGGTCACCCCGATGACAACAGTACGTCGGAGCTTGCGCACGCCATGGCAGCACGAGGACTGCGAAGCTGCAAAGATTCGCTACAGTGGAATATGCTGCGACTCCAGCGCGGCCGGGTCAACTGCATGACAGCCTTCGCCGGCACGACGACTCGATCGAAGGTGGCGTGACAATGTTTACCTTCGTGTCCTTCGTGGTTAAAGGTTAAAGGTGTTTTTCCTTCGCGTCCTTGGCGTCCTTAGCGGTCAATCGATACCTTCGCAGCCTTACACCGCCGATTTCTCCAGTTCCAGCACGCAATCCCACTGCGCTTTCGTGATCGGCATGACCGACAGGCGGTTGCCGCGGCGCACCAGCGGGCAGTCCTGCATTTGCGGATGCTGCTTGAGTTCGTTCAGCGTCACGACGCGTTTCAGCGTGCGCTGAAATTGCACGTCGACCATGTACCAGCGCGGGTTGTCGGGATCGCTCTTCGGGTCGTAATGCCTGCTTTCGGGGTCGAACGCCGTGCGGTCCGGGTAACCCTCGCGCACCACTTTCACGATGCCGACGATACCCGGTTCGTCGCAGTTCGAATGATAGTAGAACGCCAGGTCGCCCTTTTTCATCTGGTCGCGCAGCATGTTGCGCGCCTGATAGTTGCGCACACCGTCCCAGTGCTCGGTCTTCTTCGGCATGGCCTTGAGGTGGTCGATGCCGAAGACCTCGGGCTCGGATTTCATCAGCCAGTGGTTCATGTTCCATTCACCCCCGCGCAGGCCAGATAGCCGGTTTCGGTGATCACCCCGTCGAGCGGCACGTCCCAGGCCTCGCGGCCCAGCGCTGCGAACTGCTGGAAACCGTAGGCCAGACCGATCAGGCGGGGTTTCTTCCAGTGCCGGCGATTACGCAGAAAGGCGAAGGTCCGGTCGTAAAACCCGCCGCCCATGCCCAGCCGGTTGCCCTGGACATCGAACCCGACCAGCGGCGTCAGCACCAGATCCAGTGCGCGCGCGGACAGCGTGTCGCCGCGCAGCGCGACCGGCTCCGGTATGCCGAATCGGTTCGGCCGCAGAAGGCTGTGCCGATGATAGCGCACGAAATCGAGACGGGCGTGACGATCGGAGGACAACACCGGCAGATAGACCGACTTGCCGCTGTGCCAGCAGCACTCGATGAGCGGACCGGTGTCCAGTTCGCAGTCGACCGCCATATACAGCGCGATGCGGCCGCTGTTGGTGAACAAGCGCGTATGGACAAACGCGTCTGCGGCGGCGTGCGCGGCCGTGCTGCGTTCGGCGGACGAAAGCCGGCGGCGCCGGCTGCGGACTGCGGTGCGTTGTTCGGCGCGGCTGGTCATGACGGTTGTGACACCTGTGGAGGGTGCATCCTCCGCTCGTGCCGTTGCGATTATTGCCCTTGAACCAAAGGTTCAGGTGGGAACTGGCTGCAGGCCATCAGGCTTTCCGCGCGTGGCGGACGTGCTCACAAGCCGTGCGGAACGTCGTTCCCCAAGGCAATAATTAGGCTCAAGGTAAAACGTAACCGCTGACGTGCACAGCAGGGGATGCGATTACCATTATAGCGCCAACACGCCGGATGCAACAGCCTGCTAGAATTCCAACTGCCGGCCCTGACTGATGGCCGAGTCGATCTTTTCCTGCAGCATGCGCAGACGGTCGTTGAGACTGTGCTGGAAATCATCGCGGCCGTTGCGAATATCCAGCAGTTCGTGCGCGATGTTCAACGCGGCGATCACGGCGATGCGATCGATGCCGACGATCTTGCCGGTGTCGCGGATCTCGCGCATCTTTTCCGTCAGGTATTCGGCGGATGCAAACAGCGCGTCGCGTTCGTTTTCCGGGCAGGAGATCAGATATTCCTTGTCCAGGATATGGACCCGGGTCGGGCGGGACGTGGCGCTCATGCCCCGTGTTCCATCGCCTTGAGCCGGTTGATCATCGCTTCGACGCGGGATCGGGCCAGTTCGTTCTTTTCGATCAGCCCGGCGCGTTCCGTCACCAGGGATTCCTGCTGATGCCGCAGCGAACGGTTTTCATCCTTCAGGCGATGGATGGTACTGACCAGCTCCTCGAGCCGGCCTTCCAGTTTGCGGAGTTCCTGTTCGGTGATTGATTGCGGGGTCGTATTGATCATTAGCGCACTATATTGCGGGTATCACGGCCGGTCAACGCCCCATTATCGCGGCGATATGCCATAATCCGGGGTCATGAAGGCTGCCGCCGACATCGCTTTCGAACAGCTCGAATCCGCACTTGCCGGCGTCGGCGCCTGCGCCGACGCGGCCGACAGCCACGGTTTTCTGTGCGGGCTCATCTGCGCGGCGGGCGCCGCCGAACCGCCGACCTGGGAACGGGAATTGCTGGGCGAGCGGGCGCCGCCGGGTGCCGCGCTGGACCGGTCCCGCCGGCTGCTGGGCGACCTCTACCGGAGCGCCCAGGCGCAGTTGCGCAGCGACGACCTGCGCTTTGCGCTGCTGTTGCCCGGCGATGTCGAGCCGCTGAACATCCGCGCGGACAGGCTCGGGCAATGGTGCCAGGGCTTTCTGACGGGGCTGGCCTTCGGCGGTTTGTCGGATACCGACGGTCTCTCGGGCGAGGTCAACGAACTGCTCGGCGACTTCAGCGAAATCTACCACGCCGAGTTCGACCTGGACGAGACCGGCGAGGAAGACGAAGCCGCCTTCACCGAGATCGTCGAGTACGTGCGGATGGGCGTGCTGCTGATCGTCGATGCGCTGCAGCCGGTCAACCTTTCCGCACCGCTGCACTAGCAGACGGTCGATCGCCCTTCATGCGGTACGATCCTACGTCGAAAACCGGCTCAAGGGGCCCGCGCAGCGGGTGTCGACCGCGCTTTTTCGCCGGACTTCGCCGCGTCTCGCACCCGTCTGAAGCGTTTGCAACAGTCTTCTAGTCAGGGCACGTCTATGGATCAGAAAGAATTCGCACGCCGCCGCAAGCAGTTGATGCGCATGATGGGCGGCGACGCCATCGCCATCGTGCCGACCAGTCCCGTCCGGGTGCGCAACCGCGACGTCGAGTATCCGTTCCGGCCGGACAGCGACTTTCTCTATCTGACGGGGTTTTCCGAACCCGAGGCGGTCGCCGTGCTGGTTCCCGGCCGCAGGCACGGCGAGTATCTGTTGTTCTGCCGCGACCGCGATCCGGCGATGGAGACCTGGCACGGGCGCCGCGCGGGACCCGACGGCGCGGTGGAGCGGTACGCTGCCGACGACGCGTTTCCGATCGCGGATATCGACGACATCCTGCCCGGGCTGCTCGAAGGCCGCGACCGGGTGTTCTATACGATGGGCGCGGTGCCCGAGTTCGACAAGCGGCTGATGGACTGGGTCAACCGCATCCGCAGCGGTTCACGCGCCGGCCATCGCGCGCCGGAGGAATTCGTGTCGCTCGAACACCTGCTCCACGACATGCGGCTCTACAAGAGCCGGGCCGAGATCAAGGTCATGCGCCAGGCGGCCAACGTCGCCGCAGGCGCCCACCAGCGCGCGATGGAGACCTGCCGGCCGGGCATGATGGAATATGAAATCGAATCGGTGTTTCTGCAGGCCTTCAGGGAGGCCGGCGGCGAACCCGCGTATCCGTGCATCGTCGGCGGCGGCGCCAACGGCTGCATCCTGCACTACACGGAAAACAACGCGCCGCTGGAAAACGGCGACCTGCTGCTGATCGACGCCGGCATGGAAAACGAAGGCTATGCCTCCGACGTCACCCGCACCTTTCCGGTCAACGGCCGCTTCAGCAGGACGCAGCGGACGATCTATGAACTGGTGCTCGACGCGCAGTACGCCGCGATCGAGGAAGTCTATCCCGGCAATCACTGGAATGCGCCGCACCAGGCGGCGGTAAAAACGCTCACGCGCGGGCTGGTGAAACTCGGCCTGTTGAAAGGCCGCACGCCCAAGCTGATCAAGGACCAGGCCTATCGCCGGTTCTACATGCACCGCACCGGTCACTGGCTCGGGCTCGACGTGCACGACGTCGGCGACTACAAGGTCGGCGAAGAATGGCGCGTGCTCGAGCCGGGCATGGTGCTGACCGTCGAGCCGGGCCTGTACATCGCGGCGCGCAGCAAAGGCATCGCGCGCAAATGGTGGAACATCGGCGTGCGCATCGAAGACGACGTGCTGGTCACCCGCGACGGTCACGACATTCTGAGCAAGGCGGCGCCGAAAAGCGTGGCCGACATCGAAGCGATCATGAATGGCTGCTAGAGACGGCGACAACCCGGTGCTGATCGTCGGCGGCGGACTGGTCGGCGCAAGTCTCGCGGTCGCGCTCGGGCAGAGCGGGGTGCGCGTGACGCTGGTCGAGTCGGCGGGGTTCTCGATCGATCAGCAGCCCAATTACGACGAACGCAGCATCGCGCTGGCCGCGGGTTCGCAGCAGGTGTTTGCCGGTCTGGGTCTCTGGGAGGTGCTGGCGCCCAACGTCTGTCCCATCCACACCATCCACGTGTCCGATCGCGGCCGCTTCGGATTCACCCGGCTGCGCCACACCGAGGAGGGCGTGCCGGCGCTCGGCTATGTCGCACCGGCGCGGGTCCTCGGCGCGGCGCTCATCGACCGGCTGGCGTCGCTCGACACCGTGCGGATCGCTGCCGGCGCACGACTGGTGGATTTCGCTGTGGGCCGCGACCGCGTGGAGGCGACGCTGGCGGCGCCGGAGGCCGAATTCACCCTGGCTGCGCCGCTGCTGGTCGCCGCCGACGGCGCACAGTCCGGCGTGCGCGCCCGGCTGGGCATCGAAACGCGTATGCTGGACTATCACCAGACCGCCATCATCGCCAATCTCAGCACCGAACGCCCCCACCGCAACGTCGCCTACGAGCGCTTTACCGATACCGGCCCCATGGCGCTGCTGCCGATGACCGGCGAGCGCTGTGCGCTGGTGTGGACGGTGCCGACCGAACAGGCCGACGCGGCGATGGCGCTCGATGATGCCGCCTTCCTCAACGCGGTGCAGGCGCGCTTCGGCTATCGGCTGGGTGCGTTCACGCGCGCCGGCAGCCGTCAGGCCTACCCGTTGCAACTGGTGCAGGCCGTGCAATCGGTCCGTCCCCGGCTGGCCCTGATCGGCAACGCCGTGCACACGCTGCATCCGGTGGCCGGTCAGGGATTCAATCTGGGCCTGCGCGACGTGGCCGCGCTCGCGGAAGTGGTGGTCGACGCCATCGCCCAGGGCGGCGATCCCGGTGATCAGCAGGTGCTCAACCATTACGCCGCCTGGCGCGCGCGCGATCAGCGCCGGGTGGTGGCGTTCACCGACGGCCTGGTGCGGCTGTTCACCCAGCCGTTCGCGCCGATCGGCCTGCTGCGCGACGCCGGCATGCTGGCGCTCGATCTGCTGCCGCCGGCCAAGCGCTGGTTCGGCCGGCTGGCGATGGGGCGTTCCGGGCGCCTGCCGCGCCTGGCGCGCGGGCTGCCGCTGCGATGACTGCGCCCGTCGCGGACGTTCTGATCGTCGGCGGCGGTGTCGCCGGGCTCAGCCTGGCCGCGCGGCTGGGCGGCGCGGGTCTTTCCGTGACGCTCGTCGATGCGCGCGAGCCGGAACTGACCTGGCCCGCCGGTACGGTGGATATTCGCGTTTACGCCATCACGCGCGCGTCCGAACGGCTGTTTGCCGAACTCGGCATCTGGCCGCGCCTTAAGGAACTGGGCGTCAGCCCCTTCCGCGAGATGCGCGTCTGGGACGCCGGCGGTTCCGGCGCCGTGCATTTCGACAGCGCCGAGGTCGGCCAGCCTTACCTCGGACACATCATCGAAGCGCGCGTGATCGTCAAGGCGCTGTGCGAGGCGCTGGCCGCCATGCCCGGCGTCGCGCTGCACTGGACGGCGCCGGTGCAGACGTTCACCGGCCACGGCGGCGTGACGCTGGACGACGCGCGCGTGCTGGAAGGCCGCCTGCTGGTCGGCGCCGACGGCGCCGATTCCCAGGTGCGCGACGCCGCCGGCATCCACCTGCGCCAATACGACTACGGGCAGCGCGCCATCGTCGCCGTCGTCACCACCGAGCGTCTCCACAAGGAAACGGCCTGGCAGCGCTTCCTGCCGACCGGTCCGCTGGCGTTTCTGCCGCTGGCCGATGGGCGCAGCTCGATCGTGTGGTCGGCCGAACGCGTCGAGGCCGAGCGGTTGATGGCGCTGGACAACGCGACGTTCTGTGGCGCGCTGTCGCAGGCGTTCGACCTGCGGCTCGGGCAGGTCATCGCCTGCGGCGAGCGCAAACTCTTTCCGCTGCGGCGCCGTCACGCGGCCTGCTACGTCAAGCCGGGCGTCGCCCTGATCGGCGACGCCGCGCACGTGATTCACCCGCTCGCCGGACAGGGCGTGAATCTCGGTCTGGGCGACGTGCGCGAACTGGCGGACGTGGTGACCGACGCGATTCGCAAGGGCCGGAATCCGGGCGACTATGCCGTGCTGCGGCGTTACGAGCGTGCGCGCAAGGGCCCCAATCTCGCCATGATGACGGCTATGGACGGCTTCAAGCATCTGTTCGGCGTCTCGGCGCAGCCCGTCCGGTTTCTGCGCAGCGCCGGCCTCACTATTTTCGACGCCGCCGGTCCGCTCAAGCACCGCATCATGCGCTACGCCATGGGGCTGT
Source organism: uncultured Gammaproteobacteria bacterium (assembly GCA_963719135.1). Lineage (GTDB taxonomy): Bacteria > Pseudomonadota > Gammaproteobacteria > DSM-19610 > DSM-19610 > CAVRAZ01. Next base: position 311,150 of record CAVRAZ010000003.1, on the reverse strand, counting down.
GAGGGCGTTGAAACTCACCGAGATCAATATCTATCCGATCAAATCGACGCGGCGCATCGCGCTCGACGCCAGCGACGTGCTGGCCGCCGGCCTGCCCTGGGACCGGCGCTGGATGCTGGTCGACCGTGACGGCAAGTTCGTGACCGCACGTCAGCATCCGCGGCTGGCGCTGGTCGACACCCGGTTCGAGGGCGGCCGGTTGTGCGTGTCGGCGGCCGGATGCGAAGCGCTGGACGTGCCGCTGGCCGACGGGGGCGGCGAGCGGATCGGCGTGACGGTCTGGAAGGATCGACTGGACGCGCCGCGGGTCTCGGACGCGGCCGATGCCTGGTTTTCGCGCTATCTGGGCTTCGACTGCCGGCTGGTGCGGATGACCGACGACATCCTGCGGCCGGTCAACCCGGACTACGGGCAGGCCGGCGACCGCGTCAGTCTTGCCGACGGGTTTCCGCTGCTGGTCATTTCCGAAGCCTCACTGGCCGATCTCAACGGCCGGCTGGCGCGGCCGGTGTCGATGCGGCGCTTTCGGCCCAACCTGGTGATCAGCGGCTGCGACGCCTACGCCGAGGACCGCTGGCGCCGCATCCGGGTGGGTGCGGTCGAACTCGAGGGCGTGAAACCCTGTTCCCGCTGTGTGTTCACGACCATCGATCCCGACACGGGAGAAAAGGATCCCGATCTGGAACCCTTGCGCACGCTGGGCACCTATCGCCGCCGCGACAACGGCGTCTTCTTCGGGCGCAATCTCATTCCGCGCATCCCGGGGCGCATCCGCGTCGGCGATCCGGTCGACGTCCTGGCCGTCGACCCCGCGTGAGTTGGCGGCGGAGGATTCGATCCAGTACTCTTGGGGTGTCTCCGTCGTCAAGGACATACCATGGAAACCTATCTCGACAACCCCTGCCTGGTGCCCTTCGATGCCAATTTCAAGATCGAACGGCAGCCGACCGCGCCGGAAGAGGGGCCGGAGAAGAAGGACTACAAGAAGCGCCTGGAAGAGCTGATCGACGAACTCGGCGAACTGCAGCGCCGCCTGTATGCGGCGGACACATACTCGATGCTGCTGGTGTTCCAGGCGCTGGACGCCGCCGGCAAGGACAGCACCATCCGCGCGGCGCTGTCCGGTGTCAATCCGGCCGGCTTCCAGGTCTATTCCTTCAAGCAGCCCTCGGCCGAAGAACTCGACCATGAGTTTCTCTGGCGCAGTGCGCAACGACTGCCGCAGCGCGGCCGCATCGGCGTATTCAACCGCAGCTATTACGAAGAAGTGCTGGTGGTGCGCGTACATCCCGGGTATCTCGGGGGGCAGAAGCTGCCGAACGTGCCCGACCTCGACACACTCTGGCAGCAGCGTTTCGAATCGATCCGCGATCACGAAAAGCATCTCGCGCGCAACGGTACGGTGGTCGTGAAATTCTGGCTGAACGTGTCGCGCGACGAACAGCGCCGCCGCTTCCTGTCACGCATCGAAGAGCCGGAAAAGAACTGGAAGTTTTCGGTCGCCGACGTCGCGGAACGCGGCCACTGGGACGCCTACATGCAGGCCTACGAGGCGGCACTGAACGCCACGTCGCGCCCCTGGGCGCCCTGGTACGCGATACCGGCAGACGACAAGCATTTCATGCGTCTGTGTGTCGCCGATATCGTCGTCAACACGCTCAAGCGGCTGGATCTGAAATATCCCGTCGTGTCCGACGAACAGAAAGCCGTGTTGAAAGGTATGCGCGAGCGGCTCGAAAAGGCGGATGGCTGATGCGCGTGTCGGTGCCCTGGGCTATGCTTGGGCAGACACCCGCCGGCGCATGCGGCCCCACGTCCCGGTCGATCCCCGATCCGCAGCAGCAATAAGGAAAACAGCTACCATGTCCGTCGATGCCGGCGAACCCTCGACCGAAAACCAGCCAGTGCGGGGTCGCCGCTTCGATGGCCTGCACGTCACCCTGCTGGTGCTGCTGGCGATCATCGTTACGGCGATCGCCTCGGTCTGGGTCTGGCAGACGTACATTTTTCCGAAGCAATTCAAGCCGGTCACGCTGTCGGCGCGCGAGGAACAGGTGCTCGACGACAAACTCGAGCGGTTCGAGCGCTGGGGTTACAAACCCAACCCTGCGGTGTCGCCGGCCTCGCCCGGCGCGGCGCCGCCGCTTGAACCCGAACCTTACAGCGAAGCCGGTGCCAAGCGCGAGGTGACGCTCACCGAGCGCGAACTGAACGCACTGCTGGCAAAGAACACCGACCTGGCGCAGAAACTCGCCATCGATCTGTCGGACAATCTGGTCAGCGCCAAGCTGCTGGTGCCGCTGGACGAGGATTTTCCGATACTGGGCGGCAAGACACTGAAAGTGAGTGCGGGTCTGGAGCTGGCCTACCAGGCCGGCAATCCGGTGGTCGTGCTCAAAGGCGTGAGCATCATGGGCGTGCCGATTCCGAACGCCTGGCTGGGCAACCTGAAGAACATCGATCTGGTCAGGGAATACGGCCAGCAGGGAGGGTTCTGGAAGTCGTTCGCGGACGGCGTGGAATCGCTGACGGTCGAGGACGGCCGGTTGAAGATCAAGCTCAAGGAGTAAGAACACGCCGGTCCATGCTGTCGTGGGGTCGTGCCCTCGCGTCGTCATGCCGGCCGGCATCCCGTGTTCTTGAGGCACAAGGACCCCGGCTTTCGCCGGCACGCTCATTGGGGGCCGGATCGAAGGGTCTCAATCCGTTTCGACAATAACAGGCAACGCGAGGAGAACGTCATGGCGATAGTCAAAGTGATCGAAGTGATCGCCCAGTCCGGCAAATCGTGGGACGATGCGGCGCAGGAAGCGCTCAAGGAAGCCTCCAGGACGGTACACAATATCAAGTCGCTCTACGTGCAGGACATGCAGGCGGTGGTCGAGGACGGCAAGATCGTGCAATACCGCCTCAACGCGAAGATTTCGTTCCTGCTGGACCGCGAATAGCGCGCCGCGGCGCACGTCCCGATTCATCGCCGGTCAACCGCGCCACGCGCAGTTCCCCGGCCGGCGCGCAGGCTTGGCCGCAACCGGGCGGGCGTGTATAGTCGCGCTATCGATCCCGTTGCCGCGGGAGAGCGCAGTGTCCGCTTTACCCTGATTTTTCGCGGGGTTTGCGGAGCTGCCGCCGAAGGCGCAACCCGCCCGGAAACGCTCAGGCAGAAGGACTGTGGCAGCACGCGGAATTTCCGCAGGATCGTCTCTGGAGAGCGGCTGGCTCGATACAGCCCACCGAAGGGGAACCGGTGCGCCGCGCGCGTGCCTACACTCTCAGGTTACCGGACAGAGGGGCGGCGCTGCCTGACAGCTTGTCAGGGCAGTTGTCGCTTCGGCGTCTCCCGTTTACGGTGTTGCAAACAACGAACGGCGGTAGCAATGGGCAACAGAACTCCTTTATACGACGTACACGTGGCCGGCGGCGCGAAAATGGTCGATTTCGCCGGCTGGGACATGCCGCTGCACTACGGCTCCCAGGTCGGGGAGCACCACGCGGTGCGCAGCGCCGCCGGCATGTTTGACGTTTCCCACATGACCGTCGTCGATCTGCGCGGCGAACACACGCGGGCGTTCCTCGGTCATCTGGTCGCCAACAACGTCGACAAGCTGAAGACGCCGGGCAAGGCGTTGTACACCTGCATGCTGAACGAAGCCGGCGGCGTCATCGACGATCTGATCATCTACTTTCTGCACGACGACTGTTTCCGGCTGGTGGTCAACTCGGCGACGCGCGCCAAGGATCTGGCCTGGATCGGGCGGCAGGCGGCCGCGTTCGGCGTGCAGGTGCAGGAGCGGCCCGAACTGGCCATGATCGCGGTGCAGGGCCCGCAGGCACGCGACACCGTGCTCGGCCTGCTGCACGGCGACGAGCGCGCCGCGTGCGCCGCCCTGAAGCCCTTCTTCGCCTGCGCGGCCGGCGACTGGCTCGTCGCGCGCACCGGCTATACCGGTGAGGACGGCTTCGAGATCATGCTGCCGGGTCCGGCCGCGGTCGAACTCTGGAACGCGTTGCTCGCGGCCGGTGTGCATCCGTGCGGGCTGGGTGCGCGCGATACGCTGCGCCTGGAGGCGGGCATGGCGCTGTACGGTACCGACATGGACGAGTCGGTGTCGCCGCTGGCCGCGGGTCTGGACTGGACCATCGGCTGGGAACCGGCTGCGCGCGATTTCATCGGCCGGACCGCGCTGGAGCAGCAGCGCGCTGGCGGATTGCCGGTGAAGTTCGTCGGATTGGTGCTGGAGGACAAGGGCGTGCTGCGTAATCACCAGACTGTAATCGCAGCGGACGGTGCGGCCGGCGAAATCACCAGCGGCAGCTACTCGCCGACGCTGGGCCGCTCCATCGCGCTGGCGCGGGTCCCGGCGTCGACCGGCGAGGCGTGCGAGGTCGAAGTGCGCAACCGCCGGCTGCGGGCGCGCGTGGTCAAGCCGCCGTTCGTGCGCAACGGCCGGGCGCTGGTGGCGGTCTGATGACGGCCGGCGAAGCGGTCTATCGTTCAAATCTGTCAGTCTGAAGGAAACCAACAATGAGTGAAGCCCCGGAAGATCTCAGATACACAAAGAGTCACGAGTGGGTGCGCGTCAACGACGACGGCACGCTGACGATCGGCATCACCGACCACGCCCAGGACCAGTTGGGCGACATGGTGTTCGTCGAGGTGCCCGAGATCGATCACGAACTCGAAGCCGAGGACGCCTGTGCGGTGGTCGAATCGGTGAAGGCCGCGTCGGACGTCTACGCGCCGGTGGCCGGCACCGTGGTCGACGTCAACGAAGACCTGGCCGACAGCCCGGAGACCGTGAATCAGGACCCTTACGGCGCGGGCTGGATCATGAAGCTGCGCGCGGCCGACGTCGAGGCAGTGGACCAGTTGATGGATGCCGACGCGTATCAGGCCTACGTCGAAAGCGAAGAACACTGAGCGGGCCGCCGATGCCTTTCATTCCACACACGCCGCAGGACGTCGCCGAGATGCTGGCGGTCGTCGGCGTCGAGCGCATCGAACAGTTGTTCGACGAGATTCCCGCGGCGCTGCGCGCCGGCGAGTTGAACGCGGTTCCCGAGGGCATTGGCGAACAGGCGGTCGCGCGGCTGATGCTCGAGCGCGCCGAGAAGGACGGCCGGCCGTTGTGTTTCATCGGCGCCGGCGCCTATGAGCATCACATTCCGGCGGCGGTCTGGGAGATCACCACGCGCGGCGAGTTCTACAGCGCCTACACGCCCTACCAGGCCGAGGCCAGCCAGGGCACGTTGCAGCTCCTGTACGAATACCAGAGCATGATGACCGCGCTGATGGCGATGGACGTGTCCAACGCGTCGCTGTACGACGGCGGCTCGGCGCTCGCCGAAGCGGTGCTGATGGCGGTGCGCGCGCACAGGAAGTCCGGCGCTCGCCGCATTCTGATGCCGCGTACGGTGAATCCCTTTTATCGCGACACGGTGCGCAGCATCGTCGACATGCAGGGCATCGAACTGGTCGAGCTGGACTACGACCGCGCAGGCGGACACACCGCGCCCGAAAGCCTGGCGCCGTACGCGGGTCAGGCTGTCACCGCGCTGGTGATCCCACAGCCGAATTTTTTCGGCGTCATCGAAGAGGCCGACGTACTGACCGACTGGGCGCACGCCAACGGCGCGCTGGCGATCGGCGTGGTCAATCCCACCGCCATGGCGCTGCTCGAGCCGCCGGGCCGCTGGGGCGTGCAGGGCGCCGATATCGCGGTGGGCGAGGGCCAGCCGCTGGGCGTGCCGCTGTCCTCGGGCGGACCCTATTTCGGTTTCATGTGCTGCAAGCAGGCGCTGGTGCGGCAGATGCCCGGGCGCATCGTCGGCCGCACCCTCGACCGCGACGGCAAGACCGGTTACACGCTGACGCTGCAGGCGCGCGAGCAGCATATCCGCCGCTCCAAGGCGACTTCCAACATCTGTACCAACCAGGGTCTGCTGGTGACCGCCGCGACCCTTTATATGGCGCTGCTCGGCGGCGAGGGATTGCGGCGCGTGGCCGCCGCCTGTCACGCCAACACGCGGCGGCTGGTCGAACGGCTCGGCGGCGAATATCTGCGGCCGCGGTTCTCGCGACCGTATTTCCACGAGGCCGTGTTCGCAAGCGCGCTGCCGCTGAAGAACCTGCTGCGCCCGCTGTACGCGCACAACGTGCAGCCGGGCTATGCGCTGGGGAAGCATTATCCGGAGCTGGGCGAGGCGCTGCTGGTGTGCGCAACGGAGACCAAGACCGCAGCGGACATCGAATTATTACGCGATCACCTGGCGCGGGTCATCGACCGACAAGTCAGCGCCGGCTGTCCGGTGCAGCCGAAAATGGCCTGAGAATTCGGGCGCAATCCATTCATGAGAGGAGACGGAGCATGGCGACCATCACGCTGAAAGGCAACCCGATTCACACTAACGGCTCACTGCCGGCGGTCGGTACTTCGGCGCCGGATTTTCACCTGGTCGGCGCCGAACTCAACGACGTCCGCCTGCGCGACTACAAGGGCAAGAAGAAACTGCTGAACATCGTGCCCAGCCTGGATACGCCGGTGTGCGCGACCTCGACGAAGAAGTTCAACGATTTCGCCGCGGGGCGCAACGACGTGCTGATGCTGGTGATTTCGGCCGACCTGCCGTTCGCGATGGGCCGCTTCTGCAGCGGCGAGTCGATCGACAAGGTCGTCCCGCTGTCGATGATGCGCAGCCGCAATTTCGCCAAGGACTACGGCGTACTGATCGAGGACGGCCCGCTGGCCGGCATCACCGCGCGCGCCGTGGTGGTGCTCGATGGCGACGACAAGGTGCTCTACACCGAGCTGGTGCCGGAGATCGCGCAGGAGCCGAATTACGACAAGGCGCTGGCGGCGCTTTGACTGCGAAAGGGAGCCGGGGCGTCAACAGAATCGTCATTCCGGCGAAGCTTGAGACGGTGTTCCCATGAGCAAGCGCACAATGCGCCTTGGCGTCCACAGAACCGTCATTCCGGCGAAGGCCGGGATCCATGCGAGCTTGAACGGTCACCACTGGATTCCGGCCTTCGCCGGAATGACGGGAACAATATGACGGACTGGAATTGAGCCGGGGGCGGATCGTCCCGACTGCTCGGTAGACGACGACCATGCTGATATTCGAACATTCAAGACCTGGCCGCCGCGCAACCGCGCAGGCGCCGGCTACCGTTGAAGCGACCGACGACCTGCCGGCTTCCGCGCTGCGCGACGATACGCCGGCGCTGCCGGAAGTCTCGGAAATGCAGGTGGTGCGGCACTACACGAAGCTGTCGCAGAAAAACTTTTCCATCGACACGCATTTCTATCCGCTCGGCTCCTGCACCATGAAATACAACCCGCGCGCCTGCAACAGCCTGGCGATGCTGCCCGGCTTTCTGGCGCGCCACCCGTTGGCGCCGGAAGCGGCCGGTCAGGGGTTCCTGGCCTGCCTGTTCGAGTTGCAGGAAATCCTGAAAGCCGTGACCGGCATGCAAGCGGTGTCGCTGACGCCCGCCGCCGGCGCGCAGGGCGAGTTCGCCGGCGTGGCGATGATTCACGCCTATCACAAGAGCCGCAACGATACGGCGCGCGACGAAATACTCGTGCCCGACGCCGCGCACGGCACCAACCCCGCGACCGCGACCATGTGCGGCTACAAGGTGCGCGAGATTCCCACCAACCGCGACGGCGATGTCGACGTCGAAGTGCTGAAGCAGGCGGTGGGACCGAAGACCGCCGGCCTGATGCTCACCAACCCATCGACGCTCGGCGTGTTCGAACGGCGCATCAAGGAGATCGCCGGCATCGTGCACGACGCGGGCGGTCTGCTGTACTACGACGGCGCCAACCTCAACGCCATCCTCGGCAAGGTGCGCCCCGGCGACATGGGCTTCGATGTCATTCACATGAATCTGCACAAGACCTTCTCGACGCCGCACGGCGGCGGCGGTCCGGGCGCGGGCCCGGTCGGCGTCAGCGCCCGTCTGGAGCCCTTTCTGCCGGTGCCGATGGTCGGTTACGACGGCGACGAATACCACTGGATCGACGAGACTGCGCGCCCGCAAACGATCGGCCGCTTGTCCGCGTTCATGGGCAACGCCGGCGTGCTCCTGCGCGCTTATGTCTACGCGCGCATGCTCGGCCGCGAAGGCATGCGCAGGGTCGCGGAGTTTTCCACGCTCAATGCGAATTATCTGATGAAGCGCCTGGCCGAGGCCGGCTTCGACCTGGCATTTCCCACCCGCCGCGCCACGCACGAATTCATCGTTACCCTCAAGCGCCAGAGCCGCGAACTGGACGTGTCGGCCATGGATTTTGCGAAACGCCTGCTCGACTTCGGCTATCACGCACCGACCACCTATTTCCCGCTGCTGGTGCCCGAGTGTCTGCTGATCGAGCCGACCGAGACCGAGGCGCGCGAGGAGCTGGACGGTTTCGCCGAGGCGATGAAGGCCATCAAGCAGGAAGCCGGCGAGAATCCGGCGATGCTCAAGGAAGCGCCGCACACGCAGCCGGTGCGGCGTCTCGACGATGTGCGCGCGGCGCGCGAACCCGATCTGCGCTGGCGGGCGCATGGCTAAGACCGGTGCGACCGGCCTGACACGCGTCTTCAACGCCACCCGCTATTCGATGGCGGGTTTCGCGGCCGCGTTCCGCCACGAAGCGGCGTTTCGTCAGGAGCTGCTGCTCTGCGCGATCCTGGTGCCGCTGGCTTTGTGGCTGGGCAAGTCACCGCTCGAGCGCGCGCTGATGGTGTTCGTCTGCCTGCTGGTGCCCGTGCTGGAACTGTTCAATTCGGCCATCGAGGCCGTGGTCGACCGCATCGGCGACGAACATCACCCGCTGGCCGGGCGTGCCAAGGATCTCGGTTCGGCGGTGGTGTTCGCCGCCATTCTGAACGTATGCATCGTATGGGGTATCATTCTTTTCACCTGATTGACCGACACGGGGTGACAGTATGGCTGCGTTGATCTGCGGTTCCTTCGCCTATGACACCATCATGGTGTTTCAGGACCACTTCAAGAACCACATACTGCCCGACAAGGTGCATATCCTGAACGTCGCGTTTCACGTGCCGGAATTGCGCAAGGAATTCGGCGGGTGCGCGGCCAACATCGCCTACAACCTGAAACTGCTGGGCGGCGATCCGCTGCCGATGGGTGCGGTCGGCAGGGACTTCGGGCCCTACGCGGCCTGGATGGACGAGCAGGGGATACCGCGCACCCACGTCAAGGAATTTCACGAGACCTATACCGCACAGGCGTTCATCACCACCGACCAGGACGACAACCAGATCACGGCGTTTCATCCGGGCGCGATGGATCTCGCGCACGAAGTCAAGGTGTCCGAAGCCAAAGGCGTGTCGCTCGGCATCGTCTCGCCCGACGGCCGCCAGGGCATGATCGACCATGCGGCCCAGTTCGTGGCCGCGGGCGTTCCGTTCATTTTCGACCCGGGCCAGGCGATACCGCTGTTCAGGGGCGACGATTTCAGGACCTTCATAGAGCAGGCCACCTGGGTGTGCGTCAACGACTACGAATCGCAGATGCTGCAGGACCGCACCGGCATGTCGCCGCATGAAATCGCCGAGCAGGTCGAGGCGCTGATCGTCACCCGCGGCGCGCAGGGTTCGCACATCTATCTGGAGAGTGGACGCCTGGAGATTCCGGCAGCGAAGGCGGAGCGCCTGGTCGACCCGACCGGTTGCGGCGACGCCTACCGCGGCGGCCTGCTGTACGGTCTGATGAAGGGGCTGGACTGGGAGACCACCGGCCGCATCGCCGCGCTGATGGGCGCGATCAAGATCGAATCGGCGGGCACCCAGAACCACCGCTTCACCAAGCGGGATTTCGAGCGGCGCTATCGGGACAGCTTCGGCGAAGGCATCCGGCTTGCCTAGCAGGCGGTTGAAAAACGTTCATGCGCCACGATCCGGCGTTGAAAACCGGCTCAAAATGTTCATCTACTGCGTGTACACTGTGCTTTTTCGCCTTGCCTCGCACTCGCCGGAACGTTTTTCAACAGCCTGCTAGCCGATGAGCGACGCTGACGACGAAGCGGCGTCACAGGCGCGCCAGGTGGATGCCACGCGCGCGCTGTTCGACCGGCTCGCGCCGGTCTACGACAGCCCGGAGACCCGGTTCTTTCCCTTTTGCGCCGATCAACTGGTCGACTATTTGCGGCCGCGCCCGGGAACGCGGGTGCTGGATGTGGCCACCGGCACCGGTGCGGTGGCGGTGCCGCTGGCCCAGGCGATCGGTGCCGCCGGGCGTGTGCACGGCATCGACATCTCCCCGGCGATGCTCGACAAGGCCGAGCGCAATCTGCGCAAGATGAATCTGGCCAATGTCGATCTGCACGAAATGGACGCGGCGCAGCTGGATTTCAAGTCCGGCTATTTTCACTACCTGACCTGTTCCTACGGTCTGTTCTTGGTGCCCGACATGCAGGCCGCACTCAGGGAATGGTCGCGCGTGCTGACGCCGGGCGGCACGCTGGTGTTCACCTCGTTCGAGACCGGCGCCTTCCAGCCCATGCTCGACGATTTCATCGACCGGCTTGCCGCCCGGGGTGTGGAGTTCCCGCAGGGGGTAATCGGCAGCCGGCGCATCGAATCGGGTGCGCACTGCCGGGCGTTGCTGGAGACGGCGGGCTTTGGCGACATCGAGGTCGTCAACCGCCAGCTCGGGTATCACCTGCCCGACGAAAACGCCTGGTGGAAAGTAATCGAATGCACGGCGATGCAGGGACTCTATCTGCGGGTGGATGCGTCGGCCCGCGAGGAGTTTCGCCGGTCACACCTGGCATTCGCGCGTCGCCATGTCGGCGCCGACGGTCTTTGGCTGGATGTCGAGACGCGGTTCGCGCGCGGCGTCAAGCCGGCCTGAAGTTCCCTGCGCGGCGTGCAGGCAGTGCGCCCGCGAGTCACGCAGCCTCGCGCGCGGCGGCTGCGGTCTTGTCCGCCGTGTCCACGTTCTGGCCAGTCGGCGTACGGACGGCGTCCTCAATGTCGTCACCGCGCTTCCGCCGCCGGACGAGTTCGGCCATCCCGAGGAAGAAGATCGCCGAGAGAACGGCCGTACATCCCATGGACCAGACGAACTTCTCCAGGCTGGGACTGTGGACGTTGAAATAGCTGAGCTGGATGATGTTCAGCGCCACGATGGCGCGCAGCATGTATTCCTTGTTGACCTTCTTCAGAACGTAGGCGCCCAGCGGCGCCATGACCAGTACCACGGGAAACGCGCAGAGCCAGGTCTGCACCTGGTACTGGGTCAGCGCGCCCTCGTACAGGCCCCGGTAGGCATAGGCCAGAACGCTGAGCGACGCCATGAGTATGACGCTGAATTCGGTGGCCGTTTTTTCCTTCACCGCAAAGTGGGTCACCATCAGGGTATACACGAGAACATCCGCGCCTGAGCCGAACAGGCTGCTGCACATGCCGCCGACGAACAGGATGAACAGCGTGTACGCGAAATCGCGCCTATTCTTCGGACCGCAGCGATCCTCCGATCCGCGGTGGCTGCTGAAATAGTAGGCGAACGCAAAGCTGGCGATCAGGCTCAGGAACAGCGCCTGGATGATCTGAACCCTCATGCCCTGCAGGGCGTGCATGCCGAACAGAAAGCCCGCGAACGCGACCGGCACGAACCAGAGCAGCGGCTTGAAGTGGCGGATGCGGGTGTTGCGGTGGGTCAGTATGAAGATGCTCGCGCTGGTCATGCCGATGCTCTGGATCATGAGGCTGAAGTCCCTGGCCAGCACGCGGTCGACATCCATGAAGATGCTGAGCACCGGAAAGGCCACGGCGCCGCCGCCTTCCGGCGTCGATCCGGCCACGAAGGCGCCGAGAACCATCGTGGCCGGATAAAACCAGTGTTCGGCGAGGAAGGCGAGATCGTCGAGTCTGGCGAACAGTAGCGCCCACACGGCGCCGGCGGCGACCAGCCAGAACCGGAATAATCTGCTCTCTAGAAACATGGCTGTCCGTTCCTGCCGGTCTGGTCGCGTCTGTGTCGGTTCCTGCTGCGCACATCACGCGGTCGCAATCAACCCAGTCATTGCAACAACCTTCGCGCGCAGCGGCAACCTGCGCACGCGTGGTGAAATTCACCCGATGTGAATTTCACCCACAGGGCCGTTACCGGCCCTGTGACCCCTCAACAACCAGGTTCGGTCGAATCCCGGCGGGTTCTTTATGCAACCGTCAGGTTGAGTGCCGTGCGTCGCGCCGGCGTCTCCGCTGTGCATCCGGTTGATGCGAACCGAGATTCGAACGCCGCGCCGGCCTCGCCGCGAGGCCCCGTCGTGTCGGATTCCCCGCGTGCCGCTTGTACCGGCGCAGGCGTGTTATACGCCTGCGTTTTGAGAGCGTCAATCCATGTCAACAGGCACGTTTAACGCTGCAGATAAAGCACGTTGGTGGCTTTCCGGGCGGCGGGAATCCGTTGCGCCGGCGGCTGTCGTGCGGGCGCAATGCGTGGACATGCACCTGACGTTTCGCGCGCGCTTCGCGTATGTGGCGGATGTTGCTCGATAGACAAGCGTCGCCTGCGCGGTGGACCATGGTCGCGACCGTCTTACGCCGGGTCGCGCGGTCGAAGGACAGCGTCGCCTGCCTGCCGGGTGCGGGTTGCGCGCCGGGTCGGGACCGACCACCGCCGCAGGCCGCTATCCCGCGACGGTTGCCTGTGTTGTTGAAGGCCGGGCCGCTTTTTTGTACTGTAGGTTGCACAAGTGGCGGAATGATTCCGCTGTGCCTATCGGTCCGCGCTCACCTGCGTCGGCACGCCCGGCTTCGTCGACCAGGAACACGGCGCCGGCAGTCGCCATGTCATATACTGGTTCGGCCGGCTGGCGTCCCGGGCAGCCGACCCGGGTCCTGACGAAAAGATTTCCCCCCAAGAATCCAGACAAATCACTAAACGAGGCAACTATGATCCATCAGGTATCAGGCGATATCTTGTTGAGCAAGGCCCACGCGGTGGCGCACGGTGTCGCACCGAACGACCCGATGAGTCAGGGACTGGCGCTGTCGCTGCACAAGCGATATCCCGCCATGCACAAGGATTTCCATCACTGGTGCCATCAGAATCACCCCGAGCCGGGCGACGTGTGGCTGTGGAGCGGCCCGGACGGCGTGCGCATCGTCAATCTGCTGACCCAGGAAGGCGGCTACGGCCACGGTCAGCGTCCCGGCAAGGCGACGGTCAAGCACGTCAGCGACGCCTTGCGCGTGCTGGCGAAGATGGCCGCGCATGAGTCCTTCACGTCACTTGCGCTGCCGCGCCTCGCCACGGGTGTGGGCGGACTGGTCTGGGAGGAGGTGTGGCCGGTTATCGAGGAGCGGCTCGGCGAGCTGGACATTCCGGTGTATGTCTATGCCGACTTCCGTACCGGTGAGCGGGCCGACGAACCGGTTGTCTGATGCACCGGCGCAGCGCACCGGCGCAGCGCGCATTTGCGGCGGGTCAGGACTGCGCCAACGCGGCGCGGAAGGCGTCCAAGGTACGGACCGGCGCCTGGCAGCTCATGCCGCTGCACACATAGGCGACGGTGCCCCCGCCGGCCGTGCGTTCGGCCAGCAGGCCCGGCAGGTCGGCGGCGTCGTCCGGAATGAGAAAGGTCATGCGCCGCGGCGCATAGGGTTTCGCGGCGGCCGCCAGCCAGGGTGCGGCCTGGCTTTGGTCGCCGCGAATGACGATGGTCTGCGGCGGATTCAGGTATTCTTCCAGCGCCAGCAGCAGACCGGTGTGGCCATAGGGCTCCTGTTGCAGCGGTTGCCACGCCGCCTGCAGCGTGCGTTCGGCCGCATCGATCAGCGCGGTATCGCCCAGCAGGTGACCGAGACGCGCGCAGACCTTGGCCGCCACCGCGTTGCCGGCGGGCAGCGCATCGTCGGTCAGCGGCTTGGGCCGCTGTATGAGTCGTTCGTGATCGTCGGCGGTGAAAAAGAAACCGCCGTCGGGATCGCCGAACCGGTCGCGCACGACCTGTAACAGGTCCAGCGCGAACGTCAGGTCGGCGGACCGCCAGCGCACCTGCAGCAGTTCCAGGATGGCGTCGGCCAGAAACACGTAGTCGTCGAGATACGCATTGAGGTGGGCGCGGCCGTCCTTGTACGTGGCCAGCAGCCGGCCGTCGCTCCACATGCGCTCGCGGATGAATGCCAGCGCGCGGTCGGCGGCCTGCGCGCAGCGCGCTTCACCGAGGTGGCGGGCGGCCTGGGCCAGCCCTTTGATCATCAGCGCGTTCCAGGAAACCAGCACTTTGCTGTCGCGGCCCGGCCACAGGCGTCGTGCGCGCGCCGCGTACAACTTCGCGTTGGCCGACGTCAGCGTCGCCAGCACCGCGTCCTGCGAATTGTTCAACTGGCGCGCGATGGTTTCGACGCCGGCATAAGCGTGCGGATGCCAGCGTCCCTCGAAGTTCGGCGCGCGGTCCAAGCCGTAGCGCAGTTCGACCACCGTGAATTCGTCAGCGTCGAGCAGCGACCGGACTTCGTCGCGCGTCCAGACGTAGAACCGGCCTTCCTCGCCTTCCGAATCGGCGTCCAGGCTGGAATAGAAGCCGCCTTCGGGCGACTGCATCTCGCGCAGCGCCCAGCCGGCGGTCTCGGCGGCGATGCGCCGGTGGAAGGGATTGCCGGTTGCCGCAAACGCTTCGGCGTACAACGCAAGCAACGGGCCGTTGTCGTAGAGCATCTTCTCGAAGTGTGGAATCATCCACTGGTCGTCGACCGAGTAGCGGCAGAAGCCGCCGCCGATCTGGTCGTACATGCCGCCCAGCGCCATACGCTCCAGCGTGAACAGCGCCATGTGCAGCGCGCGTTCGTCCGGTTTGCCCCGGTCGGCGGTCAGCGCCCAGTGGCGCAACAGGCGTTCCAGGCTGGTCGGGTGCGGAAACTTCGGCGCGCGGCCGAAACCGCCGTGCTGCGCGTCGAACTGTTTTTCCAGTTGCTGGCGCGCGACGTCCAGCGGCACGGCGGTCAATGTCCCGCCTTCGAATGCGGCCGTGCGGTTCATGCCGGACATGAAATCGACCAGCGAGGCGTTCTGTCGGTCGATCTCGTCGCGGTGTTCGCGATAAAACGCGACCACGCGCTCGCACAGATCGGTGAACGCCGGCAGTCCGTGGCGCGGCCGGTCGGGAAAATAGGTGCCGCCGAAAAACGGGATCTGCCTGTCCGGAGTCAGAAACATGGTCAGCGGCCACCCGCCGGTGCGCTGGCTCAGCAGCGCGTGCGCGGTCTGGTAGATCTTGTCCAGATCCGGGCGCTCCTCCCGGTCGACCTTGATGTTGACGAACAGCCGGTTCATCACCGCCGCCGTTTCGGCGTCCTCGAAGGATTCGTGGGCCATGACGTGGCACCAGTGGCAGGCCGAATAACCGATTGAAAGCAGGATGGGTTTGTCCTCGGCGCGCGCTTTCTCCAGCGCTTCCGGCCCCCAGGGATACCAGCCCACCGGGTTGGCGGCGTGCTGCAGCAGATAGGGGCTGGTTTCGCGGCTCAGGTGGTTGGTATAGTTCAAGACGGTTTCCGTCCGGTGGCCATCAATCAACATGGACTATAACGGAAGGGCGGACGCTTGTCCGGCTCGAAATCCTTGAAGTGGCGAGGGAATTAATGCGTTTTTCGGTCGTGGTGCCGGTTTACAACGAAGCCGGGAATGTACTGCCGCTGGTCGAGGAGATCCATCGCCTGCTGGCGCGTGGGGGCGACTACGAAATGCTGTTCGTCGACGACGGCAGCGATGACGGCACGGCGCGCGTGCTGGCGCAGGCGCGCGAGCGCTATGCCCGGCTGCGCGTGCTGCGCCACGAACGCCGCAGCGGCCAGAGCGCCGCGCTGCTGAGCGGCGTGCGCGCCGCATACGCGGACGTCATCGTCACGCTCGACGGCGACGGCCAGAACGATCCGGTCGATATCCAGCGGTTGGTCGAGGTTTATGCAAAGGCCGGCGATGCACAACTGCTGGTGACTGGACAACGCACCGAACGGCACGACAGCCTGGACCGCCGCTGGTCATCGCGCATCGCCAACAGCGTGCGCGGTCAACTGCTCGGCGACGCAACGCCCGACACCGGCTGCGGCATCAAGGTCTTTGCGCGCGCGCTCTATCTGGGGCTGCCTGTATTCGATCACATGCACCGCTTTCTGCCGGCGCTGGTGAAGGCGGCGGGCGGCCGCGTGCAATCGGTGCCGGTGCTCCACCGGCCGCGCGTGCGCGGTCGTTCCAAGTACGGCGTCTGCAACCGCCTGTGGGCGGGGCTGGTCGATCTGTTCGGCGTCATGTGGCTGCAGCGGCGCGCCGACCGCCGCACCGGAACAGACGGCCGCGCCGGGCAACTGCTCGATCTGGCGGGCCGGCACTGGCTGACCTGGCGCGCGTTTCACGCGGACGCCCTGGAGGATTACTGATGTTCCATCAACCCTTGGGCTGGCTGCTGCTGGGGTTCGCCGGCCAGGCCCTGTTCTCGGCGCGCTTTCTGGTGCAATGGCTGCACAGTGAAAGGCACAGGCAAAGCCTCATCCCGGTCGCATTCTGGTATTTCAGCCTGGCGGGCGGCGTCACGCTGTTCGCTTACGCCCTGCACATCGGCGACCCGGTGTTCATTCTCGGGCAGTCGCTGGGCGTGTTCATCTACACGCGCAATCTGTATTTCATCCACAAGCACAGACAGGTCATGACGCGGGCCGCCGACGGATGAAGACGCCGGGCGGCCAGGGCGTCGTGCTCGTCGCGCTCTGGCTCGCCGTGGTCGTCTGTTCGCTGGCGACGCGCCCGCTGTTTCCCGTCGACGAAACGCGCTATCTGGCGGTCGCCTGGGAAATGTGGCAACGGCAGGATTTCCTCGTGCCCTGGCTCAACGGGCAGCCCTACAGTGACAAGCCGCCGCTGCTGTTCTGGTTGATCCACCTGGTCTGGTCGGTGACCGGTGTCGAGGGCTGGTCGGCACGGCTGGTGGCGCCGGTGTTGTCGTTGTGCGCGCTGTATCTGGTGCGGCGACTGGCCGCCGGCCTGTGGCCGGATGCCGGTCCGGGCACCGGACGCTGCGCGGTCTGGCTGACGTTCGCCAACCTGTTCTGGCTGCTGTTCCTGCCGCTGGTGCAGTTCGATCTGCTGCTGGTCGACGCCGCACTGCTGGCCTGGACAGGGCTGCTGCGCGCGCCGTCGCGGCCGGTGTCGGGCTGGACCCTGACCGGGCTTGCCATCGGCCTGGGCGTGCTGGCCAAGGGGCCGGTAATTCTGGTGTTCGTGCTGCCGCCGTTGCTGCTGGCGCCGCTGTGGCTGGACGGCGAGACAAAGCCTAACCCGCTGCCCTGGCGCTGGTATGCCGGCGGTGCCTTGAGCGTCGCGTTGGGCGCCGGCATCGCGCTGGCCTGGGCGATGCCGGCCGGCGACGAAGGCGGCGCGGCCTACCGCACGGCGATCTTCTGGGGCCAGTCGACCGGGCGCATCGTCGACGCGTTCGCGCACCGCAGTCCCTGGTGGAGTTACGTCTGGATGCTGCCGTTGCTGTGCGTGCCCTGGCTCGCCTGGCCGCGGCTCTGGCGGGCGGTCCTCCGCGCACCCGCGGGTGGATCGCAGGGCGACCGCTTCGTTCTGGCCGTGCTGTTGCCGGCCCTGTTGATATTCAGCGCCATCAGCGGCAAGCAGGTGAAATACCTGCTGCCGCTGCTGCCGCTCATCGCGCTGTGGCTGGCGCGCCGCGCGGCGCGCAACGCGCAAGCAACCGTTGTGTCGGATCGCTGGTTCCTGGCCGCCCTGCCGGCGGCGGCCGCCGCCTTGATCCTGGTGGTGCCGGCGTTCGCCGCGCGCGCTGCCTGGCTGGGCGATGTTTCGCCGTACTGGGCACTGCCGCCGGTGGCGGTCGCGGTCGCGTGCGGCCTGTGGCGGCCGGCGAATCTGGAAGACGCCGCGCGCGCGCTGGCGCTGGTGGCCGTCGCGATCGTGGTCGTGCTGAATCTGGCGGTCGCGCCGGCGGCACGCGCGTCGTTCGATCTGGGCGAGATCAGCCGGCGCATCGGCACTCTGCAGGCGCGCGGCGTGCCGGTGGCGTACCTCGGCCGGTATCAGGGCCAGTTTCATTTCCCGGGACGTTTGCGTCAGCCGGTTGCCGCGCTGACCGCTGAGCCGGCGCGGGATGCGTGGGTGGCGGCTCACCCGCAAGGCTATTTGGTGGAATACCGGCGCAGCGCGGGCGAGGCGGCGCCGGCCGACTTGTTTTCCCGGCCCTGGCGCGGCGGACGACTGGTGCTGTGGCCGGCCGGACGCTTTGCGGCCGCCGGCGTGCACTGACCGGCGCCGCCGCAGCCGCAGCCGCATCAGGCTTGCGCGGTCAGCTTCCGGCCAACCGGAGTCACCGCCGGCCGGGATTCCCGCGCACCGTCCGACTCGACCTCGCGCCGCCGAGCGCGTAAGCTTGCGAGCTTCCTATGACCGTTGCCCATACCCTCCCGGACGCATTGCCGCTGGCGGCGCTGCGCCTGAAAAAGCAAGAAGACCGCCGCCTGCGCGCCGGGCATCTCTGGATCTACAGCAACGAGATCGATACCGCGGTCACGCCGCTGGGTGCGTTCGAGCCGGGGCAGCAGGTGCTTATCGAGGCGGGCAACGGCCAGCCGCTGGGTACGGGCTACGTCAACCCGAACAGCCTGATCTGTGCACGGCTGATCAGCCGCGACACCGCGTACCGGCTCGATCGTTCGTTGCTGGTGCACCGCATCAACATCGCGCTGTCGCTGCGCGAGCGCCTGTTTGCCGAACCCTTCTACCGTCTGGTGTATGCCGAAGCCGACCGGCTGCCCGGCCTGATCGTCGATCGCTACGGCGACTGTCTGGTCGTGCAGTGCGTGACCGCCGGCATGGACCGGGTGCGCGACGCAGTGGCCGACGCGCTGCACAAGGTGCTGAAGCCGCGCGGCATCCTGTTCCGCAACGATACCGGCGCGCGCCAGCTCGAAGGCTTGGGTGACGCGAGCGAAATGATCGGCCAAGTGCCCGCGACGCTCCAGGTCGTCGAAAACGGCGTGCGCTTCGAGGTCTCGCCGCACGCCGGGCAGAAGACCGGGTGGTTTTTCGACCAGCGCATGAACCGCACGCGGCTGGCCGCCTATGTGCAGGGCGCGCGCGTGCTGGATCTCTTCAGCTACGTCGGCGCCTGGGGCGTGCAGGCGGCCGTGCGCGGTGCGCGCGAGGTGATCTGCGGCGACAGTTCCGCGGCGGCGCTGGAGGCGGTGGCGCGCAACGCGGCGCTCAACGGCGTCGGCGATCGTGTCGCCGCGCGCAAGGGCGATGCAGTGGACATCCTCAAGCAATTGCGCGATGCCGGCGAACGCTTCGACGTGGTGGTGCTGGACCCGCCGGCGTTCATCAGGCGCCGCCGGGACATCAAGGCCGGCGAACAGGCCTACCACCGCATCAACCAGCTCGGCATGCAGTTGCTCGAAAGCGACGGCATCCTGATCTCGGCGTCCTGTTCGCTGCATCTGGCCCCGGAGCGACTGGACGCGATACTATTGGGTGCGGCGCGGCATCTTGACCGCAGCCTGCAGATTCTGGAACGCGGTCATCAGGGGCCCGACCACCCGGTACACCCGGCGATTCCGGAAACCGCCTATTTGAAAGCCTGTTTCTGCCGTGTCGTTCGCGAGTAAAGATGCTGACTTATCCTGACATCGATCCCGTCGCCGTCTCCTTTGGACCGTTCGAGCTGTTCGGCCATTCCTTCGGGCCGTTCGACGTGCACTGGTACGGCCTCATGTATCTGATCGGCTTCGCCACCGCCTGGTGGCTGGGCATACGCCGTGCGCGCAAGTCCTCGAGCGGCTGGAAGCCGGAGGAAATGGGCGATCTGTTGTTCTACGGCGCGGCCGGCGTGGTGCTGGGCGGCCGCATCGGTTACGTGCTGTTCTACAACTACGAGGCGTTCGGGCAGGACCCCTGGATGCTGTTCCGCATCTGGCAGGGCGGCATGTCGTTTCACGGCGGCCTGATCGGCGTGCTGCTGGCGATGTATCGCTACGCGCTCAAGACCGGGCGCACGTTTTTCCAGGTCACGGACTATATCGCACCGCTGGTGCCGATCGGTCTGGGCGCCGGCCGCATCGGCAATTTCATCAACGGCGAACTCTGGGGGCGGCCGACGCATCTGCCCTGGGGCATGGTGTTCCCGTTCCGCGACGAACTGCCGCGTCATCCGTCGATGCTCTACGAGGCCTTTCTCGAAGGTCTGGTGCTGTTCGTCATTCTCTGGTGGTTTTCGGCAAAGCCGCGGCCGACGCGCGCGGTGTCGGGCCTGTTTCTGGTGTGCTACGGCCTGTTCCGGTTCGGCGTCGAATTCGTGCGCGAGCCGGATC
This sequence comes from uncultured Gammaproteobacteria bacterium, assembly GCA_963719135.1. Lineage (GTDB taxonomy): Bacteria > Pseudomonadota > Gammaproteobacteria > DSM-19610 > DSM-19610 > CAVRAZ01. The sequence continues at coordinate 290,804 of CAVRAZ010000003.1, read as the reverse complement.
ACCAGATCGGATTCGTCGCCTTTCACTGGGTGACCATGGGGCAGTTGCTGTCGGCCCCGATGATTCTGCTCGGCGTCTGGCTGTTGTGGAAGGCATACCGCGGCGACTCCATGCCTGTCAGGCAGGACAAGAAAGCTTCGTGAAGCAGTATCTGGAGCTGATGCGGCACGTGCTGGAGCACGGCGTCGGCAAGGAAGACCGCACCGGCACCGGCACGCTGAGCCTGTTCGGCTATCAGATGCGATTCGATCTGGGCGAGGGGTTTCCGCTGGTCACCACCAAGAAGCTGCACCTGCGCTCGATCATTCACGAGTTGCTGTGGTTCCTCAAGGGCGATACCAATATCCGCTACCTGAAGGAAAACGGCGTGTCGATCTGGGACGAATGGGCCGATGAACAGGGCGAACTGGGGCCCATCTACGGCTATCAATGGCGCTCCTGGCCCGCCGCCGACGGCCGCCACATCGACCAGATCAGCCTGGTGGTCGACCAGCTCAGACTGAATCCCGATTCGCGCCGCATTATCGTCAGCGCCTGGAACGTGGGCGAGATCGAACGCATGGCGTTGCCGCCCTGTCACGCCTTTTTCCAGTTTTACGTCGCCGACGGCAGGCTCTCGTGCCAGCTCTACCAGCGCAGCGCGGACATCTTTCTCGGCGTGCCGTTCAACATTGCGTCCTATGCGTTGCTGACACTGATGATGGCGCAGGTCTGCGGGCTGGTGCCGGGCGATTTCGTGCACACACTGGGCGACGCGCATCTGTACACCAACCATCTGGAGCAGGCGCGCACCCAGCTCGCGCGCGCACCGCGTTCGCTGCCGCGCATGAAGATCAATCCGGACGTAAAGGATCTGTTCGCGTTCCGTTACGAGGATTTCGAGCTGGTCGACTACGATCCGCATCCGCACATCAAGGCCCCGGTTGCGGTGTGACGATGATCTCGCTGATCGTCGCCATGGCTGAAAACCGAGTGATCGGCCGCGACAATCAATTGCCCTGGCGCCTGTCGGCCGATCTGCAACACTTCAAACGCGTCACGCTGGGCAAACCGGTGGTGATGGGACGCAAGACCTGGGAATCGATCGGCGCGCCTTTGCCTGGCCGCGACAACATCGTCGTCACGCGCACAATGGATTACTCCGCGGACGGCGCCCGCGTGGTTCACTCGATCGACGCGGCCCTGCGCGCCGCCGGCGACGCGGAGGAGGTCATGATCATCGGCGGCGCCGGGCTGTACGAGCAGACGCTGGGTCGTGCGAAGAGAATCTACCTCACGCTCGTGCACGCCGCCGTGGAAGGCGATACGCGGTTTCCCTGCATCGATCCCGATGTCTGGCGCGTCGCCAGCAGCGAGTCCTTTCAAGCCGACGACCGGAATCAGTACGATTACAGCTTCAAGGTGCTGGAGCGGGTGTAGCTGTATGGTTGTTTGATAAACCGCGAAGGACGCCAAGGACGCGAAGGGGAAACCCTTCTACCGCTAAGGCGCGCGAAGGCGCGCAAAGTACTCTCAGGAACTGCCTAAGCAGGGTGCACGGAAGCAAATCCCGACTTTCTTCAAGACGGAGCGTTGTCGCGACAGCGTCCAACCAATCCGGCCAAAATTAAGGAAGCTCTGATCAATTCATAGGTCGTCATACCGGCGAAGGCCGGTATCCAGCATTTTCAACAACCTGAATGCCGGCCTTCGCCGGCATGACGAATAAGTCAGCGGTTCCTTGAATCGTACCAGAGAGACGCGCCGGATTGACGGGTGGTCTTGACTCAATTCGCCACGCTCCGAGATGAATTCATCGCTGAGATTCCTGCTGCCAGACCGGGGTTGAACGAAGTGAAACCTGGACCAAACAAACCTGTTTTAGTTTGCGCGCCTTAGCGGTCAAAAGGGTTTGCCCTTCGCGCCCTTCGCGGTTAAACACTACGGGCCGATCATCCGTCAACGCCGCTGTCGCCCATACAAAGACCGCAATTCATCTTTCGCGCGTTCCAGAATCCGCAACTGGTCATCGTCCAGGTTCTTTCCGGCGCGGTTGATGTAGAACACCAGCATCGACATCGCCGAGCGGAATGGCGAACTCTTGCGGCGCGTGCTGGCCTCGGCCGAGTCTTTCAGCGACAGCGCGATTTTCCGCGGATCGCTCCAGGTGAATACGCCCGGTTCCAGATCCAGCGCGTTGCTTTCCTGCGTCACGCGTCCGGACCAGCGCGCGCCGGACGCGGATGAGGGTTGCTTCGCCAACGTTCAGAATCCGGCAATGAGGCTGCGCATCGGATGTTCGCCGTCCGGCTTCACGGACAGGGCGCCGGCCACACGTGCGACCAGGCCGTTCCCTGGAACGCAACGGCCGGCGCGGCCTCAGTCGACGAAGGAACAGCAGTAGTCGGTCAGGCTGATGGCCCTGATTCTGAACGATGAATCGGCCTTGACCTCGAAACTCTGGCCGGCCGCATAGCGCTTCCACTCGCGCTCGTCCGGCAACAGCACCTCGACTTCACCGGACTGTATTTCCATGATCTCCTTCTTGCCGGTGTTGAAGGCGTATTCGCCGGGCTGGATGATGCCGAGCGTCTTGACGTCGCCGTTGGCGAACTGAAGCGTTCGGCTGGTCACACCGCCGTCGAAGTAGACGTTGGCGGTACGGATGACGGTTACGTTGTTGAACGTGCTCATGGCGCTACCTGTTGTTCGTTGAGGTGGAGTCTCCGGCAGGCTGTTGAAAAGCGTTCATGCGGCAAGATCGCGCGTTGAAAACCGGCGCAAAATGCTCATGTACTGCCTGTACACGGCGCCCTTTCGCCGGTTTTCGCCTTGTCCCGCACGCGCCCGAACGCTTTTCAACAGTCTGCTCGGGTAATAGCTTACAGCCCGGGTTTGCGCGCGCCCGGACATTTCACTTCCACGCGTTCGGGTGTCCGGCCCAGTCTGACGGCGGTCAGCCCGCCGCCCCACAAACACCCGGTGTCGAGTGCATGCACGTTGTCGCCGTCGTAAGCGCCGAGCGTCGACCAGTGTCCGAAAAGAATGTTCAGATCGCGACTCCTGCGACGAGGCCAGGCGAACCAGGGCCTGAGACCGCGGCCCTGACTGCCGGGCGGTCCTTTTTCCTCCAGCGCGAGTTGTCCGTCCTCGCTGCAATAGCGCAGCCGCGTGAAACAGTTGGTGACGAACCGCAGGCGCTCCCACCCGGCCAGCGCCGGGTCCCAGACGGCCGGCTCGTTGCCGTACATGTGTTCGAAGAAGCATGCATGATCTTCACGGCACAGAAACGTCTCGACTTCGCGCGCACACGCCTGCGCCTGGCCGAGGTCCCACTGCGGCGGCAGGCCGGCGTGGATCAGGGTATAGCCGCTGTCGGCGTCGTGGTGCAACAGCGGCCGGGTGCGCAGCCAGCCGAGGAGTTCGTCACGGTCGGGCGCGGCGTAGACTGCGTCCAGCGAGTCCTTGCGCCGGCGGACCTGCGGCATGGCGGCGCCGGCGAGCAGATGCAGATCGTGATTGCCCAGCACGCAGACGGCGGCGTGTTCGCGCGCGAAGCGCAGGGTCTCGAGCGATTTCGGGCCGCGGTTGACGAGATCGCCGCAGAACCAGAGCCGGTCACGGCCCGGCTCGAAGCGAATTTTCGCGAGAAGCGCGCGCAGTTCGTCGTAGCAGCCCTGCACGTCGCCGATGACCCAGGTCGCCATGGGTCGCCGGTTCAGTGCAGCGTGCGCGGCACGGACAGCGTGAAGGGCGGAATCTCCGCATCGAACTCAACGCCGTCGTCCGCCAGCATCTGGTAGCTGCCGCGCATGTTGCCGACCGGTGTTTCGATCATGGTGCCGCTGGTGTAGCGGAATTGTTCGCCGGGCCGCAGATGGGGCTGTTCGCCGACCACGCCGTCGCCGCGCACCTCCTGCACCTTGTCGTTGGCGTCGGTGATGATCCAGTGACGGGTCAGCAGGCGCGCCGGCACCCGGCCCTGATTGCTGATGGTGATGGTATAGGCGAAGACGTACCGGTCGTGTTCCGGCGCCGACTGTTCGTCGATGTACTGGGTCTCGACGCGGACCTGTATCTGGTAATTGGTGGGACTCATAAGCGTTCTGCTGACCTCCGATGCCGTCTAGGATACGGTGTTTGGCGGTCTTCGTACATGATTTCAATACTTTTTTCGGGTTTGAACACCATCGGGACCGGCGCCCGCGGGCACGCGGATGCGAGCCCTGCGGCGCGCAAACTGTGACTGGCTTCATCGCAATCCTGTCGCCAGGATAGGACACTGCGATCACCCCGATGTTTCCCGGAGCAGGCAGTCCAGTGACCGATCCGATCATACCTCCGCAGTCCCGGCGATCAGCGCCGTCGTGGCGGCTGCGCGTGGCCGCGGTTCTGTTGTTGCTGGGCCTCGGTATGGCGGGGGCTCACGCCGAGGCTCCGTCGCTGGGGCGCGGCGTGAGGAACTGGATCGGGACCTTCCAGCGGGATTGGCTGGGATCGATCTGGCATCTGTCCCTGTTCGATGCCAAATCCGCCGCCAGGCCGACGCGGCCCGACAGTCAGGACGGTTTCCGCTTCAGCCGCCCGTTCGGCGAACGTGGGCCCGATCTGCGGCTGTCGCCGTCGATGCCGACCGATACCTCCAAATGCCTGAACGCCGCCACCGGTATCGACGGTGCCCCGATCAATGAGGACAGGGTCGAGGCCTTTGTGATCCTCCAGCATCGCTGGTAGCCGGCGACCTGCGACTGAATCAGCCGCAAGGACGCGAAGCAGCCGGTATCCAACACCCTCAACCACAAAGCACACAAAGGACACGAAGAAGGGCATCACTGTCAGTTTCGTGTTCTTTTTTGCCCGTCGTGGTCGGTGAATCTGGTTCCTGCGTCCTTTGCAATCGACTGACGGCTGTCCCGGGATTGGACAGGGTGTGGACAACGTGGGTTGCGGGTCATGGCGTCGGCTGGTCCGTACGAGAGGTCGTGGCCGGAGTCTCCGGATTTGCCACAGGCAGCGTCCACCTGACCGTTGCATAAAAAGCCCCCACCGGGATTCGACCGAACCCTGTTGTTGACGGGTTACGCGGCGGGTAACGGCCCTGTGGGTGGAATTCACATCGGCTGAAATTATTGTGTCTTACATCAATCGGTGACAGCCGCGCACCCGCGCGTTGTCATTCCGGCGCACGCCGGAATCCATTGGGTGGGCGGCTTCCGGATCCCAGCCTGCGCCGGGATGACGGCAACAATTGTCAACCCTTTATGCAAGCCTCAATAGACACGCCTGCGTACGTTGGCGCTGAACACAGTGAAGCCCGGCAATCAGCGGTCCGCCGTTGGGCTTCGTGCCTCAGCGCAATCTGCATCGATGCAATGATTGGGTTTAGCTTCGTGCCCTTCGTGTCCTTTGTGGTTAATCATTTAATGTCTTCCCTTCGCGTCCTTCGCGGTCAAGCAGATTCCTCTAGCCCCGAATCCGGACCGCCAGCACGTCGCAGTGCGCGCCGTGCAGTACGCCGTTTGCGGTCGACCCCAGCAACCGTTGCACGCCGGACCGGCCGTGACTGCCGACCACGATCAGATCGACCTGCTGTTCCTCGGCCAGGCGCAATATCTCGCGGCGGATGTAACCCTGTTCGACAAAGCGTCCGGCGTGCTCCAGCTCATGCCGGACCGCGAGTTCGCCGAGCTGCGTTCCGGCCGCGTCGATCAGTCTGCGGTCGATGTCGAGTTCCTGCGGAATGAACGTCTCGCTGGACAGACCGAGTGCCACCGGTTCGACCACGTGCACCAGGCTCAGACGCGCGCCGAAGGCCGTCGCCAGTGCCAGCGCCTGTTCGATGACGTGGTCGGTGCCGTCGGTGAAATCGACGGCGATCAGAACATGTTGATAGTTGCCCATACCGGAATCCTGCCTTTGCGTGTCTGCGCGGTGTTGGAGGCTCTGATCTGTTGGTGATCGCGAACAGCAAGGTGAGGCGGCGGCGTGTTCGCAATGCCGGCGACAGTCCGATGATCGACGAATCGCCGATCGATTATAGTCGCCCCGGCCGCTTCGGTGTATCCGCACTCCGGCGGCCGATGGGTCGCGCCGGCAGCGTGCCAGCCGTTCATCGGTCCGGCGCCAGGCGGTTGGCGAGCGCCGCGAACTGTTCGAGGGTAACCGTCTGCGGGCGCTGGCCCGGGTCCAGGCCCGCGGCGTAAAGTTCGGCTTCGTCCAGCAGGCCGCGCAGGTTGTTGCGCAGCGTCTTGCGGCGTTGCGCGAACGCCTGCTTCACCAGTGCGCCGAAGCAGGCGTAATCGCCGACGGCGACCGGCGGGCGGTCGTACGGCGTCAGTCTGACGAACGTCGAGTCGACCTTGGGCGCCGGCCGGAAGGCGTCGGGTCCGATGTCGAACAAGGGCTCGACCCGGCAGTGATATTGAATCATGACGGACAGGCGGCTGTAGTCGGGGGTGTCCGGCGGCGCCGCCATGCGGGCGACGACTTCCTTCTGCAACAGAAAGTGCATGTCCTCGATCAAGGCGCCGAAGCCGATCAGGTGGAACAGCAGCGGGGTGGAGATGTTGTAGGGCAGGTTGCCGACGACGCGCAGCCGGCGCTCAGTCGCGAACCGTCCGAAGTCGACGCGCAGCACGTCCTCGTTGAGTATGCGCAGCCGGCCGAGAGGCGCGCAACGCGCATTGAGCGGCGCAATCAGGTCGCGGTCCAGTTCGATGACGTCCAGTTCCCCGGCGGCCCGCAGCAGGGGGCAGGTGATCGCGCCCTGACCGGGTCCGATCTCGATCAGGTGCTCGCCCGGGCGCGGGTTGACGGCGTTCAGGATATGCGCGATCGCGCCTGGGTCGTGCAGGAAGTTCTGCCCGAAACGCTTGCGCGGTGCGTGGGTCATGCGGCGCGGTTGGCGGCGATGGCGAGCGCGGTCTCGATGGCGGCGAGCAGACTGCCGTTGCCTGCGCTGCCGGTGGCGGCGATGTCCAGCGCCGTGCCGTGATCGACCGAGGTGCGCACGATGGGCAGCCCCAGGGTGATGTTGACCGCTTTGCCGAAGCCCAGGTGCTTCAGCACCGGCAGTCCCTGATCGTGATACATCGCCAGCACGGCGTCGGCGCGCGCCAGGAAGGGCGGCGTGAACAGCGTGTCGGCGGGCAGCGGGCCTTCCAGGTCCAGGCCTTCGCTGCGCAGCGCGTTCAGGGCCGGTTCGATGATGTCGATTTCCTCGCGCCCCAGGTGGCCCTGTTCGCCCGCGTGCGGATTGAGTCCCGCCACCAGGATGTGCGGCCGGGCGACGGCGAAATCGCGCCGCAGGCCGGCGTGCAGCGTGCGCAGCAGCGTTTCGATGCCGTCCCGCGACAACGCGCCGGCCACGTCTCTCAGCGCCAGGTGTGTGGTCGCCAGGGCCACGCGCAGACCGGGTGCGGCGAGCAACATGACGACCTGGCCGGCACCGGTTTTTTTGGCGAGGTATTCGGTGTGGCCGGTAAAGGGGATGCCCGCGTCGTTGATCACGCCCTTGTGCACCGGGCAGGTCACCAGGGCGTCGAATTCGCCGCCGAGACAACCGGCAACGGCCCGATCCAGAACATCCAGCACATAGCGCGAATTCGCCGGGTCGAGCGTGCCGGGGCGGCTGCTCGCGGCGGGCCCCACCGGTTCGATCCGGCAGCCGCCCGCCTCGGCCGGCCGGTCGCGCCGGTAGCGGGACCGAATCGTTGCGACTCCCAGCCGGCGCGCCCGGTCATCCAGCAGATCGGGATCGCCGATGACCACCAGTTCGGCGGGAATACGCCGGCCCGCCAGCGACAGACAGAGATCGGGCCCGATGCCGGCGGGTTCACCGCTGGTCACCGCGATGCGGGCGACACGACTCACGAGGACGGGGGCGCGTTCACGTATTGGATATAGGATTCGTCGCGCAAACGGCGCAGCCAGACCTCGGTTTCCTCGTCGATCTTGCGGCGGCGGATCGATTCGCGCGCCTGCATGCGCCGGTATTCTTCGGAATTGTCCCTGGCGCGGCGTTCCAGCACCTGGATCAGGTGCCAGCCGAACCGGCTCTTCACCGGTTCGCTGAGCTCGCCGGGTTGGAGTTTGTCCATCGCCTCCTCGAACTCGGGCACCATCTCGCCGGGATTGACCCAGCCCAGATCGCCGCCGGCGCTGGCCGACGCGGTGTCGTCCGAATGGGTTCTGGCGAGTTTGGCGAAGTCGTCGCCGAGCTGGATGCGCTCGCGAATCTGTTTCAGCCGCGTGCGCGCGTCGTCGTCGGTCACCAGCACGCTAGGCTTGATCAGGATGTGCCGCGCCCGCGTCTGGGTGACGACGTGCGATTCGTCACCGCGCGTATCCAGTACCTTGACGATATGAAAGCCGCTGGGACTGCGGATCAGGTCGCTGATGTCGCCTTTCTGCATTTTTTCGACGACGCCCGTGAACAGCGAGGGCAGCTTGTCGGACTTGCGCCAGCCCAGATCGCCGCCGTCCAGCGCCTGCTGGCCGTCGGATTCGGCAACGGCGGTCTGGGCGAAATCGGCGCCGGCGCGCAGCCGCTGCAGAATCGACGTCGCGCGCGCCTCGGCTTTGCTGATATCCTCCGGTCCGGCGCCTTCCGGCACGGACACCAGTATGTGCGCCAGGTGGTATTCGCGGCCGCTGTCTCCGGACCCGGCGGCATTGGCGAGCAGGTTGTCGACCTCCTGGTCCGTCACCTGGATGCTGTTTTCCACCATTTGCTGGCGCACGCGCGCGATGGTGATTTCATTGCGTACCTGTTCGCGGAACGCAGCGTAGTCATAGCCTTCGGCCTCCAGCTTGTCGCGAAACTCGGTCAGCGTCATCTTGTTTTCGCTCGCCATGGTGCGCAGGCTGGTATTGAGCATGTCGTCGTCCACGTTGATGCCGTTCTGGCGCGCCATCTGCAATTGCAGGTTCTCGATTACCAGCCGTTCCAGCACCTGCTGGCGGAGCTGGTCGCTTTCCGGGACCGCCGTGTTCTTTTCCTGCAACTGTTTGATGACGAACGCCTCGCGCTCATCCACTTGACTTTCGACAATGACGTTGTCGTTGACGATGGCGACGACGCGGTTGAGCGGTTCGTTCGCCGCACCGGCCAGGCAGGGCAGCCAGACCAGCGCCAATAACAGCACATTCTTCATAGTTCACTTTTCCGGGCTACGCGAATATCCAAGAATACCATTCTCCAGCATCGAGTCAACGTCGCTGCCGAAGCTGGTCAGTCCTTTTAGAGTAAATTGAAGCAATATGGTTCGGTTGATGCTGCCGCTGATGTCGTCGAGGTAGCTGCGCATGACCAGCCGCGTGCTCCAGCAGCAGCTCTGATATTCCAGTCCGGCCAGATTTTCCAGCAACTTGGTCGCACCGATGTCGTAGTACCAGCGCCCGACGAAATGCCACTGCTTGCCGAGCGGCCAGAGTATCGAGGTGTCGATCTGGTTCTGTACACCGCGCCGGTAGCGATAGCCGATATTCGCGAGCTTGCGATAGCCAGGCTTGTACTGGAAGCTGATGTTCGTGCGTTCCAGTGCGGTGTCGCGGGGATTGACGACGAAGTCCGACAGCGCCGACCAGCTCCGGTTGAAGGTGACCGCGGCCTCGCCCGCGATATTAGAGGTCGCTTCGTTGGACGGCGGGGAATTGTCGACCATGACGGTGCGGTCCTGGAGATAGAAGAGCTGGCCGATCGCGAAGCGCATCTGTTCGGCGCCCGTGTCGGGGTCCAGGAGCCTGCTGCCCAGCGACAGGGCCACCTGGTTCGCGTCACCCATCCGGTCCGCGCCGTAAAACCGGTTTTCGCGGAACAGTTCGCCGTAGGAAAAGGTCGGATCGCTGCTGTCGAACAGCGGGATGTCGTTCTGATCGCGGCCGGCCACGTAGAGATAGAACAGGCGAGGCTCCAGCGTCTGCCGGTAGCGGTTGCCGAACAGACTGAAGTCCCGTTCGAAGAACAGGCGGTTGTCGAGGCTGGCCACCGGCGTTCCGCGCGAGAGTGTCGAGGGCGTGCCGGGATCCTGATTTTCGAGATTGTAATAGGTGTAGCGGTAACCGATGCTGGGCGTGATCTCGTACAAGGACCTGCGCACCGGCCAGCTCAGCCGGGGCCACAGGTCCGTGCGGCGCCCGCGCACCCGGGCGTTTTCGAAGAAGTACACGAACTCGGCGTTCATGCCAAGCCGGGTGCCCAGCACCGGCTGCTCCGGCTGCAGGCCCAGCACCACCCTCGGCAGGCGCTGATAGGGACGTTGGTCCGCCGGGACGGTTTCGTCAAGGATCTGGTAATCGTCCACCAGCAGGCCGGCGTTCCACCAGCTCGCGGCATAGTCGGCCTGCGCCGAGCGCGTCAGGTAGGTGATGCTCGCCAGGCTGAGCGAATCGCTGAGATCCTTAAGATACTGGTTGTCGGACACCCGGTCGTAGTTGATCTGCGTGGTCAGGTGATCGCCGAACGCGCCGTGATCCTGGAAAGTTATACGGTTCCGCTGGTCATCGCGGATTCTGTCCTTGGGCAGATATTCGAAGTTGAGCGAACCCGCCTGGTGACTGAACAGGTAGCGCAGCTCGGTGCCAAGCTGCGTGCCGCGGTCCTGGAGGTAGCGCGGCGTGAAGGTCGCGTCATAATTCGGCGCGATGTTGAAGTAATAGGGAACGCGAATGTCGAGGCCCGATTTGTCCGAGCTGCCGATGCTGGGCACCAGAAACCCGGTTTTGCGGCGGTCGTCGATCGGAAAACTGAAATAGGGGAACCAGAACAACGGAAGTCCCTGGATTTCGAGACTGGTATTGCGGGCCGTGCCGAAGCCCTCCTGCTTGTCCAGCTTGACGTCGCGGCTTTTCAGCACCCAGACCTTGCTGCCGTCGGGGCAGGTGGTGTAGTTCGCGTCCTTGAGGCGGACGACCGCCGGTTCCTCCAGATTGATCTTTTCGGCGTTGCCGTGCGCGTGCAGCTTGTATAGCCAGTAGCGGGTATCCTCGAGTTCACCGCGTTTCTCGTCGATCCAGAAGCGGCCCCGGGCCGCGGTGATGCGCTCGTCCGGATTGTCGAATGTCAAACCCTCCTCGGCATCGACGAAGCCCTCCTGCGCGCGGTATTCGATCTGCTCGGCGCGAATGCGCGTATCGCCGCGCTGTACCGACGCGTCACCGGAAATCCTGTAGTTGTCGTTGGCGTCCCGACTGGCGCTGATGCCGCTGACGTGGGTCTCGTCTTGATCCCCGCCGGCGTCCGGCGCGTAGTCGCGCGGCGGCGGCGGGGGGCAAACGTCCCAGGCCGACGGCTTGCCTGCTTTGGTCGCGCTCCCGGCGTCGTCGGCGGGCTGCGGTTTGCCGGCCGCGGTGTCTGCATCTGCGGCGGCGGGCGGCGCGGCGTTTCCAGTGGCCGCGTCGGTTTGCGCCAGCATCGACAGCCCGCTGTCTTCACACTGCGCGCCGGCATCCGGCCGGTCGCAGCGCCACTCGGCCTGGCACCCGCCTGGACAGGCTTGCAACAGGCCGGCGAACAACACGACGACTGGAATTTTCACGTTGCTTGTTGGATAGGGTGTGAGCTGCCCGAAGGTCGTGCATGATAGCACGGGCCACGCTGGCCGGTGCCGGCCCGAATCGCATAAAATGCGCGCTCCTTCAATCGGCGCGAAGTAACGGACCGGCCCTGTCCGCACATCGGGGTTGCAAGAGGAAGCAGGGTGCCCATGACAACACGCGAACAGGCGTTGCAGCAGTGGCTGAGCGACGAACTCGGATTTTCCGGATGCCGCATCGAGCCGGCGTCGTCGGACGCCAGCTTTCGGCGTTACTTCCGCGTCTTCCACGACGGCAAACGACATATCGTTATGGACGCACCTCCGGACAGGGAGAACTGCGGACCCTTCATAGCGGTCGCCGGCCTGCTGCTGGAGGTCGGCGTCAACGTGCCGGAGGTGCTCGAAACCGACCTGGCCAGGGGGTTTCTGTTGCTCAGCGATCTGGGATCAACGTCGTACCTGGAGGCGCTCAACGAGCGGACGGTCGACCGCCTGTACGGCGATGCGCTGGGCGCATTGGCGACGATCCAAGGCTGTGCCGCGCACGCCCATCTGCCGCCCTACGACCGCGAACTGCTGGATCGGGAGATGCGGCTGTTTACCGACTGGCTGGTCGGCACCCATTGCAATATCCGTCTCGAAGACGACCGGCGGCAGGCGCTGGAGACCCTGTTTTCCCGTCTGATCGGGAATGCGCTGGAACAGCCGCGCGTGTGCGTGCACCGGGACTACCATTCGCGCAATCTCATGGTGGTCGAACGGCACAATCCCGGCATCCTGGATTTTCAGGACGCGGTGTCCGGTCCGGTGACCTACGACCTGGTTTCGCTGCTGCGCGACTGTTACATCGCCTGGCCGCGCGCGCGGGTCGAAGCCTGGGCGCTCGGTTACCGCGAGTTGGCGGTACAGTCAGGCATACTGCGCCCGGACCAGGCGGACGAAGCGCGCTTTCTGCGCTGGTTCGATCTGATGGGCGTGCAGCGGCATCTGAAAGCCGCCGGTATTTTCGCGCGGCTGAAACACCGCGACGACAAATCCGACTATCTCAAGGACATCCCGCGTACGCTGGGCTACGTCACCGAGGTGAGTTCGCGCTATGAAGCGCTCGAGCCACTGGGCGAGATCGTGGAGCGGGTGCTGGCCCGGCTCTGACTCGGGCCGCCGCGCGTTTTACCTTCGCGTCCTCAGCGGTTGGAAAAGGTCGCGTCAGGGCCCACGCGGCCCGCTTGTCAGCTCACCCCGCCTGACGTATGTTCCGGCCTATGAAAGCCATGATACTGGCGGCCGGCCGCGGCGAACGGATGCGGCCGCTCACCGACGAAACGCCCAAACCCTTGCTGCGCATCCATGGCAGGACGCTGATCGAATACCACATCGAGGCGCTGCGGCGCGCCGGTGTCGGGACGCTGGTGATCAATCATGCGCATCTCGGTGCGCAGATCGAGGCCGCGCTCGGCGACGGCGCCCGCTTCGGCGTGCGCATTCACTATTGCCCCGAGCCGCCCGGCGCGCTCGATACCGGCGGCGGTATTTTCAACGCACTGCCGCTGTTGGGCGATGCACCCTTCATCGTGGTCAATGCCGACATCTGGACCGACTATCCGTTTTCCGGTCTTGCGCCGCCCGAAGGTCTGGCGCATCTGGTGCTGGTCGACAACCCGCCGCAGCATTCCGCCGGCGATTTCGTGTTGCGGGACCGTCGCGTTCTGGCGGGCGGCGGCACGGCGCTGACGTTCAGCGGTATCGGCGTCTACCGCCCGGCGCTGTTCGCATCCTGCGCGCCGGGACGCTTTCCGCTGGCGCCGCTGCTGCGCGCGGCGATGCACGCCGGCGCGGTCACCGGCGAGCACTATCGCGGACTGTGGATGGACGTCGGCACGCCGGAGCGGCTCGCACGGATCAGGACGCTGGCGCGGGGCGCGCTCTGACGATGGGCGATGAGATCAGCCGCACGCATTTTCTCGCCGACGATTACAAGGCGTTTGACGTACGCCTCCACGACGAAACGGCGCGGCTCGAGCGGCTGTTCGCGGAAGGCGGTTTTTCCGCGCGCACACCGGTCTGCGGTCTGGAGATCGAGGCCTGGCTGATCGACCGGGACGGCATGCCGGCGCCGCTCAACCGGACATTTCTGGCGACGCTCGACGATCCCATGGTGGCAGCGGAGCTTGCGCGATTCAATTTCGAACTGAATGTCGCGCCGCAGCGCCTCGCAGGCGGTGCGTTGAGCGCGCTGGAAACGGCGCTGGCAGCGACCTGGCAGCACTGCACAGGGGTTGCGGCCGGGCTCGACTGCCGGGTGTTGATGATCGGAATACTGCCGACGTTGCGCCAGCAGGAACTGAATCTGGCGAACATGTCGGATCTGAAGCGCTATCGGGCGCTCAACGAACAGGTGCTGAGGCTGCGCGGGGGCCACCCTATCCAACTCGACATTCAGGGCCGCGAACACCTGAATATCCTGCACCGGGACGTGATGCTCGAATCGGCGGCGACGTCGCTGCAACTGCATCTGAAGGTGCACCCGGACACCGCGGCCCTGTACTACAACCTGTCGCAGATCCTGTCGGCGCCGCTTGTGGCCGCGGCGACCAACTCGCCGTATCTGTTCGGCAAGGACCTGTGGGAGGAAACCCGCATTCCCCTGTTCGAGCAGTCGGTCGCGGTGGGCGGGATCGCCGGCGCCGCGCGCGGTCCGCTGCGGCGGGTCAGTTTCGGCAGCGGCTACGTCCGACTCTCGCTGTTCGAATGCTTCCGGGAAAATCAGGCGCATTTTCCGGTGCTGCTGCCGATCCGGTTCGACACGCCTGCGGAGAAATTTTCGCATCTGCGTCTGCACAACGGTACCATCTGGCGCTGGAACCGGCCGCTGGTCGGGTTCGACGACGACGGCACGCCGCACCTGCGCATCGAGCACCGGGTATTGCCGGCCGGTCCGACGCTGCACGACGCCATCGCCAATGCGGCGCTTTATTTCGGCCTGGTGCGGGCGTTGGGCGATCTGGAACCCTCGGCGGCGGAACGACTGCCCTTTGCGACGGCGCGGGACAATTTCTATGCCGCGGCGCGCGACGGTCTGAATGCGCAGCTCGTCTGGCTCGACGGACACCGGATACCGGCGCAGCGCCTGCTGCTGGAGGAACTGCTGCCGCACGCGGACGAAGGGCTCGAACTGCTGGGCATCGATTACGCCGACCGGCAGCGCTACCTGGGCAGTCTGTTCCGGCGCATCGACCTGGCCCGCACCGGCAGTCTCTGGCAGCGCCGGTTCGTCGAACGCCGCGGTGCCGACATGCGGGCACTGACCGAAGCCTATTACGAGCGCCAGCAGAGCGGCGAACCCGTGCATCAGTGGGATTGGTGACGCCGGGACAACGGCGTCCGTTCGCCGGCGGCATCGGCTTATAAGGGGGAATTGAAGCTTGCTGAAAGAGTACGCTCATGTGCCGGGCGGATTGCTGGAAGCCGAACCGGCGTCGCTCAAGGAATGTCTGGGCGGCCCGGCGTTGATCCATCTTCCGGGCCGGCGCGAAGAGCCGTTGTTCGTCTCCATCCTGCTGCACGGCAACGAGACGGTCGGGCTGCACGCGCTGCAGCACCTGCTCCTGAAATACCGCGAACGGGAACTGCCGCGCGCGCTCAGTCTGTTTGTCGGCAACGTCGAGGCCGCCGGCGTCGGGCTGCGGCGCCTGGCCGGTCAACCGGATTACAACCGGGTGTGGCCGGGCACCGTCGCGGCGGACAGCCCCGAGCGGCGGATGATGAACAGGATCGTCGACATTATGCGCGAGCGCCGGCCGTTCGCCAGCATCGATCTGCACAACAACACCGGCATCAACCCGCACTACGCCTGTATCAATGTCATCGACAACCGCTTCATGCAACTCGCCGCGCTGTTCAGCCGGACGGTCGTGTATTTCATCCGCCCGCTGGGCGTGCAGTCGATGGCGTTCGCACCGCTCTGCCCGGCGGTCACGGTCGAATGCGGCAAGACCGGTCAGACCGCCGGCGTCGAGCACGCCGGCGAATTCGTCGAAGCCTGCCTGCATTTGAGCGAACTGGCTGACAAGCCGCCGGCGGCGCACGAACTGGACTTGTACCACACCGTCGCCATCATCAAGGTGGCCGGCGCGTACAGCTTCAGTTTCACCGACCCGGGCGCCGACATCGGCTTCGTCGGCGATCTGGATCACATGAATTTTCGCGAGCTGGCCGAAGGCACCCGCATCGGGTGGGTCAACGAGGCGCTGGAGCGGATGCCGCTGGAAGCCTGGGACGAGGCCGGCAGCGACGTTGCCGACCGGCACTTCACCATCGAGGACAACTGGATACAGACCCGGCGCTCGGTGATGCCGTCGATGCTGACGCTCGACGAGCGCGTGATCCGCCAGGACTGTCTGGGGTATCTGATGGAGCGGTATCCGTTGTAGGCATGCGACGGCGACCAGGCCGGCTGAATCCGCGGTTTGCCTACAGTGGTCAACGCTGGGCGGTTCCTGTGACGGCGCGGCTGCAAACCCTGCTGCAAGAAATCCGTGAGTTGGAGAGCCGTGTCATCGCGGAAGCGAGCCAGGAAGCGGAACAGTTCGGTTACACCATCCATCAAGGCCGGGTGGCGGTCGAACAGGACGTGGCCAGACAGCAGAAGATGCTGGTCACGAGGATTCGCACCTATCTCGCCGAATCCTCGCTGTTGAGCACGTCCACCGCCCCGCTGATCTACAGTCTCGTCATACCGATACTGCTCCCGGATGGTTTCGCCTGGGTTTACCAGTCGTTGTGCGTCCCGATCTACAAAATCCCCAAAGTGCCGCGCGGCGATTACCTGATTTTCGACCGCCATCGCCCGCAGTCCCTCAATGGCATCGAGCGCAGGCGCTGCCGGTATTGCAGTTATGCCAACGGCCTCATTGCCTACGCACGGGGAATCGCCGCGCGCACCGCGCAGTACTGGTGTCCGGTCAAGCACGCGCGGCGCATCAGGGGCGCGCATTCGCGCTATTTCAGGTTCCTGTCCTACGGAGACGCCGAACATTACGCCGGCGACCTGGAACGCCTGCGCCGGGTATTCAGCGGCCTCCGACAGCATTGCGGGTTAATACCCACGTTGGCTAAGGTCGATCGTCCCGGGGATTTCTTTCAGGCGTTCGACGCCGGTCTCCAGCGCGCCGTCGTCGTGCAGGCGCAGCCAGCGGTAGCCCGGCGCGCTGGAATCGACGGCGAAGGTCTCACTGCCGGGTTTGAACTGGATGCAGGTCGAAGGCGACGCCAGCAGGCGCAGGTGCGCGTGGCGGCGGTCGAACTCCTGATGCACGTGCCCCCAGATGACCGCCTGCACCTGCGTATGTCCGGCGAGCATCGCGAGCAGGTCGCCGCCGTTGGTGACGGCCATCGTATCCAGCCAGTCGCTGCCGATCGGGACCGGCTGATGGTGCAGCCAGACCAGCGTGGGTGCGCGCGGATGTGCGTGCAGGCACTCCGACAGCCGCGTGAGTTCGGACACCGCAAGATGGCCGCCTTCGCTGCCGTGCACCGTGGAATCGAGCAGGACCAGGTGCCAGCCGTTGGCCGTGCGCACCTCGGGCGGGCAGAGAAAGCCGTCGTTGTTCAGATGCTCGCGCAGCGCCGCACCCTCGTCGTGATTGCCGGGCAGGCAATAGACCGGCGCGCCGAGCGCGGCCAGTTGTTCGCGCAGCCTGCGATACGCACCGGGCGATCCGTCGTGCGCGAGGTCGCCGCTGGCCACCACCAGATCGGGGCTGCCGCGGCGCAGCGCGAGCTGCACGACATCGGCCAGACTGCGTGTCGTATCCAGCCCCAGCAAGCGCCCGTCGCCGTCGGCGAACAGGTGGGTGTCGGTGATCTGGGCGATTTCGACCATGTCGGCGGACGACTAACGCGTAGCGTCCGGGTCCAGTGTCTTGACGAACACTTTGGAGTTGCGCTGATAGTTGTACAGACTGCGCTTCTTCACCGGCAGGTCGGTGAGTTCGCCGGGCTGAAAGCCGTGTTCCTGGAACCACTGCGCGGTCTGCGTCGTCAGGACGAACAGCCGGAGGACGCTGGATTGCCGTGCGCGGCGCTCCACCGCTTGCAGCAGGCTCGCGCCGCGCCCGCGGTTGCGGTAGTCCGGATGGACCGCCACACAGGCGAGTTCGGCGACGCGTCCGGCGTAGGGATACAGCGCCGCGCAGGCGATGATCATGCCGTCGCGTTTCACCACCAGGAAACAGTTGATCTCCATTTCCAGCATTTCGCGCGAACGTTTGACCAGCGTGCCGTCGGCTTCCAGCGGCTCGATCAGCTCCAGTATGCCGCCGACGTCGTCGATGCTCGCCGGCTGCAGGCCCTCGTAGGTTTCGGCACTGACCAGCGTGCCGACGCCGTCGCGCGTGAACAGCTCGAGCAGCAGGCCGCCGTCGACGCGGCGATCGATCAGGTGGGTGCGTTTGACACCCCTGCGGCAGCATTCGATGGCCAGTTCCAGTTGCCGACTGTTTGGGGCCGCGACTTTCTTCCGCGCGCTGACCAGGTGTTCGGCCTCCAGCAGCAACAGTTGCCGAATCTGGCGGCGGCGGCTGTCGCGCGGCAGCCTGTCTTCGGAAAGCAGCAACAGCTTGTCCGCGTGCAGGGCCACCGCGGTCGCCGCGGCGATTTCCTCGGCGCTGACGTTGAACACCTCGCCGGTGGGCGAATAGCCCAGCGGCGACAGGAGCACGATGCGCTGGTCCTGCAGGTGCTGGCGAATGCCGTCGGCGTCGATGCGCCGCACTTCGCCGGTGTGGCAATAATCCACGCCCGCGCGCACGCCGACCGGCCGCGCAACCACGAAATTGCCCGAGGAGACGCGCAGGCGCGCGTCCGCCATCGGCGTATTGACCAGTCCCATGGAAAGGCGCGCCTCGATTTCCACGCGCAGGCTGCCGGCCGCGTCCTTGACGCACGCCAGCGCCTCGTCGTCGGTCACGCGCAGGCCGTTGACGTAGCGGAGTTCGGCGCCGGCCTTTTTCAGGCGCTGTTCGATCTGCGGGCGGGCGCCGTGCACCAGCACCAGCCGGACACCCAGACTATGCAGCAGCGCGACATCGTGGATCAGGTTGGCGAAGCCGTCCTCGACCGCTTCGCCGCCGAACATGAGCACGAAGGTCGCGCCACGGTGGGCGTGCACGTAGGGCGCGGCGAGCCGGATATGACTGACGAAACGCTGGTCCTGGTTGTTTCCTTGTTCTTTTGCCATAAGACGTCGGTGCGAGGTGCGTCAACAGGCGCTACCTTACCGGTAACGCCGTTTCCGGTACAGTCTCAGGACCGGTCCGTGGCGCAGAACTGGCCGATCAGCCGTTCGAGCAGGTCGACCGTCGGCGCGATGCGCTCCAGCGCGAGGTACTCGTCGGGCTGGTGGGCCTGGGCGATGTCGCCGGGTCCGAGGACGACCGTGTTCATGCCGATCGCGTTCAGATAGGGGCCCTCGGTGGCGAAGGCGACGGCCTGGGCAGTGTAGCCGGTGAGCTTTTCCGCGGCCCGCACGATCGGTGCATCGCCCGGCGTTTCCATGGCCGGCGTTCCCTCGAACAGGCGCCGGGTCTCCAGGATCAGGCCGCTGCCCGCAAGTTCGCCGGCCAGGCGCTGCTGCATGAGCGCGCGCAGCTCGTCGAGGTCCATGCCGGGCAGCGGCCGCAGGTCGATGTGCAGTTCACAGCTCGCACAGATGCGATTGGGATTGTCGCCGCCGTGAATGTGGCCCAGATTGAGCGTCGGCACCGGCACCGCGAACAGCGGGTTGCTGTAACGCGCCTGGAGTTCCGCGCGCCACGCCAGCAGCTCACCGATGACCCGGTGCATGCCTTCCAGCGCGCTGATACCCAGCGACGGGTCGCTGGAATGGCCGGAGCGGCCGATCAGCCGGACCGCTTCCATCATAATGCCTTTGTGCATGCGCACCGGGCGCAGGCCGGTCGGCTCGCCGATGACCGCGTGCGCCGCCTGCGGCTTGCGCGCATCGACCAGGGCGCGGGCCCCCGCCATGGAACTCTCCTCGTCGGCGGTGGCGACCAGGATCAGGGGGTTTTTCAGCCGCCCCGGGTCGAACCGGCCGGCCGCTTCGATGGCCAGCGAAAAGAAGGCTTTCATGTCCGAGGTGCCGAGACCGTACAGGCGCTGATCGGCTTCGGTGAGCCGGAACGGCGGGTGTCGCCAGCGTCCCTCGTCATAGGGCACGGTGTCGGTATGGCCGGCCAGCACCAGCCCGTCGGGACCGGTGCCCAGCGTTGCGATCAGGTTCGACTTGCCCGGATAGCCGGCCAGCGCCTGGATTTCGATGGCAAAGCCCATGGCTTCCAGCCACTCCGCCAGAAGACCGATCACACCGGCGTTGCTCTGGTCGTATTCGGGACTGACGCTGCTGACCGACGGCGCCGCGATCAGCCGGCGCAGGCGTTCGATGAGGTTGGGCGGTGTCGGCATATCTGCTAGGGTACCCAGGGATCCCGGAGCAATGGTTCAGCGCCGGGAACGACCCGACAGGGCATTCGCGCGGCGGGCGATTTCAGTGCCTACAGAGTGCCGCGCACTGTCTGCGAAGACAAGACTATTCTGCCGGAAGCGATCCGGTCCGCGGATATGACGGTTGAGAACATGAAATCCCGGCTGCCGACCGACCCACCCATCGACAATCCCGGCGCCGTGCCCGACTGGTCCGACGCCGGCGCCTACCGGTTTACGGATCCCCTGACGCTGTCACAGTGGGTCTGGGAATTCCTGCGTCGCAACGACGACTACCGGCGCGACTGGTTAGTGTTCCAGGCGCGCTGGGAAGCACTCGAGGCGGCGTACGGCAGGCCACCCGAGCGCGATTTCCAGGCCTGGCGGCAGGACCGGCGTGCCTGGGTGATCGCCGGCGAAAACGAAGGCGAATGCCGGGTCGACCAGGACCGGGTGCTGATCGAATGCTGGATGGGCGCCAAGTGGGGCTTCCACAAGTTTCCGCTCGACCCGGCCATCGACAACCCGGTCTCTCCGGAACAATTGACCTGGCGCGAGGTGCAGCAGCCGGTGCGGCCGGCGACGCCTGCGGATTGCGATACGGCCCGCGCGTCACCGGCGCGCGCCGCCGTGGCATTCGATCTGGACCTTCCGCTGCGGCAGCAGATCGAACGTGTGCAGCGATTTCTCGTCAGCCGGCAGCGCCGGCTGCTGCGCGAGGGCCGGTTGCAAATGCGGACCCGCTCGGCGCTCGCGCCGCGCTGGCGTCTCATGCTGCGCTATCTCGACGCGCTGCGCAGCGGCGCGCGGGGCGACAGGATCGAGGCGCTGCTGAATCCGGGCGGCGCGGTGGAGGATTTCGAACGCTTGTGTGATGAGGCGCGCCGCCTGGCCAGCGGCGAGCATGGCGAGCTGTTGTTGGTGATCGATGAATAGATATCGCGTTAACCCGAACGCCAAGGACGCGAAGTTAAGACACCCTAATCTCTTAATCACAAAGCACACAAAGACCACGAAGGTGAGACACGAAAGGGTGATCGAGGGTATCGATCGGTGACTGCGTCTCCACGGAAACTTTTTTGTCGGGCGTGGGCAGGCGTGCTCCGTCAAACCGACAGGTTCGTGCGGGCACATCAGAATTCTAGACCAATGAAATACCGCCGCACCGGTTACACCTGTAATAAGTATTTGATTAGGTATTTGTTTGTCTGTGGCTAAGGGGTTGTCAGCCGGTCGGCGAGCGGCCGCCGGCAATAACGGAGATCGGCAATTGACCTACCGGCACGGGTCTGTCCGATCCGCGCGCCCTGGTTCAAGCCGACCGGAAGCGGGGTCGAAACAGGCGGTATGCTGCCCCCCGTATCCACTTTCATACGCACCGCGCTGATATCGGCGTGGGTGAACTGCAGTCTGGCGATGGCCGCCGAACCCGGAGTGCAGCGGTTTTCCGCAACACTGGAGCAGTCGCGGTGGGAGGTGCAGAGCGACCGTACCGGCTGCGGATTGTCGCAGGACATTCCCCGCTTCGGCGTTGCGCGCTTCGAACAGCGTTCCGGCGGGCGCCTGGAGTTTTCCCTCTTTGCGCACCAGCCGCCGGTCACCGGGCAGGAGGCCCGTCTGGTGTCGATCGCGCCGGACTGGAAACCGGGTTTTCCCGCCCGGGACCTCGGCGTCGTAAAGCTGGAAGCCGGAACGACGCCGATGCGCGTGCCGCGCGCGCAGGCGCTGAGAATCTATTATGAACTCGAGCAGGGCATGTCGCCTGCGCTGATCTTCAGCGACTGGGGCGACGGTCGCGATCGCGTCGAGGTCAGCCTGTCGCCGGTGCGGTTTCGCGAAGCGCTGGCGGGTTTTTCGGCGTGCATCGGCCGGCTCGTTTACCTGGATTTCGAGCCGCTCAGCGAGGACCAGGTCTATTTCGACACCGACAGTGCCTATCTGACGCGCGCGGCGCGCCGCGCGCTCGACAAGGTGGCGGCGGGCCAGCGTCAGCGGCGTTCCGTGCGGGTCATTCTGGGCGGGCACGCCGACGAGCGGGGCAGTGACGAATACAATATGACGCTCTCGCGCCGGCGCGCAGACGAAGTCGCGCGCTATCTCCGTGCCAGGGGCGTGGCCCGTCAGGCCATCGAAACGCGCTATTTCGGCGAAACGCAGCCGGCCAGCGAAGGCGCCGGCGCCGAGGTGTGGGCGCAGAACCGGCGCGTGACCGTCTGGGTCGCGGAGCGGTAGGGCCACGCCGTCTTCCCACGGGCCTGTTCAACAGCCTGTCAGTCTCTCACCGGCCGCTTGGCCAGTTTTCTCTGCAGCGTACGCCGGTGCATTCGCAGGCGGCGCGCGGCCGCCGAGATGTTGCCGTCGCATTCGGCCAACACACGCTGCAGGTGCTCCCATTCCAGGCGCCTGACCGTCAGCGGCGAATCGACCGGTGGGACCTCGGGATCGCCTTCGTCCTTGTGCAGCGCGGCGATGATCTCGCCGGCGTCGGCCGGTTTGGTGAGGTAGTGCATGGCACCCAGCTTGATCGCCTCGACGGCGGTGGCGATGCTGGCATAGCCGGTCAGTATGACCATGCGGATTTCCTGGCTCAGACCGCGCAGCATCTTGGTGGCCTGCAACCCCGATTCGGTGCCGATGCGCAGATCGATCACGGCGTATTCCGGATCCTGCTGCCGGGCGACGGCCAGCGCCCGATCCACGTTGTGGGCGGTGTAGACATCGTAGTCGCGGTTCTGCAAGGCATCCGCGAGCACTTCGCAGAAGGTTGCGTCGTCGTCGACGATCAGGAGTCTGGGCCGCTCGAATTCCTGGGTGTCTTCGCGCGCGTTCATGCCGCCGGCGCATCCAGCAGGGGCAGGCGGACGCGGGTGCAGGTGCCGCCGCCGCCGCGATCGGACAATTCGATCTGGCCGCCGAACTTGTGAATGGCGGCCTGGGACAACAGCAGGCCCAGGCCCATGCCGTATTCCTTGTCGCTGACCTGGCGTTTGCCGAGGCTGCCGGCCTGCTCCCGGTCGAGGCCCTGGCCGCGGTCCAGTATTTCGATGGCGAGCGAGCGCGTGTCCCAGGCGGCGCGCAGCGTCAGGTCGTCCGGCGAGGCGTCCGCGGCGTTGTTGAGCAGATTGATCAGCGACTGGCGGAGGATGCGTTCGTCGACGATGCGCGCATCGCTGTCCGGCCCGTCGACCGTCGCTTCAATGCGGCCGCCGACGCGCTGCGCCCGCCATTGATCCAGCACGCGCTGGATGAATGCGCCGACGGGCACACTGCCGCCGCTGTCGGCGCGAACCTCGCCGGACGAAACGGACATGACCGACAGGGCGTCCTTGCAGCGTCCGATCTGTTCGCGCAGGATCTCGACCTTGCGGTGCAGCTTTTCCGCCGGCTGTTCCTGATCCAGTTCGCCGATCAGCACCGCCATCGTGGCCAGCGGCGTGCTCAGCTCGTGCGCCGCGCCGGCCGCGAGCGTGCCGAGCGCGACCAGCCGTTCGTCGCGCAGCGCCTGCTCGCGCGCGTCGGCCAGCGCCTGGTCGCGCTCGCGCAGGGTTTTGGCCATCGCAGTGATGAACGACGCCACCAGCACCGCGCTCAGTATGAAGCCGAGCCACATGCCTATTACGTGCTGCGTAAATCCCGAGTCGTGGGGCATGACGTCGTGACCGCCGCCCAGCGGCTGGTGGTGGAACATCAGCAGGCTATAGCAGGTGACGGCCAGCGCGGCCAGCGTCCAGGTGGCCCGGGTCGACAATACGGTGGCCGACACCATCAGGGGGATCAGATAGAACCAGGCGAATGGATTGGTTGCGCCGCCGGTGAAATAGAGAATGCCGGTCAGCGCGGCCACGTCGGCGGTCAACTGGGCAAAGAATTCGCCATCGCCGATCAGCGCGCCGCTGCGGCTGCGCCGGCAGGTCCAGATATTCAGCATGACCTGAAGCGCCACGACGGACAGCAGCGGAATGGCCGGCAGCGCCATGACGGCAAATCCCTGGATCACCGAAATGGCGGCCAGTTCGCATGCAACCATCAGATTGCGCAGCACAAACAGGCGGCGGAGATTGCGGCTGCTGCTGACGGTCTTGGGGCTGGATTCGCTCATGGGCGGATTCTATCAACTGCGACCGGTGATCGGGCAAGTCCGTCGTGCGGCCATCGGCCGCGTGGCGGCGATAGGCATTCGACCGGTGCCGGCGCGCCGGGTGAAACTTTTTCCGGCGCGCCCTGTCTCATCGGGCGTCGGTTGTTGGGAAGTTCCCGGCGCCGGGATTTCGGCCCGGCACCCCCGGTCCAGCGGCCGACAATGGCAGTTGTTTTTTTGACTCCTCACCTTTAACCGGTGGCTGTTCACGGTCTCCTCCCTCCTAGTGACCGCGGACACCGACGGTAACCGGCGGGCTATCGAGCCCGCCTTTTTTTTATGATTTTCTGCGATGTTATGCCTTCGGGCGTGTTTTGGTTTACAGTGTCTCCCTGCGCACCGCAACCACGTCGATCGACCCATCGTTCCCGCGGAGCGAACCCGTGCAGCGCCGTGCCCAGGCGGTTACCTGCGGGTGAAATTGTGTTCCCGCCGGGGAGTGTCTGTGGCTGCTGCCCGATCATGTCGATGGCAGCGCCGCGGGTCAAGGTATTTTGTCGGCCGGCGGCGGGGAAAGGATCCTGCGCCGGATCACCGAGCACCGGCGCCGCGCGGGCAGGACACCCTGGTTGATCGGCCGGCATGTCCGTCCCGCGGCGGGCGTCACGGAAACCCGGGCGCGGGTGCTTGCGATATCGCGCGCTAAGACGAAGCGCTGAGTCAATCGCCGCGATTTCGCCGCTTCGTGTTTACCGGGCGCCGCCGCGGACCGGAGCGACAATGTCGCTGCAGCGGCCGCAGCGGCCTGACAGGCCGGAACCCTGTCAAATTAACTTGCAACAAATGGGGGTGAACCATGGCAGCTAATGTAGGTACAGTTGATCGCGCGTTGCGCGTTGTCGTCGGGGCGGCGCTGATCGCCCTGACTTTCGTGGGGCCGTACACCGCGACCCTTTATCCCTGGGGCCTGATCGGCGTCGTTCCGCTGGTGACCGGCCTCATAGGCTGGTGCCCGCTGTATTCCCTGCTGGGCGTCAAGACCTGCCGTGCCTGAGCGCGGTTAGCGGCAACGGGCCGGCCCGTGCTGTCGTGGGCCGGCTTCCGGCGGTCACCCGCGCCGGCTCCGTCAGATCGTCCATCACCTGATCCAGGTTCGGCCTATCGACCCGCCGGCGCGCGCACGGGGCGTGGAGCCGGCTGTCCGGCCTCGGTACAATAGTTTCTTTTGCCACGTCGTGGCCCGCCGCCCGGCATCGCGGAGTTCACTGCACCATGAGCGACAAACTGAATCGTTACAGCGCCCGCATCACGCAACCCAAAGCGCAGGGCGCATCGCAGGCCATGCTCTATGGAACCGGCCTGAAACCAGGCGACATGAACAAGGCGGAAGTGGGGATTTCCAGCGTCTGGTGGGAAGGCAACACCTGCAACATGCACCTCAACGACCTCGCCGCGAAGGTGAAGGAGGGCGTCACCGCCGCCGGTCTGGTCGGTCTGCGGTTCAACACGATCGGCGTCAGCGACGGCATCTCGATGGGCACCGACGGCATGAGCTATTCCCTGCAGTCGCGCGACCTGATCGCCGATTCGATCGAGACGGTAATGTCGGCGCAATGGTACGACGCCAATATCTCGATACCCGGCTGCGACAAGAACATGCCCGGTGTGTTGATCGCGATGGGGCGCTGCAACCGGCCGTCGCTGATGATCTACGGCGGCACCATCAAACCCGGCCACTGGAAAGGCGAGACGCTGGACATCGTCTCGGCGTTCCAGAGTTACGGCGCCTACATCGCCGGCGGGATCGACGAGGAGGAGCGCCAGCAGATCGTGCAGCATTCCTGTCCCGGCGCCGGCGCCTGCGGTGGCATGTACACCGCCAACACCATGGCGTCGGCGATCGAGGCCATGGGCATGAGCCTGCCCTTTAGTTCCTCGATGCCCGCGACCGAACCCGGCAAGCTCGATGAGTGCCTGCGCGCCGGGCCGGCGATACGGGTTCTGCTCGAGCGCGACATCAAGCCGCGCGACATCATGACGCGCGACGCGTTCGAGAACGCCATGGTCGTCGTCATGGCGCTGGGCGGCTCCACCAACGCCGTGCTGCACCTGATCGCCATGGCGCGTGCCGTCGACGTCGCGCTGACCCTCGACGACTTCCAGAAGGTCAGCGACCGCGTGCCCTTCCTGGCCGATCTCAAGCCGAGCGGCCGCTACGTGATGGAGGACTTGCACAACGTCGGCGGCACGCCGGCGGTTATGAAGTATCTGCTGGAGAAGGGGCTGATCAAGGGCGATTGCATGACCGTCACCGGCAGGACCCTGGCGGAAAATCTCGCCGACGTTCCCGGTCTGAGCGCGGGCCAGGATGTGTTCCGGCCGTTGGAGCAACCGATCAAACTCACCGGCCACATCCAGATTCTCAAGGGCAATCTCGCGCCGGGCGGATCGGTGGCGAAGATCACCGGCAAGGAAGGGCTGACGTTCTCCGGTCCTGCGCGCGTCTACGACCGCGAAGAGGCCATGCTGGCCGGCCTGGAGAACGGCGAGATCCGGAAGGGCGACGTGGTCGTGATCCGGTACGAAGGACCGAAGGGCGGACCCGGCATGCCGGAAATGCTGACCCCGACATCGGCCATCGTGGGCGCCGGTCTCGGCAAGGACGTGGCGCTGATCACCGACGGCAGATTTTCCGGCGGTTCGCACGGTTTCATCATCGGTCACGTCGTGCCGGAGGCGCAGGAGGGCGGCCCGATCAGCCTGATCCGCGACGGCGATCTGATTCACATCGATGCCGAACGGCGGACGCTCGAACGTCGAGGTGAGCGATGCGGAACTGGAAGCGCGCCGTGCGGCCTGGACGATGCCGCCGTACCTGGCGACGCGCGGGACGCTGTACAAGTACATCAAGCGCGTAAAGAGCGCATCCGAGGGATGCGTGACCGACGAGTAGGCGGTTAAGCATGAAGTGCGAGCCGCACAACGCTGTCAAAACGTGTCCCAGCTCGATTTCTTGCGCCAGCGGATGCGCGGAACGATCAGGCCGATGATCATCCCGAGGATCGTCACGCCCGCGCCGACCATGAACCAGTCGCGCGCAGTGCGATCCTTGAGCCCCTCGTTCTCCTGGCGCAGCGTCTGCAACTGGCGTTCATAGCCGACGATGCGCGACTTCAGCTCCTTGTTCTCGGCGTCGATCGCCAGCGCGCTGGACGCCGTGCGCTTGATTTCCTCGAGCTGCTGGGTCAGTTTCTGGTTGGCCGTAACCAGCCCTTCCTGCTCGGACTGGATGTTGGCCTTGACGCCCCGGACTTTCTCGATTTCGGTCGTCAGCTTGCCGTTCTCCAGCTCGAGCTGGGCCAGGCGCTGCTCAACGTCGCCGAGGCGCTCGCGCGCCGGGCGGTTGGTCATGAGGAAGCGGCTCAGCACCCAGCCTTCCGTGCCGCTCGGCGCGCGCACCCGCGAGTAACCCGCGTCGGTTTCCATGACCTGGAGTGCCGTGCCGCTGGGCAGGGTGCGCACGATGCGGTACTGGTTGCCCTTGCCGCTGCGCATGTAGGTTTCCAATTGGTCGCTCACATACACCGTTTCCGCCGACGCCGTAACGGCGAGCAACAACCCGAACAACACAAAATGCCTTGCAGTCTTCACCGGGAACCCCGCGCCAGTTCGATTGAATGCCGACGTAAAACTCAAATTGTAGCGAATCCTTCGCCAAGACCCTAACATTGGCGTCGGGCGGGCGTATGGGCCGGTCGCGGACAGCCGGAATGGCGGAACTGGAAGCACTCGATCAATTCGATTTTCATCACCGGCTGGCCGGCCAGAGCGGCGCCAGCCTGGTGCTGTTCACGTCGCCCGACTGTGGTTCCTGCCGGCAGTGGCAGCGTCTGCTGACGACCTTCGACGCGGGACGGCCGCTGGCGCTGTTTCAGGTCGACGTTCAGCGCGACGCCGCACTGGCCGCCGAGTTCGGGCTGTTTCACCTGCCCGCGCTGGTGCTGTACAGCGACGGTGATTTTCACGCCCAGCTTCAATGCGAGGCGGCGCCTGCCGCGCTGCGCGCCTGCCTGCGCGACGCCTTGTCGCGTCCCGCCGAGGATGCGCCGTGAGGCTCGACACATCGGGCGACTGGATTCGCGAGGCGCGCCGCGTTCCCTCGCCGAACAGCGACGAACGGCCCGCAGGTGCCGAGATCTCGCTGATCGTCGTGCACGGCATCAGTCTGCCGCCGGGCGAGTACGGCGGCTGCTGGATCGACGACCTGTTCACCAACCGCCTGGACTGTACCGCACACGGCTACTTCGCCGAAATCGCCGGTCTGGAGGTGTCCAGTCACCTGCTGATTCGGCGTGACGGCGAACTCGTCCAGTACGTGCCGTTCTCCAAACGCGCGTGGCACGCGGGCAAGTCCTGTTACCGGGACCGGGAGGCCTGCAACGATTTTTCCATCGGCATCGAACTGGAAGGCCAGGACGAGGAGCCCTATGCCGATGTGCAGTACGCGCGGCTGGCCGAGGTCGTGACGCTGCTGCGCAAGCGCTTTCCGTCCATTGCGCCGGACGCGCTGGTCGGCCACGCCGATATCGCGCCGGGACGCAAGACCGACCCGGGGCCGGCGTTCGACTGGCAACGGTTGCGCGCACTGGTGTGACGGCCGCGCCGGATCATTCGCGCAGGGTTTCGGCGCGCGCCGTGCTTGGCTCGACCGCCTTGACACGTGCGGATCGCGGGTTGTAGCGTCGCTGCTGGCGCCGGGTCGGTGTTACCGCCGCATGGCTGGCCGAAAGCGCCCTGTGTAGGAGCGGGCTTGCCCGCGAAAGCGTTCGGGCGGCACAGCCAAACCGTTCGCGGCCCAGGCCGCTCCTGCCGGGCTGTCAATTGTGCAGGTCATAGGAAGATAGTCTCAAGTCATGAAACTGATCATCGTGCTCGCAGGTATTCTGATCGACCGCGTCGTGCCCCGGCTGCACGAATACCGCGACTACCACTACTTCCTGAAGTACGCCGCCTGGATCAGGGGGCGGCTGCCGGAGCCGCTGTCCGCCGGCGCGCCCGGCGTCGTGCTGGTGATGCTGGCGCCGCTGGCGCTTGTGCTGTACCTGGGTCTGATATTGACCGGCGGGCTCGCGGGCGCGATCGGCCTGGTGTTTTCGATTATCCTGTTCCTCTACTGCCTGGGGCCGCGCGATCTGCCCGTGGACGTCGACACCTTCTGCAATGTCTGCGAGTCGACCGACGGTGCATTGCGCGCGCGCGCCGCCGCGCTGTTGACCGGCCAGGAGACGCAGGGCGTCGACACCGAAACGATGTTCAGCGAGGTCACGCGCGCGATTCTCGCCGCCGGCCACGACCGTCTGTTCGCCGTGCTGTTCTGGTTCCTGCTGCTCGGACCGGTCGGCGCGGTGCTGTACCGCGGCCTCACGCTGCTGGCGGCGCAGGAGGGCACGGACACCGACTTCCGCTACTGGGCCGAACGCTTCCGCGCGGTGCTGGTCTGGGTCCCGGCGCGCCTGACCGCGCTGGGTTACGCGCTGGCCGGCCACTTCGACGCGGCCTTCGACGGCTGGCAGGACGCCGCCGCCGAGGTCCCGGCCGGCGCCGGGTCGTCGGAACATCTGCTGGTCGAAACCGGGCTTGGCGCACTGGATCTGCGCGACCGGCCGGACGTGTGGACCGACGCCGAAGCGCCGCGCGCGGCGATGCGCCTGGTCTGGCGCACGCTGACGCTGTGGCTGGTCGTCATCGCGGTGCTGACGCTGGCCGGCTGGGCCGCTTGATGTGTCTTCGCCGGTGCGTATCGGCGTCGACCTCGGCGGCACCAAGATCGAGGCGGCAGCGCTGGACGCGGCCGGGGTTCTTCTGGCGCGGCACCGCACAGCGACGCCGAAACAGGATTACGACGCCACGCTGACTGCCGTCGCGGGACTTGTCGACAAGATCGAGCGCGTCTTCGGCGGCGACGCGCATGTCGGGATCGCCACGCCCGGCGCGATCTCGCCGGTCAGCGGTCTGCTGCGCAATTCCAATTCGGTGTGCCTCAACGACCGGCCGTTTCTGCACGACATCCAGGAGCGCCTGCAACGCCCGGTGCGCATCGCCAACGACGCCGATTGCTTCGCGCTGTCCGAGGCGGTCGACGGTGCCGGTGCCTGCGCGTATTCGGTCTTCGGCGTGATTGCGGGCACCGGGACCGGCGGCGGCCTGGTCATCGATGGCCGGCTGCTCCGGGGCGTCAACGCCATCGCCGGCGAATGGGGTCACAATCCACTGCCGTGGCCGGCGCCGGATGAACTGCCGGGCGAGCCTTGTTATTGCGGCAAGCGCGGGTGCATCGAGACCTGGCTGAGCGGGCCGGCGCTCGAGCGCGAATACCGGCGGTTGAGCGGCCGCGAAGCCGACGCGGCGAGCATTGCCGAACTGGACGCGGCCGGCGACGAAGTGGCGCGCCTGGTGCTGGCGGATTACGTCGACCGCATGGCGCGCAGTCTGGCCACGGTGATCAACCTGGTCGACCCGGACGTGATTCTGCTGGGCGGCGGCATCGGCAACATCCAGCGCCTGTACGCCGACGTGCCCGCGCGCTGGGGTGACTATGTCTTTTCCGATTGCATCAGAACGCGGCTGCTCGCGCCGCGGCACGGCGATTCGAGCGGCGTGCGCGGCGCCGCCTGGCTGTGGCCGGCGTGAGCCGGGTTCAGCTTCGGTGCCCGATCGTGCAGCGGAATGCGGTCATGAGCGTTGGGTCGTGCCTGCTGGCCGGTGTTCTGTTGCTCGCTTTCCGCCACAGCGCCGGCGCGGACATCGCCGTGGTCGACGATACCGGCCGGCGGATCGCGCTGCAGCACCCGGTCCACCGCATCGTCAGTCTGGCGCCGCACATCACCGAGCTGCTGTTCGCTGCCGGCGCGGGCGCGCTCGTGGTCGGCGTTTCCGCTTTCAGCGATTTCCCGCCGCAGGCCGCCGGTCTTCCGCGCGTCAGCAGCGGCGCCGGCATCGATATCGAACGGGTGCTGCGGTTGCGGCCCGACCTGGTCGTCGCCTGGGACAGCGGCAATTCGGCGACGCAGGTCGCGCGCCTCGAAACGCTTGGACTGCGCGTGTTCCGTTCGGAGCCGCGCGCGATCGACGACATCGCGACCAGTCTCGAACGCTTCGGTCAGTTGGCCGGGACGTCGGCCGTTGCCCAGGCGGCGGCGCAGGCGTTTCGCGCCGACGTGACGGCGCTGCGCGGTGAGTATGCCGGGCGCGTGCCGGTCAACGTCTTCTATCAGATCGGTCAGCAGCCGTTGATGACGGTCAACGGCGAGCACATCATCAGTCACTGGCTGCAGGTCTGCGGCGCGCGCAACCCGTTCGCCGATCTGCCGGCGCTGGTCCCCATCGTCGATGTCGAGGCGGTGGTCGCGGAGAACCCCGAAGCGATGATCGCCGACTGGTATACCGGCAGAACCGATGCGTGGCAGGCGCGCTGGCGGCAGTTCCCCTTTCTCGATGCGGTGCGACGCGACCGCTTTCTCGTCGTACCGGACGAAACGCTGGACCGGCAGACACCGCGCGCCGTGCAGGCCGCGCGGGCACTCTGCGCGGCGATCGACAAGGTCAGGGCGGCGAATTCAGCCCGCTGAGGGCCGCGTGTGCTGCCAGAGCACGTCGGGATAACCGGCGTCGCGGTTGAGCGAGCGGGCCATGACGAACAGCAGGTCCGACAGCCGGTTGAGAAAGCGCAGGCTGTCCGGGTTGATGGATTCCACGGTGCCGAGGGTGACCAGCCGGCGTTCGGCGCGCCGGCAGACCGTGCGCGCGAGGTGGCAGTATGCGGCCGCCGCACAGCCGCCCGGCAGAATGAAATCCCTGAGCGGTTCCAGCGCGCCGTTGAGTCGGTCGAGTGTCTGCTCCAGAAAGGTTACCTGTTCTGCGGCGACCGCGCGGCGCCCGGGAACGGAAAGTTCTCCGCCCAGATCGAACAGCCAATGCTGCACGCGCGTCAGCGTCGCGCGTATGTCATCGGGGAGTTGGCCGGTCAGCAGCACGCCGATCAGGCTGTTCAGTTCGTCCACCGTGCCGAACGCCTCGACGCGCGTGTTGTCCTTGGGCACGCGGGTGCCGTCGCCCAGACCGGTTTCGCCCCGGTCGCCGGTGCGCGTATAGATCTTCGAGAGCCGGTGTCCCACGGCGGCGTCAGCCGTCGGTGAGGCGGTAGCGCACCGGCAGCGTCAGATCGCAGGCCGCGCCGCCCAGCCAGCGCGTTGCCTCGGGTATCCGGCCGATGTGCTGCGCCGATCTCAGCGCCGATTTGTCCAGCGCGGCATAACCGGACGAGGTATCGACCGCGACGCGGCTGAGCCGCCCGTCGCGTTCGATGTGCAGCGCCAGCACCACATCGCCCTGCCAGTTGCGTTTGCGCGCCAGCCAGGGATATTCGAAGTGTGCCTGGAAATGGCGTCGTACCGCCTGGCTGATCTGCTGAGCAGGCGATGCGCTGTCGGCAGTCGGGTTGACGGACGCTTCCAGTGTCGCGCGCACTGCGCGGGCGGGCGCCGCCGCGGTTTGTGTCGACGGTGCGGGTGGTTTCTTCGGGCGCGCGGGCTGGCGGACCGTTGCGGTGCGAACGGGGTCGGCGCGGCGCGGGCGGTCCGGGGTGTTCGCATCCGCCACGGTGTTCGGTACGCTTCCGTGCGTGGTCGCCGGCGCGGCAACGCGCTCCGGCGCGACGATCGCGACGACCAGGGGACGCGCCGCAGGTTCGCCCATGTCCGGTACGACGGGAACGCCGCCGGCCCAGAACAGCACGGCGCCGTGCGCCAGTACCGACAGCGCGACCATCGACGAAAGACGGCGAGAGACACCCATTTGCTTGCCCCGCCTCCGGCGGTCCCTGCATGACAGGGATCGGACTGTAGTCGCTATCCCTCACCCCGTCAACTCAGGCGAGGGCTAAGCCAATGAACCAATTCGGGAATTCAATTCGGCAGGGGGCGCGCCGCGATTCTGTTGCACGCGCTCACCGGAGTGTAATTAAATGGGCGGCATCAACAAGGAGGCGGTACGTGAACGACTGGGAACAAACGTTTCGGGATGCTTTTCGCGGGACCTTTTCCGGCGTGCTGCGTTGGGAAGACCTCGATCGCCTGTGGGCCACCCTGAGCGATCAGGCCGGCGATGACTGGTATGTCTATGCAGTGGGCGAACCACCGCCGGAACAATGCGCCGGCAAGTCGGATCTACTCAATTTCATCAGCGAAATCGACCGCCTCCTGCGCGCCGAGCACGAGGAAGACTATTGCGGCATCGTCTATGTGGATGACGTCAGTTCGCCGGCTTTCGTGAAAATATTTGACCCGCACCACTTGGGCAGTTCGTGCGGTTTCTCCGCCGATGGTCCGCCCTTGCCGGGTTGGACGCTCTCCAGGCTGCGGCCAGCCGATCTGCGAGCACGTGCGCCTCTGCCGGGGAACCGGCGTCGTTGGTGGAGACGGCTGTTTGCCAGTTGATCATCGTTTTCATAGCGCATACCTCGCCAGCAGAACCAGTTCGTAACCGATGAGCAGGGAGTAGATCGCCAGCAGCGCGTGAATCATCCGCCGGCCGGTGGTCAATTTGAGAATGTGGAAGTGTGCGTGCGCGAGCAGGAACAGTACGCCGGCTGCGGTGATGGCAATCTTGCTGGCGACGAACAGGGGTATGCTGATGTTCATCAGCCGGGCCATGACGGCGTTGAGTTCGGCGGCGCCGAGCCCCAGCAGTATCAGCGTGAGCGCCGCATCCGCCGTGCTCAGCAGCAGAATCCCGATACCCGCGAACACCAGACGGGGGTCGTACCAGTCGAGGTAATAGCTGTCGCCCGAGCGGCGCATATCGCGCCGTCGTCCGCGCCGGGCGAAACCGCAGTAAGTGAGCGTGCGCCACGCGTGTCGCCTGCGGTCGGGCTGTGACCGCCGCTCGACCAACTGCTGGTCGCCGGACTCTATGGTTAAATGCATCTTGCCCCCACCGGTTTCGCAAATGACCGAGCAAGGGCCGTGCCCGACTGGCTACGCTATTGATTTAATTAATATAAATTCTGACGGCGCAATCCGGCCTGTAACTAAATTCGACACAAAACAATATTTATGGGCCAATAAAATAATCGTAACCCGCTGTTGTGGGATGGGATTGACGATCAGGATGCCGCCGTCCGGCAGTTTGGTCGTGTTGTAATGAATTTCGACAGCCTGCCGGCGTCTGGCATCATCTGGGGATCCAGACGGCTCCCCGACTGCTGGTGAGCTGCTCGAAGGCCTGTTCATAAAGCTGTTCCAGCAGGGATGCCGTCAGCACCTCCGGCGCGGGGCCCTGCTCGGTGCGGCCCTCCGGCAGCAGCAGCAGGCAGCGATCGGCGAGCCGGGCTGCCAGATTCACGTCGTGCAGGCTCATGAACAGCGCGCCGCCGGCTCCCACAATGGAGCGTTTCAGCGCGTCCAGCAGTCCGGTCTGGTGGTGCAGGTCCAGGTGATTGGACGGCTCGTCCAGCAGATATACCGCCGGCGCCTGGCAGAGCAGGGTGGCGAGGCCGACCCGGCGCCGCTCGCCGCCGGACAGGGTGTCGAGCGAACGGCCTTCGAAGGCGGACAGTCCGACCCGCTTCAGTGCCTGCCGCGCGATTTCCAGGTCGGCGGCTGTTTCCCATTGCCAGGCGTGCAGGTGGGGATGGCGGCCGGTCAATACGGTCTCCAGCACGGTCGCGGGGAAGGCGTCCTGGTGTTCCTGAAAGAGCATTCCGACGCAGCGGGCGATGTCGCGCCGTGCCAGCGTGTGCAGCGGCCGGCCGCAAAGCCTGATGGTGCCGCCATCGGCGCGGCGCAGGCCGGCGAGGGTCTTGAGCAGGGTGGTCTTGCCGGCACCGTTGCGCCCCAGCAGACACCAGCACTCTCCCGCGCGCACCCGCATATCGAGACCGGCGGTCACCCTGACCCCGCCGATGCGGAGGTCGAGCGCATCGACGGCCAATAGATCCGGTAGATCCGTGCCGGCGTGCGCAGCGTCAGCCATCGGTCGTCAGGCCGCGTTCGCGATAAAGCAGGATGAGAAACAGCGGTACGCCGAGCAGCGCCGTCAGAACGCCGACGGGCAACTGGGCGGGGGCGATCAGGGTGCGCGCGAGCGTGTCGGCCAGCGTCAGCAGGCTGCCGCCGAACAACACCGCGGCCGGCATCAGCACGCGGTGATCGCGCAGGCCCCACAGACGCAGCAGGTGCGGCGCGATCAGGCCGATGAACCCGATCGTGCCGGCCGTGGTCACGGCGCTGGCGGCCAGAAACGAACTGACCAGATATAACTGGATGCGGATGCGCGTTACCGCCACACCCAGCGCAGCCGCCTGCTGTTCGCCGGTCGCAAGCAGATTCAGCGCGCGGCCGAGCGGCAGGCAGAGCATGAGGCCGCCCAGCAGCGCGGCGCCACTCCACACCGGCATCGGTGCACCGCTCAGGTCACCCATCAACCAGAACAACATGCCGCGCAGGCGGCTGTCGCTGCCCAGGTTGAGCAGCAGACTGATGACCGCACCCCAGCCGGCGGCCAGCACGACGCCGGTCAGCAGCAGGCGTGTCGTGTTCCAGCCGCCGCGACCGTGCCCCAGCACGAACACGAGTCCGATCGAAAGCAGCGCGCCGCCGAAGGCGAAGCCCTGCACCAGGATCACGGACGCGCCCGACAACAGCGCCAGCAGCGCGCCGCTTGCCGCCCCGCCCGACACGCCGAGCACATAGGGGTCGGCCAGCGGATTGCGCAACAGCACCTGCATCAGCGTGCCGGCCAGCGCGAGCGTGCCGCCGGTGACGAACGCGCTGGCGGCGCGGGGCAGGCGCAGTTCCCCGACGATCTGCCGCAGGATCGGGTCGTCGCCGTGCCACAACTGCGCGATCGGAATGGCCGTGCTGCCGTGCATGAGACTGAACAGCAGGCTGAGCGCCGCGACGACAACGAGCGCGGCCAGCGGCGGGAGACGGTTGCGGTGCGGCATCCGGTTCAGTTTCTGAGCGATATGATCGGCCAGTTGCGCTGCTGCGCTTCGTGCCGCAGCTTCTCGTCGGGGTCGACGGCGACCGGGTGGTCGACCAGCGACAGCAGCGGCAGGTCGTTGTGCGAGTCGCTGTAAAACCAACTGTCGGCCAGTGAATGTCCGGTCTGTTCCAGCCAGGCGTTCAGGCGCGTCACCTTGCCTTCCTGAAAACAGGGCGTACCTGAAACGCGGCCGGTGAATTCGCCGTCCCGCTCCTCGGGTTCGGTGGCCAGCAGTTCGGTGATGCCGAAGCGGTGGACGATCGGTTCGGTGATGAACCGGTTGGTGGCGGTGATCACCGCCAGCACGTCGCCGCGTGCGCGGTGGCGGGCCACCAGCTCGCGCGCCTTGGGCGACATGATGGGCTCGATCTTTTCGGCCAGGAACTGGTGCCGCCAGCGTTCGAGGTCGGCGCGTTCGTGGGTGGCCAGCGGGCGCAGTTGAAAGTCGAGGAACTCGAAGATATCCAGCGACCCTTCCAGGTATTGCTGATAGAAGTGGCGGTTCCGGGCTTCATAGGATTCGCCGTCGACGATGCGGTGCTCGGCCAGGAACCGGCCCCAGAGGTAGTCGCTGTCTCCGGCGAGCAGGGTGTTGTCGAGATCAAAGAGTGCCAGAGCCATGAGAGGGTTCGCCGGGGCTGGTTCAAGCGGGTCGCTAGCATAGCCGCTGAGCAAACTCAGGTAAATTTGCTGGCTGCCCCATTTGCCCTCGAGCGGTTGCTATGCAAGAATCCAAATAAAGGGAAATCCTGTAAGGTGTTTTTCCAAGTGATTGATTCAGAAGGATTCAGGCCAAATGTCGGTATCATCCTGACCAACCGGGATGGGCGCCTGTTGTGGGCTCGGCGAATCCATCAGGAAGCCTGGCAGTTCCCGCAGGGCGGTATTCGCGAGCTTGAGACGCCGTGTCAGGCCATGTACCGCGAACTCGGTGAGGAAATCGGCCTGGAGCGGCGCCACGTCGAGGTGCTGGGGTCGACCCGCGGGTGGCTCCGTTACCGCTTGCCCAAGCGCTACATCCGCTACGCCCAGGAGCCGATCTGCATCGGCCAGAAACAGGTCTGGTTCATGCTGCGCCTGATCAGCGAGGAACGCCACGTGCGTCTGGATCTCAGCGACAAGCCGGAATTCGACAGTTGGCGCTGGGTCGATTACTGGTATCCTCTGGGTGAAGTGGTATCCTTCAAGCGCAAGGTTTACCGGAAAGCGCTGAACGAGCTTGCGCCGCTGATCCTGCCCGAACACCATCAGCCTGCGCGCCGCTGATTCCTCATCGATCCATCTGAACCCGTCCGGACTTCGGGCGGCATGGAACCGTCGCTTTGCTTGATATTCTCCGCCGCACCATCCAGGAAGTGAACGGCGCGCCCGATCTGCAGCGCGCGCTGACCGTCATCGTGGAGCGGGTGAAGCAGGCGATGGCGGTCGATGTCTGCTCGATCTATCTGGCCGATCACGAGCGCCAGCAGCACGTGCTGATGGCCACCGACGGCTACGACAAATCCATGGTCGGGCAGGTGCGGCTGGATTTCGGCCGCGGTCTGGTCGGCGTCGTTGCGCGGCGCGAAGAACCGCTCAACCTGGAAGACGCCGCGTCCCACCCGGAGTACATCCATACCGGCGAGATCGGTGCCGCGCACTATCACGGTTTTCTCGGCGTACCGATCATCCAGCACCGCAAGGTGCTGGGCGTGGTGGTTGTGCGGCAAAGCGAGCAGCGGCGGTTCGGCGAGGAGGAGGAGACCTTTCTGTTCACGCTCGCCGCGCAGCTCGCCGGCGCGATCACCCATGCCGAGGCCAGCGGTGAAATCACCCGCCTGTTGCAGGATACCAATGAAGCCAGGTATTCGCTCAAGGGCCTGTCCGGCGCGCCGGGCGCGGCGGTGGGGTACGCGCGCGTGGTGTATCCGCTGGCCGATCTCAAGGCGATCCCCGACCGCGTCGCGGACGACCCCGACACCGACATCGCGGAGTTCCGCGGCGCCGTGGCCCGCGTCGAGCAGGAACTGCGCAGCATGTCCGAGCGCATCGTCGGTGCGGTGCCGGCCGAGGATCTGGCGCTGTTCGACGCGCTGATCCTGATGCTGCGCAGCGAGAGTCTGATCGAAGCCACCGTCAAGCGGATACGCGACGGCAACTGGGCCCCCGGCGCATTGCGCGACACGATCGCCGAACACGTGCGCGTCTTCGAGGGCATGGACGACGCGTACCTGCGCGAGCGCGCCAGCGACATCCGCGATCTGGGACGCCGCATTCTCGAGCACCTGCAAAGCGCCCGCCCGGCGATCAGCGACCCCTATGCGCGCACCATTCTGGTCGGCGAGGAAGTCAGCGCCAGCCAACTGGCGGAAGTGCCGACCGAACATCTCGCCGGCGTGGTGTCGGCGCGCGGCTCCAGCGCGTCGCACGTGGCGATACTGGCGCGCGCGCTGGGTGTGCCGGCGGTGATGGGCGTCGAGGGATTGCCGGTGGGCAGGCTCGAAGGCCAGGAACTGGTGGTCGACGGCTACGAGGGCCGGGTCTTCGTCAAACCGTCCAGCGCCATTCGCGACGAGTTCCGGCGCCTGGAACGCGAGGAGGCCGAATTCTCCAAAGGCCTGCTGGAACTGACCGGTCTGCCGTCGGTGACGCCCGACGGGCACAAGCTGCCGCTGTACGCCAACACCGGTTTGTTGACCGACATCACGCCGTCGTTGCGCTCGGGCGCCGAAGGCGTGGGCCTGTACCGCACCGAGGTGCCGTTCATGATCCGCGACCGGTT
The DNA here is from genome assembly GCA_963719135.1 of uncultured Gammaproteobacteria bacterium. Lineage (GTDB taxonomy): Bacteria > Pseudomonadota > Gammaproteobacteria > DSM-19610 > DSM-19610 > CAVRAZ01. The sequence continues at coordinate 251,923 of CAVRAZ010000003.1, read as the reverse complement.
CCCCGGCGAGGAGGAACAGCGGCGCGTGTACCGGCAGGTGCTGGAGGCGTTCGCGCCGGCGCCGGTGACGATCCGCACACTGGACGTCGGCGGCGACAAGATGCTGCCGTATTTTCCCGTGCACGAGGAGAACCCGTTTCTGGGCTGGCGCGGCATCCGCATCACGCTGGACCATCCCGAGATCTTTCTGACCCAGATTCGCGCGATCCTGCGCGCGTCAGTCGGGCTGAACAATGCACAACTGCTGTTGCCGATGATCAGCTCCGTCGGCGAGGTCGACAGCGCGGTCGGCCTGATTCGCCGGGCCTGGAACGAACTGGCGGAGGAGGGCGTGCAACCGGATTTCCCGCGCCTCGGCGCCATGGTCGAGGTGCCGTCGATCGTGTACCAGATCGAGGCGATTGCAAAGCGCGTCGATTTCTTTTCCATCGGTAGCAACGATCTGACGCAGTACCTGCTGGCGGTCGACCGCAACAATTCACGGGTCGCCGGTCTTTTCGATGCGCTGCACCCTGCGGTGCTCGCCGCCATCGAACAGGTGGTCAGGAGCGCGGCGGCCGCCGGCAGGCCGGTAAGCGTGTGCGGCGAAATGGCGGGTGACCCCGGCGCGGCGGTACTGTTGATGGGCATGGGCGTGGACTCGCTCAGCATGAGCGCGGCAAGCCTGCTGCGAATCAAGTGGGTGGTGCGCAGTTTCCCGTATGCGCGCGCGTGCGAAGTGCTGCACGAAATCCACGGGCTCGAGGACGCCGCGGCGATACGCGCGTTGTTGAACCGCGAACTGGAACAGGCCGGGGTGGGCGGACTGGTGCGGGCGGGGCGCTGAGGCAGGGTTGTCCGTTCGGACGCTGGGCGTCCAAAGAAAACTGCTGAAACAGGGTAAAGTGACAGGCCCGTCGCCGGTGTGGTTGCAATCAGCCCAACTGCGGCTAGGCTTCAAATAAAGAGTCGACGGGGCGGCCTGACGACAATCGCGACATGGTGCGAACACGGCTACAACCATGTGTTCTCTGGGCAGTCCTTTCGGGGCTGCCAGGCCGGTGCACACTCGACCAGGCCACTGTCAAGGCCAACGAAACCTGGACCAGCATCAAGGCCAGCACGCAGCAGGCGTTCACCCGCGAGAAAATCGACGGCTACAAGGAAAGCACTCAGGTCGTCCTCGACAAGGCGCAGCGCCAGTTCCAGGAACTCGTGACCACCCTGCGGGGTAAAGTGGAAGAGCAGTGGGGCCGCAAGGAAACCCGGGTTTCTTCCACCCGCCAATACGTCAAGTACACCCAGAACTACAAGAGCCGCGCGATCGTCAATTTCGACACCGGCACGGTGCTGGTCGAAACGCTGGATCATGAAGATCCGCGGACCAGTCTCAAGGAGGCAATCAGGACCACCCTGTTGACACCCGACGATCCGCGCTCCGTCGACCTGTTTACCGACGAGGATGTCGAGCTGAATGGCAGGCGCAAACCCTATCTCTACGGTCTGGTTGTCGACCAGAACGGCCGCAACATCGACTCGGCGGCGCTGGCCGCCGGCTATGCCGACTATCTGATGACCGATCAGGTCAAGCCACGCGCGGTCGATTCCAACGGCGGAAAGCAGAAATCGACCTACGTGAAACTGCGGATGGTGAAAAACTTCGAAAACCGCCAGGCGGAAAAATACCGGCAGATCGTCGACAGGTGTGCTGAAAAATTCCGCATCAGCAGGCGCCTGGTATACGCCATCATCAAGACCGAGAGCAACTTCAATCCTTTCGCGGTCAGCTCCGCGCCGGCCTACGGCCTGATGCAGTTGGTGCCAAGCAGCGGTGGCCGCGCCGGATACAGAAAGTCACGCGGCCAGGATGAAGCACCGCCCCGGGACAACCTGTTCGACCCGGAAACCAACATCGAACTGGGCGTGGCCTACCTGAGCGTGCTGACCTATGACCTGCTCGACGATATCGGCGACAGCGCCAGCGGCGACTATTGCGTGATATCGGCCTACAACACCGGCACCGGCAATGTCACCAAAGTGTTCTCGGACAATCGAAGCGCCGCGATTTCCGCCATTAATGCGCTGCAGCCGCCCGGTGTGTATTCGGAACTGCAGAGAAATCTGCCCTACCGCGAAACACGCCTGTACCTGCCGAAAGTCGTGCAGAACCGCAAGGAGTTCGCAGTTCTGACAACAGCCCGCTAGCCCGCATCGGCCGCCGCGTTGATGCCGATCAGGGGGCGCTCGCCAGCGAGGTTCGGCCGCCTCTCCCCGACCCGTCGGGCAGCGGGCTCGACACGATCTTCCCATCGTCCATGGCGTACGCCGCAAGCGTGTTCGGCATCCCGCCGACGATACATTCCGATACAAAACCGGTCTCAATCTTCGCTCAAGGCCTTCCGCTAGACTGGTCCGTATTACTCTATGCATTTACCCTGTAAAGGAGAATATCGATGTCTACGATCAATGCGATCGCGGCCAATGCCTACACCATCGGCCAGGTCGGCAGTCCTGCTTCCGTGAACCGGAGCAACAGCGCTGCCGACAGCGACGGAGACAATGATGGAAGTCAGAATTCAAGCGGCGTCGGCAAAGCGAATCGGTTCGCGTCCGCCATCCTGCAGGCGCTGTCGAGCATCGGTGTCAGCGTCCCTGCCGCGGCGGGCGCGACGGCGGACGGCAACGCCGTTGCCAACGGCGCAACCGCGACGTCCGGCAACGGGTCTGTCTCTCAGGATCTGAAACAGGCGCTGAGTACGTTCATGCACGATCTGTTCAGCGCGCTCCACGCACAGAGCGTCGCGCAGTCCGGGCCCGCGGCGGCGCAGGTCGCCAACAGCGCCGGAGTCGACAGCGATGGCGACAACGACGGCAGTGGTGGCGGATCCGCGGACGGGGTTCACGGCTACGCTCGAGGCGGCGGACTGAACGGCCTGGAGAGCCGGCTGCAGAGCCTGGTCCAGCAACTGTCGTCATCGGACGCGTCAGCGACCCGGGCGGCGTCTGACGCAACCGGTTCGACCCTGCAGCAGGATTTCAATAACCTGCTCGCCTCCCTGGGCGCGTCCGACAATCAGACCTCGCTTGCCGGTTTCCTGAGCACGCTGTACGACAATCTTCAAGCGAGTAACCCGGGGTCCAACGTCAGCGCCAAGGCGTAACGCGCCGGCCTTCCGCCGCAGTGCCATCGTGACCCCGAACCGGCAACCTGTGAGCGTACAGGTTGCCGGCCCTGGCGCGTGTCGTACCTGAATCAGGGCAGCGGCAACTCCAATGTCGCCACCAGTCCGCCTTCGTCGGGAGCGCCGTTTCTCAGCCTGACAACGCCCCTGTGCTTTTCCGCCACGATACGCGCGATCGCCAGTCCGAGCCCCGTTCCGGCGGCGACCTCCGGGTGCGCGCCACCGCCGCGGTTGAAAGGTTGAAAGACTTCCTCCAGCCGGCCGTCCGGAATTCCGGGACCGGCGTCGGCCACCGAAACCAACGCCGTGCGATCGACCCGGTTCACAGTGACGCGGGCGAGCTTTCCGTACTTGATGGCATTCTCGATCAAGTTGGCGATGCAGCGGCGCAGCGCCTGCGGCGCCGCAAGAACGGGTGCTCCAATCGAACCGCTGCAGGTGACGTCACAACCCGCGTCGATCGCATCATTGGAGATCGCCGCCACCAGAGAATCCAGGTCAACGAATTCGAAGGGTTCGTCGACGTTCAGTGTACGGGCGAATTCCAATCCTTCCCTGGCCATCTTCTGGGTATCGGTCATGTCCTTGATCAGTTTGCCGCGAAGATCCGGATCACCGACCTTTTCCAGACGCAGCCGGAGCCGCGTCAACGGCGTCTGGAGATCGTGCGCGATCGCGGCCAGCATGCAAGTCCGTTGTTGCAGGTGATCGCGGATCCTGGCCTGCATCCTGTTGAATGCGGCCGACGCCTCTCTCACCTCCGTCGATCCCTCCGTCTCCGGCAGCGGTTGACGTTCGATATCGCGGCCCAACTCGTGCGCGGCGCGCGCCAGCCTGCGCAACGGTTTGGTGGCCATGTGCGCCACGATCAGAGCGAGCACGACGAGCGCCGTCAGGAGCAACACGAGGTCGCTCAGAAAATTCTTCATGAAGGGCGGCGGCGTCCGGTCGGGGCGCCTGATGTCGAGTCTTACCGGCGATCCGTCCTGCAGACTGGCCGCTATGATCTCGCAACGATGCCCGGCAGCCGGCGCGGCATCCTGGCTGGTGCCTTCGGTCGCGCAGTCCCGGTCCTTCCCGTCGTACACGCCGATGTGCCGGTTCTCACCCAGAGTGCGGCGAAGTTCCATGGCAAATTCGGAGTCGGACGCTTTTCCCGGCACGGGCGCCGACGCGTTCAGCGCGACGCGAACCGCGTACCTTTGCGCCACCTGAATCACCGCCGCGCGCGACGACGGGGGCACCCCATCGAGTGTGAGGATCAGTTGTTCCATTCGCTCGGCGGCATGGTGCATGCGGATATGGGTGTCCAGTCTTGCGCGCTCGTTCGCGGCGAGCGTCATGACCAGTGACCCGGAGCCGATGGTGCCCAGTACCAGGGTCAGGAATATCCTGGCGGTCATGGATCCGAGAAACGACCTGATCATCAATAGTCGACCCTGACCGGGGCGGTCAGGATATAGCCCTCGTTTCGCACCGTCTTTATGATTTTCGGATACTTCGAGTCGTCCTCGATCTTTTGTCTGAGACGACTCACCTGCAGATCGATCGACCGGTCAAACGGACCGGCGTCACGACCGTGAATGAGTTCCATCACGCGGTCTCTGGTCAGGACCGTATTGGGCTGCTCCAGAAAGATATTGAGCAGCCGGTACTCTGCCCCGGAAAGCAGCACGAGAACGCCCTGCGGGTCGATCAAATGGCGCGCGTTGACGTCCAACGTCCAATTCGCAAAGTGCAGCCGGACCGGGGTGCGGCCGGGCCCTTCAGGCGCGAGGGCGGCGGTAGCGCGCCGCAGGACGCTGCGGATTCTGGAGAGGAGTTCCAGCGGCTCGAACGGTTTGCAGACGTAGTCGTCCGCCCCGGTTTCCAGACCGGTGACTCGATCGATCGGGCTGGACCTCGCCGTCAGCATGATCACCGGTACGCCGGAGTCGGCACGCAACGCGCGGCACAGCTCGAGCCCGTCGGTCCCCGGCAGGTTGATGTCCAGCACCACGAGGTCGACGTGCTGCGCGCCGAGGACATCCCACATTTTCGTGCCGTTGGCGGCCTGCGAGACATTCAGACCCTTGCCTTCGAGAAATTCCGAGAGCAATGATCGGATATCGGTGTCGTCATCGACGATCAGGATTCGGGGAGCGCTGCGGTCGGCGGCCACGGGGTTCGTTTCTTGCGTGTAATGCACCGATCAGGCTCCGACAATTTGCGGGAAACTGAAGAACAGCAAATTGACTGCCTTGCAGTCCGGTAGTTCCCCGCGCTGCCGGTTTTCCCTGCCGGCGGCGAACGCCGATAGCGACCTTTGGTACCCCCGTCCAGTTATCCACTCGGTGAACTATGGCACAAGAAGACCACCCGTTACCTGTTCCGGCCAATCCTCTCGGCCGGAACCGACCCGCTACCGAAGGGAGGCAACGGGTGGTGTCAAGGGGTCAACGCCGCCGCCTGAACCACATCCACGCGCCGCTCAGACTCAGCATGACCATCAGCGCCGCGGACAGATCGATGACCCAGGGGCCGAACCGGCCGAAGAAACGGCCGCTGTGCAGATCCAGCAGCACGCGTTCGACGGGGAGTATTTCTCCGAGGTATTGATATTGCAGCGTCCGCTTCAGGGCGGGGTCGGTGGGCTGTGGGTGCGACCAGGCGACGGTGGCGGCATCGCCCTTCCAGCGTCCCCAGCGCAGAAAATCCGCATCGGTGGTGTAGGCGTCAAGCGCAGTCTTGAGGACCAGCCGTCCGCCGCCATCCTTGCCGACGTCCTGAACGCCCGCCGGGATGCCATCGGCCGCATCCATCGCGTCCACCAGTTCGCCCTGGCGTGACAGCAGCAGAAGCCGGTCGTCGACGGCGATGACGACGGTACCGTCGATGTCGGCCGCCCCGGCGAGTCGCCGGAATTCGCCGTCGATCTCCTGTTCATCGAGATACAGATGTTCGCCCATCAGCGTGACGCGGCGCTCGCCGCTGTCGAACGAGGTCATGTCGTCCGGCGCCTTGATGCCGTACCAGTCCAGCACCCAGGCCGACTGGACGTGACGGTGATCGAGCTGCAACTGCTCGGTATGATTGAGCAGCACGCCGGTGCCGGCGACCAGCACCATGAACAGCGCCGCCGTGATTCCCATGTAGCGGTGCCACACATAGAACGAACGCAGCTTGAAGCGCTGCCTTCTATGGTGTGCTTTCGACATGTTCGGTTTTCGCCTGGCTGTCGAGATACAGCGCCAGCGTCGCCAGTTTCTTCATGGCGCTCACCGAAAGCGTGGCGCCGGAGATGCCGTCGATGGGTTTGTCCAGGCGGCCGTCGGCATTCAGCGCCGCCGTCTTGAACTGGTCCGTGAAAAACGGATGGCGTATTTCCCAACCCCGGCTTTCCCTGAACGCCAACACGCGCACGCTATCCAGCGCGCCGTGTTCAACGACGAAGCCCGCGGTAATCGGCCGCTCCTTGCCGATTTCGTCCAGCACCCAGACGGTGCGGTCGCCCTTCATCCAGTAGCGCACACGCAGCGTGGAATAATCGTGGTCGAGGATCTGCTTCACGCGTGCTTTGCGTTCCCCCGTCAGCCATATCGCGCGCGGCTCCGGCGGCGCGCCGCCAAACGCCTCGGCGACAAATGCTTCGGGTTCCTGATAGACGCTGCGGGCCGACGCAACGCTGACCGGCAGCAGCAGTGCCAGGAAAAGCAGCAGTCTAAGTCGCATGGGACCGGGCGGGTGCGGGCAAAGGGTCTATGGCCGGACGCACAGACGGGGGGTTGCCAGCTAAGATCTTGTTATGCATTGGCTATTCTCTATGGGCCGGACGTGCGCGGAGAGTGGCGGCCAAGCGAATTATAAATCCAAATCATCTAAATGCAAATGGTTCCTATTTAGATTGCATTGCCACGTACCGGTTGCAATTCGCCCAGTTTTCCAAGCGTCAAGCGCGGGCGGGTTTTTGCTAGACTCCTACCGTTGAAGAACACACAGAAGGATGGTTGCCATGAGCCAAACGATTGAGTTTTCCAATCACCTCGGTGACGCCGATCTGCGTCTGACCGCCGCCGCCAGCGAAAAGATGGCGGAGTTGTTCAAGGACGTGGACGACGAGCTGGACGCGATCCGCGTCTTTGTGTCCGGTGGCGGCTGTGGCGGCATGAGTTACGGCATGACGTTCACCGATACGCGTACGCCGTATGACTGTGTGCTGGCGGCGGGCGGTTTCAATCTCTATGTCGATGCCGTCGCCCTGAATTTTCTGCGCGGCGTCGAAATCGACTACGTCGAGCGCCCCAGTGGCGCGAGTTTCGTGTTCAACAACGTCTTCGCGACCACCGGCGGTTCCGGCACCTGCGGCACCTGCGGCGCCGCGGGCGGAGGCTGTGCCTGACCCACACCGTTCGTTCCGCCGATCGGCACCGGCGACCGGCGCGCGAGCGCCTGTTGCTGGTGACGCCTCCCAACAGCTATCGCATCGCCGCTTATCTGCGTGCAGCCCGTGACCTGGGCGTCGACGTGCTCGTCGCTTCGCCGGGTCGCCATGCGCTGATCAGCGCGGTTGCCGACGGCCTGCACGTGGATCTGAACGATCCCGGCGCGCTGGACCAACTGCTCGGCGCCGCGTCGTCCCGACCCTTCGCCGGTGTCATCGCCACCGATGACGCGGCGGTCGAGCTGGCCGGCGCGGTGGCCGGGGTGCTGGATCTGCCGCACAATCCGCCGGCGGCGGCGAAGCTTTCGCGGCGCAAGGATCTCGCCCGCGGGCGGCTCGCCGCGGCCGGCGTGCCCGTGCCCGCGCACCGCCGCGTGCATACGGACCGGCCGCTCGCAGCGCAACTCGAGGGACTGACGTATCCGGTGGTCGTCAAGCCGGTCAGCCTGTCGGCCAGCCGCGGCGTGATTCGCGCCGACGACGAGGCCGGTTGCCTGAACGCGATCGCGCGCGTTCAGGCGCTGCTGGCGCGCGAAGCGCAATTGCCGCCTGATGAGCGGGACAAGGTGCTCGTCGAACGGTTCATCAGCGGACCCGAGATCGCGATCGAAGCGATACTGCACCGCGGCCGGCTCAACGTGTTGGCGATGTTCGACAAGCCCGACCCGATGGAAGGACCCTATTTCGAGGAAACCTATTACATCACGCCGTCGCGACACCCGGTGTCGCAGCAGGCCCACGCCGTCGAGACGCTTGCCGCGGCCTGCGCGGCCTACGGTTTGCGCGAAGGTCCGGTTCACGCGGAACTGCGATTGAGCGCAGGCCGGGCCTGGGTCATGGAAATCGCTTCGCGCACCATCGGCGGCGACTGCGCGCGGTTGCTCGAACTCGGCGCCGGCAGTGATCTGGAAACACTGGTGATTCGGTACGCCATGAATCGTCCGGCGCCGATCCGGCCGGTCGAGGGCGGCGCAGGGGTGCTGATGCTGCCCATCCCGGGTGCGGGCATACTGCGTCGGGTCGAGGGCCTGTTAGACGCGGGGCGCACACGCTGGATCGAAGACATCGTGATCAGCGTGCGTGAAGGTTATGAACTGGTGCCGCTGCCCGAGGCCAGCAGCTATCTCGGCTTCATGTTCGCCCGGGCGCCGGATGCGGCGCAGGCCGAGGCGGCACTGCGCGAAGCGTTCGGCAAGCTGAAGATCGTGGTGGCGCCGCTGTTCAGACTGGCCCGCCAGGCGTCCGTCTGACTACTCCGCGCTTCGCACGGGAAACAGAGAACTTGTTTTCGATCGCATGAGGAGCATGGTCGGCACTGTGCGACGCAAGCGGCTGGATCCGGATTTCCGTTCTCCGCCGCCTTGGAAGCATCACGCCGCCCGGCGCCAGGTTATTTCTTGCCGCCGGGCGGCTGGAATCCCTCAGGGACCTGTCCCATCGCGCCCTCGCCGAAAAAGAACCCCACCATGTGCTGCTCGATCAGTTCGATGCTCTCGGGATCGGCGGTGCTCAGGCCGTTCTCGTTGACGATCATGGTCAGGCGTTCCAGCCACTGGTTCCAGCCTTCCCGCGAAACCTGCTCGTAGATGCGCAGGCCGATATCGCCCGGGTGCGGCGGCGAGTCGAAACCTTCGGCTTCGCGTTTGAGAACGATGCATTGAACGGTCCTGGCCATGTGATTACCGATTTGATTCAGGGAAGCTCTGATTACGTCGTCGCGGCTGCGGAACCGACACCCAGTGTCTCGATCCGAATGGAGTCCGGCCTTCGCCGGAATGCCGTGTTGCCTTTAACCAGATGTTTCCGGATGGGTTTGAGAAACGGTCCTGACAAATTCAGGATTGCCAATTTAGCACACCTCAGAAAGGCCTGACAACCGCGAGCAGCACCACGACGATCAGGACGATCGCGGGAAACTCGTTGAACCAGCGGTAAAAAACGCCACCGTGGCGGTTTTCCCCCTGGCGGAAATCACGCACGAGTTTTCCACAATAGAAGTGATAGACGATCAGTGCCGCGACCAGCAGCAATTTCAACATGAGCCAGTTTTCCCGCAGCGGCCAGTGCCACATGAACAGCAGAACGAGACCGAACAGCGCCGTGAACACGCCGCCGATGGTCATGATCGCAAACAGTTTCCGTTCCATGACCAGGAATCGTTCATGGCCCGCCTGGTCTCCGCAGTCTGCGTGATAGACGAACAGGCGCGGCAGATAAAAGAGGCCCGCGAACCAGGTCACCATGAAGATCACGTGCAGCGCCTTAATCCAGAGCATGTTGATCACCCTTGTTCAGCGCGGTTTGTCGGGCGGCCGGCCGTGCCAGCATTGATGCGACCAGCCTGCGTACTTTCTCGATGTCCATGTCACCGACCTTTTGATACCGGATGCGGCCCGCGGGATCGACCAGAAACGATGTCGGCGTCCAGCTCACGTCGCCGAACGCACGGGTCACCGATCCGTCGAGATCGAGGCCGATGCGATAGGGCAGGCCCTTGGCGCGAACCGTCGCGAGCACCTGGTCGGGCCGGCTCCAGGGCGCGGCGACGCCGATGATCTCCAGCCCTTGCGCCGAGTAATCCTCGTACAGCCGGGTCAGCGATGGCATTTCCCGCAGGCAGCCGGGACAATCGGTGGACCAGAAGGTCACTAGCACCGGCCTGCCGCGCAACTGGCCGAGATCGGCTTTCTCGCCGCCGATGCACGTGATCTTGATCGCCGGTGCTTCGCTGACGGCGCCCGCGTTGAACGCGAACGCGACGATGCCGGCAACGAGCGCGAGGACGGCAACGACGGCGAGGCGAGCGCGGATACGCACTAAGGCTTGGAAGCGGGCGATTCCGCGGCCGGCTGCGCGATCTCGGGGTCGGCGGAGGGCGCACCATCGTTCGCCTGCGTCGCCGGTTCGACGGCGGGCTTCGCCGGCCTGGCGGGCAGGAATTGATCGGCCAGCGTGTGATAGATCGGTGTCGGGCAGACCAGCCGCGAACTCACGTAGGCGATAAAAGAGGTCGCCATCAGCGGCAGCAGCAGCCCGTGGTTGTCCGTCATCTCCATCACGATCACGAACGCCGTGATCGGTGTCTGCACTACGCCGGTGAAATAGCCGAGCATGCCCAGTATGACCACCGCCTCCGTGGGGATCGAGGGCATCAGGCTGGACAGCGTGGCGCCGACGCCGGCGCCGGTGGCGAGCGACGGCGCGAAAATTCCGCCCGGGATGCCGCTCAGGTAGGAAAACAGCGTGGCGATGGCCTTCATCGGCGCAAAGGTGTCCGGCAGGGCGCCGGTGTTCGTGAGGATGACGCTGGCCTCGGTATAGCCGGTGCCGTAGGCAAGGCTGCCGGACAGAAAGCCGGTGGTCGCGAGGCCAAGTCCGCAGGCCGCAGCGACGCGGTACGGATATCGCTTCGCGAGCGGGCCGATGCGCCGCGATCCCTGGATCAGCGCCGTGCTGAACAGACCTCCGAGCAGGCCGCCGCCGATGCCGCACACGAAGATCGGCAGCATGATTTCCGACAGCGGGAGATTCACCGACGTGAAACCGAAATAAGTGTAGTTGCCCTGGATGGCCACCGCCGTGATACCGGCCAGGAAGACCGCAGTGAGCAGTACGCCCGAGGTGCGCTGTTCGAACGAACGACCCATTTCCTCGATGGCGAAGAGAATACCCGCCAGCGGCGTATTGAACGCCGCCGCGATGCCCGCCGCGCCACCGGCGAGGATGAGGCCCTTGTCCATGTAGTGATGGGGAAATTTGCCGACGCGCCCCAGCGCGAACATCAGGGAGGCGCCGATATGCACGGTCGGGCCTTCCCGGCCGATCGAGGCGCCGCTCAGCAACCCGATCAGCGTCAGCACGATCTTTCCGATGGCGATTCGCGCCGACAGCAGGCGGGTGCGCGCACTGTGTTCAGTCATCTGCAACGCCGCGATCGACTGCGGTATGCCGCTGCCCTGGGCGCCGGCAAACCAGCGGTTGGTAAGCCAGCTCACCAGCATCAGACCCGCAGGAGCCACGACGAACGGCGCGTATTGCGACCAGACCAGCAGGGCGTGAAACCAGCGGTTGATGTGCTCCGTTGCCAGCGCGAAGCCGCTGGCGACCAGCCCGACGACGATCGCGCCGCTCCAGAAAATCAGGCGGACTTTCCAGGCGTCCGGCGCCAGCAGTTGTTGTCCTGATCTGAGTAAGCGGCTGAGCATGCGGGTTGTCGGGTAATCGGGTTCGGCTGGCCGGGACGGAGAGTCGGCGAGCGTCCCATACTATTTTGTTGAACGATGATGTGCAAACCGCGTGCCGGGCGCATGGACAGCCCGCGCCCGAATCCGCACAATAACCGCTTCAGTCCAGCGGCACGGTGGCGGAAGAATCTATGATCCGGGTGGGGGTGGTCGGCGGTACCGGGTATACCGGCGTTGAATTACTGCGGTTGCTGGTCCAGCACCCGCAGGTCGCGGTGGGCGCCATAACGTCGCGGGCCGAGGCCGGAAAGCCCGTGTCGGAGTTGTTCCCCAACCTGCGCGGACGCCTCGAGACGGTCTTCATCGAGCCTTCGCCCGCCGCGTTCCGCCAGTGCGATCTGGTGTTTTTCGCCACGCCCAACGGCGTTGCGATGGGCATGGCGCGGGAACTGCTCGACGCCGGGCTCAAACTCATCGATCTGGCGGCGGATTTCCGGCTGCGGGATCCGGCGGTCTGGGAGCGCTGGTACGGCGTGGCGCACGCCAGCCCCGAACTGCTGGACGAGGCGGTCTATGGCCTGCCGGAGATCAATCGCGACGCCATCGCCCGGGCGCGGCTGGTCGCCAATCCGGGTTGTTACCCGACAGCGGTCCAACTCGGCCTGTTGCCACTGCTGCGCGCCGGTGTGGTCGATACGGCCACGCTGATCGCCGATTGCAAGTCGGGCGTCAGCGGCGCCGGTCGCAAGGCGAATGTCGGCGTGCTGTTCGCCGAAGCGGCCGACAGCCTGAAAGCCTATGCGGTGCCGGGGCACCGGCACTGGCCGGAAATCTGCCAGGGCCTCGAGGCGGCGACCGGCAGAGAAGTCGGACTCACGTTCGTGCCGCATCTGACGCCGATGATTCGCGGTATTCATGCGACGTTGTACGCGCAGATTCTTGACAATACCGCCGATCTGCAGGGCCTGTTCGAGGCGCATTACGCCGCCGAGCGCTTTGTCGACGTGTTGCCGCCCGGTTCGCACCCTGACACGCGCAGCGTACGCGGCGACAATATGTGCAGAATCGCGGTGCATCGCCCCGGCGAGCGCGACCGCGTGGTGGTGTTGTCGGTGATCGACAATCTGGTCAAGGGAGCAGCCGGTCAGGCGGTGCAGAATATGAACATCATGTTCGGTCTGCCCGAGGATGCGGGACTGCAAAGTGTCGCGCTGCTGCCGTAGCCTGGCTGTCGAACCGGACCCGCGATGACCAGCCAACAACCCCTACGGAAACCGCGCGGCCTCTGGCCCTGGAAGCTGTTTATTTTCGTGCTGTCCTTTGCGGCCTACAGCGTGCTGGTGTTCGATTACGGCATGCGCAATGCAAGTCACGAAGTCGTCAAGCTCAGAAAACAGCAGCGCGACTTGCGCGCTCAGCTTGCGACGACCAGGGCGGAACGCCGCGAGATGGAGGAACAGAACGCCGTGCTCGAGCGTTCCAGTCAGATCGACCGCGAGGCTGCGATCGGCGTGCGGAACGATCTGGCGGAAGCGCAAAGCCAGGTCCTGGATCTGCGCAAGGAACTCGAACTCTACCGCGGCATCGTTTCGCCCGGCGATGCCGAGCCGGGGTTGCGCGTTCAGCACCTGGAATTTACCGAGGCGCACCATGCCGGCCGATACCGTTTCGACATGACGATCACTCAGGTCAAGCGCAATGCGAAGCTGGCCGAGGGGGTGATCCAGATGGAAGTCACCGGCGTGGAAAATGGCGACAGCGCGGTCATGCTGCTGAACAATCTGGGCGACAACGGCGACAAGCCGCTGGAATTCAATTTTCGCTACTTCCAGCATTTCCAGGGCGAATTCGGGCTGCCGCTCGACTTCAAGCCGCAAAAGGTTCGTATAAAGTTGATTACCAATGGGAAAAATCAACCGCCTTCGATCCAGAAAGAGTTCGCCTGGCCGTATTCCTGAGCCGTAATACTTGACTGGATTAGTCAGAAAATACATAATGTCCGCATTGTCAGCGAGACATTCTTTTCGTTGGAGCGCATTGCGATGACCGATACTGCTGTACAGAACATGAGCGAAGCCGAGGCGCCGTTGATCTTTACTTCCTCGGCGGCCATCAAGGTGAAAACCCTGATCGCGGAGGAGAACAACCCGGATCTGAAGCTGCGCGTGTTTATCACGGGCGGCGGCTGCTCGGGATTCCAGTACGGGTTCACGTTCGATGAATCGGTCAACGATGGCGACACCGAGATCGAGACCGATGGCGTGACGCTGCTGGTCGATCCCATGAGTTTCCAGTACCTGGTCGGTGCGGAGATCGATTTCAAGGACGACCTCGAGGGTGCGCGCTTCGTCATCCGCAATCCGAACGCGACGACCACCTGCGGCTGCGGTTCCTCGTTCTCGACCTGAAATCACTCGCAAACACCGCACAAAAAGGGAGCGGTTGCGCTCCCTTTTTTATCATGGTTTCCTGCTGTCAGCGCGGTGTAGCCAGCCCGCGATCCTGACCGTATGATTGGGCCCACGTTATCGGATGTTCCGGTCATGGCCGGCGCCGATTCCACCAGTACGAGGTGACGGGCAGGAGCGATGCAATGAGCGAATATCTTCCCGGACTCGAAGGCGTACCCGCCACGCAGTCCAACATCTCCGATCTCGATGGCACCAAGGGTATCCTCACCTATCGCGGCTATCGCATCGCCGATCTTGCGCGTCACAGTACCTTTGAGGAAACGGCGCTACTGCTGCTGGATGGACGATTGCCTACACGGGCCGAGCTGGATACGTTTGATAAAGAGCTGCGGCGGAGCCGCGTCGTCAAATACAACGTGCGCGAAATCATGAAGTATCTGCCGGCGACCGGACACCCGATGGAAATGCTGCAGACGGCGGTGGCGAGTCTGGGCATGTTCTATCCGGGCAACGAGCGCCTGTCCGGGACTGCCGGCCAAGATCTGAATTACGTACACGATATGTCGGTGAAAATCATCGCGCGCATGGCGACGCTGGTGGCCATGTGGGAGCACGTGCGCAACGGCTACGACCCGATCCCGCCGCGCAACGATCTGACCTACGCCGAGAACCTGCTCTACATGTTCAACGGCGAAGACCCGGATCCACAGCTCGCGCATATCATGGATGCCTGCCTGATACTGCATGCCGAGCATACCATCAACGCGTCGACGTTCGCGGCTTTGGTGGCGGGCTCGACGCTTGCGAGCCCCTACCTGGTCATCGCTGCGGCAATCGGTACGCTGGCCGGTCCCTTGCACGGCGGCGCCAATCAACGCGTGGTGCAGATGCTCCACCAGATCGGACGGCCCGAAAACGTACGCGCCTGGCTCGACGAGCAACTTGCGAAAAAGGTCAAGATATGGGGCATGGGGCACCGCGAGTACAAGGTGAAGGACCCGCGCGCCACCATTTTGCAGGAGTTGATGCGCGAAGTGATGGAAAAGCGCGGCGGCAGCATGGGGCCGCTGTTCGAGACTGCGCTTGCGCTCGAAGCAGCGTGCGAGGAGCGGCTGGCGCCGAAAGGCGTTTACCCCAACGTCGATTTCTACTCGGGGATTCTCTATACGGAAATGCGCATCCCGCCGGATCAGTTCACGTCGATCTTCGCAGTCGCACGCTCTGCCGGCTGGCTCGCGCATTGGCGCGAGCAGTTGGGCGACAACCGCATTTTCCGCCCGACGCAGGTCTACGCCGGTGAATCGGTGCGTGACTACGTGCCGATCGAGCGGCGCTGAATCATTCGCGTCACTCCGGCGAAGCTGGCGCGCGTTGCGGCGAAGCTTGCTCGTCATTGCGGAGAATCCCGCTGGCCGGTGCGTTGGATCGTTCTTTTCACTCCGGCGAATCTTGCTGGTCATCGCGAGGAATCTTGCTCGTCATCCGGCGAAGGCCGGAATCCAATGGCAGTCTGACTGACTGCCAGGAAACAACCTCCGATCTTGTTGTCACGCCGGCGAAGACCGGCATCCGTGATATCGGGACAAATGGATACAGGTTTCCGCCGGGACGACGTTCCAGGAACAGACGGGCGATCAGGCGGGATAGATGACGCCCAGGATTACCGGCACGCGGGCGCCGGTAACCGGGGGCGTATTGAGCCGTACGCCTTCGATTGCCTGTTGCGCAAGCCACGCAAAGGTGGTGGCTTCCACCCAGTCCGGATGCAGGCCGTGCGCTTCGGTACTTTCCAGCGTTACGCCGGGCAGCGCTGTTGCCAGCGCGGTCATCAGGCATTCATTGGAGGCCCCGCCGCCGCAGACCAGCAATCGTTCCACGTCCGGCAGGTATGCATGCAGCGCGTCGGTGACGCTGGTCACGGTAAGGGCGAGCAAGGTTGCCTGAACGTCTTCCGGGTGAAGCTGCGTTGCGTCGAGGCTCCTCAAACGCGCATCGAGCCATTCGGTGTTGAACAGCTCGCGCCCGGTGCTCTTCGGAGGTCTGCGGTGCAGATAGGGTTCGCTCAGCAGTGCGGCGAGCAGCGCATCGTTGACCGTACCGGATTTTGCCCAGGCGCCGTTGCGGTCAAAGGGACGGTCGAGGTGCCGCGCGATCCACGCATCCATCAGGGTGTTGCCGGGGCCGGTGTCGAAGCCCGACAGCAATTCGCCCTGCCGCGCGGGCAGCAGCGTCAGATTCGCGATGCCGCCGAGATTCAGCACGGCGCGGTTTTCCCGGCTGCTGGCGAACAAGGTCCGATGGTAGAGCGGTGCCAGCGGCGCGCCCTGGCCGCCGGCCGCCATGTCGCGACGGCGGAAATCAGCCACCACCGGAATTCCCGTGCCGGCGGCGATGCGGTGCGGATCACCGATCTGGAGACTGGTCGGCGTCGCCGTGTCCGGCAGGTGCAGCACGGTCTGCCCGTGGCTGCCGATGGCGCGGATATCTTCCGCTTGCGTGCCGGCCTGGGAAAGCAATTCCGTCACCGCCGCTGCAAAGCCGAGTCCGGCCTCAACGTCAAGACGCGCGTAGGTCGCCAGCGCGGTGTCGGGGCGCACAGCGATCGACAGCAGCGCATTGCGCAGGTCGTCGGGCCAGGGATGCGAGAGGCTGTGAATCAGCCGCGGTGTGTGACCGGCGAAGTCGACCAGCACCGCGTCGATGGCGTCGACGCTGGTGCCGGACATCAGCCCGATGTAGTAGTCAGACATAGGTCGCGCGACACCCGGGTGTCGCCGCGCGTCAGCGGTTGAGGGCGACCGCTTCGGTCTTCGCCAGCTCCAGTAACGCGAGATTGGATTCGCTGACCTGCTTGAACTCCGCCATGTAGCGAGCCGGCAGCGGATCGGCTTTCGGCAGCGCCACGGTCAACGGATTGCGATGCACGCCGTCGACACGGAATTCGTAGTGGAGGTGCGGTCCGGTGGCCAGCCCCGACATGCCGACATAACCGATGACTTCGCCCTGGCGTACCCGGCTGCCGTCCGCCAGGCCGCTCTTGTAACGCGACATATGGCCGTACAGCGTGCTGTATTTGCTACCGTGCTGAATCACGATGCACCGCCCGTAGCCGCCCTTAGTGCCCAACCAGACGATCTTGCCGTTGCCGGTGGCCTTGATCGGGGTGCCGATCGGCGCTGCGTAGTCGACACCTTTGTGCGCGCGGATGGTATTCAGGATCGGATGCTTGCGGCCCAGCGAGAAGCCGGAGCTGATACGGGTAAAGGCGACCGGCGTGCGGATGAACGCCTTGCGCAGGCTGCGGCCGTCGGGCGTGTAGTAATCTGCATTGCCTGCGTCGTCCACGAAACGGACCGCCTTGTAGCTGGTGCCCTGATTGACGAATTCGGCCGCCAGTATCCGGCCCGAGTCGATCATCTCGCCGTCCAGATACTGCTCCTCGTAGAGGACGGCGAATTTGTCGCCCTCGCGGATGTTGAGTGCGAAATCGATGTCCCAACCGAAAATATCCGCCAGTTCCATGGTGATCTTGTCCGGCAGGCCGGCTTTGGATGCGGACTCGAACAGCGAATTGTCGATTTGCGCGGCCACGCTGATTCTGCGCACGTCCGGCACCTGGACCACCAGTTCCGACTCGAAGCCGCCGTCGGTGGGGCGGATCTCCAGCCGGTTCAGCCGGTCGAGGTCGTATTTCAACCCCGTGAGGCGCGAGCCTCCGGCGTCGGTCAGGAGCTGGATCGACTGGCCGGGGTGAATGCGGGTCAGCTTCTTGGCGAGGTCGCCGCTTTGCATCACCTGATGAAGCTGTGCGGCATCGATGTTCTGTTTGTCGAAGATCTTGGCCAGGCTGTCGCCGCGGTGGACGGTGACTGTCTTCCACTGGCCGCCTTCCGTAGTCGGGGCCGCTGCCTGAACCGGTGGCGCATCAATCAGGGTTGCCACCGAATGCCCGGCCGGTCGCGGCGCAGGTGCGGAAGCGGCCTCGGCTGCTCCGGAATTCGCCGGCGCCACCTGCGTCGCGGTTTCCGTGGTTGCCGGTTTCGCAGCCGCCGCCTGGATCGGAAGCGCCAAGGTCGTTTCCTGCTTGCGCAGCACCTTGGCGTCATTGGACGCCAGCGGCAGCAGCAACAGGCCTGTCAGCGGTAGGGTGGCAACCAGCATCCAGTGCAAAGTGCGCCGGCCGGCGCGCCGCCGGGGGGGATAGAGCGGACTGTTGTAGTCCCGCAGCGAATAGGGTCGATAATCCACGGAATTTCCTTATAAATCGATTTGTGAAAGTTACTGATACTGGCCTTTCCGGTCAACAAGGATTTTCACCTGGGCCCATTTCGGGCTTTCCGACGCACCGCGATGAGGACAGGGTCGGACAAACAGGCCCCATATAGCGGCAAAAGGGCGGATTTCTGACACTATTGGACCCCAACGGCGTCCCGGTTGTGCTAGTCTTGCCGGTTTTCGGTCGGGCGACAACATTCCGGGGGTGCGGTGACCATGGGCCAAGCGATGGCGCTCGAGGAAATCAGGCGGGGGGCGGAGGAAATTCTGGTCGAGGCCGAGCTGGCCGAGAAGTTCGCGCTGGGCCGGCCGCTGCGCGTCAAGGCTGGGTTCGACCCCACCGCGCCGGACCTGCACCTTGGCCACACGGTACTGCTGAACAAACTCCGGCAATTCCAGGAGCTGGGCCACGAGGCGATCTTCCTGATCGGCGATTTCACTGGGATGATCGGCGACCCCACGGGCAAGAACGTCACCCGCAAGCCGTTGACGCGTGACGAGGTCATCGAGAACGCTCGCACCTACGAACAGCAGATTTTCAAGATACTCGACCCTGAAAAGACCTTGGTGATGTTCAACTCGAGCTGGATGGGCGACATGAACGCCGCCGAACTGATCCAGCTCGCCGCCAGGCACACGGTAGCCCGGATGCTGGAGCGCGACGACTTCAGCAAGCGCTACGGCGCGGGTCAGTCGATCGCCATTCATGAGTTTCTCTACCCCTTGGTGCAGGGATACGACTCGGTCGTTCTCAAGGCCGATGTTGAGCTGGGCGGCACCGACCAGAAATTCAATCTGCTGGTCGGGCGCCAGTTGCAGGAAACCTACGGCCAGAAGCCGCAGGTCGTGTTGACCATGCCGATCCTGGAGGGATTGGACGGCGTCCAGAAGATGTCCAAGTCGCTGGGCAACTACATCGGCATCGCCGATGCGCCCGAGGAGATGTTCGGCAAGCTGATGTCCATTTCCGAC
>CAVRAZ010000003.1:0-227500 GCA_963719135.1 uncultured Gammaproteobacteria bacterium | reverse complement strand
TGTAGGATAGGTGGGAGGCTTTGAAGCCGGGACGCCAGTCTCGGTGGAGCCAACCTTGAAATACCACCCTGGCATGTTTGAGGTTCTAACCCAGACCCGTTATCCGGGTCGGGGACAGTGTATGGTGGGTAGTTTGACTGGGGCGGTCTCCTCCCAAAGAGTAACGGAGGAGCACGAAGGTACCCTCAGCGCGGTCGGACATCGCGCATTGAGTGTAAAGGCACAAGGGTGCTTGACTGCGAGACATACAAGTCGAGCAGGGTCGAAAGACGGTCTTAGTGATCCGGTGGTTCTGTATGGAAGGGCCATCGCTCAACGGATAAAAGGTACGCCGGGGATAACAGGCTGATTCCTCCCAAGAGTTCATATCGACGGGGGAGTTTGGCACCTCGATGTCGGCTCATCACATCCTGGGGCTGTAGCCGGTCCCAAGGGTATGGCTGTTCGCCATTTAAAGTGGTACGCGAGCTGGGTTTAGAACGTCGTGAGACAGTTCGGTCCCTATCTGCCGTGGGCGCTTGAGATTTGAGAGGAGCTGCTCCTAGTACGAGAGGACCGGAGTGGACGTACCTCTGGTGTTCCGGTTGTCACGCCAGTGGCATTGCCGGGTAGCTATGTACGGACGGGATAACCGCTGAAAGCATCTAAGCGGGAAGCCCCCCTCAAGATTAGATCTCACTGGAGACTCGATCTCCCTGAAGGGCCGTCGAAGACTACGACGTTGATAGGCTGGGTGTGGAAGTTCAGTAATGGATGAAGCTAACCAGTACTAATTGCCCGTGAGGCTTGACCATATAACACCCAAGCATTTTGGGTTTGGTCAAATGCAACAACCCGCGCCATACATCTTTCCAGAATTAAAAAATGGGGTCGGAGTCGATTTTTCCGACTTGATTCCATTTTCGAAGAGTGGCGGTTGGGGAAAAATCGACTCCGACCCCATTTCTTAACCAGTTTGCCTGGCGGCAATAGCGAGTGTGAACCACCCGATCCCATCCCGAACTCGGAAGTGAAACCGCTCAGCGCCGATGATAGTGTGGGGTTTCCCCATGTGAAAGTAGGACACTGCCAGGCTCCTATTCGAACCCCCGCGGTCGGATTCGACTGCGGGGGTTTTTGTTTGCGCGCAGTTCAAGTATTCTGGCGCCTCCAAACCCGGCAACTCTAACGGCATGAAACAACGGGGAAAATCCGGTGTCTGTGGTACACTGCGTTCCATGCCGATTCGCGAGCAGATTCTCGAGATCCTTGCCGACGGGCGTTTTCATTCGGGCCAGGACCTGGGCGAGCGCCTGGCGTTGACGCGCGCCGCTGTGTGGAAGCATGTTCGCGCGCTGTCGCAGCGCGGTCTCGATGTACAGGCCGTGCGCGGCAAGGGTTACCGTCTGCCCGAACCGCTCGAGCTGCTCGATGCCGGACGGATTCTCGCGGCGATGAATCCGTCGGCCAGGAACAGCGTCGCCGCCCTGGATGTCCACCTCGAGCTGGACTCCACCAGCGATCACCTCAAACGCCAGCCGCTGCCCAGCCGATCCGGGCGTTTCAATGTCTGCTTCGCCGAACGCCAGAGCGCCGGTCGTGGCCGGCGCGGCCGTTCCTGGGTCTCGCCCTACGGCGCCAACCTCTACGGTTCGGTGGCCTATCGCGCCGAGACCACCGGCGGCGCGCTGGACGGACTCAGCCTGGCCGTCGGCGTCGGGTTGATGCACGCGCTGCACGACGCGGGTGTGTCCGGCGCCGGTCTGAAATGGCCCAACGACATCCTGCTCGAGGGGCGCAAACTCGCGGGCATCCTGATCGAAATCGCCGGCGAGATGGACGGTGCGCTGAACGTGATTGTCGGCGTCGGTCTCAACGTGCGCATGCCGCGTCATGCCGTCGACCAGATCGATCAGCCCTGGACCGATCTGCATTCGCACGGCGTGCAGGTGTCGCGCAACCGGCTGGCGGCATTGGCGCTCGACCGGCTGCTCGATGCGGTCACCGTGTTTTCAGCTCAGGGGCTCGCGCCCTTTCTCGACGACTGGCAACGTTTCGATCAGGTCGCCGGCCGCGATATCGACTTGCACACCGCCGCCGGTGTCATCTCCGGTACCGCCCGCGGCGTCGACGAACGCGGCGCGTTGAAAGTCGAACACCGGGGCACCCTGATCCATTATCATTCGGGTGAAGTCAGCCTGCGTATCGCTTCATGAATCTGTTGCTGGATATAGGAAACTCCCGGATCAAGTGGGCGCGCTCAGTGGACGACGTGCTGGAAACCGGCGAACCGCTGATGCGGGAAAACAAGACGTTCAAGGACCTCGTGCCCGCAGCGTGGCTCGCGATGGATGCGCCCGAGCGCGTCGTCATCGTCAGCGTCGCCGGCGCCACTTTCAACAAATCGATACGCACGTGGGTCAAGCGCACCTGGCGTATCGACTGTGAATTCATGGTGTCGTCCGCGGCGGCCTGCGGCGTCACCAATGCCTACATTCAACCCGAGCGGCTCGGCGCTGACCGGTGGGCGGCGCTCCTCGCCGCGCACGATCTCTACACCACCCCGGTGTGCCTGGTCGACTGCGGCAGCGCGGTGACTATCGACGCGATCGATGCCGCAGGACATCATCTCGGCGGCCTGATCGTGCCGGGACTGGACATGATGGAACGCGCGCTCACCACCCGAACCGCCGGTGTGAAGTTCGAGAACGCGCCGTCCGGTGAAGTTTCGCTGCTGGCGCGCGATACCGAAACCGCCGTGCATGGCGGCGCGCTGTACACGCTGGTGGCGCTGATCGACCGCGTCTATTCCGATCTCGGGCACGAACTCGGCCGTGCGGCCCGGCGCGTGATTACCGGCGGCGACGCCCAACGCATCCTGCCGCTGCTCGCCAGCCCGCCGGACCACCAGCCGGATCTCGTGCTGCACGGCCTGGCGGTTCATGTGCGGGAGACGGCATGCGTTACCTGATCCTGCTGCTGACACTGGCGAACGTCGCGTTCTTCGTCTGGTATCCCGAAGTGCGCAGCGGACCCTACTCGACCCCGCGACTGCCGCCCGAACCGCCGAACGCCACCCAACTGGTACTGCTGGCCGAGCGTCAGAAATCGCGAGCCGATGTCCCGGCCGACGCTGCCCCGACCGGCAAGGCGCCTTCCGGCACCCTGGTGCCGAAGCTGGCCAGTAGCGACGCCGCTGCGTCTGAGCCGCCCGTCGACAGTCCCGCGCAACTGCCCGCAACCGAGACGGTCCCCGAAAAGCCGAGGTTGTGCCGCACCGTCGGACCCTACTTCGAAGAGCGGGGCGCGCGAAGAGCGGCGCGTACGCTCACCCGCGAAAAATACGAAGTGCGCATCCGCAACGGCGACATCCAGGCGCCCGCCGGCTACTGGGTCTATTTGCCCGCCAATAGCGCGGCCGAGGCGCGCAAGATCGTCGGCGATCTGGACTCCCAGGGCATGAAGGACTATTTCATCGGCAAGGACAATGTGATTTCGCTGGGCATCTTCTCGACGCGCGACACGGCCGAGGTGCGCAGGGGCCGCATCGCCAAACTGGGTTACCCGGCCATGCTCGACCAGCGCTACCGCACCCGCAGGGTCTACTGGCTGGATCTCGAAGACGGCGACAATCCGCTGCTCATCAACCCCGTCTGGAGCCAGTTGCTCAAAGTGGACCCGAATGTCGCGGCGCAGCAGGTGAGCTGTGAATAAATTGCCTGCCCCGGCCGGCATGCATACAATGATCTTTGATTTGCCTCAATCGCTGGCGTAGCTCAGTTGGCAGAGCAGCTGATTTGTAATCAGCCGGTCGGGGGTTCGAATCCCTTCGCCAGCTCCATACAAACAATTGGTTGTTGATATTATGATTAACCGCTTGGTTCTATGTAGATGGCTACCCACCCGACAGGCTAACCACAACCGACTAATGAGGAGTCGATCATGGCTGGCACGCATTGTATACCGCAGCTGTGGGTGATCATGGAGCCCATACCCACCTATTCCACGCAACGCCTTCCGGCCGTCCGGACACTCAAAGTGC
Organism: uncultured Gammaproteobacteria bacterium; assembly: GCA_963719135.1. Classification (GTDB taxonomy): domain Bacteria; phylum Pseudomonadota; class Gammaproteobacteria; order DSM-19610; family DSM-19610; genus CAVRAZ01. The sequence continues at coordinate 223,479 of CAVRAZ010000003.1, read as the reverse complement.
GCGCGGGACATTACAACTATCAGCGCCAGCCGAAGCCTGTACCATGGGTCTACACGTCAAGGGGTATTGGCTGGCGCAGGCAGGCTTTGCCATCGGCACGACCGTATAGGTGAAGGCGTCGCGGGGACGACTGGTATTAACACTGGATGCACCGGATACACCGGTGGAACACGCATAAGGGACTATGCCATGAATAGACAAAGTACAGAGACACTGACGTTGGAACCAACATCATCACTACACACCACCACCGCCAAGGCACTCAAGCTCGACAAGGCGGATGCACTGCTCGATCAGGTCGAAGCGATTCGATTGGCGGCGAACGGCGCACTGGACAACAGCCGGCGCGGCCAGCTCGGGCAGTTTATGACGCCGCCGCCCGTGGCGCGGTTGATGGCCTCGATGTTCGATGACCTGAACGGGGATATCCATCTTTTGGACGCCGGCGCGGGCGTCGGTTCACTCACCGCCGCGCTGGTGGAAGAAGGTATCACGCGCAAGCGCCACCCGCATTCGATCACTGCCAATGCCTATGAGTTGGAACCGCTGCTCATCGCGCAACTGGAACGGACCCATGGACTGTGCAAGCGGACCTGCCAGCACGCCGGCCTACCGTTTTCAGGGAAGGTCTTTGCCGGGGACTTTATCGAAGTGGCCAGCACCATGTTGCGCGGCGATCTGTTCTCCGAACGCATCCAGCCACGCTTTAACCGGGCGATCCTCAACCCGCCCTACCACAAGATCAACAGCGACTCGAAGGCGCGCCAGTTACTTCGCGGTGTCGATATCGAGACCAGCAACCTGTACACCGCCTTTATCGCATTGACGATCAAGCTGCTCGAAGACGGCGGTGAGCTGGTCGCCATCACACCGCGCAGCTTCTGCAACGGACCGTACTTCAAGCCGTTCCGGGTGCTGCTGCTAAAGACAATGACCTTACGGCACATCCACATATTTCATGCCCGCAACAAGGCATTCAAGGGTGACGATGTGCTGCAGGAGAACATCATCTTTCATGCCGTCAAGGCCAACACCGATGCGCGCGTGCTGATCTCGTCCAGCACCTGCGCCAACGATCCGAACATTGAGCGTCGCACCGCTGAACAGCGCGAGGTCGTCAACCCCTACGACCCGGATTTGTTTATCCATATCCCGACCGAGGCGGTCGAGGACAACCGGGCATTGCGGGTGTGCACCTTGCCGTGTTCGCTGGCGGACCTGGCGATACAGCTGTCTACCGGGCGGGTGGTGGATTTTCGGGCCAAGGATGATTTGCGGATGCAGCCGGGCAAGCACACGGCACCCTTGATCTACCCGACGCATTTTGAGGACGGCTTCGTCGCCTGGCCCAAGCCCGAGAGCCGCAAGCCCAACGCGATCAACGATAGCGTCGCCAGCGCCGATCTGCTCGTTGAGAGCGGCGTGTATGTGCTGGTCAAGCGCTTTTCCTCCAAGGAAGAACGCCGCCGTGTCGTGGCGGCGATTTATGATCCGCAGCGCATCGATGCCGAACGGGTGGGTTTTGAGAACCACCTAAACTACTACCACGTCAACGGCAGCGGCCTGACCCGCAACGTCGCCAAAGGGCTGGCGTTGTTTTTGAACTCAACGATGGTGGATCAGTATTTCCGGCAGTTCAGCGGCCACACCCAGGTCAATGCCACCGACTTAAGAAGCTTGCGTTATCCTTCGGTTGCGCAGCTAAAGCGATTGGGTAACCGGCTGCGCACGAGGATGCCAACACAAGAACGCATCGATGCCATCATTGAAGACATGCTCTTTTCATAACTGGCGCGCATCGAAGGCTTCCGCCAGGTAATGCTTCGAGGGATCTTCCTGGATCCAGACATAGGTGCCAGGGGCGATGTTCTTATATTTCCCCTGGCGACTGGCCGCCGCGCTCCAGGTTTTATAAGCGGTGGTAAAGTCTACGCCTGATTTCCCGCTGCGCTTGGCCAGCGCCGTCATCTGCGCCACCTTGTGGTTGTCGACTTCGCCGTCACTGGTGACCGCTTCGATCACCCACAGGTGGTCGGGTTTCGGATGCCACAGCAGCACATCCGGCATGGCATCCTTCAACCCAATGCTGATGCCGGCGCGGTAGAGGTTTTGCCGCTCGGGTTCACTGATGCGGTCACCGTCCGAGTCGTCCACATAGATCACCTCATAGCCCGGCAGGAAGTGCGGCACATAGTAATCACAGCATGCGGGAATCAGGTCGGAGTGGTTGGTATCGACCCGAGCACGCGAGGCCTCGGCCAGCTTGGCCTGTAACTCCAGCCGTCGCCTGATCTTGTCTTCCTTGATCCAGTCGCCCAGCAACGCACGCCATTTCTTCTCGGGCGCGGTCAGGATCGCCTTGAAGCTGTCCGCCAGTCGATACGCGATGTAGGGGGACTTCGCTACCGGATGGCCGGGAATGAACTCGCCATGCGCTCTATCGTAGAAAACCTTTTCGACGGCACCGATCTCCCACAAGGGTTTGAGCCAGTAGTCACGGCCTTCACGATCGGACTTGCCTTCGCCGCGCTGTAAGATACCGAAGTGGCAGCCGACATGCGCAACTGTCGCACCTTCGCAGAACTTGATGCCCGGCGGGAAGTGCTTATGTTGAAGACTGTAAAAGCTCGGGCTCACATTATCGAGCAACGCAAACACCGCATCGCGCTGGTCAGTGGTGTAGCGATCGATCTCGCGCAATACGTCGCTGATGCGTTCCTTGGTCACACCCTGGTACGCATCAGGGACTGCCGACTTATTGCGCGCCAAGCTGTGTTTGCGCAGTTTGTTGATCTTATCTTGTAAGGCCATTTTTCCTTATGTCCCGTATCCGACATGCAAAGGGGGGCTGGGCCGGCCTTATAGTAGACCAAATCTGATCCTGAATCGCCCCGATGTTCCCTGGGACTCCATTTCTTGAGAGGATGGGGTGGTGCGCAGCAACCTTGACAGATCCACTTGAAGTGTCCACCGACGTCGAACTGATACGAGTCAGCTCGGACATGACGTTCAGTCAGACATTTCAGATACAACACGGAGCCCGAAGCATGGTGCTGCGTTCGATCCACTACCGTGAAGTGACCTCGGACAATTACGACGGTTCGCTGGATGTCCACGTTAACCTCACTGAACTCGATCCTGAATCGAGTGGCGTCGACGCTCAGGCCGAGTCGGGGTCGACCTCTCGGAGCCGCGACATCACGGTTCGACTCAGCGCCGCCGAGCCGCTCCAACTGTTCGAATGTATCCGGCGCTTGCGGTTGAGATTCGCCGCCGAGCCCCTGACGGGATTGGATGGATCGGATCACGAGATGACCATCGTGTTCGGATTGCAGTGTTCTGTCTGCTGCCGTTGGTGGTCGGAACTACCGGACGAATGGAGCGGTTTGGAAGAGATTGTGCGAATTCTTCGGGCTGGAGCAGGCAGATCGACAAGTCAGCGTACCTGAAAAGAAAGGGTCAGGCGCGCGCCACGGGATCTTCGATATTGGCCTGGTTCGTTTGACCAAGCCGGGGTGTCGCATCAATCTATATCGAATCTAACCCGCTGTGAAAAAAAGAAAATATCAGCCAACACCCAACGACTCACCTTGCCAAACCCCACATTCCGGGCTTAAATGAGAATAGAGGTTGACTCCGGTCAGCGCGGGGGGCCGGATTCCCTGAGATGACGCAATCAAACCTGGGTAGGGAGATCGTAATTATGACGAAAACCTGGATCCTGGCGGCCGAAAGCAGCCGCGCCAAGCTGTACAGTTCCAACAGTAAAATCGCCCCCTTCATCGAAGTCGCAACACTTGTTCATCCCGAAAGCCGCATGCACGAAGGCGATCTGGTCTCGGATCGCAACGGCAACGACGGCGGCAGTTACGGTCAAGGGCCTCACGTCTTCGACAACAAAACGTCCGCACACAAGCACGAACACATGATTTTCGCCAAGCAGATCGCCGAACGGCTGGAGCAGGGCCGCAACCGCGGCGAGTTCGAGTCGCTGGTGCTGGTCGCGCCGCCGGCGTTCCTCGGCCTGCTCCGGGAACACCTGAACAAGTCGCTGCTGGCGATGGTCTCCCGGCAGATCCACAAGAACCTGGTGCAGCAGTCCCCTGACATCCTGCGCGATCAGATCTTCGCTCTGCAGTAACAACCACAACGCCCCGGTGGGACAACACCGGGGCGCTCAACGAGCCCAGGCCTGTTATTCCAGGTGATAGCACCCTCGGTCCATCTGTCGTCCGCAACTCTGAAGGCGTTTACAGTCAGCGCTCCGGAGCCGGCACGGACAATCTGATAGAGATTCGGCGTCGCCGCGGTGATCGCGTATAGGACGCGACTATGGTCGCTTTGGAATCGGATTCTTCGAGGTTAGAACAGGATCACACTGGCAAGTGTCTGGTCTTGCCGATGTCGCGGTAGGTTTGTCCGACTGCACCCGTCGGCCTGAATCGGTTCAGTCCGTGACAGTGGCGGCAACACCGCCGCGCCGCGGATCGCCGAAGCAGGCGAAGCCCGCGGGCCCCTGTGCAACAGCGTGCACGCCGCCGAAAAACAGATTGCGGTCCGGCCAGAACCTGACGCGCTCGCCGTGGGTCTGGAGCTGTGCCTGTACGGCTGCGTCAAAGCCGCCCTCGCTGTTGAGGATGCCGTTTTCGTAATGAATGCGCGGGCGCCGGATCGCCTCGGACAGCGGCAGGCCGGCATCGACGATCGCACAGACCACCTGCAGGATGGCCGAGCGTATGCGGTTGGAGCCGCCGGAACCGAGGGCGATGCGGGTGCCGTCGCCGGTTTGCAGCAGGCTCGGCGCCATCATCGAGGTCAGCCGCTGGTCTTCTTTCCACTGCTGGAAGCCGCGCGGATTGAGGTCTTCCTCGCCGAGCATGTTGTTGAGCATGATGCCGGTGTCGTCGATCATGTGCCCGCAGCCTTCGCCGTTGCTGCTGGTCATGGTGGCGAGGTTGCCCGCCGCATCGATCACGCTGATATGTGTGGTGCCGCGGTAAGCGCGCACGCGCCCCCGGATGTGCTGCAGATACGCGTCGAGGTAGCCGGGTTCGAGCAGTTGGCCGTCGAAGCTGTCGCGCTCGATGCTTTCCAGGCGGGCTTCATTGGTGTATTGCATCACGTCGGCCAGCAGACCGGTAGCTTCGGGTGCCGACAGGTCGAGGCCGCCGGGTGCGAGGCGCCCGATCAGCGCCAAGGCAAAACCGATCAGCAGACCGCCGGAGGAGGGCGGGGGATTGGTCAGCAACTGCGCGTCGCGGTAGCGCAGCGACAGCGGGGAACGTTGGACCACGCGGTAGGCTTCGAGGTCGTCGCGAGTCAGCAAGCCGCCGCCGTTGCGGCAGGCCGCATCGATAGCCGCCGCGATGTCTCCGCTATAGAACAGCCGGTCACCTTCGCGGCCGAGCGCCTCGAGCGTGTCGGCCAGTTCCGGCAGGCGCAGCGTCTCGCCGTCGCTCGCCAGGCAGTGGGGCCTGGTGCGGCTGGCAAAGTGCTGCGCAGCACGCGGCGTGGCCAGGTAGATGGGTTTGACGATGTCGAAGATATACGCCTGCAGCGCATTGATGCGCACGCCACGGCGCGCCAGGTCGATGGCCGGTTCCAGCAGCACCGGCATGGGAAGGGTGCACAGTTCCCGATGCACCTCGAACAGGCCGCGGACGATGCCCGGCGTGGCGGCGGCGCCATAGCCGATATGGAACTCCTGCACGGTGGTGCCGAAGTCGGCATGGATGGGATGAAAATCGATGTCCTCCGGCGGCCGTTTGCGCCTGGGCGTCTGGGCGAAGCAATCGTAGACCCCGGTGCCGCCGCCGGCGCGGTGCGCCAGCAGGAAACCGCCGCCGCCCAGCGAAGTCAGCACCGGTTCGGCCACGCAGGCGCACCATTGCGCGGCGACCACGGCGTCGAAGGCGTTGCCGCCCGCGCGCAGCGCCTGCACGGCGGCATCGACGGTGGCCGGGTGGCCGGCGGCAACGGCGCCGCGTATCGGGGTGCTCATCGAAGTCTGTCGTTCGCTCGACGGGTTGTCATCCGGCCAAGCGTACCAGATCGACAGCCGGCGGGGGATGTGGGCGCGAATGGGTCAGCCGCGCATGGGCGCCACCAGAATAAGCGATCACCGGGGTCCGCCACGGCCGGGAATGCGCTGCATGTCGTTCGCGACAGGAATCCCCGTGGCCCGGTGGTGAATCAGACAGTGCAGATGTGGCTGCCGGAATGCGGCCTGACGAAGCAACCATCGGAGACCTGGTTCGACTCGACCTGAAGCCGACCTGCTCGATTTCGGACGCGGCGGCTTATCGGGTGGGCGGCACACGTCAGCGTTCGGCCAAAGAACGCGACGTTCGTAGCCAGCCCGCAAATAGCGGAAAGGCAGACCCTCACCAGCGCGACGAATGTCCTGCAGGATTTCTGCACCTTCGGGCGGGCACCGAACTTTAAGTGGCAATTCGAGCCCGCTTGCCCGCCAGCTCGATGAACAACGGCTGGCGTGAAAGAACACCACGTGGAGGGCAGGTCCGACGAAAAGCGTGTTCACCTGCCCGTGGAGTCGACCGGGGTCTCGGAGCCGCTGCCCGTTGCGGAACCTCGTCCGGGCCGGCGGACGGTCCTGACCTTGCCGCTGTTTCCGCCGCCGCAGAAGAACTGATCGCCGCCATCGGACTCGAGCCCCGATACGCCCACGCCGGGCGGCATCTCCAGCGTCTCCAGGACGTCTCCGGTTCGAGGATCGACCCGCCGCAACTCGCTCTTGTCATCTTCCCAGGTTCCGTGCCAGAGTTCTCCGTCGATCCAGGTGACGCCGGTGACGAAACGATTGGACTCGATGGTGCGAAGAATCGCCCCGGTTTCGGGATCGATCTGATGGATTTTCCGGTCCCGATACTGCCCCACCCAGAGCGTTCCTTCGGCCCACGCGAGCCCCGAGTCGCCACCGCCGCCGGGCGCCGGGATCGTGGCGAGCACACGGCCGGTCTCCGGATCGATCTTCTGAATGCGATCCTCGGCAATCTGGAACAGGTGCCGGCCGTCGAAGGCCGCTCCCGCGTGCGCGGCGACGTTGATCGAGCGCAGTGTCAACCCGCTCGCAGGATCCAAAGCGATCAGCCTGTCTCCGGCAGCAAACCAGACCTGCCGACCGTCATAGGTGACCCCATGCACGCTGTCGGCATCCGGAAAGGGGCCGTACTCACGGAGGATTTTGGCTGCTGATCGCTTCATATTTCCGTCCTGGTCAATCGGTATATGTTTCAATCCTAGTCAATCGGCAGTGGAGTGGGGAGTAACAAGGTCGTCGTGAATCCCGGCACGGGCGGGGCCAACCACCGGCGCGCTCGCCCTTGACCGAACGACTGCACCTTGCCTGCTACCGCAAGCGCGTCGAGTGCCCGCTGTACGCTGCGCTGGCTGGCGCCAAGCGCCAGCGCCAGGGCCGAACTCGACCAGGACTCACCGTCAGCCAGGATGGCGAGCACTGCCGCATGCTTCTCTTCGACGGGCCGCGCCAGCACGACGATCTCGCGTGCGCACCGCGGAACCAGCGCATACCCCTGTTTCGTCGCGTTCACGCCAGCCAGCGCCCGGAGCAGCCTGCGCAGCCGCCCGATCTCGACGCGCAAGCGTGCGCGATACGATTCATCGGCGCGCGTCGCCCGAAAGGTCCACGCGACGAGCCTGTCCCTCGGCACGTCTCCCGGCCAGGCTTCGCCCAGTACGCGTGCGAGCGTGAACAACACCGGACGCCTGGCGAGCGACACCACCGTACCTGCGTCACGCACGGCATGACGGCACGCATCGACGATCAGCACCTTCGACACCAGTAACGCTTCAACCTCGTCGAGCAGGAGAAGACGCTCTTCACCACGCGCAATCAGGCGCGCCGCAGGTGTGTCCAGGACGCGGGATGCGCTTTCAACCTCCGCCGTCAGTGCAGGGATGCCTGCGCGGCGCGCGGCGCGTTCGGCGCGGGCCAGCGCCGCGCGCGCCGTCTTCGTCCGCAGGCGCCGCAGCGCGATCCCCGCAACCACCAGCTCGTGGGCAGCCTGCAACGCGGGCGGGAGAGGGGCGGGGTCGAGCCCGGCGAGGCGACACTCGGCCTCGTCGAGGCGCCCGATCAGAAGCAGGCGCCGGACCTCGAGATAGCGCGCATGCGCGGCGTTGACCCGGTCGCCGTGCGCTTCGAGCGTCGCCCGCGCTGCGTCGAGCGCCTTCGCAGGCCAGCCCAGGTCGCGCGAAACGAGCGCGATCTCGGCTTCGGCGACGACACACCTGGCGCGCGCCACGGGTTGTTTCGGACCGAAGGCGCGCGCCGCACGTCGCAGGAGCGCCTTGGCTCGAACCAGGTCGCCGAGCTGCGCCATCGCGATGCCTCGAAGCGCGAGCGCGGGCGCGTCGTCGCGCAGGGCGACCCGGTTCAGTGCGCCGAGCGGATCACCCGCCGCAAGCGCACGCGCCGCGGCCGTGATCAGCGAGTCCATCGGAATCCCGCCACACTTGTCACTCCCACCCTACGATGCCCGCCGCCTAATCTATTCATCACCAGCAACCATCAGGAGACAAAAGCCATGATGAAGCACACGACCGGTACACGTAAAGAGTGGCTCGCCGCGCGGCTCGAGCTGCTCGAGGCGGAGAAGGAGCTGACGCGGCGCAGCGACGAGCTGGCGCGGCGGCGGCAGGAACTGCCCTGGGTTCGAATCGACAAGGCATACCGCTTCGAGACCGACGAAGGGACTGCGTCCCTCGCAGATCGCTTCCGGGGGCGCTCGCAGCTGCTTGTCTACCACTTCATGTTCGGGCCCGACTACACGGCGGGCTGTCCGGCCTGCTCGGCGATCGCGGACGGGTTCGACGGCTTCGTCGTCCACCTGGCCAACCATGACGTCACGCTTTGTGCGGTGTCGCGGGCGCCGCTCGCGAAGCTGCAGGCGTACAAGCGACGAATGGGCTGGACGTTTCCGTGGGTGTCCTCGCACGGCAGCGACTTCAACTTCGACTTCAGCGTCGGATTTACCGATGAGCAACAGCGCGAGGGCATCGAATACAACTACCGGCACGAGGCGCCGTTTGCGGTAAGCGGAATCGGCGAGTCGCTTACGAAACGCGGCGAGGGGCCGGTCGCCGAGATCGCGGCCACGGCCGGAACCGATGTGGCCACGTACACGCGCGAGAGGCCGGGCATGAGCGCGTTCGTGCTCGACGACGGCGTCGTCTACCACACCTATTCCGCCTATTCGCGCGGACTGGACGGCCTCTGGGGTATGTACCAGTGGCTCGACCGCGCCCCCAAGGGACGCAACGAGACCGGCATCTGGTTCCGCCGCCATGACGAATACGACAAGGGTTGAGCCAGGTCGTGGGTGTCGTTGGCGCAACCGGGGGGCGGGAGATTTCACGCGCATGATTTCCGAACAAGCTTCCCAGCGAGCGTTCTTCGGCGTCTCGGCACTGCTCGCCGCCAGCGTGGGGATGACAATCGTCGGGTGCGTGTCCATGTCGGCCATGGGCGGGATGCCGATGCCCGGCGGCTGGACGATGTCGATGGTGTGGATGCCGATGCCCGGACAGACCTGGCCCGGCGCCGCGGCGTCGTTCCTCGGCATGTGGATCCTGATGATGGTGGCGATGATGCTGCCGTCCCTGCTGCCGATGCTGTGGCGCTACCGCCGGGCCGTCGGCGGGCCGGGCGAGACACGGCTCGATTGGCTGACCACGCTCGTGGGCGTGGGTTACTTCCTGGTCTGGACACTGTTCGGAGTGGCCGTCTTTCCACTGGGCGCCGCGCTGGCGGCGGTCGCGATGCAGCTTCCGGCATTGGCGCGCGCCGTTCCGATCGCGGCCGGTGCAGTCGTCGTTATCGCCGGCGCACTCCAGTTCACCCCGTGGAAGGCGTATCACCTGGCCTGCTGCCGCGCAGCACCCGGGTGCCACTGTACGTTGCCGGCGGACGCCGGCATGGCCTGGCGACAGGGCGTACGCCTTGGCCTCCACTGCAGCTACTGTTGTGCCAGCCTGATGGCGATCCTCCTGGTCATCGGGGTCATGGACCTGCGCGCGATGGCTGTCGTGACGGCAGCCATCACCCTGGAACGTCTCGCACCGGCCGGAGAGCGCGTCGCGCGAGCCGTCGGGGCGGTCGTCGTCGTGGCAGGGTTGTTCCTGATCGCGCGAGCAGCCGGGCTCGGGAATTAAGGGGCCAGTCTCAGCTTCCTGCCCAAATTCTTCAAATCGAGCCTGGCCCCTTTGATTCAGCTTCAATGCCGAGGCCATGAAATGCCCGAACAGCAGCCACGTGGTCAATACTTCGCCAACTTCGCCGCGCAAATTGGCGACTAGGACGTCCGCTGCAATTTTAAGCAGCCTTAAACGTTTATCCATCAAGAAAAGAGTTCTCAAGGCGCGCAACATTTGAGTATTTGGATGTTGTGGACACCAAACTGGGATCACAAAACAGGCACTAGACCGGGGTCAGATCACCATAGTCGCTTATATGTGGCAATTTGAAAATTGACGCCGCCGGCGCTCTCGTACGAGTCTGCCGGCGGCGGTCTTTCAAGAGGCTTTCTTCGCCGCCTGTCTTACAGCTTCGGCGGCCTTTTCGATGAGCGCGGCCACCGCTTCTGGCTTCGACACGTAAACTGCGTGACTGCCCTTGACCTCGACAACCGTCGAACCCGCGCGCTTGGACATGAATTGCTGGGCCGGGGGTGGGATCATTTTGTCGTCGGTTGCGATCAAGTACCAGCTTGGCTTATTTCTCCACGCCGGATCGCCGACGGTGCCGTTGAGCGCCTCCAGGCCCCAGGGCACCTGCGAGTTGGCCATGAACTCGGCCTTCTCCTGGCTTACATCAGCCGCGAAGCTGGCGGCGAACTTCGCCCGGTCCAGAGACAGGTAGCCGTCCTGCGGCGGCAGTATCGGTGGGACGGGTGCGCCGGCTGTGGGATCCTTGATAAGCGTGGCCACCGACTCTCCTCTGTCCGGAGCAAAGGCGGCGATATAGACCAGTCCTGCAACCTTGGGATCGTTTCCGGCCTCCGTGATCACCACCCCACCGTAGGAGTGGCCAACAAGAATGACAGGTCCTTCTTGCGCTGCGACGATGCGCTTCGTTGCCACCACGTCGTCGGCGAGCGATAACGTCGGGTTCTGGACGATGCTCACGTTGTAACCGCGCTTTTTCAGAACCTTGTAGACGTTGTCCCAGCCGGAGCCGTCCACGAAGCCGCCGTGAACGAGAACCACAGTCGCTAATGCTGTACCTGCGGTAGTAGCCATGCTGATCTCCTTTTGTCTGAAATTGGCGCTCAAAACGAACGGATTCGAATGCCACACAAAGGTTGCGCCATCCATTGACTTCCCCGTGAACGCCTCCGGGAGCCAACACATGCATAATAGTAGCGGGTAGTCGACACACTATCCGTTCTCCGCAGCGCTATCCGGATCCCGCAACGCCAAGGGCTTGTAGATCGATATGGCAGCCACCCACAAGATCTTATTGCGTTCCTCGGACCTAGCGGAGACCATCGACGCCGTAAGCCGCGTCTACTGTCCTCACGAGGTGGATATTCGAGAAAGCGACCGCGGCGCAACGATATTCGAGGTTATCCACGGCGGCGTTCAGCCGGTCGTGGGCTTGAAGTATTCGGCGCCGGTGCGTATTGATGCGGGCGATTTTCCGCACCTGATGCTCATGCAGACCTGCGTCGACGGCTCGGGGACGGCGGTGCAGGAGGATGCCCGGGCTGCATTGCGTCGCGGCCAGACGCTGCCGCTGTCGCCAGTTCTGAGCACCCAGTTCAACTTCGATGGTCGTTTCGCGCAGCGGTCAGTGCGTTTGGATATCGAGCGCCTGGAAGCGCTTTGCAGCCGATGGTTGAATTTCCCGCTCGCTCGTCCGCTGCGGTTCGATCTGCGTCCCTTCTCTTCCGAGCTTGAAAGCGCCTGGGCTCAGGCGGTCGCGCTGCTCCTGACGTATGAGCGGGTGAATATCGTCTTGCCCCAGGCGGCAGCGATGAGCTTCGATGAGTTCATGTTGTCGCTGGTTCTGGCACAACACCCGCATAACTACAGCGACGACCTGCGCAGGCGGTCCAGTGCTGCCGCACCGCGCATCGTGCGGGAGGCCGAGCACTGGATGCGGACCGGCGGTCCGGAGATATCCGTTAGCAAGATTGCCGCGAGACTGGGTGTGAGTTTGCGCAGCCTCGAGGTCGGGTTTCGTGAGTGGCGGCAATCAACGCCCACTCAGTATCTGCGCAAGATTCGTCTCGGGGCGGCAAGAGCAGAATTGCTGGCGCCGTTCGAATCCACCACGGTGACTTCCGCGGCGCTAGGTAACGGTTTCTTCCACCTGGCCAGATTCAGCGGCTATTACAAGGCCATGTTCGATGAGACCCCAGGACAGACGCTTCGCCGGAGCCGACGCAGGAGGATGTGAACTCAGCAGGAGCATTTCGCGCTGTTATTCTTTGGATGCAAGAGCCAATTGTCGAAGCGTCCGCTTGGGGTCGGTCCCTGACCGTTCAGGATGCAGCCGGTAACGAACCGCCCGAACGGGCGAAGACCGGCCACAACCGGCTGATTCCGGCAGCTTCCCCGGGCAGGCCGGCGGTTCGCCCGCCGACTAGCCGGCATCGATGGGCTATCCTTAGTTCCAGAGGTCCGTAAGAAGTCGGAGTAAGACAGGGCCCTGCTGTGGAGGCAAACCCATGACTGAAGATTACGCTACGCTGTCACACACGCGACTGAACGCAGGCATTCCCTGCCGCACCCCGGACGGATTGGCACCGCTGGTGCATGCCAGCGACCCGGCAATCCGCGTTATGACCGATTTCATGGAGGTCACCCCCCTCACGATCGAACCCGGGATGAGTCTCACAGCGGCGATGGGCAAGATGAAGGCGGCCGGTGTGCGCCTGCTGCTGGTGCCGGACCGGGATGACAACATCATCGGCATCATTACGGCCTGCGACATCCAGGGCGAACGACCGGTCAAGATGAGCCTGGATCAGGGTATTTCCCACGATGACATCCATGTGGATATGCTCATGACGTTGCTGGACCAGGTCATGGCCATGGACATGATCACGGTACGCAATGCCCGCGTCGGGCATATTATCCATACCTTGCGTGAACAGGAATGTCAGCACATGCTGGTGGTCGATACCGACCGCACCACCGGCGATCAGACGATCCGTGGCATCTTCTGTCTAGCAAACATCAGCAAGCTGATGGGGCAGGATGTCGGCAACCCGGAGCACGCCGCCCACTCGCTTGCGGACGTGTCGCACCTACTGGGTTGAACAACATTCAGTGCTTCGAACCTGTAGCGGCAGGCCGGTTGCCGCCGTATAGACAGGATGCACGATCCGACCACCCAGCCTCAAGGTTCCGTGTGTTGTTGCGGGTTTTGATCTTGCTTGATTGCCTGGTCAGTGAACGGTCGGAAACCGGCCGCAAAGCGACGTTCCCCGAAAGCCTAGGAGATTGACATTGGCAGCTAAATGGCAACCAAGGTCGAATGACACCCTCAGGAAGGTCCCTCGTCGCCGGTTGGATCAGGTCTTCACTTCCAGGATAACTTCCAGTTCGACCGGCGAACCGAGTGGAAGGCTCGCGACCCCAAAGACAAGGCGTGAAGAGACGCTCTCCTGGCCGAAGACATCGCGAAGCAACTCCGACGCCGCATCGGCGACCTCCGGGTGCTCAGTGAACTCAGGCGTTGCGGCAACGTACACGCCGAGCCTTACGACGTGGCGCACGCGGTTCAACGAACCCAACTGCTTTTTCGTGAGCGCAAGCACATTGAGTGCGGCTGTGTACGCTGCTTTCCGGCCCGCTTGCACGTCAAGGTCTTTGCCGACGACGCCAACTACCGTAACCCTGTGGCCCGAGGTGGCGAGCATCCCGCTCAGGAAGAGGAGCTTGCCCGTCTGAACGGCAGGCACGTACGCACCAAACGGCGTGGGCGCATCGGGCAGATGAATGCCGAGCCTGGCGAGACGGTTCTCGGCGGTCGTTGAGTTTGTGGTCATGACGAAAGCTCCTTTCAGTTACCAGCGGCCGAGATGCGCGCCGCCATCGACGTACAGGATGTCGCCAGTGACCGTCGCGGCGTCGGTCAGGTACATGACCGCGTCGGTGATGTCCTTGACCGTCGAAGGCCGACCCATCGGTGAGAGGCTCTCCATCACGTCCTTCGGCGTCTCCCGGTGAAGCGGCGTGTAGACGACGCCCGGCGCGACGGCGTTCACACGGATGCCGTCTTTCGCGTACTCCATCGCAAGGTGCCGGGTGATCGTTTCAAGACCGCCTTTGGTGATCATCGGTACCGCCGCCGTGACGCCACGGATCGGGTTGCGCGCAAGGGCCGCGGTGATCGTGACGATGCTCCCGCCGGTCTTCTGCGCCAGCATTTGCTTGACGGAGAGCTGGGTGACGTACAGGAAGCCCTCGACATTCGTCGAGACGAGCGCCTTGAAGTCCTCGGCCGTGTAGTCCGTGAACGGCTTGGTGAAGAAGATGCCGGCGTTATTGACCAGTGCGTCGATCGACTTGAAGCGAAACAGCGCCGTCTCGACGATCCTGGCGGCAGTTGCCGGCTCGCCGATGTCGCCGTCCACCAGGGCCACCTGGTTGGAAGCCGCGATCTCGGTGGATTGGGTCATGTTCCGGGAATTGGCAACAACGTTGAAACCCCGTTCGACAAACCCTTTCACAATTCCCGCGCCGATCCCCCGCGAAGCTCCGGTGACGATGGCTGTCTTCCGTGGGCCGCTCATGGTTGTCTACTTCGAAAAACGTCTTGTCACCCGAAAAAATTCGATGGTCAAACGGATCAGAAGTCTGCATCCAGCACGATGCGGTAACGGGCCTTGCCTGATTCAAGCCGGGCGAAAGCGTCGTTGATGTTGCTCATCGGGAAGTGCTCGGTCTGCGGTGCGACATTGTGCCGTGCAGCGAAGTCGAGCATCGTCTTGATCGCCGCCGGTGAGCCGGTCGGCGAACCCGAGACGCTGCGCTGCTGCGGGATAAGCGAGAACGCCGCGACCGGGATGGGTTCAAGCACGGCACCGACGACGTGCAAGCGGCCATTGGGCGCGAGCGTGCCGATCATCGCGTCCCAATCGAGCGTTACGTTGACGGTGCTGATCAGGAGGTCGAAGCTGCCGCCGAGTTTCTTGATCGCCGCCGAGTCCCTGCTCGACACGACGTGATTCGCCCCGAAACCTTTGGCTTCATCGAACTTGCTCGGGCTCGACGTGAACGCTGTCACGTCGCACCCGTATGCGGCCGCGAATTTGACCGCCATGTGGCCCAGCCCGCCGATGCCGATGATGCCCACCCGGTCGGTCGGCCTGGCGTACATCGCCAGCGGCGCGAAGACGGTGATCCCCCCGCACAAGAGGGGCCCGGCTTCGGCGAAGTTCAGCTTTTCCGGGAGCGGAATGGTCCAGGCCCAGTGCGCGCGGATGTGGCTCGCGAACCCGCCGCGATGACCGACGATGGTCGGTTGCACTTGCGGGCAAAGGTGATGCCTTCCCGACATGCACTGGTGACAGTGCATGCAGCTACCCGAGTTCCAGCCAACGCCGACGCGCTGTCCGACCTGGAGACCCTTGGCATACGGACCTATGGCCGTGACCCGACCGATGACCTCGTGGCCGAGAATCGCGGGATACTGCGAAATGCCCCAGTCATTATTGAAGACGGAGAGATCCGAGTGACATAAACCGCTGTATTCGACAGCGACTTCAACGTCCTCGGCCCCGAGCGGTCCGAGATCAATCCGTTCCAGCGACATCGGCTGTTTCGCCGCCTTGGCAATCCATGCCCTATAAGTCATCGCATCTCCAGTTCTGAAACTTGGGTCGGATTGGATGGCGGAATTAGACGCGGACCGTTTCTGCTCCAGTCCGCCAACCGGCTCGTTGCGCGTTTGGGTTGAGGTGGACATAGGTATTCCTTCGGAATGGCCTTAGGGGTTTGATTTGACCGCTCCGTGAGAATTATAGTTCAGGTGCTGCAACGACTACCTGGCAAATCCAGGGTATTCGGTTAGGTATGTATTACGGATTTTACAAAGCAGTTTTGGAGAACATTAAATGTGTGTATAGGTTCGGAAGTTCCCGCTAAGTGATCGTTAATATTACGGGCCGCAGCTAAACGGCAACTTAGGGTCGATCGCAGAAGTTCATCAATTGCTAATATTCACGACGGCTAAACGACGCCCTGCGGCCATAACCGGCCGGTCGCCGACGTGCCCGGAAACCCATCATTCACGGGTTAACGCTTGATCAGCGACGTGCTCGAGGTGTCGAGGCGGTCGTTAAACCTCGAGGCGGCAGCGAATGCATCGCGGATCCATTGGACCGTCGAGCAACCGGGTCACTCGCGTTACCTTCGAACCGCAGGTCGCTGCCACGCGTACCGCGCAGCGGCAGTCCCTGCGCCTGGCATCGCATTAACCAGAGTGGGGGCCACGTTTGCGAGCGCGAGGGGCAGCGCCGGCATTAGCCGTGGTTGTAGGCCCCGCGCAGATCTGTTGGGCACAGATCGACTAGCGCTACGAGCAGAGTCAACGCAGCGCGCACCAACTGCTCATCACGGCCAGCTTCCGCCTCAGGGGTGTGCTTGCCACCATGGAAAAGATTGTGCCGCACACGCGTGGCCGCGTCGATGGCTTGAGCGACGGCGTTGGCGCCACGCAATGGCGAGGGCTGCCAACCATTCCCGAAGGACTGGACCTCTGGCGGATCGCTTGTAAGCAGCTTAATCGCCAGCGCCACGTCGCTCCCTGATGGTACTTCGAGCCATGCCGCTGCATCGTTGGCCAATCGTTGCCACGCCGGCGCAGCGATCCCGTGGTCGTCGCGCTTGTAGCCAGTTTCCTTCATCGCGTACTCGCAGCGAGCCAACACGCCAAAAAATTCCGCGACTAGGTCTCTCGGGACCGCGAGGCCGTCGAAGGGATCCACCAGGGCCATCAATTCACTCCGATAAGTTCAGCGATTGCGTTCCGGCTGTCACGCGGCCGGTCGTGGATTGGGCCCGCCACCAGGGGCCAGTCGCTTCGCCGAGCCTCGGGGTCAACGCCGAAGACCTTCGCGCGGGTAGCCGGTTTGAGCCTCGCTGCGTTGCCAAACCCGGCTAGCTTTGGCAACGACCCACGGCCGATGACGGCGAACTCATCTGGCGTCTTCCTTTTGGCGGGCCTCGAGGCGCTCCTTGAGCGCGCTCGCCAACGGCGTACCACATTGCATGAGGATGTCGACTATCGCAGTGAGTTCCGCGCTATCAAGAACCGTCGACGAGACAGACGCGCCAAGCACCGCCTTGTCGATCCAGTCGCACACGCGCCGCCCGATCCCGTGATCGATCCAGAACTCGGCATTCGCGCCCTGTTCCCGCCACCACGCCGCCACCTCACGGGCCATGAACATCAACCGATTCGCATGCGGCTCGACCTCTAGCAGTCCGAGAAACGCGAGAGCGACGAACGTGGACCCGGCTGCGTGCTCGGCCAAAGGCGTGACCATGGGCAGGAGCAAGTCAGCGCGGGCGGCGCCAGGGGGAAGGACGTAGCAGCGAGGCCCTTGTCCCATGTGGTGTTGCCCCATGAACATCGCGGCAACCGCTCCAGCGAGGTGAATCTCTGTGCCCACGGAGCGCTCGGACGCCAAGCGGCGCCATGACCGGGTCGCCACGAGCCGCTGCACCAGCGCATCGCGGATCGACACGGCCGTGCTATCCGATACCACGCCACCGTCCAGCCACAGCTGATCCAACGCATGCAGCACAACCTCCGCGGCATCGAGGAATCGCTCTTCCGGCAACTGGGCTAGGGGATCGAGTACACACTCCTCAATGCCCGCGTCTCCGATCGAGACTGCGGCTGCGAGCGCGGCTGCGAAATAGGCTTGATTCCATTCGAACGCCAGCTCTCCTGGCTCCTCATCGGGTCCGCAACCCACGCCATTCGCGCCAGCGGTCCAAGGCCAGCAGTGTCGCACCAATTCGCCCAGCAGATCGGGACGAGCCGCACGCCAGAGTTCGGCCGCGAGCGACAACCATTGCGCCGCTGCCGTGGCTTCCAGCGCGAAAACGCGTGACGGCACAGGGGTACGCTCCTGCCGTGGCCGCGGCTTGCCCAGCGAGATTACGTGTCGCTGTTTGGGCGGGTTCGGATCAGGCAGTTCAGGCCAGCCAGGCTCTGGCCCCTCGCCCGCGAGCCAGTGCAGCTCTACCGCCACCGCGCTTTGCAGCCGGGTCTGCTCGGCCTCCTTGCGCGCTGTCTCTAGCGCTTGCTGGCGCGCAAGATAGTCGTCAATGCTGCCGAAGTCATCGTCGTCGCGTTGCCGCACAGCATAGATAGCCGATGCCAAGCCAAGGCGAACCAGCGACCGTGTGAGTTCCGGGCGCGATGGGCGCTGCGCTGCCACCTCGGCGCGCAGCACCGATGCCATGCCCGTATCGCGTCTGGCCGCCAGGTGAAGCAGGCGCGGCAGGTCCGCAAGCTCAGAATCTTCGCGGCATGCGGCTAGGAACCCTACGGCCGCAATTGCGGACGCGTTGTATTGTAGGTGCTCTGCGAACCCGCCATCGTCCTGTTTGCGCTTTGCCGCTTGTAGCAGTTGCGCGCGCGCCCAAACATGCTGCACGGCCTTCAGCTCCCGCGTCCCATCTCGCATCACCAGCGCGGCGACGATGAACCGCGTGAGTTCGATCCACCTCTGCTCATCCTTGTCCGGATCAGCCTGCGATGCTGAAGCGTCGCATGTCGCCCAACGCACGCCCCGCTCGAGAAGCTGCGCCGGGCAGCGCGGTTGAGTAAGCGCTTGCATGAGTTGCCCGCGAATCGCAACCTCGGCGTTGCCGCGCTGCGCCTTTTGCTGGAGCTCGGCGAGTAGCCGCGCTTCGTCGGCAGGGGGAACGTACTTGACGGTCGGCTGGCCGCCCTCGCCCTCGTCCACGCTTCCCTGCATGTAGTTCGCGGCATCGAGCCGATTCAGCGCGCTCATGGCGGCAAACCTCGGATCGGCCATGCCGCGACTCTCGTCATCCGGCGCTCCGATTCGTGCCGCCTCAGCCCGCAGCGCCTGCTGCATCGCTTCGCGCACGTCCGCGGGTCCATGCAACCCGTACTCGGAAAGCACTGCGTCGAGCGGTATGTGGCGCGAACGCCGACGTTGCAGGCTGTCCAGCCTGACTGCACCGGCTGGCTCAGGGTGTATCCATGCTGTGTGGAATGCGTTGCCGTTCACTGTGTCGTGGACGACCCGCTGACGATCCATTGCTAGCAACTCGGCTGATGCTGCAAACGGCCACAAGCACTCGCGCGACTTTGGCCAGTGCGAGAGCATGACGTTGACCGCGACGAGTACGTAGGCCGCTGGAGATATTTCGGTGCCCAGAATATCATCGATAACCGCCTGCACTGGCTCCCCCTGCTCGATGCGCAGGTGCGACCACGCTTCCAAGGCCATTAGCGCCGACGCGACGACGTGGCTGTCCTGCGAGCGGGACCACATGTAGGACCGGTACCAGGAAACCGAGCGCCGTCCGCTGGGAAGCGGAACCTCGATGCGGTCGTCACCTGGCTCACGGCCGCTTGAGCGCCGACGTACAGCGTGCGCGACGACACCACGCACGAGCCGCAGTCCCTGGTCCTTGTTCGCCTGCAGCAGATTGAGGAACGGTGCTCGAGCCGGCGACGCGGGGAAATACTGCAGGTCCCATTTGGAGAATACGTCCCGTCCAGGCGACCGTCGATCCTCTTCTTCATAGTCACCTTCGGGCAGCGCTTGCAGGAATAGGTTGGCCATGGCTTGCGGCGCCGCGTATGGTGCAGTGCCAACGAACGGAAGTAGTTCCCGGAACAAAACGTGCCGATATGGATGGTCAGTCACCCAGCGCAGGTAGGACTCTGCGTCGGCCGGGCGAAGCTTGCACCACAGGAGAAAGGCCGTTCGAAGGTCGCTCTCTTGCGCCGTCGTCATCGACAATCCGGGCGCCTCCTTGGCGGCCATCCACGCCTTAAAGTCTGACACCTTCGGGTGGTTCTTCGCCTCAACCTCGACCAGCCACGCATACAGGCGCGCTACCAGCAGAGGCGACAACGCGTCGTGCCCCGCAAACGCGGTGCACCAGCGGCTGTAGAGGCCGACGAACTGCGGCACTGCGGCGTGAGGCAGGCGGTCCCCGATGGCAAGCGACCAGGTAATCAGGTTGAACCACGCCGGACTGCGCGGTGCGACGAAGTCATCGGTGAGCTTGCTCGTGTCGGCACCGAGCGCCGCCCAGAGTGGCGCGGCCGGCTGGGAGTCGACGGTGATGGCGGCACGGACGAGATCAGAAAGCGACTCTGCGTTGTCCGCGGCCAGTGCCGGCAAGCAGCGGTTCAGCGCCTCTTCCGCACGCTCCGAACGCGCGGGGGCGAGCAAGACGGCACGTCTCCACGAGCCGTGCGCGCCGGGTACGCTCACCCGATCAAGCAGAGCCCGCCATGCCGTCGCGTCGCTGCCGAACTCCGCATGCAACCGCGCAGCGAGCTCCACGCCGCGCACTAGGCGCGCCGGCGCCGGGCTCTCCAGCGCCATTGTGGCGAAGTGCTCCGGCTCTTCATACAGGAGGCATCCGATCGCCCAGTCACGCAGCACATCATGCGCGGGCTCGACGCGAACCGAGCTGAGCGCACGCAGCGAGCCGCTCTCGGTCAGCGCAGTGATCGCGTTCGCCGGCGCGGTGCCCGCGTCCATTGGAACCGACGAGCCCAGTGAATGCACCGCCAACGACCGAAGCACGCGACGCCGCTCCAGGCGACCTGTCGCATCAGCAGCATCTCCCGTCGTCCACCACTGCCATGCCATCTGCGCTTCGCTGAACGGCGCGGCCTCCTCGGCCGCCACGCTGCGCGCCAGCCGATCGAGGCGGTACAGGTTACGCACGAGCTTCTCGGCAGGATGCCCAGGCCGCAGCAGCGCGGCGAGCGCGGGGTCGGCGCCCCGAAGCCAAGTCACCTCATCTTCGCCGAGCTCATCTATGACCAGTGGTGACGCTTCGCCGAGTTCCTGCAGCGCCTGCGCCGGCAGCCACGTACGCGCATCGGCATCGAAGTCCAACCGCGCCGTGACCACGACGCGGAATCCGCGCACCTGCGCCGCCGCACGGATCAGGTCCGCGACGGTGGCCCGCTGCCCGGGGTCGTCGAAGCGGTCGAGGCCGTCGATGAACAGCGTTCCCCCACCGTCGCCCGCCAGGTCGGTCAGCAGCTCGCGCGCGTTCGCGTCGCAGCGGAGTTGCGCCTGCAGCGCCGCCCAGCCTCCCCCCGGGACGCGATGCGGGGCGACGACGACGACGCGGGACTCGACGCCGATACGCTGTGCGAGATCCTTCAGCACCCCCGACTTGCCGACGCCGCCGGCGCCGCGGATCTCGAGGTACCTGCCCTGCTCAAGCGCTGAGAGCGCTGCGGCAACACGGTCGGCACGGTCGATTGCCACGCCGTGCACGCGCGAGCTGATGGTGGCCAGCGTGTTCTCCGCAGTCTCGGCGAGTCGCTCGCGGGCGACATGCAGGCGCCGGTCGCCCGCGAGCCGGTAGCCGCGCTCGCCGGCAAGTCGCTTGCGCAGCGCGGGGGCGCCTAGGTCCCCGCCAGCGGCATCGACCTGCAACGCGATCTGCTGTAGCGAGTCCCACAGCTCGCCGGCTCGCCCCCTGTCCTGGGATGCGAGCTGCAGCGCACAGCGCTCGCGCGCCAGCAGCGCGCAGATTGAGCCCGGCTGCTCCAGGTCGAACGCCAGCACCTGAAAGCGAGACAGCAATTGCCACACGGCCGCGTCGTCGTGCGCCGCGCCTGCCGTGCGCATGTGGCCACGGAACGCCGCGACGAACTCGCGCTTCGCCTGGTGTGCGGCACCGGGCTGGTTCAGCCGGCGGAAAAACTCTTCAGCGTCCTGGTACTCGCGCGCCCACTTCAGTACATCCTGGATGTGCTGCTCGATCTTGGTGGACGTGCGCGCAATCGCCACCGCGAGCTCGTAGCGCGTCGCCTCGAACTCGGGCGTGGCGGCAGCCCGACAAGCCAACCCGACCACGTCCGCGAAGGTGGTGTCGCTCGGTATAAAGTCAATCGTGCGCTTCGCCTGCAGTTCGAGCGTGGCCGGGCGGCCTTGGAGGTCGAGGCCGGTGACGATGACGTCGTCCATTGGGTGATTGAAGGCGGCCCGTTGGAACGCCACGCGCGTGACCACGACGCCCGGAAGTCCACGCGCCTCGCCGCCCGACAGCAGCGGCAGCAGGTACTGCGCGCCGACATGACCCTCTAGCAGGGCGCCGGAAGGTCCGGCCGCGGCCGGACTGGCAACGGGGGGCGCGTCATCGGCGCGGCGAGGCATGTGCGCGGGCTTGGAGGACTCGGTCTCGGACATCGCCATGTTCATATGTCGCTATTGCGTCGCCCGCCGCCAGTGTCAGATTAATTTGGCGCACGACAGGTACTTTTAGAGATTATCGCGCCACGGGTGCAACGTGTATACCCGCACAGTACGGCAGAGTCGGTGCGCCCAGCGCAACACCTCGTCTTCCCGAACTGGAAACGAAGATGCGGGATGAATCGGCCTCAGCTCAAGGACACGACTTTCGAATCCCCGCTCCTTTGGCATTCGAATGTCGCTTATGGGTCGTTATGTATAGCTATACATAACGACCCGAACAGGACGTTCAAACTTCTTGGGTTTGGATTGCGCATTGTCAATTACCGACCCAAAGACGACATTCCTGATATATTTCAAGAACTCATGTCGTGATCGCCTACCGAGCGGCCCGGGGCGCCAAAGCGCAGATCGACTGCCACGCTTCCAACAGATATTTGCGTCGAACGGTCTCCAGGGCGGATTCGCGATCGGAACTACATACAAGCTTCTCTGCTACTATTTGCTCGCACTAATTCCAGCAAAATTGACGGCAGACAAGTTCGCTGCGCCCATATGGGCATAAAGTAAAAAAAATAGTAACTATTCAGTTAAAAACTGAAGAAAGTGCTTGACAAGGTTTTAGCGCAATATTTTCTGTTTCAGTGAGGGTGTGCCACTCATCATTATAGCCACCCCACTAAGCCACAAGAAGCTCGCTAATGGCTGTTTGCGAGCAACGTCATCGACGACGCGAGGTCATTTTACAAAACGCCTCAGATTAGCTGACAGACGCTAAAAGTTCGTCCTGAAAACCCGTGCGATAATGATCTCACTCAAGATCATGTGAGATGCGGGCGGTTGAAGCTAGACGCTATTGACGTTGATTCATCGATCAACTCAGTCAAGGAACTTCTCGAGCAGGAGAAAGATCTTTCGCCTGCACTGCGCTCGGCGCTGGAAGTATTGCTTGTTCTGGTGACCCTGCTGCTCAACCGCACGACCCTCAACAGCAAGAACAGCAGCAAGCCACCCTCCGCGGATCCAAACCGGAAGAAATCGAGCCGGCGGGGACAAAGCAGCAGGAAGCCGGGAGGGCAGAAGGGGCGTAATGGGATCACCTTGCAGCCGGTGGCTGATCCGGACGAGGTGGAAGTTCTGACCATCGACCGTCGCACGCTCCCCAAGGGATCATCGTATCGGGAGGCAGGCCATGAAAGTCGCCAGGTCATTGATATCGACATCTCGCGGTTCGTGATCGAATACCAGGCACAGATTCTTGAGGACAACCAGGGAAATCGATTTGTGGCCGCTTTTCCGGAGGGGGTGAATCGGCCGGTGCAGTATGGCCTCAACCTGAAGGCAAATGCCGTCTATATGTCCCAGCACCAGCTGATTCCCTATGATCGGATACGCGATCACTTCCAGGATCAGATGCATATTCCGGTCAGTGCGGGCTCGGTCTTCAACTTCAACAAAGAAGCCTATGAAGGGCTGGCGTCCTTCGAGCAGTGGGCAAAGACCCAGCTTGCCCGCTCTGACCTCCTGCATGCCGATGAGACCGGCATCAACATCGGCGGGAAGCGCCAGTGGCTGCACTGTGCCTCCAACGCCTCACTGACCTGGTTCTATCCCCACGCCAGGCGGGGTCTTGATGCCATGGATGAGATGGGCATCCTGCCCTTCTTCAAGGGCGTGTTGTGCCATGATCACTGGAAGCCGTACTACCATTACGACTGCACCCATGCCCTGTGCAATGCCCATCACCTCCGAGAACTGGAGCGAGCCTGGGAACAGGATCAGCAGCAGTGGGCCAGGGAGATGCAGGCCTTGCTGATCGAACTCGCAACAGCGGTAACGGATGCCGGGGGTTGTTTACCAGTGGGTGAGGCCACACGGTGGCGCCGTCGATATCGACGGCTACTTAAAAAGGCGGAGACCGAATGTCCACCGCCCGATGAACGTCAACGGCAGGGAAAACGGGGCCGGCTCAAACGATCGAAGGCCAGAAACCTGCTGGAGCGATTGCGCGACTTCGAGCAAGAACGTCCTGCGCTTCATGGAGGTGGAGAGTGTCCCCTTCACCAACAATCAGGGTGAGAACGATCTGCGCATGACCAAGGTGCAGCAGAAGATCTCAGGTTGCTTCCGCTCCACGGAGGGAGCAAAGATCTTCTGTCGGGTTCGCAGTTACCTGTCAACGTGTCGCAAGCAGGGCATGACGGCTACTCACGCATTGACACTGCTTTTCCAGGGCAAGGATCCGGATTTTATGAGGATGGACGAGGTCCAAAATAGCTGATCGTGGCAGAATGGACTGAATAGTTACACATCGTAGATCGCATTGCGCAGCCGCGGGTCGCCGAACGGCTTCAATGAGGCCGCGGCGTTACGCCGCGGATAACTGGAAAACCTGATGCACAGCGCGCTCCCTGAGGCGCGGCTTCAATGAGGCCGCGGCGTTACGCCGCGGATAACCGGGAACTGTGCAATGTAATTGGACATTGGACTTTTCGCTTCAATGAGGCCGCGGCGTTACGCCGCGGATAACCGAGAAGACGCGGCACACGGCCGAGGTTATCGACATGCTTCAATGAGGCCGCGGCGTTACGCCGCGGATAACACCAGCCGCGTCCTAGCGACGCCGGCGGCGTCGCCGCTTCAATGAGGCCGCGGCGTTACGCCGCGGATAACGCCAGGAACGGCTTTATCTCGCCATCGGGGCGAGGTGGCTTCAATGAGGCCGCGGCGTTACGCCGCGGATAACCGGCATTGACACTCGGTCTGCCCTTGGCCGATGTGCCGGCTTCAATGAGGCCGCGGCGTTACGCCGCGGATAACTTCGACCGGACGGTTAAAAATTAGCTGGCGTGCGCTGCTTCAATGAGGCCGCGGCGTTACGCCGCGGATAACAACCGTCTTCGATATGCGAGACAAGGACACAAGCGAAGCTTCAATGAGGCCGCGGCGTTACGCCGCGGATAACCGTTCGACCCCCACCAAGAAGTCAACTGCGGCCAACAGGCTTCAATGAGGCCGCGGCGTTACGCCGCGGATAACGCGCGCGGCCGCGCGGTGGCTTGATCCTACGATGTCGCTTCAATGAGGCCGCGGCGTTACGCCGCGGATAACTTCGACCGGACGGTTAAAAATTAGCTGGCGTGCGCTGCTTCAATGAGGCCGCGGCGTTACGCCGCGGATAACAACCGTCTTCGATATGCGAGACAAGGACACAAGCGAAGCTTCAATGAGGCCGCGGCGTTACGCCGCGGATAACCGTTCGACCCCCACCAAGAAGTCAACTGCGGCCAACAGGCTTCAATGAGGCCGCGGCGTTACGCCGCGGATAACCCGATTGCCCGCGCGCAAACCGTATCGATTCAACAAGGCTTCAATGAGGCCGCGGCGTTACGCCGCGGATAACATCCGATACCCAGCTTTATTATTGCCGGGTCGTTAAGCTTCAATGAGGCCGCGGCGTTACGCCGCGGATAACCCAGGCCGTCGGTAAAATGGTGGTGCAGCGGCGAGCCGCTTCAATGAGGCCGCGGCGTTACGCCGCGGATAACAGGGTACCGACTGTCGGTATTACTTCAGGAAACGGCTTCAATGAGGCCGCGGCGTTACGCCGCGGATAACAGCCCGTGCATTAAGCCGCACCGGCCGTGGGTTTCGGTAGTACTTTGCGAGCGCTGCCCGAGAGCTTGCAAAATCCCGGTGTATCAACTGCATCACAAACCTGTGCCGATCAAAAAATTCCTATTTGTCAAAGAGCTGGCAGCTGCGAGCGCTGCCCAGGGTTGGCGGCGCCAGCGGAGCGCTCGCGTCGACGCGGCGGCCGACGACTCAAACGATAGTTGGCTCGCGTGCCACCGGTTCGAAGTCTCTTCCCAGACTGACCACGCGCGGCTTGACTGCATCGGCAGGACCGATATCCACCAATACCACATGGTCCTCCTTATGGTGGAGGATTCCGTCGAGCAGTGCAACAAGTTCGGCCTGGCGCCGGCGGCTCAAGCGGCATTGGAATACAGAATACTGCAACCATTCCCCGTAGCCCTTCATCAGCTTGAAGATCCGGCGCCAGCGCTTCTGATCGGCGATATCGTAGGCCACGATGTAAAGATGTTCATCCACCGCGTTCACCTTGTCATGAAGTTGGGATACTCGGGGATTTCACCAAGCAGGTGGCGGCCCAGCAGGCGCGCTTGCAGTTCCAGCAGCCGGCGGTAGCTGACTTTGTAGCCGAATAGCGGATGCGTCACTTCATGCGCCAGCCGGCGCTCGAAGGTTCCGATAAAGCGTTTGCGCCCATCCGGTGTCAAGGCCGCGCTGCCGGCCGCCATGACGAAGTCGCTGGGGCGGACCTCGCCGTTGTTGACGGCCTGTATGACGCAGGAATCCGCAATGAGCGGGCGGAAGGGCTCCATGAGATCCAGTGCCAGTGCCGGCCGGCCGTAGCGCGGCTGGTGGTAGAACCCGCGATACGCATCGAAACCCACCGCCGTGAGCGCCACCGTCCAGGCGCGGGTGAGCAGGGCGTAGGCATAGGAAAGCAGGGCGTTGATCGGGTCGGGCGGCGGGCGGCGGTTGCGGCGCGTGAAGTCGAATGCCAGGGTACGGACGTTGTCGTCGCGCTTGAGCAGATTGGCGAATGCACCGAAGTAACGCGATGCTGCCGCTCCTTCCACGCCCAGCAGTTCCTGAATGCTTCCGATACGTTGGGCGTTACGCGCATCCAGGCGCAGGTTGTCAAGCAGGTCGTCCGGCATTTCGCCGCTGCGCCAGTTGCGCCGCATGAGCGTCCGGCAGTTCATGATCTTGGCGTGCACGAGGCCCCGGGCGATGCGCAGGCAGGCGGCGTCATCGAAGCTCGTGCGGTACTGGGCGGTTCTCAATTCAACGTTCTTGTGCCCGGTGCCAATCGTGTGCCCCAGACCAGCCGCCGTGCGAATGCCAGCTTACCGGGATCTGACGCGCCATCAATTCATGCAGCGTGGGCGTTGTCACGTAGACGTTGCCCTGAACGATTACCTGGGATGTTTCGACCAGCCGCGCGGATGCTACTTTGGCGTCGTCGATGCTCACTTCCAGAACTTCGCCCTTCTTGCTGATCTTGGCATGCTGCGCCTGAACGTACAGGGGCAGCGCTTCGTCGTGACCGACAGCAAGCGCGCGCGGTTCGATCGCTGCCTGTTTCAGAAAAGCCACTTCATCGGGCAGGCAGATACCGACCAGGGAGCAGCCCGGGCATTTGGGGCTGTCGGTGAGCGGCGGGGGAATCTGCCCGCCGGCGGCGATCAAACGCAGCCCGTCGATGGCTGCCAGCGTTTGTGTGCGCAGTTCGTCGTCGAACGGCACGCGCACCCGCTCGCGCGAGGCACAGAAGTACAGGATGCCTTCGTCGCAACGATAGCCTTGTTCTTCGAGCAGCAGCCCTTGCACGCAGAGCTGGACGCGTTCAGGGTCATAGGCGCCGCGCGCCGTATGTGGACGCTTGCCGCGCTTGTAGTCCACCGGCGTGACCGTCTGTCCCTCACCGTCCACGAGGTCCATTTTGGCGATCAGCCCCAGGCGGTTGGAGGACAGTGTGATCGAACGGGCATGGATCCGTTCCTCGGTCTCGACCTCGTCGGCCGACGGCAGGTCGCCTTTGGGTTTGTCCACGCGCCGGTGCTGGTAACGACCTTCGACGGTGTCGCCGGAAGTATAGGAAAAACAAACGCGATTTACATCACTCGTCCACGGATCATCATCGAAGACCCGGTTGTGATCAAGAAGATCCTCGATCACCTGAAGAGCAAATAGGAAACCTGCGAGCCCGTACCAAAGCCCGAAAGCCGGGCGCCGCCTGGCGCTCTATTCGGCTGACACCAGCGCCCCCGTTCGACACCGGAGGCTGCCACCCCGAGGTGCATGGCAGGGCATCGGCTGAACGGCCGGCTGGGATGGGTCGGAAGGTAGCGGTCGCAGGGGAAGTTTTTCGAGGATGAGGACTGAACGGGAGAGGATTTCGGGGGGGTGGCGGGGCGCGTGACCCTTCGTTACTCGTGAATGACCGGTTGACTCGCGCGGAAAAGGGCTTTTATGCGTCCTATACCCCATCGCCGCTGTCTACTGGTTGCCGGCGGAAGGTTTCAACGTCTTCCTGTTCGACTACCGGGGGTTCGGTCGATCCACAGGCGAGGCCGATGTCGAGCGTGCCAACCGGGATGCCGACGCGGCGCTCGCCTATCTGAGCAGCCGTCCGGATGTCCGCGACAAACCGCTGGTGCTCTATGGGCAGAGCATCGGTGCCGCCATCGCTCTCTATACCGCCGCGCAATTTCCGCATGTGTTCAGCGCAGTGATCTCGGAAAGCGCTTTCGCCAGCTATCCGCTCATTCTCCGTGAGAAGATGTCGGATATCTGGTTCGCGTGGCCGTTTCAGTGGATGGCCTACGGCATGACCCACCGCTACGACCCGATCACCGCCGTGACGCATCTCGACGGCACGCCGCTTCTGATCGTTCACGGTTCGGCGGACCCGATCGTTCCTGTCCGCCACGCCTATCAACTTTACGCTGCCGCCACCGGCGTCAAGACGCTGTGGATCATTCCCGGCGGCCACCATGTCGACGCATTTATTCCGCCCCGGCGGGCGAACCGGCTTCGTCTGGTCGATTTCATCCGGCAGGCGGTGCGCAAACCCTGGACGCCGGTATCCGCGAGCCGCTGAGCAGCCGCAGCAACGTCTGCGCTGCAACGGCATTCTGGAGTGTTTCAGGATGTCTGGTACGGCCAACCTATTCCATTGCCGGGTGAAGGAGTGAGCGACGACGGTCGGCAGAGGTACGCTTGCGGAGCAGTGGCGCGACGGGTTTCGGAACGACGCGATCAGCGTGCCCGTCAGCCTGATGGGAGCCGCGGAATGTTGCTAAAGCACGTCGTCCTGGTTGACAAAAGCGTCGACCCCGTATTATGCCGCCGGAGCCGGTTGCTTTGCCGGGTACGGAGCCTGTCCTGCGTTGGTGAACAGGCGGGTTTCCCGTTCACTTGCCATTTCTTCTCTTCCCACAGGAAAGCGATGCAACATGTCGATAGTCAAGGTTGTTTGCGGGGCTCGTAGCGCATCCACAGGGCGCCGGGCAGGGATGAACCAAACGGCTGCTCCACCGACTCGAGGAACGGTATCGGACGTCGTTGCAATGACGTGACTCTGTGTCCGATGGGGCGGCTATACAATTCGTTACATCTTTTGCGCGAACCGCCTATTGACAGCCACCGTTTTTGGATTAGACTGATTTTGACTCTAAAGAGAGGTCAAAGAGAGGTCGCTACTCCAGATTAGCAAGCGAGTACAGGGAAGCGGTGCTACAGGGACTACTGAAACTTGATCAGATGTCTGGTTCTGGTATCTGCCTTCAACCCCCCACATCACGTTAGCTTCAAGGCCGTTCCGCCAGTGTTCGGCGACCTTTGATTCACCGATGGTGGTGGATTGACGAAATCCGGCAGATCTTCTGCCTACCTGCAGTTTTACCCAGATCCAGACTCTAGCTTCGTACACCGGAACCCTGATCACGTTCCGAGGGACAGTTCGTTTAACTATAGCGGCTTCGCTGAGTGGTTGACAATCTCCGCCGTCATTCCAGGCCTGCGCCGGAACGACAATAAGGAGGCATTGGCGGTCACCCGTTTATGCAAGTCTCAATAACGCAAGTTGACCTGTGTGGTCGTTTAGCAGTTCATGGGGGCGGTATGAAAATGAAACGCGGTAATGCAAGTGGAATTCTCGGCAATGTGCGGTTGACGATCGGTTTGTCAGCTGCGCTGTTTTCGGTCTCGGGATCAGCACTGGGTGGAATTGCCTTTCAGGAAGTCGCCGGGCCGTTCACGGCGGCGGAGGCCTGGGGGGCGTCCTGGGGAGACTTCAACAACGATCGCTGTCCCGACTTGTTCGTGAATCACCACAGGTCCCAGTCCGCGATCTACAAGAACAATTGCGACGGCACCTTCAAGGACGTGACCAGCAAGCTCGACGTGGGGCGTGCCTTGCAGGATGGCTTTGCGGTCGATGACCAGCACGGGGCAGCCTGGGCCGATATCGACAACGACGGTGACGAAGACCTCTATATCACCACCGGTGCGCGCTGGGACGGGCAGCTGATGATGAATGAAGGCGGTGTTCTCCGCAATCGGACCAACGGTGCCGGTGTGGTGGACGACAAAGAGGGCCGCAACCCGTTGTGG
Organism: uncultured Gammaproteobacteria bacterium; assembly: GCA_963719135.1. Taxonomy (GTDB): domain Bacteria; phylum Pseudomonadota; class Gammaproteobacteria; order DSM-19610; family DSM-19610; genus CAVRAZ01. The sequence goes on along the minus strand of CAVRAZ010000003.1, from coordinate 192,832 downwards.
TTCGACTACAACAACGATGGTGTGCTGGACCTGCTCATGCAGGCCCGGACCCAGAGCTGGTCGCTGCTGCAGAACCCGGCCACCGGCACGTTCACCGACACCCGCAATGTCACCCTGTTCAAGCACACGCAGGCGACCAACTACGGGCACCTGATCGACCTGAACGACGACGGTACGATGGAGTACGTCGGCGGACCGGAAGGCACTTTTCCGACTGCCGCGTACGACATGACCACGATCCCCTTCCGGAACATCAAGAGCAACATTCCTACGGTCGGACCCGTGTGCGATTCCGTGGTGGCCGACTTCAACGGCGACCAGAAGGACGACATCCTGCTGATTCGCGGCCGCTTGAGACCGTTCCAATCGAAGCAGTTCGCGCCGAACCTGGTGGAGACCTGGTTCACGACCAGCGCCGGCAGTGCGGACAAGACATTCCGCTTCAAGTCACCCAACGGTGATTTGAACATAGACCTCAACACCTTCCAGGGTCTGGTCCGCATGTACATCGGCAGCACCGGCTACCATCCCGATGCGAGCGCCAGGATCAACTCGACGCATTACAAGTTTTCGCTGCAGGCGAGCGACCCGATGAATCAGGGCATCAAGCCCCACAGCTCGGCGGCGGCGGACCTCGGTCTCTACATGGGGTACGATCCGTCGACCCAGGAATGGGAATTCGACATCGCCAACGGCGGGCAGTACGCCACGGCTTATTTCGTTGTGACGAGTTCCAACGACATATCCAATCTGGAGACGGTCGGCACCGAAGCCATCGACGGCCCGCTGTCGCCGGTCATGTTGCTGAACAACGGCCAGGGGTTTGCCGGCACCACCAAGCCGCTGACGCAAACGACCACCCTGGGCGATCTGGGAGCGCCCGTGAGTTGCGTGAGCACGGCGGCGGGAGACTTCGACAACGACATGGACGAGGACGTCTACATGGTCTGCACCGGCGGTGTGGAAAACCTTGCCAACCGGCTGTACGCGAATCGTGGCGACGGCCAGTTTGATCTGGTCCCCAACGCCGGCGGCGCCGAGGGTCCGATCGGGTCGGAGGTGACCGACAAGCTCGGTCTGGGTGACAGTGTCGTGGTCGCCGACTTCGACGGCGACGGCAGGCTGGACATGTTCGTGACCAACGGCATGGAGCTTTTCCCGGTGCGGTTCAACTCGCCCGACCAGCTGTACCGCAACGTCACGGTCAACAGCAATCACTGGATCGAACTCGACCTGGTGGGAACGGCCTCCAATCGCGATGCCATCGGCGCGAAGGTTTATGCGACGGCCGGCGGCGTGACCCAGCTCAGAGAGGAAAACGGCGGGCAGCACCGCTGGTCGCAGAACTTCAAGCGCATCCACTTCGGACTCGGCAGCAACCAGAACGTCAATATACAGGTACATTGGCCAAGTGGGTTCGTCGACACGTTCAACGGCGTAAGCGCTGACCAGATTTACCAGGTCACGGAAGGCGGTTCCATCGACCCGGTCTCGCCCGGTCCCGTGGCACCGGATCCGGTTGGACCCGGTCTGACGGCCAACGATGTGTCGGTCACCGAGTCGGTCGGCAACGCGCAGATACCGGTGACGCTGGATGCGCCGAGCGGGCAGACGGTGACGGTCAATTATGCGACGAAGGCCGGAACAGCCAAGGGTGGCAACGCCGACTACAAGTATCGCAGCGGTACCCTGACGTTCAATCCCGGCGAGACGGTCCAGGTGGTGAGCGTACCGATCACCAACGACACCCTGGCGGAGCCGACCGAGTACTTCACGCTGCACCTGTCCGGCGCCAGCGGCGCGCCGGTCGCACAGGGCGATGGCACGGTGACGATCATCGACGACGATTGAGCCGGAGAAGCGCAGGCGTCAAACGAACCTGAGAACGGCCACACACCAGGGGCAGTGGCTTTGAATGAATATCCCGGTGGCCTCGGCGACCGGGATTTTTTTTGCTCCATGAAGCCGGAATCGTGCGGAGACGGTAGAGGCCTGCGGCTGTTGCCGCCTATGACCGTCATTTCAGAAATTTCTGATTGAACCACCCTGGTCCGGAAGCTATAGTCAGCCCGGGATGCTGGAACAGCGGAGTCGACCGGCGATTCGATCCGGAAAGAGATACAGGGTAAAGGGAAGTGCCGCACAGGGTTAAGCCCGGCGTATCGGAAGACACGGGCCTCGACGTTCTCGTTCTTGTCGCACGCTACCACGGGCTGGCGGCGGATGCCGATGAGCTTCGCCACCGGTTTGGCCGGTCCGGCGAATCCTTCACGGCCGAACAGATTCTGCGCGCAGCGCGTCACCTGGGGCTGAAGGCGCGGTTGGCTGTCGGCAGTTGGCGGTCGCTGGCCGGGACGCCGGTTCCGGCGCTGATTCAGCACGTCGACGGGCACTGGATGGTGCTGGCCCGCATCGATGCAGATAAAGTGCTGCTGCACGACCCGCTCGAAGCCCGTCCCTGACGCTTCCCCGTGACCTGTTCGAGCCGCCTGGAATCATCAATTGATCCTCGTGACCCGGCGTGCGGCGGCATGCGGCAGCACCGCCCGGTTCGGCTTCCGCTGGTTCGTTCCGGCGCTGGTCAGGTATCGCGGACTGTTCGCCGAAGTCCCGGTCGCGTCCTTCTTCCTGCAACTGTTCGCGCTGATCACCCCGCCGTTCTTCCAGGTGGTTATCGACAAGGTGCTGGTGCACAAGGGGTTGACGACGCTCGATGTGCTGGCCTTCGGGCTTGTCGTGGTCTTTCTGTTCGAGGTGGTGCTCGGCGGTTTGCGCACCTACGTCTTCTCGCACACCACCAACCGTGTCGACGTCGATCTGGGTGCGAAACTCTATCGGCACCTGCTGAACCTGCCCATGACCTACTTCGGCGCGCGCCGCGTGCGTGATTCCGTGGCGCGGGTGCGCGAGCTGGAAACCATCCGCAACTTCATCACAGGCTCCGCGCTGACCCTGGTGATCGACCTGCTCTTTACGGTCGTGTTTCTGCTGGTGATGCACTGTTACAGTCCAACGCTGACCTACATCGTCGCCGGTTCCCTGCCGGCCTATCTGGCTCTGTCGCTCTATGTCAGCCCCGTCCTGCGCGCCCGCGTCAACGAGAAATTCAGCCGGGGTGCGGAGAACCAGGCTTTCCTGGTCGAATCGGTGAACGGCGTGGAAACGCTCAAGGCAATGGCCATCGAGCCGCAGATGCAGCGCCGCTGGGAAGAACAGCTTGCGGCTTATGTGCAGGCCGGTTTCAAGGCGGCCAACCTGAACACCATCGCCAACCAGGTCGCGGGTCTGATCAACAAGCTGGTGATCGCGCTGATCCTCTGGGTCGGTGCCCGCTCGGTGATCCGGGGCGACCTCAGCGTCGGTCAGTTGATTGCGTTCAACATGCTCGCCGCCCGCGTCAGCGGTCCGGTGCTGCGGCTGGTGCAGCTGTGGCAGAACTTTCAGCAGGCGGGCGTTTCCATCGAGCGTCTCGGCGACGTCCTTAACACGCAGACCCCCTACCGCGACGCGACCGCGCACGTGATCTTCGAGCCGCTCGACTGCATTGCCCGCTTGGCGGCACGGGTGCCCAAACCAAGAGTGAATCTCACCCGTTTTCATCGGGTGTTCGCGCCGAACAGCAAGCACCGTGCGCAGGTGACGCCGGCGAAGCGGGGCAGGGGCAATCAGGCCAGGACGGAGGATGAAACGCAAGATCAAACGCCGGCCGTGACTGCGGCGGCGCGGTGAAGGTGATCGCCTGCATCGAAGACCCGGTTGTGATCAAGAAGATCCTCGATCACCTGAAGAGCAAAGACGAAACCCGCGAGCCCGTACCAAAGCCCGAAAGCCGGACGCCGCCTGGCGCTCTATTCGGCTGACACCACCGCCCCCGTTCGACACCGGAGGCTGCCACCCCGAGGTGCATGGCAGGGCATCGGCTGAACGGCCGGCCGGGATGGGTCGGAAGGTAGCGGTCGCAGGGGACGTTTTTCGAGGATGAGGACTGAACGGGCGAGGCTTTCGGGGGGTGGCGGGGCGCGTGACCCTTCGTTACTCGTGAACGACCGGTTGACTCGCGCGGAAAAGGGCTTTTATCTTCTATATCCGGCAGCGAATCGACCTCAGCTACGCGTCACATTCGGTGTCTTCAACAACCTGAAGGGCAACCCGGGGGTGACGGTACAGTCGCTGACTTCGCCCCGGCCGACATGACCAAGGTCGCATCGATCATGGTGTCGCTGACCAACGACTGGAACAGCATGAACTGTGACGTAGCAACCGCTCACCGGTTCGTGTGTGCTGACTTGTATTACGCTTTCAACGGCCCGGACGGAACCGCATCCTTAAAGGAGCTGGTCTCCGCAGACTTCACCCATCCGTCGGAGAGGGGACAGGCCGTGATGGCCCGGCTTCTCGAAAAGGCACCCCTCGACCGATTGCAGTGAACGTCGCGTTGGCCAACTTTGCCAATCCCATACGCGTGCGCCCCTCGCAGACGATAGGGCGTTTGCGAGCGGCGGTTACGCTCCCGGTCGTGGAGAATTCAGCAGCACCGGACCTCGTCAGTTCGGAGCGAGACGTTCTTGTTGCACTACCTGAACAAGATGCGACGCGCCCTGGTCAAATCCAACGAGTCCCTCAACGAGACGCAACTCCGCCACCGAGGCGTGCCTTCGGGCACCAGCATCCTCGGCGTCATCTATCACCTCGCAGATGTCGAACGACACTGGTTCAGACTGGTCTTCCTGAACGAGGACATCGTCTGTGAGATGTCGATGGACGTGCCGCCCGACATCCACTCCGAAGAGGTCATTGCTGCCTATCTCACTGCGTGCAGCGACAGCGACCGGATCGTCGGCGAGTGCCCAGACTTGTCGACGCTCGCAACCGGCACGGAACCTGGACGAAGTCAGCATCGCTCGCTCCGCGAGATCCTCACTCACATGATCGAGGAAACCGCTCGCCACGCCGGTCATGTGGACATCCTTCGAGAGCAACTCGTCGCCGCCACTTGAGGTCAGGCACAGATCTGTCGCTCGCCGCTCGTCGTTCTGCGCCGGCAGAGACCCTTGCGCTGTCGCATCCATCAGGGCAATATGCGCCCATGTGGACGTCGGCGCGTATCGCCGGTCAATTGGTGCGCACAGAGAGCTGTTCGGAGGGTGTGCGTGAGTGCCGTATCGTTCTCAGCTGTATCCGAAGGTGAACAGGCGAAGGTGTACGCCACCCTTGTTTCGGCGTTCATGGACGACCCCGTCGAGCGCTGGCTCTATCCCGAGTCTCAGCGATATCTCACGCATTTCCCCGACTTCCTGGCAGCGTTTGGTGGGAGGTCGTTCGGCCAACAGACCGTCTGGAGTCTGGGTGACTTCTCGGCCGTCGCTCTGTGGTTGCCCCCGGGTGCGGGACCAGACGGCGACCAAATCGCCACGGTGCTCGCCGAGAGCGTCTCGCCCGCTCAACACGGCGACCTGTTTGCGGTTCTTGACCAGATGGATGAAGCCCACCCCGATTATCCGCATTGGTACCTCCCGTGGTTTGGCGTCGACAGCGCCCTACAGGGAACCGGGCTCGGTGGGCAGTTGATGAAGCGTTGCCTCCAGATCGTTGACGTGGGTCATCTGCCCGCCTATCTCGAAACCCCCAATCCACGCAGCGTTTCCTTCTACGAGCGTCACGGCTTCGAGGTCACTGGCAAGGCGCAAGCTGGAGCATGCCCGCCAATCCTGTTCATGCTGAGGGCGGCGCGATAGTCCTTCAACTCGGCATCCGGTCGAATCCGCGAATCCGGAGCTGGAACTGCAACAGGCCACGACTGCGGTTGTGATCGCTGGACAGCCGCCTCGCGATCGGTCAGGCTCGCTTCTGTCGGAGGGCCGCGACATCAGCAGGACAGCGGACGGTTGCGAGACCTTCGAGCTGTACCAACGACAAGATGACGAGCACAAGTTCATGCTCCTGGAACGATGGAGATCGATCGAGTCGCATCACCAGAACATGGTGACCAACATCGTTGCGAGTGGCCACTTGGTCCGGATCATGCCGCTGATCGTCGGTTCCCCCGACAGCGGAGTCATTCGACTGGTCGAGTAAGCAAGAGCTGCTGATCTCGCGCTCGCGATCGAGCTTGCGTCGAGAATCCGCAGCGGGCGCTCAATCGCTGCTGGCGGCAGTCTTTGCCGGCGCGGGTTGCTGGCGGGGTCGAACTGCTGCCCGAGTCGCCTGACGTGGTCGTCGACGAGGACTCGCTCGACGTCGTGCTCGAGGTCGACGACGACTTCGACTTCCCGCCGCGGCTGTCGGTCTTGTAGAACCCGCCGCCCTTGAAGGTCACGCCCACCGGAGTGAAGACCTTCTTGACCTTCAGGTTCTCGCCCGTCGCCGGGATGCGTCGCGTGGGTGAGGGCATCGTCGGTGAACGCCTGCTGGACCTCGATGGTCTCGCCGGTGTCGATGAACTTGTAGACGTAGGTAGGCATGTCGGCTCCGCCGTTGGTATTAGCAGTCGAAGGGTTCGAGTGCTAATGCTAGCGGGCGCGGAGCGGCGCGCCGTAACATCGCCCGATGCAGGTTCGCACCGCCGTCATTCCCGCGGCCGGGCTCGGCACGCGGTTCCTACCAGCGACCAAGGCCGTTCCGAAGGAGCTGCTGCCGATCATCGACACCCCTGCGCTGCAACTGATCATCGACGAGGCCGTCGGTGCCGGAATCGACCACATCGTCATCGTCACCAGCGTCAACAAGCCGGCGATCGAGGCCTACTTCGAGCGCGTCCGACGAAGTGATCGCCAAGCTGCGCTCGACCGGGCCGCGACGCATTGGCCGAGCGGCTCGAGTCGATCGGGCGCGATGTGCGAGTCACGCTTCGCCTATCAGAAGCTCCCCACTGGGCCTCGGCCACGCCGTGGGCTGCGCGGCCGAGGCCGTCGGCGACGAGCCGTTTGCGGTGTTGCTGCCCGACGAGTTGATGGGCGACTCGTCGCTGCTCGACCAGATGGCCAGGTTGTGCGAGTCGACCGAAGGGCAGTGTGGTGGGGCTGAAGCGTGTGCCACGCCAGCAGGTCAGCGCGTACGGGGTGATCGACCCGTCGGGCGACATGGACGACGATGGCGTAGTCGCGATCCGCACGATGGTCGAGAAGCCCGAAGGTCAACGACGCCCCGAGCGACCTGATCATCATCGGCCGGTACGTGCTCACGCCCGACGTGTTCGGCGAACCGGAGCACGTCAGCCGGGTAGTGGCGGTGAGATCCAGCTCACCGATGCGCTGCGGGCCCAGGCCGCGAACGGTCCGTTCCACGGCGTGCTGTCGACGATCGCCCGTTACGACACCGGCACACCGCTGGGCTGGCTGAGTGCCGTCGTCGACATCGCTCTCGACGATCCGACGATCGGCGACGAGTTCGCCACCTTCCTGCGATCACGCTCAGCTGACTCGGCGGAACTCTCCCGGGTAGTCGATCAGCAGCCGTGCTGGTCGACGTCGAACTCGACGGAACCTGTCCGTCGTGAGCGAACGCCCAGCGGTGAGTCCCGAGTCGCACGTAGCGATGGATCGCTGGCGCGGGCGTCGAGGGTCTCGACGTCGACGCTCACCACGGGCAGCTCGGCGCTGTCGCCGACCTGCAGCGGGAGGCGGCGGATCGGGCAGTGAGTTGGTGAACGGCGTGCACGGGAGATCGATGTCGTAGCAGCCGTCGAGCTCGAAGCGGTGGGCGCCGTTCATCTCTCCCCAGCGGGCGGTGCCGTCGGTGGCCAGCCACAGGTCGGGCTCGTCGAGGTCGCGGAACAGCAGGAACTGGCGGACCTGCCAGGTTGCCGACAACCGCAACACGTACTGCACCCGCTCGCGGCTGACGATGCCGCTGATCGTCCATCCCTCGTTCTCCCACCGGAAGCTCGGTGACCTCGTCGTGGCACCGTCCCATGCCGTCCACCGCGCCGTGTGACCGCTGGCAGGCAACGCGGTGTAGTTGCTCACCGATGGAACGGTACCGTTCGGAACGTGATCAACGAACGCGAGGCCCGCGACTACGTGCTCGACCGTTGTGCAGTCGGCGAGGTCATCGAGGCGTCGATCGCCGATGCGATCGGGTGGGTGCTGGCCGAACCGGTGCGTCGCGGCCGAAGACGTGCCGCCTTTCGTCAACTCGGCGGTCGACGGCTACGCGGTCAGGGCCGCCGACCTCCACGGCGCACCCGTCGAGCTGCGCGTCGTCGGTGAGGTGGCGGCCGGAGGATCGACCGATCGACTGGTCGGTGCCCGGCGAGACCATCCGCATCATGACCGGCGCACCGATGCCGGGTGGCGCCGATGCTGCTGTGATGGTCGAAGACACCGAACGGCTCGACGGGGGCAAGGTGCTGATCCGCCAGATCTGCGCCACAGGGTGCCGTCGGTTCGTGGCATCGGTGAAGACGTGGCGGTGGGCACCGCATTGTTCGCCGAAGGCACCGTCGATTCGTCCGGCTGTTGCCGGTGTGCTCGCCAGCGTCAACGCTCGGCAGGTCAGGGTGTTTCGCGGTCATTTTCCAGCAGCGTCTGGGCGAGCCTTTGCTGGGTGGCGGCCAGTTCCTCTTCCAGTTCGCGGATGCGCCGGGCCTGCTCGATCGACATCCCTTCGCTCGCGGCGATGGTCTCGATGCGGCTCAACCGCTCCCGGCATTCAAGCTGTACGCCCCATTTGTAGATCTGGCCGCGCTCCAGACCCTCGCGCCTGGCCAGCGCCTCAGCCGAGATCGCCCCGGCCAGGTACTCCTGGACAATACGTCGTTTGTAATCAAGTTCGTAGTGCTGTCTTTGCTTCTTCATACCAGCTTCTCCTGTCAATCCATCATAGGAAAAAACCGGTTCGGGCTCTATGCGATAAGCTCACGCTCTCCAGTCAACCGCCCGCAGTCCAGGCACTAGCGAGGGCGGATTGTTCGTTGACGGGGACAGAATTGGGCAAGATTACGGGGTGGTGGCAAGGCGCATGCCCCGTCGTGACCTGTGAATTGGCAGTTGATCGGTGTGGAAAAGGGCGTTTATCCTTCTTATACTGCCGCAAGTTCCTGCAAATTGGTCGCATCGCCTTCCTGAAACATGCAATTCGTGAGGCGTTCATTCCTTGCGCGTTTGTTCCCGGCGTCGACTAGATTTCTTGCGATATCGACGCCTAGCACATCCGCTCCAAGTTTTGCTGCTGGCAGAGCCGTCGTTCCGTCGCCGCATCCAAGATCCAAGACCTTTAGGCCTTTGCGGATTCCGAAACTATTGACAAGCGATTCTCCGCTTTCGCGCATGCTCTGCGCAATTCGTGTGAAGTCACCTTTTTCCCAGAGTGCTTTGTTTGGATTCATAGGGTCTCCATGTGTGGTTGATGATTGACTTAAGGGTTAAGAATAAATTTGCCTGTAACTATTCAGTCCATTCTGCCACGATCAGCTATTTTGGACCTCGTCCATCCTCATAAAATCCGGATCCTTGCCCTGGAAAAGCAGTGTCAATGCGTGAGTGGCCGTCATGCCCTGCTTGCGACACGTTGACAGGTAACTGCGAACCCGACAGAAGATCTTTGCTCCCTCCGTGGAGCGGAAGCAACCTGAGATCTTCTGCTGCACCTTGGTCATGCGCAGATCGTTCTCACCCTGATTGTTGGTGAAGGGGACACTCTCCACCTCCATGAAGCGCAGGACGTTCTGCTCGAAGTCGCGCAATCGCTCCAGCAGGTTTCTGGCCTTCGATCGTTTGAGCCGGCCCCGTTTTCCCTGCCGTTGACGTTCATCGGGCGGTGGACATTCGGTCTCCGCCTTTTTAAGTAGCCGTCGATATCGACGGCGCCACCGTGTGGCCTCACCCACTGGTAAACAACCCCCGGCATCCGTTACCGCTGTTGCGAGTTCGATCAGCAAGGCCTGCATCTCCCTGGCCCACTGCTGCTGATCCTGTTCCCAGGCTCGCTCCAGTTCTCGGAGGTGATGGGCATTGCACAGGGCATGGGTGCAGTCGTAATGGTAGTACGGCTTCCAGTGATCATGGCACAACACGCCCTTGAAGAAGGGCAGGATGCCCATCTCATCCATGGCATCAAGACCCCGCCTGGCGTGGGGATAGAACCAGGTCAGTGAGGCGTTGGAGGCACAGTGCAGCCACTGGCGCTTCCCGCCGATGTTGATGCCGGTCTCATCGGCATGCAGGAGGTCAGAGCGGGCAAGCTGGGTCTTTGCCCACTGCTCGAAGGACGCCAGCCCTTCATAGGCTTCTTTGTTGAAGTTGAAGACCGAGCCCGCACTGACCGGAATATGCATCTGATCCTGGAAGTGATCGCGTATCCGATCATAGGGAATCAGCTGGTGCTGGGACATATAGACGGCATTTGCCTTCAGGTTGAGGCCATACTGCACCGGCCGATTCACCCCCTCCGGAAAAGCGGCCACAAATCGATTTCCCTGGTTGTCCTCAAGAATCTGTGCCTGGTATTCGATCACGAACCGCGAGATGTCGATATCAATGACCTGGCGACTTTCATGGCCTGCCTCCCGATACGATGATCCCTTGGGGAGCGTGCGACGGTCGATGGTCAGAACTTCCACCTCGTCCGGATCAGCCACCGGCTGCAAGGTGATCCCATTACGCCCCTTCTGCCCTCCCGGCTTCCTGCTGCTTTGTCCCCGCCGGCTCGATTTCTTCCGGTTTGGATCCGCGGAGGGTGGCTTGCTGCTGTTCTTGCTGTTGAGGGTCGTGCGGTTGAGCAGCAGGGTCACCAGAACAAGCAATACTTCCAGCGCCGAGCGCAGTGCAGGCGAAAGATCTTTCTCCTGCTCGAGAAGTTCCTTGACTGAGTTGATCGATGAATCAACGTCAATAGCGTCTAGCTTCAACCGCCCGCATCTCACATGATCTTGAGTGAGATCATTATCGCACGGGTTTTCAGGACGAACTTTTAGCGTCTGTCAGCTAATCTGAGGCGTTTTGTAAAATGACCTCGCGTCGTCGATGACGTTGCTCGCAAACAGCCATTAGCGAGCTTCTTGTGGCTTAGTGGGGTGGCTATAATGATGAGTGACACACCCTCACTGAAACAGAAAATATTGCGCTAAAACCTTGTCAAGCACTTTCTTCAGTTTTTAACTGAATAGTTACATTTGCCTAAGGTTAAAATGAGGGGCTGGCGTAGCCAGACCCACTCGGATGTGAGGATAGACGCTTAACAGCGACAACACGGACCATGCCTGAGAGTCCAGGCTCGATGTGAACTGCAAATCCATTGGATTGCAGTGTGGTTGATACCCACTCCGGTGAAAGCCTGAGTTTTCGATAAGAGCTGACTCGTTGTTGCCAAGTAGAAGTATTTCGCTCATGAAGCACATCATGAACGGTAACGTAGTCTGGAGAGTACTCGAGAAAGCAAGTCAGGATGCGATCATTGTCGCTTCTTACGGGGATAAATCTCCTATCACCAACAAGATGAGATGTGTAATCACGAAAGGTAATAAGAAACGTACCGTCAGGTTGTAATGATTGTGCGACAAGAGAAAACAAGTGCTCAACGGACTCATGGTCTGGCAAATGTGTCAATGTGTCACCCATGCACAAGATGAGATGCGTATTCTTGTTCATGTGCTTTGGGAAAGTCAGTAGATCGTCTTCCACCGTTTGAATCGGCAGCAACTCGACCTTCTCTTGCAATGCATCAAGTAGTATCGGCGAGCTGTCGATAGCGACCACTGAATAGCCACGACGAGCCAACGGAATGGAATGCATGCCGAAGCCCGCTCCAAGATCAACCGCGGAGTGTCCGTTCGACGCAGTTGTACAAATGGCCTTTATCTCATTCTCACCGCGAGTTATGGCAGCATCGAATCCACCTGCCATCCATAGATAGACAGGAGCAAGATGATTTTGATAGTGTTCTGCGACAGTAGTCATACGATTTTATTCACCGTGCGTGCGTGTAAAATGCTGCCGTTTGTGGGTGGTGAAAAAAATGTCCAACTAAATAATTTCCAGGTCAGTGGCACAGTTCGATTCCAAGGGAAAAGTGATAAGGATCGAGCCAAGAAACAATACTGAAAGACAACTCTCGCTATTGTGCCAATCAATATTGGCCATATCATCCAAAGCATCACGGGCATAATAGTCAGTAGAACTAATAGCAAATAGGTAATCCGTACTTGTACACTTAATGCCATGATTGAACCTTGGCGCCGGTAAAAATGCCAAACCTGTAAAATTAACATCATCACTAGCGGGATAAAGCCTAGTGGATGGTAAACAATAACAAATATCAATAATGGTATTGTGAAGCTCCAATATACCGTGGTTAATTTTTCTAACTTCATTTGTTGCTGCATTGTAATTCCCTCAGTTATCTTACGTTGGTTTACGTGCTAAGTAATTTACGGAATGGATGAAAAGTCTTTTTGCGACCTTCTTTTCTGCCGTAGTGCCGTAAAAACAATTAAGACATCTAACAACGCTGGCATCGTCAAATCCAGTGAGTGTAGCCAGTTCTTCCAGTTCACCTTCTACCAATGCACCCGCAATGTATGCGGCCCTAAACGAAGGACCACAGCGTTAGTCATGCGTCATTTCTTGTTGTACTACGACGTTGGCGAGAAACAGATAACTGCCGGGTATGAGAACACGAAAAATCTCATTGAACACCTGTAATTTATTTGGCGCGAGATTGACGACACCATTTGATAACACGACATCGATGCTGGAACTATCGACAGGTAAGTTTTCGAACAAACCTGCACGTATGTCGATTTGATCAACAAATCCTGCTAGATCAACTGCGGCGGCTGCAGAGTCACGCATAGTTGGAGTCATATCCACACCGATGACTTTTCCAGTTGGGCCAACACGTCGCGCGGCAAGAAGTAAATCCATGCCTGCACCGCAGGCATGATCTAATACGGTTTGTCCATCACGAATTGAACCTAACTGTGGATTGCTGTCACCTATCAAAACAGAATTAACCACGCCAGAAAAGCGTGCCGTAGCTTCTTCAGGTAATGCACGCAATTCCTCACCATTGTAATTTACTAACATCTCTGCATACCCGATGCCGCTGTGAAAATGAAATTCTGCTGTAGGTTGACGAGCAACGCTGTCATACGTTGCCTGTACCTGTTCGCGCAGGTTGTCGATGCTTAAATTATGTGGCGAGCATATTGCCATTGACGCGACTCCTACGCTGACTTGATGCTCAGTTAAGGATTGGTTGCAAAGCGTTAGAAATACGCTGACCTTGTTCCTCAGAGATCAGACTACCTAGAACAGTGGTGAATCGCGAATCTGTTACCCCTGAGATGATATACTGCCAACGATAGGCACTTAAAATTGTGCGTTGTATTTGTTGAATTCCATCAGTGCTGAATTCGCGTGGACAGTTCGCTACGAAATAAGTTGTATCCGCTTCTGACTGTACATTAAGAATGCTATCGACGGCCCCTACCAGAGCGATGAGATCATTCACGGCGTTATCGCGCTCTGCGGTCGATAATTTAGCGTCTTCGCGCACCCACTCCAGCTCATCCATGATGGCGTGCTGTGATTCTTCCTTCCAGTGAAATAGAAAAACGTCCTGCCAGAGTTCCGAAAGCTCGACATCTGGTGCGATACTCTGTCGATAATGCGCCTGGGTGAACAGCTCGATGTGGCACGTTAGCGCCAACACGGCCCAGGTTGATTTACCGAGGAGGATCGAGGCCACCTCATCGGGCTGCGGCAGGAAGCGATAGCCTTCTGGCATACGCTCCGCGATCATGCGCTCGAGGCGACGGAATAACTTCTGATGCTTGAGTTCTTCTTCGCTGAAGCGCACCAATGCCTCCAGTGCGGTCTGGTCGCCGAGCCAATAATCGCGGCTCACTTCGAGGACCTTGGCATTGATAAAACGCTCTACCAATCCGAACATGTTGGCGTAGGTACGCCCCTGAATTTGGCTAAGCAGCCGTTTTTCCCGATCGCTCAGGAATGTCAGGTGATCGAGCTTTGAGATTCCGTCCGGCAGAAACTTCTTGGAAAAATCGAAATCGCGCCCGCGAATAACATCCCGGTCGATATCCCAGCTTATGCGTTTGGACACCTCGATGCATTTGGCGTAGCGTGAGGTGTCTGTCTGATATTGTGTGGTTTGCATGAATTTTCTCCTGCGTGTCTTAATTTAAGTGGGCGGGCAGCGCTCCACGGTTGTTGTACAGCGCGTGCCCGCATGTTTACATTCCGATCAGCTGTGCATCGAATCCCTGGTGCGCGACGGCACCCAGAATATTCTGCGAGTTGACAACCTCCGGGTCATAGTCCACTAGCACCAAACGACGCACTCTCGAACTCACCCGTGCCTGGATTACGCCCCGGATTCCGCTGATCTCGCCTTCCAGCTCGTCGCCGCGCTTGCGGCTGATTATCTGCTTCAAATCCACTACTACGTTGGCCTTGCTGGTTTGCATGACACTAGTCTCCTGTTCAGATCGATGTTTAAGATTCGGGTCGGTCCTATCGTCAGTAGCTGAACCCACCCTCAACTGCCGCGGCGTCCTGACTTTCGTCTCTGCATGGACCGCCTCTGCACGAACCAAACTCTAGTCCCGGCTTGTATCGGTATGATTTCGCTCAAGGGGGTTTTGTTGTCGGTTTGTAACGGCGTGTTGCTATAATTCCGGGCGTTGACCAAGCCGTACCCGGGAGAAAACATGGAGAACAAACAACGCGGTCTGGTTGTTGACGACGAAGCTGAAATCCGCGAGATGCTGATTGAGTACCTCAATTCTCACGGGTTCGAGACCATCGCGGCCGACAGCGGCAAATCCATGCGCGAACTGCTGGAGAAACAGGTCCCCGACGTGGTACTGCTGGACGTGAACCTGCCGGGCGAAGACGGGATTACGGTGGCGCGCTTCGTACGAGAGCGCTTTGACCTGCCGATCATCATGGTGACCGCCGCCGACGAGGTGGTGGACCGGGTGGTCGGCCTCGAGGTTGGCGCTGACGACTACCTCACCAAGCCATTCGACCCGCGCGAGCTGCGCGCAGCATCAAGACCGTGCTGCGCCGCTACCAGCGCTTGGACGCGACCC
Source organism: uncultured Gammaproteobacteria bacterium (assembly GCA_963719135.1). GTDB lineage: Bacteria > Pseudomonadota > Gammaproteobacteria > DSM-19610 > DSM-19610 > CAVRAZ01. Next base: position 177,780 of record CAVRAZ010000003.1, on the reverse strand, counting down.
CAGCCGCGGCCGCGGAAGAATCATCACGCCAGCGCGTTCTCTTTGGGCGCTGCACGCTCGACCTCGATACGCGCCAGCTGCTCGACGCCGACAACCGTGAAATCCTGCTCACCAGCATGGAATTCGATCTGCTCAACGTATTCGCCGAGCGGCCTAACCGGGTACTGACACGCGATCAGATCCTGAACCTGACACGCAACCGCGACTGGGACCCCTTCGACCGCAGTATTGATATCCGCATCGCCCGCCTGCGCAAGAAAATCGAGGCCGACCCGGACAAACTCGGTACCCTTAAAACGGTGCGCGGCGCGGGCTACATGTTAGTTCCCAACCCCGACTGAGGATTGCCGGGAGCCGTGGTGTTTTGTTTCAATTGTTTCAGGTTTGTAACAGCGCCCTGGCAGGGCCTGGCGCGGGTGTACACTAACCATCAGAAAATGATTCGTGCCAAACGTTTCTTCTCACATGAATTCCAAGATCCCAATGCCGATCACCACTGAAGAAGTTTTACGCCAGACAGCAATTGGAATATCGTCGGCGAATGGAGCCGATATCCTTCGCGCGCTCGTACAATATCTTGCCACGACACTAAATGTAGATTACGCTTTCATCGCACTACGTCTTGCCGATAATCCTGTGCGCCTGCGCACCATAGCAGTCGTAGCCAAAGGGCAGGTTGCTGATGATTTCGAATATGATCTCGTCGACACGCCGTGTATGAACGTCATTGGCCAGCAGTTCCGTTTTCATCCGTGCGGCGTCAGTGATCTCTACCCGGGCAACAAACTGCTCAAGGACCTAGGCGTCGAGGCCTATGCCGCCCACCCGCTCAACGATTCCCAAGGCCGGCCCTTGGGAGTGATCGGTGTTCTGCACCAACAGGCGCTCGACAACTCCCGGGACGTGGAACCCATGCTTAGGATTTTTGCTGCGCGCGCCGCCGCCGAGATCGAACGCCAGCGAAATGAAACGGCCTTGCGCGCCAGGGAGGAACAATACCACGCCATTTTCAACGGTTCGGTCGATGGACTGGCCCTGTGCAGGTCCGACGGGCGCATCGCGGAAGCTAATCCAGCATTCTGCCGCCTGCACGGCTATACGCGTGAGGAGCTGCTGGCGGCTGAGTCATTCCAGTTCGTGCACCCGGATAGTCACCTGCACTGCTGGGCGTTCTTCGAGGCCGCAAGTGCCGGTCACAGCCTGAAGTCCGAGGCCAAGGCACATCGTAAGGACGGAGCGATATTCGATGCCGAAGTCCACGGCGTGCCGGTGCATTATGGCAACGAGCCACACCTGCTGCTGATCATGCGCGATATCTCCGAGCGCAAGCGGGCTGAGGTCGAGCGCGCCCGGCTTGAGGCACAATTGCGCCAGTCGCAGAAGATGGAAGCCATCGGACATCTCACCGGCGGCGTGGCGCACGATTTCAACAACATTCTTACCGCCGTCATGGGCTACGTCGCCATGGCGCAGGAGCGCGTCGCGGCACAAGGCGATGAAAAGCTCGACAAGTATCTTGACCGCGCGCTGCGCTCGGGTCGCCAGGCGCGCGACCTGATCCAGCAGATGCTCACGTTCTCGCGCGGCCAGCGCGGCGAACCGCGCGCACTGCAACTAGCGCCACTGATAAAAGAATCGGTCAAACTCATGCACTCCACGCTTCCCAGCAGCATCGAATTTGACACTGATCTCGACGACACGCTCCCGTCCGTGCTGCTCGACCCGGTGCAACTTGAACAAATACTGATGAACTTGTGCATCAACGCACGTGATGCCATGCAGGGCACTGGCGCACTGCATATTGCGCTCAAGAAAACCACACATCATGACGGTATCTGTACTTCCTGTCATCAGCCGGTAAGCGGCGCTTATATTGAGGTGGCTGTGCGCGATACCGGCCCCGGTATCGCGCCCAAAGTAATGGAGCGCATGTTCGAACCGTTCTTCACCACCAAAGACGTCGGCAAGGGCAGCGGCATGGGGCTGTCAACCGTGCACGGCATCGTGCACGAGCACGGCGGACACATCGTCGTCGAAGCTGCGCCAGGTTCAGGCACGGTTTTTCGTGTGTTGTTCAGGCCGATGTCGCGTGCCGCGGGCGGAAGCATTGTCGAAGCGACGGAACCGGTCAACAATACCGCCGAAGTACGTCGGCTCGATGGCTGCGTGCTGGTGGTGGACGACGAGCCTGCGGTCGCGGAATTCGTGAGTGAACTGCTCGAAAGTTGGGGACTGGACGTGACTGTGAAGCGCAACGGCGTTGAAGCCGAGGCCCTGTTCGCCGAAGATCCTCGGCGCTTCAATCTGGTGGTGACCGACCAGACCATGCCGAAGATAACCGGGATCGAGCTTGCGCAACGGCTATTGGCACGGCGCCCCGAACTACCGGTGATTCTCTACACCGGTTACACCGAGCGCCTGACTGAAGAACAAACCCGCCGTTCCGGTATCCGCGCGCTCGTGACCAAGCCGGTGGATATCGCGGCGTTTTTCATTTTAGTGCGCGATATATTGAAGTAGTCGTGCCTTAAATCAAAGACCTCCATCCGAAGTTGCCGATGCGCGGGTAAAACTTTACGACAGTCAGGGCATCTAACGGCATATCAATGAAGTTGCAGTAGAATCTGCCTTCGACAGCACGATTTCCAACAGGAGACAGACATGGCACTTAGCACATTACAAATAGCCACGATTGCCTCGGCCGCCATTGCCGTTGGCGGCGTAACCGCAATCAAAACCGGTGTCGTCCCCAACCCGTTCCAGACAACCCAGCAAGAGGAAGCGAAAGCACCCGGCGCCAAGGCCAAGGGTGTATAGTGTATAAATGAATGGCACTAAGTTAAGCCCGTAACTTCTTGGCGTGTCCGCGTCTTTCAATCTCCATCCGTGCTTTCCGGCGAGGTTTGTCCATGCGCGGATAAGGCTTGGGCCTGCGTTTGACCGCCCGCGGTTCGGCCCTGCCGGGTCGATCGGCCACCCGTATTTGAGCAATGAGCACAAACAAGGTCGCCGTGTCTTCGCCGGTTCCGCAGAGAAACTGCCGTTGACTCCATGCCGCCCAAATCTGCAGCGTATGCTTGAAGCTCAATTGACGCGGCAATACTTCGGCTTGCAAGGCGGCCTGCGCCATCGACAACCGAATCAGATTGTACGCCAGCAGGTAGGCCCAGAACTCTTTCTCGCACAGCGGCGGGGTTTTGCAGCTGAGCGCTTTCCATGCCGAGGGTCGTTTTGATGTTTCTCAGGTCCAGCTCTACGTTCCAGCGTTGCCAATATAATTCCTCCAGCGCCGCTTTGGGCGTTTTGCGCGGCGAGAGGAGCGTGCTCACCAACACCTTCTTGCCGATTTTCACCTCGCGCACCTTGATTTCATCCGGATAGCCGCGGTACTCCTCCACACGCATCCAGGCAGGCCTGGCGGGCTTGGACCACCACACCAGATGATCGCGTGCGCCGAGCGGCTCGCCTGTGCGAAAATCGGTGATCCGCGCGCCGTGTTGCTCAAACAGTACATCCACGGTGCGCCTGAGCATGTCGGCGATCAGGAAATAGCTGCAATAGTAGCCATCCGCCACCATAACATCACCTGCGACAAAGCACTCCCTGAGCCCTCGGAACAAACCCTGTTCACCCGTGCCCTTGCCTTGGTACGGCCCGATGGCGGCATCCAGCACCGCTCCATTGGACAAATCGATCACACCCACCAAGCGCGCCAGCGGAAAACCGATGCCCGGTTCCTGCTGCCCATGTTGAGGGAAGCGGGCCTGATTCGCCGCGCTGTCCGGCATCGACACCGTCGTACCGTCCACCAGCTTCACGTGTCGGCCTTGCCACAGCCACGCTTGGGGGGTCTGCTCATCCAGCAACGCGCCGCTTTGTCGCGCCAGCGTACCGACCATCTCCTGCGGCAAGCGTTGGCGTGCCTGGCAATAGCCGCTGGTGTTCACGCTCCCGGGATTCATCCCGGCCAACAGGCGCGCGACGATCGCTTCGTTCACCGCGTTCTGACAGGACCCATCCGCACTCATGATCTGCCCCAAAAACATCGCCAATGTCAGCGTCGGAGGGAACTGGCGTTCCCGGTGCTCCGGCAGTTGATCCTCAACCATTCCCAGCATCTGCGGATGGGTAAGCAGATTGAAAAAATGGTTGGCATCGACAGTTTGAACCTGTTTGGCAAGGTGGCGTTGCTGTTGGGCAGATCGACGGTTAAAGTTGCGTTCCATGAAGGTTGGCCTCGGGGTGGGTGGGGTGGATGTCTGGTAGCAAACATCTTAACCAATCCAGAGCCAACCTTCTTCTTCGCTTTCAATGCATTGGCGCGTCGCGCTCGTATCCCTGGGGCTTAACTTAGTGCCATTCGTGTATAAATTCTTTCCTTGTATGTTCTTGGAATTTTACCAACGAAACTATGCATAGTCACTGGCGTAGACGTCAGGGAAGATCTGCTCTCTGAGCCGAATGGCACTGCTCAGTACGCGCAGCCCTTTGCTGGATAGTCGCCACCTTCTCGAGCGGGGAACCTTGGCAATGAGGCCATAGAGGTGGAGACGGTGAAATAACCGAGAGACCTTGGCCGATAGTTGCTCAGGGGTGTGCGTTCTGGCGCCGGGGGCGTTGAGTTCGGTCAGCTTGTGTCGAATATCTCGGTTGGTGAACCCGCGGATATGGTGCTCACCCGCTGAGAGGGCCTCGAACACTTGACGCTCCTCGCGTGCCAGCGGATTGAATGCACGCACCGACTTGCCGTTGGCAGTGCGTTTACGTTCGGTGATCTTGTCCAGGTCACGGATAGCGGGCGTTGGGTCATCCACGACCGCCAGCGCATCGAGATAGCGACGGTTAGCGGCCATCGACACATCACGATAACGAAACAAGTTGGCCACCCCCTTCCTCATCGGAACCCACAGCGTCACCTGTTCTCCCGCGCGTCTAACCTGTTTTCGCACCTTGAATGCTTCGGGGTCGTTGATGACCATCTCCACCCGCAGCACTGAACCGGCCTTGTCATACATCTTGATACAGTTCATTTGCACTCTATGCTTGATGCGAACACCGGGCAGGCGGTGCTTGCATCGGTCGGTAGTATCACTCAACAGCTCTCCGCGAAACTGTCCGACCAGCTTCTTTCCAAGGAAGCTCATCACCTCCTTGGCGCCAAAGCACAGGCTGCTATGGCTAATCAGTCGTGGATAAAGCTCCTTCAGGCTAGAGGCTGAGTTGAACATTACATCAGTGGAATACTCACACTGTGCCGTCACCCAGTAGTACTGCATATCGGTGATCAATGACCCCATCAAGGGATTCACTCTGCGAGCATAGCGGTTGAGTACCGACGGCCAATCAAGTGAAGGCATCCGATCGGAGTGCCTTTGTGCTCGCTGCACATCCTCCACCTGCACAAAGACGTTGTCGCACTGCGTGTACTTTATCTTGGCCGCATCAAGCTTCCTCGCCAGCCAATCGTGGCCGTTTACGAACACCTGCATGCGCAACGGGAACCATGTCTGGATCTGGACATGGACCAGGCCGAACTTCCGGTCCATGAAGTAGTAGTAGATGTGCAAGCACTTGCGCTTGGCCGCACTCACGAACGGGTATGTCTTGTGGTACTTGAACGAGAAACTCTTACAGGGCTCGAGCTTGGCAAAAATGCACACCAAGCCTTCGCTAATTTCATCGCGCTCAGCCAGTTCCCTGGCATGGCGCTCCATCTTCATCCCGGCCGAAGCCAGGTAGGTATAAGGACGCCCAGCGCTGGCCGCCATCGCCTGAGCATGCTCCTTCACTCGCTCCGCATTGTCGGTTAAGAAGGCCTTCAGGTTGTCACACCGCACCTTCTCACTCATCAGAAACTGGGCCATGGCTGCACCCGACATCAGGGGAAGATACCCGCGAAACAGCATCCGGTCAAAGCACGACAGAACACCGTTTATCTTCGACTTATGTTTGTTACAAAACAGGCGCATCGCAACCCCCCTTCACCGCCAGAATCGATACGCCTGTATCAGTATCATCGAACCGTGCGGTTTTCAATCTTGGCTGCGGCCGAAGGCTGCGCTAGGAAAAATAAATGCCCTTTTCATCACTCGTCAACGGACCATCCAAGGGGAACGAAGGAACCTACGTCCTGCCATTACCCCCAAATGATGTCTCTTTCCGCACTCACTATCCAAGCATTCACCTTCGCCCGTACCACTTACGCAGCTATCCCGGGCGTCAGGCCAATCGGCAGCCTGGCTGCCCCTTGCGTAGCCGCCAGCTGGAGGCGCTGTCCGGCGCAACCCGGTCACCGACCTCGACCGGCAACTGCGCGTTGCGGATCTGATCGTCGACCCGCTGCGGCAGACGGTTACGCGCAGCGGCAGGCCCATCCGGCTGCAGCCGAGAGAATTCCGCCTGCTGGAATACCTCATGCGCCACACCGGCCAGGTGGTGACGCGCACGATGCTGCTGGAACAGGTGTGGGATTTCCGCTTCGATCCGCAGACCAACGTCATTGACGTGCAAATCAGCCGCCTGCGCGGCAAGATCGACAGGGATTTCGAGCTGCCGCTGGTGCACACCGTTCGCGGCGCCGGGTACAAGCTCAGTGAGACTCCCTAGTGTAGTGCGCCGTAATCAATGGAACAAATCATCGTGCATCCTGTCGAAGTTGTGAGACCTGTGACAGGAGAACAAAGATGCGCATTGCCCCGAAGATCGTGCTTACCACGGAAGGGGAAAAGGCATTGACCAAGCTGTCGCGCTCGAATACCACGAGTGTCAGGCTCGCGCGCCGCGCCAAGATTGTATTGCTGGCGGCACATGGTAAAGACAATCTGCAGATTGCCGAGGAATTGGGTGTGGGTCGCGTGCAGGTCGGACGCTGGCGGGAACGCTATGCCGCTGCCGGTTTAGCGGGGATTGAACAGGACTTGCCGCGTGGTGGCCGCCATCCCACGGTCGATGCGCAGGCCATCGTGCGCCTGACCACCCAAACCACGCCGGACAACGCCACGCACTGGAGCACACGCACCCTGGCCAAGGTGGCGGACGTCGGTGCCACGACCGTGCGTCGGGTATGGCGCGCGCACGGACTGAAGCCGCATTTGATGGAGACCTTCAAGGTCTCGCGCGATCCGCACTTCGTCGAGAAGCTGGAAGATGTCGTGGGCTTGTATTTGAATCCGCCGGAACATGCGCTGGTGCTGTGTTGCGATGAGAAAAGTCAGGTGCAAGCGCTCGATCGCACGCAGCCAGGCTTGCCGCTGAAGAAGGGTCGTGCTGCAACGATGACGCATGACTACAAACGCCATGGAACCACCACGTTGTTTGCCGCGCTCAATGTTCTGGACGGTAGCGTAATTGGCCAGTGCCAACAACGCCATCGGCACATCGAATGGCTGAAATTTCTGCGCCAGATCGACCGTGAAACCCTCAAGGACAAGATGTTGCATCTGATCTGCGACAACTACGCCACCCACAAACATCCCAAGGTCCAACAGTGGCTGAAGAAACACCCACGCTTTCACCTCCACTTCACACCGACCTCGGCGTCCTGGTTGAACAGGGTTGAGCGCTTCTTCCGTGACCTGACCTGCGAACGTCTGCGCCGTGGTGTGTTTACCAGTGTGCCGGAACTCATTGGCGCTATTGAAGGCTACGTCGATCAGCATAATGAAAACCCCAAGCCCTTCATCTGGACCGCCAAGGCCAATGACATCTTGCAGAAAGTCATCCGCGCCAATCGTCGGTTAAGTTCCAAACAGAATGGCGCACTACACTAGATTATTCCGCACCACGGCGGTAAGGCTGGCATTCCGGTATGCGCTGATCTATCTGCTGGTGCTGGTTGTGGCCGTGACGGCGTTCGACTGGACGTCCGCTCGTTACATCGATTCCCGGATGGAAACGGCACTCGCTGCAGAGTTCGCGGAGCTGTCGGACATGGTCGACAGAAACGGCCTGTCCGGGCTCGCCCATGCCATACAAAGTCGATCGCGCGAAGACGCGGCCACCACGCGGCTCTATCTGCTGACCGACCACGCCGGCGAAAAACTCGCGGGCAATCTCGGCGGCGGCCCGGAAGACGAAGGATTCGTGGCGGACGGTCAGGTTCACAAGGCCTGGATCGACGCCGACCTGATCCCCGGGCACCTCTACGAAGACGAAGCCTACCTGCCCATCGTCGGGCGCATGCTGCCGGGCGGCGGGCGCCTGCTGCTGGCACACACGGCCAAACAGGCGGAAGGACTGCATGAGGTCAACGAACTGCTGATCGAGGTGCTCGGCGCCAGCGTTCTGGTGGCGCTGATCATGAGCATCATCACGGGCCGCACCATCCTCCGGCGCATGGACAGCATCGGCCGGACCGCCGGCGAGATCATGGCCGGCGATCTGTCACAGCGGGTACCGGTGACCCGCATGCACGACGAATTCGATGCATTGGCCGAACGCCTGAACCGGATGCTGGACCGCACGCAGACGCTTATCCGCGGCATGCGCGAGGTGACCGACAATGTCGCCCACGATCTGCGCGGTCCGCTCACCCGCCTGCGCAACCGGCTGGAGGTGACGCTGCTGGAACCACGCAGCGAACCGGAGTACCGACAGGCAATGGGCAGTTGCGTCGAAGACGCCGATGGCCTCATCAAGACCTTCAATGCGCTGCTCGGCATCGCCCAGGCGGAATCCGGCAGCGTGCGCACACCGTTCCGGGCGGTCGATCTCAACGCGCTCGCCCGTGACCTGTCCGATCTCTACGAACCGCTGGCCGAAGCCGGCGGACTGTCGTTCAGCCTGCAGACCGCCGAGGGTGCGGCCACAGTTGCCTGCAACCGCGATCTGTTGGCACAGGCGATCGGCAACCTGCTGGACAACGCCATCAAGTACACGCCGGAGGGCGGCACCGTGGAACTTGCGGTCGAACCCTCGAACGCGGCTGTGACGATCCGTGTGACCGACTCCGGGCCCGGTGTTCCCGAGTCCGAACGCACGCGCGTGCTCGGCCGCTTCGTGCGGCTGGACGCCGCCAGGAACACCCCCGGCAACGGACTGGGGTTGAGCCTGGTCAAGGCCGTCGCCGCGCTGCACGACGCCGAGCTGTCGCTGGCCGATGCTGCGCCGGGACTGCAGGTGAGCCTGAGATTCAAAGGACCCGACCAACCAGGTTCGAAGCCCTGATGTTCCGCCGACACCAATGGGCCCCGGATTCTGAAGCTGCACAGCAGTATCATCCAAGCCGCAACCTGTTGGCCGACCGGTTCCAGGTACGGCGTCTACGACGTCTTGCGACCCGAAGGATCGCCAGCTGCCGCCGCGGTCCGCAGCACTTGACCGCAGCGATGCGAACAGCAGACCCTGCGGCCCGTAATCGCATCCGGGGACGGAGCAGACATCCCCGCCCCAACCACCTCCGGCGCGACGCCGGCGTTGTTCAGGCGTGGGCGGCCGCGGCCCCTGACTCAGTCACCGTCCCTGATGGTCACGGTCGCCTGCCGGTGCGCAATGACGGCGTTGACCGGTGCGGAGAGCCTGACGAGAAAGCTTTCGGTCGGCTCGGGCACCTGGTCGTTGATGATCTTCACCGGTATGACCTTCCTGGTTTCGCCCGGACTGAAGCTGAGCACGCCGCTCTTGCCGTGGTAGTCCTGGCCCGGCAAGGCCGTCCCGGGCTTGGTGGCATATTGCACGCTCACCGTATCGCTACTATTCGGGTAATCCAAGGTCACTTCGACATTGGCTGTCCCGACGTTTTCGGGCACTGTGATGCGCCGCACGCGCAGCCTGACCGGATCGTCGTCGTTGATTGTCACGTAGGTTTCGTTGTCGTTCAGGGTCGCGTTCACGGGCGCCGACAATCTGAACAGAAAAAACTCGAAGGATTCGGGCACCTGATCGTCGATGATCTTCACCGGAACGGTCTTCGTCGTCTCGCCCGGGTGAAAGGTCAGAATGCCGCTGGTGCCGTGGTAGTCCTGGCCCGGTAGCGCCGTGCCCGGTTTGGTGGCGTAGCGCACCGACACGGTATCCGCGCTCGCCGGATGCAGTGTGACAACGAACGATACCGTACCAACGTTCTCGAGTACGGGCGGATGATAGGCCAGATACAGACCCGAACCGGCCGGAGCCTCGAGTTCGAAGGCGCCGATGTCGCAGCCGGCACCCTGGGGGCGGGTGACGCCGCGCTGGTCGGTGGGCGGACAATTCGCGCTGTCGGCCGCGTCGATTGCCGGGCTGCCCGGGACAAGCGCTATGGTGTGAGTGGGACCGCCGTTATCGGTGACGACTGGCTCAAAGCCATTGCTGTCCGTCTGAATGATCTCGTGGAGCGGCGTGGGTCGGTTGCCGTCGATGGTCGCGACGATATCGGTCGGGTCCGGCGTGAAATTATTGGAAAACGCGCGCCGGCCGCCGGAATAGTCGAAGGTTTCGGAAGCGTCGCCGAGCAGGTTGTGGTTGCTCGAAATCGTTCCGTAGTTTCGAACCACGTGGTAAGGTCCGAAGTACGAGCCGCTGTTCCCCGAGATGACACTGTTACTGAGTGTGAGGCTGCCAGAGTTCTCGATTGCGGCCAAGTTTCCGCTCAGGGTGCAGTGGTCCAGCGCCATCTCGCCGCTGAGATTGTCTATGCCATAGTAGGGGACGCCACTATCAAATATGGTAAAGGTGCTGTTGCTCACCGTCACAACGCGCGCGTCCTGCACCTCGTTGATCAAACCTGTGTTGCCCCCGGAAACCATCGAATTTTTCACCGCCAGCCCGCCGAAGTTGTGCAGAGCGAAATAGCCTGAAATCGTGCTGTCAGTGATCGCCATGTCGGCGTTGGCGAGGTTGACAAGGCTGGTCGTCGGGTAGTCGCCGGTGACGGTCGTATCCTGCAGTGTCACCTTCCCCGCGTTGAAGATCGCGTTGCCGACGTAGTAGTAGTTCTGCCGCAGGTATCCGATGGGATAAGGGTGGTTACGATCGACGTAAGGGCCGGAGCTGCGCAAGGTCGCATCGCGTATCGCCAGATCACCGCTGGCCGCCGTTTCGAACAGGCGGTACAGCGGCTGCGCGTTTTCGGGCATCGTCAGATGGCCGTTGCTGTCGGATATATCCGATTCCAGGGTTTTTTTCCGCTTGATCACCGAATGATGGCCTTCAATCACTATCGGGCTTCTGATGACCGGCAATCCATTTGCCCCGTGCGTGACTGGATCGTAGATGGCCTTGGTCAGCGTATAGACGCTGTTGTCCTGGAGGTGAATGGTGTCAGCCCCGTTGCCGCTCTGACAATCGGGATGGAGTGCGGCGTCGGCATTGGCGTTATCGATGGCCTCGATCAGCGAACAGGCCCCGTCGCCTGGATCGATGTCCGGCGCGGGCGCCGTCACCCAGATATCCGCTGCCGCCGCCGGCAGCAGGTGACCCATACCCAGCGCCAGCAGCAGGGCAATCCGCGAAAGCGACTGCCTGCAGCGTCGCTGCAGCGCGCGCCGTACCGCGCGCGGCTGCCTCGCCAGTTGTTGATAAACACGTGCGAACCGGAAGAACAGGCGCGAGACGCGCAATGGGCTTTCCGGCAGTTCAGGTCCGAACTGCGCGAGTTCGGAGCGCCATGCCCCAAGCAGCTGCTCGTGAGCAACGCTGCCGGTCGAAGTTGTCCGTCGTATGGACATCTGTCCTCCCTGGATCTTCCGTGGTATCGGTTAGGTCAGCCCATATCGGTGCAGGCTGACACACATCATGGTTTCTGTCCGGATGCACAAATTCTGCGCAAGCCGATACAAAGCGGCCGGGCATTTCCCCGGTAAACTGCAGCGCCCGGCCATTGGGCTTTGTGCTCCAGTCGCGCACAGCATCATGGTTGCTGTCGACGGGTGACGGGTTGGGAATTCGGAGGATTGCGGAAATACGAAGGTCGGTGGCATACCTGCCTCTCCCTAATCCATTGCACCGCGCGTGCAGTTTGAACTATAGCAGCGCCCGGAAGAAACGCAACCGGCGTTTACCGGGCGACCAAATCGGTGCACAGTGACAGGCGCAGGTCGCCGGCGGTCAGCCACCGGATTGGAATGCCGTATCGGGATGCCCTGAGGTGAAGCTGACCCACCGAAGAATACGGCCCGTCCGCTCACCGCCGGTGTGACATGAACGGAAGATCCGCCGCGCGTGGTATGCCGGTCCGGGAGAAAACAGCGGGGCCGTGTGGCGGACGCGCGCGGGCGACACCGGCCCGCGAGCGCGTTTCACCCGCCCGCCGGCCTTCCCGTCTTTCGATGTCACTGTCTCGACCTTGTCGCCCAGGCAGGCAACCTACCCTTGTCGTTGTCGAACTGGTTATAGGGTTGAACCTCGTAGTGCGTGACGGCGGTGCCTCTGATTTTTCTCAGCAGGCTCGATATGGACGCATCGTGTCTGTGCTCGATGAACTCCGGGTGATTCGGTCGCACCGATGGTGAATCATCCGAGTACCGATAAGACGATTCCACCGCTACGGCGGCCCAGTCGTCGACCAGCGCCTTGTTGGCGGCCGTTGCCCCGACAACCATGAAACCAGCCGCAAGCAGGCTCGTCTTCATGATTTCGCTGGAATCCTGAACCCCCAGCCTGGCCGCCAGGTCCGCCTTGGTCCATTTGTACTCCGTGTGCGTGTTCTGGAACGACAGCAACCTCCAGCGGCTTTCGCGCGCTATTTCCAGATACTCGAGAAAGCGGTACGCACCCGGGCGGCTGAGCGTAAACCCGACATCCATGTAGACGATCAGATCGTCGACGCGCGAGTTCGACAGCACCTGTTTGATGACCTGCGGCTTCCAGATCCAGTACCCGAATCCGCGTGGGTTGGAGGTCACGAATTCCGCATGCCGGCGCTTGTAGTCGACATCGAGCGAATCCAGGTCGTACACGAAAATCTCGTCGAACACCTGCATGTCCGACGCCTCCCGGACGAACCCGTCCCTGCGGGGACGAAACGGACCATCGGCAAATGAAACGGACCATCGGCAAATGAAACGGACCATCGGCAAATGAAACGAGCTTGGTGACTCCTGATGCCATTCCAGCCTCTGCATGTGACCGCAGGTGCCTGGTCCGCGAGTGTAGCGACGCGCAACGGCTCTGGGAACGGTCCGTCAGGGATTGTCCGGGCCGTCGTTGCCGCTCGCCGTGCCCGTGTCGGGCATGGACGAGTTGCGGGTAGCCGTGCGCAGATCGACCCTGCTCCGCCGGCTTTCTTGACCTGGGTCTAACCGGCGCACCGGAACCGGATTGAGAATAAAGGGCACTTACTTAACTCTGAATTCAGGGGTTTCGTCATTCCGGCGAAGGCCGGAATCCAGGAAAACGACCACTATTGTAGATTCTGGATCCCGGCCTTCGCCGGAATGACGGCAGTTCTGGGCGTAAGTAAGTGCCATTTGATCTAGTGTAGTGCGCCATTCTGTTTGGAACTTAACCGACGATTGGCGCGAATGACTTTCTGCAAGATGTCATTGGCCTTGGCGGTCCAGATGAAGGGCTTGGGGTTTTCATTATGCTGATCGACGTAGCCTTCAATAGCGCCAATGAGTTCCGGCACACTGGTAAACACACCACGGCGCAGACGTTCGCAGGTCAGGTCACGGAAGAAGCGCTCAACCCTGTTCAACCAGGACGCCGAGGTCGGTGTGAAGTGGAGGTGAAAGCGTGGGTGTTTCTTCAGCCACTGTTGGACCTTGGGATGTTTGTGGGTGGCGTAGTTGTCGCAGATCAGATGCAACATCTTGTCCTTGAGGGTTTCACGGTCGATCTGGCGCAGAAATTTCAGCCATTCGATGTGCCGATGGCGTTGTTGGCACTGGCCAATTACGCTACCGTCCAGAACATTGAGCGCGGCAAACAACGTGGTGGTTCCATGGCGTTTGTAGTCATGCGTCATCGTTGCAGCACGACCCTTCTTCAGCGGCAAGCCTGGCTGCGTGCGATCGAGCGCTTGCACCTGACTTTTCTCATCGCAACACAGCACCAGCGCATGTTCCGGCGGATTCAAATACAAGCCCACGACATCTTCCAGCTTCTCGACGAAGTGCGGATCGCGCGAGACCTTGAAGGTCTCCATCAAATGCGGCTTCAGTCCGTGCGCGCGCCATACCCGACGCACGGTCGTGGCACCGACGTCCGCCACCTTGGCCAGGGTGCGTGTGCTCCAGTGCGTGGCGTTGTCCGGCGTGGTTTGGGTGGTCAGGCGCACGATGGCCTGCGCATCGACCGTGGGATGGCGGCCACCACGCGGCAAGTCCTGTTCAATCCCCGCCAAACCGGCAGCGGCATAGCGTTCCCGCCAGCGTCCGACCTGCACGCGACCCACGCCCAATTCCTTGGCAATCTGCAGATTGTCTTTGCCATGTGCCGCCAGCAATACAATCTTGGCGCGGCGCGCGAGCCTGACACTCGTGGTATTCGAGCGCGACAGCTTGGTCAATGCCTTTTCCTCTTCCGTGGTAAGCACGATCTTCGGGGCAATGCGCATCTTTGTTCTCCTGCCACACGTCTCACAACTTCGACAGGATGCACGATGATTTGTTCCATTATTTACGGTGCACTACACTAGCTAGTGTCCGTCCATAAACGCTAACGCGATGAAAAGAAATAAAAAAGCGGCGTGTTTAGAGGGTGAAGTTCCGGTGATTTTTGCTATCCTTTTTTTCAAGCGACTGAAAGCAAAGGAAACACAAAAACCACCGGAGGTGACAATGCGCAAAAAGTGCACTGACCAAGTGAGTATATTCGATCTGTTTTCAAATCACGACATTGGCAGGGAACTGAAAGCCATGTCGGAACGGCTCGACCGGCATCGAGAGATGCTGGACTGGGTGGTGTTGGATCTACACCTGAAAGATGTCTATGACACAGGCCGCCAGGGTTTGCCGGCGGAGTCGGTACTGCGCTGTGCGCTGCTCAAGCAATACCGGCAACTGAGTTATCAGGAACTGGCGTTTCATTTATCGGACTCGGCCTCCTTCCAGGCGTTCGGCCGCCTGCCGGGGCATCTGTTTCCCAAGAAGTCGGTGTTGCAACAGACCATCAGCCGCATTCAGCCGGCGACCTGGGAGCGGATCAACCAGGTCGTGTTACTGGATGCCAAGCACGAGAAGGTGGAGTTGGGAAAGAAGGTGCGTATTGACAGTACCGTCACCGAAACGGAGATTCATGCACCGAGTGACAGCACACTGTTATGGGACAGTGTCCGGGTGATGGTGCGCCTGCTGGAGGCGGCCCAGTCCCTGTCGGGTACGGCAGCGATTGAATTTCACAACCATCGCCGGCGCGCGAAGCAGCGGGCCCGCGCTATCATCTATACACGGGGTCAGGACAAGAAGGCCGCGCTGTATCGGGATCTGATCAAAGTCACGACGCATACCGTGGAGTATCTTGAGCAGGCCAAGATGATCTTAAGCGTCACCGGGAGCGCGACACGGCAGTTGGAGGTATGGCTCGCCGAGGTGGCGCATTATCTGCCCTTGATCAAGCGGGTGATTGATCAGACGCAGCGCCGGGTATTCCAGGGCGAAAGCGTGCCGGCCGATGAGAAGCTCTTCAGTCTGTTTGAGCCCCACACCGATATCATTATCAAGGGTAACCGGGACATCCAGTACGGACACAAGCTCAATCTCTGTTCGGGAAAAAGCGGGCTGATTCTTGATGTGGTCGTTGAAGAGGGCAACCCGGCCGATGCCGAGCGGTTACTGCCCATGCTGGAGCGCCACATCAACCACTATGGCTGCGCGCCTAAGCAACTGGCCGTCGATGGCGGCTATGCCAGCCAGGATAATCTTGAGAAGGCCAAGGGCTGCGGTGTCGAGGATGTTGCGTTTCATAAAAAGCGCGGATTACGTATCGAGGAGAGGGTGAAGAGTACCTGGGTGTATCGGCAGTTACGCAACTTCCGCGCCGGCATCGAGGCGGGCATCTCCTGTCTTAAGCGCGCCTATGGGCTCTCGCGCTGCACCTGGAAGGGACTGATCCATTTCAAGTCATTCGTCTGGTCTTCGGTGGTGGCGCATAATCTGGCGCTGCTGGCGCGATTAAAGCCGGCCTGAAGCAATAACACTGTTGCGTTGGTTGTGATGAGCCAGACCGCTCAGAGGGTCCCCTGTGCGCGGCAGGCAAATCAGCGACCGTCTTGGCAGAAAAAGCGCTTCTTTAACCCGGCAGGCGCGATAAAATCAGGCAGCGTTGGTTCAAGCGTGAAAATTGAATCGCGCATTTGTTTGTAACTCGTCCGTTTATGGACGGACACTAATTATCGAGCGAACGCAGGCTAACGCGATAAATATGCCTGGCGCGGGATAATGCCGATCAGACGGATAATAGCCTGCAGGTGCCGGATAACTGTCCCTTGGCATAGGTCGATGATCTCCCTTCAGCGCGTTGTATGCTTACCCGATTTTGCCGGATAGGGACACGATGTCAATGTTGAACGGTGCGGGCCGGTATATCTTGCTGGTTCAGTGGTGACCGGCGGACGTCGGGTAACACGTCCGTTGGGATCGACGAAGACAGCAGTGCAACCCGGTGATGGCACTCGGAAATATCAAAACTGGCGGTATATTGAGCGGGTTATACCCGCGGTAAGCATGACCCGGGTGGTCCGGGGAGTTATCTGGTATTCGAGGGTGGTCAGCTTTGGCGCGAGCGGCAGCAGCGCAAACGGGGAGGTACAGCGCGCGATGTCCAGTAGAAAGCAATTGGAAGTCGGGTCAGGGTCACCCCTTCGGGACGGTTTCCCCTTCGCGTCCTTTGCGTCCTTAGCGGTTAATCAATAACGACCTTCGTGCCCTTCGTGTCCTTGGTTAAAAAGACCCCAAACCCCTCAAAGCACCTCCGAAGCATAGTCCGCCAGCCGCGACCGCTCCCCGCGCCTCAGAATCACATGCCCGCTGTGTACCCAGTTCTTGAAGCGGTCGACGACATAGGTCAATCCCGAACTGGTCTCGGTGATGTAGGGCGTATCGATCTGATTGACGTTGCCCAGGCAAACCACCTTGGTGCCCGGTCCGGCGCGCGTGATCAGCGTCTTCATCTGCTTCGGCGTCAGGTTCTGCGCCTCGTCGAGAATCAGGAACTTGTTGAGGAAGGTGCGCCCGCGCATGAAGTTCAGCGAGCGGATCTTGATGCGGTGCGTGAGCAGGTCGTTGGTCGCGGCGCGGCCCCAGTCGCCGCCGACCTCCGAGTGCGTCAGCACTTCCAGGTTGTCCATCAACGCGCCCATCCAGGGCGTCATCTTTTCCTCTTCGGTGCCGGGCAGGAAACCGATGTCCTCGCCGACCGGCACGGTCACGCGGGTCATGATGATTTCCTTGTAGCGGTTGTCTTCCAGCGTCTGCGCGAGGCCGGCGGCCAGGGCCAGCAGCGTCTTGCCGGTGCCGGCGGTGCCCATCAGCGTGACGAAATCGATGTCCGGGTCCATCAGCATGTTCAGCGCGAAATTCTGTTCGCGGTTGCGCGCGCTGATGCCCCACACGGTGTGGCGCGCGCCGGCGTAGTCGATGGCGGTCTCGATCACGGCCGTGTCGTTTTCGGTCGTGCGGACGATCGCCTGGAAGTTGCGCTCGTCCGGCAGAAACAGGCATTCGCCGACGTGCCAGGTCTTCACCAGCGGACCCTTGACGCGGTAGAAGGTGCGGCCTTCCTCCTGCCAGGATTCCATGCGGTCGCCGTGGTCGTTCCAGAACTCGGCCGGCAGTTCGGATACGCCGGAATACAGCAGATCGACGTCGTCCAGGACTTTGTCGTCGTAGTAGTCCTCGGCGTAGATGCCGAGCACGGCGGCCTTGATGCGCAGGTTGATGTCCTTGGACACCAGGATCACCTGCCGGTCCGGGTGTTCGGTCTGCAATGCGAGCGTGGTGGCGAGGATGCTGTTGTCGGGCTTGTTGCCGGGCAGAAACTCCGGCAGTGCCGCCGACGTGTTGCGGATCTGGAAGAACAGGCGGCCGCCGCTCTTGCTGTCGATGAGGTCGCGCTGGTTCAGCGGAATGCCCAGCGCAATGTTCTCGACCGGCGCGTCGCGCATCAGGTCGTCGAGGAAGCGGCTGACCTGGCGCACGTTGCGCGCGACTTCGGACACGCCTTTCTTGCTGGCGTCCATCTCTTCCAGCACCACCATCGGCAGATAGACGTCGTGTTCCTGAAAGCGGAAGAGGGCGGTCGGGTCGTGCATCAGCACGTTGGTGTCCAGCACGAAGAGTCGCCGGGTCTGGTCGTCGGTCATCGTTTCGGCGCGGGATCGGTGGCGCGTGGGCAGGTCGGTGGCATCAATCCAGTTCGTCCAGGGCGCCGAGCACTTCCTCGACGTGTCCGGGCACTTTCACTTTGCGCCATTCGCGTCGCAGGACGCCCTCGGCGTCGATCAGAAAGGTGCTGCGCTCGACGCCCATGACCTTGCGGCCGTACAGGTTCTTTTCGCGGATGACGTTGAACAGCCGGCACAGCGTCTCGTCCGGGTCGGACAGCAGCTCGAACGGAAAGTCGTGTCCGGTCTTGAAGTTCTCGTGTGAGGTCAGGCTGTCGCGCGATACGCCGATGATGCGGGTGTTCTTGCGCTTGAACCTGGCGTGGTTGTCGCGGAAATCGTGGCCTTCCTGCGTGCAGCCCGACGTGTTGTCTTTGGGATAGAAATAGATCACCAGGTTCTCGCCCTTGGCGTCGGCCAGTTTGAACGGGCCGCCGGTGGTCTCGCCCTTGAAGGCGGGCACCTTCTTGTTCAAAACGACTGCTGCTCATCGTTTCACTCCCTCACCGTTACAGCTTCACCGGCTCGATCACGGCATCCAGATTCAGCCGGTCGCAGAACTCCAGAAACTCGTCGCGCAGCGTGGCGATATGGGTCTGCGCGGGCACGTCCAGGATCATGTGCACCGAGAACATCGGCGTGCCGGTGTGCGCCGCCGCGTAACAGGTGGTCGCCAGGTCCTGGATGTTGATGTCGCGGCTGGCGAAGAAGGCCGCGAGGTTGTGCACGATGCCCGGGTGGTCGAGTGCGACCACGTCGACCGCGTAGGGCAGCAGGTCGCCGCGCCGTGGTTTGGGCTGGGTACGCTTGGCGGTGATCTGCATGCCCAGCGACTTCTCCATCGCCGTGGTCTGGCCTTCCAGCTTGGCGATGTTGTTCCACTTGCCGGAGACCAGCAGCAGCACGGCGAATTCGCCGCCGAGCACCATCATCCGGCTGTCGGCGATGTTGCAGCCGCTGTCGAGCACCCATTCGGAAAGCTTGTCGACCAGACCGGCGCGGTCTGCGCCGACGGCGGAGATAACCAGTTGATCAGCCATGATCGGAGTTTACCATGTCAGAGTTTGACTGAGCGCAGCCGCGCGGCCGCGTCTTCCGGGCTGATGGTGCTGACGAACAGGCCCGAGCCCAGTTCGAATCCGGTCGGAATGCTGGTCCGCGGGCAGATTTCCAGATGCCAGTGGTAACTGTTGTGGCAGTTGCTGAACTCGTTGTTGTGCGGCAGCGAATGCAGAAAGAAATTGTACTGGGCGCCGCCGATAACGGCATCGAGCCGGGTCATGGTGCGCTTCAGGACCTGCGCCAGGTCGGCGCGCTCGGCGTCGCCCAGAACCAGGAAGTCGCTCTGGTGTTTCAGCGGCAGAATGTGCAGCTCCCACTCGTAGCGGCTGGCGAAGGGTTTGATCGCGACGCAATGCCTGCCGCGCTCGACCACGTACTGGCCGACGCCGATCCTGCGGCGGATCGCGCCCGACTCGCGGTCGTAGATGGTCGCCTCGAAGGTCAGCGCCTCGTCGATCAGCGAGCAGAAAATGCACTGGCGGTGTTTCTCGTGGTAGGCGCGGCTCTGGACCACTTCGTTGATGACGTTTTCCGGCACCACCGGCATGGCGATCACCTGGCTGTGGGTGTGCGGAATGCTCGCGCCCGCCGCGGGACCGAAGTTCTTGAACACCAGCACGTACTGGATGCGCGGATCGGCCGCGTAGAGTGCCTCGATGCGGTCGCGGTAAATGCCGAGCAGCAGGGTCAGGTGTTCCTGCGACATCTCATGGAGGGCAATGCCGTGCTCGACGTGATCGACGATGACTTCGTGGCGGCCGTAGCCGTCGATCGCCTGCTGCAGACCGAACACCAGGTTGGACGACTGGCTGTCGTCGCCCAGCACCGGATAGAGGTTCTCCACCACCCGGACCGCCCAGTGGTCCGGCGACGGCTCGACGCGGATGGTCGGCGGCGTCATGTGTTCGTTGCCGGTGCAGAACGGACAGGTGTCGACGTGTTTGCGCGTGTCGCGCGGCGCCGGCGCCTCGGCCTTGCGCGGGCGCATGCCCCGGGCGGTGGATACCAGCACCGATTCGCTGGGAATGATCGGATTGATCCGGATTTCACGTACCGCCGCCTGTTCCGCCGTCATCGATGGGTCCTTCTCGCCCTGCGTCAGTCTACCGGCGGTCAAGGATACGCATCCCGGCGGGTCCTGACCAGCCTGTCGCATCTTGTCACCACCAAGCCATAAAAGTACCATGCGCATTGATTTTGCGTCGCGGAGAATTTCATGTTCCAGGGGAGTATGGTTGCGCTGGTCACGCCCATGCGCGAGGACGGCGCGCTCGACGACGCCAGCCTGGAAGCACTGGTCGAGTTCCATATCTCCGCAGGGACGGACGCGATCGTGGCTGTCGGCACCACCGGCGAGTCGGCGACCCTGGACGAGGAGGAGCACTGCGGCCTGCTGCGCCGGGTGGTCGAACTGGTCAGGGGGCGCGTACCGGTCATCGCCGGCACCGGCGCCAACTCGACCCAGGAAGCGATCGATCTGACGCGCTGCGGCAAGAAGGCCGGCGCCGATGCCTGTCTGCTGGTGACGCCTTACTACAACAAGCCGACCCAGGAAGGGCTTTACCTGCACTTCAAGAGGGTCGCCGAGGCCGTGCCCGTGCCGCAGATCCTTTATAATGTGCCGAGCCGCACGGTGTGCGACCTGTTACCGGAAACGGTCGAGCGGCTGGCGTCGATCCCCAACATCGTCGGCATCAAGGAAGCGACCGGCAACCTGGAGCGCGCCCGGGAAATACTGGAGCGCTGCGGCGACCGCATCGAGCTGTACAGCGGCGACGACGCCAGCGCGATGGAATTGATCCTGCTGGGCGCCAAAGGCGATATTTCGGTCACCGCCAACGTCGCGCCGCGCGCCATGCACGCCATGTGCGCCGCCGCGCTCGCCGGCGACCGCGCCCGGGCCGAGGAACTGGATGCGCCGTTGCGCGGTCTGCACAAACAGTTGTTCATCGAATCGAGCCCGATCCCGGTGAAGTGGGCTTTGCACGAGATGGGCCTGATTCCGCCCGGTATCCGGCTGCCGCTGACGCCGCTGTCGGAGGGTTGCCGGGAGAAGGTACGCGCGGCCATGCTGGAAGCCGGTGTCGCCCTGCGCGCCGCCGCCTCTTGAATCTTGCAGGAAACGACATGAGAGTATTTCACAGGCTTGCGGCCGCCGTTGCGGCGACCGTGCTGGCGTTTTCGCTGCTGGCCGGTTGCGGCCTCGTCGACAAGGTCTTTCCGGACCGCACCGAGGACTACAAGAAGGCGCAGGCCGCCCCCGAGCTGGACGTGCCGCCGGACCTGGTCACCACGACGCTGGGCGACGGGCTGCCGGACGAAGCCACGAAACTTTCCGAATACACCGGCGAGGCACAGAAGGCTCCCGCAGATACGGTGCTGCCCACGCCGGAGAATATCCGTTTCATGCGCGACCGCGATCGCGTCTGGCTGGAAGTGAAAGGCGACCCCGACAAGGTCTGGCAGCGCGCCCACGATTTCTGGGAGGAAAACGGCTTTCTGCTGGTGCGCGACGACCCCAAGGCCGGCATCCTGGAGACCGACTGGTCCGAAACGCCGCTGAATGCGCCGCAGAGCCCGGTGCGGACACTGCTCAACCGCGTGTGGGATACGGTCCATTCGGCGCCCACGCGCGACAAGTTCCGCATGCGCATGGAAAAGGGCGACTCGCCGGATTCGGTCGAACTGTACATCACGGACCGCGGCATTCAGCAAAAGCTGCGCGGCTCCGCCGAAGAGATTCAGACCAGCCAGTGGGAGCCGCGGCTTTCCGATCCGGACCTGGAGGCCGAAATGGCGCGGCGCCTGATGGTGTACCTGGGCGTGAGTTCCGAGCAGGCACAGAGCGCCGTGGCCGCCGCCAAAGCGCCGGCCGAGCAGGCGGAGCTGGTGAAGGAAAGCAAGGAGAAAGCCACGTTGAACGTGCACCAGGACTTCGCCAACGCCTGGCGCAGCGTCGGCATCGCGCTCGACCGTGTCGGCTTTGCGGTCGAGGATCGCAACCGCAGCGACGGACTCTACTACGTGAAGTACACGGATCTGGCCGCCACCGAAAACAAGCAGGGCGTGCTCTCGAAGCTGGCGTTCTGGTCGAAGGAGGACAAGACACAGGCGAAAGAGCACCAGATCAAGCTCGAAGGCGACGGCGCCGACACGCACGTCACCATTCTGGACGCGGACGGCAAACCCGAGTATTCGGAGACCGCCGTGCGCATCCTGACGATGCTGCAGGAACAGTTGAAATAACCTTGCGCTTCGCGTCGCTCGGCAGCGGAAGTCGGGGCAACGCGACGCTCGTCGAGTCGGGATCGACCTGCGTGATGGTCGATTGCGGATTTTCCTGCGCGGAAGTCGAGAAGCGCCTGGCGCGCCTGAAGCGGACGCCGGCCGATATCGACGCCATTCTGGTCACGCACGAGCACACCGATCATATCGGCGGCGTCGGCCGCCTCGCCCGCAAGTACGGCATCCCGGTCTGGGCGACCGCCGGCACCCTGTCGGCCGGGCAGGGCGGCGACATCGCATACCCGAACACCTTCAACTGTCACCGGCCGTTTGTCATCGGCGCGCTCGAGGTGCGGCCGTTTCCGGTGCCGCACGACGCGCGCGAGCCCTGTCAGTTCGTGTTCGGCGACGGCCGCGCGCGGCTCGGCATGCTGACCGATATCGGCAGCCTGACGCCGCACGTGGTGCGCTCGCTCGACGCTGTGGATGCGCTGATTCTCGAGTTCAATCACGACACCGGCATGCTCGCCGACGGCCCGTACCCGCCGCGGCTCAAGCAGCGCGTCGGCGGCGATTTCGGCCATCTGAACAACGCCCAGGCCGCCGGCCTGCTGCAACGTCTCGACCGTTCGCGGCTGCGGCGTCTGGTCGCCGCGCATCTCAGCGAAAAGAACAACCATCCGGACCGCGTGCGCGACGTGCTCGACGACACGCTGGCGGGCGACGCCTGCGAGGTCGTCATCGCCTGCCAGGAGCAGGGGTTCGACTGGTTCGGGGTGACGGCCGCGGGTGCGGCGACTGTTTGACCACGTGAGGTCCTGGCCAACCAAGTCACCTGCACTAGAAGCGACAATCTTATCGATCCGCTGATACGGGCGGTGCGGGATGGCGATGTCAGTGCTGTGCCGGTATCCGCTGCACCACGGCTGTTTGGTTCAGGTCCGTTAGGCTTGGCCGCACTAGCCAGGCGCAATCCGACATGATGACCTGTAGCCATTCCTCCCTGGCCACCTCACCGGCGTCACTGATTACCAGGTCGCGCTCAGATGCAGGTTGGCTCTAACGACCAGTGAGTGCCTCAAGGCGCGCTAGACACTTATCGAGGCTTGTGGAGGCTTGTCTTGCGGCGACTACGTCCCAGGTGGTACGGACGTACTTGGTAATTTCAGCCACATATAGCGGGCCAACGTGGGCCGAGCTACCTGGTTTCGGGGCCAGCGAATCCTGTATTCGTCGGCTTTTGGAGCGACGCGCGAGGTTCACCAATGCTTGTTTAGGATCGTTAAGGTTTTCCGGATTTCTTGGTATGTGTACTTGGGCGACCTTTAGAAATTCCGCCACGTGCGTGCGATCTGCTAGTAACCAACTTTCGATCTCGCGGACCGCGATTCTGAATATCATATTGGCGTGTCGGTTTGGCAGCCAGTTTTCAACCATTGCGGCCGGACATTCAAAGCCCGCGTCCATGAAGTCTGCGATAGCGAGGATCGTCTGCCCCGTCGCAGCCATATTGAACCCCGCAATCTTTTGCTTAAGATAACCAATCCCCTTTTTCCCGTAACAGGTGTCAAACTCAAGGTCGCTCTCGTGAACAAGTCGCCGCGCAACTGCTTCATCGATCGGGCCTTCCACTAGCGCGCTCACGAACATCAGTCGATCCGCTATTCGGCAGACCAAAGCGACAATTGTTCCACTCCTGCAGGGGCTGACTTTGGTAGCATGACGTCAGCAACCGTAAGTCCAGCCCTGATCATTTCCTTGTCATTTTTGTCGGCGCTGAATATCTTTGTTCCTCCGTCTCCAGGTTGAAGACGTAGCACCTCTTCTGCCGCGATTCCAGGATCTCTCAATATATCTTCTGAATGGGTGCTTATGAGTACCTGGCGTCGCGCCTTTCTTATTCTTTGTATTCGCTCGAACATCTGCGGCAAGTGCTTCACGACTTCTCCATGAAGGGACAGCTCGGGTTCTTCCAGTAGCAATGGCCCGGCGCCTTCAAACATTGTCCAGAGAAGCCCAAAAAGCCGCAACGTTCCATCAGAAAATTGACTTTCTGATTGAAATGCGCCAGTAGGTCGCCAGTGTTCGTATCGTCCCTTTAAGTGCGGTGTTCCTTGTGAGTCCATTGCGACATCGAGTTCCTGTAGTTTCGGCACAGCAACGCGCAATGCCTCGCATATTTTGCGTAAGCGTGAATTTCTGGTTCGATCAGTGGTATTCCACAAACGCAGCAGGAAGTCTCGTCCGAATGGATCGTCTCGAATCGGCGCCGGTGAAAAACCCTTAGGATCACGCACAACTTGTGGAATTATGTGCTGATAGGATATTGACCGAAAGAAATCAGCAACGGCCCGAAAATCTTTGTTTGCAGTAACTTGCTCTAGTGCGGTTTGCGTCAGCCTCAGCGGATCGGATTCGTCGTTGTTA
This sequence comes from uncultured Gammaproteobacteria bacterium, assembly GCA_963719135.1. Classification (GTDB taxonomy): domain Bacteria; phylum Pseudomonadota; class Gammaproteobacteria; order DSM-19610; family DSM-19610; genus CAVRAZ01. Next base: position 152,825 of record CAVRAZ010000003.1, on the reverse strand, counting down.
TCAGGACGAGAGAGTACCTCCCTATCCAGCCTCAAATCAAAGACTGCTTCCGTCTTGATGATCGGGCGGCTTGCCGCGTCTTGATTGAAAACAAGCCTATATTTCCATGCCGCCTTCCCGTCATCCGAAGACAATTCGACATCTACATCAATGTTCGAGTAACGTGTCGCAGATAAACATCGAATCGATGACACACCACCTCGCTTTTCTACTGCGGCGTCCAGCTTATCGGAAGCAATGTCACGCAAGAAACGAAAGCTATCAAGAAAATTCGATTTCCCGGATGCATTTGGCCCAATCAGAAAGACTCTCTCCCCAAGGACTGCGTGGGCATCTTTGAAATTCATCCAATTTCGTAATTGAATCTTGCTTATGTACATTGGCGATGGTGTGCCTAAGATATGAGCGATCTGCCGATTTTCGCTTGTAACTGACGAAAATGCCAGTGTCGTCGCGCGCTGCCGCTCAATACAGCCGGTGCCGGAACAGCCACCCGGCGAACGCCAGCGTGACCAGTCCTATGACGGCCATCGGCCAGAACTGGTGTACGAGCAGCGCGAGCGGTGTGTCTTCCAGGAACACGCCGCGCAGGATGACCATGAAATAGCGCATCGGGTTGATCAGCGTGAGGTACTGAACGGCCTGCGGCATGTTGGCGATCGGCGTCGCGAAGCCGGACAGGATCACCGCCGGCACCAGAAACAGAAACGCACCCAGCAACCCCTGCTGCTGCGTGACCGCCAGCGACGAGATCATCAGCCCCACGCCGATCGCCGATAGCAGAAACAGCAGGATGCCGAGATACAGCGTCAGCACCTGTCCGCGCAGCGGAATCTCGAACCAGTACACCGCGAGAACGATGATGACCGACGCCTCGATGAGGCCGATGACGAATCCCGGCATCGCCTTGCCGATCAGGATCTCGACTGGCCGCAGCGGCGTGACCAGCAACTGATCGAAGGTCCCCTGCTCGCGTTCGCGCGCCACGGACAACGCGGTGACGACCATCGTCACGACCAGCGTCAGCAGTCCGACGATGCCCGGCACGATGAACCAGCGGCTCACCAGATTGGGGTTGAACCAGGCGCGCGGCACGAGGTAAGCCGGCGGCGCGCCGCCGCCGTGGGCGTCGAGCCAGTCGGTGTTGAAGCGCGCGACGATCTCGCGCGCGTAATCCAGCACGATCATGGCGGTGTTCGAGTCGCGCCCGTCGACGATGAGTTGCAGCGTGCCGGGCTCGCCGCGCGCCAGGTCGGCGCTGAAGCGTGGACCGAGGTGCACCACCAGCAGCGCGTCGCGGCGATCGATCAACGGCGCTAGCTCTCCCTCGTTGCGCAGCACGGCGACCAGGCGGAACGTCGGCGAGCCCTCGAAGCGGGCGACCAGCGCGCGCGCGGCGTCGCCGGTGTCCTCGTTGTAGACCGCGAACGGGACGTGATTCAGGTCGAACGTCGCCGCGTAACCGAACACCAGCAACTGGATGATCGGCGGTCCGATGATGACGAAGCGGCTCTTCGGGTCCTTCAGCAGGGCCAGGAATTCCTTCGTCACCAGCGCCAGGATGCGTTGCAGCCACATGGCCCGCTCCGCTAATCCAGGCGCTTGCGCGCGCGGCGCCGGCTGAGGCCCAGGAACACCGCCGCCATGAGCAGCCAGCGCCAGCGCATTGGGCAGGATCACGCTCCACACGTCGCCGGCCAGGAACAGGGTCTGAAGAATCGCGACGAAGTAGCGTGCGGCGATCAGGTGCGTGATGAACTGGACCACGCCGGGCATGCTGCCGATGTCGAAGATGAAGCCCGACAGCAGGAACGCCGGCAGAAAGGTGACGATGATCGCGGCCTGACCGGCGACGAACTGGTTCTTGGCGGTGATCGAGATCAACAGCCCCATGCCGAGCGCGACCAGCAGGAACAGCGCCGACGTCAGCAGCAACACCCACAGCGAACCGCGCAGCGGAACCTCGAACAGCCACACGGCCATCACGACACTGAGCACCATGCCGCCCATGCCGAGCATGAAATAGGGAATGAGCTTGCCGAGCAGCACCTCGCGGATGGCGACCGGCGTGACCATCAGCGCCTCCATCGTGCCGCGCTCCCATTCGCGCGCCATCACCAGCGCGGTGAGCAGGGCGCCGATCAGCGTCATGATCACCGCGATCAGGCCCGGCACGAGAAAATTGCGGCTGCGCAGTTCGCTGTTGAACCAGACGCGCTGCTCGACCTGCACCGGCGTCTTGAACTCGCGGCCTTGCGCGCGCCTGCGCTGTTCCAGCCAGTTGGACCAGACGCCCGTCGACGTAGCCGATGACGATGCGCGCGGTGTTGGCGTCGACGCCGTTGACGATCACCTGGATCGGCGCGCCATCCGCGCGGCGCAACTGTGCGGCGAAGTCCTCACGCACGCGCAGGATGCCGTCCACGCGGTGCGCGGCGAGCGCGCGTTCCGCCTCCGCCATGTCGCGCAGCATCAGTGGCGTGAAATAGCGCGATGCCGGAAGGCGCCGGTGAGGCTGGCGGTATCGGCACTCGGCTGTTCGACCACCAGCGCAACCGGAACGTGCTCGGCGTCGAGCGACACGCCGTAGCCGAACAGCAGCAGCAGCACGACCGGCATCACAAAGGCGATGGCGATGCTGCTCGGGTCGCGCAGGATCTGCAGGAACTCCTTGCGCACCAGGCCGCGCAGGCGCATCAGCGAGCCGCCGCGCGCTCCTGCTGCCGGGCGCGGGTGCCTCACCCGGCCTCCGCCGGCGGCGTGTGCGCCTCGATCAGGGCGATGAAAGCGTCCTCCATGGTCGGCTCGGGAGCGTCCGTGCGGCGCGTGCTCGCCTTGATCTCCGCCGGCGTGCCGAGGGCCAGGATCTCGCCGGCGGCCATGATCGCCAGCCGGTCGCAGTACTCGGCCTCCTCCATGAAGTGCGTCGTCACCAGCACGGTGACGCCGCGCTCGGCGCAGTGCATTGATGCGGCGCCAGAACTCGCGCCGCGCCAGCGGGTCGACGCCGGAGGTCGGCTCGTCCAGAAACAGGATCTCGGGTTCGTGCATCAGCGCGCAGGCCAGCGCCAGGCGCTGCTTGTAGCCGAGCGGCAGATCGGCGCTGGCCGTCCCGGCGAGTTCGGTCAGGTCGAACTCGTGCTAGCGCCCAGTCGATGCGCGCCTCGCGCCGCGTGCCGGCGAGCCCGTAGCTGCTGCCGAAGAAGCGCAGGTTCTCGCCGACGCTGAGATTGCCGTACAGCGAGAACTTCTGCGACATGTAGCCGATGCGTGCGCGCGCCGCCGCCGCCGCGCGGCGCAGGTCGTTGCCGGCGACGCGCAGCTCGCCGCCGCTTGCCGGCAGCAGTCCGCAGAGCATGCGGAAGGTGGTCGTCTTGCCGGCGCCGTTGGCGCCGAGCAGGCCGAAGACCTCTCCCCGCCGCACGTCGAAGCTGATGTCCTTCACGGCGTAGAAGTCGCCGAAGCGGCGCGCCACGCGGCGCACTTCGATGACCGGTCGGCGCGCCGCCGGCGTCCGCGGCGGCGGCGACGGGCCGCGGCGCGGCGGGCGCGGGCGCTTCGGCAGCGGTCGCTGAGCCGTGCGATGAAGGCATCCTCGAAGCGCGGTGCGACGGGCTGCAGCCGCGCAGTGCCGGCGCCCGGCAGCAGGCGTTCCAGTGCCGGCGGCGCGGCGTCCGCCATCACCAGCCGGACGTGCATCGCCCTGGATCACCGCGTCCAGCACCCCCGGCCGCCCCGCGCAGGCGTTCCTGCAGTGCGCGCCGGTTGAGATCCGGCGCGGTGACGGCGTAGGTGCGGCCGCGCAGGCGCTCGCTGAAAGTCGCCGGCGCGCCGCTTCCGAGCAGCCGCCCGTCATGCAGCAGGATGACCTCGCCGCAGCGTTCGGCCTCGTCGAGATAGGCCGTGCTCAGCAGCACGCTCATGTGCTCGTCGCGCACCAGTCGATAGACGATGGACCACAGTTCGCGGCGCGATATCGGGTCGACGCCGACGGTCGGCTCGTCGAGCAGCAGCAGGCGCGGCGGCCGCACCAGCGTGCAGGCGAGGCCGAGCTTCTGTTTCATGCCGCCCGACAGCCGTCCGGCCAGGCGCTGGGTGAACGGACCGAGGCCGGTCATGTGCATCAGTTCGGCGTAGCGCGGCGCGCGCTGCCCGTGCGGCACGCCCTGCAGGTCGGCGTAGAGGTCGAGGTTTTCCTGCACCGAAAGGTCCTCGTACAGGCCGAAGCGCTGCGGCATGTAGCCGATGGCGGCCTGCACGGCGAGCGCGTCGCGCGTCGCGTCCATCCCCAGCACGCTGACACGGCCGCTGTCGGGTCCGAGCAGACCGGCCGCGAGGCGCATCAGCGTGGTCTTGCCGGCGCCGTCCGGGCCGATGAGCCCGGTCACCCGGCCGTGGCGCACGCTCAGGCTGACGCCGTCCAGCGCGACCACGCGCCGCTTGCCGGCCGTGAAAGTGCGCGTCACCGCGCGCAGTTCGAGGGCGACTTCATCCGCCGGCGGCGACGCTGTGCCGGTGTGCGTCACGGCGGCTGCCGGCATGGATCGTCCGCGCGGTGCTCGGCTGCCGGCGGCGCCTGATCGAGATCGACCGTCACGCCCGCGGGCATGCCCAGGCGCAGATCGTTGCCGGGATTGCAGGCGTAGACGCGCACCTGATAGACGAGATCGGTGCGCACTTCGCGCGTCTCCACCGATTTCGGCGTGAATTCGGCGGTCGGCGAGATGTAGCCGATCCAGCCCCGGTAGCGTTTATCGGGATAGGAGTCGGTGGTGATCGCCGCGTGCATGCCGGGGTGCAACTTGCCGAGGTCGGTTTCGCCGACATAGGCGCGGGCCCACACCGGATCGGTCAACGCCAGGGTGTAGACCGGCGTCTGCGGCGAAGCCATGTCGCCGGGTTCCAGGATGCGGTTTTCGACGACGGCGTCGGCCGGCGCGCGCAGCGTGGCGTCGGCGAGTTCGCGCTGTCTGAGCGCGAGCTGCGCCTGCAGCGACGCCAGCGTGGCCTCGCCGGCGGCGATGTCCTCCTTGCGGAAACCGGCGAGCGCCAGGTTCAGCGCTGCCTCGGCCGCCTTCAGTTGCGCCTCGGCGGCGGCGGCGGCCGAGCGCGCGTTGTCGGCCTGTTCCTTCGACACCAGGTTGCGATCGACGAGTGCCGCCAGCCGGTCCGCGGTGCGCCGGGCATTATCGGCGTCGGCGCGCGCGGCCTCGACATCGGCGCGCGCCTTGTTGATCTCTTCGGGCCGGCTGCCGGTGCGCAGCCGCTCGACCACCGCCTGTTGCGCGGCGACCTGCGCCGCGGCCAGGTCCACCGCGTATTGCAGGCGCTGCGTGTCGAGCGTGGCCAGCACCTGGCCGGCCGTGACGCGTTCGCCCTCGCGCACCGGCATCGTCGCGATCCGTTCGCTGCCGTTGAACGCGAGCTGAACCTGGCGGATATCGATATTGCCGTGCAGTACCAGCCGGTTGCCCGATGCCTCGTGCGCCTGCCGGTGGCGCCACCAGGCCGCGCCCGCGCCGGCGCCGATCAGGAGCAGGACAATCAGGATTACCAACGGCTTCTTGGACGGCATGGTTTTTCAGTTCCTGGCGCCGGAGCGGTTCGGATTCGGCGCGAGCCCCGGTCCGGCTCCCGGTGAACGCGATCCCGACCCAGCGCCGCGCCGCGTCGTCGCTGCGCCCGGACGTGGGATCACGTTTGAAAGACGTAGGTTCCCGGCGCGTCGCCCAGAACCGCATAACCCGCGTCAGGCGCCCCGACAGCAGGCGGCTTCACGCGGCCGGACGAATGTTCCGCCAGCCACTGCCGCCAGGCGGGCCACCAGGAGCCCTCGCTGTGCGGCGTGCACTCGCACCAGGTGTCCGGATCGACGTAGGGCTGGCCGCCGCGTCGCGAGGCCATCTGGTAGCTGCGGCCCGGATGTCCCGGTTCGCTGACGATGCCGGCATTGTGACCGCCGCTGGTCAGCAGGAACACGACCTCCTGCGAATTCGCCAGCAGGTTGATCTTGTAGACCGACTGCCACGGCGCCACGTGGTCGGTCTCGGTGCCGATGGCGAAGATCGGAACAGGGATATCGTTGATCGCGACGGGTTTGCCGTCGACGCGGAAGTGACCCTCCGCGAGGCCGTTGTTCAGGAACAGTTCGCGCAGATATTCCGAGTGCATTCGATAGGGCAACCGCGTCTGGTCCGCGTTCCACGCCATCAGGTCGTTCGGAGGACGGCGCTCGCCCAGCAGGTAGTCGCGCACCATGCGCGACCAGATCAAGTCGTTCGAGCGCAGCATCTGGAACGCCCCCGCCATCTGCTGGGTGTCGAGTACGCCGCGCTCCCACATCATGCTCTCGAGGAAGCTCACCTGTGCCTCGTTCACGAACAGCATCAGCTCGCCGGCCTCGGTGAAATCGGTCTGCGCGGCCAGCAGCGTGACGGTCTTCAGGCGCCGGTCGCCGTTGCGCGCCAGCGCCGCCGCGGTGATCGCGAGCAGGGTTCCGCCGAGGCAATAGCCGACCGCGTGCACCGGCCGCTCCGGCACGATCTGCGCGATTGCCTCCAGCGCGGCGAGAATGCCGAGACGACGATAGTCGTCCATGCCGAGATCGCGGTCCGCCGCGGTCGGATTGCGCCAGGAGATCATGAAGACGCTGTGGCCCTGCTCGACCAGGTACCGGACCAGCGAGTTGTGCGGCGAGAGATCGAGGATGTAGTACTTCATGATCCATGCCGGCACGATCAGGATCGGTTCGGCGTACACGCTGGCGGTGGCCGGCGTGTACTGGATCAGTTCGATGAGGTGGTTGCGGAAGACGACCTTGCCGGGCGTCACCGCGACCGACTTGCCGGGCTCGAAGCGCTCGGTGCCGGCCGGCTGCCGCCCGGCTATCCAGCGCGTCCAGTCGTCGACAAAATTCTGCCAGCCGCGCCACAGGTTCGCGCCGCCCTCGCGCAGCGTCGCGTCCCTGATCTCGGGATTGGTGAGCGGAAAATTCGACGGCGCCACCATGTCGAGCATCTGCCGCGTGACGAAGGTGACCATGTCCTTGTGCTCCCGGGAGAGCGCCGGCACGCCCGTCGTCGCGTTGGCCCACCACTGCTGGGTCAGCAGAAACGACTGGCTCATGAGATTGTACGGCCACTGCCGCCAGGCCGGGTCGCGGAAGCGGTTGTCCTGCGGCAGCGGTTCGATCGCGCATGACGCGTTCGGGTCCGCGACGCACTGCCCGAGAAACAGGCCGGCGCGGATCCACTTGCGCAGGGCTTTCTCGGTCAAACGCAGATGCGTGCCGGGTGACCAGGCGAGTTTCACCCACCAGTCGAGATACGCGAGCAGAATCACGCGCGGATCGAGTCCCGCCGTGGAGCGTGCCATCGAGGCGTTGAACAGGCGATCCAGGGTCTTGGCGACCTCCGGACTGAAGATCGACCGCGGCAGCGGGTCGACGGCCGGTTTATCCGCTTTGGCGGCGGCGCCCGAGGGCTGCTCGCGGCCTGCGCCGGCACGCTCGTCGTGACCCGCAGCGGGCGTGGTCTTCGCTGCTTTCCGCCGTGCCGCCTTGCGTTGGGTCGCCATGTCGACGCCTCCTTGAAAACGCTTCGATGAAACACCCGCCCATTCTCATTCTAACAGGCTCCTAGGGCGTGTGACGGGCCGGCAGCAGCCCGGCATCGGCCAGATGCGCGTGCAGATCCGCCGCCGAAAAGTGGGTCAGGTCCTTGGCCAGTTCCCGCAACTCGAACTTCGGGTGCGCCGGCAGCACCAGGGCGGCGCGCAACAGGCCCAGCATGCGCTTTTCCGCAACCACCACCAAGTGGGCGGCGTGCTCGGCCGCGGCGAATTTCACCGCATGCTGCGCGATGTCCTGCGCAAAGCGGCGTTCGTGCTCGCGTTCTTCCTGGGCGCGGTGATCGTCGTAACCATGCGTGGGGCCCTTGCGCGGGTTCAGGTTTTCCCCGGTGCGTGTAGTGCTGTATTTGTCATGTCCGGCCAACTCGTGTTCCGGATTTACACGGTCTTCGTATTCGACCAGGTCGGGACCGGATACGCCGGGCGCCCGCGCATCGGGATCGAGCGCGAACAAGCGCGCACGGGTACCGTCGGCGACCAGGATGCAATATGTCTTGTTCATCAATTCTCCTTTTCAGAACACCAGTATAAGCCCGGCCCGGATGCGGCGACCAGATTCTGGTCAGGAACCGGAAGGGGATGGTAGCCGGTTTTCGCGACAGGTCCAGGGACGAACGGCGTGCAGGCCGTTGCGCACTGGACGGCAACCGCTTTTCCAATTGTTAACCACAAAGGACACGAAGGGCACGAAGGATATTTGATTGGGCGCCTCTGCTCGGGCCGGTCGTGCACGCCGGGGCTGGAGTGCTCCGCTCCGGCAGTCGAGCGAAGGCCGAAATCCTACTGCACCCCGTCATTCCGGCGAAGGCCGAAATCCAGTCCTCCTCTGGCCCGTCATTCCGGCGAAGGCCGGAATCCAGTCCGGAACATTTCCACCGCTTTCGGAGCCCGTCCAGTACGCGGCCGGGCTGCCGTTCTGGTGAAATGCTCACCAACTTTCGCGGCCTATCATCGGCCGGGTCAGGCACGGGTACTGGCGTCGCGGCAACTGGAAATTCGTCGGTAATTGGCCATAATGCCTGTAGGCAATGCTCGGCCGGACAGGGCCTCGCGCGAGTGACCGACCCGTCTGGTGGAGACTATAGAGGCGGTTACGACTTCACCGTTATACCTCAGAACGCGTTTCACAGTTCTCCGCCCGTCTCGCCGGTTTGCAGGATATTCGCGACAACACGCAGGGAGGGCGGTACGTTCCCCACAATGCTATACCGAATAGGCCAATCGCAGGCTAGGCGGAATCCGCCTATCACCTAATAATGCGTAATCCGCCTATTACATTTGTTAGGCATCAAAGGAGTACCGAATGAACAAGAAGTCAATAATATTTATCTCAATAGCGATTTTAGTAATTGTATTCTTTTCGCAGGTAACTTTTTTTGTAATACAACCTATTGGTGCTCTGCCAGAGGGAAAGACACTAGTCATTCTCAGAATGAATAAAACAAAATTTATCGATAGCGCTGACGCTATGTGCGCTCGAGAAATGGATGGGGTTAGTCTACTTTGCCGAGGCATGATGATGGCTGCAATAGCAAAAAAAGGAACAATCTTATTAAGCCTCCCATATAGCGAGTTTCTTTATTCAATTTCAACAGATGGTAAAACCTACGGCAGGTAGCTATGGAAGTATTTATATTTGCAATTCTATTGGGCTTAATCCCTGCAATGGTCGCCCAATCTAAAGGTCGTTCATTCGGATTGTGGTGGTTCTATGGTGCAATGCTCTTCATTATTGCATTACCACATTCTCTAATCATGTCGGCAGATAAAAAATCAATTGAGGCAAAGCAACTTTCTGAGGGAATGAAAAAATGTCCATATTGCGCAGAACTCATAAAATCAGAAGCGAATGTATGCCGATTTTGCGGAAGAGATTTACCTGAAGACTCAATCCCACCAACAGTTGACAAGAGCGCTGTTGTAAACATAGAGGGATATAGAACAGTAGGAGACCTTATTACTTATGCAAATAAACCTGGGTATTCAAAAGCCAAATACTTATTAGGCATGCTCTATATAGAAGGGGAAAAGGTTGAGAAGAATATCTCGGAAGGCAAAAGATTAATAAAGCAGGCGGCTGATGAGGGCTACCCCGAAGCCATCGATCAGCTTCGAATGCTCGCAAGCGAAAGCGCCTAAAAGCAAAAAGGGGTCGGTGACAAATGAGAATCAATTGTCACCGACCCCTTTTTGGGTCTCGGCCCCTTCTTGCCCGGCGGATAACCGGACATCACGCGTTCGCGGTCGGCCTGTCCGCCCCTTTGAAATTCAGGCTGACGCGCAGACCCGGGTGGGCATCGTCCAGCGACAGTTCGGCGTCGTGCAGTCCGGCCACGGCCCTGACCAGGCTCAAGCCCAGGCCGTTGCCCGGCGTGTTCCTGGCGGCGTCGAGCCGCACGAACCGGCCGAGCACCCGCGTGCGTTCGGCCGCGGGAATGCCGGGTCCTGAGTCGGCCACGCCGATGGTCACCGCGCCGTCCGCTGTTTCGACCGTCAGCCGTACGCTGCCGCCCGCCGGTGTGTACTTGATGGCGTTGTCCAGTAGATTGCCGATCGCCTGCGCCAGCAGATCGCGATTGCCGGCGACCGTTGCCGCGCCGGCGGCGGTCCGCAGGCTGAACGACAGCCCGCCGGTTTCGGCCAGGGGTTCGTACAGTTCGGACAGGTCGCGCGCGAGTTCGTTGAGATCGACCGCCCGGAACGGCGCGCGAACGCTGCCGGACTCCGCCTGCGCGATGCCGAGCAGCGCATTGAACGTCTTGATAAGGCCGTCGGCGTCCTCGATGCAACTGTTCATCGCCTGCCGGTATTCTTCATCGCTGCGGGGTTCCAGCAGCGTGACTTCCAGGCGGTTGCGCAGGCGCGCGAGCGGGCTGCGCAGATCGTGGGCCACATTATCGGTCACCTCGCGCATGCTGCGGATGAGCGTCTGATTGCGGTCCAGCATCCGGTTCAGGCGCTCGGCCAGCGCGTCGAATTCGTCATGCCTGCGGGTGACCGGCACGCGCTGCGACAGATCGCCGGCCATGATCTCACCGGCGGTCCGCCCGATGGTGTCCATGCGCGTGAGGATGGTGCGGCCCATGATGATGCTCATGATCAGCGCCACCAGGACGCTGGCGCCCAGCACCTCGATCAGCAGTTCATTGACTTCATGCAGCCCTGCCGCCTGTTTGGCGGTGTGCGCCACGAGCAGGCGCTCGCCGCCCGGCAGCGTGCGGGCGACGACGGGCAGGTAGGCCTCGTCTACGTACAGGCGCCCGGGGATCAGGTCCGCGTCTATCCAGGCCTTGTGAACCCGGCCGTCCGCCACGAAAGATTGTTCCTCCGGCCCGGCGCCGAGATTGCCTGCGATCTTTTCTCCGGCCTTGTCGGTCAGCAGATAGAGCCGAGTCGTGGCGGCATCTTCGCGGGACCGCTGCTGGATGGCGTCGGCAAGTCCGGACAGGCTGTTGCTGTCGGCCATTTTCGACAACTCCGCGAACTCCGCGGCAAGCGCCGCCTCCATCCGGGCATTGATATAGCGACCGGACATCCAGTCGAACGCCGCCACGGCCACGACCAGCACCACCAGATAGATCAGCGCGTACCGGAACGCCAGCCTGACCGCGGTGGTTCGAAAAAGTCTAGGGAGCTTCACCGAGCTTGTACCCCGCGCCGCGTACGGTGTGCACCAGCGGCAGTTCGAAGTCCTTGTCGATCTTGCTGCGCAGGCGGCTGATCTGCACGTCGATGACGTTGGTCTGCGGATCGAAGCGGAAGTCCCAGACCTGTTCCAGCAGCATCGTGCGCGTCACGACCTGGCCGGCGTGGCGCATGAGGTATTCCAGCAGGCGGAATTCCCGCGGCTGGAGTCGAATCGTCTTGCCGCCGCGCGTGGCCCTTTGCCGGTGCGGGTCGACGACCAGATCCGCGACGCGAAGCTGCCGGTCGATATCGGTGACAGGATTGCGGCGGGTCAAGGCCTCCAGCCGCGCGACCAATTCGCTGAAGGCAAAGGGTTTGACCAGATAATCGTCGCCGCCCGCGCGCAGCCCGTCGACGCGATCGTCCACTTCGCCCAGGGCCGACAGGATCAGCACCGGGGTGGAGCGCCGGTCCGCGCGCAGCATCCGCACGATCGTGAGTCCGTCGCGCACGGGCAGCATCCGGTCGGCGACGATGACGTCGTAATGACCGCTCAGGGCAAGGTGCAGACCGTCGTCGCCGTCCGCGGCGTGGTCGACCACGTGGCCGCTTTCGCCCAGTCCTTTCAGCAGATAGTCCGCCGCCTGCAGGTCATCTTCGATCAGCAGGATGTGCATGATGTTCAATCTTAGCGCCATCCCGGTGCGGCGGCATTACCATCCGGTAATGATGTGGCAAACTGCCGGCAAAATCCCTCCCGCACACTATTGCGGTGGAATCGCTGCCCCCGAGTCCCCTGGTCAGGTGTGTGAATCTGACTTCGGGCGCCTTTTCGCCAAGCAGTGCGTGAACATCGGCGAAGGTAAGCCATCCCGCAGGCGCCGCCGAGCGAGGCGCCCGGCGTCGCAACAACCCACCAAAGTCCGGAGGTAACCTGTCATGAACCATTCAACCGCCTTTTCACCTTTCGCGCCTGTGATGCGGAGCGCGACCCTGCTGTCCGCACTGCTGGTTGCGAACACCGGGGCCTGGGCCTCGGGCAGCGATGGCGTGTGTTCGTCCACCGCACAGACGCTCGCGAAAGCCTGTGCCGCGGACCGGAACGACAACTACCTGGTCGCCGCGGCCACCTGTCAGAACCTGGCCGATGCCGACGCACGCAAGGCGTGTCTGGCCGACGCGCGCGCGACGCGCCGGGACGAGGCCGCGAATTGCCAGGATGTCCATCAGGCACGCCTCAACGTCTGCAGTGCGCTGGGCGACGGCCCGTACGACCCGGCCTTCGGGCCTGACTACACCGGCAATTTCGTCGATCCCTTGCAGATCGGCGGGTCGGTGGCGCCGAATCCGTATTTTCCGCTTCTGCCGGGCAGTGAGTGGAAGTACCTGACCCAATACAAGGACGAAAACGGGGACAAGGTCACCGAGCGCGACACCGTGACCGTCACCAACCGCACCAAACTGATCGAAGGGGTCACCTGTGTGGTCGTGACCGACGTGGTGCGGGCGAGCAACGGCACCGTGGAAAATACCGAGGACTGGTTCACCCAGGACTTGCAGGGTAATGTCTGGTATTGCGGCGAGAGTTCCCAGCAAAAGGAGATTTTTGACGGCGACAAGCCGCCGAAGCCCGAGGTGGTCGGCATCGACGGCTCCTGGAAAACCGCACGTGAAGGCGCCAAGCCGGGCATCCAGATGTTCGCGAATCCGGAAGTCCACAAGACCTACCGGCAGGAACTGCTGTGGGTGGAAGCCGAGGACGTGGCCAAGGTGCTTGCCACCGATGCCGACGAATCCGTGAGCGGCGGCGCTTACCGGTGCAAGCACGCCTGCCTCGAGACGCGCGACTACTCGGCGCTCGAGCCGGACGCCAACGAACACAAGTACTATGCGCCCGGCGTGGGACTGATGCTCGAGATCGATCTCGCCAACGGCGCGCGCAACGAACTCGTTTCCTATTCCCACCCGTGAAGACCTGATCGGTGCAGCGGGGCCGGCGCCGGCCGGCCCCAGTCGGTGGATTCACCCTGGGTTGACCCACGAAGCCCAGCGGCGGACCGCGGATCGTTGGGCTTCGCAGCGCTCAGCATCAACCTACGCGGGCTACGCACGCGTGTTCAATTCACCCGAGGTGAATTCCACGTACGGGGCCGTTACCCGTCGTGTAACCCATAAACAACGGGGCTCGGTCGAATTCCAGCGGGTCTCTTTCATACTACCCTCAGGTTTACAGCATCTCGTCGTCCGGGTATAAGACCGCGAACAACCGCGATGAAACCCCCGCTCGATGAGTCAACGCACGGCCTATTGCTGGGCGGCGCTGCTGGCGGCGCTCGGTTGCCGCGAGGCGCCGGCGGCGCCGGACCCGGTTGCGCAGCCGGACGGCAAGCAGGCCCGCGTTTACGTCACGCCCGAGGAGCGGCGCGAAGCCGGACTCGGACATCAGGTGACCCGGTGGCTGAACGTCGCCGGGCTGCTTGAGCTGGAACAGATCGGTCTGCGCTACGATCTGGCGGATCGCTCCGGGCACGCGAACGAAAACGATTTCGGCAAGTCGGCGCAGTTGGGCGCGACGGTGACCCCGGTTTCCTGGCTCAAGGGTGACCTGGTGTTCCAATACGATGACGCCGGCTCGGACAGCTACCGGTTCGACGAAGCCGTCATCGCCGCCGAGGCGGGCGATTTCGAACTGGCGGCCGGCATGCAGTACGTACCCTTCGGCTCCTACCTGAGCCACTTCGCCACCGGCCCCGTTCTTGAATTCGGAGAGACGCGCGACACCGGCCTGACGCTGTCCTGGGGGCCGGACGATCGGCTGGACCTGTCGGCCTTCGCGTACCGGGGGCGGGCGCGACACCAGGGTTCGGACCGGCCGGAATGGGACTGGGGCGCGGCATTCGAATCCTCGCCGTCCCGGCACGTTCTGTTCGGTGCCGGCTGGCTGTCCGACCTCGCCGATTCGCAGGAAGGGCTGCTGCGCGATTTCCATGACCGTTACCGCAGGCGCGTCGCCGCCTGGAACGCCTATGCGGTCGTCGGCACGGACCGGTTCGACATCTCCGCCGAAGTGCTCAGCGCGCTGGGGTCATTCAAAGAGCTGGACGCCGACCGCAACCATCCTTGCGCGTGGAACGTCGAGCTGGCGTATTTTCCGGGAAGCAGTATCGAGTGGGCGTTGCGCCTGGAGGGCAGCCGCGAAGTCGAGAACGCGCCGCGCCGGCGGGCCGGCATTTCGCTGAGCTGGCGCGCCACGCGCAGCATCAGCCTGACGCTCGACTATTTGCGCGGCTGGTACAAGGCGGGCCTGGCCGAGGACGCCAATGGCGATGCGGTCAGCGACAGCCATCAGCTCGGTGCCCAGCTCAGCATCCTGTTTTGACGGGTTGTCGCGAAACGTTCGTGCGGCACGGTCCTGCGTCGAAGACCGGTTCGAGACACCGATGTGCAGCGCGTACGCTGCGCGTTTTCGCGTGATCCCGCACCCGCCTGGAGGTTGCTCGACCGCCTGCCGGCGCCTGCGCGGGATCACCTGCGATGCCGGTCGACGCCGGCGCGACAGGCGGGCTAGCGGCGCAATTTCAAATCGCCGGGTTCTTTGTCTTTTTTCCGCAGCAAAATGCCTTAGAAATGCGTCATCGAACGCGTTGACGCGCACGGCTCCGCGTGTGTTAATGATTTTCGTCCGACACGGGTCGGTGTCGACAACACGAACCAATCTCACCGGCGATCCCGGGATCGGAGTGCCGCTTCCGGTTGCCGTCAATGTCAAAGGAGTTGATGTCATGTTCAGAATCGTTTCAATCATCGGGCTGTTTGCCGTGTCGTGCGCCGTGCTGGCGGGAGCAAAGTATTCCAACCCGGTTGTGTACTACGGAAACTCTTTTCAGGGCTCGTTCGGCAGCGCAAGGTCAAGCGCGGACAACATCCAGTATCTGTACTGCCTGCGCCAGTCGACGGCAGCGACCTGCTGGGCGCGCGATGCCAGCGGTCAGTCGAGGAGTTGTACGACGACCGACCCGGCGCATCTGACCATGATCGATTCATTGGGCAGTTCGTCGAATCTGTACGCTGCGTACAATAGCGACGGCTCCTGCAGGATACTGCTCCACAAGGTGGGCTCCGTCTTTGAACCCATGAAGTAGCCTGTACAGGGTCCGCCGGCGTCGGGTGACAGAATGAAAAGCCATCGGATCCTGTGGGTGCCTGTCGTTCTCCTGTGCCTGCTGTCCGGCTATGTCACTGGTGTCCGGATGCCGGCGCGCAGCACGCCTGCGGACGCAGGGACGGCCTTGCGTCTGCAGGCGATCGAAAAGCGGTTGTCCGCGTCCGACAATGGCGCGGATGACCTGGGCCGGCGGCAGGCCGCGGAGGGACTGGCGCATGACCTCATTCCGGCGCTGCAACAGGCGGTCCGCGAAGCGGTCGCGCAATCCCGTGACCAGGCGGTCCCGGTCTCGACGGCGGACCGATCCGCGAGCGGTCAGCCCCCGACTGTCGACCAGGGTGGAATTCCGATCGACGATGAAACGGCGATGCAGTCGCTGGCCGACGCGGAGGGCGTCCTGGCCCGGGCCATCGACGAAGGTGTCTGGACCGAGACGTACGATCGGGCTTTCAACGCGGCGCTCGTCAACGTGCCGGACGCTGTCTGGGCGCAGGCCCAGCGTAAACTCGCCGCGGCAGTCAACGCCGGTCGGGTGACGCTGCCCGGGGATTTTCTGCCCGGCCTCTGACCGGCTGATCATCCGTCGTTCGGTGAGGCCGTTCGAGCGATGCAGTTCGCAGGTGGATGAACCGGAATCGCTGTACCGGGCGGATCGATGTACACCGACGGCTCCGACGGTTACACGCAACTGAGCGCCGCGGCGCGTGAAAGCTACGGTCGGGGTGATTACGCCACCGCCTGCGAACTTCTGACGCGGGCGCTGAAGCATGCGACCGAGGCGACGGCATGGCGACAGACACTGGATCTGCTTGCGCTGGTGCAGTTCAGCGCCGGCGACTATCCAGCCTGCCTGCGATCGACGGAGCAGTTGTTGCAGCGCTGCCCCGATGACCTCGCGGTTCGCCTCAACCTGGGTGTGGTGCTGCTGCGGCTGAACGAAACGGCGCGCGCCCGGCAGGTGATGGAGCAGGTGCTGTCGGCCGGGGCGGTATCGGCCAACCTGTACGACGGCTTCGCGCAGGTCTGCGCGCGGATGGGTGAACCGGACCTGGCGCGCGGCTACGGGCAGAAGGCGCTTCAGATCAAGGACGCCCAGGCACGCGAACACTTCGACCCTGCGCGCTTTCGCCTGACCGGCCGTGCGGCGCCGGCATTCGATCATGCCCGGCCGGAACGCAATGTGATCGCGTTCAGTCTCTGGGGTGACGACCCGCGTTACCTTGAGACTGCGCAACTCAATGTCGAACTGTGTCCGCACATCTACCCCGGCTGGGCCTGCCGGTTCTATGTCGATCGGTCGGTGCCGCCGTCCTTCTTTGAACGACTGCGGTCGATACTGAAACGCCAGCGGCGGCGCGGTCAGGAGACGCCGGTGCAGATCGTTACGATGCCGGGCCGCCGCGCGCACCGCACGGACGGCATGCTATGGCGGTTCCACGTGTCCGACGACCCCGACGTGGATCGCTTCCTCGTGCGCGACGCGGATTCGGTCATCAACATCAAGGAGCGTATCGCGGTCGACGACTGGATCGGGAGCGGGAAACGGTTCCACATCATGCGGGATGCGGGCGCCCATACCGAACTCATTCACGGCGGTCTGTGGGGCGGGGTCGCGTGCGTTCTGCCGAAGATCGACGACCTGCTGCAGGCATTCAGGAGCGACTCCCACATCGGTCTCGATCAGAAATTTCTGCGTGCCATGGTCTGGCCTCTGGTCCATCAGGACGCCCGGATTCACGACCGCCTGTACCACGGCGTGCTGGGCGGTGTGCCGTTCAGCCCGCTGGGTTTGCTGCCGCCCGGCCGTCACGTCGGTCAGGACGCGTGGGCGGTCGGGCCGGTGCGCCACAAAGGCGGGTAAGGTAGGTTCGACGGCTCCGCCTGCGATTCGCCGGTCGTCCGCACGAATCAAACCTGACCACGGACCCGGGCGTCGGCCTTCGGTCGTGCTCAGTGATACAGCGCCGTGGCCACCTGCTCGCGTGTGAAAAAGCGTCCGTCGCGCAGGAAACCGGCAATGACCGAACCTTTGACCGCGGTCGCGTTGCCTGCGGTGTCGCGGTTCACCACCCACTCGTCCGGCAGTCCGGCGATCAGGTGGATCGGCGCCGGCGATCCATCCGCGAAGCGGGACGGTTCGCAGCGCCCGGTTTCACAGTCGCGGAACGCGGGAACGTATCCCATCCCTTTATTGCGCTGGCTGACACCGGCGGTCCTGCGGTATTGCCGGTTTTCTTCGCAAAGCTGTGCATCGTTCATCAGGTATGGCATGGCGGCTCTCCTCAATCGGTGTGTTTCTGTCGCTGCTGGCTTAACAGTGCAGGCGACGTGCCAACCGTTGCGGCGGGGGAGGAGCGAACAAAAAAATTCCCTGCAAAACAGTTGCTCGAAGCAGCCTGAGTCGCGTCGCCCGGCAGCGGGCCGGGATCACGTAGCAGGTTTGCCGCCACGAACCCTCCCGGGTTCCGCGAAAGGCTGCGGGTTCTGGTGGATCCCGCGGTCTGCGCATCGTTTGCGTACGGCGTGCTGTCCGTTGTTTGCGTGCCGACGCTGCACCACACGCAGATCGCCGCCAGGGGCCACAGCCCTGCACCCTGGAGCGACCGGAGCCTTCGCCCGCAGCAACGGCACCCGCAGGCATCCGGTAACGTTCGCCGGTGCGCGTCGTCGCGGCGGCGGTGGAACTGCCCGACAAAAAGGTGCTGACGCTGGACGCCGCCAAGCAGATTGCCGGCGCGGCGGCCGCCGAGGCGCACCGGCGCAACGCGCGTGTCGTGATCGCGGTGGTCGACGACGGCGGGTATCCGATTTACCTGGAACGTCTCGACGGCAGCCAGGTCGCCAGTTCGCAAGTGGCGATCGACAAAGCCAGAACGGCCGCCGTCTACCGGCGCCCCAGCAAGGTGTTCGAAGACCAGGTTAAGGAAGGCCGGGTCTCCGCGCTGGCGCTGAGCGGCGCCGTGCCGCTGCAGGGCGGATTGCCGCTGGCCTACCTCGACACGGTGGTCGGCGCGGTCGGCGTCAGCGGCGAAACGCCGCAGGAGGACGAGGACATCGCACGTACCGGCGTCGATGCGTTTACGCGGGTTGAAGCGCCCGCGCCGGTCACTTTTGTCGACCATGCCGCGGTCAGCGCGGCGTTCGCCAAGGGCGTGCCGTTGCTCGAAGTGCCTGAATGCAAGGTGCACGCCAGCCGTCGCATGGAACCGGGACGGGTCGAGGTGCACGCCTACGAAACCGACGTGATTTACGTGCTGCAAGGCGAGGCGACGTTCGTTACCGGCGGCCGCCTGCTGGACGGCGCACCGACCGCGCCCGGCGAGATTCGCGGGACCCGGCTGGAAGGCGGCGTCACCCGCAGTCTGGTTCCCGGCGACGTGGTGGTCGTACCGCGCGGCACGCCGCACTGGTTCAGCGAAATCCGTCAGGCGCCCTTTCTGCACTTCGTCGTCAAGCCGATCGCCGGCGCGGGAGGTGCGTCATGAACCGGATCAGTCTTTTCGTCGCCGGTGCAATCGTTGCGGTCGCCGCGCGCGGCGCCTTCGCCGGCGACGTCTCCGCAGTGCCGGCCGATGCGGCGCAGGCCACGATCGACCTCGCCGACGCGCGCGGCGTCGCGCTGGTCAAAGGGCAGTGGCGCTATCACGATGCGGTTATCCGTGAAGTCGATTTCAAGGCGCCCGGCGCCGATCAGCAGCCGACCGGCGCGCCGGTGCGAACCCACGACATCGCGCCGCACGCGGGTGCCCGCGATTTCGACGACAGCGCCTGGCCGGCGCTCGATCCCGCCCCGCTCGCCGCGCGTCGCGGCAACGGGCGGCTGAGTTTCAACTGGTACCGGCTTGCGCTGACCGTGCCTGCGCGCGTGGGCGGTTTCGACACCGCCGGTTCGACGCTGGTCTTCGAAACCTTGGTCGACGACTACGCCGAAGTCTGGGTCGACGGCGAGCTGCCGCGCGTCGCAGGACAGAGCGGCGGATCGGTGATCGGAGGTTGGAATGGCGAGAACCGCCTGGTGATCGGACGCAACGTGCAGCCGGGCCAGACCATTCAGCTCGCGGTCTTCGGCGCCAACGGGCCGCTGTCCGATCCGTCGACCAATTTCATCTATATGCGTTACGCGCGGCTGACGTTCCATGCGGGCGCTGAGGTGCCTTTCGCCGTGACCCCGCATGAGGTCAACGTCGACGTGGAGCGCGACGATCCCGGGCTGGACGCCGTCGTTCCGCCCAATCCCAAGATCTTCAAGCTGGCCGATGGCTTCCGGTTCACTGAAGGCCCGGTGTGGGTCGCGGACGGCGGTTATTTGCTGTTTTCCGATCCCAACGCGAACCGCATCTACGCCTACGCGCCCGCCGACAACCGCTTGTCGGTGTTCCGGGCGCCCAGCGGCTATCGGGGCGCGGACATCGCCGAATACCGGCAGCCGGGGTCCAACGGACTGGCGCTCGACGGCGCCGGCCGGCTGACCATCGATCAGCACGGCAATCGGCGTGTGATCCGTGTCGAAGCCGACGGCAGCGAAATGGTGCTGGCCGACCGCTACGAGGGCAGGCGTCTGAACGGTCCCAACGATCTCGTCTACAAGTCCGACGGCAGTCTGTATTTCACCGACCCGGATTTCGGTCTGCCGCAGTTCGACAAGGAGCCGCGCAAGGAACTGCCTTATGCCGGCGTGTACTGCGTGGCCGACGGCAAGGTGACGCTGCTGACCCGTGAACTCAGCGGGCCGAACGGCATCGCCTTCTCGCCCGACGAGCGTTTTCTGTACGTCGGCAACGGGGACGACCACCGCAAGGTGGTCATGCGCTATCCCGTCAAGGCGGACGGCACGCTCGATGCCGGTGAGGTGTTTTTCGACATGACCCGGGCGCCCGGCGAAGACGCCGTCGACGGTATCAAGGTCGATGTCGCCGGCAATCTCTATGTCTCCGGGCCGGGCGGGCTCTGGATACTTTCGCCCCAGGGCGGGCATCTCGGCACGCTGCGCACAGGCCGCCATCCGCACAACATGGCCTGGGGCGACGCCGACGGCAGGACCCTCTACCTGGCTGCGCAGGACGGGTTGTACAGGATCAAGCTGTTGATTCCCGCCCATAAGGCGGTCTTTGCAGCATCCCGGTGACCGTCCCGGACGTGATCGATGTCCGGATCCCAGGCGTTCGGTGCAAACGGGTGTCATAACCCGTATGCGCCGCTCGCCGGGACGTTCCGCGCGGCAGGGTGCGGTCTGTTGCGCTTGAGATATACTTGAAGGACTTCCGCAGCCACCGGTCAATCGAGGAGTGGTCGGCATGGAGTCCGCCGCAAAACAACAATCCGTCGACGGCACCCTGCGTCTGATTTACGAAGGCACCGCAACTGCCACCGGCGACGAGTTCTTCGTGTCCCTGGTGCGCGCCACGGCGCAGGCCATGCACGTGCGCTGGGCGTTCGTCTCGGAATTCGTCGGCGACCTGCTACGGGTCAGAAGCATCGCCTATTGGGACGGCGATCGATTGGGCGAGAATTTCGAATACGACCTCGACGGCACGCCCTGCGCCGAGGTGCTCGAAGGCCACCTGCGGTACTACCCCTCCGGCGTCACTTCGCGGTTCCCGAGCGACAAAGCGCTTGCCGACATGGGTGTCGAGAGTTTTCTGGCGACGCCGATGGCGACACCCGACGGTGCCGTGCTCGGGCATCTGGCGATTTTCGGCGAGAGACCGATGAATTATTCGGAGCAGGATCTGCAGGTGTTCAGGGTGTTCGGCGCGCGGGCGGCCGCGGAGCTGGCGCGCAAGCGTTCGGAGGCGGAGGTCGAGCGCAGCCACCGGCGGCTGGCGAACATTCTGGGAACCGCGATCGATGCGGTCATCACCATCGACAAGAGCCACCGCATACTGTTGTTCAATTCGGCTGCCGAAAAGGTCTTCGCGTGTTCCTCCGACTGGGCGATCGGGCAGCCTTTCGATCGCTTTCTCAGCCGCAAATTCCGCCAGATCATCCGGCGGTTCGTGGACGAATCCAAGAGCGACGGGAAACAGATGTGGGCGCCGGAGGGCGTGACGGCGCTGCGCGCGGACGGCGAGGAGTTTCCCATCGAGGTGACATTGTCGCCGCTCGACCTCAAGGATGAGATGCTCTACACCCTCATACTGCGGGACATCACGCAGCGGCAGCAGGCCAGGGACGCGATCGCACGGCTGGAGACGGAGAATGTCAGTCTGCGGGAGGAATACCGGCGCAGCCTGGGCTTTTCGGAAATGATCGGCGATTCGGCGCCGATTCGGGCGGTCTTCGAGCAGATCCGGATCGTGGCGCCGACCGAAACCAGCGTGTTGCTGGTGGGCGAGACGGGCACCGGAAAGGAGCTGATCGCACGTGCGCTGCACGACCACAGTGGACGCAAGAACAAGCTGCTGGTCTGTGTGAATTGCGCGGCGCTGCCCGGCGAACTGATCGAGAGCGAACTGTTCGGCCACGAAAAGGGCGCTTTCACCGGCGCCACGTCGCAGCGCAAGGGCCGCTTCGAGCTGGCCGACGGCGGCACGCTGTTCCTCGATGAAGTGGGCGAACTCTCGCTGCAGGCGCAGGCCAAGCTGCTGCGGGTGCTGCAGGAGCAGGCGTTCGAACGCGTCGGCGGCAGCCGCATGCTGCAGGTCAACGTGCGCGTCATCGCCGCCACCAACCGCGACCTCGCCGCCATGGTGCAGGCCGGCGCGTTCCGCGCCGACCTGTTCTACCGCCTCAACGTGTTTCCGATCCCCATTCCGTCGCTGCGCGAACGGCGCGCCGACGTGCCGTTGCTGGCCCGTCATTTCCTGGCGCAGATGGGGCGCAAGCTGGGGCGCAGCTATCGGGATATCGATCCGCTGTCGCTGGAGCAGATGCTGGGTTATTCCTGGCCCGGCAATGTGCGTGAACTCAGAAACGTGATCGAGCGCGCGGCCATCCTGGCCGACGGTCCGCTGGTCCGGATTGCGGACATGGTGTTTTCGCTGCCGCCCGAGATTGCCGCGATCACGCCGGACAGCGGAACGCTGAACGCCGTGCAGCGGGCACACATCATTGAAGTGCTGGATAATTGCAACTGGCAGATCGAGGGCCGGCGCGGCGCCGCTGCCGCGCTCGGGCTGAAACCCAGTACGCTGCGGTATCGCATGCAGAAGCTGGGCATCGAGAAGCAGCTTCAGCACTGACGGCCCGGGTTTGTCACCGGCTCCCGCCGCAGCAGGTACCCGGTGAGCAAAGCGGCCTGGCGAATCTCCGTGCAGGTGCTTGACCGGCTGTCGAACGCTATTCGGGCGAAGGCCGGGATCCGGTCATCTCGATGCGCTGGATGCCGGCCTTCGCCGGCATGACGACGTGATCGGACGTTCTCTGGAAGTGATGCCACAGACCGGTGCCGAACACGAAGGAGGCGACGATGACGGCGAAAATCAGATTCGCCATCAGGGTGCTCTCCCGATGCTCGAGCTGATACCCGAGCAGCGCGATCGGTCCCAGCCGTTTCGCGCGCCCTAACAGGGGCGCGATGTAGGTCTCGATTTCGCCGTCGGCGTACAGCGGCTGGCGCTTGCCGGTCTGCGTGGCGAACACCTGCTCGCGGAAGAGGATGGCGCGGTTGCCGTACACCAGTTGTTCGGGCGCGAAGGATTGCTGTCTGGCTTCGTCCGTCCGCACATAGAGGCGGGTGCCGTCCGTGCCCAGACTGTGCTTCATGCTGCGCAACCCCAGCCGTGCCAGGAGCGGCAGTCCCGCGGCAATGATGAGCATCAGCGTAAGCATGTGTTTGCCGTCCTCGATGCTGGCAAGGTCTTCGGGGCGGGGCGTTTCCATTTTGGCCATCTGCATCAGGTTGAACAGCGCAACCGTGCTTGCAATCAGCAGAGCGGCCACTATGTAAACGCCGATCTGTACCCAGGCCAGAAGCCGGTCCGTTTTCGCGTTGCGTTTGAGCCAGTAGACGCCGGTTATCCGGGGCATGGGTGAATCCGTTGCCGTCACAGGCGCGGCGACGCCGGGCCTGGTCCGGCGTTTATACTGCGGCGTGGCCAGGACGGCGGCGCCGGTCATCAGGATGCCGGCAACGGTCATGGCGACGATTGCACCGGTCTTGTCCGACCCCAGAACGTACAGCGCGAGCGCGGCCAGGAACACCAGCATGAACAGGATGGACAGGGCGGAGAGGCCCTTGCGGGTTGTCGACATGAGCATGACTCAGACAGGTACGGATTGTCCGCTAACGTCGGCGGCTGCACGCTTATCTTGACCTGCCGCGGGTGCGTTCCGCCCGGGACGTCCGGTGGTTCGGGTGTCCGGGGCACCGGTCACCGCGCGGGTGCGGCGAAGTTGCGGCAACCGGGAAAGGAACGGCTGCCCAAGCAGCCGTTCCTCAACCGCAGGGATGTCTATTCGTCAGCGTCTGGTCCTGCGCCTGCCGATCGTTGCAAACGCGATCAACGCCGCGCCCAGCAGCCAGTACACGCTCGGAAGCGGTGCGCTGCCGTCAGAAGGCTCAACCTCGATACCCTTTGGCAACACCACACTCCGGGCTCCGTAAGACAGGCCGCCCGCCGGATGGAGCGTTGCGTCGTACTGCATATCGCTTATCCAAGTGATGCCGCTGATCTGATCCTGATCCTGATCGCCCATATACGCGTCGCCGACACGCGCCGCGCCGGCGGTCCCCGCCACGAACAGTAACGCGAGGACCGCGGAAAATTTCAAGAGCCCATTCATTTTTATTTTCCTCGCGCTGCGTCGCGGATTGCTTCGACACAGACGCACTTGCTCACCGATCACTCCCCCACCGCCGGTGGCCACAGGCCAAACATCGCCTGCCAGCTCCGCCGGTCGCGCTGCAGACCCGAACGCCCTCATGGCCGTTCGAATCCGCCTTTCCCTTGCACTCCACAGGTTTCCTTTGTGCCTATTAGACGCGCTGACAGACTCAGACTGAATGACGGATATCAATTTCGAAATCTATTTCACCGGGCGTCCTGGCGTGCCCGCGCCGGCCCGCGTCAAGGCGCCACTTCCACACAACCCGCCAATCCTTGCGGCGAACCCGCGAATACTGGTGGACGGCGTCCGCGGACAATGCTGCAGCCGGGCCGCTGGCATTTCATAACGTAATGAAAAACAGAGAAAAACGTCGCCATGCCCGGACTTGGCACAGCGGTTGCTCTATACCGTTCGGACGGCGGCGACGGTGCTGCCGGATTCAACAACCCAACAGTGGAGATCGTGCAATGAAAGACAGCAAAGCCATGGCAGCGGCGGCCGTCGCCGGTTTGTTTGCAATGACGGTTCTGAGCAACGTCTATGCGGAGGAGAAGCCCGAAAAGTGTTACGGGGTGGTCATGGCCCACAAGAACGACTGCCAGACCAGCTCGGGCTCGTGCGCCGGCACCATCAAGAACGACGGTCAGGGCGATGCCTGGCTGTATCTGCCCAAAGGCACCTGCGAAAAGGTCGTGGGCGGCAGTCTGACGCCGAAGACCGGCCAGTAGCCGATGTTCGCGCCTGCGACAGCGAAGGCTTCCGACAGGTCGATTCCGGCAACCGCCGGAATCGGCCTTCGGGCTCCCCATCTCGCCGAATTTCTGGACAGCCGGCCCGCGCTCGACTGGGTCGAAGTCCACAGCGAGAACTATTTCGGCAACGGTATTCCGGTCACGGCGCTGCTGAAGGTGCGCCGGGACTACGGTCTGAGTCTGCACGGCGTCGGTCTGTCGGTCGGTTCCACCGATCCGCTCAACCCTGCGCATGTCGCCGACCTGAAGTCACTGATCGAGCGGGTCGAGCCCGGCTGCGTTTCCGAGCATCTGTCCTGGGGCTCGGTCGGCGGCGAATACCTGAACGATCTGCTGCCGCTGCCCTACACGGAAGAAGCGCTGCGTCATCTGACCGGCCGGGTAACCGAAATCCAGGACCGGCTCGGGCGCCGGATTCTGATCGAGAACATTTCGAGCTACCTCGAGTTCGCGGGTTCCGAGATACCCGAATGGGATTTTCTGGCCGAACTCGCGCGGCGCAGCGGCTGCGGCATTCTGCTCGACGTCAACAACATCTACGTCAGCGCCTGCAACCACGGTTTCGATCCCTATCTGTACCTGCGCGCCATTCCGACGGGTGCGGTCGGCGAGATGCACCTGGCGGGCTTCACGCGCAAGCGGTACGACGGCGGCGAGATACTGATCGACACGCACAATCGGCCGGTGACGGCGGACGTTCTGGCGTCTTTACGAAGCAGCCGTCGCGCGCTTCGGTGCGACGCCGACGCTGATCGAGTGGGACTCGGACCTGCCGCCGCTCGCAACACTGGTCGCCGAGGCCGCCAAGGCTCAGGCCATCATGGAGAACCGCCGTGTCCGGGTTGCGTGAGCTGCAGATGGAATTCGCGCGCGCGGTTTTCGACGAAAGCAGCGCTGCCGCGTTCAGCCGCCGGATTCGCGGCAACGGCTTGAGCGGCGCGCGCCGCATCCGCATCTACCGCAACAATTTCACCACTGGTCTGAGCGAAGCGCTGGCGGCGGTGTTTGCGGTGACGCTGCGCCTGGTCGGTGAGGATTTCTTCCGGCAGACGACAAGGCACTACGTGCGCGCGGTGCGTTCCACGTCGGGCGACGTTCACCGTTACGGCGACGCGTTTCCCGAATTCCTCGCGCGCCTGCCGGCACTGGCGGACTACCCGTATCTCGGGGACGTCGCGCGTCTCGAGTGGGCCTATCACAGCGTGTTTCACACGGCGCTGGCCGCGCCGCTCGATCTGGCGGCGCTGGGCGGTGTCGCACCGGCCGACTACCCGGCGCTGCGCTTCCGCCTGCAGCCGGCCGCGCGACTGATCGCGTCGCCGTATCCCGTGTTGCGCATCTGGCAGGTCAACCTCGACGGCTGGCCGGGCGAGCGGAGCGTGCGTCTCGACGAAGGTCCTGCACGCCTGCTGGTGATGCGCAGGCCCGATGCCGTCACGCTCGAACCCCTGTCGGCCGGCGACTTTCGCGTGCTCGAACACTTAAGCCGCGGCGCAACGCTGGCCGACGCCCACACCGCCGGCGTCGCGGCCGACGCCGGCTTCGACCTGGGCGCCGCACTGCGGCGTTGCGTCCGCGGCGGCGTGCTCGTCGATTTCGCCGTCGGCACGCCGTTCGCCTCACACATTCACTTTCATTCAACCTCGGAGGTATAGCATGAGCATGTCCACCACATTCAAACCATCCGGTTCGTTGTCGTCGCCGCTGGCGCTGGTACGGCGCGCCGTCGGCCTGCTCGATTTCCTGGCGCCGGTCGGCGACCTGGCCGTCCGTCTCTGGGTCGCCAACGTGTTCTGGCAGGCGGGATTGACCAAGGCGCAGAGCTTCGACACCACGCTGCAGCTCTTTCGCTACGAATACAGCGTGCCGCTGCTGCCGCCCGAGGTGGCGGCGTATCTGGCAACGTTTTCGGAGCTGACGTTTGCGGTGTTGCTGGCCGCCGGTCTCGCCGGCCGGTTCAGCGCCGCCGCGCTGTCCGTGCTCAACATTGTCGCGGTGATTTCCTACCCCGCGCTGGACGCGAACGCGCTCGGTTATCACGAACTCTGGGGCGTGCTGTTGCTGGTACCCCTGCTGCACGGGCCGGGCAAGTTGTCGCTCGATCATCTGATCGCGAAGAAATTCGGTTTCTAGGTCACCTTCAATCGGGAGTTCTGCAATGGATACACAAGTGGTTTTCGAAACGGCACCCCACGTTCACGCTTCGCTGTGGAAGATCCTGGAGGGACAGCGGGCGCTCGTCACCGGCGCGAACTCCGGAATCGGCGCGGGCATCGCCAGGGCGCTCGCGCAGGCCGGCGCCTCCGTCGCCGTCAACTATGTCTCGGCGCCGGAGCGGACCGAGGCGCTGCTCGACGACATCCGCGACGCCGGCGGCAACGCCATCGGCGTGCAGGCGGACGTCAGCGACGAAGGACAGGTGCACGCGATGTTCGAGCAGGTGCTGGACGAATTCGGCGATCTCGACATCCTGATCAACAACGCCGGCCTGCAGCGCGACGCGAAGGTGCAGGAGATGTCGCTTGAGGACTGGAATTTCGTTCTCGGCGTGAATCTGACCGGACAGTTTCTGTGCGCGCGCGAAGCGATCCGCGCCTTCCTGAACCGCAGAATGCCGCGCGCCTGCACCTGCGCGGCCGGCAAGATCATCTGCGTCTCGTCGGTGCACGACCGCATCCCCTGGGCGGGTCACGCGAACTATGCGGCCTCCAAGGGCGGTGTCATGCTGTTGATGCAGACCATGGCGCAGGAGCTGGCGGCGCACAAGATACGCGTCAACAGTATTTCGCCCGGCGCGATCAAGACGCCGATCAACCGCATGGCCTGGGACACGCCGGAGGCCGAGGCCGAACTGCTCGAACTCATTCCCTACGGGCGCGTGGGCAACGTCGAGGACGTTGCCCACGCCGCGGTCTGGCTGGCGTCCGATCTGTCGGATTACGTCACCGGCACGACGCTGTACATCGACGGGGGCATGACACTGTACCCCGGATTCCATGAGGGCGGCTGACATGCGCTTGCGTCCGTCACTGTGCTTACTGCTTGCAGGTCTGTTGAGCCACGCGCCGCTGCCGTTCTGCACGGCCGCGGCCGCCGCCGGCGAAGCGGCGCCGGCGGCGGCGTCGGACTCGCGCGGCGACCGCAGCGGACTGCCCGCCGGCGAGAGCGCCTGGTGGCCCAGCCGCTACGGCGCCGACGACCAGATCGGCACGCTGAACGAGATCACGCCCGCCGCCGTACTGTCGGCGGCGGGGCTGGTGCGCACCGGCACGGTGGTCGACCTCGGGCGCGTGCTGGACGAAGAGACGCCCAAGTTTCCCGGGCGTTACTGGCACCAGACCCTGGACGTGACGCCGCACTACGAAAACCTGCGCCGTCCGGATACGTCCGGCAAAGGCTGGGGCAAGAACGACATCAACTGGATCACCGAGATTCAGGTCGGCACCTTCCAGGTCGGCACCCAGCTCGATTCGATCGGTCACATTCAGAGCGGCGAGCGCTTCTACAACGGCTGGACCACGAAAGACGTGGTCGAAGCCGGCGGCCTGGCGCGTTTCGGCATGGAGACCGTGCCGCCGA
Source organism: uncultured Gammaproteobacteria bacterium (assembly GCA_963719135.1). GTDB lineage: Bacteria > Pseudomonadota > Gammaproteobacteria > DSM-19610 > DSM-19610 > CAVRAZ01. The sequence continues at coordinate 124,304 of CAVRAZ010000003.1, read as the reverse complement.
TCGTCACGCGCGGCGTGCTGGTGGACGTCGCCGCCTACAAGGGCGTCGAGCGCCTGGAGCGGGGTTACGTGATTACACCGGAGGACGTGCAGGGCGTGCTGCAGCGGGAAGGCGTCGCCATCCGCCCCGGCGACGCCGTGCTGTTCCACACCGGCTGGGGCGGGCTCTGGAACAAGAACGACGACCGGTTTCTCTCGGGCGAACCCGGGCCGGGCATCGCCACCGTGCGCTGGCTGTACGACCGGCACATCGCCATCACCGGTGCCGACACCTGGAGTTACGGGCCGGTGCCCGGCGAGGATCCCGAGCGGCCGTTCCTGGTGCCGCAGACGATGTACGTGAAGCTCGGTCTGTTCGGCCTCGAGAACCTTGCCACCGAGCAGCTCGCGTCGCACCGCGTCTACGAATTTCTGTTCGTCGTCACCCACGGCAAGACGCGCGGCTCGACCGCGGCTTTCATCGCGCCGGCGGCCATCTTCTGAGGACATGCCCATGCATTACGATTACATCATCATCGGTTCCGGGGCGGGCGGCTCGGCCGCTGCGTACACCCTGGTTCAGTCCGGCGCGTCGGTGCTGCTGCTGGAGAAAGGACGGGAACTGCCCGACGACGGCAGCACGCTCGACGTCGAGAAGGTCATCCGCGAAGGCCGCTTCAAGAGTCATGAAACCTGGCTGGACGGCAAGGGCAAACCCTTTGCGCCGGAGGAATACTTCAACGTCGGCGGCAAGACCAAATGGTACGGCGCGGCGCTGCTGCGCTACGCGCCGCACGAATTCGAAGCCGATCCGGCGCACCAGTGTGCGGCCTGGCCGATCGGTTACCCGGATCTCGCCCCGTACTATGACGCGGCGGAGCGCCGGCTCGGCGTGCACGTCTTTCCCGGCGAACCGAACCTGACGTCGATCGTGCAGCGCATCACGCGCGGCGCGTCCGGCTGGAAAAGCGAACCCCTGCCGCTGGCGCTGTCGCCGGAGATCGTCGATAACCCGGTGGAGGCGGCGCACTTCGACGCCTTCGCGTCGGTCAAGGGCCTCAAGGCCGATGCCGAACGGGTGTTCATCGATCCCATCCGGCGCTCCACCCATTTTCGCCTGCACAGCGGTGACGCCGCGGCGCGGCTGGTGCCCGACGCGGCGGACAGCCGGCGCGCGAGTGCGGTCATCACCGAACGGGGCCGCCGCTTCGAGGGACGCACGATCCTGCTGGCCGCTGGCGCGCTGCACTCGCCGCGCCTGCTGCAGTCCTATCTGGCGGCGACCGGACTGGAGCAACGCTTGCCGTCGGCCGCGCGGGTCGGTCGCTGCTACAAACAGCACCTGCTGACGGCGCTGGTCGGTTTTACCACGTCACGCCAGACCGATCTGCTGCGCAAGACGCTCATCCTGACGAACGAACGGCTGCCGCACAGCAGCGTGCAGCCGCTCGGCTTCGACGGCGAACTGATCGGCGCGCTGATGCCGGCGTTCCTGCCGCGGCACATCGCGACCGCGCTTGGGCAGTATGCCTACGGCTTCTTCCTGCAGACCGAGGACGGTTCGCACGCGGCCAACCGCGTCATCGCCGGCACCGAAGGACAGCCGCCGCAGCTCGATTACGACGCGCGCCGGGTCGCACCGGCACGCGAAGAGCACCGGCGGCTGGTGCACGCGCTGACGCGGGCCCTGCTGCACGCGCGCATGCTCGGTTTCTCGAAACCGATTCCGCTCGGTGGCACCGCGCACGCGTGCGGAAGCCTGATGATGGGCAGCGACCCGGCGTCGTCGGTGGTGGATGCGACCGGCCGCGTGCACGGCCTGCACAACCTCTATGTCGTCGACGGCAGCGTCCTGCCGCGCTCCAGCCGCGTCAATCCCTCACTCACCATTTTTGCCTGGGCCCTGCGCACCAGCGAAATGCTCGCCCGCAACTCTGAGGACCGGGATCATGCAAACTTCCAACGCCACGTCACTGCCTGATCTGGTGCACTTCGGCCGCGACATCTGCGGCGACCTCGCGCAGGCCGAGCGCCGTGAATGGTGGCTCGGCAACGGACTGGGCGCCTATGCCGCCGGTACCGTCGCCGGCAGTCTGACGCGGCGCTACCACGGCCTGCTGGTGGCGCCGGTCAATCCGCCGCTCGGCCGCTTTCTGGTGGTCGCCAAAGCCGACGCGACGCTGACCGACGGCACGCGCGAATGGCCGCTGTTCACCAACCGCTGGGAAGGCGGCACGGTGTCGCCGCACGGTTACCGCCACCTCCAGTCGTTCCGGCTGGAAGGACGCATGCCGGTGTGGCGGTTCGCGGTGGGCGATGCCATCGTCGAGCAGCGCATCTGGATGGAGCCGGGCGCGCACACCAGTTACGTCGCCTGGCGTCTCGAACCGCTGCTGCCGCACGACCGCCGCCCGCGCCGGTTGCGGGTCAAGCTGCTGGTCAACGCGCGCGACCACCACGGCAACGCGCGTCCCTGGGACTTCGATCCGGTCATCGAACAGGATCACAACCGGCTGACGCTTTCGCACCCCAACGGGTTCAAGGCCTATGTGCAGACCGCCACCGGTTCGCTGCACACCGAACACACCTGGTACGAGCGCTTCGAACTCGGCGCGGAGCAGGCGCGCGGTCTGAACGCCGGCGACAGTCATCTATGCGTCGCCGAGGCCCGCTTCGATCTCGTGGCGGGCGACTGGGTCGGTGTCGTCGCCGGTCTCGACGAGAACGCATCGCCGTACCTTAAGGAAGCCATGCGCCGCTTCATCGCCCATGACCAGGGCGTGCTGAAGCGGGCGCAGAACCAGCACCCGGAGCTGCTGGCCGCACCGGCCTGGATCAGCCAACTGGTGCTGGCCGCCGACACCTTCGTGTTTTCCCGCCCGCTGCCCGACGTTCCCGACGGCGAATCGGTCATTGCCGGCTATCCCTGGTTCGGCGACTGGGGCCGCGACACCATGATCGCACTGCCGGGCCTGACGCTGGCCACCGGCCGCTACGACAGCGCGCGCCGCATCCTCGATACCTTCGCGCGCTTCGTCGACCGCGGCATGCTGCCCAACGTGTTTCCCGGTGCGGGCGGGCACGCGGATTACAACACGGTCGACGCCGCACTCTGGTATGTCGAAGCCTGGCGCGCCTGGTTCGAAGCGACCGGCGACCGCGCCACCCTGGCGCGAGCGTACCCCGTGCTCGAATCCATTGTCGACTGGCACTGCCGCGGCACGCGCTACGGCATCCGCCTGGACGCGGGCGACGGTCTGCTGTACGCCGGCGAGCCGGGCGTGCAGATGACCTGGATGGACGCCAAGATCGGCGGCTGGGTGGTGACGCCGCGCATCGGCAAGCCGGTCGAAATCAACGCGCTCTGGTACCACGCGCTGCGCAGCATGGCGGAGTTCGCCCGAACGCTGGGGCACGACGCGACCGCTTACGACCGGCTCGCGGCGCAGGCGCGCTCCGGGTTTGCCCGCTTCGTCAAGCCGGACGGCGGACTGCTCGACGTGCTGGACGGCCCCGACGGCGACGATGGCAGCGTGCGCCCCAATCAGATCTTCGCGGTGAGTCTCCCGCACAGTCCGCTGCAGTCCGATCAACGGGCGCGCGTCGTCGACGAATGCGCGCGGGAACTGCTCGGCTCCTGCGGCCTGCGCTCGCTCGCGGCCGACGATCCCCGCTATCGCGGGCGTTACGAAGGCGGCGTCTGGGAACGCGACAGCGCCTATCACCAGGGACCGCTGTGGGCCTGGCTGCTCGGACACTTCGCGCTGGCGCTGCACCGGGTCACCGGCGACGCCGCCGCGGCGCAGCGCGTGCTGGAACCGGTCGGCGATCACCTGCTGGACGCCGGGCTGGGCACGGTCAGCGAGATTTTCGACGGCGACCCTCCGCATACGCCGCGCGGCGCACCGGCGCAGGCCTGGTCGGTGGCCTGCGTACTGGAAGCCTGGTGGCGGCTGGAACGCGCGCGGCGCGCGGCGGCCGAGCGCGACAAGGATCGGCGGCCGCGTGCGGCGAACTGACACTGACCATCGAACACCGAACCAACATCGAGAGGATTCGACATGAGCACCAATGACCTGAATGCAGAGCGGCAACGCCTCGAACGGCAGCGTGAAGGGAAGGAGAACTGGCGGCTGTGGGGGCCTTATCTTTCCGAACGCGCCTGGGGCACGGTGCGCGAGGACTACAGCGAAGGCGGCACGGCGTGGGAATACTTCGACCACGACCAGGCGCGTTCGCGCGCCTACCGGTGGAGCGAAGATGGCATGGGCGGCATCTGCGACGAACAGCAGCGGCTGTGCCTGGCGTTCGCTTTCTGGAACGGCCGCGATCCCATCCTCAAGGAGCGTGCTTTCGGACTGACCGGCAACCAGGGCAACCACGGCGAAGACGTCAAGGAATGCTATTTCTACCTCGACGCCACGCCGAGCCACAGCTATCTGCGCTACCACTACCATTATCCGCAGGGCGAGTATCCCTACGGCCGGCTGGTCGCGGAAAACGCGCGCCGCTCGCGCCACGAGCCGCCGTACGGACTGATCGACGCCGGCGTGTTCGACGAGCGCCGCTACTGGGACATCCAGGTGCACTACGCCAAGGCCGCGCCCGACGAGCTGCACCTGCACCTGTTCGCCTACAACAGCGGGCCGGAAGAGGCGACCCTTCATCTGCTGCCGCAACTCTGGTTCCGCAACACCTGGAGCTGGATCGACACGGACGAAACCCGGCCGCAACTGCGCGCCATCGAACCGCCGGCCGGCGCCGCGTTCGCCGTCGAGGCGCAGCACCCGACGCTGGGCACGTACTATCTGTACGGCCAGCAGCCGGCCGAACTGCTGTTCACCGAAAACGACAGCAACGCCGAACGCCTCTGGGGCCAGCCCAACGCGCAGCCGCACGTCAAAGACGCCTTTCACCGGTATGTCGTGCAAGGCGAATCGACCGCGGTGAATCCGCTGCGCACCGGCACCAAAACGGCCGCCTGGTACCGTTTCCGCGTCGGCCCGGACGGACAGCGCGCGCAGATCAGTCTGGTGTTGTCGGCGCGGCCGCTGGCCAAACCCTTCGCCGGCACCCAGGTGGTGTTCTCGAAGCGCAAGACCGAGGCGGACGTCTTTTACGACGAGCTGCTGCCGGAGGCGAATGCCGAGGACCACCGCATCATGCGCCAGGCGCTGGCCGGCATGATCTGGTGCAAGCAGTTCTTCCACTACGACGTGATGCGCTGGATGAACGGCGACCGCTACCCGGCGGCCTGGAACCGGCGTCGCGGGCGCAACAGCGGCTGGCGGCATTTCCGCGCGAGCGACGTGGTATCGATGCCGGATTCCTGGGAATACCCCTGGTTCGCCGCCTGGGACCTGGCGTTCCACTGCGCGGCGCTGGCGCTGGTCAACGTCGACTTCGCCAAAGACCAACTGGAACTGCTGCTGAAGGAATACTACCTGCACCCGAACGGCCAGATTCCGGCCTACGAGTGGGCCTTCGGCGACGTCAACCCGCCGGTGCACGCGATGGCGGTGCTGAAAGTGTTTCGCGCCGAACGCGTGCAGCGCGGCGAAGCGGACATCGGCTTCCTGCAGCGCATCTTCCACAAGCTGATGCTCAACTACGCCTGGTGGATCAACCGCAAGGACCGCGACGGCCACAACGTGTTCGAGGGCGGCTTCCTCGGCCTCGACAATATTTCGGTGTTCGACCGCTCGCATCCGCTGCCGCCGGGCTATGCGCTGAAACAGGCGGATGCGACCGGCTGGGTGGCGATGTTCGCGCTCAACATGACCGTCATCGCGCTGGAAATCTGCACCGAGGACCAGGACTACGAGGACATGGCGATCCAGTGCTTCCAGCAGTTCATGAACATCGCCAATGCGCTCAACGGCGATGTGTCGGTGCCGCTGTGGGACGAGGCGAGCGGTTTCTTCAAGGACGTCGTGGTCGAGCCGGACGGCACGCCGCACCGCATCGACGTCTATTCCTGGGTCGGCCTCATTCCGCTGTTCGCCAGCGAAGTGATCGACCAGCGCCTGCTCGCCAAGGTGCCGCGTTTCCGCAGCCTGCTGCGGCGACACGCCATGGGGCAGTTCCAGGGCAACGTGGTCTGCGCCTGCCCGGAGACCGAGAACCGGCGCGGCGAGCACCTGCTGTCGCTGGTCGACGCACCGAAGCTCGTGCGTATTCTGCAGCGGCTGCTGAACGAGGATGAATTTCTGTCGCGTTACGGCATCCGCGCGGTCTCGCGCGCGCACGCGGATTACACCGACCTGGGTTACGTCCCCGGCGTCGGTCACTGCAGCATGGAGTATGTGCCGGGCGAATCGAACTCGGGTCTTTTCGGCGGCAACTCGAACTGGCGCGGTCCGATCTGGATGCCGTGCAACTTCACGCTGATCCAGGCACTGGAGAGATTCCACCGCTACCTCGGCAGCGATTTCAAAGTCAGCGTGCCCGCCGCCGGCGGGGCGGAACTCACGCTGCGCGAAATCGCGACACTGATTTCGGAGCGTCTGGTGGATATCTTCCGCCGTGACGAAGCGCGCCGCATTCCGGCGCTGCCGCCCGACAGCCCGTTTCAGAACGATCCCAACTGGAAGGACCTGCTGCTGTTCCACGAGTACTTCCACGGCGACACCGGTCAGGGATTGGGCGCGGCGCACCAGACCGGCTGGACCGGCCTGATCGCCAACCTGGTGATGCGGCGTTACCGCAAGGACATTCCCGCGTACTGGCGCGAACACGCGCGGCCGGACCTGGCGCGCGCGGTCGGGGAGGGGCGCTGATGGACGCTTCAACCGTTTCGCGGCCGTCCAGCGGCCGGCCCTGGTGGCAGGCACCGGCGCGTGCCTGGGGCATCGCGGTCGACGGCGCGGCAGGCACCCTCGGTCCGCTGCTCGACCTCTACGTTCGCATCTGGCTGGCGCAGAGTTTCTTCATCTCCGGCCTGCTCAAGGTCGCGAACTGGGACAACGCACTGGCGCTCGCGCGCTACGAATATCCGGTGGCCTGGATGGATCCCGTGACGGCGGCGTACACCGGCGCATCGATCGAACTGATCGCACCCGTGTTTCTGGCGCTGGGGCTGGCGACGCGCGCCGCCGCGCTGCCGATGATGGTGCTCGCGCTGGTGATCCAGTTCAACTATCAGGCGCTGGATACACACCTGCTGTGGGCGGCGCTGCTCGGCGGGTATGTCGTGCGCGGCGCCGGTGCGCTGTCGCTCGACCGCCTGCTGGGTTCGGGGCTGGCCGACAGTGCGCTGCCGCTGGCCGCGCCGCTGGCGAACGCCGCCGCCTGGGTGACGCGGCACCTGGAGCCGGCCTACCGGTTGCTGCTGTGCCTGTGGCTGGCCGCGGCGCTGGCGATCGCGGGCGGCGTCGCGCTGGATGCGCTGCCGGCCCGCCTGCTGGTTACGGATGCGATCGCCGCGGTGCCGGCCGCCCTGGCGTTGACCGCCGCGCTGCTGCTGGCGGCGGGCCTGGCGCTGCGCGCGACAGTCGTGGCGCTCGTGCTCGTCGTGCTGGGCATGGCCATGATGCAGCCGGCGCGCATCGACAGCATTCATCTGCTGGTGTTGCTGCTGGCAGGACTGGCGCTGGCCGGCGCGGGTCGTTATTCGCTCGATGCGGTGCTGGCCCAAGCGCTGCGGCGACGCTGGCCGGCGCTGACCGGCGGTCTGGCGTTCGATCTCGCGCGTGCGCCGCGTGTGGTCATCGTCGGCGCCGGGTTCGGCGGACTGGCCTGCGCGCGCAGCCTGTAGCACGCGCCGGTGTCGGTCACGCTGATCGACCGCCACAACTATCACCTGTTTCAACCGCTGCTCTATCAGGTCGCGACCACGGCGCTGGCGGCCGGCGACATCGCCATGCCGATCCGCGTGCTGCTGCGCGAGCAGCGCAACGCCCGCGTGCTGCTGGGCGAGGTGACCGGCGTCGATGCGCAGCGCCGCGAAATCGTGCTCGGCGCCCGGCGCGTTCCCTATGACTACCTGCTGCTGGCGACCGGCGCGACGCACAGTTATTTCGGCCGCGACGAGTGGGCGCCGTTCGCGCCCGGCCTGAAACGCGTCGAGGACGCGACCGAGGTGCGCAGCCGCCTGCTGCTTGCGTTCGAACGCGCCGAATTCACCGACGACCCGGCCGAGCGTGCGGCGCTGCTGACGTTTCTGATTGTCGGCGCGGGCCCGACCGGCGTCGAACTGGCCGGCGCCATCGCCGAGCTGGCCCGATTCGGAATGGAGAAGGAGTTCCGCACGCTGGACCCGGCGGCGGCGCGCGTGGTGCTGGTGCAGTCGGGGCCGCGCATTCTGCCGACCTTTCCCGAGAACCTCTCGCGGCGCGCCGCGGCGGCGCTGCGCCGGCTGGGCGTCGAGGTGCTGACCGACAGCCGCGTCGAGCACATCGACGCCGACGGCGTGCGCGTCAGCGGCACCCCGATCGTGGCGCGCAGTGTGTTCTGGGCGGCGGGCGTCACCGCATCGCCGGCGGCGCGCTGGCTGGGCGCGACCGCCGACCGCAGCGGCCGCGTGCTGGTCGGCGGGGATTTGTCGGTGCCCGGTCTGCCCGAGGTGTTCGTGGTCGGCGATACCGCCGCGTCGAACGCCTGGGACGGACAACCCGTGCCGGGCATCGGCCCGGCGGCGAAGCAGGGCGGACAGTACGTCGCGCGCTGCATCCGCGCCCGGCTCAAAGGCCGCGCCATTCCGCCTTTCCGTTACCGCCATCTCGGCAGTCTGGCGACCATCGGCCGCAAGGCGGCGGTCGCCGACTTCGGCTTCGTGCGCCTGTGGGGCAGCCTCGCCTGGTGGCTGTGGGGGCTGGTGCACGTCTATTTTCTGGCCGGCATGCGCAACCGTATTTCGGTGATGCTCGACTGGGCCTGGGCTTATTTCACGTTTCGCAGCAGCACGCGGTTGATCGCCGACGCGCCGGCGGCTCAGGCCGTCGCCGCGGCGGCGCAACCCGCCGAATTGAAGGTGCGCCATGGACACTCGTAACGTTCAGCTCGACACGCCGGTGCGGCCCGCAGCGGTCGCGACACTCTATCTGGCCGGTATGCTGCAGGGCCTGACGCTGGTCAGCTTTCCGGCCAGCAGTGTGCTGCTCAAAGCGGTGCACGGCTTTTCGGACGCGCAATACGGCGCGATCTTTCTGCCGCAGGTGGCCGCGGCCGTGATTGGATCGCTGGCCGGCGGGGCGCTGGCCGCGCGGCTGGGTCTGAAGACACTGCTGTGGATCGCACTGGCCATCAACGCGCTCTCGCAATTGCTGCTGGCCGGCACGCTCATGCTGACACCGGGCGCGGCGCTGGTGGTCGTCATGCTGGGCACCGCCAGCCTGGGACTCGGGTTCGGTCTTTCGGGCGCACCCTTGAATGGATTGCCGCCGCTCCTGTTTCCACGCAAGCGGGACACGGCGATCGTGGCGCTGCACACCTTTCTGGGTGCCGGTCTTGCCGTCGGTCCGGTCATCGCCAGCGCCTTCATGCGGGCCGGACACTGGGTCGGCTTTCCGCTGTCGCTCGCGGCGTTCGCGCTGGTGTTGATCGTCTCCGCGCTGCTGAACCGGTTTCCGGCGTCGGCCGCGACGCCGGTGGACGCCGGCCGGCGCGGAAACTGGCGGGCGCGCGACCCCATGCCCGTCCCTTGCAGCATGATCGACGGGCGGCCGGGCCACCCGGTGCGGGTGCTGCACTTCTGGCTGTTTACCGCCGTCGCCGTGATCTATGCGTTTGCCGAGGGTACCTTCGGCAACTGGGCGATCCTGTACCTGCAGGACGTCAAACATCTGCCGGAAGCCGTCGCGGCCGGTGCGCTGTCGGTGTTCTGGGCGGCCATGGTCGCCGGCCGGTTGCTGACTTCGGTGCTGGTGCTGCGGGTCGCGCCGCGGCGCATCTGGCTGGCGCTGCCGCTGTTGATGATCGCCGCCTTCCTGCTGTTGCCCTATGCCGCTACGCCGATACTTGGAATCGGTCTGTTCGCACTCGCCGGGCTGGCGTGCTCGGCGTTCTTTCCGCTGACCATCGGCATCGCCTCGGCGCGGTTTCCCGAGCAGGTGCCCTGGGTGTCGTCGATGCTGATCGCCGCCCTGATGGTCGGCGTCGGTCTGGGGTCGTGGCTGGTCGGGCTGCTGCGCGAACTTTTCGCGCTGGAGCGTCTCTACCAGTTGTCCGTGGTCTATCCGTTGCTGGTGATGGCACTGTCGCACTGGGTGCTGCGTTCGCCCAAGGGTCCGGTCGCCGTCGGACTGCCGGGTACGCGCTAGCGCCGGGTAGATCGCTGATACCACGCTGTCCGGATGGCGCGACGGTTAGGGAAACCCTGATCCATTTGTAGATGGTCATGCCGGCCTTCGCCGGCATGACGGATAAATCAGAGTTTCCTTAGGTATCGCTGAATCCTGGACGCACGCCGGTGACAGAGTGGACCCGCCGTGCGCTTGACGGCGCCCGGGACGAAGTGTCGCTCATCCGCTGCAGGGCTTCCGTCACCGTGAATGACGTACAGGAATGAAATGGCGCAATTTTGATCACATTCATGCAGTCGATGCGCGTGCTCCGCCGCAGATAATCAAATCCGCGTTGCTTCAGGTATGATGTGAACCTGAATCCTCACGCCTGCGCCGGGCGAGCGTTCGTTGCAGGCGCGCCGCAGAGCATGAAGCGAAGCCTTTATAGATCAGGCCCTTGCTGTCGCTTGACGTTTCAGGTCGGCAGGCCGCTTGCGGCTGCCGGCGGGCTCCGATCGCCGACAATTTCGCGGAACGCCGCGCACATCTTGCCTCAATGCCAACAGGGCGTTTGGAGTCCGGCGGTGTCGCCGCCAGTGGTGAGCCATGACAGTGGTTGAACAGAAGTTGGAAACGCGGCCTCGCATTCTGGCCGTGAACCGCTCGCGCAGCGTGCGCGCGTCGGTCGACCGAAGCATCGGCGGCCGGTTCGACCTGTATCACGTCACCGACGCCGACAGCGGCTGGCAGGCGTTGTTGAACCACTTCACGATCAGGGCGGTCATCGTCAATTTGTCGGAACTCGCGCTCGACGGCTACAATCTCATACAGCTCATCCGTTCCTCCAGGATTACGCGCATCCGCGAGCTTCCGGTCGTCGTCATGTCCACCCATGGACACGAAAATGCCGACGTGCTGATCCAGTCGCTGCGTGTGGCGGAGTTCATCACGTTGGCAATGAGCGCCGCGGAACTGAATGCGCGCCTGGATGCGCTGGTGCATCCGCCGCGGACGCCTCGGCCCGCGCCGGAAGCCGGGACGCCCGGAATCGCAGAGTCCGCGCCGGCTCCGCCGGAGCCGGAATCCCGCACTGCCGCGGGGACCGTGCCGGACGCAGAGTCACCCGATCCGGCAGCGCCCGCGCAGGCCCCGCCGGACGAACCGGAATCGCAACTTCCAAGCCTTGAAAAGGAGAGCCAGATGTCCCGCTTAGACAACCTGAAAAAGGTTCTCAAGAATCTTCAGAGCCAGTCCCCCGGCGTCGAGGCCAGCGCCCTGATTTCGGAAGACGGGCTGATGATCGCCAGCGCCCTGTCGCAGGACCTGGACGACACGCGCGTCGCCGGCATGACGGCAACCCTGCTGAACCTCGGCACGCGCGCCGCCACGGAACTGCGCCGCGGCGACGTCAAGGAAGTGATCGTGCGCGGCGACGAGGGCTACGCCGTCATGATCAACGCCGGTCGCGGTGCGCTGCTGCTGGTGCTGGCGAACGAAACCACGCCGCTGGGACTGATCTTCTTCGATATGCGCGAGGCCATTAAGTTCATCAAGAATATCCTGTAGAGTGTCTGTGCAACGGCGGTGTGGCCCGCGCCGCCGCCTGACGGGACGTCGTGGAGGTAATTGATGCCGAGCACCCTGCTCTTTGACGATGGCAAGCACCGAAATCTGCTGATGGAGGATTTCGATCTGGGCGGCCTGGCGGTTCAAGCCAATCAGCACATGATCATCCACGGCGGGACCGGCATGATCCTCGACCCCGGCGGGCACAAGGTCTACACCCGGGTGCTGGCCGAAACCTTCTCGGCGCTGGGACACGGAAAACTGCGCTACATCTTTCTCTCGCACCAGGACCCCGACATCGTCGCCGCCGTCAACGGCTGGCTGATGACCACCGACGCGGACGCCTACATTTCGCAACTCTGGATGCGCTTCGTGCCGCACTTCGGCTTCGATCACCTGGTGGCCGACCGGCTCAAGCCGATTCCCGACGAGGGCATGCTGCTGGACCTCGAAGGTTCGCAGCTCATGATCATTCCCGCCCATTTCCTGCACAGTGAAGGCAACTTCCAGATCTATGACCCGACGTCGAAGATCCTGTACAGCGGCGACCTGGGCGCGTCGCTCGGCATGAAATACGTGAGCGTATCGGACTTCGACGCGCACATCCCGTACATGGAAGGCTTTCACCGGCGCTACATGGCGTCGAACCGGGTGATGCGTGCCTGGGCGAACATGGTGCGCGACCTGGACATCGAAATCATCGCGCCGCAGCACGGGGCCTACTTCCAGGGCAAGGAGAGGGTGCAGCGGTTCATCGACTGGTGCGCCGGGCTGGAGTGCGGGGTCGATCTGATCGAACCTCTTTACAAGCTGCCCTCGGCATGACGCATTCATGAACGAGCCAGCGCAACAGGATTCGCCGGAGCGTTACGCGGTCGTCGGCGAGGATACGCCGGGGTGGTTCACGCTCGCATTCGCGATCGTCGGCATCCTTGTCGCCGCTGCGGCGCTCTGGTTATGGCTGACGCGTCATCCGGTTCAATCGGTTGTCCGGCCTGCGCCGGAGCCGGCACACCAGAGCGCTGCGGTGGGACCACCGGAAAGCGGCACTGTTGCACTGCCGCCGGAGCAGGCAGCGCAACCAGCACCCGAGCAGGCGCAGCCGCCTGCCGCCGCGCCGCCAGCGGCCGCGGCCGCTCCCGGCGAGGGGAACGTGCCGGAGCAGACGACGCCTTCGGCAGGGACCGCCGCGCCTGAGCTGGCGCCCGCACAACGGGCCGCGGCGGCCGCGTCGCCGGAAACCGGTGCAGTTGCGTTGCCGCCGGAACAGGCGCCGGCGGCCGCCACGGACCGGATCATCCGCCAGGACGTGGCGGAACGCGAACCCTGCCCCGAGGACGTCACGATTCAGTTCGAATTCGGGAAGGCGGCGCCGATCATGGCGGCTGTCGAGGCCGGTTTTCACACCCTGGTGAACTGGTTGAAGCAACACCCCGGCGTCAAGGTGTCCGTTCAGGGGCACGCCGATGCCGTCGGGCCGGACCCCTATAATCTGCTGTTGAGCTATCAGCGGGCGGACGCCGTCGCTGGTCTGTTGCGCGCTGCAGGCGTACCGATGCAGGCGATCATCCTCGGTGCCGCCGGAAGCCACGAACCGATCGAAGGTGTGCCGGCCGCTGCGCGCGAAAATCGACGTGTCGTCGTTCAGGCCATCAATATCGGCGATTGTCAACCCACTGCCAGGTAAACCATGGAGACACTACTGCCCGTAATCATCGCGTTCGGCGCAACGATTCTGCTGCTGACGGCCGGCTACCTGTTCGGCGCCAGGAAAGGCGAGCAGGCGCGCACCCGTCTGCGTACGCAGAATCTGTACCAGATGGAGGACCTGACGCGGCTGCGCGAGCGACTGGCGCAGCACGAGAACGAAGACGCGAATCTGCGCCTGGCGATCCAGACGGTACTGACGCCGCTGGTGCAGCGCGACCAGCTCTCGTACGAACTGGGGCGTCTGGAAGGCGACCCCGGCCAGCGCCGCGACCTTACCGCCCTGCTCGATCAAATGGCGGAGAAGGGCAACTTTTCCGGCGTGTTGCTGAGTGACGAGCAGGGCTGGCCGCTGGCCGCCGGCACCGGCACGCAGAACCAGGACCGGTTGGGAGCCACCGCATCCCTGTTGCTGCTGCTTGCCGACCGGATGGGGCGCGACGGTTCACCCGCACCGCTGTCGCTGATGGTTCACGATGCGGCCAACACGACTACGCTGTGCCGCCTGTTCCAGGTGGAGAACCAGCGCTTGATGCTGACGGTGATCTCTCCCGGCGCGGATCTGAGTCCGGCGGTCCTGGACCCGGCGCTGGTCAGGTTGAACCGCGCGCTGCTGTCCCGGGAACCGCTGGAGCGCGGCGCCGCCGATGCCGGCACGGCGGCACGCTAGTTCCCGGGAGCCTGTCGGAAAGACGGCGTAGCGCGGGACGCCCTTCCGGAGCGACGACGCGCACGCGATCCGATCCGGCTTCGCGACTGTCGTCCGCGAACCGGTTCCAGTATCATTTGGCGCCTTCCCGTTGAACCGCAGTCGCGAGAGTTTCTCCATGTTTGAATTGCCGGGTGGCCCCGTTTTTTCCCCGTTCCGCTACGAAAAACTGCTGGCCCGGCTCCAGTCGGCGGATCACCGGGTCAGCGGCTTCGACGCGCGGTACGTGCATTTCGTCGACGTGGAGGAAAGGCTGACGGACACCGAGCTGGACCTGCTGCAGCAACTGCTCGACAGCGGATCGGTGCTGGCGGTTGATCCCGCCGGCCACGGTCTCTGGGTGGTGCCGCGCATCGGCACCCTCTCGCCCTGGTCGACCAAGGCGACCGACATCGCGCACAACTGCGGTCTGCACAAGATTCACCGCATCGAGCGCGGCATCCGCTACGATCTCAGACTGGCGCGGGGCGCCGCCCCCGACGAAGCCTGTTTTCAGGCGCTGCTGCCAGTGCTGCACGACCGTATGACCGAATCGGTGCTGACCCGTGCCGAGGACGCCGAGCTGCTGTTCGAGCGGCATGAGCCGGCGCCCTGCGTGGCGATCGATCTGCTGACCGGCGGGCGCGAAGCGCTGGAAGCCGCCGATCGCGAACTCGGGCTCGCGCTGTCGGACGACGAGATCGATTATCTGTTCGAGAGCTTCGGCGCGCTCAAGCGCAATCCGACCGACGTCGAACTGATGATGTTCGCGCAGGCCAATTCGGAGCACTGCCGCCACAAGATTTTCAACGCAAGCTGGGTCATCGACGGCCGGCCGCGCGACGCAACGCTGTTCGACATGATCCGCGCCAGTCACCGCGCCAGCCCCGACGGCGTGCTGTCGGCCTACCGGGACAACGCGGCAGTGCTTGCGGGCAGCGAGGTCAGGCGGTTCTTCCCCAATCCCGTCAGCGGCGCGTACGCGCCGCACGCCGAAACCGCGCACATCCAGATCAAGGTCGAAACGCACAATCATCCGACCGCGATTTCACCCTTTCCGGGTGCCGCCACCGGCGCCGGCGGCGAGATCCGCGACGAAGCCGCGACCGGGCGCGGCGCCAAACCCAAGGCGGGCCTGTGCGGCTTTTCGGTGTCCAACCTGCGTATTCCCGGGTTCGAGCAGCCCTGGGAGACCGACCACGGCAAACCGGCGCGCATCGCCTCGGCGCTGGACATCATGCTCGAAGCACCGCTGGGCGCGGCTGCGTTCAACAACGAATTCGGGCGGCCTAACCTGTGCGGTTATTTCCGCACTTACGAGGCACAGGTGCCCTGTACCGGCGGGCGCGAACTGCGCGGCTACCACAAGCCGATCATGATCGCCGGCGGCTACGGCAACATCCGCGAGAATCACATTCACAAGCGCGACATTCCGCCCGGCGCGCCGATCGTCGTGCTGGGCGGTCCGGCGATGCTGATCGGGCTGGGCGGCGGCGCGGCGTCGTCGGTGTCCAGCGGCGCGAGCGCCGAGGACCTGGACTTCGCGTCCGTGCAGCGCGGCAACGCGGAAATGCAGCGCCGCTGCCAGGAGGTCATCGACCGTTGCTGGGCGATGGGCGGCGCCAATCCGATCCTGTCCATTCACGACGTCGGCGCCGGCGGCCTGTCCAACGCGCTGCCCGAGCTGGTCAACGACAGCGGCCGCGGCGGGCGCTTCGAATTGCGCGCCGTGCCCAACGACGAACCGGGCATGTCGCCCATGCAGATCTGGTGCAACGAAGCGCAGGAGCGCTACGTGCTGGCGGTCGATCCCGACCGGCTCGAGGAATTCAAGGCGCTGTGCGACCGCGAGCGCTGTCCCTATGCCGTGGTCGGCGAAGCCACCGAAGAACAGGAGCTGGTGCTGGGCGACGGTTATTTCGACAACACGCCGATCGACATGCCGCTGCCGCTGCTGCTCGGCAAGCCGCCGAAGATGCTCCGCGACGTGCACCACCGCACCTTCACCAAACCCGCGCTGCACTTCGACGACAACCTGCGCGCGGCGGTCTACCGCGTGCTGCGCCTGCCGGCGGTGGCGAGCAAGAGCTTTCTCGTCACCATCGGCGACCGGTCGGTCACCGGCCAGGTGACGCGCGACCAGATGGTCGGGCCCTGGCAGGTGCCGGTGGCCGACGTCGCCGTGACCTGCGCCGATTACGAGGGGTATGCCGGGGAGTCCATGGCGATGGGCGAACGCACGCCGATCGCGCTGGCCGATCCCGCCGCGTCCGGCCGCATGGCCGTGGGCGAGGCGATCACCAACATCGCGGCGGCACGCATCGGCAAACTGGCCGACGTGCGCCTGTCGGCCAACTGGATGGCGGCGGCCGGCCACCCCGGCGAGGATGCGGCGCTGTTCGATATGGTGAAAGCCGTGGGCGAGGAACTCTGTCCGCGCTTAGGGTTGGCCATTCCGGTCGGCAAGGATTCGATGTCGCTGAAAACGGTCTGGCGCGAGGACGGCCGCGATTGTGCGGTGACCGGGCCTTTGTCGTTGATCGTTTCGTCGTTTGCGCCGGTGCTGGACGTGCGCCGTACGCTCACGCCGCAACTGCGCACGGACCAGGGCGACAGCGACCTGATTCTGATCGACCTGGGCAAGGGCCTGAACCGGATGGCCGGCTCGGCGCTGGCGCAGGTCTACAAGCAGCTCGGTCATCATGCGCCGGACCTCGACGACCCGGAGGCCGTGAAGGCGTTCTTCGAGGCGCTTCAGGATCTCAACCAGGACGGTCTGCTGCTGGCCTATCACGACCGTTCCGACGGCGGTCTGTTCGTGACGCTGTGCGAGATGGCGTTCGCCGGACATTGCGGTCTGGATGTCCAGCTCGATGCGCTCGGCGAGTCCGTGGAACCGATCCTGTTCAGCGAGGAACTGGGCGCGGTGCTCCAGGTGCGTCATTACGATACCGATACCGTGCTCGCGGTGCTGCGCGAAGCGGGGCTGTCGCACTGCAGTCACGTGATCGGCTGCCTGAACGAATCCGACCGGCTGACCTTCACGCTGGCGCGCAAGGCGGTGCTGGACGAAGCGCGCGTGGACCTGCAGCGCGCCTGGGCTGAAACCAGTTTCCGCATGCAGGCGTTGCGCGACAACCCCGACTGCGCGGTGCAGGAATTCGACGCGCTGCTGGATGCCGACGATCCGGGCATGCGCCTGCTGTTGACCTTCGATCTCGATGAAAACCCGGCGGCGCCGATGATCGCCACCGGCGTGCGTCCGCGCGTCGCGATTCTGCGCGAACAGGGCGTCAACGGTCAGATCGAGATGGCCGCCGCGTTCGACCGCGCCGGCTTCGAGTGTCACGACGTGCACATGAGCGATCTGATCGAGGGGCGCACCGGGTTCGGCGAATTCTCCGGGCTCGTCGCCTGCGGCGGCTTCTCCTATGGCGACGTGCTGGGCGCCGGCCAGGGCTGGGCGAAGTCGATTCTGTTCAACCCGCGCGCGCGCGACGCGTTCAGTGCCTTTTTCGAGCGCAAGGACACCTGGGGCCTGGGCGTGTGCAACGGCTGTCAGATGCTGTCCGGGCTGCGCGATCTGATTCCGGGCGCCGGCCACTGGCCGGCGTTCAAACGCAACCGTTCCGAGCAGTTCGAGGCGCGCTTCTCGCTGGTCGAAGTGCTGCCGACGCCGTCGATCCTGTTGCACGGCATGGCCGGTTCGCGCCTGCCGATCGCGGTGGCGCACGGTGAAGGAAGGGCCGAATTCGCGACCGGGACCGCGCCCGACAACGCGCTGGTGGCGCTGCGGTATCTGGACAACTACGACCGCATGACCGAACGCTATCCGTTCAACCCCAACGGCTCGCCGGGGGGTGTCACGGGGCTGACGTCCGAAGACGGGCGCGTCACCATCATGATGCCGCACCCCGAGCGCGTGTTCCGCGCGGTGCTCAATTCCTGGTGTCCGGACGAATGGATCGAGGACGGGCCCTGGATGCGGCTGTTCCGCAATGCGCGGTTGTGGGTGGGGTGAGTCGGGTCTGCTGGTAACAACCGCGAAGGACGCGCAGTAAACGACCATTCAACCACAAAGAACACAAAGGGCACGAAGGATAGTATTGCCGTGTGGACCTGCGTGCTGATGAAGCGTGGCTGTCGTGAATTGGGCCGGTGGTTGAATCCCGGACACCGGGCTTGTCGTCATGCCGGCGCAGGCCGGCATCCAGTATATCGGCGTAACCGAATGACGGCGGCTGCCGGCGAGACGACCAGGAACGCGCCACCCGGCAAATGAATTCCTCGTGCGCTTTGTGTGCTTTGTGGTTAAGAGTCATGTCGTCTCGCGTGCTTCCCGGCCATCGATTTCGCCCTCCCGCGCGACACCCGGATTCGTGATAACTTCGTGATCTTGTGCGGTTAGCCTAGCGATGGAACGCCGGGACCGGGGAACTCATCCGCTCCCGGTGCTGTCGGAAATGCTGATTATCGAGGCTTGCATAAATGCGTGACACGTTTGACCGTCATTCCGGCGCAGGCCGGAATCCATTGGCGCGGCGGCGGCTGGATCCCGGCCTGCGCCGGGATGACGGCAAAGGCGGATCGTCTGTCACGCATTTATGCAAGGCTCAATAACCAGGGGAAACGTTATGCTCATCAGAAAATCCGCCGATCTGACCGAGGCCGATGTTACGCCGTACGCGGTCTATCAGGAGCGCCGCCGGTTCATGCGCCAGGGGCTGGCGCTGGCGGGGCTCGCGCTCGCCGGCGGGCTGCTGGCGCGGCGCGCCGACGCGACGCTGGAACTCGGCAGGATCGCGCCCGGCAAGTACAGCACGGATGAGGACAAGACGCCCTACGAGGACGTGACAACCTACAATAATTTCTACGAGTTCGGCACCGACAAGAGCGATCCGGCGCGCTACGCGGGCAGTCTGCAGACGGACCCCTGGTCGGTGACCATCGGCGGCGCCGTGGAAAAGCCGGGCACGTACACGCTCGAAGACATTCTCAAGCCGCATCCGCTGGAGGAACGCATCTACCGGTTGCGCTGCGTGGAAGGCTGGTCGATGGTGATTCCCTGGGTCGGTTTCCCGCTCGCCGATCTGATCAAGCGCTTGGGGCCAACGTCCGGCGCGAAGTACGTCGAATTCGTCACGCTGAACGATCCGAAGCAGATGCCCGGCCAGCGCCGGCACGTGCTCGACTGGCCCTATGTCGAAGGGTTGCGCATGGACGAGGCGATGAATCCGCTGGCGCTGCTGGTGGTCGGTCTCTACGGCAAGGTCCTGCCCAACCAGAACGGCGCGCCGGTCCGGCTGGTGGTGCCCTGGAAATACGGGTTCAAGAGCATCAAGTCGATCGTCAGCATCCGCTTCGTGGACAAGCAGCCGGTCAGTTCCTGGATGGCGGCGGCGCCGAACGAGTATGGCTTCTATTCCAACGTCAACCCGAACGTGCCGCATCCGCGCTGGAGCCAGAAGCGGGAGCGGCGCATCGGCGAATTCCGCAAGCGCGAAACGCTGCTGTTCAACGGCTACGGCGAGCAGGTTGCTTCGCTGTATGCCGGCATGGATCTGAAGAAGTATTTTTGAGAACCGGTCCGCCGGCGTGAACAGGCAATTCGTCAAACCACTCGTTTTCATCCTGTCACTGGCGCCGCTGGCCGCGCTTGCGGCAGGGTTCTTCATGGATGCGCTCGGCGCCAATCCCATTGACGAGATACAGGACTCGACCGGACAGTGGACGCTGCGCTTTCTGCTGCTGACGCTGGTGGCGACGCCGCTCAAGCGCATGACCGGCTGGGGCTGGCCGATCCGCGTGCGGCGGATGCTCGGCCTCTTTTCATTTTTCTACGCGACGTTGCACCTGTTCACGTATCTGTGGCTCGACCAGTTCTTCGACTGGAGCGAAATCGGCCCCGACATTCTCGAGCGGCCGTTCATCACCGTCGGTATGCTCGCGTTCGTGCTGCTTCTGCCGCTGGCGGCGACCTCGACCAACGCCATGGTGCGAAGGCTGGGCCGGTCGTGGAAGAAGCTGCACCGTCTGGCTTACGCGATTCCCGCGCTCGGCGTTCTGCACTTCTGGTGGCTGGTGAAGGCGGACACGCGCGAGCCGTTCATCTACGGGTGTGTGCTCGCCGCGCTGCTGTTCCTGCGTACGCCGGTTGTTCAAGCGCTCAACGACAGACGGTCGCGCCGTGTGACCAACGGAATTCGGGCGGGGCAGGTGCAGGACGTCTGAGAACCAGTAAAAAAGGGGTCGGTGACAAATGAGAATCATTTGTCACCGACCCCTTTTTCTTGACATCCGCGGCGTCGGCCGGCGCTGCAAAGCGGTGGTCTATACCCCCTACGTCGAACACGACGGAACGGTGAACGGGGCCATCATACAGGGCCGGGATGTGACCGCGTGCTTGCAGGCGCAGGAGGCACTGCGGGGAAGCGCTGAACGTTACCGCTTCCTGTTCCAGCACGTGCTGCACGGCTATGTCTATTGCCGGATGCTGTTCGAGGACGGTGCGCCGCGGGATTTCGTCTATCTCAACGTCAACCCCGCCTTCGAGCGGTTGACGGGCATCGGGGACGTGATCGGAAAACGGGTCAGCCAGGTCATTCCCGGAGTCCGCGAAAAGCACCCGGAACTCTTCAACGTCTGCGGCCGGGTATCCGCGAGTGGTCGTCCGGAACGCTTTCAGGCCCGTCTCGGGCCCTTGGGGCTCTGGTTTTCGATTTCGGTCTACAGCCCTGCGCAGGACCATTTCGTCGCCTTCTTCGACGATATCACCGAGCACAAGAAGGCGGAGGAGGCACTGAGAGACAGCGAGTCGTTCTACAAGGCTTTGTTCCGTGACAACAGTGACGCCATATTCCTTCACAGTGTCCTGCCTTCGGGTGAACCCGACCGCTTCCTGAAAGTGAACGAGGCGGCGTGCCGGCGGCTGGGGTATTCCGAAACGGAACTCCTGAATCTGTCGCCGAAGGACATCGACGCCGCCGGCATGGACGAACAGCGCAACGTCTCCGTATCCGCACTGCTGGCCGAAGGCCGGGCCGTATTCGAAATGGAACACATGACCAGGGACGGCCGCAATATTGCGGTGGAGATCAGCGCAAGACTGATCGACATCCAGGGACGCGCCATGGTGCTGTCCGTGGCCCGGGACGTCACCGAGCGCAGGCGGGCGGCGGAAAGTCTCCAGACCGCGCGGCAGATGCTTCAGCACGTTATCGATACGGTGCCCAACTTCGTGTTCTGGAAGGACAGGGACTCCAGGTACCTGGGCTGCAACGCGGCTTTCGCCCGTCTGGCCGGCCTCAGCCGGCCAGACGAAATCATTGGAAAGGACGACCGTGAACTTGTCTGGCGCAAGTTCGCCGACCTGTATCGCCGCGACGACGCCAACGTGATTTCATCGGGTACGCCGAAGCTGAATATCGTCGAGCCCATGGAACTCGAAGACGGCTCGACGCTGTGGCTGGAGACCAGCAAGGTGCCGTTGTGCGACGTCCAGGGTCGCACGGTCGGTGTGCTGGGGGTGTTCCAGGATATCTCAGAGCGGGTGCGCTCGGAGGAAAAACTTCGCCAGGCCGCCAAGGTCTTCGAGAGCACCATGGAGGGCGTTCTCATCACCGGTCCGGACGGCGCGATCGTCGCCGTCAATGCCGCGTTCACTGCGATTACCGGCTATTCCAAGGCGGAGGTGCTCGGGCGTAACCCGCGCATGCACCAGTCCGGGCGCCACGGCAACAGCTTTTACCAGTCCATGTGGGCATCCATCCTGCAGACCGGAAGCTGGCGCGGCGAAATATGGAACCGGCGCAAGACCGGAGAAATCTATCCCGAATGGCTGACCATCAACACGGTGCAGGACGATGCGGGAAAAATCCTGAACTACGTCGGGGTGTTCACCGACATCAGCCGGTTGAAGCGCTCGGAGGCGGATCTGGATTATCTCGCGCATCACGACCCCCTCACCGAACTGCCCAACCGACTGCTTCTCAATGCACGGCTGGACTACGCCATTCAACGTGCTCACCGCGCCGGTTCGTCGCTGGCACTGCTGTTCCTCGACCTCGACCGGTTCAAGACCGTCAACGACAGTCTGGGCCACCCGGCGGGCGACAAGCTGCTCAAGACCGTGGCTGCGCTTCTTTCCGCCTGCGTGCGCAATGAGGACACCGTGGCGCGCCTCGGCGGCGACGAGTTCGTCATCGTCCTGGACGGCATCAGGCGTACGGGGGATGCCGGCGAAGTGGCGAAGAAGATTCTCGCGGCACTGAACAAGCACTTCGATCTGGAAGGACAAACGGTGTTCATCACTGCCAGCATCGGCATCAGCCTGTATCCGGCCGACGGTCGCGACGGCACGACCCTGCTGCAGAACGCCGATGCCGCCATGTACCAATCCAAGGAGGAGGGTCGCAGCACTTTCCGCTTCTACAGCGCCGAGCTGACCCGCACGGCTCATGAGCGCCTGACCCTCGAAACAGAACTTCGCCGCGCCATCGAAACGCAGGAATTCACCTTGCACTTCCAGTCCCAGGTGGACGTGGCGAGCGGCGCCATCGTCGGTGTCGAAGCCCTGGTGCGTTGGCTGCATCCCCGGTGCGGATGCATTCCACCGGCGAACTTCATTTCGCTGGCGGAGGAGACCGGTTTGATACTTCCCCTCGGCAAATGGGTGCTGAATGCCGCCTGTGAACAGCATCAGAGATGGATGGCGAGCGGTCTGCCGCCCATCACCCTGGCGGTGAATCTCTCACCGCGCCAGTTCCGCCATCTCGATCTGGTCGAAGACGTGCGCACCGTTCTCGACGCCACCGGCCTGCCCCCGGGGCTTCTGGAACTGGAGATTACGGAGAGCGCGATCATGGAACGGGGAGAGACGACCGTCGCCACCCTGCGGGCGCTGAAAGACCTCGGCGTAAAGGTGGCGATCGACGATTTCGGCACCGGTTACTCTTCACTGTCCTATCTTCGGCGCTTCCCCATTGACACGCTGAAGATCGATCGCACTTTCATGCACGACATCCCGCTCGAAGCGAGCGCCGGGGAGATAGCGGCCACCATCATCGCCATGGCCCGCAACCTGCACCTCAAGGTGCTCGCCGAAGGTGTGGAGACGCAGGAACAGCTCGCTTTTCTGCAACACCACGGCTGTGACACCTACCAGGGCTTTCTCAACGGTCTGCCGCTCACGGCAGAAGCCTTTGCGGACCTGCTGCGCGCGAGTTCGGAAGCCGGCGCGGACTTTCGTCAATAACGAACGAACTGGGCGGTTGACCGACGCATTGCGCCGACGGCGGTCCGCGTCGTCTTGTCAGTGCCGCTTCGTCACCCCAACCGCCGATATTTGATCCGATGCGGCTGCTCCGCGTCCACGCCCAGCCGCCGCGTGCGGTCGGCTTCGTAATCCGCATAGTTGCCCTCGAACCAGGTCACCTGACTGTCGCCTTCGAAGGCGAGCATGTGGGTGGCGATGCGGTCCAGGAACCAGCGGTCGTGTGAGATGATGACGGCGCAGCCGGGGAAATCCAGCAGCGCCTGTTCCAGCGCGCGCAGCGTTTCCACGTCCAGGTCGTTGGTCGGTTCATCGAGCAGCAGCAGGTTGCCGCCGCTTTTCAGCAGCTTGGCCAGGTGCAGGCGGTTGCGTTCGCCGCCGGAAAGATCGCCGACGCGCTTCTGCTGATCGGTGCCGTTGAAATTGAAGCGCGAGACGTAGGCGCGCGAATTGATCTCGTATTTGCCGACGGCGATGACGTCCAGGCCGTCCGACACTTCCTCCCACACGGTCTTCTTGTTGTCGAGCGCGTCGCGGCTCTGGTCGACATAGGCGATCTGCACCGTGTCGCCGATGCGCAGTTCGCCGCTGTCGACGCTTTCCTTGCCGGTCAGCATGCGGAACAGCGTGGTCTTGCCGGCGCCGTTCGGGCCGATCACGCCGACGATACCGCCGCGCGGCAGGTTGAAGCTGAGGTCGTCGATCAGCAGGCGGTCGCCGAAACCCTTGCGGATATGGTTGGCTTCGATGACCAGGTCGCCGAGCCGCGGGCCCGGCGGTATGTAGAGTTCGTTGGTCTCGTTGCGTTTCTGGAACTCCTGCGATTGCAGTTCCTCGAAGCGCGCCAGGCGCGCCTTGCTCTTGGCGTGACGACCCTTCGGATTGCTGCGCACCCATTCGAGTTCGGCCTTGATGGCCCTGTGCCGCGCGCTCTCGGATTTCTCCTCCTGCTGCAGACGGGTTTCCTTCTGGTCCAGCCAGGACGAGTAGTTGCCCTGCCAGGGAATGCCGTACCCGCGGTCGAGTTCCAGGATCCAGCCGGCGACGTTGTCGAGGAAATAACGGTCGTGGGTCACGGCGACGACGGTGCCTGGATATTCGTGCAGGAACCGCTCCAGCCAGGCGACGCTTTCGGCGTCGAGATGGTTGGTCGGCTCGTCGAGCAGGAGCATGTCCGGCTTCGACAGCAGCAGCTTGCACAGCGCGACCCGGCGTTTCTCGCCGCCGGACAGTTTGGAAACGTCGGCGTCCCACGGCGGCAGCCGCAGCGCCTCGGCGGCGACGTCCAGCGTGCGTTCCAGGTTGTGGCCGTCGGTGGCCTGCAACAGGTTTTCGAGTTTCGCCTGTTCGGCGGCGAGCGCGTCGAAATCCGCGTCCGGCTCGGCGTAGGCGGCGTACACCGCGTCCAGGCGCTTCTGCGCCTCGGTGATCTCCGCCAGCGCCTCCTCGACGTTGCCGCGCACATCCTTGCTTTCGTCGAGTTTCGGTTCCTGCGGCAGAAATCCGACCTTGATGCCGGGCTGCGGCCGCGCTTCGCCGTGGATGTCGGTATCGACGCCGGCCATGATGCGCAACAGCGTGGACTTGCCGGAACCGTTCAGACCCAGCACGCCGATTTTCGCACCGGGGAAGAACGACAGGGAGATGTCGCGCAGGATCTCGCGCTTGGGCGGGACGACCTTGCCCACCTGGTTCATCGTGTAGACGTATTGAGCCATGGATTCTCGGGTTCGCGGTTAAAAGCCGGTAGTATACTGGAAAACCGCACGCCGGTTCGGCGCAGCGGGGCAGGAGGGTTCCAGCCATGACTGTCACCGTTCACGTCGGCGCAGCGCTGGCCCGCTACGGCTTCGGCGAAGGTCATCCGTTCGGGCCCGACCGCATGGGCGCCTTCTGGCAGCGGATGATCGACCGCGGGCTCGACCGGCGGGTTCAGGTCTGCGAACCGGTCACGGCCGGACGCGACGACCTGCTGCGCTTTCACACCGCCGGGTACGTCGACCGGGTGATCCGCCAGTCGGAAAGCGGTCAGGGTTATCTGGACCTGGGCGACACGCCGGCGTTTCCCGGTGTCTACGAGGCGGCGTGCACCGTGGTCGGCAGCGTGCTGGATGCGCTGGACCGCCTCATGGACGGCCGCGCCACCAGGGCGTTCGTGCCCATCGCCGGCCTGCACCACGCGGCGCGTGACAGCGCCGCCGGGTTTTGCGTGTTCAATGATTGCGGTGTCGCCATCGAAACGCTGCGCGGCCGTTACGGCATCCGGCGGGTCGCCTACGTCGACATCGACGCGCACCACGGCGACGGGGTCTTTTACGCGTTCATTGACGACCCGGACCTGATACTTGCCGACCTTCACGAGGATGGCCGGTATCTGTACCCCGGCACCGGTGCCGCCGACGAAACCGGCATCGGCGCCGCGGCCGGCACCAAGCTCAATCTGCCCATGAAACCGGGAGCCGGCGACGAAGATTTCTTCGCCGTCTGGCCGCAGGTCGAAGCGCATCTGGCGCGGTTTCCCTGCGCGATGATCCTGCTCCAGTGCGGCGCCGACAGCCTGGCCGGCGATCCCATCACGCATCTGCGGTATTCGGAGGCGGCGCACCGTCACGCGGCCGGCCGCCTGTGCGCGATCGCGGACCGGACCGCGGGCGGACGGCTGCTGGCGCTGGGCGGCGGCGGCTACAACCGCGACAATCTGGCGCGCGCCTGGACCGCGGTGGTCGAAGCGCTGCTGGCCTGACGGCACCGCCGTTGCGTACCCGCGGCCTGTCGTCGCGGGACCGCTTCCAGTATCATTCGCCCCTCAGTCATCGCCAGCGGGATCGCTTGAATGTTCAGCAAGACCATGACCATCGCCGGGTTCGACGACGAACTCGCCGGCGCCATCGCCGACGAAGTGCGGCGTCAGGAGGAGCACATCGAACTCATCGCTTCCGAGAACTACGCCAGCCCGCGCGTACTCGAGGCGCAGGGGTCGGTGCTGACCAACAAATATGCCGAGGGTTATCCGGGCAAGCGCTACTACGGCGGCTGCGAATTCGTCGACGTCGCCGAGCGGTTGGCGATCGATCGCGCGAAACAGTTGTTCGGTGCCGCCTATGCGAACGTGCAGCCGCACTCGGGCTCGCAGGCCAACGCCGCGGTCTATCTGGCGCTTCTGCATCCGGGCGACGGGATTCTCGGCATGAGCCTGGCCGACGGCGGACACCTGACCCACGGCTCCAAGGTGAATTTTTCCGGCAAGCTCTTCAATGCGGTGCAGTACGGGTTGAACCCGGACACCGGCGAAATCGACTATGCGCAGATGGAAGCGCTGGCGCAGGAACACCGGCCGAAGATGCTGGTGGCCGGTTTTTCCGCCTATTCGCGCGTGGTCGACTGGCAGCGCTGCCGCAGGATCGCCGACGCGGTCGGCGCCCTGCTGTTCGTCGACATGGCGCACGTGGCCGGGCTGGTCGCCACCGGCCACTATCCGAATCCGGTTCCGGTCGCCGACGTGGTGACGACGACCACGCACAAGACGCTGCGCGGGCCGCGCGGCGGTCTGATCCTGGCGCGGTCGAATCCGGACATCGAGAAGAAACTCAGTTCGATGGTCTTTCCCGGCACGCAGGGCGGACCGCTGATGCACGTGATCGCGGCCAAGGCGGTCGCGTTCAAGGAGGCGCTGGAGCCCGACTTCAAGACCTACCAGGCCCAGGTGCTGGCCAATTCGCGCGCCATGGCGCAGGTATTCATCGGCCGCGGTTACAAGGTCGTGTCCGGCGGCACCGACGATCACCTGTTCCTGGTCGATCTGATCGACCAGGGCATCACCGGCAAGGAGGCGGACGCGGCGCTGGGCCGGGCCAACATCACGGTCAACAAGAACGCCGTGCCGAACGATCCGCAGTCGCCGTTCGTCACCAGCGGCATCCGCGTCGGTACGCCGGCGGTCACGACGCGCGGGTTCGGCGACGTCGAAGTCAAGGCGCTGGCCGGCTGGATGTGCGACGTGCTCGACGACGTGGACAACGAGCAGACCATCGCCCGGGTGCGCGAGCAGGTGCTGGCGGTCTGCAAGCGTTTTCCGGTGTACGCCGCCGGCTGAAGCGGAGTTTCCGATTGCGTTGCCCCTTCTGCGCCGACCCCGACACCAAGGTGATCGACTCCCGCCTCGCCGGCGAGGGCAGCCAGGTGCGCCGGCGGCGTGAATGCACCGCCTGCGGCGAACGCTTCACCACCTACGAGACCGCCGAGCTGGTCATGCCGCGCATCATCAAGTCCGACGGTACCCGCGAGCCGTTCAACGACAAGAAGCTGCTGACCGGCATCCTGCGCGCGCTGGAAAAGCGTCCGGTCGGCACCGAGAGCATCGAGGCGGCCATCGGCCGCATTCAGCACCGGGCGCAGGCGTGCGGCGAGCGCGAGATCCCCTCGCGGATGCTGGGCGAGTGGGTCATGGACGAACTGCGCGACATCGACCAGGTCGCCTATGTGCGCTTCGCGTCGGTGTATCGCAGTTTCGAGGATGTCAGCGAGTTCCGCGACGAGATCGAACGCCTCGAAAGGCGGCCGACGCCGGAGCAGCGCAAACACCAGATGCCGCTGCTCAGCGATGAAGAACCCCACAAGTGATGCACGCGTCCGCCGTCCGCCGCCGGCCGTGAACGATTGCGCCCACATGGCCGAGGCGCTGCAACTGGCGGCGCGCGGGCTCTACACCACCGATCCCAATCCGCGCGTCGGTTGCGTATTGGTGCGGGACGACAGGGTCGTCGGGCGCGGCTGGCACGTGCGCGCCGGCGAGGCGCACGCCGAAGTCAACGCGCTGCGCGAGGCCGGCGGGCGGGCGCGCGGCGCGACCGCCTACGTGACGCTGGAGCCGTGCAGCCACCACGGCCGGACGCCGCCCTGTGCCGATGCGCTGATCGCCGCCGGCGTCGCGCGCGTGGTGGCGGCCATGGAAGACCCCAACCCGCAGGTCGCGGGACAGGGTCTCGAGCGGCTGAAGGCGGCCGGTGTTGCGGTGGAAACGGGTGTGCTGGCGTGCGAGGCGCAGGCGCTCAATCCCGGGTTCGTGGCGCGGATGCGCCGTGGCACGCCCTGGGTGCGCGGCAAGCTGGCCATGAGCCTGGACGGCCGCACTGCCATGGCCTCGGGCGAAAGCCGGTGGATCACCGGCGACGCCGCGCGCCGCGACGTGCAGCGGCTGCGGGCGCGCAGTTCGGCGGTCATGACCGGCATCGACACGGTGCTTGCGGACGATCCGGGTCTCAATGTGCGGCTGGACGCCGCGGCGCTGGGTGGCGGCGACCGGGTCCGGCAACCGTTGCGGGTCGTGCTGGACAGCCGATTGCGTATGCCGCGCGACGCGCGTCTGTTGAACCTGCCGGGAGAAACGCTGATCATCGTGGCCGCGGGCACCGATGTGTCGCCGTGGCCGCCCATGGCAGGCGTCGATATCGCGCCGGTGCCGGCTGCCGAAGGCCGCCCGGAGCTTCGCAGTGTGTTGACGCTGCTCGCGGGGCGCGGGGTCAACGAGGTGTTGCTGGAAACGGGCCCCACGCTGGCCGGCGCCATGCTGCAAGCGGGCCTCATCGACGAACTGGTGGTTTATCTGGCGCCGCATCTGATGGGTGACGCTGCGCGCGGGCTGTTTTGTCTGCCGGGGCTTGAGCGCATGGCCGACCGGGTGAACCTGGAATTCACGGATGTCCGCGCGGTGGGCGGCGACCTGAAACTCACGGCGCGCGTGCGCATGGCGGGCTGACGGCGCGGCAATTCCGGCGGGCGGCATGGCGTTCAGTGCAGCGTATGAACGGTTCGCGAGCGAGGCGTCCGGCACCGGCGACGCCGCTTCGCGGCGCAACCGGCGGGACGGACCGTAGGCTTATGTTTACAGGCATCATTCAGGCTGTCGGCAGGGTCGCGGCGAGCGAGCCGCGCGGTGCCGATTGCCGGCTTTATATCAGAACCGGCAAGCTCGATCTGGGCGACGTCGCCGCGGGTGACAGCATCGCCACCAGCGGCGTGTGCTTGACCGCCATCACGCTGCCGGGCGACGGCTTTTGGGCCGACGTGTCCGGCGAGACGCTGGCGCTGACCACGCTTGGCGAATTGCGCACCGGCGCGCGCGTCAATCTCGAAAAGGCCCTGACGCCGACGTCACGCCTCGGCGGGCACCTGGTCAGCGGCCACGTCGACGGCGTGGGCGAGGTGATCGCGCGCCGTACCGACGGGCGCTCCGAGCGGTTCCGCATGCGCGCGCCGGCCGGGCTGGCGCGCTATATCGCCGGCAAGGGGTCGATCTGCATCGACGGCATCAGCCTGACGGTCAACAGGGTCGAGGGCGCCGAGTTCGAGCTAAACATCGTACCGCACACCCTGGCCGAAACGACCATGGGTGATTTCCAGCCCGGCCGGCGTTTCAACCTGGAAGTGGATATAATCGCCCGTTACCTGGAGCGGTTGCTTCTGGGCGTGGGCGCGGACCGGCCGGATTCGCCCGGCATCGGCGAAGACCTGCTGCGCCGTTGCGGCTTTTCGGCGGGCCGGTCCGAATGACACACAGCGATCGGTATTCATGACACTCAACAGTACGCAAGAGATCATCGACGACATCGGCGCGGGCCGCATGGTCGTCATCATGGACGACGAGGATCGGGAAAACGAAGGCGACCTGGTCATGGCAGCGTCGAAGGTGCGGCCCGAGGACATCAACTTCATGGCGACCCACGGCCGCGGGCTGATCTGCCTGACGCTCACGCGCGAGCGTTGCCGGCAGTTGTCGCTGCCATTGATGGTCAACGACAACCAGACGCCGCATTCGACCAATTTCACCGTGTCGATCGAGGCGGCCGAGGGCGTCACCACCGGCATTTCCGCCCACGATCGCGCACACACGGTGCGCACCGCGGTCAAACCGAATGCGTTGCCGCAGGATCTGGTGCAACCGGGACACATCTTTCCCTTGATGGCGCGCCCCGGCGGTGTGCTGACGCGCGCCGGCCACACCGAAGCCGGCTGTGACCTGGCGCGGCTGGCGGGTCTGGAACCGGCTGCGGTCATCGTCGAGATTCTCAACGAGGACGGCAGCATGGCGCGCCGTCCCGATCTGGAGAAGTTCGCCCGCCAGCACGGGCTGAAGGTCGGCACGATCGCCGATCTGATTCACTACCGCATCGCCAACGAAAAGACGATCGAGCGGGTCGCCGAATGCGATCTGCCGACCGAGTACGGTATTTTCAAACTGGTCGCCTATCAGGATCTCATCGACCGTTATCTGCACATGGCGCTGATCGCCGGTCAGGTCGGCAACGACGCGCCGACGCTGGTGCGCGTTCACGTTCAGGACGCGCTGGCCGATCTCTTCGGAGCCCGCATGGGCGACTCGGGCTGGCCGCTGCGCGATGTCATGCGCCGTGTCGCGTCGCAGGGCGGCGGTGTGGTCGTGGTGCTGGGTCAGCGGGAAACGCCCAAGCAGCTCGCCGAGCGGATACACAGCTATGCCCTGCACGCGCGTACCGGCGAGGCGGTGCATCACGAAAGCACTGAGGAACTGCGCACCTACGGCATCGGTGCGCAGATACTGACGGATCTGGGCGTGCACAGGATGCGGGTGATGAGCGCGCCGAAAGTCGTGCACGGCCTGTCCGGGTTCGGTCTGGAAGTTGTGGAATACGTCGAAGGCGGCGATTGACCGGCGCTGCCTGAATGCGCGACACCCGTAGGCGGGCCTGTCGAGCAACTATGTAGTCGCCGGTGGCGGAGTAAGAAACAATGAGTGAAATTCGTGAACTGATCGGTCATCTGACGATCAA
The DNA here is from genome assembly GCA_963719135.1 of uncultured Gammaproteobacteria bacterium. GTDB lineage: Bacteria > Pseudomonadota > Gammaproteobacteria > DSM-19610 > DSM-19610 > CAVRAZ01. The sequence continues at coordinate 93,066 of CAVRAZ010000003.1, read as the reverse complement.
GGATGCGCGCATCGTCCTGCTGGTATCGCGCTTCAACAGCTTCGTGGTGGAGAGCCTGGTCAGCGGCGCGGTCGATACCCTGAAGCGGCACGGCGCGCAGGACGGCGACCTGGAGATCGTCCGCGTGCCGGGGGCCTTCGAAATGCCGATCGCTGCGCAGCGACTGGCGGCGAGCAAGCGCTACGACGCCATTGTCGCACTGGGTGCGGTGATCCGCGGCGGTACCCCGCACTTCGAGTATGTGGCCGGCGAATGCACCAAAGGGCTGGCCAGCGTGTCGCTGAAATTCGATATCCCGATTGCCTTCGGCGTGCTGACCGTCGACACCATCGAACAGGCGATCGAGCGCGCCGGGACCAAGGCCGGCAACAAGGGCGGCGAAGCGGCCATGTCGATCATCGAAATGATCAATGTGCTGAAAGAGATCAAGTAGGCGGTGTCGGGCCTCGATTCCTCTCAGCGGACGGCCGCGCTGCGCACGCGCGCCCGCCGCTATGCCTTGCAGGCGCTCTATCAATGGGACCTGTCGGGTGCGAACCTGGCCGAGATCGAGGCGCAGTTTCGCGAAGACGAGGATTTCGCCAAAGTGGATGCCCAGTATTTTCACGAACTGCTGCACGAGATTCCGGCGCATCTGGACCGGGTCGATGCGCACTACCGGGCGTTCCTGGACCGGCCGGTAAATGAACTGGACCCGGTGGAGCGCGCGCTGCTGCGCATGGGCAGCTACGAGCTGGAAAGTCACCTCGAGGTGCCGTACCGGGTGGTAATCAACGAAGCGGTGAATCTCACCAAGAAGTTCGGCGCTGAACAGGCTTACAAGTACGTCAACGGCGTGCTCGACAAGGTGGCTCGGCACCTGCGTCCGGCGGAACACGGCAAGTGACGGCGCCGCGCCGGCGCCCCGGCCGCCGGCCCGACGCCATGGCATTCCTGCGCGTTTCCACCGCGTTCGCAAGACTTGAATCCGGCCGCAACCGCATAGGCGCCAATTGCGCCGGCAACGATCGATCGGGTCGTTCGGAGCGCCCAACAACCTGAGGCGGTTCCCGTCAGCGACCGTTCCGCTGCCGTCGGCAACCGCACCCGGCGTTCATCCACCCGGCCGGCGCACCGGCGATCGGGGCGCCAGCGTTCGGAATCCGGCAAAACAGATAAGGCCACGCGAGCCTCGATCACGCCCGTGGCAGCAGCGTTCGGATGCCGACCGAACGTGCGGCGAATGTTGCTTGAGGTTCAATCGGTTAACGGATTGGCCTCGGCGCCGCCCCGGTCGGAGCGTCGGAATTCGGTACCTTGGCTTGGCAACCTCGTACTCTTCGCTATACTTTGGATGATCAAGGGCGGGTACTGTTGCACGGGTGTTGCGGGCGGTGCAACGGGCCTTTGTCAAGATAACTATATGTAAATCAACAATATATTGTGGTTTCGCGGGAGTGGCGTTGCATCCTGAGTTGCGGTTTCAAGCGTGAAAATTGCGGCACATCAATGCCATACCATATGGCATATGATTTGCTCAGTATTTGTTAAGTGGCACTATGTTGTCATAATCTGAACAGGCTCTTACACGCAGGAGGAGAAGAAGATGTCTGAACTTTTTTCGGACGAGTGGATGAAAAGCTTCATGGACAGATGGAATTCGGAACCGGATCTATCCACCGCACTTGCGAAGATCGGATTCAATTCCGTCATCGCTTACGGCTTCGACGGCGAGGACAAGCCGCGCGGCGTGCTTACCGTCGAAAACGGCAAGGCGGTGGCGGCCGGTACTTATAATGGAGAAGCATTGAAGTGGGATCTGCGTGCCACGTCGGACCACTGGCAGAAGTGGATGCAGAAACCGCCGGGCATGATGGGACTCGGCATGGCGTACACGTCGCGCAAGCTCAAGTTCCACGTAGGTGACTATGCGTCGATGATCAAGGATCCCCGCATGGCGGGACCCTTTATTAAGAGCTTCTCCGTGATGGGTACTGTGCACTGACTTTATCGGCGCCGGGCGCGCCATCCTGGTTTCAGGGTGGGCTCCCGGCGCCGAATCAACTGCACCGGCGGTATTCGGGCGGCTGTGCAGCGAGATGGAAATGCACTGGGGTGTGGTACATGAAAATAAATACGATAAAGAAAATTTCGATGGTGGCAGTTCTTGGGGGGTTCTGGCTCGGTGCCGGCATCAGCACGGTATTGGCCCAGCAGCCTGTGAACGCACCTCCCGCCCCGCAGGGCGGCGCGCCCAATGCGATGCAAGGCAGTCCGCAGATGGCGCCGCCGGATGTGGTGCCGGTCATGGCGAGTCAGTTGGGGGCGTCGGTCACCCTGGGCGGCACGGTGGTTCCCTACCGCGAGGTCACGCTGACTGCCCAGATACCCGGTCGTGTCCAATTCATCGCCGGTACGGAAGGCGACTGGTTCAAGGAGCACGACACGCTGGTCGCGATCGACGACGACGATCTGCGTGCCAAGCGTCGCGCCGCGGTTGCTGCCTATGGCAACGCGATCGCCGACATGCAGAACTCCCAGGTTCAGTATTCACGCGAACTCCTGTCGCCGCAGTCACGCAGCATTTCCCGCTCCCCGGGCATGGGCATGCCGTCCATGTTCGATCAGTTTTTCACCCAGCCCATGACCAACGTGATGCCGGGCAACGTCGGCGGCGAGCCCTGGGTGGACCGTCAGGCGGATCTCTATTCGCAGGGTTCGCAGATGAGCCAGGCGCAGGGCAGGCAGATCAGCGCGCGGTCCCAGATCGAGGAAATCGACGCCAAGATCCGGGACGCACAGTCGGTCGCGCCGTTCGACGGCGTCATCGTCAAAAAACTGGTCGAGGTCGGCGACACGGTACAGCCCGGCCAGCCGCTGCTGCAATACGCAGACACCCGCGATCTGCAGGCGAAAGTGGAAGTTCCCGCGCGTCTCGTCACGGGCCTGCAGAAAGGCATGCTGATTCCGGCACGCCTTGATGTCGGCGATACCCGCATGGACGCGCGCGTCGCGCAGATCTTCCCGGTCGCCGACACCCAGCGGCACACGGTGACGGTCAAACTCGATCTGCCGATCGGTTCGCCGGGCGGACCCGGCATGTATGTCGAAATCATGGTGCCGGACCCGAACGCACCGGTCAGCTCGGTGCCGGTCATCCCGGAGTCGGCAGTGATCTGGCGCGGCAGCCTGCCGGCCGTGTTCGTGGTGACGAATCAGAATGATACGGAGTTGCGGATGATCCGGCTGGGCGACCAGATCGGCGGCAATATGGTCACCGTGCTGTCGGGTCTCCAGGTAGGCGAGCGCATCAAGGTGACGCCGTCGGCCGGTGAATCCTCGGGTTGGTCGTCAGGCCGTTGACCCCGGATAGAGCAGGGATTTCGCGTGCTGCACCTTGCGGCACACGAACAATAACAAGAAATGATCACTTAAGAACTTCCAGGTGGGGTCTTCTGCGTCATGTCAGAAAATATCGCGTCATACAAGAACTACACCACGCCTGATTTCAAGGCGCCTCTCCCTACTGATGGCGCGCGTCCGGCGGGCGCGGGCCGCGCGGCCAGAACGTTCTGCGATCACGAGGCCACGCCGGTGCGGATGACAGCGGGACGCCTCATCGGTGCACCGGGGTTGATATTTCCACCCCGTCCGGGTGACACGCAATCTTCGGTGCTGAACCATGCCAGACAATAATCCGACAGACAGCAAGCATGTACAGCACGATCCGGAAGACATAACGTCGCTGGATCAAAGTCATCTCGGGATCGCCGGCCGAATTACCAAAGGCTTCATCGATTCGCCGATCACGCCGATGTTCATAGCGGCGATGTTGTTCATCGGTCTGCTGGGACTGACCTTTACGCCGCGCCAGGAAGATCCGCAGATCTCGGTGCCGATGATCGACATCTTCGTCGAATACCCGGGTGCGTCGGCGGAACAGGTGTCCAGCCTGGTGACCGAGCCGCTGGAACGCATCATGAGCGAGATCCCCGGCATTCGCCATGTCTATTCGGTGAGTCAGCGCGGCCAGGCCATGGTCATCGTGCGTTTCAAGGTCGGCCAGCCGATGGGGCCGTCGATCGTCAAAGTGCATGACAAACTGCAGTCCAACCTCGACAAGATCCCGCCGGGTGTTTCGATGCCGCTGGTGAAACCCAAGAGCGTCGACGACGTGCCTGTCGTAACGATTACGCTTTGGTCGGACAGCGTCGACGACGGTGCGCTGCGCACGCTGGGCGTGGACGTTCTGCAGCGGCTTCAGGAAGTGCCGAATACCGGGCAGGGATTTGTGGTAGGCGGGCGCAGCGAGCAGATACGTGTCGAGGTGTATCCGGAGCGTCTCAACGGGTTCGGTATAACGCTCGAGCAGGTGGCCAACACCATCAGTACCGCCAACTCGGAAAAGGCGGCGGGCGATACCGAGACCGGCGGCACCAAATTCAGTGTCTATACCGGTGCCTTCTTGACCAATGCCGCCGACCTCGCACGGCTGGTCGTTGGTGTCCGCGACGGTGCGCCGGTCTACCTGCGGGACGTTGCCAAGATATTCCACGGGCCCGCGGAGACCAGCAAGTTCGTCAATATTTACTCGGGGCCGGCGGAGGCCAAGGACAAGCCGCATACGAATGGTTCGCCGGCTGTTACCGTCGCATTGGCGAAGAAGGAAGGCACCAACGGCGTCACCATCGCCAACCACATCCTCGCCAGGCTGAAGGAACTCGAGGGCACGCTGATTCCGGACAACGTCCACGTCAGCATCACCCGCGACTACGGAAAAACGGCGAACGACAAGGTCAACGAGCTGCTCAAGGCCTTGTTCGAGGCCTGCGTCTTCGTGTCCATCCTCTGCCTGATCGGACTCGGTATGCGAGCCGCCTTCGTCGTCATCACGGTCATTCCGATCGTCATACTGGTAACGGTCTGGTCGGCGTGGGTTCTGCATTACACCATCGACCGCGTCAGTCTGTTCGCATTGATATTTTCCATCGGAATTCTGGTCGACGATGCGACTGTTGTGGTCGAAAATATCTTCCGTCGCTGGATGAAGGCGGGAAAAACCTCGGTCGAAGTTGCGATCGATGCGGTGCGTGAAGTCGGCAACCCGACGATACTTGCCACGTTGACCATCATTTCGGCGTTGTTGCCGATGGGATTCGTCAGCGGCCTCATGGGCCCCTACATGCGCCCCATCCCCGTGCTGGGTTCCTGCGCGATGTTCTTTTCGCTGATGGCCGCGTTCGTGTTTACACCCTGGGTCGCCATGCGCGTGCGTCCGGCGAGTGTCAACGCCTTCAAGAAAGCCGAGGAACGCGAACACAAGTCCCAGGTGCTGATCGGAAAGTTCTTCCGCCCGATCATCACGCCGCTCGTCAATAACCGATTTCTGGGCATCCTGTTCCTGATCACCATCATCGGCCTCACCGCGGCGGTCTGTTCCATGTTCTACACCCAGGCCGTCCGCGTAAAGATGCTGCCGTTCGACAATAAACCGGAATTCAACGTCGTCATCAACATGCCCGAAGGCACGGCGCTGCCGGTTACCGCAAACGTTGCCCAACAGCTCGTTGAAAAGTTGCGCACTATACCGGAAGTCACCGAGCTGCAGAGTTATGTGGGTACGGCGTCACCGTTCAATTTCAATGGGCTGGTGCGCCATTACTACCTGCGCCAGGACCCCAATATGGCTGACATTCAGGTGATGCTGCTGGACAAGCACAAGCGCGAACGCAGCAGTCACGAGCTTTCGGTCGTGGCCAGACACATGCTGACTCCTGTTGCCAAGTCGCTCGGCGCGCGCATTCAGGTGGTGGAAATGCCCCCGGGACCGCCTGTGCTGCAAACCGTGACCGCCGAGATCTACGGGCCCGATCCCGCGACGCGGCGGCAGGTCGCGAGGGACATGCTGGGTATGTTCGATCAAGCGGGGAACATTGTCGATACCGATACACTGATGGCCGATCCGCATTATTACTGGCGATTCGAGGTCGACACTGAAAAGGCCATCCGCAACGGCATATCGGTCGACACCATCAACCGCAATCTGGCCATGGCCATGGGCGGCTACAAGCTGGGCGACGTCAAGCGTGCTGCGCCGCTGGAGCCGACCTACATCGTACTGCAGGCGCCGTTGTCGGTCCGCTCACAGCTCGGCAGGTTGACGAATCTGCCGATTGCAAGCTCACAGGGCCAAATACTGCCGCTGGGTGAGCTGGGGCACTTTGTGCAAGTGGAGGAGGACCCGTATATCTTCCACCAGGATTTGCGTGGCGTTGAATACGTGACCGGCGAGATGGAAGGGCGGTTGGGCGCCCCGATCTATGGCATGTTCGCGGTTGAAGATCTGCTGAAAAGCTACACGGCGCCCGACGGCGTGAAGATCAGCGGTATGCCGTGGGGGCTGATAGGTCCGCCGTCCACGAGTTCCGTGTCGGGGTTTGAGTGGGGCGGCGAGTGGACGGTGACCTACGAAACCTTCCGTGACATGGGCACCGCGTTCATGGCGGCGCTGCTGCTGATTTACGCGCTCATTGTATTCGAGTTCAAGGACTATGCCATATCCGGCCTGATCATGTCACCGATACCGATTACGCTGATCGGCATTATTCCAGGTCATTGGCTTCTGAACGCGGAATTCACGGCAACCTCCATGATCGGCATGATTGCGCTGGGCGGAATCATTGTGCGCGTGTCCATATTGATCGTGGAATTCGTCAAGAACGAAGTCGCCGCAGGCAAGGAGATACGCGAAGCGGCCATCAATGCCGCGCAAACCCGCCTGCGTCCGATCATGATTACCACCCTGACGACGGTCGCGGGATCGACCACCATCCTCCCCGATCCGATTTTCGAGGGTATGGCGGCTTCGATATTGTTTGGCGCGGGCGTCGCCACGCTGTCGACGCTGCTGATCATTCCGTTGGGTTGCATCAGTCTGGAGAAACACTTCTACCCGTCCACCGTCGCTGATCGGGAGGCTTTGTCGACCGTGGCCGCCGCGCAGCAACCTGCGCTGGCCGCGAGCGCGGCGTCCACCGGGCAACTCTCGACACCCTTATGGATGAGGCTCTGGAGCAAGATCATCGGTGCGCTGTTCATGCTGTTCTATGTGCTGCGGGCCGTCGTCATCCTGGTTGTCGAATTGTTCAAGAAGATTTTCGGGGTGTTTGGACGGTCCGGAAAACCCGAATCTCCGCCGCCCGCTCCCGCAGGCGGGGCGCCTGACGGCGGTTCGCCGCCGCCGTCGGTGCCGCCCGCGTTTACGCCGTCGGCGCCGGCTGCCTCGCATCCTGCCCCGGCGATGCCTGCGGCGGGCCGGGCCGCCACTGTCACCAGTGCGACGACGGCGGGGGCGGCATCGAGTCCGAATCCGCCGGCGAAGTCGGGCGGCTCGTCCGCCGATATTTCATCGGCGCAGACGCCGAAGCCGGAGCGCGACACTGCGACGACGCGGCCCAGGAAACAGGGCGCCGCTGCGCCCGAGGTCTTGAGTGATGTGCCGCTTCCCGAACAACGAACCGGATCCGACGGCAACGGCAACGAGGTCGGGAAGGACGCGCACGTGAAGGGCGGCCAGGCGCCGCTGGCCAAGGTGACGGCGATGCCGTCGCGGGACAAACCGGAAACGGACGAAAAGAGACATCGCGGTATTCGGCTGTTGCCGGATGACGATCTGGACTAAATGCTGAATGCGGGTTAAATCCCGGTATCGGGTGATGATTATGAAGCGCAGTGACATGAGTGTACGTGGGATGATCAAGCTGGCGGCAAGGTGCGTGGCGTGCGTGACTGCGTTGCTGCCCGTGTCTCTGCCCGCCGAGGAAACGGCGGCGGATGGGCCGATGGAACAGCAGGCGCCGCCCCCGGCTGCGCCGCTCGCCGCGATGCCCGTGCCACCGCCGTCCGGTCCGTATCCCGCGCCAATGATGTTACGAAAACCAGCGACGGAACGGTTTATCCCGCGGTCGCCCGCAGAGGCCGGCGCCGGGACGGAGTCGAACTGGCAATTGGGTGGCGGGGAACCTCAGTCTCCACCCGAGCCAACCTATCCGCCGCCTGCCGGCGCTCCGACGGTACCTGCGCCTCCGCCGCCTGTCGGGCATAGCTGGCAGCCATCGGCGATGGCGCCGCCGGGGTCCTATCGGCCGCTGGAGCCCGATACCGCTTCGCCGCCGTCCGCGTCCGCGGGCGAGCCACAGGAGGCACAGAAAATGCAGCCTGATGAGCAGAGTGTCAACAAAACACCTGCGTCGCAGTCTGAACCACGCGCCGGTCGACCGATGTCTGGCCAATACTACCCGGCCGGACCGGGGTACGGATACGGGTATCCGATGCCCCCGGGTTACGGCTATCCGCCGCCGGGTTATGGCTATGGGTATCCGCCACCGCCTTATGGGTATCCCGCCCAGTCCGCACCCGGACAGGGGCCGGCGGGTCAACAGCCCAGCACGCAGGCCGAGTAACCGAAGGAGTTACCGCGAGTGGCGTGGTATTGCTCCGTGTGGTCGGGGGCGGATGTGGATGAGCAGTTCGAGGGCTTTAAGGGGGACAAAGGTCTTACTCATAGCCTGGCTCGGCGTTGGCCTGTTGAATGGATGCGGCAAGGACGAGGAGCATGTTCGCCGGGAGGAGTCGGACGATCGGACCGGTGCGGCACAGCAGCAGGCGCCTGCGCAGGTGTATGTGCCGGTCTACGTTTCGCCGCCGGGTCAGCAACAATGGCCTCAGCAGCCGCCGCCGCAGTGGGGCGCGCAGCAGTGGCAGCCGCCGCCGCAGCAGTCGCAGCAGCCGCCGCAGTGGGGCGGGCAGCAGTGGCCGGTCCAGCCGCAGCCGGGTACCAGCTATGGAACGGCCGCGCCGCCGCAGTACGGGTCGCAAGGGACAGGTTATGGCGCGGCGCCCCGGTACGGACAGGGCACCGATGCCTACGGGAACCGGCTGCAGTACAACGCGCCGCCGCAGCCCTGGGGCTCCACCTATCAACCCGGCGGCGTTTACGGACAGCCCAGCGACCAGAGCCACGGCCAGTATCAATACCGGCCGCTCGACGAAAAACCGACGGGCAGGACGACCGATCAGCGGCAAGGAACACCGCCGGCCTATTACGGGTCGCCCTACGGTTATGGGGGTGTGCCCTATGGCGGTATCGGGTACGGCGCGTGGCCCGGTTACTACGGCGGGGTATTGCCGGGGACAGGCTTTCCGTACGCGGGCGGGTTCCCGGGCGTCGGCGGGCCGCCGGGGTGGTAACGAGTCACAGGTAAGTTAACAAGGAACGGCAGTCGGACTTTGTCGTCTTGGCTGCACTTGGTGATAGCGGGTGTCACGCACGTCGTGACCTTAAAAAGAGTCTATTTTGCTGAGCAGCGTCAATGCAATGACGGAGGTGGTTCTGGGATACTAGTGGGCCGACTGTGAAATTCATTTTACAGGCTTGTCCCGCCTTGTTTCAGATTCCTTCACCGGATCATTGAATAACGCGTTTGGCAAATAGTCGGAAATGGCATGAATAGTCTTTCATGCTTTGTGTGCAATGTACTTTGGAGGTTATTACTTATGAAGAAGTTAACAAAGGTGGCATTGGCCACGCTGCTGGGCGGCGCAACCGTTCTGGCGACGTTGACCGCCAGTGCCTGGGGTGGCCCCTGGGGAAATAATGGCTGGGGAAATAATGGCTGGGGTGACGGCATGGGCGACATGTTCGGCGACGGCGACTTCGGCATGAACTTCAGCGGTCACGGTTCCGGTTCCGGTCGCGGTTATGGTCGCGGTTATGGTCGTGGCTATGGCGATTATTATGGCGGGGGTTACGGTCCCTATGGCTACGGTGGTTATCCGGGCTATGGCTACGGCGGTGGTCCTGGCTATGGCTACGGTGGTTATCCGGGCTATGGCTACGGTGGTGGTCCTGGCTATGGCTACGGTGGGCCCGGCAACTACGGAGGTGCTCCGTACGGCGGCTATCCCGCCGCTCCGGCGCCCGCCGCACCGGAAAACAACAAGCAGCAGTAAACTTGGTTAAGGACCCGTACCTGCGTGCGGGTCCTTAATTTCTAGAATAAACCTAGCGAGGACACCGCGCGGTGTGAGGAGTCAGGTTCGATGGCCGTGAAACGCTTCTTCCGACTTGTCATCGGTGGTACCGGATTGCTGGCAGCACTGACCTGTGGCGCGGGCCCGGTTGAATTTTCGGCAGACGCCGTGCAGCGCTCGCCAGATTCCGAGCCGGTGACGGCGCACATGTACGTCGGCGCGGCAGGCGTCAGAAAGGAATATACCGTCAACAGTCAGGCGCTGGTCGAGATCTTCGACTATGCGAACGGACGCGCAGTACTTCTGAACAAGGACCAGAAACAATACATGGAGCAGAAAGCGAGTTCGGGCGGGCTTAAAGACTGGAACAACGCCAGCACCAACCCGTGCGACGGCCTTGAGGGCGCGAGCTGCACCAAGCTGGGCCAGGAACAGCTTCAGGGGCGCACCGTTGAACAATGGCAAATGACTATGACCCAGGACGGCAAACCGGCGCGCGCCCTGTACTGGATTGATGTGGAGCGGAAGATGCCGCTGAAGCAGATCTTCCCCGATGGCACGGTCAGCGAACTCCACTATCTCGGGTCTGAGGCCGTGAACGGCCGCAATACGGAAAAATGGGAAATGGTCACGACGCGCTCGAACGGCGAGACGATGCGTTCGCAGCAGTGGTATGACCCCGAACTCAACATTGCGATCCGCGAACAGCTTCCCGGCGGTTTTTCCCGGGAACTGACCAATATTCAGGTGGCAAAGCAGCCGGACAGCCTGTTCCAGATACCGGCCGACTACAAGTTGCTACCGAATTCCGAGGCCGGCGGCGCACCGCCGGCAGCAAGTCAGGGCCGTTAGACGCGGCGGGCCTGGCGCAAAGAAATCCGGATGTAGAGAACAATAAGATGATTACAGTTTCTGCCAATTTGAAAGGCGGGTCGGGAAAGAGCACGGTGGCTTTCAATCTTGCAATCTGGCTGCTGCATCGCGGAGTCGATACGGTTGCCTATGACCTGGATCCACAACGCACCTTGAGCGACGTGGCGCGGATACGCGCGCGCGGCGGACATTCACCACAGTTGCGGGTGTTCAGCACCACGGCGATCAGCGGCGCGCAATTGCTGGACCACGCGGAAGATGTGCTGGTCGACGTGGGTGCATCGAACCTGGCGGCTATGCAGGAGGCCATCCGGGTGGCGGACCGTGTCGTGGTGCCGGTTCCGCCCAGTCAGCCCGACGTGTGGGCGACCCAGCGCTTCATGCGGATCGCCGCGCCAAGCCTGCGCGAAGAAACGCGCTCGCAGGTCTACGCGTTCATTAATCGCGCCGATACCCATCATGCAGTGCGCGAATCCGATGAAGCGGCCGAGGCGCTGAGTCAACTGGACGGACTGACGGTGATCGAGAAGCGGCTGTGCAATCGAACGATCTACAGACGTTCGATGAGCGAAGGACTTGCCGTCTTCGAATTGTGGCCATCCTGCAAGGCGGCGCAGGAAGTCGATGAACTGGCCACCGAATTATTCGTGCGAAATTCGGCAGTGCAGGATCTGCCAGCAAGAGGTGCGCAACGATGAACCTGATAAGAAGACTGCTCAGCCACGGGTTTCTGATCTTCACGCTGGTGGTGCTGGCCGCGGCCTACTACTACCGGGCTCAGTTGTTTCCGGGGTTGGTTCAGAAATCAGAACACGCAAACCCTGCGGAGAACGGCACCGCCAGGCCCGGTGAAATGGTCGTGGAGCCTTACAGCAAGATCGCGCCGCCCGCGGCCAAGCCACAGACCGGCACGATCGACCAGCCGCCCGAGTTCCGCACGGATGCGCCAGCCGCGGCGGACGCCAATCAGCCCACGCCGACGGGGACGTTTTCCAATACTGCGCCGCCTGCCGCTGATGGCACCGCAACCGGTGCTCCCCAGTTCCGCTCGCTTGAGGAAGAGACGGCGGCGGAAGGCAGTGAACCCGGGTGGGACCGGCCGCTTCCCAAGGCATCCGGCGTGCCGCCCGAACCGCTGCCACCTGTTCCGGAGGTCACTGCGCAGCAGCCGATGCCACCGCTGCCCTCGGCCGCGGTCGGACAGCCGACTCCTCCGGCCGTGCCCGGCCAGCAGGCGCCGTCGCCGGTACCTGGCCAACCGATGCTGCCGCCGGGCGGCCCGGGGTCGCCGGAACCGCCGGTCGCTGCGGCACCGGCAATGCCGCCACCGCCGCAGTTTGCACCGCCGGCGTCATATCCTTCCGCCGGTCCGCCGACGCTGGGCGCGCGCGAATCCTACGGGCCGGTATACGGCGCCGTGCGCACGCCGTCCGCGGCGTCGGCGAAAGCCGAGGATCCCGACGAGGCGAGCCTGAACCTCGCGCGCCAGGCCTACTGGGCCGGCGATCTCGAACGGGCGATGCAGGCGTACGGCGCCCTGATCAAACGCCTGCCGGATAACCCCGATCTGTATGGTGAATTGGGGAACCTGCACTATGCCCAGGGCGACTGGGCGGGTGCGGCCGATTCCTATTACGAGGCGGGAACGCGGCTGGTCAAGCAGGGGCGGATCGCGCAGGCCATGCACCTGTTGTCGGTCGTCCAGGGGCTGAGCAAGGATAAGGCTGAGTCGTTCGAGGCATTTCTGAAAGAGCAGGGCAGAGGCGACCTGCTGAGGTAATGCATTTCTACGCCGGTTCACTTGATAGCAGATGGCTGGATGGGCCGAGCCGGCATCGGTGTTTTTGTCCGGCACTAGCGAAGGTAGTATTTGATGTCCGATCCAGAAGCATCAGCACAAAAACAGCCTGAAAAGCGCGAGGAAGAACTCAATGCCGCGATGGTTATGGGTGCTGCCATGGATCAGTTCACCCGCGCCTTCGAGGCGAGTGCGCGGCGTTGGGAGCTGGTGGTCTACCCCTCGATGCTCGCGTTCATCATTCTTGCGGCATACGGCTTCTACCTCATTTTCAAGTTGACGAACGACATGGATCAGATAACCCAGCGCATCGAGACGATCGCGGTGAACATGATCAACGTCGACGAATACATGTTTCAGGTCGCCACCAACATGGACAAGGTAGCCAACAATGTGAACACGATGGCTGCGAACATGCAGACCATCGCGGTGGCGGTAACGGGGCAGCGGCAGGATCTCAGCGATCTCGCATCGAATATCCGGATGATGAACCAGACCATGGGCAACATGACTGCGACCATGCACCAGATGCGGTTCGATACGGCGTCGATGGGGCGCAACATGGAAAACGTGTCCGGGCCCATGCGGTTCATGAACAATTTCATGCCCTGGTAGGCGGCTGCAGCGCGGCGACCGGAAGGCCGGGCGGCCGAAAACGATAATTCTTGCGACGGGGGATCGGTGGATGTGGCCAAGTGAGACAATAAAGCAGCGGCTCCGGAGTCTGGAAGAACATCTCAAGGAAGAGAATCCCGTACTGGTTGCCGTTGTCGACAGCTTTCGCAAACTCGATCGCGTCGGTTATGCGCTGGGCCTTCTGGACCGGCGGCAGTCGTTCGCCACGCAGATATCCTGGTGGCCCCTGGTTTCTATATTGGGCACGTTTTCCGCCGGCAAGTCGACCTTCATCAACCACTATCTCCGGCAACGTCTTCAACAGACCGGCAACCAGGCGGTCGATGACAAGTTCACCGTGATTTGCTACGGGCGTGAGCCGGAGGCGCGCGTGCTTCCGGGGCTGGCGCTCGATGCCGATCCGCGTTTTCCGTTCTATTCCATCGCTGATGAGCTGGAAAAAGTGGCACCGGGCGAAGGGGTGCGTGTTGACGCCTATCTGCAACTCAAGACTTGCCCGAGCGATCGCTTGCGCGGCAAGATTCTGATCGATTCGCCCGGCTTCGACGCGGACGAGCAGCGCTCCGCGACGCTGCGTCTGACCAACCACATCATCGACCTGTCGGATCTGGTGATGGTGATGTTCGATGCGCGCCATCCGGAGCCGGGCGCCATGGTCGATACCCTGACGCACCTGGTCAGGGACACGATCCGTCGCGCGGATTCCAGCAAGTTCATGTATATCCTCAATCAGCTCGACACCACCGCGCGCGAGGACAATCCGGAGGACGTTTACGGGTCATGGCATCGCGCGCTGGCCAAGGAAGGACTCACCGCGGGACGGTTCTACGGCATCTACAGCCCCGATGCGGCCGTCGTGATCGAGGATCAAACGCTGAAGAAACGCTTCGAGACGAAGCGCGATGTCGAGTTGGCGGAAATACACGCGCGCATCGAGGGTGTCGGCATCGAACGCGCCTATCGCATTATCGGCGCTCTGGATCAGACTGCGCGCGAGATTGAATCAAATTACGTTCCCCGGTTACAGGGGTTGATCGACCAGTGGCGCGCCAGGGTGTTGCGGCTGGACCTGGTGGCATTCGGATCGCTGGCCGCCATTGCCGCGGGTCTGTCCATTCGCGCGGGGTATTGGGACGGCTGGCGCTTCTCACCACCCTGGCTTGAGACGGCGCTGGACAATCCGGGATACACAGTGCCCACACTGGTGTTGATCGCGGGCGCGTTGATCTCGCTGCACTTCTATCTGCGCAGTTTCGTTGCGCGGCGTATGTCGCGCGAACTCGAACGGACCGTCGCTTCGCCGGTCGAGCGCAACAGGTTGCGCGGCGCTCTCGAAAAGAACACGCGCTTCTGGCGTAGTCTCTTTGAGTTGCGGCCCGCGGGCTGGGGATATTTCAACCAAAGGCGTGTCAAGCAGGTGCTGACCGACTCGGATCGCTACGTGCAGTCACTGAACGACCGTTTCACTGACCCGTCGGGCAAGCATGTCCGGCAGGAGCCGAGCGTCGCCGCGGCCGTGAAACCGGATTCCGGGCCCGAGGGGTTGAAATCAGCCGCGGGGGCGTAAGCCGGGCGGTGGGCACGATGGGCGCTGCGGTCCGGATGTCGAACCGATTCGTGGGTAGCCCGGCCGGAAGCGGCAAGTCAGGACGCCATGCTGGATAGCTTCGGTCCGGTGGTCGCCTCCGTCTTCTCGCACATTCATGAGGCGGTGCTGCTGGTCGACAAACGGGGCCGGGTCCTCTACCACAACCCCGTTGCACTCGATCTGCTGGGAATCGACGAATGTCTGTCGTTCGCGCAAATCAGGGAGGCGAGCGGGCTTAATCTGCGCAAGAGCATTCTCAAAGCGGCGATCGACGCCGGTGAGGAGGATGCGGCCGCCAGGCCGACAGGTGCTTTCCTGCAATTCGAACAGCGCATATCACTCAACGGCATGACCCGGTTCCTCGACGTGAAGACCGGTGCAATCGACGTGGACGAGGAGCCACAGGGCGTGCGCGTGGTCCTGATGAAAGATGTTACGGATCACCGCCGCATCGAGGCGGTGTTTCGCGACAGCGCCAACTCCGGGATCATCACCAACGACCCAAAAATGATCGGGATCAGCGCCAAGCTCGATCAGATCGCGCCTACGCGGGCGTCGATTCTGTTACAGGGCGAATCCGGGACCGGAAAGACCCTGATCGCGCGCATGATACACAACAAGAGCAACCGGGCCGAGCACCCGTTCGTCGAAGTCAATTGCGCCGCAATACCTGAATCGCTGCTCGAATCCGAATTGTTCGGCCATGTGAAAGGCGCGTTCACCGGCGCCGTGCAGACCCGGCCCGGGAGATTGCAGGCGGCCAACCAGGGAACGCTGTTTCTGGACGAGATCAGTGAGATTCCCCTGCATCTCCAATCGAAGCTGCTCAAGGCCATCGAAGAACAGTCATTCCAGATGGTAGGGTCGGACAAGACCGTGAGCGTCGACGTGCGCGTTATCAGCGCGTCCAATCAGGACTTGCGCGATCTCGTCGACAGCGGCCGGTTCCGGGCGGACCTCTACTACCGGCTGGCGGTCATCCCGATCAACATCCCGGCCCTGCGCGAGCGCCCCGGCGATATTCCGCTGCTCATACGGCATTTCTGCGATCAGTTGGTCGCGCGCGGATATCCCGACGGCATCGACTGCACCAAGGAAACCATGTCGATCCTGCTGGACTACTTCTGGCCGGGCAATGTCCGGGAACTGGCCAACGCAGTCGAGCACGGCATGATACTGGCCGAGGACAAGCTCGTTAAGCCCTCGTGTCTGCCTCAGGATATCCGGCGGTACAGTGAAGAATCGGATTACCCGGGCTCCATCACCTTCAACCAGGCCGAGATCGCGCAGCGGGAGGACATCATGGGGGCCTTGCGCAAGGCCAGGGGTTCCAAGTCAGAGGCGGCCCGCCTGCTGGGTGTGGACCGCAGCACGCTGTGGCGCCGCATGCAGCGCCTGGGACTGCTCTGACCGCCGGGTAGACCCCTCCAGCCCGGGTGGCGACGCCGGCTTCAATCCCAGGTCATACCCGAATTCACAGTTTTAAAATAACTGAAAAACAGATAGTTACGGGATAATACACCAGATATTTATTATATTATGGAATTTTAATACAACGGGCCTGTCATAAATGCCGAGTTGCTATTGAAGGTTTTTCGAAGCCTGAAGGAGTTTATATGGTCTTAGATTGGTTCACGCTGTTTGGCGTAGTCTCGGCCGTCGGGGTGGTCTACCTGATGCTCAAACTCTGTTCGCGGCGTAGCTGCAACAAATAGTGGAGCGATTCTTCCCGATTCCCTCATACGCCAGATACTATCAACCGAATGGGGCGGGTCATGCCATGTTGCCGGTATTCCCGCCCCTTTTTTTCTACACGGCGCGGCGACGGTGCGACTGATATCAGAAGCACACTCCCCGCGCGCCGGCGGCACGCGCGCGATTTACTGAAAAACCGCCGTTGCATCGCTATCATGACGGCCTGCCGTCCGTTCCAGCAAAAGGCCGGAAATTCCGTGAACGAGTTTTCGCTGATCCAGCGCTATTTCGCCCGTCCGCCGAGACGTCGTGACGTGCTGCTTGGCATCGGTGACGACGCGGCCTGGCTGGCGGTCGAGCCGGGCCAGCGGCTGGTCGTCGCGGTCGATACGCTCAACGAAGGCGTGCATTTCCCTGCCGGCACGGCGCCGGGTGACATTGCCCATAAGGCGCTGGCCGTCAACCTCAGCGATCTCGCGGCCATGGGCGCCACGCCCGCGTGGTTCACGCTTGCCCTGACGTTGCCCGAGCCCGACGGCGACTGGCTGCGGCTATTCGCGGCCGACCTGTTTACCCTGGCCGACCGGTTCGATATCGAACTGGTGGGCGGCGATACGACGCGCGGTCCGCTTGCCGTCACGATCCAGGTCATGGGTTTCGCCGACGCGGTGCTCCGCCGCGACGGCGCGAAGCCCGGCCAGGCCCTCATGGTGTCCGGCACGCTTGGCGACGCGGCGCTGGCTCTATGCCGGTTACAGCAGGGCCAACCGGTCGATGCAAAGTTGCTGCACCAATTGAATCGACCGGAACCGCGTCTGGCCCTGGGGCGCGGACTGGCAGGCATCGCGACGGCGGCCATTGATATCTCGGACGGACTTTTCGCCGATCTGGGCCACATTCTGACCGCGAGCGGTTGCGGTGCAACCGTTGAACTGGATGCGTTGCCGCGTTCCGGTGTGTTCGCCGCCCATGCGCCGGACCCACCCTGGCGTGTTTTGGGTGCGGGCGATGACTACGAGCTTTGCTTTACCGTCGACGCAGCGCGGCTGCCGGCCGTTCAGGATCTGGCCGCGTTGCTCGGCATTCCGGTCACGCGCATCGGGTGGACGGAAGCACCGCCCGGGTTGCGCTGCCTGAACGGGCGCGGCGAGATCGAGCCGATGGAAGGCGTCGGCTATGACCATTTCCGCTGAGCGGCTGGCACGACCGGCGATCGCCGATCTGCTGAAACAGCCGGTGCTGCTGCTGGCCTTCGGGTTTGGCAGCGGTCTGGCGCCGCGCGCGCCGGGCACCGCGGGCACGCTGGTCGGGGTGCTGTTCCACTGGCTGCTGCAGCCGGTGCCGCCGGCGGTCTATGCCGGCGTACTGTTTGCTGTCATTGCGATCGGTGTGCCGGTCTGCGGCACGGCGGCGCGGCGCATGGGCGTCCACGATCATGCGGGCATTGTCTGGGACGAGATTGCCGGGTATCTGCTGACCATGCTGTTGGCGCCGCCGGGGTGGCCCTCAATACTGGCGGGTTTCGTGCTGTTTCGACTGTTCGATATTCTCAAGCCCTGGCCGATCGGATGGCTGGATCGCAATGTGCGGGGCGGCCTGGGCATCATGCTGGATGATCTGGCGGCGGGCGTGCTGGCCGGCGCTGCGCTGCACCTGCTGCACCGGGTCGTCGTCGTGCAAGGCTGGTAAGGGAAGGGGGCGACGAAGTTGTCGCAGAGGTGTCGGCGGCACCGTTCGGCACCCGCGGGCGGCAGAGTCCGCCGGACAACCGGCGTCAGTCGCGTCTGACCAGGTCGGATTCCTTGTCCCGCTGAATCAGCGCATAGGCCGAATGGTTGTGAATCGATTCGAAGTTCTCGGCTTCGACCGTATAGGCGGCAATGCGATCGTCCTGATTCAGCTTCGCCGCGATATCCCGCACCAGATCCTCGACGAACTTGGGGTTGTCGTAGGCGCGTTCGGTGACGTACTTTTCATCCGGACGCTTGAGCAGTCCGAACAATTCGCAGGACGCCTCGGCCTCGACCAGGTCGATCAGTTCCTCGATCCAGATGAAGTCGCGCGTCGTCGCGGCGACCGTTACGTGCGATCGCTGGTTGTGCGCGCCGCGTTCGGATATTTTCTTCGAGCAGGGGCACAGGCTGGTGACCGGCACCTGGACCTTGATTTCCATTCGGGTGTCGGCGCCGCGGATTTCGCCGACCAGGCTGACCTCGTAATCCATCAGGCTCTGCACGCCTGAAACCGGCGCGGTCTTGTTGATGAAGAAGGGAAAGGTCATCTCGATGTGGCCGGCCTCGGCCTCCAGCTTTTCCTTCATCTCGCCCAGCATGCCGTGAAAGGATTCGACGCTGATCTCGCGTTCGTGCAGGTTGAGAATCTCGACGAACCGCGACATGTGCGTGCCCTTGAAATTGTGCGGCAGATTCACGTACATGTTGAACGACGCGATGGTGTGCTGCTCGCCCTGTGAACGGTCCTTGACGCGAACCGGATGGCGAATGTCCTTGATACCGACCTTGTCGATGGCGAGCCGGCGGGTGTCCGGGCTGCTCTGGACGTCCGCGATGCCCTTGTCGAGACTGCTGACGACGCCTTTGCGCTGATTCATCACCTTAGCCCTCGCTGTAACGCGCACAGGCGCGCTCGGTCTCCCAGAGGGTGACCGACTGGACGCGAACACGCGAACTGTTCAGTTTTCCGGACAGTGTCCTGTAGAAGTATGCGGCGATGTTCTCCGCTGTGGGGTTCACCTCGGTGAAGGGCGCGATATCGTTCAGATAACGGTGATCGAGACGATCGGCGGTTTCTCGCGTCGCCTGCTTGATCTCCCCGAAATCGATCCCCATGCCCACCGCGTCGAGTTCGTCGGCGACAACCTCGACTTCCACCTTCCAATTGTGTCCGTGCATACGCGAGCACGCGCCCGGGTAATCGCGCAGCGTGTGCGCCGATGCGAAGTCCGTGACAATTCTAAGCGTATACTGGCCGGCCACGTTAATTCTTGACAAAATCGGTAGGGTATTTTAATCGACCGCCCGGATTTTCGCAATCCGGGCGGCCGCTTCCCGCCGCACCCGGTCCCGGATTCCGACGGCGTCCAGTCCGCACTCGGCGAGCTGTTCTGCGCGGCTGGCGTGATCCAGGAACCGGTCGGGAATTCCGAGTTGTATCAAGGGAGTCGTGATCCCGGACCGCGCCAGAAATTCGCCGACTGCGGAGCCCGCGCCGCCGGTTGCGGCGTTGTCCTCGACGGTGACCAGCAGCCGGTGGTCGAGCGCCAGTTCGCGCGTCAGCTCCTCGTCCAGCGGTTTGACGTAGCGCATGTTGGCGACCGTGGCGTCGAGTTCGGCCGCGGCGCTCAGCGCGTCGGTCAGAGGGCTGCCGAAGACCAGTAAGGCCACATCCTTGCCCTTGCGGCGGACTTCACCCTTGCCCAGCGGGAGTGCCTGCAGCGTCCTTTCCACGGCGACGCCCGGACCCCCGCCGCGCGGATACCTCACGGCGACGGGGCGCTCCAGCGTCAGGCCCGTATAAAGCATCTGCCGGCATTCGTTTTCATCGGCCGGGGTCATGACCACCATGTTGGGGATGCTGCGCAGGTAACTCAGATCAAAGCTGCCGGCGTGCGTCGGGCCGTCGGCACCGACCAGACCGCCGCGGTCGACGGCGAGCAGCACCGGCAGATTCTGCAGCGCAATGTCGTGGATCATCTGGTCGTAGGCGCGCTGCAGGAAGGTCGAGTAAATCGCGACGATCGGTTTCAGGCCCTCGCACGCCATGCCGGCGGCCAGCGTCAGGCTGTGCTGCTCCGCGATGCCGACATCGAAATAGCGCGTCGGAAACCGGCGTGAGAATTCGACCAGGCCCGAACCTTCCCGCATTGCCGGCGTAATGGCGACCACGCGCGGGTCCTGCTCGGCCATATCGCAGATCCAGTCCCCGAATATGTGGGTGTAGGTCGGATTGGCGGACGCGCCGTCCAGCGCGCGGCCAGACGTCTTGTCGAAGGGGCCGACACCGTGATAGTCGCAGGGGTTGTGTTCGGCGGGGTCGTAGCCCTTGCCTTTGCGCGTCACCACGTGCAGCAGTTGAGGGCCTTTCAACGTGCGGACGTTGCGCAGTGTCCTGACCAGCATGCGCAGATCGTGGCCGTCGAGCGGGCCGATGTAATTGAAACCCAGTTCCTCGAACAGCGTGCCGGGTACGACCATGCCCTTGACGTGCTCCTCGGCGCGCCGGGCGAGTTCCCACACGGCGGGGATGTTGCGCAGCACTTTCTTGCTGCCCTCGCGCACGGTCGCATAGGTGTGCCCGGACAGCAGCCGGGCGAGGTAATTGGACAGGCCGCCCACGTTCGGCGAAATCGACATCTCGTTGTCATTCAGGATCACCAGCAGATTGGTGTCCAGCGTACCGGCGTGATTGAGTGCTTCAAACGCCTGTCCGGCGCCGATAGCGCCGTCACCGATGATCGCAACGACGCGCCGCTGATCGCCGCGCGCGGCGGCGGCGATCGCCATCCCCAGCGCGGCGCTGATCGAGGTGCTCGAATGTCCGACACCGAATGTGTCGTACTCGCTCTCGTCACGCTTTGGAAAGCCGGCCAAGCCGCCTTTCCTGCGCAGCGTCTGCATGCGCGTCCTGCGGCCGGTGATGATCTTGTGCAGATAACTCTGGTGGCCGACGTCCCAGACCAGCCGGTCGTGCGGCGTGTCGAAGACGTAGTGCAGCGCCAGCGTGAGTTCGACCGTGCCGAGATTGGCCGCCAGGTGGCCGCCGGTCTTGGACACCGTTTCGATCAGGTAGCGGCGCGCTTCGGCGGCCAGCGCCGGCAGACGCTCGAGCGGCACCCGGCGCAGATCAGCGGGCGATTCGATGGTATCCAGCAGGTTGGGATGGGACGAGGAGGTCATGGGCGATGTACTGCGTGCAAACCTCGATTATCAGCGCCGCCGACGGGCCGCGCAAGGTGCTCCCCGCAGCCGGTCAGACGTTGCGACCGACGATCCGGCCGGCGAGCCAGCGCAGCGTTGCGGCGGTATCGCCGAATCCTTCGAGACAGACCAGTGCCTTGTCGTGCAGCTCCCGGATGCGGTCGCGCGCGGCCGTGAGCCCCAGCAGAGAGACGTACGTCGGCTTGTTCAGCGCCCGGTCGGCTCCGGCGGTCTTGCCCAGTGCCTCCGTGCTGGCGGTGACGTCAAGAATATCGTCCTGGATCTGGAACGCCAGCCCCACGTTCTGGCCGTAGCGGTCGAGGGCCAGGTAGGCGTTTTGGTCCAGGTCCGGGCAGCAGAGCGCGCCGAGCAGCACGCCGGCGCGGATCAGTGCGCCGGTCTTGTGCACGTGCATGTCCTCGAGTTCGGCGAGTGTCAGCGTCTGGCCGACCGACGCCAGGTCGATCGACTGGCCGCCGACCATCCCGCGGGAACCGGCGGCCTGCGTCAGAATCTCGATCATCTGGAGCCGCCGCCCCGGCGTGACCGCCCCCATGTCCCGGTGGGCAAGCACACGAAAGGCGAGCGCCTGCAGGGCGTCACCGGCCAGGATCGCTTCCGCGTCGCCGTACACCCTGTGGCACGTCGGTTTGCCGCGCCGCAGATCGTCGTTGTCCATCGCCGGCAGGTCGTCGTGAACCAGAGAATAACCGTGGATGAGTTCGACTGCCAGCCGCCGCCGCATCGAGCGCGGTCTGGTCGGCGCCGCAGGTCTGACCGGCCGCGTACACCAGCAACGGTCGAAGCCGCTTGCCCCCATTCATGACCGCATACCGCATGCACGTGTGCAGTCGGGCGGGATGGATCGCGACACCGGGCAGTATGTCGTCGAGCGCGGCGTCGAGCCGCGCCTGACAGCGGGCGCCGAAAGCTTCCGGCTCCGAATTACTCATCGGGGTTGTCGAAGGGGGCGAGGTCTTCCCGGCCGTCTTTTTCCACCAGTATCCGCACCTTCTGTTCCGCGTCCTTCAGGGCCTGCTGGCAGCTTCGCGTGAGCTGGATGCCGCGCTCGAACTGGCGCAATGAGTCGTCCAGATTCAGTTCGTCGTGCTCGAGCTTTTCAACGAGTGCTTCGAGTTCCTTCAGAGCGGACTCGAAGTCGAGTGGTCTGGCGGGTCGCTTGGCCAATGATCGTCCTCCTGCGCGCGAGCGCTAACCCTACAAGCGACTTCGGATTTCGTCAAATACCACCGCAGCGGCGTTGACACCCCGGCCCGCCTGAGCTACATTTTGACCCAGGTGTTTTAGACTTATTCTAAACACAAGCAAAGTGCGGTAACTATTGATGTTCCAACGCCCCGGAGGAAACGAAATGAGCTTGAAAGGAAGTAAGACCGAAGGCAATCTCAAAGACGCGTTCTCTGGCGAATCGCAGGCCAACCGGCGCTACCTGTATTTCGCTGCCAAGGCCGACGTCGAGGGCTACAACGATGTCGCTGCCGTGTTCCGTTCCACGGCCGAAGGCGAAACCGGCCATGCCCACGGCCACCTCGAATACCTGGAGGCCGTCGGCGATCCGGCCACGGGTCTGCCGATCGGCGGCACCTCGGACAACCTCAAGGCGGCGATCGCGGGTGAAACCCACGAGTACACCGACATGTACCCGGGTATGGCCAAGACCGCCCGCGACGAGGGCTTTGACGAAATCGCCGACTGGTTCGAGACCCTGGCCAAGGCCGAGCGTTCGCACGCCAACCGTTTCCAGAAGGCCCTGGACGCGCTCAACGACTGACGCAAAGTTCTGCGCAACGCTGATCTCCCGGCACGTGTTTGCCACCACCGTGCCGGGAGGGACGCTCGATAAGACGGGCTGCGACAGCCGGAGCGGTCTTCATCCCAACTGACGGAGTTACCCATGTCGCTGCGTGAAGGCAGTCTGGAAGCACCCACCCGCCACCCGCTCGATTGGCAAAGCGACGCCTTCCACGACGAATCCGCCCTGCTGAGCGAAATGGAGCGGGTATTCGGCATCTGCCACGGATGCCGGCGCTGCTTCAGTCTGTGCAATGCATTCCCGACCCTGTTCAACGCCATCGACGCATCCGAAACGCTCGAACTGGACGGCGTCGCCAAGAGGGTCTACTGGGAGGTCGTCGACCACTGCTACCTGTGCGACATGTGTTACATGACCAAGTGTCCCTACGTGCCGCCGCACGAGTGGAACGTCGATTTTCCCCATCTGATGTTGCGCGCCAAGGCGGTCAGGTTCGAGCAGGGCAAGACGCGCATGCGCGACCGCGTGCTCACCGCGACCGATAGGGTCGGCACACTGGCCGGCATCCCGATCGTCACCGGCATCATCAATGCGGTTAACGGTTCGCGCGTGGGGCGGCGGATACTGGAAGAACTCATGGAAGTGCACCCCGACGCGGTGCTGCCGGATTACCATTCACGCACGCTGAGACGGCGCCTCGCCCCGCAGCCCGACACAGTCGAGGCGCCGCCCACAGCGGGGCCGACGCGGGGCAAGGTGGCGCTGTTCGCGACCTGCTACGGCAATTACAACGAACCCGACCTGGGCGAGGACTTGGTTGCGATTTTCAGGCACAACGGCATTCCGGTGCGCATCGCCGAAAAAGAGCGCTGCTGCGGTATGCCCAAACTTGAGCTGGGTGACCTGAAGTCAGTGCAAAAAGCCAAAGACGCCAACATTCCCCAACTCGCGGCGCTCATCGATGCGGGCTGGGACATCGTGGCACCGGTGCCGTCGTGCGTCCTGATGTTCAAGCAGGAACTGCCGCTGATGTTTCCCGAAGATACGGCCGTCGCCAGGGTGCGCGACAATATCTACGACCCCTTCGAATATCTTGCGCTGCGTCACAGGCACGGTGAACTCAAGACCGATTTCAAGCGGGGATTGGGCAAGATCGCCTACCATGTCGCCTGTCATCTGCGCGTGCAGAACATCGGCATGAAGACGCGCGATATTCTGCAACTGGTGCCGGATACGCAGGTCGAGGCGATCGAACGCTGCTCCGGTCACGACGGCACCTATGCAGTCAAAAGGGAATTTCACGAGACGTCCATGAAAATCTGCAAACCGGTGGTCAGCCGGGTCGCAAAAGCCGCCGCGGATCACTATTGCAGCGACTGTCCGATGGCCGGTCACCAGATCGAGAACGGCCTGGCTGACGGCAGCCGGCCCGAGCATCCGCTGAAGCTGCTGCGTCTTGCGTACGGAATCTGAAGGCCGCGCGTTCGCGCTGGCCCGTGACCAGGAGTTTGAGCAATGGACAAATTAACGCGCCAGGACCTCTACAGCCTCGAGGCCTACGCCGAGGCCCGCGACGCGTTTCGCGCCAGAGTGATGGCGCACAAGAAGAACCGCCGTCTGCCGCTCGGCCCGATCCTGACACTCTATTTCGAAGACCGGCTGACGATGCAGTATCAGGTTCAGGAGATGCTGCGCGCCGAACGCATCTACGAAGCGGCGCGAATCGTGGACGAACTCGATGCCTACAATCCCCTGATCCCGGACGGCAGCAACTGGAAAGCGACCCTGATGATCGAAGTGCCCGACGTCGACGAGCGGCGGGAGGTGCTGGCGCGGCTGGTGGGTGTCGAGTCGCAGATCTGGATGCGCGTCGAAGGATTTCCGCCGGTGTTCGCGATCGCAGACGAGGACATGGAACGCGAAACGGCGGACAAGACTTCGTCGGTGCACTTTCTGCGCTTCGAACTGACACCCGAGATGATCGAGGCGGCCGGGCAGGGACGTACACTGGGCGCCGGCGTCAGTCACCAGTTCTACACCCACCAGCTCGAACCGCTGCCGGCGAACATCCGCGATGCGCTGGTCGCGGACCTGGACTGACAGGCATCCGCCTGGTCCTGCACACGACCCGCGCGACTTGCCCGTGCCGCGGGTAACCGGTAGGTACGCGCGTCGCCGAGCCCCTCGGGGGTTTGCCGCGAGCGCAAGTGCCATCGTACTGGTCCTGGTCGCCTATGCTGTCCTCACCTATAACCGCCTGCTGGCGCTCAAGCATGCCGTCTCCAGGTCATGGTCCAATATCGGCGTGCTGCTGAAGCGGCGCCACGACAAAACTGATCGAAGTCTGCAAGCAGTACATGCAGTACGAGACTGAAGACCTGCTGGATGCGCGCAACATTTACCTGCGGGGCAGGGTCGAATCCGCGCCGGCATCCGCTGTGCCGGGGGCCTTGAAATGACTTCCCGGGAGCCCATATAGGGAACATGAGCCGACGCATGCAGATGTGTCGCGGGTCGAATCCATTGTTAAGGAGATTGAAAATGAGCCTTGTACGTTATGAACCCTGGAGTCTTCTGAATCAGTTGCAAACCGACATCAACCGGTTGTTCGAGGGGTCTCCGAGCCGTGCCGGCGAAAACGGCACCAACGTCACGACCAGCGACTGGGTACCCGCGGTCGACGTCACGGAGGAGAAAGATCGCTTCGTGATCCACGCGGATGTCCCGGGTGTCAAGCCGGAAGACATTGAAGTGCACATGGAAAACGGCGTGCTTTCCATCAGCGGGAAGCGGCAGGTCGAGAACGCCGAGGAGCGCGAGGGCTACAAGCGCGTCGAGCGCGTGCGCGGAAACTTCTTCCGCCGGTTCAGCCTGCCCGACACCGCCAATTCCGAGGCGATCACGGCCAAGTGCGCCGACGGCGTGCTCGAACTCGTTATTCCCAAGCAGGAAAAAGTACTGCCGAAACGCATCAAGGTCGCAGGCTGAGTGGGGCAGCGTGCGGCGCCGGCATCCGCCGGCGTCGTGCGTGCGGCGGATGAAGGCGATCATCGATGCAGTACAAGGATTATTACCGGACGCTGGACGTCGGCCGGGAAGCTACGCCCGCGGAAATCAAGCGCGCGTACCGCAGGCTTGCCCACAAGTATCACCCCGATGTCAGCAAGGCAGCGGACGCCGAGGAGCGATTCAAGGAACTCAATGAAGCCTACGAGGTACTGAAGGACCCCGAGAAGCGGGCCGCCTACGATCAATTGGGTATGAACTGGAAGGCCGGGCAGGGCTTCAACCCGCCACCCGGCTGGGACGCGGGATTCGAGTTCAGCGGCAGCGGATTTTCCGGTGGAAACGCGCGGTCGTTCAGCGAATTTTTCGAATCGCTGTTCGGCGCCGGCAGTCCGTTCGGGGCCGGGCGGCCGAACGCAGTCCACGGCCGCGGCGGCGGTTTTGCTGCGCGTGGAGAGGATCACCACGCCAGGATTGTGATCAATCTCGAGGACTCCTACGAGGGCCGGATGCGTAATGTGCGGCTGCAGGCGCCGGTTCCGGACGGCGGGGGCGGCGCCCGTCTGCAGCAGCGCGCGTTGAACGTTCAGGTTCCCAGGGGCATCGGCCAAGGCCAGCGCATCAAACTGGCCGGGCAGGGCGGCCCGGGCCTCGCCGGCGGTCCGGCGGGCGATCTCTATCTCGAGGTCGTGTTCGAACCGCATCCGCGCTTCAGAAGTGAAGGGCGGGATATCTATACGACGCTTCCGGTTGCGCCCTGGGAAGCCGCGCTGGGCGGGCGGGTGCCGGTGCCGACGTTGGGCGGGACGGTAGAGTTGACTTTGCCGGCCGGCGTCAAGTCGGGTCAGAAGCTGCGCCTGGCGGGGCGGGGCTTGCCGGGGCAGCCGCCGGGTGACCAGTTTGCGGTCGTCTCAATCGTCACGCCGGCAGCGACGGACGAAGGTGCCCGAACGTTCTATCGCCGCATGGGCAAGACATTTGCGAATTTCGATCCGCGACGCGATGCCGTAGTCTGACCGCCCGCTCAGCCGGCGTCCGTCAGCTTGACCTGTGCTTCGGTTCCATCAAGGGGTTTCGGTACGTCGATGTAATAGCCCTGGGCGAAGTCGACACCCAGCTCTTTCAGCAAGTCGAGCGTTTCCCGATTCTCCACAAATTCGGCGATCGTGCGAATGTTCATGACGTGGCCGATTTCGTTGATCGAACGGACCATTGCCAGATCGATCGGGTCGTGCACGATATCGCGCGTGAACTGGCCGTCGATCTTGAGGAAATCGACCGGCAGATTCTTCAGGTAGCCGAACGAGGACAGGCCGCTGCCGAAATCGTCCAACGCGAAAAGGCAGCCGAGCTGCCTCAGTTCCCGAATGAAGGCGGAGGCGCTGGACAGGTTGGCGATGGCGGAGGTTTCGGTTATTTCGAAACAGAAGTTGTGCGGAGACAGACCGCTTCGATCGAACTGTTCGCGCACGAACGAGAGGAAATCGGAATCGTTGATGGAGTTGCCCGACAGGTTGATGGCGTAGAGTGATCTGCATCCGGGTTCTTCCGCGAGTTGGCGTGCCGCCGCACCGCTTTCGGCAAGCTGAGTGAACAGATTGCGTATCACCCAGCGGTCGATGGACGGCATCAGGTTGTAGCGTTCAGCCGCCGGAGTGAACGCGCCGGGCGGGATGCAGTCGCCGTTGTCATCCAGCAGGCGAATGAGAATCTCCCGGTGGGTCATTGCGCGGCACGTCTTGCTGATTCCGGCGATCGCTTGCGCGTACAGCACGAAGCGGTTTTCCTGCAGCGAACGGGTGATGCGCGCCACCCACTGGATTTCTCCGTGGCGGGCGGCCAGCGCATTGTCGCCCGGCTGGTAAAGGTGTACCCGGTTCCTTCCCAGGTCCTTGGCTGCGTAGCAGGCGATATCCGCGGCGGTCATAACCTCGTCCTTGGAGCCGCAGGCCGCATCGATGGGTACGACGCCGATACTGACGCCCAGATCGAATGTCTTGTTGTCTCTCGCGAAGCGGAAATCCGCGATGTTTTCCCGGAGCGTGCCGGCGATTTCCAGTGCGTGGATCAACGGGCAGTCCTGCAGCAGGACGCCGAACTCGTCGCCGCCAAGACGTGCGAGCGTGTCGGCGCCGCGGATACTGTGCTGCAGGACGGTCCCGAGCTGGCGCAGCAGCTCGTCGCCCGCGATGTGTCCGCAGGTGTCGTTGACGACTTTGAACTGATCGAGATCCATGTACAGCAGTGCATGTTCGTTGTCTGACGCCCGGACGTCCTTCAACAGATCGCCGAGCCGCCGCTCGAAATCGGAGCGATTGACGAGCCCGGTCAGGCTGTCGTGCGTCGCCTGCCATAACAGTTGGCGCTGCAGCTCGCGTTCCTTGCTGACGTCGCGCAGAACGGTGACAACGCCGGTAACGTCGCCTTTTCTGTCCCGGATCGGGGCCATGGTCTGCTCGACGCCGTACTCGATTCCGCTGCGGTTCACCATGATCAGATGGTCGTATCTCGTCACTGAAGCGTGGCACCTCACGAAGCGCGGCACCGCTTCGTCGACCGGACCGCGGCCGTCCTCGTCGCAGAGTTTGAAAATCGTGCTGAAACGACGTCCGACGGCTTCCTGGACGGGCCAGTCGCTCAACGTTTCGGCGACCGGGTTCATGTAGGTGACCAGACCCTGCTTGTCCAGCGTGATAACGGCTTCCCCGATCGATTGGAGTGTAACTTCGGCGTGCTCCTTGGCCGAGAACAGGGCATTCTCGGCGTTCTTCCGCTCGGTGATGTCGGTATGCGAGCCGGCCAGCCGCACCGGCTTCATTGCGTCGTTGAGCTGCGCCAGTCCGCGGCACTCGATCCAGCGCCAGTCGCCAGCGGCCGAGCGCATGCGCATCTCGACCGAAAAGCAATCCACTGCGCCGGTCATGCAGTCCGTCCAGGCAATCAGCGCTTTGCCCAGATCGTCAGGGTGGATCAGCTCCTGCCACGCGCTGAACGTATCCTTGATCTCGTCGTCAGCATAACCGAGCATGCTCTTCCAGCGCGGCGAAAAATAGATTTCGCCCGTTTCCAGATTGTAATCCCAGATTCCATCGTTGGTGCCGCGCACGACCAGGGAAAGACGTTCGCGGCTCTTCAGGATCTGCTGCTCCATCGCATGGCGCTCGGTGATGTCCCGCACTGCGATGACCAGACCGACTGTCTGGTTGCTGCGCGACTGAATCGCGGAAATGCTGTATTCCAGGTCGCGTTCCTTTCCGCTCCTTGATTTGAACATGCATTCGCCCCGCCGGCTCGCAGGGGTGCTGCCCTGTTCTCCGGACGCTTCGCGAATCGCGTCCAGGTCCGGCATGCAGGCTATGACGTCCTTGAGCCGCCGGCCGACCAGTTCCGGCCGCCGGCATTCCATCAGGTCCAGCGCCTTATTGTTCAGGTACAGCATCCTGCCGCCTGTATCCAGTATGATGACCGACTCGGCAATGGACTGCAGCGCTGCGTCGGCGAATAGAATGTCACCGGCCTGGCTTATCTTTGCGATCACAATCAGGGCTATGGCCGCACCGATGACGACCGCCACGATGATCAGCACGACCAGCAATCCGAGGGTCTTCTCGAAGTCATCCTGAGCCAGCGCGATGCCTTTGTAGGAGGCGGACTGTTCGAAGTCCAGCAGGTCGTTTAGGCGTCGCAGGACCACGTCCTGCGCGGGCATCGCTTTTTTGCGAAGCAATTCGCCGGCTTCCCGCAATTTGCCGTCCAGCAGCAGGCCCGTGACCTGAATCTGGAGCGGCGAAGCCGTGACGACGTCATTCGTGATCTCATCGACCAGCGCCTTTTCCGCCGGATCGTCCACCATCTGGTTGAGTTCGTCCCGGGCGACGACGTACTTGGCCGCCAGGTCCGTGAACCGGACGAAGGTCGGGTCGCGCTCAAAGGCGGTGGCGGCATGGACCATGCCGAACAGCAGAACCGCGCGTTCGCGGACTGCGGAGTACATGGAAATGACCAGATTGATTTTCGTGTTCTGGCTTCTGACGATCGCTTCCATGCGGGCGGTGCTGCCGACCATGTGCGAGTAGCCGATGGTCGTGACCGCAACCATGATCAGCAGCAGCGTCGTGAAGCCAGAGGCCACGATGAACTTGGATTGTCTGCTGAACATGGCCGGTATCGTCAACGTCCCTGTGTCGTTTCGACGCTGGATGGTGCTAAATTTGTCAAGGACTTAGCGGCTTTGATCGCCTGATCTATAGCCGGCCGCGATCAGGGCGGCACGCCATTGTTGAGCAGGTGGAATATTGCTGCGCAGGCATAAAATAAAATTAAAACAAAAGGATATGATGGTCGCACGCGATGTGACCGACGGCGTGGCCGGCACCGTCCTGGTCTGGCCTCAGGCGCTGGCCGCGGCCGGGTTGCCCGAGCGGCGAGCGACGCTTCGTGGCACAAGGTCCGGTCGACGCTGACGAAGGCGCCGGATTCACGTAAACTGCCGCGCTTGGATCGACGACGGGGGTGATGTGCGCACTGCATCAGGTTTATTGGCTGGGTGCGTCTTGTTGTTCGCGCTTCACGTGGCGGCCGATGACGAAGACGTTTATCAGGATCCGACCATGCGAAGCATGAAGGCGCCGGAGACGGCCGCCGAGGGTGAACTGCGGCTTCCCACCTACCCGGCTGCCGCCGGGTCGATCGAGGTGTCGTTGCAAGTGGCGGATTTTCCGTTTTCCGTTTTCATCGATCCGGATTCCATCAGCATCGACAACCGCCGCGACGTTCGGTATACCGTCATCCTGAAAGCGGATTCCGGCGCGACGAATGTCTTCTATGAAGCGATACGCTGCGATACGGGCCAGTATCGCCGGTATGCCTACGGATCGTCGGGACAGTTCAAGGTCCTGCCGGTTTCGGAATGGCGGTTTATTCGGGCGGGGAGCGCGGATCGGTATCGCGGCGCTCTGCTCAAATATTATCTTTGCCCCCTGCCGGCGCGTAATGCGGCCGAGATACTGATCTCCCGTCTGCGTCAGCGCGGTCCGGCCTCATCCTTTGACAGTACGCAATGAGCGGAACCTGCCCCGCCATGCGTCGCGGCGTCCGGGGCGTTCCGCGGTTCCACGCGTAAACGCGTGCCCGAGCAGGATTCGCGATGCCGCACGGCCCGTCGACGGGCACTTTGAGACAGATTTCGAGCATGGCTAGAGACTACAATTCGGCATCCATCGAAGTGCTGAGCGGGCTTGACCCGGTGCGCAAGCGACCGGGCATGTATACCGATACGTCGCGCCCCAATCATCTGGCCCAGGAGGTGGTCGACAACAGCGTCGACGAAGCGCTCGCGGGTCATGCCGACAAGATCACCGTAACGGTCTTCCAGGACGGTTCACTGCAGGCGGAGGACAACGGCCGGGGCATGCCGGTCGATCTTCACCCGGAAGAGGGCGTTTCCGGCGTCGAAGTGATCCTGACCCGGCTGCACGCGGGTGGTAAGTTTTCCAACAAGAATTACCGCTTTTCCGGCGGCCTGCACGGTGTCGGCGTATCGGTGGTCAACGCCTTGTCGAAACATCTGGAGGTCTGGGTACGGCGCGGCGGTAAGGAATACAACATCGCGTTCAAGGGCGGCGACAAAGCGACCGGTCTCGAGGAGGTCGGAAAGGTAGGGAAGCACAACACCGGCACGACGGTGCGCTTCTGGCCCGACCCGGCGTATTTTGACTCGCCTCATTTTTCGTTGCCGCGTCTGCGCCACGTGCTGCAGGCCAAGGCGGTGTTGTGTCCGGGACTTCAGGTGCGGCTTGTCGACGAGAAAAGCGGCGAGGAAGACGTCTGGCAGTACGAGGACGGCCTGCGCGACTATCTGAAGGACGCACTGCACCAGGCGGAATGCCTGCCCGCCGACCTGTTTACCGGCAGCTTCGAGAGCGAACACGAAGCGACGGAGTGGGCGCTGGCCTGGCTGCCGGGCGAGGGCGATCTGGTCAACGAAAGCTACGTCAATCTGATACCCACCTCCCAAGGCGGCACCCATGTCAATGGTCTGCGCACCGGTATGACCGACGCGGTGCGTGAATTCTGTGAGTTCCGGAACCTCTTGCCGCGCGGCGTGCGCATCACGCCGGACGACGTGTGGGAGCGATTGGCCTATATCCTGTCCGTCAAACTGGCTGACCCGCAGTTTTCCGGCCAGACCAAGGAACGCCTGTCCTCGCGAGAGTGCGCAACCTTCGTGTCGGGTATCGTCAAGGATGCGCTGAGTCTCTGGCTCAGCCAGCACATCGAGGTCGGCGAGCAGATCGCGCATCTGGCCATCCAGAACGCGCAGCAACGCCAGAAGGCGGGAAAGAAGGTCGTGCGCAAGAAGGTCACCAGCGGTCCGGCCCTGCCGGGCAAGCTGGCCGACTGCACGGCCAGCGACATCAGCCGCAGCGAGCTGTTCCTGGTGGAAGGCGACTCGGCCGGTGGATCCGCGAAACAGGCGCGAGATCGCGAATATCAGGCGATCATGCCCTTGCGCGGCAAGATACTGAACACCTGGGAAGTGGAGTCGTCCGAGGTACTGGCTTCACAGACCGTGCACGACATCGTGCTGGCGGTCGGGGTCGAGCCGGGCTCCGGCGACCTCAGCCAACTGCGCTATGGCAAGGTCTGCATACTCGCGGACGCCGACTCGGACGGCGCGCACATCGCCACGCTGCTGTGCGCCCTGTTCCTGCGGCACTTCCAGCCGCTGGTAGAGGCCGGTCACATCTATGTCGCCATGCCGCCTCTGTACCGGATCGACGTCGGCAAGCAGGTTTTCTACGCCCTCGACGATGCCGAGCGCCAGGGCGTGCTGGACCGCATCGCGGCGGAACAGCTCAAGGGCAAGATCAGCGTGCAGCGCTTCAAGGGTCTGGGCGAGATGAATCCGGCCCAACTGCGGGAAACCACCATCTATCCGGATACCCGGCGCCTGGTCCAATTGACGATCGATACGGCGGACGACAGCCACCGGACACTGGATCTTCTGCTGGCCCGGAATCGATCGGGCGACCGGAAGGTCTGGCTGGAGAAGAATGGCAATCTGGCCGACATCTAGGGCGAACACCGGATTCGCCGGTGATGCGCGCCCGGGCCCGTGACCGATACCGACGACAGCAAACAAGTAAGCAATTATCTGACGGCATCGCGGCGTCTGCGGCCCTGCTTTCACACGATCGATATGCGCGGCAGGGTCACGGCGCCTTGCACGCGTTACCTGATCAACGATCGTGTCCACTTTCTGGACGATGCGTCGTTCAGGGTATTCGAGGAAGGACTCAGACGACACCACGGCGTGTTGACCATGGAAACCTTCGAAGCCGTGGTCGCCGTGCCGGAAGGGCGGCGTCACGGACTTGAGGCGACACCCCCGGCGCCGGACGTGGAGCCGCCACCGGTGCCCGAAGCGCCGGCCGGAGGGCCCCCGCCACCGGATGCCGCCGGCCGGGTCGTGGAGTCCATTCCATTCGGGTTCTTCGCGCAGCGGCGCGAACCCCGAGTCCAGTACGTTTGTGAAATCCAGTTGAATGCGGGAGGTCAGCAGACCCGCGGCGTCACCTTCGACCTGTCCGTCAACGGTGCCCGCATCAGCGTGCAGGACGATCTTGACGTCGAGGTCGGCACCATCGTTTCCGTGTCCTTCATGGGGTTGAACGCCGAGGCGCGCGGCGTCGATGTCTACGACGTACCCTATCACGTTGCGCGCAAGGATTACGCCGAAGACGCGCTTCTGCTCGGCCTCAGACGCGTCGACGCCAGGCGCTCCGCGCCCTTCGCGCAGTTTCTCGGCGCGCTTGTCGCGCGACATGATCCGCACAATCGCCCCGATGGCGAGGACGACTTCAAAACGGCGTTGGTCTGGTATTTCGAGCGACTGATTGCGCAGAACTCAGCGCAGATACCTTTTTTCGTCGGTGGCGAAGGCGACGGACTGTTCGTGGACGCGGTCGCCGCCAGTCCCGGCAACCAGCACCTGTTGCGGTTCTTTGCGACTGCCGAGGACAACTACAATTTCACGCCGCTGTGCCTGCCGGACCGGCTGCGCGCGCTCGCTGCGGGCGAATCGCTGATGCTGGTTCTGTACCGGGAGCGAGGCGACCGCGATCGTTCTGCGCGTGTCCACAGTGCATCCAACCTGGACTATGCGTCGGAAGCGGATTTTGCCGATTTTCTTCGCTATGCGCGAACCCACACAGAGCACTGCGTCCTGCTGGCCGCCGCCGGCCGTGACGCGGCCAGAACGTCCCCAAGCAGCGAAAATCGACCTATTCACCCAACGTCTGCGCACCCTGGCGCCGGACCAGGCCGCGCGGCTCGCCGACCGCCTGCGCCGATTGACCTTTGTCGGCTGTCTTGTTGACCTGACCAATGTCGCCCGCGGTTATCCGGCCGGCACCGGGCCGCGTGCTGCACACCTGGTCGCCTGGGCGG
The DNA here is from genome assembly GCA_963719135.1 of uncultured Gammaproteobacteria bacterium. Lineage (GTDB taxonomy): Bacteria > Pseudomonadota > Gammaproteobacteria > DSM-19610 > DSM-19610 > CAVRAZ01. The sequence continues at coordinate 58,297 of CAVRAZ010000003.1, read as the reverse complement.
GCACGGAACTGCGCAATGTCAGCGGGGGGGGCGTGGAGCGGCGGATCGATATGGACGCGCAGGCATTGCAGCCGGAACTGATTCGTTTCGGCTATGTGGAACGGCGCCGCGAGGAGCGGTATCTGGCGCGCACCGCAGTACGGCTGCAGATTCGCGCGCGGATTTACAGTGGCATGACCGTTGATATTTCCTGGCGCGGACTGCGCGTGGCGCTCGCCGAGGCCGTGGAAGCGAGGCGGGGCACGCCGGTGACGGTAGGATTGCCGTCGATGCAGAAAAGACGCGAGTCGCTGGACCTGATGGATATCCCCTACCGCGCCGTCGGCTTGTTGGCGCACGAAGAAGGCACGCAGCTCATGCTGGAACGCGTCAGCGGCGGACAGAATTCCGGGCTCGACGATTTCTTCTCTGAACTCATCCGCAACAATCGATACAAACTGAGTGTCGATGCCGGCGACAGCGCCAATGCCGCACTCTCCGGTGTCTACGAGTCGACATTCGCCACGAACATGCCAGCGGGAGCGTTCTTCGTCGGCAGGGACGCGCGCGAGGGCGTTTGTCTGCAATACACCGGCGCGGCGCGGAACCCGGACGACAGCCCGAGTTGCGCGCCGGAAACCGCGCTGGAGCTTACCGGTCTGCTGGACGCGCGCATAGTGAAATCCATCTACGACGCGGTCCAGATGCAGGGCCGCCGCGACGAGGCCGTCGACGTGCGCGCGCCGTTCGACTTTCTGCTGTACCGCCTGCCCGGGGACCCGGGGACTGCGGAGGCGGCGGCCGGGCGCGTGCTAAGCGACTTCGATTTCGAGGATGCGTCGGCGCGCGGGGCTTTCCTCGGGGAGGTTGCGGCTGATCCGCGCTGGCAGGTGTTGCGGGTATCGGCGCGCGCGCCCGACCTGCTGGACGACAAACTTTTCGATCAGTTGCTCGAGGCAATAAGAAGCCGCTCCAAGCACCGGGCGATCCGTTTGTCCGACGCCGTCAGCGCGGTCGTCGCCTGCGGCGAGGTATTCGAGATCACCGCTCCGTTCCGGCGCCTTCTGCAGCACGGCTGTTGAAGTCCTCCGGGACCGCCGCCGCCGGCTTTTGGATCATCGGGTCAACCCTTATAATGCGCCGGTCGTACTGACAGTATCCGGCGTAAGCTTCTGTTACGCTGTGCCTGGATTATGGGGTGGACATGGCGAACGAGCGTTTCCAAGAACAGGTTGAACAGATTCCGCTGCGTACCTTCACAGAGAAGGCCTACCTGGATTATTCCATGTACGTCATTCTGGATCGTGCGCTGCCGCACATCGGCGACGGACTCAAGCCGGTGCAACGGCGGATCATCTACGCAATGTCGGAACTCGGCCTGTCGGCACGGGCAAAGTACAAGAAATCTGCCCGCACCGTCGGCGACGTGCTGGGCAAGTTCCATCCGCACGGCGACAGTGCGTGCTATGAGGCCATGGTGCACATGGCGCAACCGTTTTCCTTCCGTTATCCGCTGATCGACGGGCAGGGCAACTGGGGTTCGCCGGACGACCCCAAGTCCTTCGCGGCCATGCGCTATACCGAAGCGCGCCTGACCCCGTTTGCCGACGTGATGCTGTCGGAACTCGGCGAAGGAACGGTCGACTGGGCGCCGAATTTCGACGGTACGATGGAAGAGCCGCGTCTGTTGCCGGCACGGCTGCCGACCGTGCTGTTGAACGGCGCCGCCGGCATCGCGGTCGGCATGGCCACCGACATTCCCCCGCACAATCTGCGCGAAGTCGCCAGCGCCGCCATCCGCCTGCTGGAAGAACCCAAGGCGACGGTCGCGATGCTGTGCGAACACATCAAGGGCCCGGATTATCCGACCGGCGCGGAAATCGTGACGCCGCGCGAGGATCTGGTGCGCTGTTACGAGCAGGGCACCGGCAGCGTCCGCCTGCGCGCGCGTTATGAGCAGGAGAGCGGCGACATCGTGGTGACCGAGCTGCCTTATCAGGTATCGGGCGCGCGCGTGCTGGAGCAGATCGCCGCCCAGATGAACAACAAGAAGCTGCCGATGGTGGCGGATCTGCGGGACGAATCCGATCATGAAAATCCGACGCGCCTGGTCATCGTGCCGCGCTCCAACCGGATCGACGTACCGGCCCTGATGGCGCATCTGTTCGCTACCACCGACCTGGAACGTTCCTATCGCGTCAATCTCAATATGATCGGCCTGGACGGGCGTCCGCAGGTCAAGAATCTGCGTGCGCTATTGGCCGAGTGGCTGCAGTTCCGTCACGCCACCGTTCGCCGCCGTTTGCAATACCGGCTGGACAAGGTCGAGGCGCGCCTGCACATCCTGGACGGTTTGCTGATCGCCTATTTAAATATCGACGAGGTGATCGCGATCATCCGCAGGGAAGAAGAACCCAAGCCGGTGCTGATGGCGCGTTTCAGCCTGTCCGATCGGCAGGCCGAGGCAGTCCTGGAACTCAAGCTGCGCCATCTGGCCAAGCTGGAAGAAATGAAGATACGCGGTGAACAGTCCTCGCTCGCCGAGGAGCGCGATTCCCTGCAGCAGACGCTGGGTTCAGAACGTCGCATGAAGACACTGATTCGCAAGGAGATCGGCGCGGACGCCGAAACCTATGGCGACGAACGTCGCTCGCGCCTGGTTGAAAGCGCGGTGCCGGCGCAGGTCATGGACGAGACCTCGCTGATCCCGAGCGAGCCGGTGACGGTCGTCCTGTCCGAGAAGGGCTGGGTGCGCGCGGCCAGGGGCCACGAGGTCGATGTCGAAAATCTGAGTTATCGCGCCGGCGACCGGTTCCTCGCCGCTGTGCGCACGCGTAGCAATCAATCGGTGGTGTTTCTCGATTCCACGGGCCGCAGCTACACGCTCAGCGCGCACAGTCTGCCGTCCGCACGCGGGCAGGGCGAGCCTTTGAGCGGTCAGCTCAATCCGCCGGACGGAGCGCGCTTCGTCGGTGTGATGGCAGGACGCGAAGACAGCCGGTTCCTGCTGGCTACCGATGCCGGATTCGGTTTCCTGGCAAGCCTTGGAGACCTGATGGCGAGGACCAAGTCCGGCAAGTCGGTGCTGACCGTGCCGCGCAATGCCAATGTACTGCCGCCGGTGCCTGTGGTGGATATGGATACGGACCAGGTCGCGCTGGTCGGCAACGCGGGGCACCTGCTGGTGATTCCGGCCGGCGAACTGCCTGTGCTGAGCCGCGGCAAGGGCATCAAGCTGGCCGGCGTGTCGAGCAAGAAGCTGGCCACCCGCGAAGAGTATCTGGCGGCGGTCGCAAGCGTTCCGGCCGGCGCCAGCCTCTTGCTGCAGTCGGGCAAGCGTCAGTTGCGCCTGAAGCCGGCCGACCTCGAACTGTACCGGGGCGAGCGCGGACGCAAGGGCAAGAAACTGCCGCGCGGATTGCAGCGCGTGGACAGCGTGTCCGTGGAATAGCCGGACCCGTCGTGTTTCCGCCGTGGACAGCGGATGCGCGGCCGGCGTCGAAGCGGTAGAATGAGATGCTTGTTTGATCCGGGAAGATTCGATGGCTCTGATTAGACCGTTTCGCGGGCTTCGTCCGGCGCCGCGCTATGCTGCCAACGTCGTTGCGCCACCCTATGATGTCCTGAACAGCACCGAGGCGCGCCAGCGTGCGGTCGGTCGGCCGTTGAGTTTTCTGCATATCTCGAAAGCCGAGATCGATCTGCCGCAGGACATCAACCCCTACGACGAAGCGGTCTACGCCAAAGCCGCGGAAAATCTCCAGCGTCTGATCGGTGCGGGTATCCTCCGGCGCGACCCCGAGCCATGCTACTACGTCTATCGCCTGACCATGGGCGATCACGTGCAGGTCGGCCTGGTCGGCGTCGCATCGGTCGCCGACTACGATACCAACCGGATTCGCAAGCACGAATTCACCCGACCGGACAAGGAGGACGACCGCGTGCGGCAGATTCAGGCGCTGCGCGCGCAGACCGGTCCGGTGCTGCTCGCGTACCGCTCGCAGACCGATATTGATCAACTCATCGATTCGCTGACGCAGCAGACGCCCGAGTATGATTTGACGGCCGACGATGGTATCGGCCACACACTGTGGGTGATCGATGATCCGGCCACGCTGGAGCGCCTGACGGCGGGTTTCGATGCAATGGACGCCCTCTATATCGCCGACGGCCATCACCGCTCGGCGGCCGCGTCGCGTGTCGCCGCATCCATGGCGGGGCCGGGCGACGCGATGAGCCGGTATTTTCTATCGGTGATCTTTCCGCACAACCAGATGAAGATTCTCGACTACAACCGGGTGGTGCGCGATCTGGGCGGACTTTCGAACGACCAGTTTCTGGAGCAGATAGGCGCAGTGTTCGAGATCGCGGCGGAATCCGGCGCAGTCGCGCCGGCGCGTCCGGCCGAGTTCGGGATGTATCTGAACGGCCATTGGTATCGGCTGGGCCTTTCGCCGGATCGTCTGCCGTCCGACCCGGTCGCGCGACTGGATGTCAGTCTACTGGCCGACCGTTTGCTCGAGCCGGTACTGGGCATCAGCGATCCGAGGCGCGATCCGCGCATCGATTTCGTGGGCGGTATCCGCGGGCTCGCGGAGCTGGAGCGACGCGTCGACCGCGGCGAGATGGCTGTGGCTTTCTCGATGTACCCGACCAGTATGGATCAGTTGATGGCGGTAGCCGATGCGCAGCAGGTCATGCCGCCAAAATCCACCTGGTTCGAACCCAAGCTCGCGGACGGCCTGGTATCGCACATGCTCGACGGCTGACCGCGGTCCGAGCCACGCGTGGATGGCGTATCAGGCGATTTCGCTGGTGAAGTCGTATTCCAGCCTTCCGCTGGGTTCCTGCAGGAAGTTGCCCTGGATGTAGTCGATGCCGTTTTGCCAGAGCACCGCCAGGCTGTGCGGGTCTTCCACGAACTCCGCGACGCACTGGATCTTCATCCCGCGCGCCGTCTCAAGAATGTTGCGTACCGCTGCCTGATTTTCGCTGCTCGTGGCGAGATTGTGGATGAACGAACCGTCGATTTTCAGGTAGTCGACGGGCAGATGCTTCAGGAGCTGGAACGAATTCGGGCTGTTGCCGAAGTGCTCCAGCGCGGTTCCACAACCGTATTCCGTGAGTTGCTTGATGAAATACTTTGCCTGGTTCAGGTGCAGGGTTCCCGCTTGTTCCGGTATCTCGAATACTATGGCTTCGCCGAGTAGCTTTACTTCGCGCAGACAACTGATGACGAATTCTGCGAGCCGCTCGTCGACCAGAGTGCCGGGCGCGATTTTCAGGAAAAAACGTGTGTCGTGTTCGTCGTTCCGGCGCGCCGCCAGCGTACGAAAGGCGTTCTTGATCACCCAGCGATCGATATCGCTGATCTGTCCGGTGTTCGCAGCCACGCTGAGAAATTGCGCGGGGAGTATCAATTCGCTGTCGGTGCCGACCATGCGCAGGAGAACCTCGTAGTTTTCGCGGGTGTCGCCCTGCAGACTGACGATGGGCTGAAACATCAATCGGAACAGATCCCGGTCGAGCGCTTCCCGAATCAGTTCGTGAATCTGCTCGTTGCGTTCCTTGCCGAGCTTTTCGTCCACCACCGGGTTGTGCAGGTAGATCTGGTTGCCGCCGGACGAGCGCGCCACTTCGCAGGCGAGGTCGGCGCGGGTCAGCACATCCTGGGCTAACGTCGTGGCTTCGCTGACCAGGCTCATGCCGATACTGCAGGTGGTCGTAACCGAGTGATTCTCTATGTCGGCGACATGGTCCTCGAGGTGCCGGCGCAACGCATCGCCCAGCGACTTGATCGACGTTTCATCGCAGTCGGCGCGCAGCACCGCAAAGGAGTGATCGCCGAAACGCGATACGATGTCGCCTGCCGCGCAATCCGCCTTGAGAATGTCCGCGACATCGGCGATGATCCGGTCGGCGATGCCAATGCCGACGCTGTCCTTGATGTCCTTGAAATTGTCGATCAGGAGATAGAGCAGCGCGCCGGTGGTGCCGTTTTTCGCCGCATACTTGCAGGCGAGTTCCAGCTCCTGCAGGAAATACTGCCGGTTGTACAGACCGGTCACCATATCCTGCCTGGTGAGGTTCTGGATCTTCAGTTCCAGTTCCTTGCTGTCCGCACTATCGTTGCGGATGATGATCTGAGTGCAGAGTTCGCCCGAAATTCTGGCTCGGGTAAATTCCAACACGGCTTCGAATTGGTTCCCGTCCACGAGTACGCCGCGCGTGCGAAACTCGCTGTCGGTGCTGCCGCCGGCGTCGTAACTGCGCAGAAATTCCTTGAACCGATCATGATCGTCGGGGGCGACCATGTCCATCAGAGGCGTGCCTTCGATGTCGTCCTTGCTGTCGAAGCCGAACATGTCCAGATAGGTCTTGTTCGCGAAGATGTGAGTTCCTTGATGAACATACGCGATGGCGTCGCGCGAGCTTTCCATGAGCAGTTGCGTACGCTTCTCGGTCTCGTCGAGCAGATCCTGCAGACTCTGTACCTTGCGCGACAGCAGCAGCCGTCCGGTCTCGCGTCTGGCGATAAGCTGGAGGTGATCGGGCTGATCGTAGGAACAGAGGTCGCATGCGCCGGCGCGAAGCGCGGCAATTACGGCAGGTTCGTCGCAGTTTTCCGCGACGGCGATAACGGGTGTGTCGATGCCCTGCCGCGCCAGGGTGCCGCAGACATCCTGCAGGGTGAGTCTGTCCGACGCGGCGTGCAGGATAAGATCGGGAGCACCTTCGTCGACCAGCTTCGCGAAATCGCTCTTGCCGGCGACATAGGTCAGGCGGTTCTTGAGCCCGCCATCGCGAAGTATGTTCGCTAACGCCTCGGCGTCGCTGCGCGATTCTTCAATGACCGCCAGGTTCAACGTCAGCTCGTCGTCCACTATCGACCCCTTGAGGTGGGCGGGGGGAGGGATTGATGGCGCCCGCCCGGTTCCGTATCTCGTCAACCTCCCTGTAGTCGGCAGCGCACCGCCTTCCTTTACCTTGTCGAGTCAGGTATTTGTGCTGATTTTACAAAGGGTTTTCGCCCGAAATGTTTCCTGCTAGCATGGCCTCCCGAGACTTGATTGAAACCCCCCGGTGGAGCGTGGTCATGAAACAGATAAAGGTCAGGGCGGAGGTTCCGGACGACTTCAGAGCGATCGACGTCGTCAATTTGAGCGCCTTCCAGGGCGAGGCGGAAGCCCAACTTGTGGACGAATTGCGGAAATCGAAGGCCTTTATTCCTGATCTGTCCCTGGTGGCCGAACTCAACAACCGCATCGTTGGTCATGTGGTCCTGTCCAAGGTTGCGTTGATGACTGGTCAGGGCAAGCAGGAAATCCTGGCCTTGGGTCCCATGTCCGTGGTCCCTTCCCAGTCACACCGGGGTATCGGTTCGGAACTGATCGATGCCGCGATCGCCCGCGCCAAGGCGCTCTGTTTCGGTGCGATCGTGATCGCCGGCCATCCGGATTACTACCTGCGGTTCGGGTTCAAGCCCGCGGCGGACTTTGAGTTGACCAGTAACCTGCCCATTGCCAGCGACGCCATCACCGCCATGGAACTTACCGCGGGTGCCTTGGCGGGCGGCGGCGAGATATTGTATCCGGACCTGTTCCGCAAGCTGTTCTAGCGAACCTCGAATTTGAGCGTCCTTGCGGGAAGCCGCGAGACGACGCGTTAGCCTCGCGTTCGGATTCGGCGTGACCGGTGGGTGCCGCCGCGCTCGCAGTGACGTCATACCCTGCTCGATCAGTGCGTACCCGCGACCGTTTTTCTGCACGCTTTCCCGCACGGCGGGTGACCGGTGAGACAGGCGGGCTAGAGAATGTCCCAGATATCGTCCAGCTCGTGGAATTTGACCGGCGGCACGGGCTCGATATGCGATCTGGCCGGCACCGTCTCGTTGAGCGTGGCGAACTGGAATTGCGCGAAGCTTCCGGTATTTTCGACCAGTTTGGTGAGTTTGACGCGCAACGCCTTTCCGTTGATATCGATCAGTGCTGTATTGCCGAGTAGAAAGGGCGGCGATGGCAGCAGCAGGCTGGATTGCTGATTGATCGACGCGACTTCCGGTAGCAGCAGACCGCGCACAAGGCGGTCGTCGCCGCCGCCCGAACAGTTTTCGGGGCTGGCGCCGATGGCGGCCGCACCTGGAGAAAGCATCTGGATACCGAGTTCCAGGCCGCGCTTATCGACGCTCTTCATCCAGCGGACAATGCCCAGCCGCCAATGAAAGGAATCGGGATCGCTTTGCTCGCGCAGGCCGATCAATTCGCCGACCTGGGCACGTGTCGTTTCCGGATTATCCCACAACAGGCAATAACCGCCGGCGCTGACATTGACCATCTTCCAGGATTGCGTCTGGAAACTTCGGTCGATGCGCATGCCCGCCGCCGCCCGCGCGACGGTTTCCTCCGTGCTCGTCGGGCGTGTCTGGCCCGCGATATGAAGCTCGTTGTCCCGTTGATCGGATTTTCGACGCCCGGGGTCCCGCGTTTCGATTTCCCTGAATTCCAGGTGACGTACGCCCTTGGTCTCAAATCGACCGGCCGGCAGTTCCTGAAACGAAATGCCGCCCGGTGCGCTGTTGAAAGCGGCTTCTCCACTGAGAAAGTAGTGAATCGCCGACAGCCCCGTTGCGGTCACGATCTGGGCGTGGTCCCGGGTGCGCGAGAAGCGCCGGCGTGGCATCACTCCCCAGGCAAGCATCAGGCGTCGCAAAGTGCTCGCACTGAGCTTGTAGCGCGAATTGCCGGATTTCCGCAATTCGGCCAGTGCGTCGCGGACCGTTTCGGCCAGACGCTCAGTGTTCAGCGACAGGCGGCGTCTATCTCCCTGGAACTGGCCGAGGTTTCGGTAGACTGGCGGTTGATCGCCGTCGAGGTCTACGACGAATAGCGCTTCGCTTGGGCCGGTGTCTGGTTCGAGCCGACAGTGCACGGCCCAGATGCGCAATGCCCTGACAAGCTGCTCGACCACCCCGTGACGCAACCGGTAAGGGCAGGCCAACGCCAGCAGCAGCGTCCGCTTGTACTGGTCGCCGATGGTGATGTCGGAAGTGCCGGAATGGTCACCGGTATGAATCGGCTGTCCATCCAGTTTGTGCGCCGACGCGTACACGTACAGCGCATGCAGCTCGGACCAGAGCCCGCGAGGGTAGGTCACGTACGCCTGGTAGCATCTCAGCAGTACCGAACCGAGAAGCTGCACGGCCCGGTACAGGCCGTGCACAAGTACCTTCCTGTCCCGGTGCGCGGGCGGCAGATTCGCCTGATCCACTGCGACGATCTTGTAGCCCATCGCTATTTCAGCCGCCAGGTCACGTGCGAGACGGGCGATGCGTGCCTGCCTTTCCGTCAGCGGCATCGGTTGTCCGACGAAATGCTTTTTCAGCTCGCCGCTCAGGTATTCGACGGCCGGCAGCATCAATTCCAGTGCCTTGAATCGCTGTGCCGACGCCAGGTCCTGGCCGTTCATATCCACGATCGCGGTGTAGAGGTGTTTTGTGGCTACGCCGATATTGGCCATGGGCAGGTTGCCCAGCCAGCTCTTGATGTGCTGCGGTGCACTGTCGAATGCCTCGCGATCAGGTGCTGTACGTCGCGGGAGGTCGAGTCTCAGCCTGTTGTCCATCCAATGAATCCTGTCGTGCTTCAACTGCTTATTTCGTTTCGGAAGGGGTATGTCCGCGTTCGGGAGAGCTATCGTCCGAGCGACTGAAAACTAAACACTGGCCAGCGGGTTGGCGGCTAAGGGTTCGGACAGGCTGCAGCTCCCGTTGCGCGCCGGCTTTCCACCCCGAAGGTGTGTGCCGCACGCTGCCGGTTGTGAACGTCCGGCACGACAGCATCTGGCGCTGTCTCGCGACGGAACCCGGTTGAAAAATGCGGTCTAGCTGTCTGCGAGTGGGATCTTGGACGGCTCGCCGGACCGTTCGCAGACCAGCCGCGGCACCAGATAGCCCGGCAGGTGTTCTCTGAGCCGTTCGGCGAGTTCGCGCGCTCGTGCATCCTCGACCCGGAAATGCGCGGCGCCCAACACCGGGTCGAGCTGATGCAGGTAGTAGGGAAGTACACCGATGTCAAAGAGCCGTTCGGACAGCGCCGCCAGGGTCACCACCGAGTCATTGACTGCCTTGAGCAGGACGGATTGATTCAGCACGGGTATACCGGCGGCGACCAGGCGCGCTACGGCGTCGTCGAGCGCGGCGTCGATTTCGTTGGGATGATTGACGTGAAGCACGATGACCGGCTTTAGTCTTGAGCCGGTTACCGCCGTGACCAGGCCGTCGGTGACCCGGTTCGGGATGACCACGGGCAGTCGTGTGTGGATGCGCAGGCGTTTCAAATGCGCGATGTCGGCGAGTTGCATCGTCATTGCGCCCAGTCGTTCGTCGCTTACCGCCAGCGGGTCGCCGCCGCTCAGAATGACTTCGCTGATATCCGGGCGCACCCGGACATAATCGAGCGCGGCTTCCCAGTGGGTATGGGCAGGGTTGGCATCCGCATAGGGGAAATGGCGGCGGAAACAATACCGGCAATTGACCGCGCACGCGCCGGTCAGCGTCAGCAGCACCCGTCCCCGATACTTGTGCAGCAACCCCGGCAGCGGCATGGCCCCGCCTTCGTCCAGAGGATCGGCCGAGAAACCGGGCTGAGGTTCCCGCTCGGCGTGAAGCGGCAGAACCTGCCGCAACAGCGGATCGTTCGGATCGCCGAGCCGCATGCGCCTGACAAAGCTGTGCGGCACGCGCAGCCCGAAGTCCCGGTGCGCGCCTGCGCTGAACGCGTCGGTCAGGTCCGGCAGGCCGAGAAGCCGCAGAAGTTCGCCGGGATCGGTCACCGCCTCGGCGAACTCCCGTTGCCAGGCATCGCGCTGTTGCGCCGGTGGGCTTCCGGGTATCATAACGGGCTTCAGTTTCCGGAGTGTCAAAGGGCGATCCATGGCGACCTACAGTACCAGCGAATTCAGGGGCGGGTTGAAAATCATGCTCGACGGCGATCCTTGCGCCGTCATTGAAAACGAATTTGTCAAACCGGGCAAGGGGCAGGCTTTCAACCGCGTCAAGATCCGGAATCTCAAGACCGGGCGTGTCATTGAACGCACCTTCAAGTCCGGCGACACCGTTGAAGCCGCCGACGTCGTGGACACCGACATGCAATACCTCTACAACGACGCTGAGTTCTGGCACTTCATGCACCCGGATACGTTCGAACAGATCGCCGCGACCGAGGACGTGGTCGGTGACGCCGACAAGTGGCTGAAGGAACAGGATCTCTGCGGCGTCACGCTGTGGGACGGCCAGCCGATCAGCGTGACGCCGCCGAATTTCGTGATGCTCGCGATTACCGAGACCGATCCGGGCGTGCGGGGCGATACGTCGGGCGGCGGCGGCAAGCCGGCGACGCTGGAAACCGGCGCTGTGGTGCGCGTGCCCCTGTTCGTCGACGTGGGCGAGATCATCAAAGTGGATACGCGTACCGGTGAGTACGTCGGCCGCGCCAAGGAGTGACTTGGCGTCACACGGTGGCTGGCGGCCCGGTGCGTCGTGGGAATCGCTGAGGCTGCGCGCGCGGATACTGGCGGACATCCGGCGATTCTTCGAGGAGCGGCGCGTGCTGGAAGTCGAAACGCCGGTGCTTTCGCGTGCCGCCACCGTCGATGCCGCCATTGCATCCTTTGCCACACTGTACCAGGGACCGGGCTGCGCGGAGGGCGAGCGCCTGTTTCTGCAGACTTCGCCCGAATTCTTCATGAAGCGCCTGCTGGCCGCGGGTTCCGGCCCGATCTATCAGCTCGCGCGCGTATTTCGCAACGCTGAAGCCGGCCGCCGCCACAGTCCCGAGTTCACATTGCTCGAGTGGTACCGGCCGGGGTTTGACCACCACCGTCTGATGGATGAGGTCGAGTCCCTGCTGCGGACGCTGCTACCTGACCATCCCCTGCTGTCCCGCCCGATCGAGCGGCTGAGTTACCGACAACTGTTTATCGATCTCGCCGACCTGGACCCGATGGTTGCCGGCGCAGCGGATGTCGGGACGCTGCTTGAACGCCGCGGCGTGACGGCGCCGGCAGGGATGTCGGCAACCGATACGCGAGTCTGGCTGGAGTTGGTATTGACCCATGTCATCGAACCCGGGATCGGCGATCGCGCGCTCTTCGTTCACGACTATCCGGCCGATCAGGCCGCGCTCGCCCGTGTCACCACCGGCAACCCGCCGGTGGCCGAACGCTTCGAGTTGTATTTCGCCGGCGTCGAACTGGCCAACGGCTTTCACGAATTGAGCGATGCGGTCGAGCAACGGCGCCGTTTTCTCGACGAAAACCAGCGGCGCCGCGCGGCGGGTGATCCGGTCATGCCGGTGGACGAAGCATTGCTGAGCGCGCTCGAAGCCGGATTGCCGGACTGCGCCGGCGTGGCGCTGGGGGTCGACCGACTGGTGATGGCGGCCGCCGGCGTCACGGCGATCGATCAGGTAGTCGCCTTTGCCTGGCCAGACCTGTGATGGGCCTTTCGACGGCGACCGACGGTCTGCGGCCGCCCGACCCGAGATTGGTGCTGCTGCGTACCAGTCACCCGGGGAACATCGGCGCGGCGGCGCGGGCCATGAAAACGATGGGACTCAGCCGACTATACCTGGTGGACCCGCTTCATTACCCGAGCGCCGAAGCCACTGCCCGCGCGTCCGGTGCCGACGACCTGCTGCAAAAGGCTGTGGTCTGCACGAACCTGGAGGAGGCCATCGGCGACGTGGCGCTGGTGCTCGGCGCCAGTGCGCGCCTGCGATCCCTGCCGCTGCCCGAGATCACCCCGCGCGCCGCGGCGGAATTGATTGCCCGTCAGCCTGCCCCGGAAAAGACCGCGATTCTGTTCGGCAACGAGCAGTCGGGCCTGAGCAACGAGGAACTGGACCGCTGCCATTACCTGGTGCGTATTCCCAGCAACCCGGCGTATTCCTCGCTGAATCTGGCGGCGGCCGTGCAAGTGATCAGCTATGAACTGCGCTGCAGCGCCACGATGACGGCGGGGCCGGCGGCGGAAACGGACGCGGTCGAGTTCGCCACCACCGAACAGGTCGAGCAATTCTATTCGCACCTCGAGGCGGTGCTGGTCGACATCGGCTTCCTCAACCCCGACAATCCGCGCCATCTGATGCGGCGTCTGCGGCGCTTGTTCGGACGGCTGCGGCTGGACCACAATGAGATCAAGATACTTCGGGGGATTCTGACGGCGGTCGACAAGTCCCGCTCATAGTGAATCTGAGTTATCATAAATACATCTTAATTAACTGAATAATAACGTGTTTATACGAAACTTAAAGCAATGCTTGAACGTTTGAAGGAAGACATCGATTGCGTGTTCGAACGCGATCCCGCAGCCCGCAACCGGTGGGAAGTCATTACCGCCTACCCCGGTGTGCACGCCGTGCTGATGCATCGCGTCAACCATGCCCTGTGGCGCAACGGCTTTCGCTGGCTCGCCCGGTTCTTGTCGCACCTGACACGCTGGTTCACCGGCGTCGAGATACACCCGGGCGCGGTGCTCGGCCGGCGGCTCTTTATCGATCACGGCATGGGGGTGGTGATCGGCGAAACGGCGGAGATCGGCGATGACTGCACGCTCTATCACGGTGTCACGCTGGGCGGAACAACCTGGGAGAAGGGCAAGCGGCACCCGACGCTGGGCCGCGACGTGGTCATCGGCGCGGGCGCGAAAGTGCTCGGTCCGCTCATGATCGGGGACAGCGTCCGCATCGGTTCCAACGCGGTGGTATTGAAAGACGTGCCGGCCGGTGCGACCGTCGTCGGCATACCCGGCCGCATCGTGTCTGCTCCACGCACGGAAGACGAGGAGCGCCGCGCCGCCATGGCCCGCAAGATCGGGTTCGACGCCTACGGCGGCACCAAAGATATGCCAGATCCAGTTGCCAATGCAATCAATAGTATGCTTGATCATCTTCATGTGATTGATAAGCGTATGGAGGAGATGCGCCACGGCTTGCAGAGCCTCGGCGCGGAACTCGCCGATCTCCAGTTACCGGAACTTCCCGAATACACGAACGGGTTGGACGAAACCGCGCCACAGGAACCCGCTGAAGCGCAAGGGGATTCGGCGGCCACCAGCAGCTCGGGTCTCCCGGATAATACTTGACTGATTTACTCAGTTATGGCATTTTGAGCGTCTGACAGATGACCACGCGGGACAGCGCACTATGAAATTGACCAGCAAGGGGCGGTATGCGGTCACGGCAATGCTGGATCTGGCGCTGCACGCTAACGACGGACCTGTGACATTGGCCGGCATCTCGGAGCGGCAGGGCATTTCACTGTCGTATCTCGAACAGCTGTTCACGCGCCTGCGCAAGAAGGGCCTGGTCGCCAGTACACGGGGTCCGGGCGGCGGCTACTCGCTCAGCCGTGCCGCCGAGCAGATAGCCATAGCCGATGTCGTCAGCGCCGTCGATGAAAGCGTCGACGCGACGCGCTGCGGCGGCATGGCGAACTGTCAGGACGGCAAGCGGTGCCTGACGCATGACCTGTGGACCGAGTTGAGCGAACAGATCCATTTGTTCCTCAGTGAAATCACGCTGGGCCAGCTCGTCAGCCGCGGCCGCGCAAAAGCGGCGCAGAAGGCCGGGAAAGTGACCGTTGACGCGAACGTGAAGATGAGAGCTGCCGGCCGGGTGGTGTAGTGCGCCCGAGATGGAAACAAAGCCATCGACCTGCGGCAGCCGGCGCGGAAACCGCGTGATCCATTACGCCTGAAGTGAGCGATCCGCCGTGCGCCGGCAGGCCGGCGCGGATGCCGACTCGTATGAGGACAATACCGAAATGACTGTGAAGACGCCGATTTACCTGGATTACTCCGCGACCACGCCGGTCGACCCGCGGGTGGCGGAAAAGATATGCAAATGCCTGACACCGGATGGCCTGTTCGGTAATCCGGCTTCCCGCTCGCATGCCTTCGGCTGGAAAGCGGAGGAAGCCGTCGAACAGGCGCGCCAGCACGTCGCCGATCTGGTGAACGCCGACCCGAAGGAAATCGTCTGGACCAGCGGCGCGACCGAATCCGACAACCTCGCGATCAAGGGCGCCGCGCATTTCTACCAGAAAAAGGGCCGGCACCTGGTCACGGTCAAGACCGAACACAAAGCCGTGCTGGACACCTGCCGCCAGCTCGAGCGCGAAGGCTGCGAAGTCACCTACCTGGATCCCCAGCCGAACGGGCTGTTGGACCTCGACGCGTTCAAGGCGGCGCTGCGCGACGACACGATTCTGGCGTCCGTCATGCACGTCAACAACGAAATCGGCGTCATCCAGGACATCGCCGCACTGGGCGACATCTGCCGCGAGCGCGGTGTCATCTTCCACGTCGACGCCGCGCAAAGTCCCGGCAAGGTGTCGATCGACCTGCAGAGCCTGAAAGTCGATCTGATGTCGTTTTCCGCGCACAAGGTCTACGGCCCGAAGGGCATCGGAGCCCTCTACGTGCGGCGCAAACCGCGCGTTCGCCTCGAAGCGCAGATGCACGGCGGCGGTCACGAGCGCGGTCTGCGCTCCGGCACGCTCGCCACGCACCAGATCGTCGGAATGGGCGAGGCGTTCCGGATCGCGCGCGAGGAGATGGCCGCGGAAAGTCGGCGCATACTGGCGTTGCGCAACCGGCTGCTGAACGGGTTCAAGGACATCGAGGAAGTCTACGTCAACGGCGATCTGGACCAGCGCATTCCCGGCAACCTGAACATCAGCTTCAACTTCGTCGAGGGCGAGAGCCTGATCATGGCGCTCAAGGATTTGGCGGTCTCGTCCGGTTCGGCCTGCACCAGCGCCAGCCTGGAACCCTCCTATGTGCTGCGGGCACTCGGCCGCAATGACGAACTGGCGCACAGCTCGATCCGCTTCACCATCGGCCGGTTCACGACGGCCGAAGAGATCGATTACGCGATCGAACTGGTGCGGAGCAAGATCGGCAAGCTGCGCGAATTGTCGCCGCTCTGGGAGATGTACCAGGAAGGTGTCGACCTGAATACGGTGCATTGGGCGGCCCACTGAGACGGCGGAATCGAGACATGGCTATTACATTGACACAGGCGGCTGCCGACCGGGTCAGCAATTTTATCGACAAGCGCGGCAAGGGCGTGGGTCTGCGCCTGGGCGTGCGCACCTCCGGCTGCTCGGGCATGGCCTACGTGCTTGAGTTCGCCGACGAGATCGAGGACGCCGATCTGGTATTCGAGGATCGCGGCGTCAAGGTCATCGTCGACCCCAAGAGCCTGGTCTATATCGACGGGACCGAGCTGGATTTCGCGCGCGAGGGATTGAACGAAGGTTTCAGGTTCAACAATCCGAACGTCAAAGACGAGTGCGGTTGCGGCGAAAGCTTTAACATCTGAAGCGCGTGTCCGCCATCGAACGATGAACACCGCAACCGAAACGCCGAATTTCTTCGGTCTTTTCATGCTGCTGGAGCGTTATCGTCTCGACCGCGGCGGGCTCGACGAACGCTACCGCGAATTGCAGCGTGCGGTTCACCCCGACCGGTTCGCCAGCGCGAGCGATCAGGAACGGCGCATTTCGATGCAGCGGGCCGCGAACGTCAACGAGGCGTACCATACGCTGAAGGATCCCTTGAAGCGCGCCCGCTACCTGCTGGAGTTGCGTGGACAGTGGGTCGGTGAAGAGAACCGTACGGCGCGGGACGTGGACTTTCTGATGGAGCAGATGGAGCTGCGCGAAGCGCTCGACGGTGTCCCCAAGTGGCCCGAGCCGTTGGTCGCGCTGGACGAGCTTTCGGCGCGCGTCGGGGCCGACATGGCACAGCTCGAGGCGGTGTTGACGCAGGCGCTCGACGAAACCGGCGACGTCGCGGCGGCACAGATTGCCGTGGTGAAAATGCAGTTTTTCGCACGCCTGCAAAACGAGATGGCGGAGATGGAAGCCGAACTCGAAGACTCGATGTATTGAGATGGCACTGTTGCAGATTTCAGAACCGGGTCAGTCGGCCGCGCCGCACCAGCACCGCCTGGCGGCGGGCATCGATCTGGGCACCACCAATTCGCTGATCGCCACGGTGCGCAGCGCTTCGGCCGAGACCCTGCCCGATAACGAAGGCGCGCACCTGCTGCCGTCCGTGGTACGCTACCACGCCGATGGCGGGTGCGAAGTCGGCGCGGCGGCGCGCCGGCACGCCGTTGCCGATCCGCTCAACACCGTTATTTCCGTGAAGCGTTTCATGGGCCGCGGCGTGAACGACGTCCAGTCGCTCGGCGACCGGCTGCCGTACCGGTTCGTCGCAAGCGACTCGGATATGCCGCTGATCCGCACGGTCGCCGGCAACGTCAGTCCGGTGCGCGTGTCGGCCGACATTCTCAAGGCGCTGAAAGACCGCGCCGAAGCGACGCTCGGCGGCGAGCTGCACGGCGTGGTGATCACCGTCCCGGCATATTTCGACGAGGCGCAGCGCCAGGCCACCAAGGACGCCGGCAAGCTCGCCGGTCTGAACGTGCTGCGGCTGCTGAACGAGCCGACGGCCGCGGCGGTCGCCTACGGGCTGGATCGCCGCAAGGACGGCGTGGTCGCCATCTACGACCTCGGTGGCGGCACGTTCGACATATCGATCCTGCGCCTCAACCGTGGCGTCTTCGAAGTCATGGCGACGGCTGGTAACACCGCCCTGGGCGGCGACGACATGGACCGCGCGATCGCCGGCTGGATCATTCGGCAGGCCAGCATCGGCGCGGACGTCGACGAGTCGCTGCAACGGCTGCTGCTGCGCGATGCCTGTACCGCCAAGGAGGCGCTGACCGATGCGGACAGCGTGCCGCTGGACATCGAAACGGCGGACGGCGCCGTACACTGGCGCGGCGAGTTGAACCGCGCCACGCTGGACGGCCTGATCGAACCGCTGATCCGCAAGTCGCTCGGCGCGTGCCGCCGCGCGTTGCGCGACGCCGGCATCCAGCCGGCCGGCATCGACGAGGTCGTCATGGTGGGTGGTTCGACGCGCATGCCGAAGGTGCGCGCACTGGTCGGTGACTTCTTCGGGCGGGAGCCGCTGGTGGACATCGATCCCGACCGCGTGGTCGCGATCGGTGCCGCCATCCAGGCGGATATCCTCGCGGGCAACAAGCCCGGTGACGAGATGCTGCTGCTGGACGTCATTCCGTTGTCGCTCGGCGTCGAAACCATGGGCGGCCTGGTCGAGCGGATCGTGCCGCGCAACACGACCATTCCCGTGGCCCGCGCCCAGGAATTCACCACCTTCAAGGATGGCCAGAGCGCCATGTCGCTGCACGTCGTGCAGGGCGAGCGCGAACTGGTGGCCGATTGCCGCTCGCTGGCGCGGTTCACGCTGGAAGGCATTCCGCCGATGGTCGCCGGCGCGGCGCGCATACGTGTAACCTTTCAGATCGACGCCGACGGCCTGCTCAACGTCACCGCGTACGAAGAAACCAGCGGCGCGCAGGCGCGCATCGAGGTCAAGCCGTCGTACGGGCTGACCGATCGGGAAATCGAATCGATGCTCAGGGATTCCATGGCGCACGCGCAGGATGACATGCAGGCGCGGCGCCTGCGCGAGCAGCAGGTCGAAGCCGACCGCGTGCTGGAAGCCATCGCCGCCGCGCTGACCGCGGACGGCGATCAGTTTCTGGACGCCGGCGAACGCGCCGCCATCGATGCGGCCCGCCGGCGGCTCGCCGACGTGCGCGGCGGCGACGACCCGCGCGCGATCAAGCAGGCGATCGAGACGCTGGAACGGGCCAGCGCCGGTTACGTCGAACAACGCATGAACGCGAGCATCCGCAAGGCCATGGCCGGACACGCCGTCGATGATTTCAAGTGACGGATCGCTTACCCGGCATGCCTAAAGTCATATTTCTACCGCACGCGGAAATCTGCCCCGAGGGCGCCGTCATCGAAGTGGAGCACGGTACCAGCATCTGCGATGCGGCGCTGGCCAATGGCATTGAGATCGAGCACGCCTGCGAAAAGTCCTGCGCCTGCACCACGTGCCATGTCTACATTCGCGAAGGCTTCGATTCCCTTGAGGCGTCGGACGAGAGCGAAGACGATATGCTCGACAAGGCGTGGGGTCTGGAGCCGGATTCGCGGCTGAGCTGTCAGGCGCGGATCGCCGACGCCGACCTGGTGGTCGAGATACCCAGGTACACGATCAACATGGTCAGCGAGCATCGCTAGTCCGCATTTCTACCCGGGTTCCGTCGCGGCAGGAACGCGGTGAGAAATGCGGGCCAGGAGCGGAGCCTGGCCGAGTAATCTGCGCGTAGCGAAGTGTGCGGGAGAGCGCGCAGCCAGTACCGGCCCGTTTGGGATACCGGACGGACGGGGCGCCGGCCTGCCGGTGCGCGCCCCGGCCCGCGCGCCTGAACCTTTTTCAACAGCCTGCCAGGGGAACGCGCCGATGGGCATGAAATGGACCGACACGCTGGATATCGCGCTTGAACTCGACGAAGCGCACCCCGATGCCGATCCGCGTTATGTGCGGTTTACCGATCTCGCCGAGTGGGTCCAGGCGCTGGACGGTTTCGACGACGACCCGGCGCATTGCGGCGAGCGGATTCTGGAGGCGATCCAGATGGCGTGGATAGAAGAACGGGGCTGAGCCGCCGGCAACGGTAACGCTATTGTCATTTGCGGCTGCTAGCGTGGGACCCGGAAGCGCGCGACGAGGTTCCCATGATACAGAAACGCTATGCGCCGGGCGTCGACCCGGCCGCCGAGAGGGCCCTGCTCGAAGAGATCGATGTGCTGGAGGGCCGTCTGCACCGCCTGGGCCCGGATGGCGACTGCGCCTACGAGCGGGCCATGAGCGCCCGCTACCGCAGCCTGGTCGAGGACCGCAAAGCCCTGCTCACCGCGCTCCGCACCCTGCGGACCGCCTGAGGCGCATCCGCCCCCCGGGCGGCGGTCCGGCCGCCCGGTTTACCGTTTGCCTGATTCCCGCCTCTGACGGTACACTATCCTATTGTTTTTTGCCGGCTAAGCTTACGTTTTTTCGCACGTTTACGCCCTTTTTCAATTTTTGCCCGATCCGGGTTCACGACGTTCTGGAGTTTTTCATGGCAATCGAACGCACGTTCTCGATCATCAAGCCCGATGCGGTGGCCAAGAACCTGATCGGCGAGATCTACCGCCGGTTCGAAAAGAACGGGCTGCGCATCGTCGCGGCGCAAATGCTGCACATGAGCGAGGAGCAGGCCGGCGGCTTCTATGCGGTGCACAAGGACCGGCCTTTCTACAAGGATCTGGTCAAGTTCATGACCTCGGGTCCGGTCATGGTGCAGGTACTGGAGGGCGAAAACGCCATCGCGAAGAACCGCGAACTGATGGGTGCGACCAACCCGGCCAACGCCGCGCCGGGAACCATCCGCGCCGATTTCGCCCAGACCGTCGACGAGAACGCCGTGCACGGCTCCGACGGACCGGATACCGCCGCGGACGAAATCCGCTTCTTCTTCCCGGAAGGCGTGTGTGAACGCACGCGGTAAACCGGGGTCTTAATCCGCCGTCATGTCGCAACAGGACGCCACTACCAACCTGCTCGATCTCGACCGGACCGCACTCGCGGCCTG
This sequence comes from uncultured Gammaproteobacteria bacterium, assembly GCA_963719135.1. Classification (GTDB taxonomy): domain Bacteria; phylum Pseudomonadota; class Gammaproteobacteria; order DSM-19610; family DSM-19610; genus CAVRAZ01. Next base: position 37,736 of record CAVRAZ010000003.1, on the reverse strand, counting down.
GTTCCGAGCGCTGGGCGAGAAGCCGTTTCGCGCGCCGCAGGTGATGCAATGGATCTATCAGCAGGGCTGCGACGACTTCGAGCGGATGACCAACCTCAGCAAGGAACTGCGCGCCCGCCTGCGGGACATCGCCCGCATCGAGGCGCCGGCGGTTGCCGACGCCCAGGTGTCCGCCGACGGTTCGCGCAAGTGGCTGCTGCAACTGGCTGACGGCAACTGCATCGAAACCGTTTATATCCCTGAGGACGACCGCGCCACGCTGTGCGTTTCGTCCCAGGTCGGCTGTTCGCTCAATTGCAGTTTCTGCTCAACCGCGCAGCAGGGTTTCGCGCGCAACCTGACCACGGCAGAGATCATCGGTCAAGTGTGGCAGGCCGGCCGCCGGCTGGCACAGGACCCGGCGCCGCCGCGGCCCCTGTCCAACGTCGTGCTGATGGGCATGGGCGAGCCGCTGCTGAATCTGGACCAGGTGGTGCCGGCGATGAACCTGATGCAGGATGACTTTGCCTTCGGCCTGTCCAAGCGGCGCGTCACGCTGAGTACCGCGGGCGTGGTGCCGGGACTGCGCGAACTGGCGGAGCGCGCCGACGTCAGCCTTGCCCTGTCGCTGCACGCGCCCGACGACGCGCTGCGCAGTCAGCTTGTGCCGTTGAACAGAAAATATCCCATCGCCGAGGTGCTCGCCGCCTGCCGCGATTACGTGGGCGAGGGACGGCGCCGGGTCACCATCGAGTACGTCATGCTCGACGGCGTGAACGATCTCGACGAGCACGCGCGGGCGCTGGTTCGGCTGTTGCGCAACGTGCCGGCGAAAGTGAACCTGATCCCTTTCAACCCGTTCCCGAACACGCGTTACCGGCGCAGCCCGCCGGCGCGCATCGACCGCTTCCGTGCGATACTCAACGACGCCGGCGTCGTCACCATCACGCGCAGGACGCGCGGTGACGATATCGACGCGGCCTGCGGCCAACTGGCCGGTGAATTCGAGGACCGCACCCGGCGGCGGGAGCGCATTCAAGTCAATCTGGCCGGAGGAATCGATGGCACGCACGTGGCTTAGACGAATGTCGAGTGTTCTGCTGCTGGCCGGTGTTGCGGCCTGTGCATCCGCGCCGGGGTACAAGACGGTCGACGGGCAGGACCCCGCGGAAATCAACACCCAGCTCGGTATCGAGTATCTGCGCAAGGGCCTGTACCAGGCGTCGTCGGACAAGCTCGAGAAGGCGCTCAGCCAGAACCCGCGCTATGCGCCGGCCCACGACGCCATCGCCGTGCTCTACGAGCAGCTCGGCGAAATCGGCAAGGCCGACACCCATTATCGGCGTTCGCTGGCGCTGGACGGCAAGAATCCCGCCACCATGAACAACTACGGCCAGTTCCTGTGCCGGCACGACAAGCTGGACGAGGCCGACCGGTATTTTCAAAAGGCCCTCAAGGACCCGCTCTACCGGTATCCGGAAATGGTCGACACCAACGCCGGCATCTGCGCCGCCAAGGTGCCCGACCTGCCGCGCGCCGAAAGCTATTTCCGCAGGGCACTGGCGATCAACGACAAGTACCTGCCGGCGATCCGCGAGATGGCCAGGCTGAATTTCGCGACCGGTAATTATCTCGGCACGCGCGCCTACGTGCAGCGCTACGAGCTGCAGGCCAAACTGACCGCCGAACTGTTGTGGCTCGCGGTGCAGACCGAGGATAAACTCGGCGACCGGGATACGTCGGCCAGTTATGCGCTGGTGCTGAAGAAGGAATTCCCCGATGCGCCGGAGACGCAGACAATGATGCAGTGGCAGCATGAACGAAACCGTTGACCAGACACCGCCGGAAGATTCCGCAGGCGGCGAGCGTGACGGCCTGCAGCGAGCCGGCGCGGCGCTGAAAGCGGAACGCGAGGCGCAGAAACTCAGCATCGAGGAAATCGGTGAACGCCTGCGCCTGACGCCGGCCACGCTGGTGGCGATCGAAACCGGCCGTTTCAACGATCTGCCGTCGCTGACCTTCATTCGCGGCTATGTGAGGTCGTACGCGCGGCTCCTCAAGCTCGACGAACAGCCCCTCCTGGCGCTGCTCGGCGAGGCGAACGCGCCGATCAGCGCCCACAGCGCGTCGAGCCGGCCGTTCACGGCCGCGCCGCGGCCGCGGCGTGTGCGCCGCGGCAAGTGGATGGGCAAGGCGCTGCTGTTGCTCGCCGTCGTTGCGGTGCTGGCGGTCGGCTACCGGGTTGCCGGGCGCTTGTTCACCGCCACCGGTACCGCCGAATCGGAAACGCCGCAACTGGCGCTGCCGAACCTGTCGGAAGCGCCGGCGGCGCCGGATGAGCCGGCGGGCGGCCTCGAATCGATCGTCACGTCCGGCGGCGGGCAGGCGGCCGACGAGGACGAGGTCGCGCCGCCTGCTGACGCGCAAGGCGCCGAGCCGAGCGGTACGGCGGTGTTGACCGTCCAGTGCAGCAAGGCGAGCTGGATCGAAGTGAGCGTGGCCGGACACAAGCAGTTGTCCGAAAAGGTGCCGGCCGGCGAGACCCGTTCCGTGGAAGGCAATCCGCCGTTCGATGTGCTGATCGGCAACGTCGACGGCGTGGTCGTCGACTACGAGGGCGTCGCGATCGACCTGGCGCCGTTCACCCACGGTAAAGTGGCGCGCTTCACCTTGGGCGAATGAAGCCGGCATGTCCGAACTGATACAGGCCGTTCGCGGCATGGGCGACGTGCTGCCGGACGATTCCGCCGTGTGGCAGCACCTGGAGACGCGCGTGCGCGCGCTCCTGCACGGCTACGGCTATCGCGAAATCCGCATGCCCATCGTCGAGAAGACCGAACTGTTCAAGCGTTCGATCGGCGAAGTGACCGACATCGTCGAGAAGGAAATGTACAGCTTCGACGATCGCAACGGCGACAGTCTGACGCTGCGCCCCGAGGGCACGGCCGGCTGCGTGCGTGCCTGTATCCAGCACGGACTGCTGCACAACCCCGGACAGCGGCTCTGGTATCTCGGGCCGATGTTTCGCCACGAGCGGCCGCAGAAGGGGCGTTACCGGCAGTTTCACCAGATCGGCGTCGAGGTGTTCGGACTCGACGGTCCGGATATCGACGCCGAGATCATCCTGCTGACCGCGCGCCTGTGGCGGATGCTGGGCCTGGGCAATCTGCGCCTGCAGCTCAATTCGCTGGGCACGAGCGAATCGCGCGCCGCGTTCCGCGCCGATCTCGTCACGTATCTGGAGGCGCACCGCGCGCGGCTCGACGAGGACAGCCTCCGGCGACTGTCCACCAATCCGCTGCGCATACTCGACAGCAAGCACCCGGAAACGCAGGCGCTGCTGGAAGGCGCGCCGGTGCTGCCCGATTTTCTCGACGACGAGTCGCGCGAACACTTTGCCCGACTCTGCCGCCTGCTGGACCGCGCCGGCGTCGTCTATGAACTGAATCCGCGCCTGGTGCGCGGCCTGGATTACTACGCGCGCACCGTGTTCGAGTGGGTGACGACCGAACTCGGCGCTCAGGGCACGGTCTGTGCCGGCGGGCGTTACGACGGCCTCGTCGAATGGCTGGGCGGACGGCCGACGCCGGCGATCGGCTTCGCCATGGGCCTCGAACGGCTGATCGCGCTGTTGCAGGCGCGCGCCGATGCGCCGCCCGGTCCGGCGGTGCACGCCTGCATGATTCTCGCCGGCGAGGCCGCCGCCGAACAGGGCCTGGTGCTGGCCGAAAAATTGCGCGATGAACTGCCCGCGATCAATCTGCTCGTCAACTGCGGCGGCGGCAGCTTCAAGAGTCAGTTCAAAAAGGCGGACCGCAGCGGCGCGCGTTACGCGCTGGTGCTGGGAGACGATGAAATCAGCGCCGGTACGGTGGGAATCAAGCCGCTGCGCGGCGACGAGCCGCAGGAGACGGTGGCATTCGACGCATTGCCATCCCGGCTCGGCGCCTTGTGCGGGCTACGGGCTATTTGATTCTTTGTCAATACTTTGAAAATCATTCGGTGACAGGAGACGCGGTGTGGACATACACGCATCCGAACGGGAACAGATCGAAGCACTGAAAAAGTGGTGGAAAGAGAACGGCACTTCGCTGGTCGCCGGCGTGCTCATCGGACTTTCCGTGCTGCTCGGCGGCAAGGCCTGGTTCGGGTACCGGCACACCCAGGCGCTGAATGCGTCCGGCCTCTACATCCAGATGCTCGACGCCATGAACAACAAGGCGACGGAGCCCGCGCGCAAAATGGCCGACGAGATCGTGACCAATTATTCGCGCACCGGTTACGCGCTTCCGAGCGCGCTGGCGCTGGCGCGCATGGACGTGGAAGCCGGCGACAGCCGGTCCGCGCGGACACACCTGGAATGGGCGCTGCAGCACACCGACAACGAGGCGCTGAAGCACACCGCGCGGCAGCGTCTGCTGCGGCTGATGATCGACGCCGGCGACTACGCCGCCGCGGACGCGCAACTCGCCGGCCTCGACGACACCAAGCTCGGCGTCTACCGGTATGGCTACACCGTGCTGCGCGGCGACCTCGCGCTGGCGCAGGGCAAGGTCGAAGCGGCGCGCGACGCCTACCAGGCGGCGCTGGATGCGCTGCCGCCGCAGGCTGCCGACAGCGAACTGGTCCGCATGAAATACGAAAACCTGCTGGCCCAGGCGGGTGGCTCCGACGAGGAAGCGCCTCAATGAAAGCCATGATCGCCGCGTGCCTGGCGCTCGCGGTCACCGGTTGTTCGCTGTTCGGGGGCAGTGACAACACCGCGCCGCCGGCCGAACTCGAATCGATCAAGCAGACCGTGAAGATCCGCGAGCTCTGGGATCACGACACGGGCGAGGGCACCGACGGACAGCGCTTGAAACTGACGCCGGCGGAGCACAGGGAGCACCTGTTCGTGGCCGATCGCAGCGGCCGCGTGGAATCGCTGTCGCTGGAGAACGGACGCCGGGTATGGAAGACCGAAACCGATCTGAACCTGTCGGCGGGGCCGGGCGTCGGCGAAGGCCTGGTGCTGATCGGAACCAGCAACGGCCAACTGGTGGCGCTCGACGAGACCACCGGCGAACAACGCTGGCTCATCGACGTGCCCAGCGAGGTGCTGGCCGTGCCGCGCGCGCAACTGGGTATCGTGATCGTGCAGACCGTCGACGGCGATCTGACCGGTTACGACGCCGCGACCGGCGAACGGCGCTGGAACTTCGACCGCACCGAACCGGTGCTGACCTTGCGCGGCACCAGCAGCCCGCTGGTGATCGACGACGTGGTCCTGGCGGGGTTCGCCAGCGGCAAGCTGGTGGCGCTCGATGTCAAGACCGGCCGGCAAATCTGGGAAGCCAGCGTCGCCGTACCCAGCGGGCGTTCGGAAATCGAACGGCTGGTCGACCTGGACGCCGATGTGGTGGTGCGCGACAACGTGCTGTACGTGGTCGGGTTTCAGGGTCACCTGGCCGCCGTCGACCTGCGCGGCGGCTCGGTGCTCTGGAGCCGCGAAATGTCGGCTTATGCCGGTCTTGCGGTCGACGATCGCCAGGTCTACGTGACCGACGAGAACAGTCAGGTCTGGGCGCTGGCGCGTGACAGCGGCCGGTCGATGTGGAAACAGGACAAGCTGCTGCACCGCAGCGTCACGGGGCCGGCGCGCATCGGCGACTACCTGGCGGTCGGGGACTATGAGGGTTACCTGCACCTGTTGTCGGTCGAGGACGGCTCGTTCGTCGCGCGCACGCGCATCGATCGCGCCGGCATCCAGGTGGTGCCGATGGTCGTCGACGATGAACTCATCGTGCTCGGCGCGGGCGGCCGCCTGGCCGCGCTGCGGTTTTCCGCCAAGGCGTCGTGAGGCAACTGCCTCCACGCCCTGATCGGCAACCGCCATGCTGCCCGTCGTCGCGCTGATCGGCCGCCCCAACGTCGGCAAATCCACGCTCTTCAACTGCCTCACCGGCACCCGCGATGCTCTGGTCGCCGACTTTCCGGGGTTGACGCGCGACCGCCAGTACGGCACCGGGCGGATCGGCGCCCGGCCCTATATCGTCATCGATACCGGCGGGCTGGTCGGCGCCGAAAAGGTGCTGGACGGTGTCATGGCGACCCAGGTCTGGCGCGCCGTGGAGGAAGCGGACGCCGTCCTCTTTCTGCTCGACGCCCGCGACGGCATCAATCTGGGCGACCAGCAACTGGCTGCCCGCCTGCACCGCAGCGGCAGGCCGGTCTGGCCGGTGCTCAACAAGACCGATACCGGCAATCCGCTCAACGTCATGACCGAAGCCTGCGCGCTGGGTTTCGGCGAGCCGGCGGCGATTGCCGCGGCGCACGGCCGCGGCGTGGCCGCGCTCATGGACCGGGTGCTGGCCGGCCTGCCGGATACCGGCGCGCCGGCCGGCGAAGCGCCGGCTGCGCTCGCGCCCGGCATCCGCGTGGCCGTGGTCGGCCGTCCCAACGTCGGCAAGTCCACGCTGGTCAACCGCATGCTGGGCGAGGAGCGCGTGATCGCCTACGACCAGCCCGGCACGACGCGCGACAGCATCTATATCCCCTTCGAGCGCGACGGCCAGGCCTACACACTGATCGATACCGCCGGCGTGCGGCGCCGCGCCAGGGTCAGCGATAGGGTCGAGAAATTCAGCATCGTGAAGACGCTGCAGGCGATCAGCGACGCGGAGGTGGTGGTGCTGGTGCTGGACGCGCATGAGGAAGTGGCCGAACAGGACGCAGCGCTGGCCGGCCATATCGTCGAACAGGGCCGGGCGCTGGTACTGGCGGTCAACAAATGGGACGGCCTGGCGGACGACGATCGCGATGCCTTCAGGCGGCAGCTCGAGCGCCGCCTGCCATTCCTCGGTTTTGCCGAAACCCATTTCGTTTCGGCACTGCACGGCAGCGGCGTCGGCCACCTGTTCGAGGCCGTGCGCCGCGCCCACGCCGCGGCGACCATCGACATTCCGACCGCGCGCCTCACGCGATTGCTCGAGGCCGCCGTCCAGGCGCACCAGCCGCCGCTGGTGCGCGGCCGCCGCATCAAGCTGCGATACGCTCATCAGGGCGGCCACAATCCGCCGATAGTGGTGGTGCACGGCAATCAAACTGAGCGATTACCGGAGAGTTACCGGCGTTATCTCATGAACTACCTGATCGACGCGCTGAAGCTGACGGGCACGCCGTTGCGCTTGCAGTTCAAGACTGGAGATAATCCGTACAAGGGAAAACGCAACACGCTGACGCCGCGCCAGCAGCACAGACGGAAACGGATGTTGCGGCATGTAAAGAAAAGCTGATAACAAGGAAACGACCGGCGGCTATGGCGAAGAAAACGGGAATTGTCTCCATTGGATTGATCATCGGGTTCGCGGCGAGCGGTTGCGCAAACCTTCCGCCCGAAGAGCCGATCAGCGATCCGCTCGAACCGGTCAACCGTGTCGTCTACCGATTCAATGACGCGCTCGACCGCCACGTGCTCAAGCCGGTTGCGCAGGGCTACCAGGATTATGTGCCCGGCCGGATGCGCTCGGGTGTCCGCAACTTCTTCCGCAATCTGCGCGAACCGCTGAACTTCGTCGGCGATGTGCTCCAGGCCAAACCCGAGGCCGCGATACGCGACGTGATGCGTTTCGGTTTCAACAGCTCGTTCGGCGTCTTCGGGCTGATGGACGTCGCCGCCGGCTGGGATCTGCCGGCCAGCGACGAGGATTTCGGCCAGGTGTTCGCGACCTGGGGCATCGGCGAGGGCTGGTACATCGTGCTGCCGTTTCTCGGACCCAGCACCGTGCGCGACACGCTTTCGCTGCCGCTCGACTGGCAGCTCGATCCGGTGCTCTTCCAGGCGCCGAAGTTCAGGTGGCCGGAGACCGGCCTGCGCCTCGTCAGCGATCGGGCCGACCTGCTGGGCGCTTCCCGCGTGCTGGAAGAAACGGCGGTCGATCCCTATGTATCGCTGCGCGAGGCCTACCGTCAGTCGCGCTGGAGCAAACGCTACGACGGCAATCCGCCGGAGCCGGATTTTTTCAACGAGATACTGAACCAATAACGGGCAGGGCGGTGGAGGAAGCGGACCCGCGGCTGACGCAATGCGCCGATTCCGAGGCGTTCGACGGGCTGTTGCGCGCGGCCGGTATCGCCTGGCAGACGCTGGCCGCCGATCCTGCCGGGCAGTTCGCGCGGCTGCGCTTCACCGGCCCGTTCCAGGGACGGCGCGTGATCTGGAACTGCACGCTGAGCACCCTGGTGTCAGTGCACGCTCCCAGAAATTTCATCGAGGTCGGCGCTGAAGAAGCAACGGGCCGGGCGATTCACATCGGGCTCGATATCGCCGCGATCGACACCGCGGCGATACGCAAAACCATCATCATGGTGCGCCAGTACAAACTTCTCGGGCCGGGGCGGCACGAGTTCGGGGTCGACGCGCGCGCGTAGCGACCGCTGCTGCATTGCCTCTATACTGAACGGGATGCGTCCGGGGTGGGGAACCAAGCTGCCCCGGCGGCGGGCATGAATCGAGGAGTGGTTGTGACACGCTATCTGACACTATCGAAAGCGGCGCGTCTGGTCGGGATCAAGCGCGGCGCGCTGCAGGACAAGATCCGCGCGGGCGAACTCTCGACCTTCGAGGGCATGCTGGAGCTGGACGAGCTGCTGCGCGTGTTTCCGCACATCGAAGTCGAAGACAGCACGATGCTCGAACGTGTCGACCGCTTCATCGAAAGCGCGCGCATCAAGGCGCGCACCAACAGCGTGCTGCCGGATGCGCGCACGCTGCTGACGCGCGTCTCGCTGCTGGGCCAGGAACTCGCCGCCGCCAAGGCCGAGGTCAAACGCTATGCGACCCTGATCGAGGGGCTTAAGGCGCGCGTCGCCGCCCTGAACGCCGATGCCGCCGCCGGTCGGGACAACAGCGTGCAGGCGTTCAAGGACTGGTTTCTGAGCGCCCTGGAGGGCCGCGACGAACCGCTTGGCCTGCATGAGAAGTTGTTCGCCGAGGAGGCTTTTCTGCGCATCATGGCGGCGCACGTGCGGGTGATGCCGAGCGGTCACGAGTTCTTCGTCGAAGGCGAGGATGATCTGCTGGAAACCGGACTGCGCGCAGGCCTGTCGCTGCCCTATGGGTGCAGCAACGCCGGCTGCGGGCGCTGCAAAGTCAAACTGATCTCCGGCGAGACGCGCCAGGTGCGTGAGCCACTATTCGATTTGTCCGAGGCGGAGCGGGCCTCGGGTTATCGGCTGGCCTGTTGCCATACGGCGGTGACCGATATCGTCATCGAAGCCGGCGAAGCCCACGGCGGCGACGACATCGAGGTGCAGAACCTGGTGGCGACGGTGAGCGGGATCAGGCGGTACGACGACGCGCTGCAGGTCCAGGCGCGGTTCGACGAGGGCGACCGGCTCCGGTTTCTGGCCGGCCAGTACGCGCGCGTGCAGCTTCCCAACGGTTCGGTGTCCGAGAGCGCGATCGCCAGTTGTCCCTGCGAGGAGCGGCGCCTGGAGTTCCACGTCTGCGATCAGACGCCGGCGGATTTCCGCCAGTACGCGAATCACAGGCTGAAAGAAGGCGACACGCTGACCATCCGCGGTCCGATGGGTGACTTCGTCCTCAACGTCGAATCCGGCCACCCCCTGGTGTTCATTGCGTTCGACACGGGTTTCGCCGCGATCAAGAGCCTGGTCGAACACGCCATGGCGCTCGACAGCGCACCCTCGATCCATCTTTACCGTGTATCCACGATCGCGGGCGAGCCCTGTCTCGACAACCTGTGCCGCTCCTGGGCCGATGCGCTGGACGGCTTTTCCTACCGCCTGATCCACGCAGCGGATAGCGAAGCCGGATTCGACCGGTTGCAGGAATGTCTCGCCGCCGATCTCGGCACGCTGGATGCTTACGACATCTATCTCTGCGCGCCGGGCGCGCGCGTGCGCGACTTCGGGCTGGCGCTGGAGGATCGGCTGGGTGCGCGCGACAGCCGGCTGGCCATCGAGCCGGTTCGCTGCGGCTGATTTCGCCGCTGAGGTTGCGGCGGCGATGTCTGCGCTGTTTGACCGGTTACAGGACCGGTGCCCGAGCTTTGCTCGGCGGGCGCTGCCTCGCTGGAACCGGTGGGTCGATCGAGCGTGCCACGGGCCCGCATTTCTCACAGGCTTCCTGCAGCGACGGTGTTATCCCTTGCGCTGCCAGGCGTGTTTCAGGCTTCCACGGGTTCCGAGGTTTCGACGGGCGGCGTGAAGCCGACACGCCGGATCCTGATCGGCGACCTGAGCACGGGCGCCGTCTCAATGCGTAATTGCCAGGATGTGCTGCCGTCCGCCTGCGCGTCCAGCCGCGTGAAACCCAGATTGGCGTAGTGATCTTCGACGAGCCTGTTCTTTTCGGTCGGCAGATAGTAGCCGAGCAGGCGCTCGATGGCGCGCGCGCGCGCCTGCGCGATCAGCTCCTGCAACACAGCGAACTCGACCTTGCGCCCCAGCACGCGGCAACTCATCAGCCAGGTGTCGATCTCCCAGTCTGCCTGCTCGCGGCGGCAGATCAGCACGCTGATCATGCCGTTGTCGCCGAAGGCATCGGCCAGCCGCACCTGCAGCGTGAACGCATCGGGGTCATGCTGCGCCGCAGCCACATCAGCCTCGGTGTAGCGGCGCGTCGTCAGGTTGAACTGGTTCGATTTGTTGATGAGCTGTGCAATGCGTGCGCGCCCGGTGTCGTCGAAGGGCTGCAGTGTCATTTGCATGTTTAGCGAGACGAGGTGGGCATCGATATCGCCCGCCTGCTTCTGCAGCGTCGCGCGGCGCGCGTTGTCCTGGTAGAACTCCGCGCGCCGGCGGTCTTCGGCGGAGAAGGCGATGGCCTCGAAGTAGCCCGCCGCCAGCAGCGTGCGCGCGTAGAGCGCCGGATCAGCCGGCAGTTCGGGTACCGCCACCTGCGGCAAAATCCGGCGCACCAGGTCGCGCTCGACCGGGTTGTCGTCCAGGAACACCATCGCATCGAGCCCCAGCGACAGCGTTTCGGCGATCGCCTTGATGTTCGTCGCCTTGTCGTTCCAGTTGGCCTGGAACACCGCGATGTGGTCTTCGCGCAGCAGCATCTCGGGGTGCTCGCGGAAGGGCTGGCGTGCGATCTCGTCCGTGTTCTTGGACGACACGGCCAGCACCACGCCGCGGTCGCGCAGCATGAGCGCGGTCCGCTGCACCTGCAGGTGGGCCTCGCCGGTGGCGTCGCCCTGGCCAATGACAATGCGTTCCAGGCCGTCATCGCCGATCACACCGCCCCACAGGGTATTGTCCAGGTCCAGGATCAGGCACTTGCGGCTCTTGCCGCGCAACGCCGCGATCAGGCGGCACAGGTGATCGGCGTGTAGCGGCAGGAAGGTGCTCGCGAACGGCAACTTTGCCATGTTCCACAGCGTCGCGTCGTGCCAGTCGGCCAGGCCCACGGTATCGGCGATATGGGCCACATCGAGCAGCAGGTCTTCGGTGCCGGCCACGCTGAGCGCGATTCCACGGTTGATTTCGTCCACCAGCTGTCGCGGTGTACCGGGCAGCACCAGATCGAAGTTGCCGAACGACGATTCGACCGGCCGCGGCAATGTCTGCAGGATACAGATGGCGTTGCTGTTGCTGCGCAGGCCATCGCGGATCATGTTCAGGTGCGCGAGCGCGGCCTGCACCCTGACCTGTGCCGCCTGTGCATCGCCCGGCGTCGCGTTCAGCGGCAGGCCCCGATGGTCGATGGCCACCAGCACCGCATCGCACTGCGCCTGATTGATGATCGAATCGGGCGACAATGCGACCTGCATTGCCTGGTCGTAGTTGGCCTCGATGCATTCGAGCGCGATGCCATAGCGCGCGGCGCTGGCCACCAGCGGCGGCACGATAAAGTGCGAGGTGGCGTTGCTGATGAGGCCGATGCGAAACGGCGTGAGCGGCGCCAGCGAGTGGCCTGCGTCGCGCGCCTTCCGGACGACCTTGGCCAGGCGATTGAGCTGGTTTTCGTCAAGCGCGTGGTTGGCCAGGCGCTGCAGGTGCTCGCCCAGATCGGACCTGTCGTCGAGAAGCTGGCGACATTGCGCCGAGAAGTCTTCGGGTGCCGCGGGCAGCCATGCCAGCTGGGAGTAGAGAGGGTTGCTCATGAGCCCAGGGCTTCCTCAACAATGAGCGACGCCACCTGTTCGGGCGTCTGGAACGGGGCCTTCGCGCGCTGCAAGGCGAGAAAGCGTTCGTCGAATGCTTCGAGCATGTGCGTCTCGGTGTAGCCGGGCTTCACGGCGCGCACACGCAGCCAGGGGTGGTCGGCGGCGAGCAGTGCGAGCATTCCGGCCATGCCGTGCTTGGCGATGACGTAGGCACCCATGCCCGCCATGGCGCCGACGATGCCGTCAGTCGCCGAACCGCCCATCGCGCGCGACAGCACGCCCACCACCGCGCCCTGTTTGTGCTTGCGAAAACAGCGGCGCACCAGTTCGGCGAGCAGCCGCTGCGGGCCCAGCACGTTGACCTGCCACTGCAACTGCATCTCGTCGGCCGTGATCCTGCCGAAGGGGGCCGGCGACAACGGCGGCGAGCCGGCCAGCACGACGCCGGCCAGATGCGGCACCGCTTCGAGCTGTGTCATCGCGGCACGGATGGAGACCTCATCGCTCAGATCGAGCGCGAGGCCGAAGCCGCCGCTGCGTTGCGCAACCGCGTCGGCCGCGGCCGCGCTGCGGTGATAGCCCACGACTGGTGTGAAGCCGCGTGCCGCGAGCAGCTCGCAGACGGCCGCGCCGATACCCCCCGAGCCGCCGGACACCAGAAAGCATTTCTTCCCCGGGGCGCTTTCAGCGTCCAACGACCACCTCCGCCACGCCCTTGGCCAGCACCTTGCCTGCGGCCCGCACCGTCAGCTTCAGGCCAATCATCCCGGTCGACTCCGAGACATCGGTAACCACGCCCTCCACCTGTGCCGCCTGGTCCACGTAGAGCGGCTTTCGGAAGTCGAGCGACACGCTGGCCCAGATGCTGTCGCGCCCCGGCAGGCGCATCCCGATCAGTTGCGATACCTTCGCGACCATCAGCGCGCCGTGCACGACCACGCCTTCGAAGCCCTTGCCGCGCGCGAAGGCCTCGTCGGTGTGCAGCGGATTGAAGTCGCCCGACAACTCGGCGAATTGCTGAATCTGCTGCGCCGTGACACTGAAATCGACCGTGGCCTGCAGGCCCGGTGCCAGTTCGCCCAAAGCAAGAATCTGCGCCTGCGCCGTCATGCCGACCTGGACTGGATCAGCTCGACGAACTCGCCGACGTTTTTCAGGCGCCCGACCTCGGCGGCAGAGAACTTCAGGCCGAACTTCTTTTCGATGGCCAGCACCAGCCGGATGTGGCTGAGGCTGTCCCACTCGTCCACGTCATCGGCGGTGAGCTGTGGCGTCACCTGGATGCTCTCGTCATCGAACACGTCATGAAAGATATTGGTCAGCTTGGTGTAGATGGCATCGGTACTCATGGCGGCCTTCCTGGGATATGAGGTCTGTCAAGCGGGCGTCGCGTGCAGCGATCCGGCGTTCAACGCGCACTGGCGGATTGCGTCGGCCTCGCGCCGGTACTGTTGTTCAGCACCGCAGCAAGGCGCCCGGCCCAGCGCTCGGTCACGCGCGGTTTGGGGTGGACCTCGTCGCTGAAATCGTCGTCGCTCGCCGCGTCATCCATAGTGAGCAGCGAGACTCCCGGTCGTGCGCGCAGGCTGGCAAACAGCCGGTCGATGCGCCGCCGGTAATCGGCCGACAGCGCCGAGCCCTGCGCATGCCACCGCGGGATCGGCATGTCGACAAGGATCACGCGCCCGCCCTCGGCAAGGATGCTCTCGATCAGTCGGTCCAGCGCTTGAAAAGGCGAATCACCCAAGCGTTCGGCAGCACCCATGTAGTCGCGCCAGAACGCGAGGTACTCGCGCTTCTGGGCATCGCTGAGCACGACGGCGTTGCGTTGCTCGTCGGTGATCGCCGGCGGTTTGGCCGCCATGAAACTGCGCAACCACCGGGTCAGTTCGCGGGCGGCGAAGTCGAGCACCAGGTATGGGTGGATAAGCAGCACGCCGGTGTCCAGGTATCGGGGCGGCAACAGGGGCAGGGCGCCGGACGCGGTGCGGCGGTAGAAGCCGTAGCGATAGCGTTCAATATCGATGTCGGTGTCGCCCGCGTGCCGATCGGCTGTGTACCAGCGCGCCTTGTCATCGGCGAACAGGCCATACCAGAGACCGATAACGTAGGTGTTGTGGCGCCGCGCCTCCGCCGTCTGCACCTCGCGCACCAGATCGACGATCTGGCTGACTTGGCGGATGTTGGAACCGCCCACCGAGAGGTTATGCACCTCGAAGTCCGGCACCAGCGCCTGCACCTGTGCCTGCCTGAAGCCGGCGAGCATGTTCGATGCGCCGAGCAGGATCGCCTTGTCCGTGGCGGTGTTCAGCCGGCTGCGTGCCATGAAGACGTACTTGGGCTCGGTCTGGAACAGCGACGACGATGCGCGCGCCGTGTCCAGCCGTTTGCCTACATCGGCACGCGGCAGGATCAGCAGGCTGATGGCGAGCAGCACGCCGTACAGCGCCAGCAAGGCGACCAGCAACTGCGCAGCCTGAGTGAGAATCAGCTTCATCAGAACGCCCGATAGACAAACTCCGGCGCCTTGTGAAAAAACGAGGCAACCGTGACGGTCAGCAGTATCTGGAAGGCCAGGGTCAGATTGCGTGCAATCACGCCGCCGGAGACGCTGTTTACCTTGATACGCAATGGCGCCGCCTGCGAGATCAGCGTGTCCCACGCCAGAAATGCGACGCCGGCGGTGACCGCCAGTCCGAGATAGCACGCGACAACGCCCGAAGCGCCGAGACGCCCCGTCATCCACAACATCTGCGGCATGTTCAGCCACAAGCAGCTCAGCGCCAACGCGAAGTAGGCGGACGTCAATCCGCGCGACAGGTAAATCAAGGGCGTCTTCGCGGCGAGCGCCTTGTAACCCTTCTTGCCGAGCCGCCGGGTCATCACCACCTGCCACAGCTTGTTGATGCTGGCGCCCGCCGCCATCAGCAGGCCGTACACGACGAACACCGCGGTCGTGCCGTGCCAGAGGCCCATGATCAGGAAGGTGACAAAGAACGCCGCCACGCCGAGGTAAGGGCCGGCCTTCGGCGAGGTGAAGCGCGTGGCCAGCACTATCAGCAGCGGGTTGAACACATAGGTCCTGAACCAGTTAGAGAGTGTCATGTGCCAGCGCGACCAGAATTCGAGGAAGCTGCGCGCCAGGAAAGGCTGGTTGAAGTTCTCCGGCAGGGTCTGGCCTAACAACGTGCCGACGCCTATGATGATGTCCATATAGCCTGCGAAGTTGGCATACAGGTAAACCGTATAGAACACCGCTGCTGCCACGACCATTCCGCAGAACAATGCCATCGATGGTGTCAGCGCGGTGTCGAGCAAGCGGCCCGACAGGCTGTCGAACAGGTAGCTGAAGATCGCCGAGAACACGCCCACCTTCAGGAAGCCCCGGACCAGGCGCGCGAAAGCGCGAAACACTTTCTCCTGATCCAGCACGAGCGCCCGTTCCTGCTGGCTTGCGTAGTCGGGATAGCGCTGGATCGGGCCCGCGGTGAAAGACAGGAAGTTGCAGGTGTAGTTGAAGAAATGAAGCAGCGAGATCGGCTGCGCCAGCTCGCCCTGTTTGGCGTCGATCATCAGGTGCAGCACCCGAAACAGCACATACGACAGCCCGACAACGAGGTAAGGAAACGGCAGTGTCAGCGACTCCCCCAGAAAGCTGAATTTTTTCAACACAATGAAGCTCGTGATGACCGCCGCCAAGCCGGCCCACAGACCGGTCGACGAGCGGCTGCGGCGTACGCCTTCTGTAAGCAGCCAGCCCAACAGCAGGAACGCGGCCAGCGGCGCGAGCTGGATCCCGCTGTCGGCGTAGCTGGCAATGAACACGAGGTTGGCCATCAGCAGTACCACGCTGCGGCCACCGGGCGACGGCAGCACGCTGGTGAGCAGCACCACGGCCGCGATGAAGGCGATGAAGCTTAGGGACGTGAAGGCCATAGTTGCACCTCAGCCCAGGTTGAACCGCTTGAAAATAGGCACCAGCGCGTCGCGCCAGCGCTTCTGGCCTGCCGGCGACAAATGCAACCTGTCTTTGGCGAAATACTCGGCGTGCGGCGAGCCATCGAGGTCGGCAAGCAGCGAGTACAGGTCGAGCACGACCACATGGGACCGCTCGTTCTCCAACGAGGCGATCAGTTTGTTGAGTTCGATCAGCCGCTTCGGATCGACCGGAGATTTCGGATTGTTTCGCGGTGGCAAGGTACAGAGTACGATCGGTATCCCCGGCGAGGCGCGCTCGGCCATGGCGAGCATCTCGACAATGTTGCTTCGCGTCTTCTGAATGTTCTGCAGTGCGCTGAGGTCGTTGGTGCCGGTCAGCAGCACAATGGCCTTGGGATGCAGATCCAGCACGTCCTCCCTGAAGCGGAACAGCAAGCCGCGCGTGGGTTCACCCCCGATGCCGAGGTTCACCACCGGCAAGCCGGGCAGGTCGTGGGCCATCGATCGCCAGCCGCCGACCAGCGAATCACCGGCGAAGATGATGCTGTTCTGGCGGGCCGCTCGCTTCAGCCAGAAGCTCTTGCGGTTGTCGTTCATGAAGCCGAAGACGCGGATAACGCCTTGGCCCGGCCAGTCCTTGGCGTCCCTGGGAAACGGCGTGGGCCCCGAAGCGGACGCTGTCGACGCCGCCGAGTACGCCTCGGGAACGTCCTGTGCAAACACGCCGCTGCTTACCACCGCGGCCAGCAGGCAGACGAGTCCGCCGATAAACGATCTGGACATGTCACGACTCCTATCCGTGGACGAAGAACGCTCCAGGGTCGCGTCGCGCGGGACCCTGGAGGTGGGCGGCTTGCCCGGATTCATCCGCAGCCTGCATGAAGAATAAAAGTCCTTTTCGCAAAAGTCCAAGGTTATCGAGTAACCGGTAGAGGCTGAGTTTGAAATTCATTTCCTGTCGTGGCCGCATGCACGCGAACCGTCGTTTCACCCGACAGGCCCGTCGTCAGACGAACATCTCGTCGGCTTGTTCACCATTCCGTTCCTGCGAGAAATGAAATCTCCGGGAGCCGCGGGACGGCTCATGTGACTTGTCTCAGGCGTGTTTGAGTGACGTTGTTGTTTCACGCAAGCAGTCGGAGCGTGCATCGCAAAGAAGTCTTGCTCGGCGCACGCATGCACTCTTGTTGTTTCGTTTGTCTTGTGTGAAACTGAAAGCGTTCAAGCTGGCTGGATCGTGAAATGGAAAGCATCCGCCGTTCGCTATGGTTGGCCAAAGTTCCTTGGCTTTCTCGTTGCGCGAGGAAAGCATCGCCGTTCCCCACTCGTCGGTATCCGGAATGCATTGTGCGTCGGTCCTTGGCAAGCGCGTTTCGCTGTTCTTGTGCGCAAAATTCCGGAGTTCAAGTGCTTTCATAGATATATCGTGCAACCTATTGACAAACAGCTTCTACAGTTCTAGAGTTTCAGTGCGGGTCTAAGCGGCCTGTGTGGGCAGTTGCAGCTTTGCAGTAGCGAGTCGATGGAGGGGAGGCTCCGCGCATGGGGATGGCGCGAACGGCGTTGGCGGTTCGACTCCGCATCATGGTGAACGCGACTCCTGAGGCGGCGTCGGTCGCGGGGCGCGCGATGCGGGAGCGCGGGGCGCCATGCTGATTATCGGACGAGGGTTGTTGCGATCTTACCCTGCGCTGTTCGTGACGGTCGTGCGTCTTGCTGACTTACTTGTTCTTCTGGTCGCCGCGCTCGCAAGTTATTCTCTCCTGGCATTGGATCTGCCTCATTCGGCTGTACACCGCCTCACCATTGTTCTGGGGCTGCTGATCTTTGCTGTTGTCGCCGAAGCGCTACGCCTATACCGTCCTTGGCGCGGCAGGCGCCTTTCCCACGAACTTGTCCTTGTTGCCATCGCGGTGGCATGCATGAACCTGACTATATTATGTCTCGGCGCGACGCTTTGGCCCGAGTTCATCCGTGATGCGTCCTCACGCTGGTTGGGCGCCTGGGCCAGCCTGGCTTTGCTCGCCCAAGTCGGTATTCGTCTCGCTGTGAGACCGTTGCTGGGACGGCTGCGCGCCATGGGTCTGAACCGGCGTCGCGTCGCGCTGGTCGGATTCAATGCGATAGGCGGTGCGGCGGTCAAGGCCTTATCGCGCTATCCGCAGCTGGGCTTGGAGTTCGCCGGATACTTCGACGATCGGGCGGAGCCTCGCAACGGGTTCCTGACCTCGGGTTCGCGGTTGGGCCCTGTAACCGGGATGGCTCGGGTCATAAACGAACAGAAGATTGACCAGGTCTGGATCGCCCACCCGTTTCGGGCCGAGAAGCGGACCGAGCAGATTCTTCAGGAGCTGGAACATTCAACCGTCGGCGTACGCTATCTCGTCGACATCTTCGCTTTCAACCTTGCGTCCAAGAGGATCACGGATGTAGCCGGGATCCCAATGCTGGATATCGAATTGAGCCCGATGGAGGGTACCAGCCGCTTTCTTAAGGCGATTGAGGATCGCGCATCGGCGTGCGTCCTGCTGCTGCTATTCGGCCCGCTCATGCTGCTCGCCGCCGCAGCGATCAAACTCACGTCGCCTGGGCCCGTGTTCTACAGGCAGGAGCGTGTCAGCTGGAACAACCGGCCGTTCATGATGCTGAAATTCCGCTCGATGCCCGTGGACGCTGAAACGAGTACGGGGCCGAAATGGGCGGCGCCTGGAGAAAACAGGGCAACCCGGCTCGGTGCCTTGCTGCGCAAGACAAGTCTTGACGAATTGCCCCAGCTCATCAATGTGCTGAGGGGGGAAATGTCCATTGTGGGTCCGCGCCCCGAGCGGCCGTGTTTCGTCGAGACCTTCAAGGACGAAATACCCAATTATATGAAGAAGCACAGGGTGAAAGCCGGCATAACCGGCTGGGCGCAGGTGAATGGCTGGCGCGGCGATACGGACCTCTCGAAAAGAATTGAATACGACCTGTTTTACATTAGTCACTGGTCAGTGTGGTTCGATCTCAGAATCGCGCTAATGACGCTGTTCCGGGGGTTCGTTAACAAGAACGCGTATTAGCCCCGAAGTCCGGGCAATCGGGACCCGGTGGACCTGAGACGGTTTCCGGCCGTGTTCCGCCTGATTCAGGGGCTGCGCCGCAGTGTGCAGACTCGATACCGGCGGCTACAACGGTGCTCGCGAGTGAATTTGTCGGGGACGCCAGACAGCGCGGCTGGTCAAGTTTGAGAGAGAGGGGCATGCAGAGTCAGGGTGATATCGGGGACTACATTCGGCTGCTATGGCACAGGCGGCGACTGTTTGGGTTGGTGGCAATGTTTCTGTTTGCGGTCGGCGCCGCGACCACGTTTCTGATCCCGTCGGAATATACGGCCACCGCGACGCTGCTCTTTGAGCAGCCGGGAATCAGCGTCGAAGAGGACGTTGCCGCACCCCACTTGCATACGGCGGCAGAGATCCAGGCGACGCGCACGCGTATCATGACGCTTTCCAACCTGGAGGAGATTGTGCACAGGCGCTTCCCGGGCATGCAACAGGCGTCAGCGGACGAGATTGCCCTATTTGCGCCCAAACTCAAGGACCGGATCGTCGTCCACGTAGACAACGTGGATGTCGTGGACCCGAAAACCGGGCATGCGGGAGAAGCGACCATCGGCTTCACGATCTCCTACACGACTATCTCGCCGGACACCGCGGTCGGCGTGGTGACCGACGCGGTTGAACTGTTTCTTAAGGAGAGTGCAAACCGGCGTGCCGTCGGGGCTGCCGGCGCGGTGACTTTGCTGCAGGGAGAATCGCAGCAGATCGAAGCACGAATTGACGCGCTGGACAGTACGATCGCCAAATTCAAACAGGCCAACGGACCAAGCCTGCCGGACGTCACGGAACTCAAACGTACCCAGCTTGAAAGGTTCGACCGCGAAGTTGCGGACCTGCAGGGTCGAGCCAACGAACTGGAAGCGCGCAAGGGAATGCGCGAAGCGGATCTCGCCATGCTGGGCCCCAACGCGGCGATCTACAGCGAGGATGGTACGCGGCTCTACAGTCCCGAAGAGCAGCTGTTGCTGCTGCAGGCCGAACGCGCAACCAAATCGGCGCGCTATTCGCCACAGCACCCCGATCTCATTAAGTTGACGCGCACGATTCAGGGCCTGGAAGCGTTTATCAGAGAACGGCGGGCTGCAGGATTACCCACCGGAGAAAAGAAGCTGACGGCTGACGAATGGGAAGTGTTGTCGCGGCGCGGCGACAAACCTGCCAAGGACTACACCATAAGAAGTGGTGATTCCTTCTGGAGTATCGCCAGGCAATATGGCACGAATGTACGGGAACTGGCAAAGGCAAACGGAATGTCACCCACTGATTCGCTTCGTGTCGGTCGGAAACTGGTGGTCTTGCCCGCAGGCGATACTGCGTCTGCCGCAGGGAGCTATACCGATAATAATCCTGACGTAAGGCGGCTGAACCGGAAGTTGAACGCGACCGACCATCAGCCCAGCGCATCCACTCCGAAACGGGAGACTGTCCCCTTGTCGCGGGAAATCGGGGACAATCCGAGTTACCTCAGAGTGCGTGCCGAGGTCGACTCTGTTACTCGCGAGCTGGCGCAGGTGCGCGCCCGGGAAGCAGAGTTGCGCGCCACCATCGGCCAGTATGAAGCGGATCTGGAGCGAGCGCCGGAAGTCGAGCGACAGTTCAGCGAGTTGCAGCGCAACCGCGAAGCAATGACCGCGCAGTTGGCGCGGATCGAGGAGAAGCAGCTCGACGCGAAGCTCGAAAAAGCAATCGACAACAGTGATACGGGCGGCCGCTTCGCGCTGGCCGAGCCCGTTTCGGTACCGGCCAAACCGGATAAACCGAATCGTGCGGTTCTGATGCTTTTGAGCGTTCTGCTGGCGCTGGCCGGGGGCAGCGGGTTCATTCTCGCGGGCCAGTTGCGGCGGGAAGTCATCTACGACGCCAGGGGGCTGCAAAAAGCGCTGGGTATTCTACCGCTGGTTGTTATTCCTGATGTCGGCCGCAAGGGAAAATTGTTCGGGTGGCTTGGAAGATCGCGGAACGAGGCGATCGCTTAGGACATTTCGGAGCCCGTGCGGATGGTGCACCGGGACGAAGCGCCGTCCGCGTTGTGCAGGCAAGTCACTTGGCGTCCGGGACTGCGGGCGCAGAGGTCCATGGCTCGTAACCGGATCCAAAGGAGATCATATGCGAGGTCAGAAACCCCGCCTGCGGGGCGTGAGAGACGAGCGTGCCAGCGCTGAAAACGGGAAGGTAATCAGGCTGTCGGTGACCCCGCGCATAACAGTGCAGGCAGAGATGCTGCAACGCAGGGGGATTCTGCTGGGCGCGGGCGACGGCGACGCTCAACCGGGCTATTCCAGCTATACCGCACTGAAAGCCAGAACATTGAATTTATGCGACGAGCACGATATCCGATCCCTGATTATCACCAGTCCCACGCCCGGAACGGGTAAGACCGTGATGGCGGTCAATCTGGGTATACAGATTGCGCGCCAGACGAATCGGACAGCCTTGCTGCTGGATCTGAATTTCCGTCGGCCGGCGCTGCATCGATACTTTCATCAGCAACCCGGGTGCGGGATCGCCGACTGTCTGCGGGGATCCGTCGCATTCGCCGACATACTGTTTTCGCCGGTAGACAGACTTAGCGTTGCACCCAGCGGACACAGCGACGGTGACCGGAGCGAACTGATTACATCGGCGATGATGGCGGACCTGCTGGACGAGACAGTCTCCCGCTACAAGGAAAGGCTGGTCATTCTGGATATGCCGTCAGTCCTGGAGAGTGACGACGTGCTCGCCTTGTCGGCGAACGCGGATGCGAACCTTCTGGTGCTGGAAGCGGGAACAAGCAACCGGGGCGAGGTGCAGCAGGCGCTGGAATGTCTGTCCGGCACGCGGACGCTGGGACTCGTTCTGAATCGCGTCGACGCGCGCATTTAGTAGTTGCGGGACCCGAGCATGGTTTCCTGAATGGAGTAACAGGCAATGGCTACAGTTTTCTTCGCAATCGGCACGGTGTCCCTGTTGCTGGCGATGCACCCCTTCGTCACCTACCCCTTGTCTCTGATGATCGCCACAAGACTTCTGGGTAAACGGAAAATGGAGCCGGAGTCGGACGCAGCGGTTCCGCGCGTTGCCATTTGCTGTTCCGCCTTTAACGAAGGACCTGTCATCGAGGACAAGGTCCGCAATCTGATTGAGTCGGCCGGGGCAGCCGGTTCGGCGACCGAAATCTGGATCTACGTTGATGGCGCAGGGGACGATACGGCCGCGCGCCTTGCGCCATTCCGTGATTCCATAAATGTGGTGAAAGCGCAGGAGCAGCGCGGAAAGAGCCACGGGATGAACGCCCTGGTGCAACAGATCGACGCTGACATCCTCATTTTTACCGACGCAAACGTCATGTTCGAGCAGAATGTCGTTCCCAGGATCGTGCGCTATTTTCAGGACCCGAAAATAGGGTGCGTGTGTGGTCATCTGATCTACGGCGGCACCAGCGCGAGCGGCACCGCACTGGTCGGCGGCCTGTACTGGCGACTGGAGGAACGGATCAAGCAGCTTGAGTCCGACAGTGGTTCTGCGATGGGTGCCACTGGCGCCCTGTTCGCGATCCGCCGCTCCCTGCATAAACCGGTCCCGGACGACATCATCGATGATATGTACCTGTCCCTGGATATTCTATGCCGCGGCTATCGCGTGGTGCGCGCGCCCGATGTCGTTGCGCACGAAATGTCGATTCCGGATACCGCGGACGAGTTTCGCAGGAAGATCCGCATCACCTGCCAGGCGCTGAACGTGCACAGACTGCTGTGGCCCAGCATACGCCGGCTGGGCGCCTGGGATGTGTATAAGTACGTTTCGCACAAGTTGATCAGATGGTTCGGGGGATTTCTCTTGCTCGGCGCATGGATCTTTCTCATGCTGGGCTGCATTGCAATGGGCTGGGGTCCACAGGCCTTGCTGGGGACGGGGGCGCTGCTGGCGCTGCTGGGTCTGGGGGTGGTTCTGGGTAACCGGGTGAGCGGGACGGTGATGGGTATGCTGTCCGCCTTTCTCGCGGCAACTGTGGGCATTCTTGAGTCGGTTCGGGGGAAACGTTACCAGGTCTGGTCTCCCGCCGATTCGATCCGAATCGCAAAGGAATAGACGCGATGAAAGTAGCACTTATTGACCCTTCGCTTTTCACGCTTCCCTATGACCAGGAGTTGGCAAGGGGGTTATCCACAGTCGGCTGCAAGGTCGTATTCTACAGTCGTCCCCGCTGCGCCAACGAAACCTGGAAGCTTCGTGAAGTCGACTACAGGAGCGTCTTCTACCGGTTTTCATCGAGTTTGACGCGCGTTCCCAAACCGCTGAGTCTGCCAGTGAAGGGGATAGAGCACCTGCTGAACATGTGGGGCTTGGCGCGTGACCTCGCCGGCGAACGGCCGGACTTGATCCACTTCCAGTGGTGTCCCCTGCCGCTGGTTGATCAACTGCTGATGCCGAAGCTCGCCAGGATTGCGCCGATGGTATTGACGGTGCACGATCCGCAGCCTTTCAACGGCGATCCTACGGCCGCTTTGCAGCGTCTGGGCTATCGCCGGTTGTTGCGACGTTTCGACCGCCTGATCGTGCACACACGCCTGGCTGCGCAAACACTGGTAGCGTACGGCGTGCCCCGGGGTCGTATAGACATAATTCCCCACGGTAACCTGCCGATTGGCAGGAAGGGTGCGGCGCGGGACGCGGAAGAAGCCGGAAGCGGAAACTCCGCCAGACCGAATGGCGCTGTGACGTTCCTGCTGCTGGGCAAGTTGAAACCCTACAAGGGCATCGACACGCTGATCCGGGCCGTCTCCCGCATGCCGGAAGCGGTGCGTGACAAATGCCGGTTTGTGGTCGCCGGGAAGCCCTATATGGACGTGCGCGCGCTGGAAGATCTCTGTCAGGAGCGATGCGTCGAGCACCTGTTTCAGTTCGAGTTCCGTTATCTTGACGATGCAGAGATGGACTCGCTCATCTCGAATGCATCGGCGCTGGTTTTTCCTTACCGGGAAATCGATGCGAGCGGCGTCCTGATGGCCGCGTTGCCGTACGGAAAACCGATTATCGCCTCGAGACTGGGTATGTTCGAAACTTCGCTGCAACACGGCGTACATGGCTATCTGGTGAATCCCGGTGACGAATTGGCGCTGGCGTCGGCGCTATCCGATATGGTCAATTGCGCCTCGGATCGGGAGGCGTTCGGTGTCAATGTCGCACAGCTGGCGACGCAGCAACCGAGCTGGAACGACATCGGGGCTATGACCCTGGAAAGCTACCGGCGCGCGCTCGGTGCCAGGGCGGCGCCCGTGGACGGAAACATGGACTCCGACGAAATCCACGACAGGCTGCGTTCGCACCTCTAGGCGCAGCTATGGAAACGACCTGTCCAACGATGGCCGAACAGCGCGGCGTTGCTATCGCTACGACGCAGATGGAGATGGCTTGAGACCGACCAGGGCAACTGTTGCCCGATCAAGCGCCTGGGCGACCGCCACGGTAATTGGTGGCGAAACCATATCGTTCGCTGTGTTTGTCGCGGTCAGTCGAATCCTGGGCCCGCACGACATTGGCGTGGTTGCACTGGCCGGGGTATTTGCCGAAATGCTGAGCGTGATCGCCTTGCTTGGCATCACACAGGCCGTGATCCAGGCATCCAGCCTGTCCGACCTCAAAGCGAATACCGCATTCTGGCTGGTGCAGGCCGGCGGCGCTTTCTGTGCCATGGTCGCCTTTCTTGCGGCCGCACCGATTGCGCGGTGGTTCGGAGTCCCCGAGGTCGAGCCTGTGCTCGCGGTCCTGGCGGCATTGCCCTGGATTGTTGCTTTCGGAGCGATTCACGAAGCACGCTTAACGCGCGAACTTCAATTCAGGTCGCTGACCCTTCGAACCTTGACCGCGAACGGGCTGGCGGGGGCGGTCGCGCTCCTGATGGCGCTGAACGGGTTCGGTCTGTGGAGCCTGGTGGCCCAGCGTCTGATCCTCAGCGCTGTGTTCTCCCTGTGGTCCTGGAGCGCAAGCAGCTGGGTGCCCGGCTTGCGGCTGTCGATGGAAGAAGCGCGGTCGCTCTTCGCGTTCGGGATGAGTGTACTGGTAGGGCAGATCGCCTGGCCGCTGCATCTGCGCTCGTATGACGTGATACTTGGCCACGCGCTCGGTCCCAGCGTGGTTGGATGGTTCCGCCTGGCGATGCGGTGTTTCGAATTCCTGGTGCGATGCCTGAGTCTGCCGCTGGTCGGTGTTTCGATTCCGGTGCTGTCGCGGTTGACCGATAGGGTCGCGGTGTTTCGGGAGGTTCTGTACCGCCAGCTCAAGCTTGCCGCCCTGATAGCACTGCCGACCTTCTGCTTTGCTGCCCTGCTGGCCGACGATCTGCTGGTGGCCGCATTCGGGGCGCGTTGGCAATCCAGTGTCGCACTCTTTCAGATACTGTGTGCAGCGGGACTTTCCATGGTCTTCGAGCGCCTTGGGTGGGCAGCCCTGACAGCCGTCGGCAAGCCTGGGTGGGCGGCCCGCACGCACCTATTGTTGCTGCCGGCCACGGCGATGGTCGCCTGGTATTGCGCCGGCTTCGGTCTGGTTCTGGTGGCGTGGACCTTTGTGTTGCGAGGGTTGGTCGTCATTCCGATTATCGCGTATATGCTCTGGAAAGTTCAGGCAATGGAGTTTGGAGCCTGGGTCGGACAGATGGGGCGGGTCATGCTTGCCGCTTTTCTGGTCACTGGCCTGGCGGCTGCGGAGCAGTGGCTGCTGACGCCCGGTCTCGGCCTGGTGTTTGGGACACTGGTTATCGCGCTCAGCAGCCTGTTGGCTTACGCGTTTTTGATCAGGGTCATAGCTCCCAGCCAGTTCAGGGAAACGTTGGAGGTACTGACGCTGATCCGGCACGGACAGCTGGCGCGTACCTAGACAGCACAGCATGAGAGGGCTGGCCGCAGCGGACTAAACCGGTGCCCCGCGCGACGGGCGCGAACTATGACACCGTCAAACTGACCAAGGAACCGGACCACCAGGCCAGATGATGTTTGAGACAGAGCAGGAACTCCGATATGACTGGGCTGCGTGAATATCAACTGCCTGCGGCTTCCGCGCCGGCAATCCGGTCGGGCGAGTCGCCGCAGACACTGGCTGTGACCGCGCTTTCGATTGGACTCTTTTCCATAATCTTTCTCCAACGATTCGCTTTCAACGTCGCCGGGTACCCGATACAGATGGTGCTGCTGCTGGTGGTGGCCGTACTGGCCTACTTGCTGTGGCAGCGAATCGCGTGTCTCGATTCTGTCAGGTTGCTGGGCTTTTTCCTCCTGACTTGCATCCTCGCACTGGAGGGTCTGATAACGCGAGGTGCCGGAAGCATACTATCGCTCGGCCTGCTCCTGGTGATCTACGTTCTGAATACACTTGTGATCACCATGTCGCGCGAAACCTACATCGAACTATTGCGCAGCTTTCAATGGATGATGGTGATTGCAGCAGCGTTGGGCCTTGCGCAGTTCTTCGGGCAGTTCGTTGTGCCGGCGGAGTACCTGTTTTCGTTTAAACATTTTGTGCCTTCCAGCATGCTGATGGACGGATTCAATACAGTGATACCGGTGCGTGACGGCAGCGATGTATTCAAAAGCAACGGATTCGTGTTCGTCGAACCCTCCACATTCTCGCAGTTCCTGGCTGTGGCGATCATTGTCGAACTGGCTGTTTTTCACTCGAGCCGGCGACTCGCTGCCTTCACATTCGCTTATCTATTTACCTACTCGGGAACAGGTCTGGTTATTTTGGTCGCAGCCCTGCCGCTTTTCCTGGGCAGCCTGAGGGCCAAACACCTCCTGATTGGGATGCTCTTGATCGTAGGCGTGCTGACGGTGGCAGGCACCGCGGTGAACCTCGATATATTTTTCAACAAGGCGGAAGGTTTCGGTAACGAGAATACCAGCGCCTTTGCCCGTTTCGTGGGCCCCTGGTTGTGGATTCGCGACTTCCAGATGGGAGATCCATGGACAATGCTTCTTGGTTTTGGGCCAGGCACCGTGGCAGTGCTCAAGGAAAATGCGCCTTTCGATTTTCACGATCCCACCTGGGCCAAAGTCACCATGGAATACGGCGTTATTGGCTTTCTTGCGTTCTTCTCTTTCTATCTTCACTGTGTTTTCTCCCTGGCGCATGAGTGGCGGATAAACTGGGCGCTCCTTGTCATGTTCACGGTTACCGGCGGCGCGCTGCTTAATCCATATATGGCGTGTCTAGTCCTGCTGCTTGGCATTGTCCCGGTGCGGATGCTGCAAACCAGCCCGACCGGAACGACAGCCTCAGGTCCGGACGCGCTATGAAGCCTGTCGCGCTGGACGTCACTTCAAAGGCGCTGCCAAAGCGCTCACAGAGCAAGCAAACACAGGGCATGTACGCGGGGAGTATGGCGATGCGAAAAAGTCACCCAATTGCGCTATCGAAGGAGATCTCTGCCGTGGCTGCAGCTTTTGTGGCGATCTTGATATTTTGCGCTGAAGCAGCCAGCGCGCCCATCGAGCCTCCAGCTCCCATCGCAGGTAAAGGCTACCGGCTGGTCAAGAACTGGGACTTCGGCACCAATCTCTCTACGCTCGATTCAGTGTTCGAGGAATTCCATACCCGCTACGTCTACAACAAAGGTACGCTCGATCATCTGGCCGGCAACAAAGAATGGCAAAGGTATCGTGACGATCGTAACCACGAACTCGTGGGCGACAGTCTCCGCTTGGTGGCGCGGGTCGAGGATGGTCTTCGCGACGGTGGTATCACCAGCGGGATGCTCCGATCCAAGTGGACGGGAAGACTGGGATACTACGAGTGCCGCATAAAGGTGCCCAGAGGGCGCTCTCTCTGGCCGGCATGCTGGCTAAATCCGCAGGACCAGCGGTGGCCGCCTGAAATCGACATCGTTGAGATCGTCGACAATGGCCACGACACCACGTCCAGAAGTTACCACAATGTCCTGGAGGGTCCCAACCGCGATCATGGGACGCTGACCTTTTCGCTGCTGACCAAGCGGAACGGTTACAATCCAGGTTTCGACTACGCCGATGCGTTTCATGTCTTTGCCGTCGAGTGGACGGAGTCTCACGTGCGGCACTTTGTCGATGACAAGCTCGTTGCAGAACGCCGGTTCGATTGGCTGCATTCCGATGGCTCGGATGGCGGGAAAGCGCACGTGCTGGTGAATCTTGCGGTTGGAGGGAAATGGGCCGGGAGCCCGCAACGGGCATCCGATTTTCCGGCCGCTCTCGACGTGGACTACGTGAGGGTCTGGCAGCGCCAGGAACAATGAGAAGAACCTTCGAGTGCCGCCGAACGCGGGTTTGTACGACTTTTCCAGAGCGGACCAATGGTCGAGTTCGATTGCCGACTGTTCACTTGGAACCAGCGGAGTATTGTTCAGCCTCACCGTCGGGATTGGCCAGATACGTGTGGAAGCGCCCAGAGATCAAGGTGAGGGTGGCGGAATCGACCAGGACTTGTGCTGCGCCTGGATCGAAAACCCGGATGAACCGCTCCCCAATCAACGAACGCTTTAGAGAAGCGCGCTTTCAGTTTTCAGAACTTCGACGATGCTCGTGGCTTTCCGACCTAGCTATAGCATGCGGAAGTTTCAGACCAGCACGCCAATTGTATGGAGAGATCAATGACAGAATCTGTCATCGTCGTCACCGGTTGCGACGCAAACTTCTACTCTTTTCTGGAAGAAGCTATAAAGTCCCTTGTCGCGCTTGGCATCGACCAGAGGGCCGACATCGGTGTTCTTGACCTCGGCCTTGAGCCCGAGCAGCTGGATTCCCTGAGATCGCTCGGCTGCACCATCGAGCGGCCCACCTGGACGCTGCCCGTACCGGTACCGGAAAATCTGCGGGTGAAGCATGAAGTCGGCCTGCTGGCGCGCACGGCGCTGCGCGATTTTTTCCCCGGGTACAGCGTCTATCTGTGGTTTGATGCCGACGCCTGGGCGCAAACCCCTGAATTTTTCAACCTGTTCGTCGAGGGCGCCAAGGCCAAGGGTGCGGCGATCGTGCGCGAGAATGGCACCGGCTACAAGCGCAACTGGCTCTACAACCGCTGGTGGTACGGGCACATGATGGCCTCGTGCGGTCCGCTCGATGGTTTCAGAGTGGCCTTTCCGCCCGCGATAAATATAGGCATTGTCGCGCTCTCTGCTACCGCGCCGCACTGGCAGGCCTGGATCGATATGTACCGCGACCTGATACTCCGCCGTGGCAAGGCCAACCTGGACCAGCACGCCTTCAATGCCGCGCTGACGCTCAACAACCTGCCAAATGCCCTGCTGCCGGCACGCTGCAACTGGATAGCGACGTTGAGCACACCCTTCTGGGACCCGGCTCGACAACTCTTGTGCGAACCGAATGCGACAACCCAGCCGCTGTCGGTGGTGCATCTCGCGGGGCCGGATAAGCGCCGCGCGTACCGGCTTACGCAAACCACGCACGGCGAGATTTCGACGCCCCTTACCTACGCGGTTGTCGGCACACTCCGGGGCGTGGACGTGGCGGCGCAGCGGCACGATGTCATCGTCAGCGAGAGGGAATCGTGCCTTTCCCGCCCTACTAACCGACCCTGGATGCGGTAAAATGGCGTCTACTACGTTCCGACTTGGCCATTCACCAGAATGAGGCGGCAGAACAGGAATGCTTTCGCTTCTTATGATTTTCGGAACATATTGAAGTCAAGCCGTATTGATTTGTTATGGCACAACGTGCGCGATTGGTCTGTGGCTTCTATTCTAGGGTGGGCTGCCTGCTCAGCGGGTTTCCGTATCGCGACTGCGGTAACAGGGCCTAAACATGATAACGGTGAAAGGCGCTAACTGAGTATATTGAACGATGAAAATTATCAGAGTGGTCGCAATAAATATCCTTATATTTTCTTTCCTGCTTCTTGTCGCAGAGCTGTTGCTTCGTGTCTATGTTAACTACGATCCCGCATATTATACAGGCATCAAAGCCACAGGACGATGCCTTGAGTATCCCTATGGAACGGTATGTCACAATTCGTTGGGCTATCCTGATGATGAGTTCGATACAAATTCAGGAAAAATGAGAATTGGATACTTTGGCGATTCCGTTTGCTACGGTGTAGGAGTCGGACAGCATGGAAGAATATCGGATCTATTGCAGGAATACTATACAGGGTATGAGCACTGGAATTTCTGCGCAATTGGCAGTGGGCTGAACAGTATCTCTGAGATATTCAGTATTGTTAGGAAATTTCAGCTCAGCAAAGTTATCTACCTTATGAATCTGAATGACATTGCTCCGGCCGTTAGCGAAGATCCAGATCCGGCAATTAACAACAGTCACGACGGTGTAAGAAACATTACTGGCATAAAGAAATTGGAGTCACACATTGGGCCATGGTTGAGGGGAAAGAGTTATCTGTATACGTCCATCAGAAATACCATAAAAGAATTCCTGACAAAGCGAGGCTACGAAGCAAGCGGTTACCAGATGATCGAGCTGTATCCGAAAAAGAATTCGGAGTTGCTGGAAAAATTTTCGACTATTCTGCAAGAGGTGGGAGCCAGCCTCGCGGGCAACGGTATCGAATTTATAGTTGTTTTGTTGCCGTATGAGATGCAGGTTTCAAAAGATGCGAGTCAGGTTTATCGAAAGATCGGCATAAGGTGGGAAGATGGCTTTCTGTATGGATCGACCCAAGAGATGCTTGAGCGGCATCTATCAGGGAATTATGTAAGGAGTTTTAACGCGTACCATGCATTTGACGGGGCGCGCGATACTGCGAAAATTGGCGAATATTTCGTGTACGACAAAGGCGATAAGATTGACTGGAATCACCCTACTGCAAAGGGCCATAGATTGATCGCGCAATACCTGATAAGTAATAATGTGTTGGACTCCTCTGATCAAGCGGATAGAACCGCTGGCGCACGCGACGCCGGAGCCTTTGGCGGTACCGGAGGGAGGCAGTGAATTCTGGTCGATGGTCTTGTGCGCGATCGGTCGTTCGATAGCCGTTGTTTCGGGTGGTTCAATGGGATCGACGACTTCAGTCGCGAATGCCGGGTGGCAACAGAATGGCTGCACGAAGCGCCATAACCGGACGGTACGCCATGCCTGGCCGGGTCAATACCTGTTCCAGAGTTCAGGATTTGGCGGCCTGATGGCTGTGGGCGTGTGTCACGGGCGTCCGAATATGGGTGTGGGAGGCGTCACTCCGAAATAGAAGTGGGCTTTGGTGGCTTAACTCCTGCTTCTGAGCACGGCCGAAAATGGCGGGGTTGACCAACCAATTGTGTATAGAGCGCATCCGGTCTCGGGCTTTTGATGTGCTGGTTGAATGGGCCAGCCTTGTACAACATTGAGGCGTAAATATAAGTTGTATGATGATGCATACATAATAGGCGACTTTGATCAGGAAATACGCAGGTCAAAGGGGTCGGTAGTACTCGACATTTCTCGGAAAAATAAGCCGTTGATAATAGCATTCGGCGGCATAGCCGGCCAATTGATGCTCCCGCCCTATGAATTCTTTAACATAACAAAAGACATTCATGTGAACAAGATATTTCTCAGGGATCTGAAGCAACTGTGGTACCACGCCGGGCTGCCTGGCCTCACTGACAGCGTAGTCAGCACGGCGAATTATCTAAAGGACCGAATCGCCGAGTCCGAGGCAGGTAAAGTGGTGGTATTCGGTACTTCAATGGGCGGTTACGCAGCTCTCCTGTTCGGCATCTTGATTGGCGCCGATGAAGTACATGCTTTTGCGCCAAATACTTTTCTTGATGACTCGCGGTCGCTGCGCTCAAAAAAACAATCAAATAACCTTCACCAGACCTATGGGAGTCATTATTTTGATATAAGAACAATTGCACGCAAACACAATCGATCAACCAGGTTGCATTTGTATTTCGATGTTCTGGACAGGAAGGATAGAAAGCATGCGCTCCATATGCTCCGCGTAAAATACACCAAATACCACATGTTCTTCCGTGGAGGCCATTGTTTGATAAGGAAGATGAAAGAGAAGGGGCTTCTCAGAAGTATCATCATGGATGCTCTGTCAAAAGATTGAAGATGCGTCCTTCTAAACCACTTGATAAGAAAAGCGATAGTCCATTGATCGAGTGTGCGCTGAACAGGAGTGTCATCAGTGACAGATTGCGAAATTGGTATCTAATGTGTTTTAAACGCAGAAAGGTGAGCCAGTACATTGGTCTGACGAAGTATGTCGTTCATGATTCGCTGCGGGATATCCGATTTATCCATATAGGAAAGTGTGGTGGTACGTTTCTCACGTATGTATTTACAGGAAACGATATTAAGCTCCATTCGTTCCACCTCGAGAAGCCGGAATACAAACAAGGTCACAAGTATATTATCTGGGTACGTAACCCGCTTTCGCGGTTTGTATCCGCATTTAGCTATGTATATCGGGTAATACACACAGATGTATCGCTTTTGGACATTGATAATCTCACCGTCGATAACTGTCTCGCACCGGCTAAGATCAAGAATAAAATATTGACGGGATATGCATATGATAAAACCTGCGAAGATTTGATAAATTATTTTGGATCTGCGAATAGGTTGGCGGAGTGTTTGTACAGTTCAAATAGTGTCGAACGCAATAGAGCGCACGAATTGATGCAAAGCCCGATCGAGCATCTTGGCAAGGGAATCGGCTGGTATCTGGATAACGGCGATTTCGTAAAGAAGCATAATGAAAATATCGTATTCGTTGGAAAACAGGAAACTATCCATGAAGACGTTACGAGGTTGTCAAGGGACTTGAGGCTGGAATTGCGGGTGACCCACAAGAGGGTGCGAGAAACGATGAGCAATGATGATTCGAGACATCTGTCGTCTCTATCAATCAATAACCTGGTGCGATTCTTTTCAGATACTGAGTACAAGGCACTGGAGGCCTTACATACTGCGGGGTGGATCGACGAAGCGTATTTGAAGCGATGTTATCTCTACAATGAATGGCACTAAGTTAAGCCCCGGCGATATGAGCGGTGTGAGCTAATTTATTGAAAGCGAAGAAGAAGGTTGGTTCGGGATTGGTTAAGATGTTTGCTACCAGACATCCACCCCACCCACCCCGAGGCCAACCTTCATGGGACATCACTTTAACGGTCGATCTGCCCAACAGCAACGTCGCCTTGCCAAGCAGGCTCAAAAAGTCGATGCCAACCATTTTTTCAATCGGCTCACCGACCCGCGGATGCTGGGAATGGTTGAGGCGCAGCTGCCGGAGCACCGGGAACGCCAGTTCCCTCCGACGCTGACATTGGCGATGTTTTTGGGGCAGATCATGAGTGCGGATGGGTCCTGTCAGAACGCGGTGAACGAAGCGATCGTCGCGCGCCTGTTGGCCGGGATGAATCCCGGGAGCGTGAACACCAGCGGCTATTGCCAGGCACGCCAACGCTTGCCGCAGGAGATGGTCGGTACGCTGGCGCGACAAAGCGGCGCGTTGCTGGATGAGCAGACCCCCCAAGCGTGGCTGTGGCAAGGCCGACACGTGAAGCTGGTGGACGGTACGACGGTGTCGATGCCGGACAGCGCGGCGAATCAGGCCCGCTTCCCTCAACATGGGCAGCAGGAACCGGGCATCGGTTTTCCGCTGGCGCGCTTGGTGGGTGTGATCGATTTGTCCAATGGAGCGGTGCTGGATGCCGCCATCGGGCCGTACCAAGGCAAGGGCACGGGTGAACAGGGTTTGTTCCGAGGGCTCAGGGAGTGCTTTGTCGCAGGTGATGTTATGGTGGCGGATGGCTACTATTGCAGCTATTTCCTGATCGCCGACATGCTCAGGCGCACCGTGGATGTACTGTTTGAACAGCACGGTGCGCGGACCACCGATTTTCGCACAGGCGAGCGGCTCGGCGCGCGCGATCACCTGGTGTGGTGGTCCAAGCCCGCCAGGCCTGCCTGGATGAGTGTGGAGGAATACCGCGATTATCCGGATGAAGTCAAGGTGCGTGAAGTGCACGTTGGCAAGAAGGTGCTGGTGAGTACGTTTCTTTCGCCACGCAAAACGTCCAAAGCCGAGTTGGGAAAGCTGTATTGGCAGCGCTGGAACGTGGAACTGGATCTGAGAAACATCAAAACGACCCTGGGCATGGAAGCGCTCAGCTGCAAAACGCCACAGATGTGCGAGAAAGAACTTTGGGTATATCTGCTGGCGTACAATCTGATTCGGTGGCTGATGGCCGAGGCCGCCTTGCAAGCCGACGTATTGTCAATGATCACCCCAATGGAGCCATTCCGGGATCGGTCTATTGGAGCCACCCTGGGATCGGTCTAATGGAGCCACGTCAGGATCGCCTTATTGGAGCCACCTGATGATCGGCCTAATGGAGCCACCCCGGCGCCGGTTTTTCCTTCGAACTGACCTGATCGCCTCCCGTATCGTGACCGCACTTTCATGTGTGGAGAAACCGCGGGATGGCCAAACGGAGGTTCGAGATGTATCACTATCGACAAGCCCTGGTGCGCATGCGCTTGGGGGATTCTGATCGACAGATCGCCAAAACAGGACTGATGGGTCGGCGCGTTGCCGGTGCCGTCAGAAGCGAGGCCGCAGCGCGCGGCTGGTTAGACGCCCATCGGGCGCTGCCACCCGATGATGAGCTGGCCGCTGTATTTGACTTACCCAAGAAACAACGAGCCCAGCAGAGCTCCAGCCTCGAGCCACACCGTGATCAAATCACCCTGTGGTTCGAGGACGGGGTGCAGGGCACCACCATTCACAGTGCGCTGAAACGCCGCCACGGCTTCACCGGAAGCTACTCTGCGGTGCGTCGTTTTCTGCAGAGCCTGGCAGAGAGGAGTCCGCGCCTGACCACGGTGCTTGAGTTTGCGCCCGGCGATGCGGCACAGGTGGATTTCGGTCAAGGACCCAAGATCACCGATGTGCACACCGGCGAGCAGTTCAAGACCTGGTTTTTTATCATGACACTCGCCTGGAGTCGCCATCAATACGCAGAGCTGGTCCGTAATCAATCGGTCGAGACCTGGCTAGGCTGTCACCGGCGCGCCCTTGAACACTTCGGTGGCGTGCCCCTACGCATCATTATCGATAACCCCAAGTGCGCGATTACCAAGGCGTGCTACTACGACCCGCAAGTGCAACGCAGCTACGCCGATTACGCCGAGGGCTATGGCTTCCTGATTTCCCCCTGTCCGGTCGCCGATCCCCAGAAAAAGGGACGCGTTGAATCGGGCGTCAAATACGCCAAAAACAACTTCATGCCGCTGCGCGAGTTCCGCGACCTGGTCGATGCCAACGCACAGTTGATGCAGTGGGTCATGGGTCAAGCGGGCAACCGTGTTCACGGCACCACCCGCACCGCACCGCTCACCCGCTTCGCCGACACCGAGCGGGAGATGCTCAACCCGCTGCCTTCACTGCCGCCGCAGTGCGCCCGGTGGACAACCGGGAAACTGCATCCGGATTGCCACGTACAGGTTGAGAACTGTCGCTACTCGGCACCCTGGCGTCTGGTCGGTCAAGTACTGGATATACGCCTGAGCGAGACCACCGTGCGGCTCTACCAAGACCATGAGCTAAAGGCCGTGCATCCACGCGGACGCGGGCCGGGTTATCGCCATACGATTGATGAGCACCTGCCACCGGACGCCGTTGCCTACAAGATGCGCACGCCTCAGTGGTGTCTAAAGCAGGCCGCAGCGGCGGGTCCTCACTGCCATCGATTGGTCGAGCGACTGTTTGAACACCGGGTGCTGGATAAGCTGCGCGCCGCACAGGGTGTGATTAATCTGATCAAACGCTATGGACCTGATGTTGTTGACGGCGTAAAACCGCGGTTATTTGCCGCTGCGATGAAGTAGTGGGGCGCGACAACGGCTACGTGATGTCCATCCTGTTGAGGGACCTGGATGCTAAAATGGGAGTAACTATTCAGTCCATTCTGCCACGATCAGCTATTTTGGACCTCGTCCATCCTCATAAAATCCGGATCCTTGCCCTGGAAAAGCAGTGTCAATGCGTGAGTAGCCGTCATGCCCTGCTTGCGACACGTTGACAGGTAACTGCGAACCCGACAGAAGATCTTTGCTCCCTCCGTGGAGCGGAAGCAACCTGAGATCTTCTGCTGCACCTTGGTCATGCGCAGATCGTTCTCACCCTGATTGTTGGTGAAGGGGACACTCTCCACCTCCATGAAGCGCAGGACGTCTTGCTCGAAGTCGCGCAATCGCTCCAGCAGGTTTCTGGCCTTCGATCGTTTGAGCCGGCCCCGTTTTCCCCGCCGTTGACGTTCATCGGGCGGTGGACATTCGGTCTCCGCCTTTTTAAGTAGCCGTCGATATCGACGGCGCCACCGTGTGGCCTCACCCACTGGTAAACAACCCCCGGCATCCGTTACCGCTGTTGCGAGTTCGATCAGCAAGGCCTGCATCTCCCTGGCCCACTGCTGCTGATCCTGTTCCCAGGCTCGCTCCAGTTCTCGGAGGTGATGGGCATTGCACAGGGCATGGGTGCAGTCGTAATGGTAGTACGGCTTCCAGTGATCATGGCACAACACGCCCTTGAAGAAGGGCAGGATGCCCATCTCATCCATGGCATCAAGACCCCGCCTGGCGTGGGGATAGAACCAGGTCAGTGAGGCGTTGGAGGCACAGTGCAGCCACTGGCGCTTCCCGCCGATGTTGATGCCGGTCTCATCGGCA
Organism: uncultured Gammaproteobacteria bacterium; assembly: GCA_963719135.1. Classification (GTDB taxonomy): domain Bacteria; phylum Pseudomonadota; class Gammaproteobacteria; order DSM-19610; family DSM-19610; genus CAVRAZ01. The sequence goes on along the minus strand of CAVRAZ010000003.1, from coordinate 956 downwards.
TGCAGGAGGTCAGAGCGGGCAAGCTGGGTCTTTGCCCACTGCTCGAAGGACGCCAGCCCTTCATAGGCTTCTTTGTTGAAGTTGAAGACCGAGCCCGCACTGACCGGAATATGCATCTGATCCTGGAAGTGATCGCGTATCCGATCATAGGGAATCAGCTGGTGCTGGGACATATAGACGGCATTTGCCTTCAGGTTGAGGCCATACTGCACCGGCCGATTCACCCCCTCCGGAAAAGCGGCCACAAATCGATTTCCCTGGTTGTCCTCAAGAATCTGTGCCTGGTATTCGATCACGAACCGCGAGATGTCGATATCAATGACCTGGCGACTTTCATGGCCTGCCTCCCGATACGATGATCCCTTGGGGAGCGTGCGACGGTCGATGGTCAGAACTTCCACCTCGTCCGGATCAGCCACCGGCTGCAAGGTGATCCCATTACGCCCCTTCTGCCCTCCCGGCTTCCTGCTGCTTTGTCCCCGCCGGCTCGATTTCTTCCGGTTTGGATCCGCGGAGGGTGGCTTGCTGCTGTTCTTGCTGTTGAGGGTCGTGCGGTTGAGCAGCAGGGTCACCAGAACAAGCAATACTTCCAGCGCCGAGCGCAGTGCAGGCGAAAGATCTTTCTCCTGCTCGAGAAGTTCCTTGACTGAGTTGATCGATGAATCAACGTCAATAGCGTCTAGCTTCAACCGCCCGCATCTCACATGATCTTGAGTGAGATCATTATCGCACGGGTTTTCAGGACGAACTTTTAGCGTCTGTCAGCTAATCTGAGGCGTTTTGTAAAATGACCTCGCGTCGTCGATGACGTTGCTCGCAAACAGCCATTAGCGAGCTTCTTGTGGCTTAGTGGGGTGGCTATAATGATGAGTGACACACCCTCACTGAAACAGAAAATATTGCGCTAAAACCTTGTCAAGCACTTTCTTCAGTTTTTAACTGAATAGTTACAAATG
>CAVRAZ010000002.1:0-574035 GCA_963719135.1 uncultured Gammaproteobacteria bacterium | reverse complement strand
GGGCGGTCAGGATACCTGACCGAGCCCCTCCCACACCACCCGGCATGCGGGTCCGCACCGGGCGGTTCGAGAAGTTGAGGTCATGAGAGTCGGGGGACGCCGAGACGATCGAAGTAGGCAATAGGCATGATCCGGTTCAACTCCATGCGGCTGTTGCGCCACCAGCGACGGGCATTACCCGCCACTCGTGCCGCTTGGTCCGAACTCGCACCCAAGGCCCGTAACTCCCGATACACGGTCGTACCCCGTCGCCAATGCTTGAGCTGCAAAGCACGCAGGCGGTGCCGCAACCATTCATCCAGTTGACGGAATATCTTTGGCGTCTGTGCCAATTTGAAATAGGCCTTCCAGCCCGGCACATAACGCCGCAACTCTTCCGCCACTTCGTTCAGGCTGCGCCCACATGTCCGGCGAGTGATCTGCCGAATGCGCCGTTTGAAAGCGGCCTTCGCCGTACCCGCGACTGCGTATTTAACCCCGTCTCCAGCCGACCGCCACAGGCAGTAGCCGAGAAACTTGCGGCCAAAAGCGCTCGCTATCGCGGTCTTGGTTTCGTTCACCTTCAGGTGAAGCCGGTCGTAGTGCTTCCGCAAGCCATTGAGGACACGCTCGCCTGCCTTCTGACTGCGCACATACACATTGCGGAGAGTAGGCCGAGGGAATCTCACCCTCGGCCTCTCGCAGAACGCAGCATGAACCTCTCGACTCACTGCGCTCCCGTTACCCAACCGTCGGCAACAAACCCATCCGCCAGTGTGGGAACATTGACGGAAAGTTCTTCGCCACTCGTCCCAGCCAGTGCTCAGCACGTCGCCGATGACGTTTCAGCTTCTTGAACTTCCGCATTGCCCACCACACCAGTTTGGAGTTGATGTGCCTGAGTGTCATGTACATCTGGGAACGATAGAAACGACCATAATAGTTGATCCAACCCTGTATCTTGGCTCCGAACATCAGTGACAGGTCCTCGATGGACTTGTCACTGCGTTTGGGCATTTGCCAGCTTCTCACTTCCTGCCGGATTGCCTTTCCCGCACTGTTGCTCATCGCCGGGCTGAAGTTGATGAAGTACTTTCCCCACCTGTTCTTTGATCGCCGGGCACGAAACGTATAGCCCAGAAAGTCAAAGCCCGTCACAGGATAAGTCCCTCTCCTATCTTCATCCTTGCAGTACACAATCTTCGTCTTTACCGGGTGCATCTCCAGGCCGCAGTCCTGCAGCCGCTTCTCCAATGCCGCTCTCAGCTGTTCCGCTTGTGCCAGCGTTCGACAATGGGCAAGCCCATCATCAGCATATCGACACCACGGCGAATCGGGATATTCCCGATCCATCCACGCATCGAAGGCATAGTGCATGAACAGATTTGACAGCACTGGACTGATCACACCGCCTTGGGGTACTCCTCTTACACGCGCAACCACACTGCCATCTGACTGCTGTACCGGTGCTGTAATCCAGCGCTCGATATAGAGTAGAAGCCAGGGATTGTCCGTGTGCCGTTTAACCGCCTTCATCAACAGGTGATGATCAATGTTGTCGAACAGTCCGCGGATGTCAAACTCCAGAACCCAGTCATAGCGCCAGCAACGCTCTCGCGTGACTGCCAACGCCTGATGGGCTGACTTACCCGGTCTGTAGCCATAGGAGTCGCCGAGAAAATACGGCTCCACCAAGGGCTCAAACGACAATTTGGCCACCGTCTGGGCCACCCTGTCGGAAACAGAGGGAATACCCAGCTTTCGTTCTCCACCGTCCTTTTTCGGTATCGCTACCGTTCGGGTCGGTGGCGGAAAGTAAGACCCTGAAGAAAGCCGATTCCACAGCTTATAAAGGTTCCCCTTCAGTTTGGACTCAAATTGCTCTATCGTTTCACCATCGACACCTTCAGCGCCATCGTTGGCTTTTACCAATTCCCAGGCGCGCATCACTGCGTGCTTGGAAATCTTGAACGGTTTTGTTGTTTCCATAAATTCCTCCCGATCACTTACCGGTCGGCAGCTCAACACTCTCTCTGCGCAAGATCCGATCAGTGCGGTTGACCTACAAATCCAACTGAGTAACTGACCCCCTTCGCTCCAGCGCCATTACAGCGCCTTCAACACTACTACGGGGCCATCCGCCCCTGTGCCTTGCATTGGTACTCTGGCTCTCGCAGGATCTCTACTTGAGCTTCTCCCTTAACATCAAGGCGACAGGTTCCCACGTTCCACACAAGCGCCTGTACCACGTTCATGCCTTCTTCATGCCGGCCGCCATCTGGGCAGTAAACAGGTGTCCCCCAGACTCATCCCGAGTTAACGACTACCCCTCGGTTTTGACGACATCCCTACGCTTTCGACAAGTCAGCAAAGGTTCACTTACGTTCATCTCCGTGGTACGTACCTGACAGGGTCAAGCCCTGCCTTTTCCACAACGCTCACCACCATGGCTCTTTACCATCGCAGCTTGTGGCGGTTTGAAGCCTCCTCCTGCAAGGCGGCTCCGAGGGGCCAAACCCTCATCACTTGTGCGACACGCACTGACCGATGCTTACGCAGCAGTCAGTGCTCGTGGCACACAGTCGTCAGCGTAGCGCACGAACCGATGGCCACGTCGCTCCAGTTCCCGGTCCACCTCGTCCAGCAATACATTGGCCAGCAGCGGCGAAAGCGGCCCACCTTGCGGCGTACCCTCGTATCGCTCCATGACCACACCGTTACCCATGAATCCCGCATTGAGATATCGCCGTATCAGCCGCAGTACCGCCTTGTCGTCGATACGTCTGGCCAGCCGATCCATGAGCACGTCGTGATTAACCCGGTCGAAGAACTTCTCCAAATCCACATCCACAACCACCCGATAACCTTCTTGCACGTAACGCTGTGCAGTCAGCACAGCATCATGCGCCCGTCGGCCCGGCCTAAAGCCATAGCTGTAATTGGAAAACGTCGGATCAATCAACGGTTGCAGGACTTGCAGCAGGGCTTGCTGAATCAATCGATCCGTCACGGTCGGTATCCCCAGTTCCCGTAGCCCGCCCCCGGATTTGGGTATCTGCACCCGGCGCACCGGCTGTGGCCGGTAGCTACCGTTTAGCAGCGCCTCCCTGATCCGGGGCCAGTGGGTCTTGAGGTACTCGGCCGTGGCCTGGATCGTCAGCCCATCCACCCCCGCACTGCCTCGATTGGCCTTGACACGTTTCCATGCCATGGCCAGGTTCCCTCTCGCGAGCACCTGTCCAAGCAGGTCAGTTCGCCCCGAGCCGTCCGGTTCATGCCGCGCCAGCCCTGCTTCATCACAAAACGCTTCGGGTCGGGCTTCACCTTTCCCTCCGACAGTTCGCCCCGGTTGCCCGGGCTTCTGATGCCTTGCATGGCCAAGCAACATGGCGTTCGACTCTCCTTCTCGTTTGGCCCTTCGCCTTGCAGCTACTATGGCCTCTGCTGACTTCTCGCTCCGCTTTATTACCGTCGCCCTTTCAGGCATAAGGCGAGATCTCCCCAGGTAAGAACACGATCCTTCACCGCACAACCGCCGGATTTACGCCGCCTGAGCCTTGACCACGAGAGCTTCGCGATTTCTTGCCCGCTCGCCCTGCTCGGCACCGCCTCATATCCGGTTCTTGTCCATCGGCTCACGGCTTCGCTCCACGCTGCCTCCCCACGCTCGGTCGCCCTCACGCAGTTGCGCTTCGCTTCGTTCGCTGTGGTCAACTCACGGGAGGACTTCCACCTCCAGGATCGCGCCCATGCTGGGCGCACAAGAAGAAGGCCGGCATGCGCCGGCCTCTTAATTCTTGCGCGCGGTCGCCCCGCCCTCAGTTGCCGATCTTGAGCGTCCCGCCCTTGCCCAGGCCGCCCTTGACCTCCTGCGCCCGGTAATTGCGCAGCGCCTTCACCATCTGGTTATAGGAGTCGGCGAACGCCGCGGTCAACACCTTGCCTTCGGGCGTATTGGTGAAGCCGGCCGCACCGCCGCCCAGACCGCCGCCGAAAGCGCCGCCGAACAGGCTGAAGTCAAAATTCTTGGCGCTGCCGACGGCCGAGGAGATCTGCACACCGGAACGGTTGTCGATCAACAGCAGGGTCGTCGCCGCTTCATTGGAGCTGAGGCCGCCGGCCAGGGCGCCCACCGCCCGGCCCGCCGTGCCGAACAGTCCGCCGACCGCGGCGCCAAGCCCGCCGGTCCCCTTCTGCGAGAACTGGATGCTCGGACTCATGGTGTAGTCGGCCGCCACCATCTGACCCTTGCCGAAGTTGCTGCCCGAACGCATTTCGCCTGACTGCTCAAGGGTACGCTCGTTCATCATGTTGTTCATGGCGCGACCGCGCTCGACCACCACGAAGCAGTTCGACTGCTGAATCATCATGCGCAGCACCGGCGTCGTGCTGCCGAGCTTGGGATAGCGGTTGTAATAGTCGTACCACCAGGGCGCAGCCTGATCTTCGTCGACCGCGAGCGTGCCCATGGGTTCGCTGCAGCGCTCGAGCTGGCTGTTTGCGCCCTCGGCCGTGCCGCCGCCGGCGCCGCCCGTGGTGGTCATACCCGACGCGCCGCCCAGTTGCGGCGTCGTGCCTTCGCAGCCGCTCAGCAGCATCGCCAGCGCCACGGCTCCGAGTGCAAAAGGTTTCGACGGGTTAACGGGATGTTGCATTGGCTTTCCTCCTGATTGTCACAATCGGCCGCGGCGCCTTGGCCGTGGTTTCGCGTGCTTGTTTAATCAAATGATAGCCGCGCGTGCATCATTGCTCAACCAGCTCGACGCGGCGATGCGTGGCACGTCCTTCGTCGCAGAACCGGTTCGCCGCCGTCCAGTCCGATGCCGCTGTGCCTTGGCACTGTTGCGGGAAGCAGTCCGCCGGATTGGCCAGGGGGTCATCCCACTGAATTCCCGCCCCCGCGACCGGTTTTAGCCGTGACCGGACGGATCGAGTCCGCGGCTGTCCAGCGCCGGTGCCTCCGCCGGGTCTCGCCCGGTCCCGGGATGAGTCTGGTCGCGATTTCAGGCCCGCGCCTATTCACGTCCGTTTCCCGGTTCGGGTGAGTCCTGCCCCTGAGTCGCGGCGGCCGCCGGTCCGGTTCAAACATCGGAAGCTTCGCCTGTCCATTGAACCCCTCGACGCGTTTCCGCGACCCATCAGCGGACGAATCAATAAGCGACCGGGTTCGGGGAACCACAGACACGAGGAAGCCGCCATGCGCTGTGCAACCACCACACGGACATTGCGTACCGAGAACAGAACGTTTGCCGGAACGGCCGGCGTCAGCCGGAACAACCGGGCACTGGGTTTCCAGCCCGGGTTCCTCGACACCGAGACCGGAAGGATGGAGATCGCGTGCTTTGCCGGCGGGATGCCGTCGCCGGTTCACGTACTGGACGGCGTTCCGGAGGCATGGGTGACCGCACGCAGCGAAACGGGCCGGGTGACTTCAGTGAAGGGTTCGGTTGTTTCGGGCTTCATCCGCGGCGGACGCTTCTATACCCGCCGGGAGACCGCCGCACTGCTGGCCGGGTGATGCCCCGGCCATCGTTCGCACCAACCGCCGATCGATCGCGCGCCCCGACCTATTTCTTCAGTTGTTTGAGACACTGTGCGAGATCGATGGCACCGTTCTCTTCAGCGAGCGATACCAGCGTGTCGCTGTCCCCGATCCGCTGCAACGGATCGACGCCCTTGCTCGCGGCAAGCTGCACGAAGGTCCGTACATCGCCGGCGTCAGTCCCTCCAGTGTCTGCGCATCGGGGTCCGCCCCCCCGTCCAGCAGCATCTGGATCAGGCGCAGGGGCAGGAGATCGGCGACGGTGGCCTTGCGCTTCTGGCCGTAGCGGCTGGTCTTGTCGGGCACCTCGCGATAGTTCAACAACAGGTGCAGCGGCGTGCTGCCGGTGTTGTCCGCCAGCTTTGCATCCAGCCCCAGTTTGAGCAGTGCCGGGATATCCTCGGCGGCGCAGGTGCCGTGGTACAGCGAGTCGATGCAGTAGTGCAGACGCGTCCGGTTGTTGGGATCGATCGCCTTGGGATCGGCGCCGAGTTCCAGCAGCACGGGCAGCGCGTCGCGCGACGCCTGCACGTACGGATAGGTCCAGATGCGCCGACGCCGGCGCGGTCACGCCTGCCCCGATTGCACGACGAGAATGCTGCACGCGAGCTGATCGAGCAGCGTAACCCCGGTGGCCACGTGCCACCAGCGTCTCAGGCCGTCGCGCCGCTGGTGCCCGACCACGACCAGGTCGGCGTGCGCTTCGCGCGCCAGCGCGGCGATCGCCGCGATGGGATCGCCCTGGCGCAGATAGCCGTCGACAGTTACACCGGATTCCTCGAGTTCGGCAATGCCTTCGTCCAGGATCGCTCGCGCCCGATCCACTTCCTCGCGCATCATGCCCTCGGCGCTGAAACCCTCGCCGTAGCTCACGCCGAGCGGCAGTTGCATCACCGCGAGCAGGTGCGCATGCGCCCCGCAGCGGCGCGCCAGTTCGGCGCCTTCGCGCAGCGCGCGCCGCCCGCACTCGCTGCCATCATAGGCCAGCACGACGTTGCGGTAGCAGGGGGGAGAATCAGTTGCACTACCCATGGCCTGTCTCCAGCCGGCTCAGTCGGGTGCCGGCACGGCCGGCGCCGGCCCCACCGGCTTGTATTTCATCACGAACACCAGTGGCAGCATCGCCAGGAAACTCCACATCACCAGCATGAAGGCGTCGACGAACGCACCCATGGTCGCCTGGCGCGACAGTTCACGGCCGAGCAACAACGCCGCCTGCGGCGCGTCGAGACCGGAGTGGGCGTGCGCCAGATAGGCGCGCACCGCCGGACTGAATGCCGTGATGTGGCCGCCCAACTGATTCCACAACACCTGGCCCTGCTGCGTCAATGTTGTGGCGACGATGGCGATGCCGACGGAAGAGCCGATGGTGCGCAACAGGCTGAACAGCCCGGCGGCCTCGGCGGCGTGGCGCGGTTCCAGCGTGGAAAAGGCAACGGTCGACAGCGGCACGAACACCATGCCGAGACCGAAACCCTGTAGGATCGGCGGCCACACGACCCAGGCGATGCTGATGTCCAGCGTGTAGCGCGTGGCGAAGTACGAGCCGAAGCTGAACACCAGGATGCCGAAGGCGATCAGCCGGCGCGGGTCGATGCGGCCGATGAGTCGGCCGACGATGGTCATGCTGATCATGCTGGCGATACCGCGCGGCGCCAGCGTCAGGCCGGTGGTGAGGGTCGGATAATCGAGCAGATGCTCGAGCATCAACGGCTGCAGCATCATGTTGCCGTACAGGCCCAGGCCGAAGACCGCCAGCAGCAGGCTGGCGGTGACGAAGTTGCGGTCGCGGAAGATCGCGCGATGGAACAGCACCTCGCCCCGGCGGGTCGCGCTGTGCAGCGCGAAGCCGACGAAACCGATGAGGCTGACCGCCGCGGCCATCTGTATCCGCGGCGCGTTGAACCAGTCTTCCTGACCGCCGCGATCGAGCACCCACTGCAGGCCGCCGATGGCCAGCGCCAGCAGCAGCAGTCCGAACCAGTCCATGCCGCGCTCGCGCTGTTCGGTGTCGGGCACGAAGCGCGTGGTGAGAAAGAACGACAGCAGACCCACCGGCAGGTTGATGAAGAAGTTCCAGCGCCAACCGAGCGCCTCGGTCAGATAGCCGCCCAGGGTCGGACCGAGGATGGGGCCGACCATCACGCCCACACCCCAGATGGCCATGGCGCGGCCGCGCTCTTCGAGCGGGTAAGTGCGCACCATGATCGACTGCGACAGCGGCACCAGCGCCGCGCCGAACACGCCTTGGAGCAAACGGAACAGCACCAGCCCGCCAAGCCCGGTGGAGACGCCGCACAGCGCCGAACTCAGCGTAAACCCGGCGATGGTCAGGAGCAGGTAGCGCTTCTGCCCCAGGCGGTCGGTGAAATAGCCGGTGAGCGGCATGAAGATGCCCGAGGCGACCATGTAGCTGGTGAGCACCCAACTGATCTGATCGGGCGTGGCTCCGAGCTGGCCCTGCATCTGCGGCAGGGCCACGTTGACGATGGTGGTGTCGATCACCTGCATCACCGTGGCGGACATGATCGCCACGGTGATGAGCAGCCGGTGCGGTGCGGCGGCGGTGTTCACGGCGTTGAGCGGGCGGCGTCCGACGTGTCGACCGCCACCCGGGCGCTGGTGCCGACCCGCAGGGGTGTCTCGGGCGACGGGTCGCCGATGCGGATGCGCACCGGCACGCGCTGGGTGACCTTGACCCAGTTGCCGGTGGCGTTTTCGGGCGGCAGCATCGAGAAGGCGACGCCGCTGGCGCCGCTGATGCTCTCCACTTCGCCGTGGAAGCGGCGATCCGGGTACATGTCGACGCCGATCTCCACGGGCTGGCCGACGCGGATGCGGGTGAGCTGGGTTTCCTTGAAGTTGGCGTCGACCCAGTAGCGGTCGCTGCAGATCAGCACGAAGTCCGCCTGGCCCTCGTTGACATGGTCGCCGGCGTGCAGCGTCAGTTCGGCCACGCGGCCGGCACAGGGCGCATGAATCTCCGTGTGGTCGAGATCCCACTGCGCCTGCGCCACGGCGGCGCGGGCGGCAAGCACCGCTTCGTTGTCGTCGCCCGGGGTGCCGAGCCTGCTCTGGGCCTCGTGCAGCCCCGCCAGGTCCACCGCCAGTTGCGCCTGCGCCGCGAGATAATCCGCCTGCGCGTCATCGGCCTGTTGCTGCGACACGGAATGGGTCTTGCGCAATTGTGCAGTACGCTCGGCGTGCTGTTTGGCGTTCGCCAGCATGACCTCGCTGTGGTGCAGGGTTGCCCGCGCGGATGCCACGGCGGCAGCATTCTGCGCGGCTTCCAGCCGCGCCTGGGCGAGCTTTGCCTGGGCCTCGTCGAGCACCAGCTCGAACGGCCGGCACTCGATGCCATAGAGCGGATCACCGCGCGCCACCGCCTGCTGGTTGAGCACCGCCACCTGCTCGACGGCGCCGCTGACCTGCGGCGCCACGTGAACGACATCGGCGCCGATGTAGGCGTTGTCCGTAGCGGGATGGATCAGGCTGTGGCGGTGGTAGACATAGACGCCGGCGCCGGCAACGGCGATCGCGGCACCCAGAAGCAGGTATTTCCTGAGCACGTGGCTGGCTCCTTGACGAGGGTAAGGGGACCGAGGGCGAACGTCAGAGTGCTTGGCACGCTGCTTATTTTACGCCGGAACAGCACGCGCAACGGCCGCCTGCCCCTCACCCGCGCGGATTTGCCTGACAGTTGCACCAAAAAGCCCGCCGTGATTCGACCGGACCCGGTGGTCGACGGGCTACCGGGCGCGCAACGGCCCTGTGGGTGTCATTCACATCGGGTGAAATTCAACCCAGGTGCGTAGGTTGGCGCTGAGCGCAGCCAAGCCCAACGGTCAGCCGTCCGGCGTTGGGCTTCGTGCCTCAGTCCAACCTGCATTGATGCAATCATTGGGTTTGGTGCTGCGTTCCGGGACCACGGACGTGAACAGGCGGTGACGAACGACCGCCGATTTCGTTGCCGGAAACGCGCCTGGCCGACCCGATGGCAGCAGTGGCGGTTCGGTTCGTACCGGCCGGGATCAGCGCGTCATGTCGAACAGAAGGACCTCGGCGTTGTCCACGGCCCGCACGCCAAGTTCGGTTTCGCCCTCGACCGCCGCGCCGTCGCCGGCGTCCAGCGCCAGCCCGTTCAGCGTGATCGAACCGCGAGCGACCTGGAGCCAGCCGAGGCGTTCAGGGCGCAACCGGTGCGTCAGGGTCTCGCCCTGCGCCAGTCGCCCGGCATAGACATCCACGTCCTGGTGAACGGTGAGCGCGCCGTCGCGGCCGCCGCCCGTGGCGACCAGCCGGAGACCTTGCGTTCCATCCAGCGCAAAGGTCTTCTGCTCGTAGCCGGGCGCGATGCCTTTGACCGCCGGCAGAATCCAGATCTGCAGGAAGTGCACCGGCTCGGTCTTCGACGAATTGAACTCGCTGTGCTGGATACCGGTGCCGGCGCTCATGCGCTGGACGTTGCCGGGCCGGATGATGGAACCCGTTCCGAGGGAGTCCTTGTGCTCGAGCGCGCCGTCGAGCACATACGAAAGGATTTCCATGTCCTGATGGCCGTGGCGCGGAAAACCGGCGCCGGGAACCACCCGGTCCTCGTTGATCACGCGCAAGGCACCGAACCCCATGTGCTCGGGGTCATGGTAGTCGGCGAACGAGAACGTATGGCGGCTGTCGAGCCACCCGAGCGACGCGCGGCCACGGTCAGCACTGCGCCGGATCGCGATCATCGCCCTTTACCTGCATTGCGGTGTCGCCCTTGCCGGCGGGCCTCTTCGCGTCGCGCGCCGGTTCCGCCCGCTGGCAACGCGCCGCTCACGCCGCCGCCTGGTCTGCGCGCCTGATGAACGCGAGCAAATCCTCGTTGACCTGCTGCTTGTGCGTCGTGCACAGGCCGTGCGGGGCGCCCTCGTAGACCTTGAGCGTCGCGTTCCTGACCAGCTTGGCCGACAGCAGGGCCGAGTCGCCGATCGGCACGATCTGGTCGTCGTCGCCGTGCAGGATGAGCGTGGGCACGTCGATCCTCTTCAGATCCTCGGTCTGGTCCGTCTCGGAGAATGCCTTGATACAAAAATAGCAGGCGGGCATGCCGGCCATCATCCCCTGGCGCCAGAACGACTCGCGCACGCCTTCGGAGACCTTGGCGCCGGCGCGGTTGTAGCCGTAGAACGCAAGCGAAGAGATCCTTGAAGAACTGCGAGCGATCGGCGAGAACGCCGGCGCGGATCCGGTCGAAGACGTTGATCGGCAGGCCGCCAGGGTTGGCCGGCGTCTCCAGCATGAGCGGCGGGACTGCGCCGATCAGCACGGCCTTGGCCACGCGTTGGGTGCCGTGGCGGCCGATATAACGGACCACTTCGCCGCCGCCCGTGGAGTGCCCGACGTGGATCGCATGCTTCAGGTCGAGCTTTTCGACCAGCTCCGCGAGGTCGTCGGCGTACGTATCCATGTCGTTGCCGTCCCACGGCTGACTCGAGCGCCCGTGGCCGCGGCGATCATGGGCGATGCAGCGATAGCCGCGTGACGCCAGAAAGAACATCTGGTCTTCAAAGGCATCGGCCGTCAGCGGCCAGCCGTGGCTGAAAACGACGGGCTGTCCCTTGCCCCAGTCGTCGTAATAGAGCTGCGTACCGTCGCGAAGGATGAACGTGCTCATGGTGGATTCTCCTTTGCTCTGCTCGCAGGAGCTGCAAGTCGCCGCCCTGGCGCTGCCGGCGCGCGGCGCCGGCGGGTAATCCTGGATGGTCGCCAAGGCGACAGTGACAACGGGAAAGTGCGTGCAAGAGGTATAGATGTCCCCGCGTCCGAAATCCAGGGCATTGGCCATCCATTCGCCGTGGTATCTGGTCCGCTAGCGGCGCGAGGGGTCGCCGGGCTCCGCCGCCCGGCCTCAGCGACGCGTCAAACAGGCGACCTTCACTATTGAGTGTTTGCGTATTGCACAAGCGCCGGATGTGCGCGCAGGCGCGGCCTGGCGGTGTGCGCCCCGGCGGTCTGGGCAGGGTCCTGCTGCGCCGCGCCGTCGACGGACGCCCGCCAACGACAGCGCGGCGGATTCGATCGGGGATCTCCTCACAGAGAAGATCCCCGATCGAATCGGCGGCAACGGCGGCTACGACGCCTGACCGAATTGCGACAGCGGCGGGGCCTGCACCGCGTCGTCCCGACCGGCCACGTGCAGTTTCACCGGCGCGGCGCCACGGCGCGGGGCCAGCCGATCCTCGACCTGCGCCATCTGCGCGTACCAGCGCTCGCGCCAGACGCGCACCCGTTGCCGCTCCATGCGGCCGAGCGACTCGCCGCCGGTGCGATTGACCGCGGCCCAGAAGCTGAGATCCTGGTGGTCGATCTTGCTCATGACCTTTCGGCTCAGCGCCGGCAGCACCACGAAGCGCGCGCCGCGCTGGCGCGCCTTGACGCAGGCGTCCGACCGTTCGAAATAGCCGAAATTTGCGCCGACGCCTTCGTTCTTGACCACGATGAACTGGACGTTGTCGTCGCTCCCGTAGTTGTCCAGCGCGCGGTCCAACAGGTTCACCCCGTCCTTGCCGTCGTCCAGGACGTGCCAGAACGTGATGGGAATCCCCTCCTCCCTGGCCAGCTCCAGGATGCCGCCGTCGGTGAGCCAGCGGTCCAACTGGCGCTGGCTCTGGGACGGCAGATCGACGATCAGGTTCTGCTCGCGTTCTGCGGCGACTTCGAAGATTCGATCGGCGTCGTCGGCGTCTTCCAGATTCACGGCTTGAGCGAAATCAGCATAAAAGCGCAGCATCTCGCCGTGCGATTGATCCGCATCCAGAACCGTGAAATCGCGCTTCTGATCGATGCAGTACTGGACAAGCAGGCGGGCCACCGTGGACTTGCCCACGCCGCCCTTCTCACCGCCAACGAAATGAATCTGACTCATACGTACTCCTTGGCGTCCGATCGACGCATCCACTCGTGTGATAATACCAGCGCTGGTGATCTCGACACCACGCGATACAGCATCCGATACCCGGCTGTTTCACCCCGGTTGCGTCGCACAGGATTCAACCCGAAGGCAGCGGATTAGCCAGCGCATTGTAGCGCGTCAACCTGCAACGTAAAGCCGCTCACGTGGAATTTTTCCGCGTCCTGTTTGTGACCTGAACGCGCAGGTCGCATCGCCCCATAATGGTTCACGACGTGCAGGAATTGCGACAGTCGTGAATGACGTCCGATGAGTGTGAAGCGTCCGGCGACAATGTGAACACGCCGCGTGCAACAGCGCCGCGTGCACAGGCGCCAGATGCTTGCTCCAGCGAAACGCCGAGCCGCGTGCGTGCGGTACTGGATGCCGACCACCGACGCTTCCGGCGCTTCGCCGGACCGGGGCTCGGAACGGCTGCACCCTTTCGCATCGCTGCGCAATCGGCGATACTTGGCCACCGTGCCAAACCGGTAAAGAGGTAAGCGATGTCCAGCAACACCCTGACGCAGGAACTCGAACGGATCACCCAGGCCCGCCACCACGATCCTTTCAGCGTGCTCGGCAAACACCGCGACCAGGATGCCGATCTGGTGCGCGCCTTCCTGCCGCAGGCGGACGAGGTGATGATCGCCGAAGGCAATATCCGCCTCGAGCGCATTTCCGGCACCGGCCTGTTCGAATGGCGCGGCTCGCCGGGAACCGTGCCGGACCGCTATCACCTCATGTGGCGCGATTCCGCGCATCACGAGCACATCGCGTGCGACCCTTACAGTTTCCCGCCGCAGCTTTCGGATTTCGACCTGCATCTGTTCGGCGCGGGCAAACACCGCCACGCCTACCGCATTCTGGGCGCGCATGCACACGCCATCGAGGGCGTGCCCGGCATCCTGTTCGCGGTCTGGGCGCCGAACGCCGAGCGCGTCAGCGTGGTGGGCGAATTCAACCAGTGGGACGGACGCCGGCATCCGATGCGGGTGCGCGGCGGCAGCGGCGTCTGGGAACTGTTCATTCCCGATCTGGTGGCCGGCCAGCTTTACAAGTACGAGATCCGCAACCGGGACAGCGGACAGGTCTTTCTGAAGGCGGACCCCTACGCCCAGGCGTTCGAGGTGAGGCCGCGCACGGCGTCGATCATCGCCGGTGCCTGCGAATATACCTGGAACGACCAGGCATGGATGGAACGGCGGCGGGAATTCGACTGGCAGCATGCGCCGCTGTCGGTCTACGAGGTGCACCTGGGTTCCTGGCGGCGCGGTCCGGAGGGCGAATTCCTCAGCTACCGGCAACTGGCCGAAACCCTGGTGACCTATGTCAAGGAAATGGGCTTCAGCCATATCGAGCTGCTGCCCGTCACCGAGCACCCCTACGATCCGTCGTGGGGCTATCAGGCCACCGGCTACTTCGCGCCGAGCAGCCGCTATGGCACACCCGACGACTTCCGCTTTTTCGTCGATCTGTGCCACCAGAACGGCATCGGCGTGCTGCTCGACTGGGTGCCGGCGCATTTTCCCAAGGATGCGCACGGCCTGGCCCGCTTCGACGGCACCGCCCTCTACGAACACGCCGACCCGCGCATGGGCGAACACCTCGACTGGTCGACGCTGATCTACAACTTCGGCCGCAACGAGGTGAGGAATTTTCTGCTGTCGAGCGCCATCTTCTGGCTGCAGGAGATGCACATCGACGGCCTGCGCGTCGATGCCGTGGCGTCCATTCTCTATCTGGACTACTCGCGTAAAGAAGGCGAATGGGTTCCCAACGTCTACGGCGGCCGCGAGAACCTGGAGGCGCTCGATTTTCTGCGCGAACTCAATATCGTGGTCCACGAGGAACAACCCGGCGTGCTCATGATCGCCGAAGAGTCCACGTCCTGGCCGCAGGTCAGCCGTCCGACCTGGACCGGCGGCCTGGGCTTCGACATGAAGTGGAACATGGGCTGGATGAACGACACGCTGGAATACATCCACGAAGACCCGCTCTACCGCCGCTATCACCTGGGCAAACTGACCTTCAGCATGCTCTACGCCTTCACCGAGAACTTCCTGCTGCCGTTCTCGCACGACGAAGTCGTGCACGGCAAGCAGTCGATGCTCAACAAGATGCCCGGCGACGAGTGGCAGCGCTTCGCCAACCTGCGCGCTCTGTATACCTACATGTTCTGCCACCCGGGCAAGAAACTGCTGTTCATGGGAACCGAATTCGGGCAGGGGCAGGAATGGAACAGCGCCCATACGCTCGACTGGTATGTGCTCGACTATGCCTATCACCAGGGCGTGCAGCGCCTGGTCAAGCATCTGAACCGGCTCTACCGCGATCTGCCCGCGCTGCACCGCGAGGAGTTCGACTGGCGCGGCTTCGAGTGGATCGATTGCCACGACGCGGACAACTCCGTGCTCAGTTTCGTGCGCCGCAGCGGCGACCAGTTTGTGATCGTGGTGGTCAATTTCACGCCGCAGCCGCACCAGGGCTATCGCATCGGCGTGCCGGCGGCCGGCGAATACCGCGAGATCTTCAATTCGGATTCGATGTTCTACGCCGGC
The DNA here is from genome assembly GCA_963719135.1 of uncultured Gammaproteobacteria bacterium. Lineage (GTDB taxonomy): Bacteria > Pseudomonadota > Gammaproteobacteria > DSM-19610 > DSM-19610 > CAVRAZ01. Next base: position 559,022 of record CAVRAZ010000002.1, on the reverse strand, counting down.
AGCAACATGGGCAACGGCGGCGGCACTCTGATCGCCGACGACCTGCCGTGGATGAACCGGCCCTATTCCATCGGTCTGACCCTGCCGCCGCTCGCCGCGATCATTCTCCAGCCGAAATAGACCGATGAACGGCGCCTCCACCGCGGTCTGGCCCGGGCAGCCCTATCCGCTGGGCGCCACCTGGGACGGCGAAGGCGTCAATTTCGCGCTGTTCTCCGAACACGCCGAGAAAGTGGAACTCTGCCTGTTCGACGGCCGCGGCCGGCGCGAAACCGCCCGCATCCCCATCCAGGCGCAGACCGACCAGGTCTGGCATTGCTACCTGCCGGAGGCCAAACCGGGACAATGCTACGGCTACCGCGTGCACGGCCCTTACGAGCCGGCCAGAGGCCATCGCTTCAATCCCGGCAAGCTGCTGCTCGACCCGTACGCCAAGGATATCGTCGGTCCGGTGCGCTGGAACGACGCGTTGTTCGGTTACATCATCGGCGACAAGGCGGGCGACCTGCTTCCCGACCCGCGCAACAGCGCCCACGGCGTTCCCAAGTCGCGGGTCATCGACACCGCGTTCACCTGGGGCGACGACCAGCCGCCGGGCACGCCCTGGCACGCCACCATCATCTACGAACTGCACGTCAAGGGCTTCACCATTCGGCATCCGGACGTTCCGGCGCCCTACCGCGGCACCTTCGCGGGACTGGCCACCGAGCCGGTGATCCAACACTTCAAACAGCTCGGCATCACCGCCGTGGAACTCATGCCGGTGCAGAGCTTCATCAACGACCGCCATCTGGTCGAACAGGGCCTCAGCAACTACTGGGGCTACAACACCATCGGCTATTTCGCGCCGCACGCCGGCTACTCCGTCGACGGCGACGTCAGTGAATTCAAGACGATGGTGAAAAGGCTGCACTCCAACGGCATCGAAGTCATTCTGGACGTGGTCTACAACCATACGGCGGAAGGCAACCACATGGGGCCCACGCTGTGCTTCCGCGGCATCGACAACGTCGCCTACTACCGCCTGGTGGCCGACCAGCCGCGCTATTACATGGACTACACCGGCTGCGGCAACAGTCTGAACATGATGCACCCGCGCGTCCTGCAGCTCATCATGGACAGCCTGCGCTACTGGGTGCAGGAGATGCACGTCGACGGCTTCCGCTTCGACCTGGCGCCGACGCTCGCCCGCGAAGAGCACGCCGTCGACCGCTTCGGCGCATTTCTGGACATCATGCACCAGGACCCGGTGCTGTCGCAGGTGAAACTCATCGCCGAACCCTGGGACCTCGGCGAAGGCGGTTATCAGATCGGCAATTTTCCGGTGGGCTGGACCGAATGGAACAGCCGCTATCGCGACAGCATTCGCGCCTACTGGAAAGGCGAAGGCAGCCTGATCGGCGAACTCGCCTACCGCATGACCGGCTCCAGCGACCTCTATGCGCAAAGCGGCCGCCGCCCTTACGCCAGCATCAATTTCGTGACCTGCCACGACGGCTTCACGCTCACCGACCTGGTCAGCTACAACGAGAAGCACAACCTCGACAATCTCGAAGACAACCGCGACGGCGAGAACAACAACCTGAGCTGGAACATGGGCGTCGAAGGCCCGGCCCCCAGAAACCTGAACCTCAACAACGCGCGCCGCCAGCAGAAGCGCAACTTTCTCACCACGCTGCTGCTTTCGCAGGGTGTGCCCATGCTGCTGGCCGGCGACGAGATGGGGCGCACCCAGAATGGCAACAACAACGCGTACTGCCAGGACAACGAGACGAGCTGGGCCAACTGGGTCATCGACAACGACGATCGCGAATTTCTGGAATTCGTGCGCCGGGTCGTCCGTTTGAGAAAGGACCACCCGGTGTTCCGCCGCAGCCATTTCTTCCAGGGCCGCCGCATCAAGGGCGCGAACGTCAAGGACATCATGTGGCTGAGGCCGGACGGCCAGGAAATGACGGACGGGGAATGGGACCTGCACTATGCGCGCTGCCTGGGCCTGCTGCTGCACGGCGACGCCATCAAGGAGCACGACGCGCACGCGCGCGCAATCATCGACGACACCTTCCTGCTGCTGCTCAACGCCGACGCGAAACCGATAGCGTTTCGCACGCCGGCGCACGTCGGCATCGCCCGCTGGGGCGTCGAAATCGACACCTGTTACGCGGACGGAAAACGCCCGGACCGCCGCACCTTCATCACCGGCGAAAACTATCTCCTGCAGGACCGTTCCACGGTGTTGCTGTCCCTGATGAAGAGTCCGCGCTAGCCTGAAAAAGCGTGCGGATGCATTTGTAGCGGCCCAACGCGAAAAGGGGCCGGATACTTTTTGATAAAGGTATCCGGCCCCGTTTCAGCCTCTTCCTACCAGCGCTGCCCGCCGCCGCCGCCGCCGCGGTTGCCGCCGCCGCCGCCACCGCGGTTGCCCCAACCGCTGCGCATGCCTCCGCCCCCGCCACCGCCACCGGAGCGTTCGGTCTGGGGCCGGGCTTCGTTCACGTTCAATGCGCGTCCTTTCAGATCCTTCTGGTTCATGCCGTTGATGGCGGCCTGTGCTTCGGCCTTGGCCGGCATTTCGACAAATCCGAATCCGCGCGGCTCGCCGCTGAACTTGTCTTTCAAAATGGTTACTTTGCTCACCGCACCGAACGCACTGAATGCAGCACGCAATTCCTCTTCGCTGACATCGCGTGACAGGTTTCCTACAAAGATATTCATATAATTCTCCTGAGATAAATTGGTAAGGCGTCGTGGAACCTGTTGCTTTCCTGAAAGAGCGTCTCGGAAGTAGCGCACGGCCGGATCGACGTTTGAACACGTATGAACCAGGCTCTCTGGTTTCAACCTAAAGGATAGTACGCCGGAGTCATGCCGGCGGCCAAGCACCAGACGCCATTTTTCGACTATTTCCCTCGGGCCGGGCCGGATTCGACGGGCGAGCCCCGGTCATCCAGGTTGACCGGCAGGGCGGTGGTGTATTTCATCTGTTCCATGGCGAAGCTCGACGTCACATTGGACAATTCGATGCGATCGACCAGGTCCTTGTAGAAACGGTCGTAGGCCTCGATGCTGCCGACGACAACCCGCAGCAGATAGTCGACCTCCCCGCTCATGCGGTAGATCTCCATGATCTCCGGCATATCCCTGACCGCCGCGGAGAAACGATCGATCCATTCCCTTGTGTGCTGATCGGTCTTGATCGCCACAAAGACCGTGACATTGGCATTGACCTTTTTCGCGTCCAGCAGCGCAACGCGCTTGCGTATGAATCCCTGATCCTCGAGCTTCTGGATGCGTTTCCAGCACGGCGTGGGAGACAGAGCGATCTGTGCCGCGATCTGTTTGACGGTGAGGCTGGCATCGGCCTGCAGCAGGTTCAATATTTTGCGGTCAACGGAGTCCATAAAAAACCATTCTATGACACGTATAAATACAGGATATAATTATCCATATAGGCATACTTTGTCAAATATTAAATAATTATTTTCTATAATTTACGCAATACGAGAAAAACTATTATAGAATCCACTTGTCGACAACCAGCACACTCCGGGCCGGGAGGACGCAATGAAATCGAACGCAGCACCGTTGGAAATCGAGGGGATTCCAGTCAACGTCCAGAGCTGGAGCGCAGCAAGAATCCCCGGCTTTGTCCCCGCGGTGCTCGAGCGGTGGCGGCGCAACTGCCGTGAACGGCCCAACCGCTTCGTCATGGTGCTCTGTCCTCAGGTCGAGGTGCACGCCACGGGAGGACTGCCCGGCCGGGTCCGGGAGCTGACGAATCCGCGCCTGCGCTATCTGCATTTTACCGGGTGTCACAAACCCTACGTTGTTCTGTTCCATACCGGCGCGGACGCCGATGCCTGGCGCAGCGAAGTGCAGCAACTGCTCTCGTGGTCGGAAGGTTACGAGGCAGAACTGAGTGACGGGATAACGCGCCTCAAATTCATCGAGGCGGTCGAGGAGCGGGATGACGAACTTGCAGTCGGCGCCTAGAAAGCGGCCGTCGCATTACGCCCCGACGACGGCGAAGAAGACGGTGCCGTCGTATTGATCGTCCCACTCGCCGGACCAATCGCGCAAGCCGTACGTGAGCTGCACCGGGACGTTGGCGCCGGCGGGCGCACCGGCAACCTGGACTTGCACGTCGAGTTGGCCCAAATGGTGGTCGTTCCCATGGCTGAATTCGACTATGAAACCAGTGAGAATGGCAGTCGCCTGCGCGACCGCGGCGGGCATTGTGACCGTCCTGGTTGTGGTATTGGGGCCCGTACCGGAAAGTGGTCCGAAGGTTTGGGAATCGTGATCTGTAAGGCCATCGTCCAGTCACTCCGTGCAAGGCGCGGGAGGCGGGTGTGGATGCTGGTGAGGAGGATTTCCTGGTCCGCGCGGTAGATCGCAGATCACCGAGTGAACGCAGAAGCTGTCGCCGCTCCGCTCGATCGACCACGACTTGCCGACGGTTCGACCGCCGTGCCCGCGCACGACGACAGGCACCACGTGCTCGCCGTCCGGCAACTGCCGCAGATCGACGCACCGTCCGCGCCCGAGACCCGCTCCGCGTCCGTCGAACCAGGATACGTACTGGTCTGCGATTTGCCGACCAGTACCTATCCGTCACCAGCGCGCTTGGCGCGGCACCCACCCCCACGGGTTCCTTTGCCGTTGTTTCGACGCCGGCCAGCACTACCGTCACCTCCGGCGGCTCGTACGCGTCCGCGGCAAGTTCGAGTTCCGCATAGCCCGTCGCAATTCCCGAAGCGGCAAGCACGCGCACGACAGGTTTCTTCGATCGCCGAAACTGGCGCCACAGCACCAGGATAGTCGTGCCATCCTGGCGTGGGGCGAGACCACGCCATACGCGACTCTCGGAGTCGCGATAATGAACCAGGTAGGCTTTTGCATCCGGCGAGCCGTCCCACGTCAATCGGATTCCATCCGTCTCGTGTGTCTGGCCCATGACCTTGACGCTGGGCGGCTCCGGAATCGCCTCCTCGTAAAGGAGGTTGTCGCCTTCGTACACGCGGAAATACGCGGCGCCATCGGGAAAGGGCAGCAGGTCGCACGTCGCTTTCGGCCAGCACGAACACCCGCCCGTGTCGCACAGGCAATGCAAGCGCCCGCAATCGAGCACCTTGCGCCGCGCGTCGAGAAACTCGCAAACGAAGGCGGACTCACAGCGCCCGGTTCCCCGAATGGCGGCCTCGTGATGAAACGAAACGCGGCGTTCGACCTTGCGCTCGCGGCTGATCTCCAACCGCAGAAACAGCATGTCGTGCCGGCCGCCGACAAGTGTGGTGCCACGCTGAAAGCCGGTAGCCAGGCGGCCTCTCTTAAACCATCTTGGTTGTGGACGTGGGTGGGCTATGACTTTGTGCGCGCGGCGGAACTTCAGATGGAGGCGGAAAATGATCCCGACCGGCTTGCACATGCGCGGCAGACTTTCATAAACGATGGGGAGCGCGTCCGCCGGATGATCCCGCCAGACTGTACCCGGGTTTCGGCGCCGAGCATTCGGCCCGGTGGCGCCCGCATCCGTAGGGGAAACTGAACCACCAGTAGCGTACTCCGACAGCACAATTGTCAAGAAACCGACGCTTCAGCCAGGCGAAACGAGCGCGGGCACCCGCTACCCGCGACGACTTGCTCTCTCAAGATTGATCCATATCAATTTGAAATCGGTTGAATCCAACCGGCTTCCTGATATGCTCCGCCGCAAGTTTTTTCAAAGATAACAGGCCTGGTCACCAGACCACCCCCGGGAGGATGGCGTCGCTGATGATCGACAGCGTAGCAGTCAACAGCAGGAAATTGTTTGTCAATCTGTGGATCACGCTGTTTCTGATCTGGCTGGTGGCGAACAACTCGCTCGGCGCGGACATCCTGTTGACCGGTGCGGCGCTGGCGACCCTGCTCGCCGCCCTGTTCACGCCCTTCGCCGGCGCCTACGCCAGCATCCGCTGGTCGCCGCACGTGCTGGTGAACCTGCTGCTCTATTTCGGCGTGTTCCTCGAAGAGCTGGTCAAGGCGAATCTCAACGTACTGGCGCTGGTGCTGTCGCCCAGGATCGACATCCACCCCGGCATCGTCGAGATTCAGACGCGCCTCAAGTCGCCCCTGGGCCGTCTGGTGCTGGCCAACTCGATCACGCTGACGCCCGGCACGCTGGTGGTGGACATCCGCGGCGACACGCTGTTCATTCACTGGATCAACGTCTCGGCCAAGGACCCGGTGGCGGCGACCCGGGCCATCGCCGGGCGCTTCGAAAAATATCTGGCAGAGATCTATGGCTGAGTGGCTGCAGGACGCAGCGCTGGTGCTGATTTTCTTCAGCATCCTGTTCGGCATGCTGCGCCTGGCGCTGGGGCACGCCAGCGTCGACCGGGTCATCGCCATCGACCTGCTCACCATCGTGTCCATCGCCCTGATCGCCTGGTACGCCCATCACACCGGCCGCTTCATCTATCTGGACGTGGCGCTGGTGTACGGCCTGCTGAGTTTTCTCGGCGTGCTGGCGGTGGCGCGCTATCTTGAGAAAGGACTGTAAGTATCATGCCAGGTACATTGTCTTGATTGAATTTTTGCTGATCCTGCTGTGCGCCGGCATCCTGCTCGCCGGCATCCTCGCCGTGCGCCTGGACAGCACGCTCGGCGCGGTGGTCGCCGCCGGGCTGGCCAGTCTGTTCGCCGCCGTGACCTACGTCATTCTGGCCGCGCCCGACGTGGCCATGACCGAGGCCTCGATCGGTTCGGGCCTGTCGACCGCGATCTTTCTCTATGCCCTGCGCAGAACCGGCGAGGACGACTGAGCCATGAACGAACTGATCGGCAGCGCGGTCCTCTTTGCCGGATCGGTGTTTCTGTTCTCGGCCGGGCTCGGCGTGCTGCGGATGCCCGACAGCTACAACCGCATCCAGACCGGCACCAAGGCCTCGACGCTGGGCACCATGCTGGTGCTGGTCGGCCTGGCGGTACTGCACCCGGCCTGGACCTGGAAGCTGCTGATCCTGATCCTGTTCGTGCTGCTGACCAACCCGGTGTCGTCGCACGCGCTGGCGCGCGCCGCGCACAGCATCCACACGCCCGAGGCCGACGCAACGGTCATCGACCGTCTCGACGAAGTCGAGCGCGCCGAGGCCGGGCAGACGCCCGACGCCGGAGGCGACGCGTGATTGTCCGCCTGCATTCAAACCGCGTGAAAACGGGGAACACCGCGCCATGATCAAGCGCATGCTGATCTTTCTGACGCTGATCCTGATGGCCGGCATCGCCGCGAAGGTGGTGCTGAACTACCGCGAGCACACCGGACTGACGCGTCTCGCCGAACGCTACGTCGGCCAGGGTCCGGCCGAACTGGGCGCGGCCAACCTGGTAACGGCGGTAGTCGTCACCTACCGCGGCCTCGACACGCTGGGCGAAGTGACCGTGCTGTTCATTTCGGCCGCCGGCGTCGGCCTGTTGCTGCGCCGACGCCAGGATGACATGGCGACGCGCAAGGACAAGACACCGGCCAGCGAAATCGTCGTGACTGCGGCCGAACTGCTGACGCCGATGATCTTCCTGTTCGGCATCTACGTTTTCGTCAACGGCCACCTGACACCCGGCGGCGGCTTTCAAGGCGGCGCCATCATCGCCAGCGGCGCGATGCTGATGCTGCTCGCCCTGCCGCAGATCCGCTTTGCGCACGGGCTGGTCAGCGTGACCGAATCGCTGTCCGGGTTCGGTTACGTGATCATCGGCGTGCTGGGCGTGGTGCTGGCCGGCGGCTTCCTCGACAACCGTATCCTGCCGCTGGGCAAGTTCGGCACCCTGTTCAGCGCCGGCGCGATTCCATTGATATATACCCTGATCGGATTCAAGGTCGGCTCGGAATTGAGCGCCGTGCTGGACCGGTTTCGACAGCCCGACTCCTGAGGATGTGCGCCGATCGACAGTGTCTTGCGGGACTGGCTGCAAGTACCTCCGGGTACCCCGGTTGCGGCCTGTTGCGCAGGCGCGGGGTTCGCAAGCCGTCTGCGAATCCGCCAGGCGGCCGGTATGGCCAGGGAACATCCGGCGGTTTCCGCCGCGCCGCCAACACCGGCAGTCTCCCAGGGCCCTGCCGGCCGGCTTGCGCAAGACATCGGAAAGCGCCGAGCCAAACGGGTGTTCCGTCATTCCGGCGAAGGCCGGAATCCAGGCTACCCGATTTTCTGGACGCCGGCCTGCGCCGGCGTGACGAAGCAATGGGCGTTTCCTCCATTTAGCGACTGAGCACACCATGACCGGACTGCCCTTATCGACCCTCGTGCTCGCCACCGGCCTCGCGCTGATCCTGATCGGCCTGCTGGGTATGCTCACGCACAAGAACATCATCCGCATGATCATCGGCTTCTCGCTGGTCGACACCGGCGTGCACATGGTCATGGTCGCCATCGGCTACGTGACCGGGCGCACGGCGCCGATCGTCGATGCGACCGTCGGCGCGGCCGAGGCCGCCGCGCGCATGGTCGACCCGGTGCCCTCCGCGCTGGTGCTGACCGCCATCGTCATCGGCCTGGGCGTGACCGCCGTGATGCTGTCGTTCGCCATCCGCCTCTACCGCGCCAAGAGAACGCTGTCGATCGACGCCTGCTCGGAGTCCAAATGGTAGAACATCTGCTGCAACCGCTGTGGCTGTTCGTCATCGCGCTGGGCGCGGCCTTCGTCATCCCGCTGTTCCACCAGAGCAGCGCGCGCGTCGCGACCGGCCTGTTCATGGCGGCGCTCGCCGCCATGACCATCATCGCCGGCGCCGGCTTCTTCGCGCTGGCCGGCGGCGCACCGACCATCGAGATCGAGACCGCCGGCATCGCGCCGCCCTTTGCCATCAACCTGCGCTTCGGACTGTACGAAAGCCTGTTCGTGTTCGCCGTGAACCTGGCCGGCCTGCTCGCCGCCGAACACTACCTGCAGCGCCTGCGCGAACACGCCGCCACCCTGCTGCTGTTCATCGTCATGGTCATGGGCATCGACGGCATGATCATGACGCGCGACCTGTTCAACCTGTTCATCTTCGTCGAGATCACCTCGCTCGCCACCTATTCGCTGATCGGCTTCGAACGCAGCGAAAAGCAGCTCGCGGCCGGCTTCAAGTACGTCATCGCCACGTCCATCGCCTCGACCTTCTTCCTGCTGGGCACGGTATTCATCTACTACCAGACCGGCACGCTCAACATCGACGACATCGTCGCCCATCGCGAACTGATCGCCGGACCGATCGGCCTGGTGGCGCTGACCTTTCTGCTGGCCAGCCTGCTGATCGAACTGAAGCCCTATCCGGTCAACGGCTGGGGACTCAACGTCTACGAAAGCGCGCCGGGCAGCATCGCCTCGATGGTCTCGGTGGGCGTTTCGGCGGGCATGCTGTTCGCGCTCTACAAGGTGCTGCCGCTGTTCGACGGCGTCATGACCAGCATCGCGCTGGTCGGCGGCACGACCTTCCTGGCCTCCAACCTGATCGGGTTGAAACAGACGAACGCACAGCGCCTGCTCGGCTATTCGTCGATCGGCCAGGTCGGTCTGCTGGTGCTGGTGCTCGCGCTGCTGAACACCGATTCGCTCCGCGCCCATCTGCCGCTGATCGCCGGCGGTCTGTTCGTCAATCACCTGCTCGCCAAGGCGGGGCTGTTCTGGCTGGCCGGCGCCCTGCGGCGTGAGCACGTCGACGACTGGTCCTGTCTGGCCGGACGCCCGCTGCTGCTCACGGCATTCGGCGCGTGCCTGATCGCGCTGATCGGCCTGCCGCCGTTCCCCGGTTTCTGGGCCAAATGGGACCTGGTGATGGTGCTGGCGAGGGGACAGCAGTATGGCTGGATCGCGCTGGTGCTGGCCGGATCGCTGCTCGAAGCGGCCTACCTGTTCCGCTGGTTCCGCCAGGCACAAGTGCCGGAAGCGGAAAAGGCGCCGCCGCTGCCGGTGAGTCCGGCGCAGCTCGTGCCGCCGCTGACGGCCGTGCTGCTATTGCTCGGCGCCGGCTGGTACCTGGCCGACGCGCTCGGGATCGATACGAAGAGGCTGTTCCTGCCGCTGTACGCGGGCGCCTCGCTCTGGCTGCTCGACGGCCTGCCCGGACGCGTGAAAAGTCTGCTCATGCTGGCGACCGTGGCCGGCATCGGCGGCTGGCTCGCGCACAGTCTGGAAGGGCTCAACCAGTTGTTCGGCTATCTGCTGATCGGCGGCGGCGTACTGATCGGCGTCGCCACGCTGTACCGCGGCGACGCGCGCCACGGCTTCTATCCCCTGCTCACGGTGCTGCTGCTGTCACTGGCCGGCCTGCTGGTGGCCCAAACCAGCCTCGCGTTCTTTTTCAGTTGGGAACTGATGACACTGAGTTCCTATCTGCTGATCGGCCTGGGCCGCGAGGGCACGCGGCCGGCGTACGTCTATCTGCTGTTCTCGCTGGGTTCGGCCTTTCTGCTGCTCGCCGGTTTCGCGCTGGCGTTCGCCGCCACCGGCACCACCGAGCTGGCGGCGCTCGGCCACACCGGCGAACGGATGCCCTGGATATTCAGCCTGCTGGCGGCCGGGTTCGTCATCAAGGCCGGCGCCTTCGGTTTCCACATCTGGCTGCCGGACAGCTACAGCGAGGCGGACGACGACCTCTCCGCCATTCTGTCGGCGGTCATGAGCAAGGCGGCCATCTTCGGCCTGGTGTTGGTCGCGGCAAGACTCGCGGTGCAGTCGAAGGTCGGACTGGACCCGGCCTACGTGCTGGGCTGGGTCGGCATGCTGACCGCGACCTTCGGTGCGCTGATGGCCGTGTTCCAGGAGGACTTCAAGCGCCTGCTCGCCTATTCCAGCATGGGTCAGCTCGGTTACATCGTCGCCGCCATCGCGCTGATGAGTCACCTCGGTTGGGTGGCGGCGCTGTATCTGACCCTCAACCATTTCCTCTACAAAGGCGTGCTGTTTCTCGCCGCGGCGGGCGTAATCCAGCGCACCGGCACGCGCCTGATGTACCGCATGGGCGGCCTGATCCGAAACATGCCGGTGACTTTCGTGGCGGTGATGATCGCGATCATCGCCATGTCCGGCGTGCCGCCGCTGGCCGGCTTCGGCGGCAAATGGCTGCTGTTCAACGCCATGATGGACAAGGGCTGGTACTGGCTGGCGGTGGTGGCGTTCTTCTCCAGCGCGGTGGCGTTCCTGTACATGTTCCGCATTCTTCAGACCGTGTTCCTGGGTCAGCGCAAACTGGAACACAAGGACCTGCGCGAAGCGCCCGCCGTCCTGCTCGTGCCGCAGGTCATTCTGCTGCTGGCCATTATGGTGATTTCCGCTTATCCAAGACTGGTGCTCGATCCCATCTCGGCGGCGATCGATCCCTTCTTCCCCAGCACGCTGGTGTGGGACGGCCTGGCCATGCGCACCCACCTCGGCTACTGGAATCCGACGCTGATCATGGTCATCGTCGGCGGCGTGTGGGTGACGCCGCTGGTCCTGCTGTTCCTGCTGTCGCTGACCATGCGCATCCAGCCGGTCAAGCAGTTCAACATCGTCTACGCCGCCGAACGGCCGCACCGCCCCGAGGATACCCACTACGCGTACCGGTTTTTCGCGCACTATGAACGTGCGGTCGGCTTTCTCGTCAAACCGCGGGCGACGGCATTCTGGTCGGCGGTCAACGAATGGAGCGAAACGCTGGCTGCTTCGCTGCGCGTGTTCTACACTGGTAATGGTCAGACCTATGCGTTCTTCATTCTGATCTTTTTCGTCGCGCTGTATTTCCTCAACGGTGGAACGCTCTAGCCCATGACGTACTGGCTCGCAAAAATTGGCGATTTCAGCATTACCCTGCTGATCGTGATGGTTTACGGCCTGCTGATGGGCGCCTTCATCGAACGCATCATCGCCAAGGTGCAGGGACGCGTGGGCATCCCCTATTCCCAGCCGTTCATCAACATACTGAAGAACATCTTCAAGCGCACGGCGGTCAGCCACGGCGTCATGTTCGAGCTGGGGCCGGTGTTCCGCATCGCCGGCGGCATCGGCACGCTGGCGTTCGTGCCGGTGATCTTCGGCAGCGACAAATTCGCCAATTTCAGTTTCGCCGGCGATCTGATGCTGGTCATCTACTTCATGTTCTTCGGCCAGCTCGGCATGGCCCTGGGCGCGGGCGAAAGCGGCCACCCCTACAGCGCCATCGGCGTGGCGCGCGGGCTGGCGCAGATGACCTCCTACGAAGTGCCCTTCGCACTGGCCGTGGTCGCCATCGTCCTGCAGTACGACACGCTGTCGATCACCGAGATCGTCAAGGCACAACAAGGCGGCATCACCCACTGGACGCTGTTCACCAACCCGGTGGCCACCGCCGCGGCGATGCTGGCGTTTCTGGGCATGACCGGTTATTCGCCGTTCGACATCTTTCTTGCGCCGCAGGAAATACCGATCGGACCGCCGACCGAATTTCACAGCGCCTACCTGTCGTTTCTGCAGGCCAACCGCGCGCTGTTCGGCGCGACCAAACTGATCCTGTTCATGAACCTGTTCTTCGGCGGCGCCACCGGCTGGATCGAACTGATGATCAAGACCTGGGTGATCTACATGGTCGCGATCGTGGTCGGCGTGGCCTTTCCGCGCTTCCGTGTCGACCAGTCGATCCGTTTCTTTTTCAAGATCCCGACCCTGATCGGGATCGCGTCCATCGTCTACGTGCAGACGGTGCTGGCACGCTGAACCGGCCCGGCACCGCGTGGCGGTGCGGGAGGAGGAAACCATGATCAAGAGTCTCAGCACCGAAACCACGCTGGAGAACGCCGGCCTGTCGCCGGAAGAACGCGAGCTGTTCTGCAACGCGCGGCCCAAGGCCTACGAGCCCTACCCGATCAAGGCGGTCGAGGACTTCGCCAACTGGTGCCGCGCCAATTCGCTGTGGCTGCTGGCCTTCGGCACCGGCTGCGGCGCCATCGAACTGCGCCCGCTGATGACCGCGCGCTTCGACGCTAACCGTTTCGGCATCGCCGGCCGCCCCACCCCGCGCCAGTCGTCGGTGTTCATCATCGGCGGCTATTCGTCGGTGAAGACGCTCAAGCGCATCGTGCGCAGCTACGAACAGATGCAGGGTCCCAAGTTCGTCATCGCGCTGGGCATCTGCCCGGTCAACGGCGGCATGTACTGGGACAGCTACAACACCATCAAGCGGCTCGATCAGTACATTCCGGTGGACCTCTACATCACCGGCTGCATGCCGCGCCCGGAGGTGCTGGTCGGCGGCCTGCTGGAGCTGAAGAAGATGATCCGCGAAGGCCGCTGCGACGGCGCCAACCGCTACGTGGAGAATTTCGACTGGTACAAGGCGAACCAGAAGCGGGTGATCAAGGACTGGAACATGCCGGACTACAACTGGTGAGCCGATGAACGCCACGCTGGACAGACTGTCGAAGAACTTCCACATCAGCGACGCGATCGAGCGCAACGCGCGCCTGACCACGTTCAAGGTCGAGAGGGACGCGGCGGAAACGCTGATCCGCGAACTGCGCGACCGCGAGGGCTACACGCACCTGAACTTCATGACGGCGATCGATTATATCGAACAGGGCATCTTCACCCTGGTCTACATGCTGCACAACTATGACACCAACACCTCGCTCGCGGTGCACGTCGACATCGGCCGCGACAACGCCGAGATGACGTCGATCCATACGCTGTGGGCGCAGGCCTGGACCTACCAGCGCGAACTGCGCGAGATGTACGGCATCCGCTTTCCCGGCAGTCCGCGCCTGGACGAGGATTTCTGCCTGGAGGGCTGGGATCAGATCCCGCCGATGCGGCGCGAGTTCGACACCGTCGCCTATTGCGAGCAGACCTTCACCAGCCGCGACGGGCGCGCGACCGAGAACCCGCGCGAGCACATGCACGAAGTGATCTTTCCGACCCGCGGAGGCGACCGCTGATGCAACCACCGCCGACCCATTCCAGCACGCTGGACATGCACCAGCCCGAACCGATCGACCTGTCGTCGGGCAAGTACGTCAAGCTCTGGCAGGGCCCGCAGCACCCCGGCATCACCGGCAACATGTCGCTGGAACTGACGCTGTGCGGCGACGAGATCGTCGAGTGCAAGACCCACGTCGGCTATCTGCACCGCGGCTTCGAGAAGTTCATGGAACGGCGCACCTACATCCAGAATTTCACCGTGGTGTGCCGCATCGCCGTACCCGAGCCGACCTTCAACGAATACCTCTACTCGGCCGCCGTCGAGGAGCTGGCCGGCATCGAGGTGCCGGTGCGCGCGCTGTGGCTGCGCACGCTGAACCTGGAAATGATGCGCCTGGCCAGCTTTCTCATGTGGATCGGCGGCCAGAGCGGCGCGTTCGGCCTGTACACCGTGCCCAACTGGTCGCTCACCTACCGCGACTATCTGCTCGATCTGTTCGAGGAACTGACCGGCGCGCGCATCTACCACATGTACATAGTCCCCGGCGGCGTGCGCAACGTGCTGCCCGAGGGCTGGCGAGAGCGGACGCTGGAGATTCTCAAGGGCACCGAAAAACTACTGCACGAAATCGAGCGCGTGATGTTCGACAACAAGGTGTTCAAGATGCGCTCGAAAGGCCTCGGACTGATCACCCCGGACATGGTCGACCCCTACGGCATCGTCGGACCGAATGCGCGCGCCTGCGGATTCAAGCGCGATCTGCGCAAGGACGAACCCTACCTGACGTACGACCAGCTCGATTTCGAAGTCATCACCGGCACCGCGTCGGACGCCTACGAGCGCGCCTGGGTGCGGCATCTGGAGATGTTCCAGTGCATCGAACTGATCCGCCAGTGCCTGGACCGCATGCCGTACGACGGGCCGTTCCAGGCGCGCATGCCGAACGTGCTGCACTGGAAGATCGCGCCCGGCGAGACCTATATCAAGGGCGAGTGCACGCGCGGCGAATACGGCTACTACCTGGTCTCCGACGGCACCGAGTTCCTGCGCCGCGTGCACGTGCGCGGCCCCAGCTATACGCACGCCATCGCCGTGATGGAGCGGCTGGCGGTAGGCACCAACATCGCGGACATCGCCGGGTTGATGGTGTCGCTGCACACCTATCCGCCTGAAATCGAAAGGTGATCCCATGAGCCTGAGAGACCTGATTTCACCGTTCTTCGTCTGGCAGCGCGCCTTCGAAAAGCCCTACACGGTCGGCCTGCGTCCGATCGAGGAGCGCCCCGGCGCGCCCGCCTATCGCGGCTTTCACATCAACATCAGCGAGGACTGCGTCGGCTGCGGCAGTTGTTTCACCATCTGCCAGAACCACGCCATCGACATGGTGCAGGTCGAAGGGCTGGAGCCGCGCAACGGCGACAGCGGCCTGCGGCCGCGCTTCGACTACGGCCGCTGCTGCTGGTGCGGGCTGTGCGTCGACATCTGCACCGCCGGCTCGCTGCGCATGAGCAACGAGTACGCCTGGTTCACCACCGACGCGGATGAGTTCCGCTTCGTCGCCGGCGTCGACGCCAAGAGCTGGCAGTCCAGCACGGCCGGTTATCACCGGCATCCCGACTATCACCTGTTCCCGCCCCAGCGCATCGAGATGGAGATGCTCGCGCCCGAGGAAAGCACGCGCTCGTTCACCGAAGTGGTCAAGGGCTACACCGAGGAGCAGGCGAAGCTGGAGGCCGACCGCTGCGTCGAGTGCGGCATCTGCGTGGCCACCTGCCCCGCGCACATGGACGTGCCCGACTACATCCACAGCATCCGCGACGGCGACTATGAGCGCGGTTTGCAATTGATGTACCGCACCAATCCCTTCCCCTCCACCTGCGGGCGCATCTGCACGCGCCGCTGTGAGGCGGTCTGTCCGGTCGGCATCCAGGGCGAGCCGGTGGCGATACGCTGGCTGAAGCGTTTCATCGTCGATCAGATTCCCGCCGCAGATTACGCGCGCATTCTCGACGACCGGGCCGCCGAAAGCGGCCACAAGGTCGCGGTCATCGGCGCCGGTCCGGGCGGTCTCAGCGCGGCCTACTATCTGCGCCGCAAGGGCCACGCGGTGACGGTGTTCGAAGCGCACGACAAGGCCGGCGGCATGCTGCGCTACGGCGTGCCCACCTACCGTCTGCCCGACGAGGCGCTGGACAAGGACATCGACCACATCCGTTCGCTGGGCGTGGAAATCCGCTTCAATCAGCGCGTCGGCCGCGACGTCACACTGGCGGAACTGCTCGACGGCTACGACGCCGTGTTCATGTCCACCGGTCTCGACGTGCCGTCGGCCATGCGCATCCACGGCGAGGACCACCCGCGCGTCATGGCCGGTCTGAAGCTGCTGGACGAGGTCGCCAGCGGCCGCAACCCGCAGCTCGGTGACCGCGTGGCCGTCATCGGCGGCGGCAACGTGGCGATGGACGCGGCGCGCGTGTCGCGGCGGCTGGGCGCGGAGGTGACGGTGCTGTATCGCCGGCGCCTCGAAGACATGCCGGCCGATCCCGAGGAAATCCACGAGGCGCAGGCGGAAGGCTGCGAGTTCGTGGTGCAGGCCATACCCGTCGAGGTGCTGGACACGGATCAGCCGGGCCGGGTGGCGATCAAGTGGGGCGAGGCGGAAATGATTCTGGACCCGCGCGGTGGCCGGCCGAAGCCGGTGTTGCAGGAGGACCGCATGCACCTGGACAGGTTCGACACCATCGTGTCGGCGATCGGTCAGACCAGCAATCTGGGATTCATTCCGACCGGGGTTTCGGAACAGTTGCAGATCAAGTGGGGCAAGTTCACCGCGGGCGAGTATCAGCAGACGGCGCTGGACAGGATCTTCGTCGGCGGCGACGTCGCCAACAGCACGGCCGATGCCATCAGTGCCATCGAGGACGGTCACCACGCCGCGCGCGGCATCGATCGGTTTCTCGAAACAGGCCGGCGCGGTTAGGTTTTCCTGGCCAGGGCGCTGGCAGTCCGATAGGGCGGTGCGGGACAGGCTATGAATACATCCCTGTACGCTCGAGGGCCGCATCCCTGCGGCCCACGGCCCCGCACCGCCCTATCGGACTGCCTTTGAATTCCTGAGCACGTCAGATCAGAGGTCAGCAACCATCATGAACACAATCGACGATATTCTCGATTACGCCATCGATCAGGAACAACAGGCCGCCGATTTTTACTCCGACCTCGCCGGCCGCGCCGAGAAAGGCGGCTTGAAGGATATCCTGATGGAATTTTCCCACGAAGAGGAACACCATCGCGACAAGCTGCTCGCGGTCAAACAGGGTAACCGCGAACTTTCGGCGCATCAGGAAGTCGTGGACCTCAAGATCACCGACTATCTGGTGGACGTGCAGGCGACCGACGACATCAGCTACCAGGACGCGCTGATCGTTGCCATGAAGCGCGAGCGCGCCGCGTTCCGCCTCTACTCCGACATGGCGGCGAAAGTCGCGGAGGAGGACCTGCGCCAGGTGTTCCTCGGGCTGGCGAAAGAGGAAGCCAAGCACAAGCTGTTTTTCGAGAGCCAGTATGATGAGCGGATACTGCGGGACAACTGAAATCCGCGCCAAACGGGGTCACCTCTGTTGGCGCTGCCCCAGGTCGTCGTCTTGCTGTCGCTGCCATAGGCGTTGCACCAGGCCTGTCTGTCGCAGCGTCCTGTCCTTGACTGCTCCGGGGTGAGTACTGCCCCCCTGCTTTCGGCTTGCAGGGTGCGCGCCGTGGCAAGACGGTTCGCACCACCGTGCCTGACCGCTCGGCGGCTTGCCCGCTGGATCGGGTCAATCGACAGTTTAAAGCCGATCGTCCCAACCAGCTCTGGGTGTCGGACTTCACGCGTGTGTCGACCTGGCAGGGCTGGCTGTATGTGGCCTACGTCATCGACGTGTTCGCCCGGCGTATCGTCGGCTGGCGGGTCAGCACCACCATGACCACGGACTTTGTGCTCGACGCGCTGGAGCAGGCCCCGTACGCCCGACAGCCCGATTCAGAGGATGCCCTGATCCATCACAGCGACAGGGGGCTCGCAATACGTCTCGATCCGCTACACCGAGCGGCTTGCCGAGGCCGGCATCGAGCCTTCGGTCGGCAGCAAGGGCGATAGCTACGACAACGCTTTGGCCGAGACGATCAATGGGCTGTACAAGGCTGAGCTAATCCATCGTCGCGCACCGTGGAAGACGAAGGAATCCGTGGAGCTGGCAACCCTGGAATGGGTCTCGTGGTTTAACCACCATCGGCTGTTGGAACCCTTGGGCTATATCCCTCCCGCAGAAGCTGACGCAAACTACTATAGGCAACGCAACCGTCAGGCCGCCGTTGCGGCGTGACTTAAACCAACCAGCCTCCGCGATTCCCGGGGCGGTTCAATAGCCATTGTTACTCTAGCGCCAGTTGTTCCAAAGGTTTCGTAGCGCGTCAAGATACGCTTGGCAGTTCGCGGGAGACCACGATACATGTGAACCTTCCTCTAACAGAGCGTGGATGCCGTTCGCGCACTTGAATGTTGAGCGGTCGGCATTGATTAGGTAATTGAATGTCTCGACAAAGGTATCATCGTAGCTTTTACCGAACTTTACAGCGGGAACGTTCCAGAGCATCCCTTCTATGTAGTAGGAAGGTGCATCCCCGTCCCGTAGCATATTATGATCTACGAGGTAGTTCCGCATATTCTTGTAGATACGAACGGCTGGTTTGAACCATTGATTTGTCGCTTTGTGTTTCACCGTACAGTTATCCGAATGTTGCTTAGGGAAGTTCACGATCCGTGTGCCGTCTTTCAAGAAGAAGCAAATACCTTCAGCTTTGTTCTCATCACCCACACTGGTAAAGCGGTAGTAGTACTTAAAACGGGCGCAGACTAAGACATCGCAGTCTCGGCGGGTCGCGTTGCCGGGAATAAAGATCGCCTTTGATCCTACGGTGACACCATTGAACTTCTGACCAAGCCATTTCACAACCTCGGCCTTGAACTGCGGTAGGTCGTAGTCCGCTGTTCCTGGATAGGCGCGCTTGAATGCCTCGTACTGTCCCTCTGGAAGCAAATTGGCGTCATGGTACCAAATTGAATCAAGGCGCATTACGACATCAACATCGCTGTCCCGATAAACGTTCGTATCGTTCCCGTAGGAGCCTTGGAGGAACGACTCGAAGCTCTTCAGATAATAGGGAGAGCCAGTGTCTTCGAGAGTATTTTTAACTATCGCATATGTGTCGCGTGACTGCGCCACTGATCCTTGGTGAGACCAAGTTTCAAGCTGCGATTCGGGTATTGCCACCGTGTACTCCCTAAATAAGCAATTGTTGCAACGCCTGTTCCTGCATCGCGAACGACTCAGTTCCGCGTTGCCGCAATATGTTGAGCTTGTCCATGTTGTGCTCGAACAAATCTGTCGCCATTTCGGGTTGCTCGAAAGTATCGCTGATTCGCACAGTAGGAATGTGCCGAAACAAGACGTGCCGGAGCTGATCCATTGACTGTGTGTTGATTTCTAGAGTCTTTTGTAGAAGCTGGACGCTCATTAGCATCTGCGCCCATTTAGTAGTACTGAACCATGACTGTTTCGGTGCAGGATATACGCCGACCCCGACACTGAGCACCCGAATATGCTCCGGTGGTAGTTTGAGCGCCATGGTGGCGTCGGCAATTGCGTAGAGTGTCGGATTGTTCGCGCAGTAGCCACCGTCAATTAGCTCGATCAAATCACCTTTATCCGTCTTCACGGTTTTTCGCTCGAAAAATGGAAAGGCAGAACAAGATGCCTGCACTGCGTCAGATATCCTCACACCAAAGCCAGGAGAGAATGTACCCATCCGACCGTGAGCTTGTTCGATGCTCGTCTTGAATATCATCGGGCGCTCGATCATCCAACGTGTTGCGACGATTCCAACCCCTGTTTTCATTTTGTAGAAATTATCTTCCCCAAAGACCTCATCCCCGAGATTGGCGAGAGCGAGTGACTTATCGCGCCTACCTTTCTTCTGCATCACGGTCGGTACGTGCTGTTCGTAGAGGTCGCTGATATCCGTTACACTCTTGCCGAGCGCCAGCAGAGCCGCAATAATCGCCCCCGTACTTGTGCCGAAGATCAGATCGAACTTCTCATGGATCGGGCACCCGATCATACCCTCGATCTCGCGGAGCACCCCTAGCGTGTAGAAACCCTTAGCCCCGCCACCATCAAGGCTAAGGATTCGGCAGGGCTTCTGCTCTGAAAATCCGACCATTCCTTAATCCTCTAAGTTAATCTATATTACGGTACCAATTCCGCCGTCTATTTTGTGTCGCATAACGTATAGGTGACCGGCGCTGCGCGGCTTTATCGCGCAGCGTCCAGCGACCGAAGGGAGCGAGGTCGACCGCCATGTTAGGGTTCGGTTGGCAGGGCATAGGACACCTTGGTTCCCTCAACCTCGACGACGCCACGCTTACACAGCGCGGCAAACAATGCGGCAAGCTGTTGCTCGGACAACTCCTTTTTGAACAGTGCGTGGAGGGTGCTCAGCAAGGTCTTTTGTGTTCTTGGCTTCGATGCTTTGCGACGAATTAGGTCTGCAATGACGGCTTCGACTTGGGCCTCTGGCGCGGCAGGAAGCACAGGCTTGAAATAGGGAATGTCGGCAATGCAAACAGATCGCTGGGCAAAAATCTTTTTCGCTTTGAGATATTTCAGCAGCGAATCAAACCCTGTGTCTTTCGAGATGACATGGAAGAAGGCGGCCGGTTCGGTCGCTGACAAGACTCCGATGTAATAGGCAATGTGAAAGTCGAGAGCATTGTTTCCGGCTGTTTCGAGGACGATGTATTCGGCGTTGTCGCCCAGCGATTGAAGGGCGGCAGCTAACGAAATGGGAATTTTTGATTGGTTGGGGCCGAGAAAAACTTTGACCTTGAACGGCCCGTCCTTAAGCAAGCCGATGTCCTTTGGCTGGACATTCTCAAAATCGACGAGGACGAAGTTGGTGCGCGTTGTCACTGGAGAACCCTAACTACTATCCAACACATACCAGATAACGCGAAAAATATACCCAGCGCAGGATAATGCCGAACTGAGGGCTGGTATCTTTCGGAGGCGGGAAACTGTCCCTGATCATCGTTGCGCGGCCTCCCTGCAAGTCGTTGTGTCCCGAGTCGATTTTGCCTCAATCAAAGGCGATGTCAACATTGAACGGCACCTGAGGTGATAACGAGTTATTTCCAGGTTGACCGGCACCCGGCTGATCACACCCCTGCACAACGAACTCAACAGGCCTCTGCAACCGGCTGTGAAGCCAAAGCAATTTCGGAAGTGGCGGTATATTGAGGCGGTTATACCCGCACAGACATTGACTCCACCGAATTGACGGGCAAATTGCCGGTCGTTTACTGACCCCCTGAGTTCGGATCGACCGCGAAAGCCTGGAAATCGAACTACTGCCGCCAATTCAAAACGGCCGCCGCGCAGCCGCGACCGCCACCTGACCCAGCGAAAGCCCCCCGTCGTTCGCCGGTAGTTTCAACGGCGACAACACGCGCAGCCCCGATTTTCTCAGCCGCCCGCTCACGCCTTCCAGCAGCAACCGGTTCTGAAACACGCCGCCGCCCAGCACGGCGGTGTCCAATCCATTGTCGCTGCAAAGCCGGCACGCGGTTTCCACGACGGCATCCACCAAACCCTGGTGAAAGCGTGCCGCAATCGTCGCGGGCGCGACGCCGTCCTGGATGTCCTGCAACAGCGCCACCCACAGTGGCCGCCATTGCAGCGTGTCGATGCCACCCCCGCTCGATTCGAAAGGATAACCACGCCCTGATTCGCGCTCGAACTCGCGCGACGCCAGCGATTCCAGTTCGATGGCCGCCTGACCTTCGTGCGAAACCCGTTCGCGGCATACACCCAGCGCGGCGGCCACGGCGTCGAACAGTCGGCCGCACGAGGAGGCCGGCGGGCTGTTGATGCCCTTCTCCACCATGATCCTCAAGCCATCGAGCGGTCGGGTTTCGAGAAACCGCACGATGTCGAGCGAAGCATAGCGCGCCCGCGCTGCTTCCCAGCCGAACGCGCAGTGCAGATGCGCCCAGGTGTTGCGCCAGGGCTCGCGCATGGCCTGGGCGCCGCCAACCATCGGCACGGGATTGAAGCGTGCCAGGCGCGTGAAGCCGGCATAGTCGGCGCGCAGGAATTCGCCGCCCCAGAAGGTGCCGTCCTCGCCGAATCCCAGTCCGTCGAGCACGATGCCCAGCACCGGCGGCAGGTCGGGCGGCATGCCGTGCTCGGCGAGGCAGGCGGCGACGTGCGCGTGATGGTGCTGCACTTCCACCAGCAGCAGACCGGCGGCGCGCGCCTGTTCCTGTCCCAGCCGGGTGGAAGAATACTGCGGGTGTTTGTCGACGACGATGCAGTCGGGCCGGTGATCGAACAGGTGCCGGTACAGCGCCAGGCTGTTCCGGTAGTCGTCGTAGGTCACGGCGTCTTCCAGATCGCCGATGTGCTGCGACAGCACCGCCCGCCCGTTCTTCAGCAGGCAGAAGGTATTCTTCAATTCGCCGCCCATGGCGAGGATGTTGCCGGCGCCGGCGAAAGCGTCCGGCAGCAGGATCGACTGCGGTGCGTAGCCGCGCGCGCGGCGCAGAAAGCGCGGCCGGCCGTCGGCGACGCGCAGCACCGAGTCGTCGAGGCGGTTGACGATGTCGCGGTCGTGCAGCAGATAGTAATCGGCAATGCGCCCGAGCCGCCGCTGCGCGTCCCGGTTGTCGATCGTCTGCGGTTCGTCGCTGCGGTTGCCCGACGTCAACACCAGCGGCCGCGTCATGTGCCGCATCAACAGGTGGTGCAGCGGCGTATAGGGCAGCATGAAGCCGAGCGTGTGCTGGCCGGGCGCGACCCCGGCCGCCAGCGCTTCGCCCGCCGCGTTCAGCACGACGATGGGCGCGGCCTTGTCGCGCAACAGCGCGGTTTCCGTTGCGCTCAGCTCGGCGAACCGCCGGACCATGTCGACATCGCGCGCCATCAGCGCCAGCGCCTTGTGATAGCGCAGCTTGCGCCGGCGCAGTTCGTCCACCGCCCGGTCGCTGCCGGCGTCGCACGCCAGGTGAAAACCGCCGATGCCCTTGATGGCGACGATGGCGCCGTCGAGGATCAGTCGCGCCGCGGCGTCGATCGCGTCGCCGTTTTCGTCGGTGCCGACGCGCTGGCCGTCGTCAGCCTCCAGCCACACGCGCGGGCCGCAGTCGGCGCAGGCGTTGGGCTGCGCGTGGAAGCGGCGGTCGGCCGGATTCTCGTACTCGGCGCGGCACCGTGCGCACATCGGAAACGACGCCATGCTGGTGTTGGCGCGGTCGTAGGGGATCGCGCGCGACGATCGAAAGCCGGGGACCGCAATGCGTGCAATTGGTGAATGGATAGCGGTAGCGGCGATTGGCGGCATCGAGCACGTCGGCCAGGCAGTCGGGACAGGTCGCGGCGTCGGCCGCCACGCCCGTACGAACCTCGCCCTCGCGGCTGACGAGGATGCGGAAGTCCAGGGGCGTCTCGACGCCGTCCTCCAGCGCGGTGCGCAGCGATCGCTTCGATCTGCGCCAGCGGCGGCGGTTCGGCCTGCACGCGCCGCACGAACGCGTCCAGCGACGCCGGACTTCCCCACGCGTGGATCGACACGCCTCCGGCGTCGTTCCAGACTTCGCCGGTGATGCCGCATTCGCGCGCAAGCCGCCACACCGTCGGTCGAAATCCGACGCCCTGGACGATGCCGGTTACGCGGATGCATTCGCCCTTCATGGCCCGGTCCCGATACCCGCAGCGCGACAGTGCGGCACATGCGACGCGCCGCGATCGTATTCCGCCGGGTCTGAAGTGTTGCGCACCTGAACGCCCTCCGTCACGCTTGCACAGCCTCCGCGCAAAGCGGCCACCGCCGCCGGGCGGTGACCCTCCGGCGGCGCGGCGCGCCCACTCGGGGATGTTACCCCTGCGCGGGAGTCGCACCACCGGTCGGGCCACCCGCGAATCCTGCCGGATTCCGTCCGGCTGCCGGCGCGTCCGCCCGGCCGTTCCCTGCATTATGGACAGGGTCATGACGACGATCCACCGGGCGCGCGGGCCTGGCCGGACCGCCGCCGCTGACCTTGTCCCTCCATTCGTCTCGGCTACACTTCAAACACAAGAGAACAAACGGCAAGGGGGGCGCGGCAGTGCGACGGGATTGTCCGCAACAATCGCTCGCGATCGTTCGGGAAGTTGGCCGCGCGCGACGTGCCGGCTGATGTCCTCTTTGGTCAGCGGGCGCAGCGCGTGCATGACGTCCATCTTGCGGTTGCGGATGTCATCGGCCGCGTAGACGGCGGGCGGCTGCATGGCCACCAGACACAGCAATTGCAGCAGGTGATTCTGCACCATGTCGCGCAGCGCGCCGGCGCGCTCGTAGTAGCCCGCGCGGTGCTCCATGCCCAGCGTCTTGGCCACCGTGACGACCACGTGATCGATATAATTGCGGTTCCAGACCGGCTCGAAGATCGGGTTGGCGAAGCGCAGAGGAAGGATGTTCTGCACCGTTTCCTTGCCGAGGAAGTGATCGATGCGGTAGATCTGATTTTCGGTGAAGTGGCGCGTCATCGCCGCATTGATCAGCCGAAACGAGTCCAGGTCGTTGCCGAGCGGTTTTTCGACCACGATGCGCGAGGACTCGCGGTCGCGGTGCAATCCGGCCGAGGCGAGCCCGTCGGCGATCGGCGCGAACAACTGCGGCGGCGTCGCCAGGTAGAAGACGCGTTCCGCTTTCGCACCCCAGGCCTTCTCCCGCGCCCGCATCCGGTCGCTCAGACGCGCATAGCACGCGTTGTCGCCGAAATCGCCTTGCAGATAGTCGATGCAGGGTGCGCACGCCCGCCAGGCGGCGTCGAACTCTGCGTCCGCATCCCCGGCCTGGGCGTCGCGGTAGGTTTTGACGAGTTCGTCGACCGGGCGATCGACGCGATCAACGCAGAGCAGCGCAAACCGCTCGTGCAGCCGTCCGCCGCGGTGCAACGCCAGCAGGGCCGGCACGATGAGCCGGTGCGAGAGATCGCCGGCCGCGCCGAACAGCACGATGATCGCCGGCCGATCGCCGGCGGCGCCGGTCATGGCGGCGTCTCCCGGCCGGGCCCGGCACTTTGTCGGCAATGAGGACCATCGGACCTGATCATGGAACGCATACTCCTTCGGAAAACGGAAACGGCGGCCTGCGTCGACCGATGTCAGGAAAATTCCGGCAATCGCCGTGCCAGCCCCTGACCCGGCCTCGACCGGCACAACAACAATGAATTGCCGCGAGATCACACCCGCTCGCCGTGCGGCCATACACAACCGGCTGTGGAATTCTACCCATCTTGTTCAGGCATTGTCCGTATCCCTATGAAATTGGGCTGGTTCCCCCTTGGCATACTAAATGCCCACTGCGGTTATCGAGTCGGCTCACGCACACAGGAGTTTTCACCATGCCCAACCCCAAGCTGAAACCCGTCATACTTGCCCTTGCGCTGGTCGCCTTGGGACCACTGACGAACGCCAGCGCGCCGGCGGCGGACAGCGGGGAAAAGACCGCCGCAACGCCGCAGGCAACGCCGCAGGCAATGCCACCGACAACGCCACCGACACCGCCGCAGACGGCGATCACCTCCGACGAGGAGGCGGCGATAGCGACCGCCGGCGTCAAGGCGCTGCGCTATCTCAGCCAGATTCGCGCCAACGTCCATAACGGCACTATCCAGGAAGTGGACGCAAACCTCGGCAAAGTGGAAACGCTGCTGGAAACCATTCAGGCGGCGGTTCCCACCAGCGGCGTCCGGGACCGCATCTGGATCGCGAAAAAACATCTCGAGTACGAGAGTGCGATGGAGGTGCTGCCCGACCTGACTCCGATCTATGCATCGCTGGACGAGCTGGCGCATTTCATGCCGGTGGACGAAGCCAGGAAGCACATCGATCAGGCGAAGGAACAACTCACAGCGGACGACAAGGCCAAAGCGCACGCAGCGCTGGATGTGGCCGACGCAACGCTGCAGTTCACCGAGGTCGACCTGCCGCTCAGTGTGACCCGCCGCCTGCTCGGCGAGGCGAAGAAGTCCCTGGCGGCGAACGACGCCGATCGGGCGGACCAGGCGCTCAAGTCCGCCGAAGACAGCCTGGTCTACCTGTCGGTCGCCATACAGCAGCCGCTGTTCCGGGCGAAGGCCATGCTCTGGCGGGCCGTGCTCGATTTCGAGGCCGGCAACGTCAGCCTCGCGCAGACCGACCTGGAAGCCGCGATCGCCGACCTGGATACCGCCACCCAGTCCGATCAGAAGGCCACCCGGGAAGCCGCAAGCGCGGCGCTGCCGCAGGCGAAACAGTTTCTGGCCACCCTGGAAAGCGGGAACGATATCGGCGCCCGGCTCCGTGGCCTGGTGGGACGCACGCAGGCGCTGGCCGACCGCAGCGTGCAATATGTCGCGACCGGCTGGGCGCGTTACCGCGCGCCCAGTCCTTACAAGGCCGACCTGATCGAAGCGAGGCTGCACGTCGAATACGCGCGAATCGACCGTTTCACGGGCCACGACCTGAGCCAGGCCAAACAGGAGCTCGGAACCGCCGCACAATTGCTGGGGCAGGCCGCGGACCAGGCACGTCAGGCCAAGGCGCGCGACGAGGACCAGGATCAGATCGCCGGCTTGCAGAAAGCGGCGACCGGACTCGCCGCGGCCACGACCCTGAGTGGGGCGGCGAAATACTATGACATCGAAACCCCGTTGGACGCGTTGATCGGAGCGCTGTAGCGGCGGGCGCCGCCGGGTGCTTCGCGGCGGCGCTTTTGTCGGGGTCCCGGCGAGTCTGTATCCTTGCCGTCATGAGGTTCGGCGAATCTCTGATAAAGTCGTCCTGCCGGCGCAGACCGGCATCCAGCGCGCGGCAATGACTGGAACCCGGCCTTTGCAGGGATGCCGTTTCAGGACTCGATCGGAGGTTCCTCGGGTCAGGCGGGCTCTCACCGAGAGCACCGGAGGATTCATGACCGACATACGCGCGCCGCGTTCGCGGTTCTACGCACCCCTCTGGCTGCCGGCGGCGATTCTGGGCGCGCTCCTGATCCTGACGCTGGCGATTCAGATCTATCTGTCGTGGCGCGCGCACCAGCGCCTGGTGCCGGTCAGCGCGCACATCGCGCAACTGGTCCGCCTGCAGGGTGCGAGCCTCGAAATGCAGGGCAAGCTGATCGAAAGCCTGACCAACGAAGACGCCTTTACGCTGATCGAACGCGCGTCGATGCGCGATGAAATACGGGCCATTCTCGAACTGAACGCTAACCTGGTCGGCGATACGCCGCAGGCGCTCGGGGAGATTCACGGGATTCTGGCCGACGCGCGCATCGGCTCCAGGGCGGCCCTGATTCTCGCGCTGTCGCGCATCCGCCGGGTCATCGATGCGGAAGGACTGGCGCACCAGCGGCTGATCAATCAAGTCAACCGCGCAATGACGCTGGAACTCGACCTCGGAACCGTCACGCTGCTGGTCCTGCCGGCCGGCGCGGTGCTGCTGATCTATCTGCTGCGGCGGCGGATCCTGACGCCGCTGAATCATCTCAGCTTTCTCATGACGCTGCTGGCGCGCCGCGACTATTCACCGGCGCCGGTGGCGGGCGTCGATCCCATGCTGCGGCCCTTGACCGAGAACTACAACGCCATGGCGGCGCGGCTGAAGGCGCTCGAAAAGGAACACGAATCGCGCGAGCAGGACCTCGAAGGCCAGGTGTACAACGCCACGCGCGCGCTGCTGGAGCAACAGCGCACGCTGGCCAATACCGAACGGCTGGCCGCGGTCGGCGAGATGATGGCGCGCATCGCGCACGAACTGCGCAATCCGCTGGCCGGAATGAAGATGGCCTGCGCCAATCTGCGCGAGGAGCTGAACGCCACGCCCGACGCCGCGGCGTACGTCGAGCGCGTCAATCGGGTGGCCAATGAAATCGATCGGGTGATCGTGCTGCTCAACGCGCTGCTCGATCAGTCGCGTCACAGCCCGGAGCCCGTGCGCGACATCTACCTTGCCCCGGCCGTGGCGGACCTCGTCGGACTGGTTCAGTACCAGATCCCGACATGCCTCCGGATCGAGCAGCGGGTGCCGGCGGACATCCGCTGCCGCCTGCCCGACGCTTCGCTGCGCCAGGCCCTGCTGAATCTCCTCCTCAACGCGCAGCAGGCCATCGGCCAGGCGGACGGAACCATCGTCGTGGCTGCCGTCGTGCAGGACGATACGCTGAGCCTGAGCGTCTGCGACGACGGCCCCGGCTTTCCGCCGGACATGCTCGAATCCGGCATCCGCGCGTTCGTGACGCATCGTCCGGATGGCACCGGGCTCGGTCTGTCGATGGTGCAGCGGTTCGCCCGCGCGCAGGGCGGCCAGATAACCCTAGCCAACACGCAGCCGCACGGCGCCTGCGTCACGCTTCTACTGCCCTGCGGGAGGCCGCTGAATGCCTGACTCATTGCTGATCATCGAGGACGAACCGCTGCTCGGATCGGAGCTGGTCTATCACTACCGGCGCACGTCCCGGGACGTGGTCTGGGTCAAGACCTTCGCCGAGGCGCGCCAGGTGCTGTTCGAGCGCGAACTCGAACCCCTGGTCGTGCTTTCCGACATCAATCTGCCCGACGGCAACGGGCTGGATCTGCTGGAACAGGTGCGCAAGCGTGGCGGCGGCGGCGAATGGGTGTTTCTCACCGGTTACGGCGCCGTGCCGGATTCGGTGCGCGCCATGCGTCTGGGCGCCTTCGATTTCCTGGTCAAACCCTGCGAACAGGATCGGCTCGACCTGGTCATCCAGGGCGCGGCGCGCAGCGCCCGCGCCCAGCGGCGCCTGCAGGAGGAAAGCGCGCAGCAGGCACGGGTGTTCACACCGGCGTCGTTCGCCGGGCGCAGCGCCGCGGCGGTGAAGGTGCGGGAACTGCTGGCACGGCTGATCGAAGTGCCGTTCAGCGCGCTGATCATCACGGGCGAAACCGGCACCGGCAAGGGGCTGGCGGCCAGGATCCTGCATCATTCCGGCCCGCGCGCCGAGGGGCCGCTCGTCGAAGTCAACTGCGCCGCCCTGCCCCGCGAGCTGCTCGAATCCGAACTCTTCGGCCACGAGGCCGGCGCCTTCACCGGCGCCAGGGGACGGCGGCGCGGCCTGCTGGAGCAGGCGCACGGCGGCACGATATTTCTCGACGAGATCGGCGAGATGCCGCTCGATTTGCAATCCAAACTGCTCAAGGTGATCGAGGACCGGACGCTGCGCCGGCTCGGCGGCGAACAGGAATTCCACGTCGACGTGCAGGTGCTCGCGGCGACCAACCAGAACCCGGACGAACAGATCCGCCAGGGAAGATTCCGCGCCGACCTCTACCACCGCCTCAGCGTTTTCACCGTGAAACTGCCGCCGCTGCGCGAGCGCATCGCCGATCTCGAGGACCTGGTCCCCCTGTTCATCGCCGAATACAACGCGATCGCCGGCAAGAAAGTGAGCGAAGTCCCCGACGCCGTGTGGCAGCGGATGCGCGCCTACCGGTGGCCCGGCAACGTGCGCGAACTGCGCAACGTCGTCGAACGCTGTGTGCTGTTCGCCACCGACCGCCACTTTCCGGCGGAGTGGCTGCAACTGGGATCGCCCGTGCCCGCGAACGGGGATGCGGGCGGCGCCCGCGTGGAAGACGACCACCTGCGGCTGCCGCTGGACGGCTCGATGGGGCTCGACGACATGGTCGGCAAGATCATCGAAACCATGCTCGCGCGCAACGACAACAACGTCGCCGAGACCTCGCGCGTGCTCAAGACGACGCGCGAGAAGATCCGCTACCGCATCGAGAAGTTCAACCTCCGCACCTCCGACTGACCGCGACGTTCACCTTCCACCGTGATTACGAACCGCAGTCTGCGCCGGCCTTCGCGCCGGCGCGCAGCAACTCCGCAAATGCTTCAGCCGCGACCGGAGCGCTGTTGAGGAATCCCTAGGGCCTCGACTCCGACAATCGCTGCGCGCCGCGTCCGGACCGGACACCGCGCCCCTCACGTAGTCACTACGGCCTCGGTTTCCAATGGCTGAGAATCCTGAACGCGGATATTCACCTCATCGGAAACAACGCCGTTGCCGTGGTAATTCCAAAGACGCTGCCGCACCGAATGGGTAATCGTAAGCCCTTTGGCAATCAGGAGCATTCCATCGCGTGTTCTAACGTCTTCCGCGAGCACCATTTCCTCTCGAAGGTCGCGGATGCGTATCGCCACCGACTCGGGCGGCCTCCCGCCGAGCACGACCTTCTCGAGCGCAGCGAATATGACCGGGTCATACCAGTTCGAGCGGGTCTGCATGTGCCTCACGCACTGTTCCGGCGACATGCCGGCTGCATCACAGCTATCGTAATCCAGCGCAACCTTCAAAATTCTCGCACCCATCGGGATTTCATTTCCCTGAGTGCCGTCATGCGGCACGCCCGTACCGTCAAAGTTCTTCTCCTGGTAGCGTATGCAGGCTGCAATCTGCTCCATGCGCGGTATCTTCGCGATAAGCTCTGCGCCGACCTCAGGGTGGCGGGCATACAGACGGTACTCCTCCACTTCCAGCGACTCCCCGGATGCGACTTTTCTTGAAACCCGGTCAGGGAGCGTAATGCAACCCACCTGCGACAGCAGCACCGCCGGTTCAAGCCACCACTCACGCTCGATCCCCATTTGCTCGATGATCGAACGGGCACGCTTTTGCAGTCTCGCAGTACGGCCGAAGGCCGCCGGGTCGGCCAACGCAAGGACTTCAGCCAACACACGGATGCTGCCGGCCAGCGTTTTCTGCAACAGCTCTTTCTCGATCATAATAAGCTGGTACTGCCGAATTCCGTCTCTGAGCGCCCGGCCGAGATCGCCCTTGTCGCAGGGTTTGTTCAGAAAGCGAAAGATATCGCCCTCGTTGATGGCATCAATTGCCGTTTGCTGATCGGAGTTGCCCGTGAGCATCATGCGTACAGTGTCCGGCGCGCGCCTCTTGACGGCGGCCAGAAGCTGTACGCCGTTCATTTCCGGCATCCGCATATCGCATACGACAACGGCAAAAGGGCCGTCGGTCGCAATCCTGTCAAGGGCTTCGGCTCCGCCGCTGGCCACGTCCAGTTGAAATTGCTTGCGCAGTGCACGCTGATAGCCGTGCAAGACGTTCGGTTCGTCATCCACCAACAGAATCCTGTCGCTCATCGTTCTGCTTCTCCTGAAACCGACTCGGACAGAACACGCCATGCCGCCAGACGGTGTTCGAGACCGAGCGCGCCCAAATAAGGCATGTCGATCGGGTGATCTCCGTGCGTCAGCGCGTCAGCCACGTGCACGGCGGTCACTGCATCGAATTTCAGATCCGCCGCGTCCGTGGGCGTATGACTGAAGGCCACCGCCTCAACGACGGGCTCCGGCAACCCCCATAGCCCGAGCAGGTACGCACCGACCGCGCTGTGAGTGACGCCCAGAACCCGCACTTCGGCGTCCCAGTGGTGAAGCGCTTCTGCGCGCGCGAGTCGCTGCACGGTCTGCCAGGCGTCCGGCAACCGGAATGCGATGACCAGCATCCCGATATCGTGCAGCAGGCCGGCTGCCAGTGCATCGTCGACGGTTGTGTGGTCGCATCCTTCCGCACGGGCTATGTCACGGGCAATACGACCGACCACAATGCTGTGGCTCCACAGGTGCGTTACCGAGAGGGACGTGGAATTCTTGCTGCTGTTATCGAACTGTTGAAAGATGCCTGAGGCCAACAGCAATCCCTTCAACGTATTCACCCCAAGCAGGGTGGCCGCCTCTTCCGGGCTGCTGATGCGTCGCCCCAATCCGAAAAATGCAGAGTTTACCAGTTGCAGCAGCTTCGCCGTCATAGGCGGATCTTCGGCAATCAGTTCTCCGATCTTGCGCAGGCTTGTGTGTTCGGATTGAAGCTGCCGGGACAGCTTTTCGTATACGGTCGGAAGACTTGGCAGCGAATCCAGTGTTCCGACCAGGCCCTGCAGGCGGTCGTCGTTCAGCAGCGCCTGCAGGGCAAAGGCGCGCGACAACACCGCCTTCAGCGTGTCTGTATCGCAGGGTTTGGCCAGAAACTGGTGCGTTGTGCCGACAAGACTCAGTATCGACGCTTCGTCAGAGTGACCGGACATGACGATCCGTACCGCACGTGGGTGCCGATCCGCGATCTTATGCAATAATTCGGCGCCGTCCATCCCCGGCATGCGCATGTCCGAGACGACCGCGTCAATTTCCGTCTCCTCCATCAGGCGCAACGCCTCCTCACCGGAACCCGCAAAAAACATCGTCCATACGTTGCGTTGTGAGTGCAGCGCACGTTTAAGGCCGGCAAGGAGGTGGGGTTCGTCGTCTACAAAGAGTATACGCCTGAGTTCTGGTCGAATATCCAATCCGGTCGATGCCATTCCACGCCCCCAGACTCCCTGTCTACGTGCCGTTGTACCTGCTGCCAGTACCGTCCGCTCCGTCGCTGATAAGGCGCGCTCGGTCTGCACAGGCTTGGCCGGGTTGCCGCGTCTACGCATTGCTGACCGCGGCATTTGAGCATAGCGCTTCGCGAGCGAAAAACCTTAACAGGCTGTCGAAAGACGTTCGCGCGGTACCATCCGGCGTTGAAAACCCGCTCAAAAGGCTCAGGTACTGCGTGTACACCGCGTTTCTTCGCCGGTTTTCGCCTTGTCTCGCGCTCGCATGAGCATTCTTCAGCTGACTGTTAACTCAGTCCTCCGGCCCCGAAAGGCCCAGCCTCGCGGGGGTGAATATGCGCCGGCGCGCGGCCCGATCTCGTCGCTAAGCCATTGGACATGCACGACTAAAGGAGTTGCTCGACCGGCCGACGTTATGCCGTCTCCAACCTGCGTTCGGATTGCGGACGACGATGGTTCAGATAATGCAACGCCTCCTGCCTCGGTTCAGTCTGCACAGCAAACTGCTTGCCGGCTTTGCCGTGCTGCTTGGCATTCTGTTCGTTGCGTCTTTACTGGTTCGAATAAGACTGCTTGCCGTGCACGGTGAAATCACCACGGTTCTAAATGATCGTCGTCCGGTAGCGGTCCTGTCCACTCAGCTCGAGTCGCAGCTCGATGATGCAATTGCCATGTTGGGATTGTACTTATCGCTTCGGGAGCCGGTCTACGCGGATGATTTCCGTTATAAGATGGTGAGCGTCGTAGGCGATTCCGAGGGATTGCAGCACCTTCCGATGATGGCGGCAAATCTGCGCGACTCTGAGTTGCTGAAAGGTGTCAGGGCTGACCTTGGAAAGCTGTCGCAGCTCGGTGAACAGGTGATCCAACTGTCATCCAGCGACGAGGCCACGTTTCCCGGATTGGCCTATGCCAACGAACATGTTAATCCGATCAACCTGGAGATCCTGCAACTGCTGAGCCGGATGCTGCAGGAAGAGGAGAATGTCGACGACGACAGGGGCCTGCAGAAGCGCATTTCCGATCTTCGCTATTACTGGGTCAACGTCGTCAGCGACGTGCGCACCTATCTTGCGTATCGCAGCGAACGCGTGCTGCACGACATGCAACGCCACTTTGACGCCATGCGCAAAGGTGTCAATGACCTCGCTTTAGGCGACGACGGCAGGGAGCCTGACCGCAAGAACTCCCTGCAACAGCTCGGCGACGCACTGAACCAATTTGAAGTCCATTGGAAAAAGCTTCAGACGATCCATAGCAGCGAAGCCTGGCGCTCCGACAGCCACCTGATGCATACCCGGATTGCACCGCTGTTTCAATCGATACGAAGCCGCCTGAGCCTGTTCACTCAGGAACAGAACGCTGCAACGGATGCGGTCGCCGGCCGGCTGCTGGATCACAGCCGGAACATCACCCACCTGGTTACGCTGTTTCTTATACTTGGCGTGTTCGTAAGCATCGGAATGGCAT
The DNA here is from genome assembly GCA_963719135.1 of uncultured Gammaproteobacteria bacterium. Classification (GTDB taxonomy): domain Bacteria; phylum Pseudomonadota; class Gammaproteobacteria; order DSM-19610; family DSM-19610; genus CAVRAZ01. The sequence goes on along the minus strand of CAVRAZ010000002.1, from coordinate 525,180 downwards.
GGGGTATAAGCCACATCGTCGTTATGCCGATCCGCCAGGCGGCCAGTGCGATGGAAAGCATCGCGAGCGGGGACGCGGACCTGACCAAGAGGCTTGCTATTGAAGGAAACGACGAAGTCGCCTTGTTGGCCGGAAGCTTCAACACTTTTGCCGACAAGGCCCGGCAATCGGCGGAAGAGGAACGGGCTCTTTCGAAGTTATTGCGCCTGTCGCTCAAGCCAACGGACATGGTTGTTTACCTGGAACAGGCCCTTGCGCTCATGACCGGCACGGTAACCTGGCTCGGGCTGCTGCCAAACGGGGGGATCTTTCTGGCCGGGAATGGATGCCAGCCTGAACTCAGGCTTGCGGCAGTCCACAATTTTGCCCCTGAACTCCTGGGCCTGTGCGCCACCGTTCCATTCGGCAGGTGCCTGTGCGGTCGCGCTGCGGCAAGCGGCAAGATAGAGTTCGCTTGCTGTGTGGACGATCGCCACGACATCCGGTTTGCGAATATGCAGCCTCACGGTCACTACAGCGTACCGATCATGTCGGGATCCTCCGTAATGGGCGTACTGGTCCTGTACCTTCCACACGGCCACGCGCACTCGGTTAGCGAGGAACGCTTCCTCAACCGAGTAGCGGAAGTCATAAGCATGGGTATCAGTCTGCGGCAGGCGCACGCAGATCTCCTGTCGGCAAAGCAGCGGGCGGAACTGGCTAAAGATCAATTGACAGGAATCACGGCAAACATTCCCGGCATCATCTTTCAATGTCGTGGTGACGCCCATGGGGATTGGATCTTCCCATACGTCAGCTCAGGTACGGCGGCGCTGCTCGGCGCCACCATGGACGACGCTGAGCACGACATACAGCGACTGTTCAGAGACGTGCATCCTCAGGACAAGGCCCGTCTGGAACAGGCCATGCATCGTTCCTCGGATCGGTGGGAGCCGATCAACCTCGAGTACCGGATCGTGCAGGAAGACAGGGGCACACGCTGGGTTCTGTGCAGTGCTTCGCCCCGCAACCATGCGGATGGCGGCATTCTATGGGATGGTCTTCTGCTTGATATAACCGATCGGAAGTCGCTGGAGAGTCAGTTGCTGCAGGCGCAGAAGCTGGAGTCCGTCGGTCAGCTCGCTGCGGGTATTGCGCACGAGATCAATACGCCCACACAGTATGTACGTGACAACACACGATTTCTCCAGGACGCATTCCAGGAATACCAGAGTGCGTTGAACGCCTCGCAGCGATTGCGGGAGCGGCTGCCCCAATCAGCCGATTATCGCGATCTGGCGGCTGAAGTCGACCGCGTTCTCGAAGAGGGCGACATCGCCTACCTGAGCGAGGAGATACCCCATGCAATTGCGCAATCCCTGGAAGGACTTCAACGTATAGCGACGATTGTCGCCGCCATGAAGGAATTTACCTATCCCGGCACAGACGCCAAACAACCGGTAGATATCAACGCGGTTGTACGCAATATCGTCACGGTGTCGCGGAATGAATGGAAGTATGTCGCCGACCTGGAAACCGAACTCGACGAAACCCTGCCATCGCCTCCGGGGTATCGTGACAAGCTGGGACAGGTGATCCTGAACCTGATCGTAAACGCCTCGCACGCGATCGGCGATGCGGTCACCGCGCGTAAATTGGACAAGGGATGTATTGTCGTCCGCACGGCAAAAGTGGACGGTGCAGTCGAGATCCGGGTTGTTGACAATGGCCAGGGCGTACCCGAATCCATACAGCAAAAGATATTCGATCCTTTCTTCACGACCAAGGCCTTGGGTAAGGGCACCGGTCAGGGCTTATCGATCGCGCGCTCTGTGATTGTTGACCTGCATCAGGGAACCCTGACGCTGGAATCGACGCCCGGTGAAGGTGCGACATTCCTGATCCGACTTCCCCTTCAGCAAGACAAGGGGACGGACGCGATCGCAGCCTGAGGAGCCCTGCGTCGCCAACGCTCGCGGCACGCCAATCTGGCCGGCAGGGTTACACGGCAGCTCCTGCCCCGACGGCGTTTGGCGCGCCACAAACGATGAGTCTATAGCGGCCTGCCGCGGCGGGAACGCTCGTGCGCATCTCCTATGCACGCTCGTCGCAACGCAAAATGAAGACGGCAGCAGAACCGGTCGTGCGCGGCTGACGTGTTCAGGCAGCGAACCCTGCTCCATGATCGCGCTTTTGGTAATCTCCAGCTCAAGGCAGGCGGGAGCAAGGCCGGTCTCGTTGAGGCAGGCGGAAATGCGCTTGTGGATATCGTTTCGCTTGAACTGAGCGGCCGAGAGATTGACCGCCCGTGTGTCCAATCCCAGCCCCAAATCCAGCCAGGTCTTCATCTGCCGGCAGGCGGCTCGCAGAACCCAATCCCCCAACGGCAGAATCAGGCCGGTTTCCTCGGCCAGCGGGATGAACTTGCCCGGCAGGATCAGGCTCCCGTCCATTGGATCTTTCCAGCGAACGAGCGCTTCAAGTCCGCGGCAGCGCGAGTCTGCAACCGAAACGAGGGGCTGATAGTGAAGTACGAGTTCGTTCTCGCCCAACGCACGACGCAGCCTGGACTCCATTTCGAGCCGCTCTTCGACGCGACGCGTCATTGCCGCCGTATACAGGTGAAAGCTTCCGCGGCTGTTTTCCTTGGCCTGATACATGGCGGTATCCGCATTGCGTATGATCTGCTCCGCGCCGGCGCCATCGTCGGGAAAGATGCTGATGCCGACGCTCGCCCCGACGTGGACTTCCCGTCCGCTGCTGAGATGAGCCGGCTCCCTTATCAGCGCGATCAGCGTCTGGGCGACATCCGCCGCGTCGGTGACCTCCTTCAACGCTTCGAGCAGGACAACGAACTCGTCCCCCCGAGGCGCGCAAGGGTGTCCTCTTCGCGCAAGCGGCGCCGCAGCCGGTTGGCGACGATCTGCAACAATTCATCGCCGGCGGGATGTCCAAGACTGTCGTTGATGTGCTTGAAGCGATCAAGGTCCAGAAACGGCACGCCCAGCGCGCGGCGCTCCCTGCGAGCCTGCTCGATGGGATGTTTGAGACGGGACTGCAGGAGCAGCCTGTTTGGAAGATCGGTAAGCGCATCGTAGTGGGCGAGACGCTCGAGTTTCTGCTCCACCCGCTTCACCTGGCTGATGTCGCTGAACACGCCCACATAATTGACGACTTCGCCTTTTTCGTCGCGTACCGCGCTGAGGGTCAACCACTCAGGGTACAACTCGCCGTTCTTGCGGCGATTCCAGATTTCCCCCTGCCAGTAGCCGCACGCCTCGATCGACTTCCACATCTGCTGGTAAAACGAGGCATCGTGGCGCTGCGAATTGAGCAGTTTTGGCGTCTGGCCCAGCGCTTCCGCTTCGGTAGAGCACCGTTACCCCCAGCACTTCCCCCTCGGAGATCAGCGGCATGTTGTAGTGTCCGTGCTCCGCCATGCCCGGGAAGGAAATTTCGTGGCGCTCGTCCACGCAACTGGAAAATTGCATCTGCCGGGTTGCCGCCGCCCTGCCGCAGTGGCACTTGCCAAGCGGCACCTGGGCGCACAGCGACATGATTTCTTTCGCCAGGTCACGGGATACGGTCAGCCGCAGGGTCTGGCGATTCTCCTCCATGAGAAATATCCCGCCTTTCGGCAGCAGTGAAAGCCAGGAAACCGCCAAGAGCTGTCTGAGACAATAGTCGAGCGTTTCCTCGAGCGTTCCGCCTTTCAGCACGGCTTCCAGCATGCCGCGCAAGGTGGCCTGCTGTTCCCGATCCCACTGCACCATCGCTTCGTCCTCCCGGCGCTCCGAGATATCGATGAATGCGCCTTGCATGCAGACCGGTTTCCCGTGCGGGTCTGTTACCAGGTTTGCCGACACCTGGGTTACGAAGGTGCTCCCATTCTTGCGTCTGCCGGTCAGGTCGCCTCTGAGGATACCCTGAGCAACCAACTGCGCCATCGCTTCCCCCGCCTGTTTGGGCGAATTCCAAACCTCCAAAATCGATCGACCCAGCACTTCATCCTCGCTGTCGTATCCCCACAGCTCCAGGAATGCCTGGTTCACATAGCTGAGGTCGCCGTCCAGGTTGGCCATGGCGATTCCATTGATGGACGCCGACAGCGCCCGCTCCTTTGCGATATCGTTGCACACCCTGTATTCGCCCTGGCGCAGCGCTTCTCCGGTCGGCCCGTTTCCCCGCTCGTTGCCGGTTCTCGCGACGTGGAGATGTTCGAGATAGTCACCGGCCTGACCGCTGTGCGCAACCGGCTTGATTTCCTCGCTGGCCGGATTGGTCAGACCGATCCAGGCCATGCAGAACCCGCCGACTTCCACGGCGATCCTGCAGGCCTCGCCAAAGAGCGTGTTGGCGTCGTGGCAGCGCACGATGAATTCATTGGTCGCGCTGAGCACCGCGTACAGCCGGTTGAGCCGACAAACCTGAGCCTCCGCCCGTTTCTGCCGCGTGACATCCCTCGCAACCGCGATAAGGGCGGGTTGCCCGCCCCAGGTGGTGGAGGTGAGCCGCAAGTCCTGGGGAGACTGCTCGCCATTCGCAGGCTTTCCCCAGAACTCGAGCGACTGCGGTTCGCCGGCCAAGGCCTTCTCGAACACCCCGACCATGGCTGCCGGATCGTTCAGCCCCCCTGCCGTCACCGTCCCGCAGGTCTTGCCGATGAAGCACGTTCTCGGATGGCCGTACATCGCCGCCGCGGCATCGTTCACGTCGATAAAGCGGCCGTCTGTGCCCAGCACGCAGACGGCCTCGGGAAAGCTGATGAACCGCTCTACGTAGGCCGGCGCAGCCGAACCGGAAGCGGCGTCGGGGGCAGCTGCGCTCGAATCGCGGTCACCGGCGGCACTAGGCGCCGCGGAACCGTCTTCGGCATTCAGACTGGTCTTGAGCATGGCTGCCAACTCACGGGAATCGTCGAAAAGCGGTCGGGGGACATCCCGCCATTCGTCGGCTGAGCGACAGGAAAATACGGAGTTGTAGGGCAGGTGACCGGAAATCAGCCGTCGTACGTGCCTCCGCGGGGCCGCTGGCACGCTCCCGGCTGCGGGAACCGGCCGGCAGCAGGCAGCGCCGTTACGCGGCCTGGAGACAAAGAATGCCAAACGGCAAATTGAGTTCAACCCGGTGCGCCGATCACTCCACGTGAGCGCCGGCTGCGCCTTGGCAGTGACGCTGAAAAACGAGCGGCTGCAGACCGGACATCGATCAGCGAGCGCACGGCGCAAACCGACGTCGATCGCATCCGGCAAAGCATCGGCACAGGATCGCCGACGGGAAACGACAGATTCGGGCGGGCGATCGAACAGACCCTAGGCGTCTGCCTTGGCACAGGAAGCCGCGGCCGGACCCGACAATCACCTGGCTGAAAACGTATCCGGCCCATTGCTTGCCCATTTCCTGGCAATTGAACTGCGGATTCGGGGAGCGTAATTTATGCGGGACCGCGGATCGATGGGTCGCCCCGGCGGCGGCCGGAATGACGGAAGTATAGTTATTCAGAGATTCCCTGGTTAGAATCGCGAATGCAATCGTAACCAGGTACCGAAGAGGATGGACGATGACCGCTAGTCTGATAACTGAAGCAAAGAAGGTATTGGCCGGTAAGGCGGGTCGCCTGGAGGATGAAGAACTGGAGTATCTCGCCCGCGAAATAACCAAACTTGGATTCAAGCTGGGTTACGCACGCGCTTATGCGGCGGGTCCGAATCTGGTAGCGAAGCTGATCCACGAGCTGGAGCGCCGGGACGAACAGATGGGCCAGATACGCAGGGCGCTCGGTTTTTAACTCAGCGCGAGCCATTGAGCAGCAAGTAATCGGGCGATACCAGCGTCGGTCAGGCGCTTGTGTAAGACTCGACACGGGGATCTCCGATCAAGTCGTCATGCCGGCGAAGACCGGCATCCAGCGCCTTGCGTCGAATGAATTGCCCGCTTGGCGCACCCTTCGGGCCGCACCTTGCGGGTTCAACGCGCTTCGCGCTGTTGTCCCCGGCTTTGGCCCAATAAAGAGGCCGGATACATTTTCTGCGATGCATCTTCCAGCTTGCGGCCGCGACACCACCCGATTCCCCGCGCAGTGCCTGTAACCGGAGAGTGTATCCGGCCCCTTTATTGTGGATAGAGACCCGGCAGCGCGTCGCTTTGGCGTACGCGGCGGTCGACAGCGGCGCTCCGGAATGCGCATTCCAGCACTGACCAGGCGGCGCGGCCGTCCCAGGCGCGATGGGCGTTGCTATCGTAGAGCACCCGGTCGAGCGCGGCCAGCACCGGACGCGCCTCGTTCGTCGCCAGGCGCTCGGCCAGTTCCGACAGACCGCGCGGCGCGTGTCCCGGCCAGCGCTGCGCCGCCCAGTCGAGCAGCGCGCGGCGCGCGCCGGCGGCGTCGTTGGCCAGACAGGCGCGCCGGATGCGCGCTTCGATCTGCGCCGGCGATACCGGGCGCGCGCTGCCGGCCGCGGCACCGCCGGTGTCCGACGCAGGCGCGCCACGCCGCGCACGACGTCGTGTCCGCCACCAGACGAGCAGCGTGACGAGCCAGCCGCTCGCTGCCAGCGCAGCGACCCAGGGCCAGTAGTGCGTCGATGCCGACACCGCCGGTGGCGTGGAAAGCGGCGCGCCGGCTCCCGGCACTTGATTCGGTGCCACAGGCGGTTCGGCAGCCGCTGCCGGCGCGGGTTGCGCAGCGGACGCACTGGCACCCGCCGGCGGTAATACCTGGATGCGTTCCGCCGCCAGCGTCGCGATCCGTGTCTGCCGCGTTTGCGTATCCCACCAGGGCAGATTGAATTCGGGCAGCGTCATCGCGCCCGAAGCCGTCGGCACCAGCGCCTCCTTGAACGTTCGCGTCACGATCATGTCATCGCCGTCGACGTGCGTTTCGGTCACCGGCTGATCGGGGTAGCGCTTGAGTCCCGCCGGCACGGGCGGCGTCAGCGACGGCAACTGCGCTTCGCTCAAGCCCTTGGTCGTGAGGGTGATGGTGCGCGTTACCGGTTCGCCGACGCGGAACGTCGCCGGATCGGGCGACCAGCTTTCGGTCAGCGTCACGTCCCTGGCCGGCAGCCAGGCGCCCTTCGCAGCGGCCGGCTGCGGGCGAACGTCGAACGCCAGGCTGCGCCCGCGCAGGCGCAGCGGACGCGTTTCCTCGAACAGACCGCCGACGTCGGGAAGACCGGCGAACGGATCCCGGCCGAAGAAGCGCCGGATATCGCCGAAGGGATCGCCGCCGAACAGGCGCCCGCGCGAACCCTGGCCGGGCCGGCCCTGCACCGGGACGTTGGTCGTCAGCACCGGGCCCTCGATCTGCAGTTTGCCGCTGTGCTGCGGGAAGATCGCGTAGCTGCGCTCGATGACGTCGTAGGTTTCGCCGTGGCGCTGCGTTTCGTAGCGCCTGTCGTCGCCCAGGCGCTGTACGATCGCGTCGCCGGCCTGCGGTTCGGTCAGGCTCGCCGCCTGCAAGGGCGCTTGCGACAGCACGCGCACCTTGTAGGTCACCTGGCTCTGCACCCACGGGTTTTCCGGATCGGCGTCGACCTCGACCAGCACGGGCTGCCCGGTGTCATCGCCGGCCCTGTCGGCGGCCGGCGCCACCGTCAGGTGCAGCGGCTGACTGGTCAGCGAGCCGACATGCAACGCGGGTATCGTCAGGTCGCCTACACGCTTGGGCAGCAGGCCGATCCGCCATTCGTGCGTCGAGGACATGCGCCCGTTGATGATATTGACCTGGCTGCTCTGCCCCTGGTCGACGATGTCGAAGTCCGCGTCGAGCGGACTCAGGTCGGGCGCACCCTGTGCGTCACCCGCTGCGCTGATCTGCAGGGTGACGGTCTCGCCGTCGGCGATGCGCGTGCGGTCGAGGCGTGCGTCGAGACCCTGGGCCAACGCCGTCGAGGAGAGAAAGTACAACAGCCAGAGCAGTGGGCGGACGCCCGGCCATGCTGACCGCCCGGTGCGGATGCCGGCGGAAAATGGATGATTCAGCCTGATACTCCACATGCCTCTGTCCTCTTACAGTTGTCCGGTGCGGCGCAGGTGCTGGAGCAGAAAGCGCTGGCGCAGCAGACCGGCCGGATCGTCCGGGACCTGATTGAGCTGGTTCTCCACCGCCTGCTGCGCTTCCGTCAGCGGCTTCGGCACAGCGGCGGCACGAGCGGACGGCGGCTGCGCCGGCGCGCTGCCCAGCAGGTCGGCCAATCCGGGCGCCGCACCGGGCGCCGGCGACGAATTCGCCGGCGCGGCGCCCGCCGCGGTATTCTGCTGTCCGGCACCGGTCGCGGCAGACTGTAGATTCTGTTCGGAAGACGCCGCGTGCGCGGCCCCGTTCGCACCCTGCTTGTCCGCCTGGTCGCCCTGCGTCGGGTTTGCCCGAGCCGCATTCGCCTGAGTCTCGTTCGTATTCGTCTGAGCCCCGTTGGCCCGCGCGTCTTTCGACTGTGCGTCTTTCGACTGTGCGTCTTTCGACTGTGCGTCTTTCGACCGGGCATCGTCGGCCTGCGCCCCAGCCGCGTTGTCTTGCGCCGCCCGCGGCGTCGCACCGGTGCCGACGCTTTCATTGGACGGCGATTCCGGTTGCGGAGCCTGTCCCTCCGCCGACGGCGCGCGCTGTTGCTTCGATTGATTGCGTTCGCCCGACCGACCGGCCGCGCCGTCTGCGGATGACGCGCTGGCGGTCGATGGCTGATCCGCCTGTCCGGACGACGTTGACGCCTTGGCCGGTTCGCCGGTGTTGCCGCCTTCCGGCGCGCCGGCACCTTTGCCACCCTTGTCGCCTGGGGGCTGCTTGTTCGACCCGGACTGCGGCTGTGTCTGCTGCTTTCGCTGCTGCTCCTCCAGCAGCCGCTTGACCAGACCGCGGTTGTACTTCGCGTCCGCGTCGCGCGGGTTGGCGGCAAGCGCATGGTCATAGGCGTCGACGGCGTCCTGCAACGAACCCATTCTGGCCAGCGTGTTGCCCCGGTCGTACCAGGCTGTCGGGGCGTCGATGGTCTTGAGATCGTTGAGCGCGTCGGCATATTCGCCCGCCGCGTAGTCCGACGCGGCGCGCCAGTCGGGGCGTTCGAAGCGTTGCGCGGCCTCGCGCGCATCGCCCTGTTGCAGCAACCGGGCGGCCGCCTGATCGGGCCGCGACCACAGCGACGACCACCACGAGGCTTGTGCCGGCGGCGGTGGCGCCAGCAGCAGCACGAGCAGCAGCGGACTGAGCCAGCCGCGGCGAAACGCCAGCGCGGCGAACGGCAACAGGGCCAGCAGCAGCCAGGGACCTTCCTCGCGCCATTGATCGGTTTCGCGTTTGTCCTGTGTCGCGGTCTCCCGCGGTTCACCCGTTACTTCGCGCGCCAGCGCATCGACGTTGCGGTCGTCCGCCGTCGCCGTCACGTAGCGCCCGCCGCCGGCGGTCGCGAGCGAGGCCAGCGGGCCGGTGTCGAGCGCCGGCATCAGCACCTTGCCGCCGGCGCCTTGCAGGAAACCGCCGCCGGGCGCCGGCACCGGCGCGCCCTGCGCCGTGCCCACGCCGAGCACCGAGACGCGATAGCCCTGGCCGCGCAGCGCGCGCGCCGCCTCCAGTGCCGCCGCCGGATGGTCGAGGCCGTCGGTCACCAGAATCACACCGCCGTGCGTACTGCCGGCCTGGGCAAGCAGCCGGCCCGCTTCGGCGAGCGCGAGATCGGTGCGCTTCGCGCCCTGCACCGGCAGCAGGTCACTCGACAGCGCCGGCACCTGCGCGGCGATGGTCCGCGCATCGGTGGTCAGCGGCGACACCACATAGGGTTCGGCGCCGTAAGCGATCAGCGCGGTCTGACCCTCGTTGAAGCGCCTGAGCAGATCCATGATCTCGAAGCGCGCGCGGGCGAGCCGCGACGGTGCAACGTCGGTGGCGTTCATCGTGGCGGAAATGTCGGCGACGATGACGCGCTCGGCGCTTGCCGTGTACACCGGTTGCGGCAGCCGTCGCCAGACCGGTCCGGCCAGCGCCAGAATGCCGAGCAGACCGCCCACGCCCAGCAGCAGCAGCGGCGTGCGCGCAGTGCGCACGCTGTCGCCGACCAACAGGTGCGGCAGCAGATGCGCGTCGACCAGACCGCGCCAGGCGGGCGTGCCCTCGCTGGCCCGCGCCAGCCGCCACAGACCCAGCGCCAGCGGCAGCAGCGCCAGCAGCCATTCGGGGCGCAGCAGATGAAACTCAGCCGGGCTCATGCACAACGGTCTCCCGCGGCGGCCGCCGCAAGGGTTCGCCGACCTGCGCCTGCAGCAGCAGGTACAACGCGATGAGCAGCGCCGCGCCCGCCGGCCAGTAATACAGCGCACGCACCGGGCGGTACGTGCGCGTGTCGCGGATGCTCGGTTCCAGCTTGTCCAGCTGCGCGTATACCTGCTTGAGCTGATCCGTGTTGGTGGCTTCGAAGAAGCGGCCGCCGGTCGCCTGCGCGATGGCCTTGAGTGCATCGGGATCGAGGTCGCTGCCCGGCCGCATCAACATGCCGAACGGCGTGCGCACGCCGACCGGACCGCCGCCGACGCCGATGGTGTAGATGCGTATGCCGGCGCCCGCCGCGAGCCGCGCAGCGGTGAACGGTTCGATGTTGCCGGCGGTGTTGGCGCCGTCGGTGAGCAGGATCAGCACCCGGTTGTCGGCCGGTTGATCGCGCAGCCGTTTCACCGCCAGCGCGATGGCGTCGCCGATCGCGGTTTCGCGGCCGGCCAGGCCGATCACCGCCTCGTCCAGCATCTGTGCGACGGTCTTGCGATCGTAGGTCAGCGGTGCCTGCAGGTACGCGCGGCTGCCGAACAACACCAGTCCGAGCCGGTCGCCGCTGCGTTGCTCGATGAAGCGGCCGGCCACCGCCTTGACGACGTTGAGGCGCGTGGCCGACCGACCGTTCAATGTGTAATCCTGTTCGGACATGCTGCCTGAGACATCGACGGCCAGCAAAAGATCGCGCCCCGAAACCGGCAGATTCACCGGTTCGCCCAGCCATTGCGGGCGCGCTGCGGCGATCACCAGCAGCACCCAGGCCAGCCACGCCAGCCCCTGCCGGCCGCGCCGCGCTACGGCCGCGGTGGTCATGCCCAACCGCTGCAGGCTGTCGAAAAACGGAACCTTGAGCGCGGCGCCGACCGCCGGCTTCGCCGGCGGCAGCAGGCGGCGCAGCACCCAGGGCAGCGGCAGCACCAGCAGCACCCAGGGCCAGGCCAGTTCGGGCGTTCCGGCGATCACGCCGCGCGCTCCGCGTTGCGCAGGATCCAGTCGCGCACCAGCCGGTCGAGTTCCGGCGGCGCCGGTTCGCCGCCGCCGGGCCGGAAGGACTCCTCGCCCAGCCGGCGGCCGGCGCCGCGCGTGAACACCTCGCCGCCGCCGCGGTCATCGAGGAACCGCAGCCAGGCATCGCCGGCAAGACCGGCCACAGCGCGGCGCGGAAAGCGCATGAGCGCATACCGGCGCAGCAGTCGGGACAGGCTCCGCGCATACGCGGCGGAATCCAGCGCGGCGCGGTGCGCGGCGAGCGCATCGAGTTCCTTCAGCGCGGCGCGCAAGGCGGCGCGCCGGCGACGGCGGCGCAGCAGCACCCACGCCGCGGCGCCGAGCGCCAGCACCAGGGCGGCGGCCAGCAGCCACCAGCCCGGCGCCGGCGGCCACCAGGAAACCGGTTCGGGCAGACGATAGCCGCGCAGGTTCGCCAGCGCGGACGTATCCAGCGCCGGGTTCATGGCCGCGCTCCGGCTGCGGCCGCACCGTTGCCGCGCGGGCGCAGGCCGTTCGCCAGCACGCTGCCCGGCACTGCATCCGTCCGCAGTTGCAGGCGGTGCACCCGGTTCCGCCGCGCCAGCGCATCCATCCAGGCAGCGTGATCGGCGAAGCGTCTCGCGTACGCGCCGCGCAGCGCCGCGCGCGTCGTGTCGAGAAACGCGCGCCGCACGCCGTCGCTGACCGGATAGCGTCCGGCCGGCGGCGCCATCATTTCCACCGGATCGACGACGTGGATCAGCACCACTTCGCTGTGCTCGGCCAGTCGCGCCAGCCAGACCGCCGGGTCGCCGAACACGTCGAGGAAATCGCTGATCAGAAACACCAGGCTTCCGGGCCGCACCAGCCGTGTCAGGTGTGCGGCCGCACCGGTCAATCCGCCGTGACCGCCGTCGCCGCCCGCCAGCGGCGGCTGCGCGAGCGCATTGAGCAGCGGCAGCAGACCGCGCGTGCGCGGCGCCGGCGGTTGTTGATAGTGCCGCGTCTCGTCGAAGATCAGGCCACCGACCCGATCGCCGCGCTCGGTCGCCGCCCAGGCCAGCAAGGCGGCGGCGCGCGCGGCCGCCACCGACTTGAACGCGCTGCGCGTGCCGAAGCGCATGCTCGCGCCGAGATCGACCAGCAGCCAGACCGGGCGTTCGCGTTCCTCGCGGTAGAGCTTGACGTGCGGCTTGCCGCTGCGCGCCGTCACCTTCCAGTCCATGTTGCGCGGGTCGTCGCCCGGCGCGTAGATGCGCGACTCGTCGAATTCCATGCCGCGCCCGCGGAAGCGCGACAGGTGGCCGCCGCTGCGCGTGGCCAGCACCTTGCCGCGCGGCGTGAGATCCAGCCGCCGCGACTCCTCGCGCAGGCCGATGAGTTCGGCCGGCGAAACGCGGACACCGTTTTCCTGCCGGGCGGCGGTGTCGGACCCTGGTGTGTGCACGTTCATGTGATCGGACCTCCGGTTGAGTTTCCGCCTGGCGACAGGGCAGCTGCGCACTCCGTCAGAATTTGTGTGCCAGTGTCGAGCCGGCGTCGCGTCGACCGACCGCCAGCCGGTCGCAGTCGCCGGTCTCGTAACCCAGGCCGAGCATGCGCCGCGCGAGCGCGTCGTGCAGCGGCCCGATCCGCAGCATGCGCGGCATCACCTGCGCGCGCACCAGGCGCGCCAGCGGATTCGCGGCCGTGGCGAGCCGGGTCTGCGCGCGGATCATCCGGATCGCGGCGGCGCCGGCCCGGTGCCGGTTGCGCCCGTAGTGGCGCGCGCAGTCGTTGACGATGCACACGGCCAGCGTACAGGCGTCCTCGACGCCCATGTTCATGCCGCGCGCACCCAGCGGCGAGTGCAGGTGCGCGGCGTCGCCGGCGAGAAAGACGCGGTCTTTGGCGTAGCGCGCGGCCTGGCGGTGACTCACGTGAAACTCGGACTGCCACAGCACTTCCCCCGCGCGCAGATCGGCCGGCAGTCTGGACAACACGCCGGGCCGGTCGCTCGCGACCCGGTAGACGTTGCGCCGAAAACGCAGCATGAACAGGACGCCGTCGGGCCCGAACACGACCTGCGCCGCGTCGGGATCCCTGAGCGAGTCCACGCGGATGTCGGCCAGACTCCACCAGACGCGCATGCTGGTCCCGGGAAAACCGATGTTCAGCGCATGGCGCACCGGGCTGCGCGCACCGTCGGCGCCGATCAGATAGCGCGCGCTCACTTCGGTGCGGTGCCCGTCCTGCGCTACGACCGCCACGACGTGATCCGGCGCCTGCCGCAACTGCTCGAAGCGGACGCCGCGCTCGACCGACACGCCCAGTTCGTTCAGGCGCGTTTCGAGAATCCGCTCGGTTTCGGACTGCGGCAGGCCCAGCATGTAGTTGTAGCGGTGCGGCAGCCTGGAAAAATCGACGGCGAATAACGGCCGCTGGCCGCCGCCGAAGCGGATTCTGGGAATCTTGATACCGCGCTCCAGCAGCCGGCGCGTCACGTCGGACGGCTCCAGCAATTCCAGCGTCCGTGTATTGATCCCGATGGCCTTGGAATAAGCCGACGCCGTCGTCCGTTCGTCGATGATGCGCACCGGCTGTCCGAAGCGCGTCAGTTCGAGCGCCGCGACGAGTCCCACCGGACCGGCGCCCACCACAAGCACGGTGTCCGTATCGGTCATCGAAACACCCTCCCCGGGCGCGGTACGCAGCGCTGCGTCATCCGCGCCCGTAATGGCTGACAATAGCGTTCAGGGCCGATCATGGAACCGGTATTCCGGCAAGCAGCGCGTCGATGAACTGGTCGGTCGTGCGGCCGCCGGCTTCCGATTCGTAGGACAGCAGGATGCGGTGACGCAGCACGTCGGGCGCGACCGCCTGCACGTCCTCCGGCGAAACGTAGTCGCGGCCGCGCAGCCAGGCGCGGGCGCGCGCGCAGCGGTCGAGCGCCAGCGTCGCCCGGGGACTGGCGCCGAAGCGCAGCCAGCCGACGAGTTCGCCGGCGTACGCCTCGGGCCGGCGCGTGGCCATCACCAGATGCACCAGATAGTCCTCCACGTCGGACGCCATGAAGAGTTCCAGCACGCGACAGCGCGCCGCGAATACGGCGTGCTGTGTCAGGCGCACGCCGGCGCTGCCCGTTGCACGGCCGCCGGCTTCGTCGCGGTTGAGCAGCAGAATCCGTTTTTCCGTCGCGACGTTGGGATAGTCGACGCGCACATGCATCAGAAATCGGTCGAGCTGCGCCTCCGGCAGCGGATACGTGCCCTCCTGCTCGATCGGGTTCTGCGTGGCCATGACCAGGAACAGCGGCGGCAGCGGATAGGTTTCGCGTCCCACCGTGACCTGGCGCTCGCCCATCGCCTCCAGCAGCGCGGACTGCACCTTGGCCGGCGCGCGGTTCACTTCGTCGGCCAGCACCAGGTTGTGGAACACCGGTCCCTTGGCGAAGCGGAAGCTGCCGTCGTGCAAGCCGTAGATCTCGGTGCCGGTCAGGTCCGACGGCAGCAGATCGGGCGTGAACTGGATACGGTGATAGTCGCCTTCGAGGCTCGCCGCCAGCGCCTTGACCGCGCGCGTCTTGGCGAGCCCGGGCGCGCCTTCGACCAGCAGGTGGCCGTCGGCCAGCAACGCGATCAGCAGACGCTCGACCAGCGCCGACTGGCCGAGCACCTGGGTTTCGATCTGCTTGCGCGCGCGCACGAAGTCGGCGAGCACGGCGGCGCTCGGCGGCGCGGCTTCGGCGATCGCCTCAGGCTGGGTTTCCGGGTTGTGCATGGGTCGGGCTCCTGTCACGGGCATTGCCGGTCTTGCCGGACGCGAAGCATCGACCGTGCCAGTGACAAATCGAACCACGTCTCAATGCGTTATGGGAATGCGCCCGAAGCGGGCCGGTGCCCGGCGGGGAATATTCACCGGGCGGTGCGTCTCTTTGCCCAGGCCGGCCGTGGCGGGCGCCGGCGCGCGACAGCAGCGTTGCGGTCGCTTGCGCGCTCATCGTATTCTCGGTCCTCCTCCGCATAAGCCTCGTCGGGCCGCCGCCGCGGCGAAAACAAAGGTCGACAAACCGTCAGCATGTCCAGAGAATCCGCCATCGAGACACTGAGCTACGCCGTCCGCCCCGGCGTCGTGCTCCACCACCTTGGCGCCGTCTCGCTGGTCCTCGCCCTGCTCAGCAAGGACGGCGAATTGCTGATCCTCACCGGCCGCCCGATCCTGGAGAAGCTCGACAAACTGTTAGAGGGTCTGACGTCGTGAACGCGCGCCCCGAAACACCCGCCGGTGGAACACCGTCGCGCACGCAGCCTGCCCGCGCTGCGACCTCCGTTCGACGGCGGCGCCGGCGACAGACCGGGAGACACCGCCAGTGACGACGTTAGACGCATCCGAACTGGCGTGCCTGGCCAGGATTGCGAATGGGCAGCCCAACGCGGCTCCGGATTGTGCCGGCGACATCCTCGCGCGGCTTGAAGCGCTGGGTTTGATCGAGCGGGTGCCGGGTGTGTGGCTGCCGCTGGAGATGCTGCACGTCAGCTACCGGCTCACCGCGGCCGGCCAGACGACGCTTGTGCGGCAGTGACGGCCGGCGGGCCGCGCGCCGCGGCGCCTGTCTTTGCGCGTGGCGCGTGTTATCGTGACGCCCGCGTCCTGAACCCGGCCGGACCCGCGTGAAGATGAATCTGTCCCGACGACATTTCCTCGCCCTGGCGGCGGCGGCTCCGCCGCTGGCAGGCGTTGCCGCGCACGCCAGCGGCGCACCGCGGACCGGGAAAACCCTGGGTGTCGCCCTCGGCGGCGGCGGCGCGCGGGGTCTCGCCCACGTGGAGATACTGGCGGCGCTGGATGAACTGGGCGTGAGACCCAGCGTGATCGCCGGCACCAGCATGGGAGCAGTGATCGGCGCGCTGTACGCGTCCGGGCACACCGCGCTGGAGATCAAGGCTGTCGTGCAGGATGCGCTGGCACTGCGACGCGGCTCGTTGGGGTTCGTGCGCAAGGAACTGCTCGAGTGGATACACCTCGTCGACCCCGGCATTCCCCGCGACGTTGTGCTCAGCGGCAGCGAATTCGTCGCTTTCATTCACGAACGGATCAAGGCAGCGACGTTCGCCGGGCTGAAAACGCCGCTGCTGGTGGTCGCCGCGGACATTCGCCGGCGCGAACAAGTGACGCTGCACGAAGGCGACCTCGGCACCGCACTGGCGGCCAGTATCGCGTTTCCCGGTCTGTACAGCCCGGTCGTCGTCGGCGACCGCCTGCTGGTCGACGGCGGTATCGTCGATCCCGTTCCCTACGACCTGCTGCTCGATCGCTGCGACATCGTCGTCGCGGTGGACGTTGCAGGCCGCCGGACGTACCCGTCGCCGTCCAACCTCTCGTTCTTCGACGTTGTCGCGGAAAGTTTCCAGACGATGGAAAAATCGATTCTGCGCGCACAGATGAAAGACCGCCCGCCGGATATCTATCTCAAGCCGGATCTCGTGGACATCCGCCTGCTCGATTTCGCCAGGGCCGAATACATCTACCGCCAGGCGCAGCCGGCGCGTGATGAACTGAAAAAATCGCTGGAGCGGTTGCTGCGCTAGTGGTCCATGCGGATGATAAGGTTACGTATCGATGGTCCGTTTAGACGAGGAAAACGGCGTAGAATCGTATGGCCCCTGGCGTTAAGAAACCGCTGATTTATTCGTCATGCCGGCGCAGGCCGGCATCCAGGTTCTTGCAGCGACTGGATACCGGCCTTCGCCGGTATGACGATCTGGGCATTGATCGGCGTTGCCGCCAGTCATGAATGCATTACCGAATTATCCGCATGGACCACTAGCCGCCGCGCGCATCGGCGCGAAGAGGACTGCGATGAAAGCCATGGTTCTGAATGCACTGGCGGATATGCAACGCAACGAGCGGCCGCTCGCGTTGACAGACCGCGCCGTTCCCGAGCCGGGCGCGGGCGACCTGTTGCTGGAAGTCGCCGCCTGCGCCCTGTGC
Source organism: uncultured Gammaproteobacteria bacterium (assembly GCA_963719135.1). GTDB lineage: Bacteria > Pseudomonadota > Gammaproteobacteria > DSM-19610 > DSM-19610 > CAVRAZ01. The sequence goes on along the minus strand of CAVRAZ010000002.1, from coordinate 508,007 downwards.
CACACCGAACTGGATGAAATCGAGGGGCGCACGCCGCCGCCGCGACTGCCGGTGGTTCCCGGCCATCAGGTCGTCGGGCGCGTCGCGGCGCTCGGCGCGCAGGTGCGGCACCACCGCATCGGCGAGCGCGTCGGCGTCGCCTGGATCCACTCGGCCTGCGGCCGCTGCGAGTATTGTCTGAGCGGGCTGGAAAATCTGTGCCCCGACTTCCGCGCGACCGGGCGCGACGTCGACGGCGGTTACGCCGACTACATGACCGTGCCCGCGGAGTACGCGTATCCGATCCCGGACCGTTTCACCGACGCGCAGGCGGCGCCACTGCTGTGCGCCGGCGCCATCGGCTACCGTTCACTGCGGCTGTCGGGGTTGCAGGATGGCCAGTGCCTCGGACTGACCGGCTTCGGCGCCTCGGCGCACCTGGTGCTGGCGATGGTCCGGCACCGGTTCCCGCGTGCCCGCATTTTCGTCTTCGCCCGCAGCGAACGCGAGCGTGCCTTTGCACGCGAACTCGGCGCCGCGTGGACCGGCGACACGACGGACACGCCGCCGGAACCCCTGCACTGCATCATCGACACCACGCCCGCCTGGAAGCCGGTGGTCGAGGCGCTGCGTAATCTCAGGCCCGGTGGGCGCCTGGTGATCAACGCCATCCGCAAACAGGACAGCGATCGCGAAACGCTGCAGCGGCTCGACTATCCGGCGCACCTGTGGATGGAAAAAGAGATCAAGAGCGTGGCCAACGTCGCGCGCCGCGACGTGGCGGAATTTCTGCAGCTCGCCGCCGGGATTCCGATCGTACCGGAGATTCAGGTGTTCCCGCTGGAACAGGCCAACCAGGCACTGCTCGAACTGAAGCGCGGCGTCATTCGCGGCGCGAAGGTGCTCGGTATCCGCGGCCAGGCCGCCGCCGCCGCGCGCTAGGGCCGGCGTCGGGCTTTGTGCCTCAGTCCAACCTGCGTCTATGCGATGATTGGTTTTCCGCAGGTTGCCGAGCGGTTGCCGTACTTTTCCGCACCTTCATCGAATTAAGCATCCCTTAAGCTTCGCGCCTTAGTGTGTCCGCACGATCGAACCACGCGGAGCACTGTCATGTACACCTTACTTCACCGGTCCGCCGCCCTCGCGCTAGCGCTGTCCATCACCACCGGCGCGGCCGCGCAGACACCCCTGGACATCCGGCAATCGCTGGAAACGGCTGCCCGCCGGGAGTACGTCGATTTCGCCGGGTTCTCCGCGCAACGCGGCGAGGTCTTTTTCAAGTCGGCCCACGGCCGCGACTGGAGCTGCGCCTCCTGCCATACACCGGACCCGATGGCCGGCGGCCGGCACGCGAAGACCAACAAGCCGATCGCACCGCTGGCACCGGCGGCCAACGGCGAACGCTTCACGCGGCCGGACAAGGTCGAAAAATGGTTCCGGCGCAACTGCAACGATGTCCTCGGACGCCCCTGCACGGCGGTGGAAAAGGGCGATGTCCTCGTCTACCTCCTGTCACTCAAGCAATAGGAGCACCCCATGCATCACGCAACCCGATTGTTCATCGCCGCGTCACTGGCACTCGGCGCGACCGCCGCGGTGGCCGCGGATGACGACGACGGCCGTCGTGACACCGCCAGCCACCCGGCGTGGACGGCGGAATGCGGCGGCTGTCACGTCGCCTATCCGCCGCAACTGCTGCCGGCGCGCTCCTGGCGCGCCCTGATGTCCGGTCTCGACAACCACTTCGGCACCGACGCCAGTCTCGATCCGCAGACGGCGGCGGATGTCGGCGCCTTTCTCGAACGCAGTGCAGGCCGTGACCGCACACCGGCCGCGCCGCCGGTGCTGCGCATCACCGAGACCCCCTGGTTCGTGCGCGAGCACGACGAGGTGCCTGCACGGGTCTGGCAAAGCGTGAAAGTGGCGAGCCGTTCCAACTGCACCGCCTGCCACCTGAAGGCGGACCAGGGCAACTACGGCGAAAGCACCCTGTTCATACCGAAATAAGGGAGGTCGTCATGACGACACGCATACTTGTCTGGGATATCCCGACACGCATTTTCCACTGGCTGCTGGCGGCATCGTTCGCCGGCGCCTTTCTGACAGCCGAATCGGAGCGATACCGCGACGTGCACGTGGCGCTGGGTTACCTGATGCTGGCGCTCATCGCCTTCCGGGTCGTCTGGGGGCTGGTCGGCACGCGCTATGCGCAGTTCCGGTCGTTTGCATTCGGGCCGTCGCGCGTGCTGTCCTACCTCGGATCGCTGTTGCGCGGCTCGCCGCAGCACTACGTCGGCCACAACCCGGCCGGCAGTTGGGTGATCTACGGACTCCTGCTGCTCGGTATACTGACCGGCACCAGCGGTTACGCCGCCTACAACGATCTGGGCGGCGACGCCTTCGAGGAACTGCACGAAGCCTTTGCCGGTGCCATGCTGGCGCTGGTCGGCCTGCACGTGGCGGGCGTGATCCTGAGCAGCCTGCTGCACCGCGAAAACCTGGTCGGCAGCATGATCAGCGGCTATAAGCCGGGCAAGGCGCAACAGGGCATAGGCAACGCGCGCAGACTGACCGGTACGCTGCTGGCGGCGGGTGCCATGGCACTGTGCATTGGCGTATTGTGGTGATATGCGCATATTGCTGGTCGAGGACGACAGACTGCTGGGCGACGGCATCCGTGCCGGTCTGACGCAGGCCGACTTCGCGGTCGATTGGGTGCAGGACGGCGTACTCGGCGATACCGCGCTGCAGACCGAGACCTACGCGGCCGTCGTCCTCGACCTGGGTCTGCCCCGGCTTTCCGGCCTGGAACTGCTGCGCCGGCTGCGCGCGCGCGGCGATGCGACGCCGGTGCTGATCCTGACGGCGCGCGACGCCATCGGCGACCGCGTAAAGGGTCTCGACAGCGGGGCTGACGACTATCTGGTCAAACCCTTCGACCTGGACGAACTGGCGGCGCGCCTGCGCGCCCTGATACGCCGCGGCCAGGGCGGAGCAGCGCCCGTACTGCGCCGGCACGGCGTGCTGCTCGACCCCGCCGAACACCGCGTAGAGTTTCACGGCCAACCGGTGGAACTCACGGCGCGCCAGTTCTCGCTGCTGCACGAACTCATGCTCAACGCCGGTCGCGTGCTCTCGCGCGAACAGCTCGAGCAGCGGTTGTATCCCTGGGGCGAGGAAGTGGAAAGCAATGCCATCGAGGTTCACGTCCATCACCTGCGGCGCAAACTCGCGCCGGAGCTGGTGCGCACGGTGCGCGGTGTCGGCTACCTCATGCCGAAAGAAGATCGTGACTGAGCGCCGCCGCGGACATTCGATCAGGCGCCGGCTGCTGCTGGCGCTGCTGGCCACGAGTCTGCTGGCCTGGGGTACGACCCTGCTCTTCAGCTACCGCGATACGCGGCATGAGCTGAACGAACTGCTGGATGCCCATCTCGCCCAATCCGCCTCGCTGCTGATCGCCCAGGTCGGCCACGAGACCGACGAAATCGACGTGGAGCATTCACCGCGGCTGCACCACTACCAACGCAATGTCGCCTTTCAGATCTGGGAACATGGGAAGTCGCTGATACTTCATTCGGCCAGCGCGCCCAACGTGCCGCTGTCATCCTCGGATCAGGGCTTCAGCGACAGCCGGGCCGGCGGCTACCAGTGGCGCGTGTTCAGCGCCTGGGACGACACCCGGCATTTCCTCATCCAGGTGGGCGAGCGGCGCGAGGCGCGCGAGGCGCTTGCCATGACCATCGCCAGGAACATGCTGATGCCACTGCTGGTCGCGCTGCCGATCCTGGCGCTGTTGATCTGGTTCAGCGTGGCGCGCGGACTGCGCCCGCTGCAGGCGCTCGGACGCCAGGTCGCGGCACGCCACGCGGACAACCTCGCGCCGATCGAAGCCGTCGCGGCACCGGACGAGGTGCTGCCGCTGCTCGAAGGACTCAACAAGCTGTTCGAGCGCGTGCGCGCCTCCATCGACAGCGAACGCCGCTTTACCGCCGACGCCGCGCACGAGCTGCGCACGCCGCTCGCGGCGATCCGCACCCAGGCCCAGGTGGCGCGCGGCGCCGGCGTCGACGCCGAACGCCGGCGCGCTCTGGACCACGTGATCGCCGGCTGTGACCGCGCCGCGCACCTGATGGACCAGTTGCTGACCCTGGCGCGGCTGGAGCCGAAGCAGACGGTGCAGCCCGAGGCTGTCGACCTGCAGGCGCTGCTGGCAAACGTCGTGGCCGATCTGGCGCCCGCCGCGATCGCCAAGGACATCGACCTGCAACTGGCGCCGCGCGGCGCGGTGCCTGTCACGGGAGCACCGGCACTGCTGGCGATCATGCTGCGCAATCTCATCGACAACGCAATCCGTTACGCTCCGCGCCACAGCCTGGTACAGGTGGCGGCCGTTCCGACCGGCGACGGCGCCGAATGCTCCGTGCTCGACCAGGGACCGGGTATCCCGTCGGAAGAAATCGGCCGCGTGTGGAACCGCTTCTATCGCGTGCTCGGCAGCGGCGAGACCGGCAGCGGCCTGGGGTTGTCGATCGTCAGGCGCATCGCCGACCTGCACGGCGCGCAGGTGTCGCTCGCGCCGGGTGCGGGCGGCAGCGGACTGCTCGTCCGCGTGCAGATTCCCGGCGGCGCGGCGTTGAGCGGGTCCGCGGCGCCCCGCAACCACCGGCCGGGCCGCTTGACAGGCCGTTGAAAAACGTTCGTGCGCATGCGCGACACGGCGAAAACCGGCGAAGAAGTGCGGTGTGCGCGCAGTACCTGAGCATTTTGAGCCGGTCTTCAACGCCGGATGCCGCGGCCTGAACGTCTTTCGACAGCCTGTTAAGGCTGCGTTAATCTGTCCGGTCCAGACTACCCTCATCAGTCACCACGAGGGCAGTCATCATGAAAGGTCAAGCAAACGAATTCTTCAGGCAGTTGGCCGCGGTGGTCCTGGCCACACTGTTGTTTGTCACAAGCGTCGCCTTCGTATCCGTTCCGACGGCGCTTGGGTGCAATCCAGGCGCCGGCGATGCGTGTGCGGCGTCGACGCTGGAACGCCATCTCACCTGACGTTGTCGGAAGCGGCACCGATCGCCGATGCCGCCGGTCATATCGCGCGTGGTGAGCGCCGCGCGGGCCGCGCCGGCCGCATTCCTGGAAACGTCGGCAGCCGCAGGGTAAACCCGCGCAGCAGCAGCGTCGCCGTGCACAGGCGCGGGCATACTGCCACGGCCGAGCGCCGCGATAAACAACGGGGTGCCGCCCATTCCGCCGCTGGGCAGCGCCTGATCGGACGCTTGCCTCGCCGGCCTCGTGCCCAAACCGCGCGTCAACCTCACCCGCTTCCATGGCGTTTTCGCACCCAACAGCCAACACCGCGCACGCATCACGCCGGCCGGGCGCGGCAAGGGACGCAAGACCACCCATCAGACACAAGACCGAACCCCCGCCGAGCGCCAGGCCGCCATGTCCCGTGCTCAGCGGCTCAAGCGCGTGTTCAATATCGACATCACCATGAAGCTCATCGCCTGCATCGAAGATCCCGATGTCATCCGGAAGATACCCGCCCATCCGGGTATCAACGCCCCGACGACTACGCCCAGTATATTACCTGAACGTCGGGCACCACCTCAGGTAGGCCTGTTCGACAGGCCCTGACCGCCCTGCCCGTCCCACGCTGATGCCGTTCCCGCTTCCGGCAGTGCTTCGCTTGCTCTGGCGTCGGCAAACAACCGGCGCTCAGGCTCCAGCCATCATACCTACTGCCCAATTCCGACCCCATCTGACGCAGATCACCCCGCAGACAGCCTGAGTTCTACCGGAACCCAGACTCCCAATAGCCCGACAGGCTGGATATTCATCGAATACCGCGTTTATTCTTCACTATACGCGTGTCGTTCTCCATCGATGGGGGTTGACGATCGTTCGCCATGTCTCGAGCGACATGGCGAACGAGACATGCGCGAAATATTGCGGTTCCACATCAAGTTGTAAGGCGGACCCGGCAAAGATCTTACCCAAGTGGCATAGCACACCTACTGCAAAGCGGGTTTGGTCAGCATTGAAAAATCGCAATCAAACACGTTTTGCTCTAGAACCCGATACAGACTCGCATGGCGGATTACTTTCAGTCATTGAAAAAGGTCAATGCAGGGGATGCGAATGCCCTATAGCGTTTGAGTTTATGCGAACATTAACCGGTCATTCGTGCGCGGCCTGCCGCCTGCCGCAGTCAGGAAAGCCTGCCTGTCTGAGTCGATCAAGCAGAGTAAGTCCGCATTACTCATGACCGCAAATATCCGTACGGCCCCGAGACAGTCACCCTTCTGATATGCGCCCGGTACATAAGAATAACTGGAGCTGCAGATGAACCCGAAGCCATGCCACACAGACAATACGCATCTTCCACAACAGGCCTCAGCGATAGGTGATTATGCCCTGATCAGCGATTGTCACGCCGCGGCGCTGGTATCGCGTCGCGGCTCGATCGACTGGTGCTGCATGCCGCGCTTCGATTCCGAACCCTGTTTTGGCCGTCTGCTGGACTGGGAGCACGCGGGTTATTGCAGTATTGCGCCGGCAGAAGGCACGTTCGATTGCGCTCGCCGCTACCTGGAAGATACCATGGTGTTATGCACCCGTTTCGACACCGAGACCGGCAGTGCACAGGTGTTTGATCTGCTCGTGCTGACGGACACCGACAAGGCGCGTTCGGATCGCCAGCTGCTGCGTATCGTCGAAGGCCTGGAAGGGCAGGTCGAACTGGATGTGGACGTTATGCCACGCTTCGGCTTCGGGGATGTCAGACCCTGGTTGCGTCAACACGACGCGGATGTCTTCATCGCAGTCGGAGGAGACAACGGACTGGTGATCTGCGGTGACCTGGGGTTGAAGTTCTGTGACAAGTATTCACTCGGCACCAGGATCAAGATCGGCATGGGAGAGCGCAGACGCCTTTCCGTGCAGTTCTCGCCCCCGGAATTCCTGGATGACGGCCCGGACCTGGTGCCCGATGAGCACCAACTCGACCAGTGTCTCGAGCGCACCGAGCGGTGGTGGCGGCGCTGGAGCAGCAGGATCAACGCGGATGACACCGGTTTTCATCCTGGTATCCGGCGTTCGGCGATCACCCTCAAGGCGCTGAATTACGCGCCCACGGGCGCGATCATCGCCGCTCCCACCACTTCGCTGCCCGAAGGTCTGCGGGGCACCCGAACCTGGGATTACCGCTTCAGCTGGGTGCGCGACGCGGCCTTCACCGCGACCGCCCTGGTGGAACTGGGTTGTGAAGACGAGGCCTACCGGTTTCGTCGTTTCATCGAACGCAGTTCCGCCGGCAGCGCCGCACAGTTCCGTACCCTGTACGGCGTCGACGGCGGGCGCAGGCAGCAGGAAATTGAACTCGATCATCTCGAGGGCTATCGTGGCGCCAGACCGGTACGCATCGGCAATCATGCCTCCCGGCAAATCCAGCTCGACGTGTTCGGCGAAACCCTGGAGCTGTCCTGGCTGTGGCACCGGCGCGGCCACGCCCCGTCGAACAGCTACTGGGAGTTCCTGGTGGATCTCGTCGATCGGGTCTGCGCACACTGGCGCGATCCGGACCATGGCATCTGGGAGATGCGCGGCGAGCCCAGCAACTATGTTCACTCGAAAGTGATGTGCTGGAGTGCGCTCAACCGCGGCATTGCACTGACCGACGAACTTGGCCGCGCCGCCCCCATCGAGCGCTGGCAGCAGGCACGTGACCAGGTACGCGAGGCGGTCGAAGAATACGGCTACGATCAAAAGCGCGGGATATTCGTCCAGTCGTTCGAAAACAACTATCTTGACGCCGCCCTGCTGCGAATGCCCAGTGTCGGTTTCATCGACTATCGGGATGAACGCATGCTGCGCACCACCGCCGCGATCCAGTCGGGGCTGGCCGTGGACGGGCTGCTGCGGCGCTATGATTCGCCGGACGGTTTGCCGGGAACAGAAGGTGCGTTTCTTGCCTGTTCGTTCTGGCTCGCGGAATGTCTCGCCCGCCAGCAGCGTCACGCTGAGGCCCGGGCGACATTCGAGCGCGCGGCACAGACCGCCAATGACCTTGGTTTGTTCTCCGAGCAATACGATCCGCAGCGCCAGCTGTTGTGGTCAAATTTTCCGCAAGGGCTGACCCACCTTTCCTACATCACCGCGGCACTGGCGCTGCAGCGGACCGAAGTCATTACCAGTGGCGCGGAGGTATCGACGGCGAAATTCTGAACTGCGTCCTGCGACCCGGAAGGGTCCCTCCAAGGACCGCCCGCCGGCTCACCGGACCCAGCATATCCGCTTCAATGATCTGCAGGATCGGCGGCCCGTGCCGTGTGTCGCCGATCCTGTGAGCGTGATGACCGCAGGTGCGTCTGTCGCGATCCAGCATACACCAGTTGGACTGGTGCCAGGCGGAACTGGCGTTACTCAGTACCCTGGGCTATCCTGAGAATCAGCCCCGTTGAGATTTGTCAATGTATTGCAAAATACGCTTGCAGGAAAATTCAAAGGAAGATCGTAAAGCAGCTGGCGTAAACCTCGGCAGGGCTTTGCGGTGTGCCAATGGCGCAGTTGCGTTGTGACCTGGACTCAGGTAACAGTCAGTTCAGGAAGGAGGCTTATGTTTGAAAAGGCCATAATCGATTCGTCGGTACGCCACGACGTTAGTCTGCTGACCGACCATGATGTTTACCTGTTCAAGCAGGGTAACCATTACCGCCTGTACGAGAGACTCGGCGCACATCTGTACAATCGCCAAGGCGAAACGGGGGTGCTATTTGCGGTGTGGGCGCCAAACGCCCGATCGGTCGCGGTGATGGGCGATTTCAACGACTGGGACCCGCACGGTTATCCGTTGCGCGCCCGCGATGATGGTTCCGGCATCTGGGAAGGGTTTGTCGGCGGTCTCGGCAATGGCGCGATTTATAAATATTTTATCACCTCGCAGCAGCACGACTATCAGGTAGCCAAAGGGGATCCCTTCGCCTTCCGCTGGCAGCGGCCGCCCGATACCGCATCGGTGGTGTGGGACCTTGACTACACCTGGGGCGACAGCGAATGGGTGCAGAACCGTGCCCGGCACAACGGTCTTGATGCGCCCTGGAGTATTTATGAGTTTCATCCCGGCTCCTGGCGGCGTGTACCCGCTGAAAATAACCGTCATCTGACGTACCGCGAACTGGCTGACCAGCTGCGCGGCTATATGCATCACATGGGTTTTACGCATGTGGAGTGTATGCCGGTCATGGAACATCCGTTTTACGGCTCCTGGGGTTACCAGACCACGGGTTTGTTTGCACCCAGTGCCCGTTATGGCGGTCCCCAGGACTTTATGTACCTGGTGGATCAACTGCATCAACACAACACCGGCGTCATTCTGGACTGGGTGCCCTCGCATTTTCCCGATGATCAACACGGCCTGGTCTACTTCGACGGCACCTATCTGTTCGAGCACGCCGATCCCAAGCGCGGCTACCATCCGGACTGGAACAGCTATATCTATAACTACGGGCGGCACGAGGTGCGCTCGATATTGATCAGCAGCGCCATGTTCTGGCTGGACAAGTATCATGCGGACGGACTGAGAGTGGACGCCGTGGCCTCCATGCTGTACCTGGACTACGGCAGAAAACCCGGCGAGTGGATCCCCAATGAATTCGGCGGCAATGAAAACGTGCACGCGGTAGAATTCCTGCGCAAGTTGAATGAATCCATATACCGCGATTTTCCCGACGTACAGACCATCGCCGAGGAATCCACCGCGTGGCCCATGGTCTCGAGGCCGGCGTATGTCGGCGGACTGGGTTTCGGCATGAAGTGGAAAATGGGCTGGATGCACGACACACTCGAGTATATGGCGCAAGACCCCATACACCGTAAATATCACCACGACAAGTTGACCTTCAGCATCTGGTACGCCTTCAGCGAGAATTATGTTCTGCCCCTGTCGCATGACGAGGTGGTTTATGGGAAGGGATCCTTGTTGAACAAGATGCCCGGCGACGCCTGGCAGAAACTGGCCAACCTTAGGGCGCTGTTCGGTTACATGTATGCTCATCCGGGCAAGAAACTGCTATTCATGGGTGGCGAATTCGGGCAATGGAACGAGTGGAACCACGAGAGCAGCCTGGACTGGCATCTGCTGGATGACCCCGCTCACCAGGGGATACAGGCCTGGGTGCGGGATCTGAACCACTTTTATCGCGAACAGCCCGCCATGCACCAGTTGGACTTCAGTGACACGGGTTTCGAATGGGTGGATTTTCACGACGCGGAAGACAGTGTACTCACGTTTATTCGCAAAGGGAGCAATCCGAACGATATGATACTGGCGGTATGTAATTTTACCCCGGTGCGGCGTGAAAATTATATCGTGGGCGTACCGCAAGGTGGCCGCTGGCGCGAAGCATTGAACAGCGACGCCGAGTGTTACGGCGGTGCGGGCTTTGGTAACGCCGGTGGTGTGGACAGCGCGCCGGTAGCCGCACAGGGTAAATTCCATTCGCTTTATCTTACCCTGCCACCGCTGGCGGTGTTGTACCTGAAGCCGGATGGCTGAATGATGACAACCCGTAGCGGTGCCGTGAACCCTGGTGCCTGGGAGTGAAACAATGATAACGGGCGCTAGCGACGGGCGAAAACGCGCCGTCATCGAAAACGTTACACCGACTGTGGATCAGGGGCGGTTTCCCATCAAACGCACGGTCGGCGAGAAGGTTGTCGTTGAAGCGGATGTGTTCAACGATGGACACGACCGCCTGTGCGCCGTCATCCTGTACCGCCACGGGAATGATGCCGGCTGGCAGGAAACGTCCATGGAACCGCTGGTCAATGACCGCTGGCGGGGTACCTTTACCGTCGACCGGGTGGGGCACTATCAGTATACGTTGAGCGCCTGGGTGGATCGCTTTGCCTCCTGGCGTTCTGAGCTGGCCCGGCGGGAGGAGAGCGAGGATATCGCCGTCGCGCTGCTGGCGGGGGCCGAACTGCTGGATCAGGCCGCGGCGCGTGCCGAAGGTGAAGCGCAAGACCGCCTCACTCACTGGGCTCGCGCGCTGCGCGCTGATACCGCCCTGGAAGAACGCACGGTCCTGGCGTTGAGCGATGAGCTGGCCAGTACCGTGGCCCAATATCCCGACCGCAGCCTGGCCACGCGGCACGAGCGGGAATACACCGCCGTGGTGGATCGGGAACGGGCCCGGTTCAGCGCCTGGTACGAACTGTTTCCGCGCTCCTGCATTCCCAATCAGGATGGCCACGGCACCTTCAAGGACTGCACCGGGCGGCTCGCGGAAGTCGCCGCCATGGGCTTTGACATAGTTTACCTTCCGCCCATTCATCCCATAGGCCGGACCAATCGCAAAGGGCGCAATAACACCCTGCTTGCGGAACCGGGAGATCCGGGCAGTCCCTGGGCCATTGGCAGCGAGGCCGGCGGGCATAAGTCCGTGCACCCGGACCTGGGCACACTGGAGGATTTCCGCGACTTCGTGAAGAGTGCTCGGGGTCTCGGCATGGAAGTGGCGCTGGATATCGCCTTTCAATGTTCACCCGATCACCCCTATGTGAAGGAACATCCGCAATGGTTTTGCCGGCGGCCGGATGGTTCGATCCAGTATGCGGAAAACCCGCCAAAGAAATACCAGGATATCTATCCCATCAATTTCGAAACCGACGACTGGCAGGCGCTGTGGGAAGAGCTCAAGAGCGTGTTCAGTTTCTGGATCGAGCAGGGCGTGCAGGTCTTTCGCGTCGACAACCCGCACACCAAACCGTTCGCTTTCTGGGAATGGGTCATTGGCGAAATCAAACAGGAACAGCCGGATGTATTGTTTCTGGCCGAGGCCTTCGCCCGGCCCAAGCTCATGTACCGCCTGGCCAAGCTGGGCTTTACTCAGTCCTACACCTATTTCACCTGGCGAAATACCAGATGGGAGATCACGCATTACCTCTCCGAACTGACCCGCAGCGAAGTACGGGAGTTCTTCCGTCCCAACTTCTGGCCCAACACACCGGACATTCTGCACGCGTATCTGCAGTTCGGCAGCCGTCCCGCGTTTATGACCCGGCTGGTACTGGCGGCCACGCTGGCCGGCAATTACGGTATTTACGGCCCCGCCTATGAACTGCTGGAACGTGAACCGCGGGAATTCGGCAGCGAAGAATACCTGAATTCGGAGAAATACGAAGTGCGTCCGTGGGAAACGGGCAGACCGGAAAGCCTGAAAGACCTTGTTGCCCGGGTGAACCGTATCCGCCGGGAGAATCCCGCCCTGCAGCAGGACTGGAACCTGGAATTCTATCCGGTGGATAACGAACAGATTATCTGTTATGGCAAATGGACCGAGGACAAGTCCAACATCATCATCGGTCTGGTGAATCTGGACCCTTACCACCGCCAGTCCGGCTGGGTGCAGTTGCCCATGGATACGCTGGACATCGATCCACGCCATCCCTATCAGATGCACGACCTGGTTACCGGCGCCAGGTACTTATGGAACGGCGAGCGCAATTATGTGGAACTCAATCCGCAAGGTACGCAGGCGCACATATTCCACCTGCTGCGACGAGTGCGCACCGAGCGGGATTTCGAATACTTTTTTTGACCGGTGATAACAGACAGGTGCAGCCGGACGGGTAGTCACAGTATGGACCTGAGCACAGATGCGAACAACGATGTGACCGCAGAAACCTGTTCATGGGCGGATGATCCCCTGTGGTACAAAGACGCCATTATTTACCAGTTGCACGTCAAGGCGTTTTTCGATTCCAACAACGACGGCAGCGGCGATTTTAACGGACTGACTGAGAAGCTGGATTACATCCGCGACCTGGGCGTGAATACCATCTGGTTATTGCCCTTCTATCCTTCGCCTATGCGGGATGACGGCTACGACATTTCCGATTACCGCAATATTTATCCCGATTACGGCACCCGGCGGGATTTTCGCCGGTTCGTACGCGAGGCCCACCGACGCGGCCTCAAGATCATTACAGAATTGATCATCAACCACACCTCTGATCAGCATCCCTGGTTTCAAGCCGCGAGGCACGCGCCGCCCGGTTCGGCGAAGCGCAAATTTTATGTGTGGAGCGACGACGACAAGAAGTTTCCCGAGACCCGTATCATCTTTTCCGATACCGAGGTCTCCAACTGGGCCTGGGACCCGGTAGCGCAGGCGTATTACTGGCACCGCTTTTTCTCGCACCAGCCGGACCTCAATCATAACAATCCCCAGGTGGTGAAAGCCGTCATCCGCACCATGCGATTCTGGCTGGACCGGGGTGTTGACGGCGTGCGGCTTGACGCGATCCCTTATCTGTGCGTGCGCGAAGGTACCAATAACGAAAACCTGCCGGAAACGCACGCCGTCATCAGAGAGATGCGCGCGGCGGTGGACGCCCATTACAAGAATCGCCTGTTTCTCGCCGAGGCCAATCAATGGCCCGAAGATGTGCGGGAGTATTTCGGCGACGACGATGAATGCCACATGGCATACCATTTTCCATTGATGCCGCGCATGTACATGGCGGCGGCCCAGGAGGACCGCCATCCGATCGTCGAGATCATGAATCAGACCCCCGACATTCCCCGCAACTGCCAGTGGGCCATCTTTCTCAGAAATCACGATGAATTGACGCTGGAGATGGTCACTGACCGCGAGCGGGATTATATGTACGAGCAATATGCCAGCGACAAGCGCATGCGGCTCAATGTCGGCATACGCCGACGCTTTGCGCCGCTGATGGAAAACGATGTGAATAAGATCCAGCTGATGAACAGCCTGTTAATGTCCATGCCCGGTTCGCCCATTATCTATTACGGCGATGAAATCGGCATGGGCGACAATTTCTATCTGGGTGACCGCAACGGCGTGCGCACGCCCATGCAGTGGAGCCCGGACCGCAACGGCGGTTTTTCCAAAGCCGATCCGCAATTGCTTTATTTGCCGCCGGTGATGGACCCCGTGTACGGCTACACGGCAGTCAACGTCGAAGCCCAGAGCCGCGACCGGTCTTCGCTGCTTAACTGGATGAAGCGCATGATCGCGGTGCGCAAAGCCCACAAGGCGTTCGGGCGGGGCAGCCTGGCGTTCCTGAGTCCGGGCAATCGCAAGATTCTGGCGTATATTCGCCAATACGGGGGCGAATCCATACTGTGTGTGGCCAATCTGTCACGCACCGCTCAACCCGTGGAACTGGATCTCGCGGCCTTCAGAGGGCGCGTACCGGTGGAGCTGCTGGGTAACACGGCATTTCCACCGGTTGGCGAGCTGCCGTATTTACTGACCCTGCCGGGCTACGGCGTCTACTGGTTTCAACTGCACGAGAAGGCCGCAATACCCGCCTGGCATGAAGAAATGCTGCCGCCCATCGAGTTGCCGGTTCTGGTCATGGTGGACGGCTGGCGCAGTTTCTTCCCCGAAGAGGTTGACTCGCAACGCCGGCCCGTGGTGCAGAAGCTGTACGACCAGTTGGAACAGAAGGTCCTTCCTGAATTCTTCGCCGCCCAGCGCTGGTTTGCCGCGAAAGGCAGCAGGATTGAACGCGTCGAACTGACCCGGCGCACAGTATGGAAGGAAGGCCAGAACGACTGGCTCTTGAGCCTGGCCGAGGTGTTCATCAGGGATATGCCGCCGCAACGGTATTTCCTGCCGCTCGCCAGCAACTGGCAGGATGTCGAAGAACACATCCGTGCTTTGCTGAGTTTCACGCTGGCCAAAGTACGGCAACATTCCCGGGTCGGCGTCTTGTTCGACGCCTTCGCCGATCGCGCATTCTGCAACACGCTGGTACAAGCCATGCGGGAAAACAGGCAGATTCGCTTCGGCGCGGGCCAGCTGCAATTTTCTTCCACCGGCGCCTTCGACGAACTCATCCATGATCCTGAAGCGCAGTATGAAGTGCGCCGTCCTCAGGTGTCGGGCAGCAATACGGCGGTGATCCTTGATGATCAATTGTTCCTCAAGGGATACCGGCACTTTCAACCGGGGCCCAATCCCGAGTTGGACATCGGCCGCTTTCTTACCGAGGTTTCACCTTATCCACACATCATTCCGGTGGTGGGTGCCATGGAATACCATGGCGAGAATGGTGAACACGCCACACTGGCCTTGCTGCAGCGCTTTGTGGCCAACCAGGGCGACGCCTGGACGTATACGCTGGAGTATCTGGAGCGTTTTCTGGAGCAATGCGCCGTGAACCCCGACACAACATCTGGCGGGGACGGTGAGTTTCACGTCAACTATTTGATCCGGATGCGCCGCCTTGGCCAGCGCACCGCTGAGCTGCATCAGGCACTGGCCCGGACCACCGGCGATCCGGGCTTCGACCCGGAACCCATTGCCGCCGCCGATCTGGAGCGGTGGGCAGCCAATGTGCGTGACGATTTGGATAACGCGGTGCAAAGCCTGCAGAGCAATGACTTGCCCGCCGCCGCCCGTGAAGCGGCCGATCGACTGATCGCGTTGCAGGCGGACATTCGGGCGCGTATCGAGGCTGTGAGGCACCGTCCGATTGATGCCGTTAAGACCCGTCACCATGGGGACTATCATCTGGGACAGGTGCTGGTGGCGGAAAACGATTTCGTCATCATCGATTTTGAAGGCGAACCGGCCCGTCCTATCGCCGAGCGCAGCCGGAAGCATTCGGCATTGCGCGATGTCGCGGGCCTGTTGCGCTCCATTGACTATGCCGCCCACGTGTCGCTGGACAGGTTCACTCAGGAGCGGCCGCAGGACCGTAGCATCCTGCAACCGTTCGTCCGGCAGTGGCGTACACTGGCCGCGCAGGCCTTTCTGGAAGGTTACGAAGAAGCAATCGCGGGCAGCGGTGTCTACCCACAGGACAATGCGGCTGGCCGGGCCCTGATCGAGTTCTTCACGCTGGAGAAGGCCTTATACGAAATAAGCTATGAGCTTGGGAGCCGCCCAGCCTGGGTTACCACCCCGCTGGAGGGTCTGCTTGATCTGCTGGGAGAAACTGGTTAACGGGTGCTAAGGAAACGGCCTGGTGTTGTGCTGTTGAAACAGTACCGTCCGGATTCACCCACATTCTGCTCGCAAGGGCCCTGGTGGGCCAGGCGGGCCGTTGCAGTGCATACCTGCCTTGAGTACAGGGGACAGACCGTTGTCAGCGCAGCGCTTGACGCGTTGAGTTGTCCTGTGGCGGCGGAACTTCAGGGGGCGGCTGCGGCGGCGTTTCGCTGGGCGGTTCCGGCACCTCGGGCGGGTTGTCCGGTGGAATGCCCAGGGGCGGCTCTTGCGTCGGCGCCTCGGGAGGAACGCCGGGTGGCATTTCAGGTTCGCCGTTACTCATGTCTGTCCCCAAGAGAATCGGTGCATCATGGCTATAAGCACAGCGCCTTGCGGTTGCCCCGCAATCTGCAGCCCTGTGGGCAGCGGCCGGCTGGCGCATCGATCCGGCTTTTAGCCGTGAGGCGAAGCCACCGGGCTTTAGCCGCTGGCGCATTCACGCCCTGTTCAACAGGGTTTTCAGTTGCTTCAACGAGCGGGTGTTGATGACGTTCCTGCTTTTCCAGCCAGCCGCGACGGGCCTGGTCGATGCCAAGGCGCAGGTAATCCAGGTCGGAAGTGCGGTGCGCATCGGTGGCGATAGACACTTTCAGCCCCATGTCCTTGGCAAGCTTACAGGCGTCATCGGTCAGGTCCAGGCGATCGGGATTGGCGTTGAGTTCGAGAAAGCAGCCTCGTTCCAGGGCGCCCTGCATAATCTTTTCCAGGTCGACCTGGTAGGGTTCACGCTCGTTGATCAGGCGTCCCGTCGGGTGCGCGAAAATGTTGAAAAATGGATTGTCCATCGCGCGCAGTATGCGCTCGGTCCGTTGTTGACGGGACAGGTTGAACTTGTAATGGACGGAGCAGACCGTTAAATCCAGTTCTTTCAGAACACTGTCTGGCAGGTCCAGTGAGCCGTCCTCGAGAATGTCGAGTTCAATGGATTTGAGTATGACGATATCATCTAGCTTCCCGTTGAGCTTGTCGATAGCCTTGATCTGTTGCAGCAGGCGCTTCCTGTCGAGGCCGTTGGCCACGGTGACGTGCCTGGAATGAATCGAAGATCCCGATGTCATCCGGAAGATACCCGCCCATCCGGGTATCAACGCCCCGACGACTACGCCCAGTATAGTACCTGAACGTCGGGCACCACCTCAGGTAGGCCTGTTCGACAGGCCCTGACCGCCCTGCCCGTCCCACGCTGATGCCGTTCCCGCTTCCGGCAGTGCTTCGCTTGCTCTGGCGTCGGGAAACACCTATGTTCCCAGGCTCTAGGGCACTTTTATGACGCATATTTACCCACACGATTCCACGAATACCCATTCTTCCTATACGCTCCCAACACACCCGGGTTCAGAGGTACGGTCAAGGACGTTAATACGATCGCTTGACATACTACGTTTGTATATCGCATATAGCCCCTTAGGTTAATCGGAAAATCACGGCACAGTCACCAGGGGCCAGCGGAGACACACCATGAAGAAGCTCTATACGATCGGCTACGAAGGCGCGGATTTGGCCGATTTCCTGGCCACCCTCAAGCGCGCCAAGACGAACGTGCTGCTGGATATCCGGGAGCTACCGATTTCCCGCCGCAAAGGGTTTTCCAAGACTGCGCTTAAAGAGGCGCTGGCAGATATCGGCATCGCTTACCGCCACGAGAAGAAACTGGGTTCACCCAAGGCCGTCCGCCACCAGTTGCGCGAAGACTGGGACTACACCCGGTTCTTCCGAAACTACGATCAACACCTGAGCCGGCAGATGGACCTCCTGGAACAACTGACCCAGGAGATCCAGGGTAACGTGGCCTTGATGTGCTACGAGAAGGACCATACCACCTGCCATCGTGCATCCGTGGTCAATGAGTTGGCCAGGATGCTCGATCTCGAACCGGTTCACCTCGGCGTGGAGAAGAAGGGTGAGCGAAGGGAAGCACCTAAAACGACGTATTCGCATTCTGGTAAAAGCCTTTCCCCAGTCTAGCAGCAAGTACGAAGAGACCATCTGCTGCGCGGGGACCACCGAGGACGGCAAGGAACTGTTACGGCTGTTCCCCATCCGTTACCGGCGGCTCGACAAGGCGGATCAGTTCGATCGTTTCGATCTGGTCGAGATGACCATCACCAAGGCCGCCGATGCCCGGCCGGAGAGCTACCGGGTCGATGAAGGCTCGATCCATCGGCTGGAGCCCGGTAAAAAACTCGCCGATGCGGCCAAGGTCCGGCTCTGGACACCGTTCATTGCCCCGTCGCTCAAGGACCTGATGGCCGAGAACGAAGCCACCGGCCGCAGCCTCGGCATCATCAAGCCCGATCCCGACAGTCTGAAGTTCGTGATCAGGGAAGCCGCCGAGAGCGCGCAGGACGACAAAGAGGTCGCCGAGATGCTCTTCGAGCAGACCTCCCTGCTGGAAGACCCGTTAAAGCCGCTGGAGAAGCCCAAGTACAGTTTCGGCTACCACTACACCTGCGCCGGTCACCCGCACAAGCACCAGATTCATGACTGGGAGGTGCAGGCCGCCTTCAACCACTACCAGCGCCGCTACCAGACCGAAGAAGACGCGAAGGCGATGATGCAGCAGGAGTACGACCAGAACATCCCGCAGCGCAACCTGCATTTCATCATGGGGACGATGGCCGCGCACCCGCGCACCTTCATCGTCATCGGCCTGCTGCGCTCAGGCCTCGACCCGGAGGAAGTCAGTAAACAAGGCAGCCTGTTTTAAAGAGCGCCCGGCGACGGTGACGAAACACCGCCGCCGGGATAACCACAACCCACTGCTCTGGCGGTTGGTCGCCTCGAACACGGCGCCCAGGCGGTTGGAGAGCGTCTCGTCGGGGCCGAAGACCCGGAAATTACGCTGCTCGGCGTTCAGCTTCGCCACGTCGCGCAGGAAGCGCCCGAACACGAGCGTGTCGCCGACGCCGGGTGCGCCCGGCTTGGGGTTGTGCGGCGTGCTGATTGCGCCCTGGTGCATGAACCTGGTGGTGATGCGTCGCGGAAATCCGGCATGCGCAGGTCGCGCAGCAGCATGCCGCCGTTGGCGTGGGGATTCGCGCCCATGCGCCGCTCGCCCTCGGGCGCCAGCTCGGCCAGCTCCGGGATCAGCCGGCCCTGCTCGTCGAACAGCTCCTGCGGCCGGTAGCTCCTGAGCCAGTCCTCCAGCAGCTTGAGGTGTCCCGGATGGGTCTGCGGGTCGGCGAGCGGCACCTGGTGCGCACGGAACGTGCCTTCGATCTGCAAACCATCGACCACCTTCGGGCCGGTCCAGCCCTTGGGTGAATTGAGCACGATCATCGGCCAGCGCGGCCGCGTGAGGTTGCCGTTGACGCGGGCGTCGTGCTGGATTTCCCTGATCCGCTCCACTGCCGCGTCGAGCGCCGCGGCCATCGCCTCGTGCATCGGCTCGGGCTCGTGGCCCTCGACGAAGACGGGCGTCCAGCCGTAGCCGCGCAGCAGCTGCTCCAGTTCCTCGTGCTCGATGCGGGTGAGGATGGTCGGGTTGGAAATCTTGTAGCCGTTCAGATGCAGGATCGGCAGCACCGCGCCGTCGGTGGCCGGATCGAGGAACTTGTTGGAATGCCAGGAAGTGGCGAGCGGACCCGTCTCAGCCTCGCCGTCGCCGACCACGCAGGCGACGATCAGATCCGGATTGTCGAACACCGCCAAGTGTGTCGCGACGCTCAGGATGCGAAACG
Source organism: uncultured Gammaproteobacteria bacterium (assembly GCA_963719135.1). Classification (GTDB taxonomy): domain Bacteria; phylum Pseudomonadota; class Gammaproteobacteria; order DSM-19610; family DSM-19610; genus CAVRAZ01. The sequence goes on along the minus strand of CAVRAZ010000002.1, from coordinate 488,314 downwards.
GGACATCCCAGTCACCGTTTCGCCCTCGCTTGTCACGACAGCCTATTGTGCCCCGGCCGCCCTGCGTCCGTGCCGCTTCGCCACACCGTCGCACGCTCGGCGCTGGCTACGCAGCACTCCCGCAAATGGCTTGACGGCGTGTCGGATGCGCTTGCATACGCCCTCCGCCGGCTTGGGACCTCTCGGCCCCGCGCCACTACGGCCATACGGCCGCGCCTACGCCTACCGCGGACTACGCGCCTTCGCTTCGCTCTCCATGGCGCGCAGCGGTGGCCTGGGCCGGCAACGTAGATCATGTCGAGGTCGTATTTTTTGATCACCCGGTTCAGGTGCGCGTAGATGAAGTTCTGCCCGGGGGTGGTGTCCCAGTGCCCGAGCAGCATGTGCTTGACATCTTCAAGCTTCAACGGCCGCTTCAGCAGCGGATTGTCTTAAAGATAGATCTGCCCGACTGACAGATAGTTGGCGGCGCGCCAGTAGGCGTCCATCTTGTGCAAGAGCTCAGGCGAGAGTGCGTTGGTGGTCATGAATGTTCTCCAGTCGGCAACCTGATCGCGCCGAGTCTTTGGGTTAGTAGAAGGTTCTCGGAAACATCGACCGGGCAGTCGATGATTGACAGATGATTCGAGCTCAATGCCGTGCGAAGCGTGGGGGCCAGCTGGTCCGCCGATTCAATGGAAAAGCCTTGGGCGTTGAAGCTCTCGGCGTATTTCACGATATCCGGGTTCCTGAAGTCGACGAAGGCTGGCCGGCCGAACTGCAGCATCTGCTTCCAGCGAATCAGGCCGTAGCTTTGGTCGTTGAACACGAGCACCACGAAGGGCGTTTCCATGCGGATGGCCGTCTCCAATTCCTGTGAGTTCATCAGGAAACCGCCGTCACCCGTTACCGCTACCACGCGGCGATCGGGGTGTACCAGTTTTGCCGCCACGGCGCCGGGAACGGCCATGCCCATGGCGGCAAAACCGTTGGAGATGATGCAGGTATTGGGCTGAAGGCACGGAAACAGGCGCGCCAGCCACACTTTGTGCGCGCCCACATCCGAGATGACAATGTCGTCGTCGTTTAGCGCCGCGCGGAGGTCGGCGAGGATTCTTTGCGGCTTGAGCGGGAAAGAGGCGTCATGACGACCCTGTTCCAGTTCGTCGTGAAGCATTTGCCGGAAGCGCGAGCGATGCGTTGCGGTGTGCGGCATCGCCCGCTGCGCCAGGGCATCGAGCGATGAGGCTATATCGCCCACCACGCCGACGTTGACGATGTACGACGCGTCCACCTCGGCGAAAGACATGTCCACATGGACAATTTTCTTGTCGCGTCCCGGGTTCCATGAATGCGGCGCGTATTCGACGATGTCGTAGCCGACGGCGATGACGACGTCCGCCTCCACGAATTCACCGAACACATAGTCCGGCGTCAGCAGTCCGATGGCGCCGAGCGCGAGGCGGATGGGTGTCGGGAATAACCCCCTTGGCCATGAAGGTCGTGGCGACCGGGATATTGAGCTTTTCGGCGAAGCGCAGCAGCGCTGCGGAGGCGCGGCCTCGAATGATGCCGTTGCCCGCCAGCACGATAGGGTGCGCTGCATTTGAAACAATCTGCGCGGCCTTCTCGATTTGTTCCGGCGCGGCACTGCCGGCATGGAGCCATTGCACCAGCAGCGGCTGGCCGTCGGTTTCCATGCGGGCCACGTCTTCCGGGATTTCGATGTGCGTGGCACCGGACTTTTCGGATTGCGCCAGCTTGAAGGCCTTGCGGAAAGCTTCCGGAATGACGTTGGGTATGGGCAGGCTGGTATTCCACTTGGTTACCGGGCGAAACAGGGTGACGATGTCCAGATGCTGGTGCGATTCCTTGTGCAGCCGGTCTCGGTCGGCCTGGCCGGTAAGCGCCACCACCGGCGCACGGTCCATGTTGGCATCGGCCACGCCGGTGATGAGATTGGTCGCCCCCGGCCCCAGGGTGGCGAGACAGACTCCGGCTTTGCCAGTCAAGCGGCCGTACACATCGGCCATGAAGGCCGCGCCTTGCTCGTGGCGGGTCATGACGAAGCGGATGGAAGAGCCGAGCAGGGCATCGAGCAGATCCATGTTCTCCTCTCCGGGTACGCCGAAGATGTATTCGACACCCTCGTTTTCCAGGCATTGGACGATGAGTTTGGTGGCTTTCATCACAGCTTCACATTTCGCAGCCTTAAGGCGTTGCCGATGACCGAGACGGAACTCAGGCTCATCGCCGCGCCGGCAATGACGGGGCTGAGCAGCAGACCGAAAAACGGATACAGCGCCCCCGCCGCCAGGGGGATACCCAGGGCGTTGTAGAGAAAGGCGAAGATCAGGTTCTGGCGGATATTCCACAGGGTGGCGCGACTGAGCTTGATGGCCTTGGCAATGCCGCGCAGGTCCCCCTTCACCAGGGTAATGCCGGCGCTTTGCATGGCCACATCGGTGCCGGTGCCCATGGCAATACCGACTTCAGCCGCGCTTAAGGCCGGGGCGTCGTTGATGCCGTCGCCGGCCATGGCCACATGCGCTCCTGTCGCGGCCAGCTTCTTGATATGCGCTACTTTACCGGCGGGTTCGATTTCCGCTTCCACCCCATCAAGGCCCAGTTCCTTGGCCACGGCCGCCGCGGTACGGCGGTTGTCGCCGCTGAGCATGACGATTTGCAAGCCGAGGTCATGGAGCTCGGCGATGGCTTCGGCAGTGGAGGCCTTGATTGGATCGGCCACCGAAAGGATGCCCGCCGGTTTGCCATCGACGGCGACGTACATCACGGTCTTGCCATCCTCCTGCAGCTTTACGGCCGAGGCTTCCAGCAGTTCCAGGCCGGCGATCTTTTCGTCCCGCAGAAATTCAGGTTTTCCGATCAGTGCCGCCCGCCCGCCGACGCTGCCGAGAACCCCGCCCGCCGTCACCGAGCGAAAATCTTTCACCTGCTCCAACTCGACCCCTTGTTCCTTGGCGCCCTGCACAATCGCGGCCGCCAGCGGGTGTTCGCTGTTCTGCTCCAGTGAGGCGGCGATATGCAGGAACGCCTTGGCATCGAAACCGTCCACCGGCAGGACATCGATCAGTTTTGGCTTGCCCTCGGTCAGCGTGCCGGTCTTGTCTACGACCAGGGTGGTGACTTTCTCCAGGCGTTCCAGCGTCTCGGCATTTTTCACGAGCACGCCGGCCTGGGCGCCGCGTCCGATCCCGACCATGATGGACATGGGCGTGGCCAGGCCCAAGGCACACGGGCAGGCGATGATCAAGACCGCGACTGCGTTGACAATGGCGTGCGCGAGCCTGGGCTCGGGCCCCAGCCACATCCAGAGGCCGAAGGTCATCAGCGCAACGGCCAGAACCAACGGCACGAAGATGCTGGCAACCTTGTCGGCCAGACCCTGAATGGGCGCCCGGCTGCGCTGGGCTTCGGCAACCATGTTGACGATCTGCCCGAGCAGGGTGTCGTTGCCGATCCGCTCGGCGCGCATGACAAAGCTGCCTGAACCATTGACGGTGCCACCCGTCACCTTGTCGCCGACGCTCTTTTCCACCGGCAGGGGTTCGCCGGTGACCATCGACTCTTCGACGCTGGAATGCCCTTCAACCACCTCGCCATCAACGGGCACCTTGTCGCCGGGAACCACGCGCAACCAGTCGCCAACCTCCACCTGTTCGAGCGGAACTACATCGTCGCCATCGGGTGAAACCTGGCGCGCCGTGGGTGGTGCCAGGTTCAGCAAGGCCTTGATGGCGCTACCGGTGCGGCTGCGGGCCCGGAGTTCGAGCACCTGACCGAGGAGCACCAGCACGATGATGACCGCTGAGGCCTCGAAGTAGATGTCGATGTTGCCCTGGTGCTGCATGCTGGCGGGGAATAGATGGGGCATGAGCATTCCCACGGCGCTGAACAGATAGGCGGCGCTGACGCCCATGGAGATCAGCGTGAACATGTTCAGGTGACGGGTCAGCAGAGAGCGCCAGCCGCGCTGGAAAAACGGCCAGCCCGCCCACCAGACCACGGGGGTGGTGAGGGCAAACTGCAGCCAGCGCGAGACGGGGCCAGTGACCCATGCGTGACTTGCCATCCCTGGGATCATGTGAGCCATGGCCAGGAGAAAGACCGGCAAGGCAAGGGCTGCGCCGATCCAGAAACGCCTCGTCATGTCATTCAGCTCAACGTTCTCCTCGTCACCCGCAGCCGCGGTCCCCGCCTTCGGTTCCAGCGCCATGCCGCATTTGGGGCAGGCACCGGGTTTGTCCTGCTCCACTTCGGGGTGCATCGGGCAGGTGTAAATCGATTTCTGCGCTGGGGAGTTGGCTTTTTTGGGCGAACGGTTACCGGACGCAGACGCGGGCGGGAGAGACTCACAAGCCTCGCAAACAATTGCCCCGGGTTTTGCTTCTTCCGGTGCTCTCAGGAACTTTTTCCGACAGTCGTCGCTGCAAAAATAGGCGGTCTTGCCGTCACGCTCGGCAGAAAGCGCGGAGGATTCGTCCACGGTCATGCCGCAGATAGGATCAATTGCCATAACATTTACCCTTCATTATTTCGGCCAAGACCGAGAATGCCGCAAACCGTCTTGGCGATCATCTGTTCTTCGTCGGTGTGGATGACGCGGACCGCAACCCGGCCGGTTGCCGTGGAAATCACCCGCGCGTTTGCCGCGTTTTGCGGCTCATCCAGTTCGATGCCCAGGAACTCCAATCCCTTGCAAATCCGGGTACGGACCGGGGGCGCGTTTTCGCCGATGCCGCCGGCGAACACCAGGGTATCCAGGCCGCCCAGGGCCGCGGCGAACCCGCCGACCCACTTCTTGACGCCGTGCACCACGCAATGTCCCACCGCGGCTAACGAGCCGCTGGCCATCGATTTCTCCAGCCAATCCATCAACACATTGACTGCCGCCTTGTGATCCGGCGCGGCGATGTTTCTCGCAGGGGCGCCCTTGACCGAAAACCTCGCCGTCGGTTGCCCGATACGTTCTATTTGGCCGGACGGCACCAGGCGGGGCGGCTCGCCCGGCTCGAACAGCGCGAACTTGATGCTGGAGGAGCCGCCGTTGATCGTGAGGACCAGCGGCGGACCCCTGAGCCCTTGTGTTGCCTGCTTATTCATGCAATCGGATCCCCCGTTTCGCCAGCCGGAAAGCGCCCTCTATCAGCACCGCCAAGGCAAGCATCGCCGCAAGCACCCACAACTTGGCCGGCCCGGTCGTCGCCGTCTGCCAGACCAACGCGCCCAAGGCAAGCAGACACGCGAGCGCACCGGCAGCCGATATCCAGCCGCGGCTATGTGTGTGCGGCGCGTGGCGCGCGTTGGCGCTATTCACTGCGGCGAAGATCAACAGGAACCCGGCGCTGCCCAGCATCGCGATGCTGGTCAGGTCGAAGACGTTGGCCACGAACAGCGTCAACCCGGCGGTAATAAGCAGGCCTTCCACCGGCTGACCCCACACTTTGCGCTCCAGCACTGCCGGCAATTCGCCATCGCGCGCGATGCAGTAACTCAAGCGCGCCGCGCCGTAGAGCGTGGCGTTGATCGCGGAAGCGGTGGACAACATCGCCGCAATCGCGATCAGCGTGAAGCCGGCCTGCCCGAGAAATGGCCGGGCCGCTTCCGCCAAGGCGTAATCCTTGGCTGCCACGATCTTGTCCACTGGGAGATTGCCCACCGTGACGAGCGCGACCAGCACATAAAGTGCGATCACAAACCCAACCGCCGTGTAGTACGCGCGCGGCAGCGTCGTTGCCACGTCATGCACATCGTTGGCCGTATTGGCAATCAACTCGAAGCCTTCGTAAGCGAGGAAGATGATCATCCCGCCTGCGGCCAATTGCAGCGGCGGCGACCATGAGCCTGGAGCGATTTGGGAGGCGTTGATGCCAAAAACACCGACGCCGACGAACAACAGCAGGATCGCCAGCTTTAATCCCACGATCCAAACCTCCGCTTTGCCGATCAACCCGGCGTTGAGCAGGTTCATGCCGGCAATCGCGATAACGGCGAGACTGATCAGCGCGTGTTTGCCAATCCCCTGCCAGGCCTGCGGCAGAAACGTCGCACCGTAGCTGCCGAATGCGAACGCGTATAGCGACAGCATCACGACGTAACTCAGCCACAGCAACACATTCAGACTGCCGGTGAACATCCCGGCGCCGAACGTGCGGTCGAGGAAGACAACCGTGCCGCCGCGACTCGGATAGGCAACGGAAAGCTTCGCGTACGAATATGCCGTCAGCAGCGCCACCATGCCCGCGAGCGCAAAGGCCACCGGCGTGCCGCCGTGCGCCAGTTGCACCGCCAGCCCCAGCACCGCAAAAATCCCTCCGCCGACCATCCCGCCGACGCCGAGGGCAACCACCGCCCACAAGCCCATCTTGCCGTCGCCTGCTTTGCTCATGGGTCGCTCGCCTCCTGTACAGGTGCTCGCTCGGACAGCCAACCTCCCGCGAAACCGGCGCGCCGCAAGCCGTTGACGATGTGTGGGCAGTCTCGCATCAAGCGCCACAACAAGCCGCTGCGATGGTTTTCGAGCATCAAGACCACCGGGCCCTGGTTCAGCCCGTAATGCCAGGGTGACGCCCACCAACCATATTGATTTCCGGCTCTTCCGGGGTGGGACGGGTTGAAGGATGCCTTGAAGCCGTACGGGTTCAGCTCGGTCAACTTCGCCTGGTGTATGAAGTAGTCGAGCGCGGGCAGCACGATCTCGGGCGCGAACGGCAACGACGCCGCGACTGCCCAGGGCGCAAGGGTGCCGTCATCGGGCCCGTACGGCACTCCGCGCGCCAGGCAACCATAGAACTGCCGCTCTCTACCGTCTACCGTGATGCTGTCGGGCCCGGGTGCGTCGCTCGCGGTGATGCACCAGCAACAGCTGCCGTAAGCCTTGAACTTGAGCGGATTGTCGATCGCGTATTGTTGTTGCACGTAGGTGACGCGGCGGCTGTTCTCGAAGTAATCGATGCCTTTGCCGCGCATGAACGCGTCCCGGATGCCGCGAAAATCGATCCAGAGGTGCGACAGCTGGTGCGTGAAAAGCGACCCAGCGTAGAGATAGTCGTAGCCGTGGCAGTGTTCCCACTTATAGGTTGAACTCCACGCGGCGTAGCTGCCGACAGGCAGCGGATAGGTGGGAGAGCCGAGCGCAAGGATGTAGAGCAGGAGCGCTTCGTCGTAACCCTGCCACCGATACGGGAGAAAGCCGCTTTCAGGCTTCCAGCCGTGCGTCAGCGTTGCCCCCTCGTTTTGGGCCCAGTGCCAATCGGCGCGCCGGTAGAGCGCGTCGCCGAGGCTACGGATCTCATGCTCGTCGGCCGTCTCCGCGTCGAAATAGCGTCTCCCCGTCAACATGCCGGCCAGCAGAAATGCGCTGTCCACCGTCGACAGCTCGCATCGCCAGGCGCGGCGCCCGGTCCGCATGTCGAGAAAATGATAGTAAAAGCCCCGATAGCCGGTGGCGTCGGGTTCAGGGCCGTGCGGACTGTCCCCGAAAAAGCGCAGCGTCGCGAGCGTGCGCTTCACCGCGGCGGTGCGCGACATGAATCCGCGCTCGATCCCCACCGGGTACGCCGCCAAGGCGAAGCCGGTGGCAGCAATGCTGGCAGGCCAATTCGCCGCCGTCTTGTCGCTCACCAGCCCGTTGGCGGGATTTGCCTCATGCACAAAGTAGCTGAATGATTCGCGCTGAAGAGTATCCAGCCCGGCTTCGATGCTAAGCTGCCTTTTGCCCAATCGAGAGGCCACGATACAGGCGTTATTTCGCCAGCAGCTTGCGGATGGACATCAATTCACGCCGCCGCTTCGCAGTGGTCTTGGGATAGGCCATCTCGAGCTCATTGAACGCGTCGAGGATGACCCGGGAAACGATCAAGCGGGCATTCTCCTTGTCATCGGCGGGAACGACGTACCAGGGCGCGTGATCGGTGCTCGTCGCGCTCAGGCAATTCTCATATGCCGTCATGTACTGCGCCCAGAATCCGCGCTCGTGAATGTCCGCGGCGCTGAATTTCCAGTTCTTGTCCGGATCGTCAATGCGCTCGAGAAATCGCTTTCGCTGCTCTTCCTTCGAGAGGTGAAGGAAAAACTTTATGATTCGCGTCCCGTTGCCGTAGAGATGATTCTCCAGGTCCACGATGGAGCGATAGCGCTCCTTCCAGACGGCGTTGTCGTCGAGCAGCGCGTCGGGCAGCCCCTGTGTGCGCAGGATCTCCGGATGCACCCGAACGATCAGCACTTCCTCGTAATAGGAGCGGTTGAAGATGCCGATGCGGCCGCGTTCCGGCAGGGAGCGGGTGGTGCGCCACAGAAAATCGTGCTCCAACTCGGTAGCACTCGGGTGTTTGAAGCTGAACACCTGGCAGCCCTGCGGATTGACCCCGGACATGACGTGCCGGATGGCGCCGTCCTTGCCGGCAGCGTCCATCGCCTGGAAGATCAGCAGCAGCGCATAGCGGTTGGACGCGTAGTGAAGGCGCTGCAACGCGCTCAACTCCCCAACGTGTTCTTCCAGGAGCTTCTTGTACCGCTTCTTCGATTTGCAGAAGGGCTTGACCACCGTCGGCCACTTTTTGAGGTCGACCTTTTCGCCCGCCGGCACTCGGAATTCAGTGACATCGATCTTCATCTTTAATCCTTGTGTTGTTCAAATCTCGAGAGTACCGAGTTCTCCGCTATTTTAACGCGGCCTGACGTTGGCTGTAATGGGCGTTGACCCACTGCTCTGTCAGCCGATCCAACTCATCCAATTGCTCCCGGGAATAGCTCCTCTTGGGGGCAAATTCCATTTCGAGCCAGGCGATAAGATGGGTTTCGATCAACGCGACCGGAACGTCGGGATAATCACCACGGATTTGTTGCACTGACTCATCAATGGAGAGTCGCTTCCCATCTTCCCCGATGAGCTTTCGATCAGTGGCGTCAACATCCACCTTTTCCAAGTGCTGCCAGGTGGCTTCCCTCACTTCATCGGAAAGTTGGCCACGGGGGGAGTCCATCCACTCGAACAATCCATCGATGAAAGGATTGTTCTCCCACACGCTGCCTTCATACTCTTTGTTCATGGCTTATGGACATCGCTTGCTGGTTACTGGTGGCGCGCCAGCTTCATCGTCAGCCTGGAATGCTCGATGCTTAACGCGATCCATTCGCCACTCAGTTTCTTGAAGCGCTTGTAGTTCCTGATCTGGCGGCGAATGTCGCTGACACATTCTTTTCGAATATAGTCAGTCCGGCTTTTCATATCAAGCGTATAGCTTAGCTGGTAGTAAGGGCCGCTCCCGCTTTCGGGATCTTTGTACTGTCTGGTCAGCGACCCCGGTCGCATTTCACCCATCTCGGCCAGTTCGGCCTTGATCTTTTCAATGCGTCTTTCAATTTGTGCGAGTTGTCTATTTGTCATTTGTACAAGAGGCCTTTTCTTGTTATAAGCATAGCATACAGATGCTATTCTCCATTGACAACAATAGAAGACACAGGAGCCGACACAACATGCACTCGTGGATCTACTGGTGGGATGCAATCCGGCTATTGCGCCCGGACTGTACGCGCCTGCGCACCTTCCTGTGGTTTGCCACCTGCGTGGCAGGCTTGACGGTGCGCACGGATTTGCTCGGCGTGACCAGCATTGTGCGCGCGCTGGGATTACATGAACGGTTCTATGACAACCTGCTCGATCACTTTCACAGCACCGGCGTGCTGCTTGACGAGCTGTCCGCGCTGTGGGCGCAAGTGGTGCTGCGACTATTTCCTGACCGGCTGCGCGTCAATGGCCGGCTGGTATTAGTCGGTGATGGCATCAAGGCGCCGGAGAGCGGCAAGACAATGCCCGCCGTCAAACTGCTCCACAGGTCGAGCACGACATACAGCGACAGGTAGATGCCGCGGCGCACCAACGGGAGCTTGGTGATATCCCAGGACCAGACGTCGTTGGGGGCTGTGGCCAACAAGGGCCTGCGCTTCAAAATCGAACACGGCTTTAAGCAAGCGGTACGCGTCATCGGCTCGTTCTCCTACCATTTCTGGATGAAGGAAATGAAGCCGCTACGCCGACGAAACGGCAACCAATATCTTCATAGGGAATTGGCGGATTACCGCGATGCGGTAAAGCGCAAGATCAACGCCTACCATGTTTTTATTCACGCCGGCGTTGTCTCCCAGGGGCTGCTTCGGTATCTGGCCGCCAACGTGCCCACGCTGGCGTGGGCCTCTTTCGGTTCCTGGTTGCGAACCATTCGCCCCGGCATTGCTCCTTCTGAGCTGGTCGTGGCTACCGCGCTGCGCCACTCCCTCCCTGAATTTCTCTTGAATAGCGCTCAACACAGCATCTTCGCGAAATTCATCGTCGATAGACAAAACCCTGATAGACTAAACATATTCCGGCTCGCCTCATGATGAGAACTCGGTACTCTCGAGTTCAAATGTCTGCGTCGAACCACCGGCGCCGGCGGAACCTTGCGCCGCGATCGCTCCGGAATTGGCATGGGCCTGATCTTTGTACCCCTGTCCACCCTGGCCTATGACACTCTGCCCTGAGAAGTTGCAGCGGAAGCCGCCAGGCTGTTCAACCTGACCCGCATCATCGGTAGCTCGATTGGTATTTCAGTGGTCGCCACGGTGCTAACCCACCGCACCCAGTTTCACTGGGAAATGCTGGGCGCTTACATCAACCCGTTCAACCCTAGCCTGCAAAGCTGGCTGGATGCGCAGGGCCTGTCATTGAACGATCCGTTGGCAGTGCAAAGACTCGCTGGCGAACTCAATCGCCAGGCCGGCATGCTGGCATTCATCGATGCTTTCTGGTTTATCAGCTTAAGTTTTTTATTGATGATACCGCTGGTCTGGTTACTGCGCAGGCCGAAACATCATCACGCTAACGCACCACTCTGGCACTGAACAATCTTTCACAGACCTACCTGCAAACCAATTTCCAGTACCTGCTCTTCGGGCAAATGATAAAACGCGGTGGCGCGGCCAGCATTGCGTGCCAGCCAGACAAAGATCAGTTCCTGCCAGAACGGTAAACCTGGTACATCACGTCGTGCGATCAGGGTTTCACGACTGAGTAAATAGATCACTTCTTCGGTGTCGATCGAAGTACCCAGATGGTCCGCCAGGCGCAGCGCTATCGGAATATTCGGCGGCTGCGAAAAACCATAGTGCACACGAATGCGCACAATACCCTGACCCAGGGTTTCTATTTCGAGACGTTCAGTCGCGGGTACGTGTGGACGATCGGCGATCACGACGGTGAGAAAAATGACCCGCTCATGAAGTACATGGGTACAGGTCATATGGTGCATCAATGCTGCGGGCACCGCGGTTTCATCCGGCCCGGTCATCACCACCGCAGTGCCGTGCACACGATAAGGTGCATCCGCATCGAGCTGCTGCAAAAAGTCCTGCTGACTGGTGGCGCGTTCCGCCAGCCGCGACGCGAGCAGAGTACGGCCTGCGCGCCAGGTCCACATGACGATAAAAATCAGGCTCGCGATCAGCAGCGCATACCAGCCGCCGTCGGGAATTTTACTCAGATTAGCACCCAGAAAAGCGCTGTCGATGATCGCGAACAGCGCACCTCCCCCCAGTGCCAGTATCGGGTTCCAGCCGAAGCGCCGCGCCACTGCCACAGCCAGAAAAGTGGTCACCAGCATGTCCAGTGACACCGCCACTCCGTACGCCGAAGCCAGTCGGTTCGAGCTGCCAAAACCCAGCACCAGCGCCACGCAGGCCGCCATCAACAACCAGTTGACCAGCGGCAGATAAACCTGACCGGATTCTTCCGCCTGGGTGAAGATCACCCGCATGCGCGGTAACTGGCCGAGATGAATCGCCTGACGGGTGAGCGAAAAAGTACCGCTGATCACCGCCTGCGAAGCGATCACGGTCGCCACGGTGGCGAGCAGCACCAGCGGCAGGGTCGCCCACTCGGGCGCGAGATGGAAAAACGGCGCGTTGACCGCTTCCGGTTGCTGGATCAACAATGCGCCCTGGCCAAGATAATTTAATATCAGCGCCGGGAACACGATGATAAACCAGGCGCGCCGGATCGGTGCCACACCAAAATGACCGAGGTCGGCGTACAGTGCTTCACCACCAGTGACCACGAGGAACACCGCGCCCAGAGTGAAAAAACCGGTCCAGCCGTTATGGGCGAAAAAAACTATCGCATACCAGGGATTGAATGCAGCGAGCACGCTCGGTTGCATGACAATGCCGCGCAGTCCGAGCAATGCCAGCACCAGGAACCAGAGCAGCATGATCGGGCCGAAAAAAACACCGATTTTAGCGCTGCCAAAACGCTGCGCCGCAAACAGCCCGATCAAAATAATAATGGTTATCGGCACCACAAAAGCATCCAGCGACGGTGCTGCTACCTGTAAACCTTCAATCGCACTCAGCACCGAGATCGCTGGCGTGATCGTGCCATCGCCGTAGAGCAGACAGGCACCGAACAGTCCCATCAACATCAGCCAGTAACGCGGCTCACCCGAATGACAACGCCAGGGATTGAGCAATGCCACCAGCGCAATGATGCCACCTTCGCCCTGATTGTTGGCGCGCAGCACAAAGGCCAGATACTTGAGTGAAATCACCAGAATCAATGCCCACAAAATCAGCGACAGCACTCCGAGCAAATCAGCACGGTCGAGCACCGGCGCACCAGCACGGAAAAAACTTTCGCGCAGGGCATACAAAGGACTGGTACCGATATCACCGAACACCACACCCAACGCAGCGATCAGTGCTTCGCGATTCGGTGCTGTTTCAGCTGTTGTATTGTTGTTATTCATTCCTGGCTTCGTTTTCCTCTGTCACCATCTTTGTGTCAGCTGAAGTTTCAGTCGAAGCCCTTTATCAGGTAAACCGCAAGCCCAAGACCGAGTACCACGACCACCAGATTGGCGACCGCGCCCGACCATAACCAGTAACCTGCGGACATTTCTTCCAGCGTCAAATGTTTAATCACGCGCCGATACTGCAGCACCGAGATCAGACTCAACAGTGAGGCAAATAGAATGAGTGCCAGTCCGATGCTAAACGACAAATCGCGTTGACTCGCGCTTGTCGAATAACCCAGCTGATGGATAAACAGGCCGAAGCGCTCGACCACGAAACCGAGTGTGATCAGTGACACCGAGGTTCGGTTCCAGGCTAATAATGTGCGTTCCGCTGCGAACAGTACGCGCGGATCTTTCAGCTCTGACAAAGTCTTGACCCCATCATGAAAATTTGTAATGAGTAGAAAAGATCCCGCTCTACTCTAAGACAACATACATCATCATCCCACTATTCACTATTCAATATCGACTTCATACAATGCATCTGCAAGATTATCGCCCTGCAGCCGGAAGCTTATTTGCTCCACGCCTGCATTGACTGCCGGCAGGCGCGCAACGTGCACGCCGATACTCAGTGCCTGCGTCGCCAGTGCTTGCTCGTGCTGATCATCGTAACGCCAGAATACGGTCGCGGCGCTGGGCAGACAGATACCGAGTCGCGCACTCGCAGGTATGCTGCGCAGGCCTGTCTGCGGCAGCCAGTACCAGATGTGAGCGACCGGACGCTGGCCATGATACCGCAACCACAATGCATCCGGCCGATCCACCGGCCGGCCTTCGGCAATGGAGCAGGCGAGTTTGATATATTCCGCGTGCGCCCAGGCCAGTGGCATCGCCGATCCGGTAGCGCGTCCCAGCTCAAGATGATGCTCGGGTATGGCTTCGCTGTGCCAGACCTGTTCGGGCAGCATGCCAGCCTCACCCGCCATCGCTGCCATGGTCTGCAAGTATGGCAAGGCAACTTCGCCACGGATCAGTTCATAGTGTCCACGTTCGCCAGTCAGCAAAGGCCAGAGGCGACCCTTGCCAGTGCCATCATAAGGCCGGCCATCAGTGTGCTCGCCATAACCGTCACCGGTATAACGATACCAGCACGGGCCTTGCGGCAGTTCGACCCGCAATAATTTATCGACCAGTTTTAATGTGTCGCGCACCAGCGGATCATTCGCATCACGCAGGCCGTAGCGCACCAGCTGGAGAAAATCACCACCAATCTGTTCGCTGACGCTGAGACCGGGATCGGTCTGGCGATTTTTGATCGGCATCGCACGCATCAGATCCGAAGCATCACTCAGCGCAGAGCTGGGCATGATGCGCAGGTAATAACCGTCAACACCATGACGTCGGGCAAACTCTGTGTTGTGCACCGCGGTCCAGTCATCGAGACGCGCATTCCAGTAATCGGCCAGTTCGAGCACGAAAGCTTCTTCTGCCGCGGGCAAAAATTGCGCGCATTGTCCGTAGCAAGGCCGAGTGAGCCGCTTTCTCGAACGCCAGGGGCTGCTGCCGCGCGATGACGAGACCGCGTATCTGAGTATAGACACCGAAAGCGACGATCCCATCGAGTCTCCGATCGGGCATTCTGTCACCTACCGCATCGCCACCGGGCCCCGGCAAAGCCGCAAGGTACTGACCCTGCAATCACTCCCTCCATCGATGAACCGTTCACCACCCGGCTGGGCAATGTCGCTGGATTCTCCCCGCCCGCCGGCGTCGCGGCCAGGGCCGACGAGCGCGATAAACTCGAACGCCTGTGCCGCCACATCACCCGGCCGGCCGTGTCCGAACAACGCCTGTCGCTGACCGAATACGGCGAGGTCCGGTACGCCCTCAAGAACCCCTGACGTGACGGCACCACCCATGTCATCTTCGAACCGCCGGATTTCATGGCCTGCCTCGCCGGCCTCGTGCCCAAACCGCGCGTCAACCTCACCCGCTTCCATGGCGTTTTCGCACCCAACAGCCAACACCGCGCACGCATCACGCCGGCCGGGCGCGGCAAGGGAGGCAAGACCACCCATCAGACACAAGACCGAACCCCCGCCCAGCGCCAGGCCGCCATGTCCCGTGCTCAGCGGCTCAAGCGCGTGTTCAATATCGACATCACCATGAAGGTCATCGCCTGCATCGAAGATCCCGATGTCATCCGGAAGATACCCGCCCATCCGGGTATCAACGCCCCGACGACTACGCCCAGTATATTACCTGAACGTCGGGCACCACCTCAGGTAGGCCTGTTCGACAGGTCCTGACCGCCCTGCCCGTCCCACGCTGATGCCGTTCCCGCTTCCGCCAGTGCTTCGCTTGCTCTGGCGTCGGCAAACAACCGGCGCTCAGGCTCCAGCCATCATACCTACTGCCCAATTCCGACCCCATCTGACGCAGATCACCCCGCAGACAGCCTGAATTAAATGGGGTCGGTGACAATCGCTTCTGATACTGATTCGCATTTGTCACCGACCCCTTTTTACGCAAAGCGTTCTCCAGTGGCATTGTTGAAGGCTTGAACAACAAGGCCAACCTGACCATGAGAAAATCCTATGGATTCAGGTCTCCAGATATACTGGAATTGGCTTTATATCATGCGCTTTGAAAATTACCTGAGCCTGAACTGGCCCATGAATTCTACTGACGAAGCATGATTTTCAGTGACAATCGATTATGATATTGATTCGCATTTGTCACCGACCGCTTTCTTCGCCCCCCTTCTTCCTGCTCAGGGAGTCTTTCGGCCGACTCTGGGACTACGCGCGCGAAGGCTGGGTACGACGCTTTTTCGAGAACTGGAAGAGCCGTCTGCGCTGGCAGCGGCTTGAGCCCTTCGAGAAGCTCGCGGCCACGATCGAACGTCATTGGAATGGCATCGTCTCCTATTGCAAGCCCGAGAACAAAGTCTCGCTTGGCTGCGTCGAGGGATTGAACAACACCCTAGGCGTCATTCAGCGCAAGGCGTACGGCTTTCGCGACGAGGAATACCTGGCTATGAAGATCATCATCCATTTCCTACCCGCGCTCCCAAATCATGCCAAATTCACCCACACGATTCCGCGTTGAGCCCTTTTTTCTTGTTCCGCTCTTCAAGAATCACAAGCAGATCTGTCCTGCTTGGCTTGTCCCGGCTGCTTCTGGCACGGCGCCCGGAAGCAGGCCCACACCACCAATACCAGTATCGGCGAACACCTGAAAGGACACTGCGTTCTTGCCTCTCTGCTTTGTCGCGAGCATCAAAAGGTCCGCGCGATCGAGCGCTTTTTTCAGGTCTGTCGTTCCGTCGGCAAGTACCGCGACCCCTATGGTGAATCCGATCGGCCATCCCCTGTTACGCATGGCACCTGAAAGCTGTTCGTGGACCCTGCCAAAGAATATCTCGGCCGCGGACAGATCAGCATGCTGCACGAGAACGACGAACTCATCGCCTCCCGTGCGCGCAGTGATGTCGGTGCCACGCACGGCGATGTTCAGTTGCGCGCCCGTCACCCGTAGCGCCTGGTCGCCGACCGCATGCCCCATGGTGTCATTGAGCAACTTGAAACCGTCAAGATCGATAAAGCCTAGCGATACGGGGTAGTTGTAACGGGCCGCGGACTTCAGCACCTCGGCCGCGTCTTCCTTGAACGCGCGCAGACTCTTGACGCCGGTCAAGGCATCGAACCGAATCAATTCCTCCTTGATTCTCAGGCTCTGCCGCAATTTTGACAGCAGATAGGCGATCACGGCGAAGAAAATGAGCCGGGTGGTAGCATTCCAAAACAGTATCCACGACTGGCTGTAGGCACGTCCTGAAGTGTACTCGACGCCCAGCCATGTCAGTGCCGACACGATGCACACGCCGAACCCCACATCCTTGTGTGAATACCAGGAAGAAAGTATCACGGGAATGAGGTAAAAAACGCTAAAGGAGATCTCATAGCCCGTGGCATGGTCCGCCGCGGCGATAATGGCAATCAGCACGAGGTTGGCCAGCGCCATCTGCCAAGGCGGTCGTGAATTCAGAAATATGTCGATTGTCCGAACTGTCATGGCACGTCCTTATCGGAAGGAACCACTCCAAGGCGCTCCGGTGGTCCGCAGAAACGTCCAGCCGTCACAAGCAGGCGCAACGTCGCTACGTGCGGCACTGGGGCCGATGCCAGGTTGACAGGCAATATCCATACCTTGTCGCCCAATCGCCAGATCCGGCTGGTTTCGTCAACTTTCCGGCGAATCCTGGCAGGAGCACCCGGCGACAGGCCAGTCTCTGAATCGGGAAGGACGAGTTATCATTAAAGGGGTCGGTGACAATCGCTTATGATATTGATTCGCATTTGTCACCGACCCCTTCTTCAATCCTAGTGCGGCTTCGGCGCCTGCGGTTCGAACGTACGGATGAAATCGCTCCATGCGTCGACGAACCTCCGCGCGTCGCGCTCATGGTAAAGAAGAAGTTGGACACGGTCGGTGACTGAATGATGCTCGACAGTCCCGGTGAAAATACTACCTGTCTCACGCTTGACGCGAATCGTGCGGGACCCATCCCGCTTTCGCAACGTCACGCGATAGTTCGTGGAACCGTCAAACAAGTTCCTGACGGTTTCAATGCTTGCCTTGGGATCCAAGACCCGGAAATCGAGATCATACTCCAGACTTTCGCCCGTATACGTTCCTTGCTCCGTTGTCGGCTTGGTTATTCTCCGCATGGTTCCAAGTTCGAACCTCCCATCCTTAGGCACGAAAGTACTGAACGTCATGGGCGTGTTCTCTATGGACCACGCCTGGCTCAACACTCCGGATATTGTCTCCTGGGCGAGCGTGCGTGACAGACGCATCCTGACATACTCGGCTCTATGGGCAGGCAAAGACTGGCCTACCCGGTCCAGGTATTCCCGGTAGTATTCGGAGCGGTCCGCCAGGAGGAGTTCCTTGTACAAGAGGTCATCAACGACCTGGTAATTGTCCGAGCCCGAGTACTTCGCTAGAAACTCGTACCTGGACTCAAATGCCAGGAATCCCTTCGTTTGCGCCAGGTCGTATTGCTCAAGCCAGGATCTCGTTTCTTCCGACAGTTCTCTGTTATTATATTTCTGTCGGTACTCCCTAATTCGCTCGGCACTCTTATCAGCGTCATTGTCGATGAGCAGCGCCTGAATTCGCCTGTGCGCGTCTTCCGCATCAATACCATTGGGAAAGCGGCTCAGATAGCCCTCCAGCGACGCAACGTCATTCGGCGTCCTGGCATAGACAACAGGATCAAGCAACCGCTGCGCCTGCTCAATGAATCGACCTTTGGGGTACCTGCCGATGTAGGCGTTTTCTATGTCGTGGACGGAATGGTTTCCCGTGCCCCCCATCTCTTCGTCGATCAGCCGTTTGAAGCGCTCGAATGCGAGTTCCTCGATGCGTTTCTCGGCCAGGGACGCGTAGGTGTGGCCCGGGTGTTCTTCCACAAACGCTCTGTAACCGGCAACCGAGTCAGCCCTGCGCGCCTCTTCCCATTGAGATTCGACCGACATCGCACAGCCGGCGAGCATTCCTGCAACCGCCAAAACGACCCAATCCCGGTAAGACGTACGCCGACTTCGTCTATTCACGCTGTCCTTCCCGAAGACCCATATCACACATCACGCCGCCAACCCGTATGGTGCAAGCACCAAATCGTCCGTTTCAAGCCTGATCCTGCCCACCTACAACGGACACGAAGCTAAGCGACCTGTCGTGCCTCAAACGCCATCGGGCTGAGATAGCCGTCGGCGCTGTGTCGGCGGGTTCGATTGTGTGCAATAAAGGGGTCCAATAAAGGGATCGCCCATAAGTCGTCTCCTGTCAACAGGGCGACAAAAAACGAAGTGAAGCCACCCTGAAGTATTCTACGGTTCGGTTATCGTGTCATGCGCCCGATTTTACAGTGCGTGCTACTTCTCTAAAAGAAGTGCTTCAGTCACCCATTAGGATCAAGATGATTAGCGTTGCTGTTTTGCACCACGCCAATATCCCTGGCCTGGTTGCTGCCCCATTAAATAATCGGTACCCCGATGCAGCTAATTGATACAGAGTAAAGGACTGTACGTCAGTCGCCTGTGAGCTTGCATCGAGGGCACTTCACAAAACCTGATCTTTAAAAACAGGCGAATGGATATTCAGAGAGCCGGGCTGATCGCCAGTCCCCTTTCGCTCTCATCGCCTGATCACAGGTTACCCAAATGCGCGCGCCACTTCAAAATCAGTGCCTTGCTTGAGCATGTGATAGCACGCGCGGGTGAGTTTGTTGGCCACGGTTTTCTTGGCGACCATGACCGGCACTTGTTTGCACCGGCGTTGATAGTAACGCTTGATCACCGGATTCCAGATGGCCGCATAGTGTGCCGCCTCGACGAACGCCATTGCCAGATAACGATTGCCGTTCTTCGCATTGCCTTTGCCCTTGGATTTACCATTACTGATCTTGTCGGTGGGCACGCAACGG
This sequence comes from uncultured Gammaproteobacteria bacterium, assembly GCA_963719135.1. Lineage (GTDB taxonomy): Bacteria > Pseudomonadota > Gammaproteobacteria > DSM-19610 > DSM-19610 > CAVRAZ01. The sequence continues at coordinate 469,048 of CAVRAZ010000002.1, read as the reverse complement.
GCATACGACGAGTACTGGCCGACCGGTGCGAAACGCTCAATCGGGCCGGTTTCCAGCTGGATGGTCATGCCCAGTATGTTGCCGACACCCGGGATGCTGGTGATCCGTGCGAAAGACTCGCTCGACGTACAACCCTTGGGCAGGAAGGCTCCTACCGCATCGATCTGCTCAGTGAGCTGCACCATCAATTGATAAGATTGCTGGGCGCTGAACAAGGCCGCAGCTGCTTTAAAATAGTGCGCCCGGTCATCCGGCTTGAGCTGTTTCAGCTTAAGACAACTCAGGCGTTCGCCGGTATGGCGGCCAATCAGACTTTGCAGACTGAGCAACTGGGCAGTGCGTTGCTTCACCAGTAACAACCGACGGCGCAGCAGGTCGCGCACATGGCGCATCGCTTTGGGATAGATGTAACCCGTCGGCAATATATTGAGCCGGAGCAGCTGCGCCAGAAAGCGCGCATCCGTCGCATCGTTGGTGTACTTGATACCATTGTATTGCTGAATGGCGAGCGTGTTCGCCAGGTGCATCGGATAGCCTTTCTCCATCAAGCCATCGACCAGCCAGTACCAGTTATAAGTGGACCCGACCACGATGCCGCATAGATCGTCCTGATAGCGCTGCAAATGTCGTTCGATGAGATCGAAGTCATTATCCAGCCGCTTTTCACTAACGAGCTGATCAGCTCTTGGAGCCGCTATACCCGGGCGATCAATGACTCGAACGCAAACGCGGGCATACTGTGGGACGGATCTTCAGCGGTAGCATTCCGCAACCCCGGCGGCGCATGCCGCGGAATGGACTGCATTCGGCCGCGGTCAGTATATGACCCTAACCCCCTCCTCCCCCGCCAAATCCCGCAACCGATGCAGTAGTTCATCGGTAGGCCGCACCTGCCACCGCTCCCCCAACGTGAGAAATGCCTGCGCCGACCCGCCCCGATAGGTCATAGCCACCGGACGCGCCTGGGTCGCCCGCTGCGTGTAGCGCTGCCGCAGCACACCGGACTCGATGCGATCCTCGATTATGACGCCTGGGTGTGCGTAGACACGACGCGCGGCGACCTGCCGGTATTGGCCTGGCGTGCTTTCGGTACTCACGGGCGGGATAGCTTGCATGAGCCGGTTGACTGCCGGCTCGAGCTGTACCACTGGCACGCCGGGCTGATTATGGGCACGGCGCTCGAAGCACTGGACACGGCGCTGCGCGCACGGCTGACGCTGTCATCGACTGCACCCGAAGGAGACGATGCCACTGATTGAATCGCCAGGACTACCAGCACCGTCAACCACACGGGTTCATTTGTGAACAATGGAAATACGGGGTGCGATTGTCCGTAGCAAGACCGAGTGAGCCGCTTTCTCGAACGCCAGGGGCTGCTGCCGCGCGATGACGAGACCGCGTATCTGAGTATAGACACCGAAAGCGACGATCCCATCGAGTCTCCGATCGGGCATTCTGTCACCTACCGCATCGCCACCGGGCCCCGGCAAAGCCGCAAGGTACTGACCCTGCAATCACTCCCTCCATCGATGAACCGTTCACCACCCGGCTGGGCAATGTCGCTGGATTCTCCCCGCCCGCCGGCGTCGCGGCCAGGGCCGACGAGCGCGATAAACTCGAACGCCTGTGCCGCCACATCACCCGGCCGGCCGTGTCCGAACAACGCCTGTCGCTGACCGAATACGGCGAGGTCCGGTACGCCCTCAAGAACCCCTGGCGTGACGGCACCACCCATGTCATCTTCGAACCGCCGGATTTCATGGCCTGCCTCGCCGGCCTCGTGCCCAAACCGCGCGTCAACCTCACCCGCTTCCGTGGCGTTTTCGCACCCAACAGCCAACACCGCGCACGCATCACGCCGGCCGGGCGCGGCAAGGGACGCAAGACCACCCATCAGACACAAGACCGAACCCCCGCCGAGCGCCAGGCCGCCATGTCCCGTGCTCAGCGGCTCAAGCGCGTGTTCAATATCGACATCACCATGAAGGTCATCGCCTGCATCGAAGATCCCGATGTCATCCGGAAGATACCCGCCCATCCGGGTATCAACGCCCCGACGACTACGCCCAGTATATTACCTGAACGTCGGGCACTACCTCAGGTAGGCCTGTTCGACAGGTCCTGACCGCCCTGCCCGTCCCACGCTGATGCCGTTCCCGCTTCCGGCAGTGCTTCGCTTGCTCTGGCGTCGGCAAACAACCGGCGCTCAGGCTCCAGCCATCATACCTACTGCCCAATTCCGACCCCATCTGACGCAGATCACCCCGCAGACAGCCTGAGTTCTACCGGAACCCAGACTCCCCATAGCCCGACAGGCTGGATATTCATCGAATACCGCGTTTATTCTTCCTATACGCCGTCTGCTTGCACGGACTGTCGATCCACCAGTGACAATTCCAGATTGGCCAGCAACAGCTCGTCGCCGCTGACCAGTTGCGTGCGGAAATCACCGCAGGCCGCGCACAACAGGCGGTTGGGCGCGGCCTCCGACACTGCCCCGCACACCGTGCACCTGACTTTGACCGGCGCCGTTTCGATGACCAGCTCGGCCGCTGCAGCCGGCGTGCCGGTCGCTGCCAGCGGCCAGGCATGTTGCAACAGCGCCGGCTCGACGCCCGACAACGGGCCGACCTGCAGCAGGATGCGCTCCACGCGCGCGGCCCCGTGTTCCCGCGCGATCCGCTCGACCTGCTGCATCAGGGCCAGGCAGACCGAGAGCTCATGCATCAGGCCCCGTCCTCGGGCGGCGCCAGCCAGCCGTGCAGCAGCGCGCGTCGCGATACGGGCCTGTGCAGACCGCTTCGGTTCAGTTCCGCGGCAATCGGTTCGGCGTGCGCCGGTTCCGGCGCATCGTGGTACAGGCGCCGCAGCACCTCGCGCGCCACGTTGCGCGCTGTGTCCTGATCGGTGAAGCCTTCGACGGTCGTGAACAGCGGCAGACTGAGGTGGCGTACTCCGTCGTCCGGCGCGCTCAGCAGGCAGGCGTACTCGCCCGCCGGAAACGCCACGTCGAGCGCCGTCCCCGGCGCCAGTGCGGACCAGTCGTCGTGCTCACCGGGCATCACCACCAGGTTCATGCACCAGGGCGCAATCAGCACGCCGCACAACCGCCCCGCGTGCAGGTCGAACCCGACCGCTTCCACCTCGAGCGCCGCGTTGTACACCGGCAGCGCGCGCATGCGCGGCTGCACGCGGTCGCGGTACAGGGCCACCAGGTTCTCCACCGCCGGGTGCATGGGGGCTACCGCTCCGCCAGCGGCAGAAACTGGCCCTGTGCGGCATCGCACTGCGGACAGCGCCAGTGCGCCGGCAGCGCGGCGAACGGCGTGCCCGGGGGAATCTGCTCCACTTCGTCGCCGAGCGCGGGGTCATAGACGTACCAGCAGATCCGGCACTCCAGCCGCGTGCCGGCGTCGATCCGTTTGGCAAGCTCGGGCGGATTCATCCCAGCTCGGTCCAATAGGGTTCCAGCAGCTCGCGAAACCGCCGCCACGAATCGTCCAGGTCCTCCCGGGCGGCGCAGGCCACGGCTGGAATATCCGTGACTTCCAGGGTATTCAGAATCAGCGTGCCCATCGAGTTGGTATACCGTACCCACCAGATGCCCGGACAGCGCGTGCTGGTGATCTTGCAGTCGCCGTAGCCGCGCGACAGCGTCTCGACCGGTCCGGTGCCCAGCGTCTCGCCGAGAAACTGGATGTCGCCTGCGGACAAAGGCAGCAGCGTGAGGTTGATGACGTGCGCCGGGGCGCCGGGTTTCCAGGCGGCGACGTGGTCCTGCAGCTCGCTCAGGATCGGCAGCGCGTTCATGACGCCGTCCGGCGCCGCGCGCCGCGCCGGTGCCGGCGCCTGCGTCGCGTCGGGCGCGCGCCGCGCCAGCACCGGCACGTCGCACACCTCGATGAAATCGCGCAGGATACGGCCGGCCTCGTCCAGACAGAAGGTCCGCCAGATGCCGGCCAGCACGGATTCCTGCATACGCACCTGCAGATCCGCGGCGGCGTACTTCAGGCTGACCTCGCCCTCGCCCAGAATCTGGTTGACCAGCTCGCGGTTGTCCGCGTCCAGACCGGAAATATCGGCGATCTGCGGCGCGCCGTCGATGCGGTAATCGGCCAGCGCCTGGGTGAGCCAGTCGGTGACCGCCTTCGCGCCGCGCAGGTGCCGCACCTGTTCCGGCTCTGGGATGTCCGGCGCCTGATAGCGGCTCATTTCCTTGGGCAGCGGGATGAACTCGAGCTGCGCGCCGTCGGCCTCCAGCGGCTGCGTGCCGGGCCCCGCGAGGGTCACTGCAATGGAGTCGTGTCGTTTCATGCGCGTTGTCCCGCGGGCCGCCGGCTCAGCCGCCGACGACCGGCACCTTGAAGCCCGGCGGCGACCTGACGTCGGCCGTCACCAGTTGGCTGATGTCGTGCAGGTACTCGGCCCAGTTCTGAATGCCGGTGATGGCGCCGAGATAACCGCCGTCGCGCAGGAACACCAGCGCCGGCCACACGGCGAACCCGTAGTGGCGTTGCAACGATTGCTCTGCCTCCGGTGCGACCACGCCGGCGCGCAGCACGCCCTGAAATGCCTTGACCAGCTCCGGCAGCACCACGGCCACGTCGGTGGTGTCGCGAAAGCGTTTCGGGTCGCCGGCGAAGAACAGGACCGCGACACCGGGTTGATCGATGAACGCCGCGTGCGACGCGAGCGTGACTTCGGGGAAGCCGTAGTCGTCGAACAGCCGCTGAACCAGCGGGTGGGTCACAGCGGTCTCCCCGCCTCGTACCCCACGATGTCGAGTTCGCCGGGGCCGGTGAGTTCGATCGGCGCCAGCGGCACGGCCCGTGCGCGGAAGCCGACGCCCCATTCGCGCAGCACCGAACAGGCGCACGCGATCGCCTCGGGTATGCGCCGGCGCGTGCGCTCGCGCAGACTGCCGCCGTAGTCGTCGAGCTGTTCCGGCTGGACGCCGATCAGCGCGAGCTGCCGCGGCCGGTCGCACAGCAGGCGCGCCGACGCCAGCACCTCCTGAAAACCGGTCTGGTGCATGCTGACTTTCCTGGCACCCAGGTATTGCGGCACGTCGCCGTCGCGGATGACGCGCAGTTCGCCCGGCGCCATGCCGAAATCGACGGCGTCGAAAATCAGCAAGCGCGAGACGGCGCTGACCCAGGGCAGCAGAAACAGCCCTTGCGTGCCGCCGTCCATGAGGCGCACGTCGTCGTCGAAGGCGTAGCCGGCATTCAGCGTTTCGACGCAGCGCACGCCGAACCCTTCGTCGGCCCACAACAGATTGCCGATGCCCAGGATCAGCGTGTCAGTATCGACGTCGACGGGCATCAGGGCTGGTCGTCCTTGAACATGCGCCAGCCGCCGATCATGGTGCTGACGCTGCTTTCGCGGCCGATGATGTCGGCGCGCACGGCCATGTAGATGTGAATGATGACGAACGTCAGCATGATCCACATGCCCATGTTGTGCCAGTTGTGGGTCGCCTCGCTGCCGCCCAGCAGCGGAATGATCCAGCCGAAACCCTGGTCCGCCCAACTGCCTTCGCCGAGACCTTCGCCATAGAGCGCAAACCCCGTGCCGATCATGAACAAGGTCATCAGCGTATTGAGGAAGAACATCGCCGTCTGCGCGAGCGGATTGTGGCCCAGCTCCTTGTGCTGCCGGCGCGTCAGGAACAGGTAGAAGCCGATTTCATAGACCAGCTTTTTCCACCAGGCGGGCCGCCAGAACGGCAGGTAGAAGATCTCCCGCGCGTAGCGGTTGCCGACCAGCGCCCAGTAGATGCGCACGGCGAAGCCGATGGCAAAGAAATACGCCGCGATGAAATGAATCAGGCGGATGTTGCCCATGAGGAAATGATCGCTCGCCTCGCCCGCCAGCGACGGCAGCGGTTTGCCGATCAGATAGCCGGTGACCGCCAGCGTCAGGAAGCTGAAAGTGTGCACCCAGTGCCACAAGCGCACGGGCGCCTCGAACACGTACACGGCTTTCTGATTGGCCGGATCGTGCGCACCATTTGCCACATTGCTGTTCATGTCGCCACCCTCCCGCTAGCGGACCTTGACCCTTGCCAGTTCGGCGCCGTCCGGTGCCATGACGTGCGTCGAGCAGGCCAGACAGGGATCGAAACTGTGTATGGTGCGCAGGATCTCCAGCGGCTGCCCGGCGTCGGCCATCGGCGTACCGAGCAGCGCCGCCTCGTAGGCGCCGATGTTGCCGGCCGGGTCGCGCGGTGAAGCGTTCCAGGTGGTCGGCACCACGGCCTGGTAGTTGGCGATCTTGGCATCCTTGATGTGGACCCAGTGCCCGAGCGAACCGCGCGGCGCTTCGGCGTGACCGACCCCCTTGACGTCCTTCGCCCAGGTCTCCGGCTCCCACAGGTCCATGTTGGCCGTGGCGGTGTCGCCGGCCTTGAGGTTGGCCATCATGTTGTCGAACACATAGCGCATCTTGTGCGCCGTCCAGGAGCACTCCAACCCGCGCGCCGCGGTGCGCCCCAGCGTCGAGAAGATCGCCGTCAGCGGCAGGCCGAGGTCGCGCAGCAGGCCGTCGACCTGGTCCTTGATCTCTTCGTCGCCGCGCGCATAGGCCACCACGTAGCGCGCCAGCGGCCCCACCTCCATGGCGTTGCCGCGCCAGCGCGGCGCCTTGACGAACGAATACTTGGCGTTTTCGTCGAGCTGTTCGATGTTGGTCTTGGTGCCCTTGGTCGCCGGACCCAGTTCGAAATGCGGTTCCGTGATGCCGTCCCAGGGGTGCAGTCCCTGCGTTTCGTCCGGATACTTGTACCAGGAATGGGCGACGAACTCCTGAATCTGTTCGGGGTCGCGCACGTCCACCTCGTGCACCTGCGACAGGTCGCCGTTGAGGATCGCGCCGCCGGGCATGAGCATGTTGTCCTGCGACCAGTCGTTGGCCACGCGCGGAAAATCGCCGTAGGACAGCAGGTTCTTGCTCGACAGGCCGCCGCCGTAGGTCCAGTCCTTGTAGAACGACGCGATGGCTTTCAGATCGGGAATGTACACCTGGTCGACGAAAGCGATGGAGCGGTCGATGATCGACGACACCAGGTTGAGCCATTCCATGTTGATGGCGCCGGTCTGGTTGAGGCTGAACGAGCAGGGCATGCCGCCGACCACCCAGTTCGGGTGCGGGTTGCGGCCGCCGAAGATGGTGTGGATCTTCACGATCTCGCGCTGGAAATCCAGCGCTTCCAGATAGTGCGTCACCGCCATCAAATTCGCTTCGGGCGGCAGCTTGTAGGCCGCACTGCCCCAGTAGGCGTTGGAGAACGGCCCGAGCTGACCGGATTCGACGAAGCGCTTCAGGCGCGCCTGCACGTCGCGGAAATAACCCGGCGACGACTTGCTCCAGTTCGAAATGCTCTGCTGCAGTTCCGAGGTGGCCTTGGGATCGGCCTTGAGGGCACTGACCACGTCGACCCAGTCCAGCGCGTGCAGATGATAGAAATGCACCAGATGGTCCTGGGTGTACTGCGCCAGCATCATCAGGTTGCGGATGTGATTGGCGTTCTCCGGGATCTTGATGCCGAGCGCGTCCTCGACCGCGCGCACCGAGGCCAGCGCGTGGACGCCGGTGCAGACGCCGCAGATCCTTTCCGTAAAGGCCCAGGCATCGCGCGGGTCGCGTCCCTTGAGAATGATTTCGAGACCGCGCCACATGTTGCCGGTGGATACGGCGTTGCGGATCACGTTGTTGTCGTCGAGGTTGACCTCGATGCGCAGGTGGCCCTCGATGCGGCAGATCGGGTCGACCACGACGCGCTTCCCGCCGGTGTCGAGCGGGAACCCGTTGGCACTCATCGTCTCAGTCATGGCTGTCGCTCCCCTTGTTGCTGTCCCTGGTGTGGCTGACGACCGACGCCACGGCGTGTGCGGCCACGCCGATGACCGCCGCGCCACCCAGCACGCCGCCGACCCGGTCAGCGGTGGACTCGACGCGTCCGCCGACGTTGAGGTCGGTCACCGAACTGTAAAACGATCCGCGGTCCCAGAAATTGTCTTCGGCGCAACCCAGACAGCCGTGCCCGGACTTGACCGGCCAGGACAGACCGCCGTTCCACTCCACCGTCGAGCAGGCGTTGTGCGTGGTCGGTCCCTTGCAGCCCATCTTGTACAGGCAGTAACCCTTGCGCGCGCCTTCGTCGTCGAAGCGCTCGACGAACTGGCCGGCGTCGAAATGCGGCCGCCGGTAGCACTTGTCGTGCAGGCGCTGGCTGTAGAACATCGTCGGCCTTCCCTGCCGGTCGAGTTCCGGAAGCCGGTCGAAGGCCAGCATATAGGTGATGACGCCGGTCATGACTTCGGCGATGGGCGGACAGCCCGGAACCTTGACGATCGGCTTGTCGGTGATGACCTTGTGGATGGGCGTGGCGCGCGTCGGATTCGGGTGCGCGGCCTGCACGCAACCCCAGGAGGCACAGGAGCCCCAGGCGATGATGGCCTTGCAGTGGCTCGCCATGCGGCGCAGCTTTTCCACGTAGGGCTTGCCCGACTGGATGCAGTACATGCCGTCTTCGTTCAGCGGCGGGTTGCCTTCGCAGGCCAGGATGAAGTTGCCGTCGTACTTGGCGATCGTCTGCTCGAGGATTTCCTCGGCCTGATGACCGGCGGCCGCCATCAGCGTGTCGTCGTAGTCCAGCGAGATCATCGAAAGAATGACGTCCGCCGCCAGCGGGTGGCCGGAGCGGATGAAGGATTCCGAACAGCAGGTGCATTCGAGGCCGTGCAGCCAGATCACCGGTGTGCGCGGCTTGGTTTCCAGCGCATGCGCGATGGTGCCCGCGAACTCCGGCCCCAGGCCGAGCCCGGCAGCGGTGAGGCTGCAGAACTTCAGGAAGCTGCGGCGTGTAATGCCATGCTCGCGCATGGCCTCATAAAAGGTCTGGTGGATACCCATGGCGACGCTCTCCTCCGAACTGATCCAGGGTGATGCTTGAGCCGCAACGGCACTGCCTGCAAGCGACCCTTCCCGACTGCTTTTATCGATTAACCCGGGCCCGGGTTGTTTTTTTTGGTGTTCCGCCACGTCGCAGTATAGACCAAAGTCTGAACACCGGTATGCGATATACCATGGTTGTTGATGCACATCAAATCATCGGGAAAAGGGGTCGGAGTCATTTTTCGCACGAAAAGGCGAAAAATGACTCCGACCCCTTTTCCTGTAACACTGGACAGGTCCGATGAACAGATTCGCGTGCCACTCTTATTTGTGCGCCTGCATGCTCTGGCTGCTGTGCGTCGCGCCGGCGCCGGGCGTTGCCGGGCCGAACGCGCCGGCCTGCACGCAGTGTCATGCGGTCGCACGGCAGGCGTTTGCGGCGGCACACGCGTCCTTTGCGCAGGACTGCACGCAGTGCCACGCCGGCGACGCGGCCGCGGCATCGAAAGCGGCAGCTCACCGCGGGTTGATCGCATACCCCGGCGACATGGACAGTGCGGCGGCGATCTGCGGCCGCTGTCATGCCGACAAGGTCGAGGGCGTCATACACAGCCTCATGCACACCGGCGCCGGCATGGTGGCGACCACGCGGCGCGCGCTCGGCGAACCGGTCGACCGCCCCGGTCACAACGATCTGTCGCACCTCACGCAGTCGCCCGCCGACAGTCTGCTGCGCAAGCAGTGCGCAAGCTGTCACCTGGGACAGCCGAAGACCGCGCACCGGCTCGACCCTATGTATGACCGCGGCGGCGGCTGTCTGGCCTGCCACATCGATGAACAGACGGCACAGGCGCACCCGGCGCTGACCGCGCAGGTGAGCGATGCGCGCTGCTTCGGCTGCCACGCGCGCTCGGGCCGCATTTCACTGAGCTACGCCGGCCTGGCGGAAACCGACGACGCGGCTGCGGGCACCGGCGCGCTGGAGGACGGCCGCCGTGTCGAATTCCGTCCCGCCGACCGCCACCACGCCGCCGGCATGGGCTGCACCGACTGTCACACCGAGGCGGACCTGATGGGCACGACGAACGCACCGGCGCCGCCGACGCAGCCACAGGCCGTCGACATCCGCTGCGAGGACTGCCATCGCATCGCGCGGACCATCGGCTTGGCGCAGTGGCCCGAGCGGTACCGGAATCTGCAAGCGCGCATCCCCTATCGCACCGGCACGGCCACGCGCTTCGCCGTGACCGCGCGCGGTACGCCGCTGTGGCACGTCGAGCTGAACGGCGACAGCGCCTGGCTGCACGTCAAGCGCACCGGCGAGCGCCTGCGTATTCCGCCGTACCGCGACGCCGACCATCCGCTGTCACGCGAGCACGCGCGCCTCGACTGCACGGCCTGTCACGCGGCCTGGGCGCCGCAGTGCTACGGTTGTCACCTGGATTACACCGCCGATGGACAACAGTACGATCACACCGAAGCTCGCACGACCCAGGGCCGCTGGGACAGCCGGCGCAGCGACGTGCGCAGCGACCCGCCGCCGCTGGGCGTGCGCGCGGACGGCCGCGTGGTGCCGGTCGTGCCCGGCATGATCCTCAGCATCACGCACCCGGACTGGACGCAGCCGCGCTTCGGCCGGCACTTCGCCGCCATCGATCCGCACACCACCGGCCCCGCCCGCAGTTGTGCGTCCTGTCACCGGTCCTCGAATGCGCTCGGGCTGGGCGAAGGCGAAGTGGAACTGGGCACCGACGGCAACGTCGCGTTTCGTCCCACGCACCCCTTATTGCAAGACGGACTGCCGGGCGACGCATGGACCGGCATTGGAAACACCGGATCGAACGACGCGGCGGCGCAGGTGCGCCCGCTGTCCGCCGCAGCAATAAAACGCGTACTCGCGGCGCCGCTTCAGCCTTAGAAAAAGGTAGAAAAGGGGTCGGAGTCATTTTTCGCCTTTTCGCGCGAAAAGGCGAAAAATGACTCCGACCCCTTTTCCGGTGCGCCTTTGCGGTGAAAAGGCTTTTCCTTCGCGGTTAATGATTAAATCAGCACCCTTCGTGGAACGCCGGCGGCGGCGCAGCCGCGGGTTGCGAAACGGGCGGCACAAAAGCCGGTTTCGCCGGCTTGACCGGCGCCGGCTGCGCGGCCGCGTTGGCGCCGACGAAGTAGCAGGCGATGGCCTGCTGTTCGCTGACGCGCGCGTATTCGCCGTCGGCTTCGGTCGGCTGGATGTCCGGATTCAGCACCTGCTCGCTCCAGAAGTTATAGCCGCCGAGCAGCAGATCGGCCTGGTAACCGGCCAGGCGCAGCAGCACCACGGCCTGGGCCGCCGTTTCCGAGCCCTGCGAATAGACGACGATGCGGCGGTCGTTCGGGAGCGTCTTCAGCGTCTCCGGGTCCAGCAGTTGCGGCACCGCGAAGTTGCGCGCGCCGTCGATGTGTCCGCCGGCGTACTCGCCGGCGGAGCGCACGTCGACCAGCACGAAATCCTGTTTGCTGCCGACGATCCAGTGCGCCAGCTCGCCGGCCGTGACGCGATCCTCGCGCCGCGCCACCACCTGCGCCACCTGCTTGAAGTCGCCGGCCTGGGGCGCGGCGCCGGTGCCGCGGTCACTGCACGCGGTGACGGACAATGCGCCCAGCAGGCTCAGCAGGATCGATGTCGCGATGTGTCTGGTCATGGTGGTCCGCTCCCCGGAGCCTGGCGTCAGTGCAGACGGTCCAGCAATTGCGTGTTGTATTCGGAGGTGTAATTGATCCAGGTGGTTTCCTGCCCCAGGTCGACGGCGACGACGCGCAGCACGTAGCCGCCCAGCAGCACCAGCACCGGGGCCAGCAGCGCCAGGCTGCGCGCGGTGCCCGGACGCTCGAACAGTTCGAACAGCAGTGGAACCAGCAGCCCCAACGCGACGAACGCGCCCCAGAATGCGACGGTGTAGCTGCCGCCCAGCAGTTGCGCCGCCGCGTCGAGCTGGGGTTTCGCGCCGGTGGCCAGGTTGACCAGCAACAGCGCCACGATGATCAGCTCGACCAGGATCAGTCCGGCATCGATCAGCGTGAACAGGTGCCGCTCGCTATGCTGGCGGGCGATCAGCGCCGTGAGCGCCGCGCCGGTCGAGAGGCCGGACACCAGGAACAGCGGCCCCAGCAGACCGGTGTTCCAGAACGGGCGCGCGCTGAAGGCGCTCAACAGAATACCGGTGTAGACGCCCAGTGCCACGGCGATCGGAATGGCCAGCCAGGCGATGAGCCGCCGGTAGCGCTCGGCCCCGTCGAGAATCGCGGGAACGAATGGCACGTCGTTGATCAGGTTGGCGACGTAGCCGTAGCCCGTTCGGAACGTCGACAGCACCTGCAGAATCGCCACCGGATAGACCAGAATCAGGATCCAGGCACCGTACGACATCGGCGAGGTCGGCTGGAAGGTCGTGTAGAAGCGCCAGACGAACAGCTTGTGCTCCAGATCCAGAAACAGCGTCGTCATGCCGAGCGAAAGCACCACAGGTCCGAGCAGCGCCAGCCCGTTGACCGCGAACGGCGCCTCCTTGTCCTTGTTCAGCAGCAGCATCAGCGCCGAGAAGAACATGATGCCGGCGGTCAGACCGCCGAGAAACAGATAGACCGAGATCTGCCAGCCCCACACCGACATGACCGGATCGATGTGCGGGTTGCTGCGCGCGCTGACCAGGATTTGTTCGAGCATGGCGGCGATGCCTCAGATCAGGTAGTAGACGTTGGGCTGATTGCCGGTCTCCGGATTCAGCACCTTGTGCTCGCGTGTGCGCAGCAGTTCGCTGACGTTGCTGGACGGGTCGTCCAGCAGACCGAAATGCATGCAGTGCGTCGGGCAGGTGGAGACGCAGGCCGGGTCGAGCCCCTTCTCCACCCGGTGATGGCAGAAGGTGCACTTGTCGATGTACCCGCCGGGGTGCATGATCAACCGCGCGTCATAGGGACAGGCGGCGATGCACGCCTTGCAGCCGGTGCACTTGTTGGGATCGACCAGCACGATATTGCTGCCGTTCCAGTGGTGGCTCGCGCCGGTCGGACACATGTACACGCAGGTCGCGTGCGAACAGTGGTTGCAGCGCTCCGAGCGGAACTCGGTGGTCAGATTCGGGTAGGTGCCCTGCGTGGCTTCCACCACCCAGTCGCGGTTGAGCCCCTCCGGCACCTTGTTCTCGGTCTTGCAGGCGATCACGCAGTCGCAGCAGCCGATGCAGAGTTTCGTGTCGATCACCATCGCGTAACGGACCATGTCAGGCGGTCTCCTTGACGATGGTGACGAAGTTGCCGCGCATGCCGGTGCCGCCCATCAGCGGATCGATCTTGACGTTGGTCATCAGTTCGGAGTCGTCGGCGCCGACGTCGTGGGTCAGCCGCAGGCGGCGCGAGCGGTGGCCGAAGCCGTGCGCCATGAACACCGAGTCGGGGCGGATACGTTCGGTGACACGCACGCGGATGCGGTTGCTGACGATGCCGTCGGGATTGGCCAGGCGGACGTACTCGCCGTTTTCGATCCCGCGTTCGTTCGCGACCAGCGGATTCACCCACAGCGTGTTCTCGGGCGCGAGCTGGAACAGCAGCGGGTTGTTGGTGGTCTTGCCGAAGGTGTGCGCCGGCATGCGGCCGTAATTCAAACGGTAATAACCTTCGGGCGGCTGTTCCGGCCGCGTGTACTCGGGCATCGGGTCGAAGCCCTTGTCGGCGAGCTGCTGCGAGTAGAGTTCGATCTTGCCGCTCGGCGTGCGGAAGCCGACCGCCTCGCCGGGCGCGAAGTACTTCGGCCGCGTGCGCGGAAAGTTCTTGATGCCGACCTTCTTCATTTCCTCCAGCGACGAGCCCACCTGCTTGAGCTGCCAGTCGATCACTTCGGCGTAATCGTTCCACGGAAAGTAGGCGTCGAGGCCGAGCCGGTGGCCGAGCTGCTTGGCGATCCACCAGCCGGGCTTGCTGTCGAAGCGCGGTTCGAAGGCGGGCATGCGCAACGCCAGCGACGGGTGGCGCTCGGCCGCTGTTGCGCAGATCGTCGTAGCGTTCGAGGTAGGTGCACTCCGGCAGTACGACGTCGGCGTAGCCGGTGATTTCCGAGGGCATGGTGTCGACCACCACGACCAGGTCGAGCGAACTCATGGCGGCCTGCAATTGCGGGCGGATGCCGGGAATGGTCATGGGCAGGTTGGTGCCGTAGACCAGCCACGCCTTGTAATGTGCGTCCGCGCCGACGGAAGCCTCGATCAAGGCGTTGGTCACGCCCTCGTCGGCGAACGGATAGCGATCGCCGTGCGCGGTGCGGAAGGTGCTCTTGGGTGTCGGATAGGCCGGCAGCGGATACTCGGGCAGGGGCACGCCTTCCTTGATGTAAAGACCGCCCTTGCGCCCCCAACTGCCCAGCAGCGCGTTGAGGAGGGCGATGGCGCGCGAGCGCTGGGTATCGTCGCCGTACCAGACCGTGTGGCGGCCGGGGTGAATCAGCGTCGCCGGCGCGCAGGCGGCCATTGCGCGCGCCGTCGTGCGGATCAACGCAGGTTCGATGCCGGTTTCCAGGTACACCCACTCCGGCGAATAGCGCGCAACGTGCGTACTCAGTTGCTCGAATCCGGTGGCATAGCGCTCGACGTAGTCCTTGTCGTAGAGCCCCTCGTCGATCAGCACGTGCATCCACGCCAGCAGCAAGGCGATGTCGGTGCCCGGCTTGATCGGCAGCCAGTATTTCGATTTTCCCGCCGGCACCGAGAAGCGCGGATCGACGGTGATCAGCGTCGCGTCGTGGCGCAGGGCGGCCGCCAGCGTCTGCACCTGCGCGTTGTGCAGGTTCTCGCCGATGTGCGAACCGATCAGCACGATGCAGCGCGAGTGTTCCATGTCGGTCCGCTCGGGCGACCCCAGGCCTTCGCCGAACGTCAATTGAAAACCGACGTCGCGCGGACCGCGGCACTGGGCGAAGGCCGGTTCGGCATTGCTGCCGCTGCCGAAGGCGCTCATAAGGTGTTTGAAGTGACTGGCGCCGACACCGTGGTTGAGCAGTGCCGTGCGGTCGGCACCGTACTGTTCGGCGATCGACTTGAGGCGCCCGGCGATATGGTCCAGCGCCTCGTCCCACGACACTTCCTTGAAAGTCTGGCGGCCGTCCGCGCCGGTCACGCGCAGCAGCGGTTTCTGCAACCGGTCGCGGTCTTGGTAGCTGCCCAGGCCGCCGGTTCCGCGCGTGCACAGACGCCCTTCGCTGTGCAGGTCCTGGTCGTTGCCGGTGATCTTCCACGGCTGATCGTTTTCGGTTTCGACGAACGCGGCGCACTTCCAGAAACACATGTCGCAGAAGGTCGGCGTGCGGCTGACCTTCCCCTGCCCCGGCAGCGGGTGCGCGGCGCAGCCGCCGAGCAGCAGCGAAGGCGCCAGACCGCCGACGCCGAGCAGGCTGGATATCTTGATGAATTCGCGCCGGTTCAAGCGACCCCGCCCCCGCTCAGCATCCCTCGCCTCCGGCATGCGTCCGCGCGGGCGCCTGGCCCGGCTGTTCGGCGGGCACCGCGGCCGCGGCGCCCCGGTTCGCCGGCGTTCCCGCCGCCACGGCCTCCTTCTGGATGACGTACCAGGGCGTCTCGGCCGGCCGCAGATAATGTCCGGTCGGGAAGAACGCCATGACGCCGGCCACGACCAGCGCCAGCACCACCAGAGGCGTCTCGTATTCCAATACCTGTTCGGGCGTGAGTGATTCGGCGCGCGGCGTGGTCCAGAACAGGCGCTGGCCCATACGCATGACCAGACTGCCGGCCACCGAGATGACCACCAGCATCAGCACCACCGAGCCCAGGTTCATGCCGAGGAGTTGGTCCAGGCGGAAGATACCGCGGTAATCGCTGTTGTAGAAATCGCCCCACACCGGAAACAGGTCGCCGAACAGAATGGAACCGCCGAGGAAGCCGATCACGAACACCAGTGCGTCGATGCGGCCGGTGGCGATCGAGGCCGCCGCCGTGCCCGGGCAGAAGCCGCCGATGACCATGCCGACGCCGAACAGAAAGCCGCCCAGCGCCATGGGCGTGAGATAGGTCGGCAGAAACGGGATCTGCGAGGAATCGAGGAAACCGATGAGGCTCAGCCCCCACAGCCCCAGCATGCCGGTGACGATGGCCGAAAACATGACCACCGGCACGGAAACGTCTTTCAGATAGAAGGCGCGCGCGATCTTGCGGCTGTCGGTGAAGCCCGCGTGATACAGACCGAAACCGAAGATGAAACCGATGGGCACCGCCAGCCACAGGTTGAGGGTCTCGGAGATGACGCCGGTCTTGACCAGCGGCGCGACTATATCCATTGCTTTCTCACGAACCAGGCGGTCGCGAAGCCGCCGGCGAAGATACACAGCAGGAACGCCCAGGCGCCGACCGACAGCTCGGCGCCGCCGACCAGCCCCTGGCCGCTGGTGCAGCCGCGCGCCAGGCGCGCGGCAAAACCGGTAATGGCGCCGCCGATGAGCGCATACAACAGCCGGCCCGCCACCGAGATGCGCGGACCGCGCTGCACTTCGAAGCGGAAATCCAGGCAGGACCAGGCGCCGGCGAACGCGCCGGCCAGCAGGCCGATCACCAGATAGGTGAGGTAATTGTCGAGGGGACGCGCGCCGTGCGCGAAGAAAGGACCGAAGTAGCTGCTCTTTTCGGTCAGCTCCGGCAGCAGCCAGTGCTGCACGGTCGCCACCAGGCGCGTCATCATGCCGCTCACGCCGATGCCGCGCCCGGCCACGACGAAAGAAAGCACCATGGAAATGCCGATCACGATGCCCGCCAGCACGGGCGGGAAACGACAACGCAGGTTCACAATGCGATCTCCTACCGTAACCTGCAGCGGGTTACGGCCGCTTGATTATCGCGTGCTGTGCGGCGACACGCGGACGTACCCGCCGCAATATACTTGTGCCCTCAGATCATTGCCAGCGGCTCACTGTGAATTCACCACATCCGTTGACTAAGGTCAACCGGCACAGGAAGCAGCCCGGACGCCGGTCGCGCTGAGCACGTCGCCTGGCGCAGGGGTTGGACTGACCGCCTTAGTGTGGCAGGAGCGGGCGACGCCGGCTAGTTGTTCTTGGCGCCCTGATCGATCCAGGCGTTCAACGTGGCGATCTGCTCATCGCTGAGCTTCGCGCCGCCGTGCGGCATGTGGATCTGCGGATCGGTCTTGTGTTCGACCATGCGCATCAGGGAACTCGATGTGGCGGACCCAGCGACGATCACGGGACCCAGCGTGGTGCCTTTTATGACGCTGTCGTAGCTGGCCACGCTGAAGCCGCTCTTCTGCTCGCCGTCGCCGCCCGGCTGGTGGCACTCGCCGCATTGCTGCTGCAGCACCGGAAAGACGCTCGCGCTGAAACTGACCGGCTTCTGGGTGCAACCGGCGGCGAACATTGCTGTCAACAGAGCAATGGCAACGCCGGTGGCGATCGACCGCCCGGGGGACGATGTGGAACAGCCGCAAACACTCTTCATTGTAAATCTCCTCATAGTCGGAAATCGCGTCGGGCGCACGCCCGGGATCTTACCCGATGGCCCGGAATTCCCGTCTGTGCGGGTTCGCCCGCGAACCGCTGTGGCGCAGCACAGTGGCGGCCGGAGGCCGCCCCCTGCCGCCGCTGGCTCGAGCCCGGTAAACCGCACGACGCCTTGCGGGCGAAAGTATAGGCATTTCGACGCAAATGTCATTTTTTTGCGAAACGACGCGTCGCTGCCGCGCCAACCGGCGCCAGCCGCTTTGCCTGCACAGCGCACCCGCGGCAAGACGCGACGGGAACCGCCGGCCGGACGCGCCGGATTGCGGGCAAGGCGAGGTCCATTCCCGCCGCAGGCTTCCCGCATGCGGCATGTCGCGGTTGCACACCGCCCCGGTCCGACGGCCGCCCGCCGTTGCGCGCGCGGCGAACATCGCCTTTACCCGATCACGCAAGAGACCCGTGGCGGCGGCCGCCGCCACGCGCCTGCGTCACGCCTGCACTGCGTTTCCGCTGCGCCAGGAGTATAGCCGTATGCGACTATTACTCGACCTGTTTCTCGCTGTCTGCCTCCTGGCAGGCAGCCTGTCGCCGTCCGCCGCCGAGCGGCGCGACGATTGGCTGGCGACCGCACAGGCGACGATCGAGGGCCTACACGAAGATATTGCGGCCGCGCACGACACGCCCGGCGCGTCGTCCGCCCTGCTCGCGAAGTCGAATGAATCGCTGGCCGGCGTCGGCAACCAGGCGCGCCGGTGCGTGCAGGAAGCGGACGGCACCCTGCAAAAGCTGCGCAGCGACCTCGACGCGCTGGGCACCGCGGGCGCGGCCGCGGACCGAACGGTGGCGCAGGCCAGAATGGACCTGACGGGCAGAATCAATACGGCCAGCGCGCGACTGGCATCCTGTCAGGCGGTCCTGCTGGAGAGCGCGACACTGATGCAACAGGTGCAATCGCTCCAGACCCGGCAGCTCGACCACTACCTGTTCGCGCGCAGCCAGCCGGTCTGGACGGCGCTGAATCACGTACTGGTCACCCCGGTCGACTGGAAAACGCGCGCCGCCGCGTTTCTCGCCGCACACGCCGGGACCGCGGCGCTGTCCGTATCCGCCTGGGCGGCCGTCGCCGCGGCGACGATAACGGGCTGGCTGCTGGGATTCGTTGCAAGGCTGTTCTGTCAGCGCGCGGCGCGCTCGGTGCAAGGCGGGACGACGACGCACAAATTCTACCAGTCGCTGTGCGCCTGCCTTGCCGGACGTGTGCGGGCCCTGGCCGCGCTGCTCGGCGGCGGCGTGGTGCTGGGCGTGGTGACGCAGGCGCGACCGGAGGCGATGCCGCTGGCCGTGGTGCTGGTCATCTGTCTGATACTCTACCTGGCCGCCGCCACGTTCACGCGGATACTGCTGAATCCCTGCCCGCCGGCACAGCACTTCCTGCAGTTGGACCGCGAGTTCTCGGTGCGGCTGAACCGGCGTTTGCGCAGCTTGTGGGTGGTGGGGTTCCTGGTGATATTTCTGTTTGTGAGCGGCCTGCACACCGCGATCGACCGCGACGCCTGGACGCTGGTCAGAGCGACACTGATTGCCGTACTGGTGGTCAACCTCGTATGGCTGGGTCTGTTCATGAGCAAGGCGTCCGGGCTGCGCATCAAGGGCGCCATCCGCGCCGCCGCCGTGCTGATACTGGTGGCGGCGCTGACCGCCGAAGTGCTGGGCTACAACAATCTTTCCTTTTACCTGTTGAAGGCGCTGCTCGGCAGCGTGCTGCTGGGCGTCGGCTTGTGGCTCGGCAGCGTCCTGATCGAGGAATTCTTCGACGGCATGGAAGAAGGACAGCACCTGTGGCAGAAGCGGTTGCGCACCGCCCTGGGACTGCAGGACGACGAGCGCATTCCGGGCCTGATATGGCTGCGTGTCCTGAGTATCCTGACGCTGTGGCTGTTCTTCGGCATCGGTGTCCTGCAATTCTGGGGCTATTCGGCCACCCCCTGGCTGTGGGTGCAGGCGTTGCTGCGCGACGGGTTCGATATCGGCGCGGCGCGGATCGTGCCGGCGCAGATTGCCGTCGGCCTCGCCGTCTTTGCCCTGTTCCTGGCGGGCTTGCGCTGGTTCAGGCAGGAAGTGCTGCCGAACTGGGTGGGCCGCACGCGCCTCGACCGCGGCGGACGGGAAGCCGTCGTCACCCTGACCGGCTACGTCGGCATCATCGCTGCGGCCCTCATCGGGCTGGCGCTGGCGGGTGTCAGACTCCAGAACCTGGCGATCATCGCCGGCGCCCTGTCGGTCGGCATCGGCTTCGGTCTGCAGAACATCGTCAACAATTTCGTCTCCGGCATCATTCTGCTGTTCGAGCGGCCGATCCGCACCGGCGACTGGATCGTCACCGGCGACGTGCAGGGTTACGTCCGCCGGATCAGTATCCGCTCGACGCTGATCGAGACCTTCGACCGCGCCGACGTCATCGTGCCGAACTCGGCATTGATTTCCGGCAACGTCACCAACTGGATGCTGAGAGATCCCTGGGGACGCGTGACCGTCCCGGTCGGCGTGGCCTACGGCTCGGACGTCGACAAGGCCACGGAGGTGCTGCTGGAGGCGGCGCGGGAACATCCACTGGTGATGCTGGACGGCAGGCGGGTCAGTCCGCCGCTGGTGTTGTTCAGGGGCTTTGGCGACAGTTCGCTGAATTTCGAGTTGCGCTGCTTCATCCGTGAAGTCGCCAAACGGCTGGTTACGGTGAGCGATCTGAACTACGCGATCGAGAAGAAGCTCCGTCAGGCCGGCATCGAGATACCCTTCCCGCAGCGCGACGTCCACGTGCGCAGCAGCGCGCCGCAGGCGGCGCCGGAGTCCAACCCGTCGCCGCGGAGCGATCCACCGGAGGTGCAGTAAGGCCGGCAATCGCGGCTCCGTATGGACACCGGCGCCGCACCATGAACACGCGAGACACGCCGTTCAACGCGGCTGCGCTGCCGCCGCACCGACCGGGGCGGCGGTACGCTGCCGGGCAAGGCGCCGGCCGTCTACTTGATCGGCGCGATGCCGGCGCCGGCAACGCCCGCCGGGCACTCGTTGAAGTTGGCGAAACCGACTTCCTTCAGCGTTGCGCTCATGTCGTTGAGGTTTTTGCTGGCCCGCAGTCTGTCCTTCAATCCTTCCAACCCTTCGAAATCGGCGCAGCCCCGGATCAACGGGCGCAGGCTCTCGAAGTCCCTGACGCGCGAGAAATCGACCGAATACGCCGGCGGCGCAGCGGCCACGCCCTGCTTGATCGCGGCGATTCCCGCGCCCTGGATGCCGTCGGGGCATCCGTTGAACTGACCCAGGCCCATCGGCGCCAGCGTCGCGCGCAGGGATTCGAGATTCGCGGCCGTTTCCAGCCGGTCGCGGTAAATCTCCATCGCGTCGAAATCCTTGCAACCCTTCACCAGCGGGCGGAGGCTTTCGAGATCGTCCATGCGCGAAAAGTCCACCATGTAATCGGTCGCCCCCGCGGCCGCACTCGCGACGAGCAGCGTCCACGCCGGCCATTGTATTCGGTTCATGTTCCGCCCTCCGGGCCGCGCCCCCAAGGTTTGCATTATAGCTGCACCGGTCTTGGTGGGCCGCACAGGGCAACAAGTGGCTGCGGATTCCCGATTCCGGTTTTCCCGTAACCCCGGTTTCGCCTCACCTTCCGCTGCGGGACGGTCCGGCGACAACAGCCTTCCACGCTTGTGCAAAATCCGCCGATTGCTCGCGCCGTACATAACATGTTGAGTTTACGTGGCTTAGCGCAGTGCTATCGGACAAGCTGGGCAACGAGTTGCGTACCCGCCGAGCGCCAGGCGATGCGACGGGCAACGCGCTCGATCGCGCGCCTGCAACAGGCCATCACCACTGCTGATCGAGGCACGATTATGAATTCGCCACCCAGAGCAACACCGGGTCAGGTTCATTCGCCGGGGGAAGTGTGAGACGAAACGCCTCACTTCGCGAATGTGATCGAGGGTGCGATGCAGTATAGATAGAATGTCAACTCGAGTGACGGAACACTGTTCAGGCGATGCCAAGACCGGCTATCGCCACGGGAGTCTCGTCGGCGTCATTGTGCAATGCACCGAATTGAACAGCTCGGTGCGCCAAGGGTCGCAACGGGAACAACTCGACCGGCCGAGGGCAGTTGCGGAAGACTCTGTTATCGGGACTTGCAACAATGAGTGACAGCCGATCCGCCCTCGTTGTCATTCCGGCGGTAGACATTGTCGGCCGTCTGCGTAAGTCTCGGTAGACGACCGAACATCTGCCGCGGCGAATCGAAACAGCCGTGTTCAGGCTCGAACACTCAGTCGAAGGGTTGCGGGGCAGCGTGAGGGTGCCGGCCTGGCAGGCTGATTCAGCGAATGCACCCGAAGAGAAAACGCCTGATGAGAGACCCGACCATCGATCGATTTTCCCAGCACGAAGTTGTTCATACAGCCCACTTGATGAGCGCCGCATTTGACCGCTGGATCTGTCAACATCGCGCCGTTGCCGCGGACCCCGAGCTGCTGTCCGCCGCCGAGTCCGTGGCAGAGGCATTGGGCAACTTCTACCAGGCGGTGGCAAGCCGTTTCAGCGCCCACTGGGAGTGACGCCCGGGCACCGCAGCGGGCACCCGCTCCTTTGACCGGCGATCGCCATCCCCGGCGCATGTCTTCCCCGGGATGCCGATGCGGCCGTCGGCACGGAGTGTCCCTCTGATCGCTGCCGCCGCGCTCCGGGCTTCCGCTCGCGTACCGGTGACGGAGCAGACGACACGCGTGCTGCAGCGTGCTCCGGCGCTTACTCCTTCGGATCGACCACCTGGAATCCCTGCGGCAGAACCACCTGAGGAACCCTGGCCGCGGCATCTTCGTTGGTGGAAGGCAACAACCCGCTGCCCGGTCTGTTCACATCCATCTGCTGAACATCCCCACCGCTGACGTCACCGCCACTGCTCTCCGCCGCACCGGACCCGGCCTGCTCCACGCCTGCAAGCGCCTCCTCCAACGTCCTGGAGGCATCCTCGACGGCCTGTTCGTCCGCCACGCCGGCTTCCGAAAGACATTTCTTGAATTCACCGGCAGGCCGGCGGACTGACGTCTTCAAAGTGCGGCGACCGAGCCGGTATTGCGCGCCGCCCTCCCGGGGGAGGCGCTGACGACGGTCGCCGGCCCCGGCGCCTCGGACCACTCACTCACACCCACATCCATGCCCCCGAGAAGCGACTACACTGTAAATGCAGTTTCAGTATCCGGGAGCTTCGCGATGTCGAAAATCGTTCGCTTTCACTCGACCGGCGACGCCGACGTCCTCGAGCTCGAGGACCTGCCCCTGACCGCGCCCGGCGACGGCGAAGTCCGCCTCAAGGTCCAGGCCATCGGCCTGAACCGTGCCGAGGTCATGTACCGGCGCGGAAAGTACCTGGAAACCCCCGAGTTACCCTCGCGCCTCGGCTACGAAGCGGCGGGAACCGTCGACGCGGTGGGACCCGGCGTCAGCGGCGTGCACGTCGGCGACCGCGTCAGCACCATCCCCTCGTTCTCCATGGGCCGCTACGGCGTCTACGGCGAGAGCGCCGTCGTGCCGGCCTATGCCGTGGCCTCTTACCCCGACGCGCTGACGGCGGTCGAGGGCGCAGCGATCTGGATGCAGTACCTGACCGCGTTCGGTGCGCTGGTCGAATACGGCGGCATCCGCATGCAGGACAGAGTGCTCATCACCGCGGCCAGCAGCAGCGTGGGACTGGCCGCCATCCAGATCGCCAAGGCCGCCGGCGCAACCGCCATCGCCACGACCCGCGGCGCGGACAAGAAGCAGTTTCTGCTCGACGCCGGCGCGGACCACGTCATCGTCACCGACGAGGAAAACCTGGCGGAACGGGTGGCGGCCATCACCGCCGGCGCCGGCGCGAGCCTGGTTTTCGACCCGGTCGCCGGCCCCTTCCTGGAACGGCTCGCCGCCGCCGCGGCCCCCGGCGCAACGCTGTTCGAGTACGGCGCACTGGCGCCGGCGCCGACGCCCTTCCCGTTGTTCGCGGCGCTGTCGAAAGGCCTCACCCTGCGCGGTTACACGCTGTTCGAGATCGTCAGGGACGCGGCGAAACTCGCGCGCGGGAAACAATATATCTACGACGGCCTTGCGGCCGGCCGGCTCAAACCGGTCATCGACCGCACCTTTACGCTGGACGCCATCGCGGACGCCCACCGCTATATGGAATCCAACCGGCAGCGCGGCAAGATCGTGGTGACGGTCTGAGGGGCATCCGGCCTGCAATGGACGAACCCCAACCATTCCAGATGCCGCCGGCCAACCGAAGGCCAGGGATCCAACCCCCCCGCTGCAGTTCCGAAATACAATGCACGCACGCCGGGCCGGACCGGCCCGCTTGAGAGACGAACAACATGGCTTTCCTGCTTCTGATTCTCGAACCACGCGGCCAGCGCGCTGAACGCACGGAAGAACAAGGCACGGATGCGTATGCGCAAATGGTGCGCTTCGGCGAAGGCCTCGCGGCGCGCGGGCTGCTGCGTGCCAGCGAATCGCTGCGCACAGACACGCACGGCGTGCGCGTGCAGGTGCGCGCTGCTGGACGGTCCCTTCTCCGAGAGCAAGGAAATGGTCGGCGGGTTCTTTCTGCTCGACCACCTGAGCCGGGACGAGGCCATTGCCATCGCCGCCGAGTGCCCGGCGGCGCAATGGGCAACCGTGGAAGTGCGCGAACTCGCGCCCTGTTACGCCGGTTGAACACCGGCATCGCCCGCGGACACACTGCTTGCATATCCTCGGTTGGCGGCGGGCGCACGGACGCGCGACCAAATCGAAATATTTGCCGCGTGTCCTGTCGATTCTGGTCCAGCTCATTCGTCGTAACGATAAGAAGGCTTCACCGCCCGCCATTAATCCGACCAGGAGCAGGACTTGTGCTGAACGTTCTCTTCGCCGGCGCTGTCGTACTGATCATCGTCGTCGCCATTGTCGCGGCGATGCGGCCGGACAGCTTCCGCGTCGCCCGCTCCCAGCACATCGACGCGGCGCCCACGGTCGTCTTTCCGCTGATCGACGACTTGCAGAACTGGCGCCGGTGGTCACCCTATGAGCGCAAGGACCCGGCGATGAAACGCCGGTTCAGCGGCTCCCAGGCCGGCGTCGGCGCCGCCTGTGCCTGGCAGGGCGACCGGAACGTCGGCGAGGGCAGCATGCGGATCGTCGAGTCCGCGCCACCGGCGCAAGTGGTCATACAACTCGATTTCGTCAAACCCTTCCGCGGACACAACCGCGCGGCGTTCAGCCTGCAACCGGTCGGCGGCAGAACCGAAGTCACCGGGGCGCTTTCCGGTCCCAGTGCGTACCTCACCCGGCTGATCGGTCTGTTCATCGCTATGGACCGCATGATCGGCAACGACTTCGAGGCCGGACTCGCCAACCTGAAGGTCCTGGCCGAATCCGGTGATGCAGGCATCGGCGTGCCCTGAAACGGCATCGACGCGCACCGGCATCCGTTTTCAAGCGAGCTGACAGGAGACACCGATGAACAAACCGATCAACCCCGTTATCTGGTTCGAGATCTACGTGCAGGACATGGACCGCGCAAAGCGCTTCTACGAGTCGGTCTTGCAGGTCGAGCTGCAGCGGCTCGACAACCCGGAGGTGGAACTCTGGGCGTTCCCGATGGACATGGACCGCGCGGGCGCCGGCGGCGCGCTGGTCAAGCGGGACGGCGTCGCGTCCGGCGGCAACAGCATTCTGGTCTACTTCGCCTGCCCGGATTGCGCGGTCGAAGAGGCGCGCGTCGCCGCGGCCGGCGGCCACGTTCATCGCGCGAAGTTTTCGATCGGTGAATACGGATTCATTTCCCTGGTCATGGACACGGAAGGCAACCTGTTCGGCCTGCATTCGATGCAGTAACGGACGCGGGTCTGATTCAAACACAGCAGACTGAAACACGAGGGTGCGGACATGCGCTTCATGATTATCGTCAAAGCCACGCAAGACTCGGAAGCCGGTGTGATGCCAGGCGAAGCCCTGATCGCCGACATGGCCGCCTTCCACGAACAACTGGTCAAGGCCGGCGTGCTGTTGGACGCATCCGGTCTCCAGCCCAGCGCGAAGGGGTGGCGCATCCGCTACGCCGGCGACAAGCGCACCCTGATCGACGGACCTTTCACCGAAACCAAGGAGCTGATCGCCGGGTACACGCTGATTCAGGTCGCCACGCGCAAGGAAGCGCTGGAGTGGTCGCGCCGCTTCCCCAACCCGGCCGTCGACGGCGGTGCAGCCGAGATCGAGGTCCGCCAGTTGTTCGAACTCGAGGACTTTGGACCGTCCGAGGCCGTTGAACGGTTTCGCGACATGGGTGTGGGCGGCGAAGCCGGCCGCTGATCCCGAGTCGAGTCTCCGCGCACCCGCAGCGACGGTGCCTGCACGGCGTTCGTCGCAAAGGGCCACGAACCGCCGCTTGCGCATATATGGGCTGAGGCACGAAGCCCAACGCCTGACCGCGGATCGTTGGGCTTCGTGCCTCACCCTGCGTTTAATGCAAAATGGCGCTTACTTAACTCTGAATTCAGGGGTTTCGTCATTCCGGCGAAGGCCGGAATCCAGGAAAACTGCCACTATTGTGGATTCTGGATCCCGGCCTTCGCCGGGATGACGGCAGTTCTGGGCTTAAGTAAGTGCCATTTCGTTTAATGCATCTGTGTAATGACCGGATAAAGTCTCATGCAAAAGATCACGCCATTCTTATGGTTCGACGGCCAGGCCGAAGAAGCCATGAACTTCTATGTTTCAACCTTCGACAACGCCCGGGTCGTCGGCGTCACCCGGTATGGCGAATCGGCTCCTGGGCCGACAGGATCGGTCATGTCCTGCACCTTCGAACTCGAAGGACAGCGGTTCATGGCCTTGAATGGCGGACCGCAGTTCAAGTTCACCGAGGCGATCTCGCTGTTCGTGGACTGCGCGACGCAGGACGAAGTCGACCGTTTGTGGGAGAGGCTTTCCGCGGGCGGCGAACGCGGCCGCTGCGGCTGGCTCAAAGACCGGTTCGGGCTGTCCTGGCAGATCATACCCACTGCGCTGGGCCGGCTGTTGAGCGATCCGGACGCGCACAAATCCGCCCGCGTGCTGGCGGCCATGCTGCAGATGGACAAGATCGACGTTGCGGCGCTGCAACGGGCTTATGACAACGGATAAGACGGCCGCCGTCACCCGTCAGGCCATCGAGGCCGTCTGGCGCATCGAGGGCGCCGGCGTCATCGCCGGCGTGGCGCGGCTGACGCGCGATCTGGATCTCGCCGAGGACTTCGCCCAGGATGCGCTGGTCGCCGCACTGGAACACTGGCCGGCCGAAGGCATACCGGACAATCCCGGCGCCTGGCTGATGACCGCGGCGAAGCGCCGCGCGCTGGACCTGCTCCGGCGCAACCGCCTGCTGCAACACAAAAGCGAGGAAATCGCGCACGAACTCGACACCCGGCACGCCATCGCGCAGGCCGATTTCCAGGATGCGGTCGACGCCGCGCTCGACGACGACATCGGCGACAACCTGCTGCGGCTGATCTTCACCGCGTGCCATCCGCTGCTCGGGTCCGAGGCGCGCGTGGCGCTGACGCTGCGCCTGGTCGGCGGTCTGACCAGTGCCGAAATCGCACGCGCGTTTCTCGCCGCGGAACCGACCATCGCCCAGCGCATCGTGCGCGCGAAACGCTCGCTGGCCGCGGCGCAGGTACCGTTCGAGATACCGCGCGCCCAGGAACTCGGCGCCCGGGTCGCGTCGGTGCTGGAAGTCGTCTATCTGATCTTCAACGAGGGCTACGCCGCCACCGGCGGCGGCGAATGGCTGCGCCAGGCGCTGTGCCGGGAAGCGCTGCGGCTCGGACGCATTCTGGCCGAATTGATGCCGCAGCAAGCGGAAGTCCAGGGACTCGTCGCGTTGCTGGAGATCCAGACGTCACGCATCCCCGCGCGCCTGGGGCCGGGCGGCGAGCCGGTACTGCTGCTCGACCAGGACCGCGGCCGCTGGGACCGCCTGCTGATGCGGCGCGGCTTCGCCGCACTCGAACGCGCGCGGACCCTGAGCAGCGACACCGGCACGGCCTTCGGCCCCTACTGCCTGCAGGCCGCCATCGCCGCCCATCACGCACGGGCGGGCACGGCCGGGGAAACCGACTGGGTACGCATCGCCGCCTTGTACGACGCGCTCGCCCAGGTCGCCCCATCGCCCGTCGTCGAACTCAACCGTGCCGTTGCCGTGGCGATGGCCTTCGGACCCGCCGCAGGTCTGGAGCTGGTCGACGCACTCGCGACCGAGCCCGCACTGGCGCGCTACCACTATCTGCCGAGTGTCCGCGGCGACCTGCTGTTCAAGCTCGGCCGCCTGGCGGAAGCGCGAACGGAATTCGAACGCGCGGCCGCGCTCACCGAAAACGCCAGGGAGCAGGCGCTGCTGCGGCGCCGGGCGGCCGAATGCACCGGCCCGCCCTAGCAGCGGCACGCCGGTTTGCCGCGCCGGGTCCGGCGATCACCGGCGCACCACCGGAAGCCCCGCCTCCAGCCACCCGGTCATACCGCCGCGCACCACGTGGACGTTGGCGAAACCCTCGTCCGTCAGCAGCAGCGCCGCCCTGGCGGAGCGGCGGTCGGTGCGGCAGACAATGGCGACCGGATGTTCCAGATGATCGCCGATCTCCGCCATGCGTCGCTGCAGCTCTTCCACCGGTATGTTCACGGCACCCTCGATATGTCCCTGCTCACCGACGAAGTCCGCTGCGGTGCGCACGTCCAGCACCAGCAAATCCTTTTCCATCTCGCGCCGCCGCCTGAAGGTCTCGGTATCGAGCATCGGGCGGCGCCGCAATGTGCCTAGCAAACGCGGCAGAAAGGCCACCATGGCCAGCAGCGCAAGCGCCAGAAGCCCCTTCCGGATCAAACCCTCGCCGCCGGCGACAGCCTCGCGGCCGGCGTAACCCAGGTAGGTATAGGCAACGGCGCCCGGCAGCATGAACACGTAGCTTGCAATGATGTAGTGCGACAGACGCAGGCGTGTCAGCCCCAGGGCATAGTTCAGCAGATTGAAGGGGAGCAGCGGCACCAGGCGAACAAAGGCGACGAATCGCCAGCCTTCGGCCTCGACGCCGTCGATCAATTGTTTGACCCGGCCGCCGGCCTTCGCCGCGATCCAGTCGGACGCCAGGTAGCGCGCGATCAGAAAGGCCAGCGTGGCGCCGAGCGTCGCACCCGTCAGATTATAGAGCGTTCCCAGCACGGGTCCGAACAGCGCGCCTCCAGCCAGCGTCAGGACTGATCCGGGCAGAAACAACACTGCGGCCAGCGCGTAGACCAGGATGAACAACAGCGGCGCAATCGGTCCGGCATCGCGAACCCAGTCCTCGAGCGCCGCACCGCTGAACCGATCGCGGAAAATGATCGCCAGCGTAATGCCCGCGGCGAGCCCCAGGATCAACAGGATGCGGATGAGCCGGTTATCGTTCATGCCTGTGCTCCCACTTGCCGGCGGTTGATGGCATAGTCCTGCACCTTGCCGACTACCGGTTGTCTGACTTCGACGCCGACACTGCCCACGAACTCCGCACCTCCCATCACCAATCTGACGATCCGGACACCGGTGGCCCGCTCCCGGGTGCGCAGCGTCGCCGAGTACAGGGAGATACTTTACTCGAACCTGGAGGAATAGGAACGGATGGCGCAGATCGTCGGCGATATGCGGGTGCCGGCGCAGGCGGACGATCACCCGCGAAAATGCACCCTGACCGTCCTGGATCTGGCCGAGGAGCTGCGCAAGCTTTTCGACTATTATGAAGGCTTGGCGGACTATTGAGGCTTGCATAAATGCGTGACAGACTATCCGCCTTTGCCGTCATCCCGGCGCAGGCCGGGATCCAGTCGCCGCCACGCCAATGGATTCCGGCCTGCGCCGGAATCACAGTCAAACTTGTCAACCATTTGTGCAAGCCTCAATAATGCGGCGTCACACTGACGCTGGAGGGAAACGCCAAGGTCCCGGCCGACCCGCTGACGCTGCAGCGGGCCCTGGGCAATCCACTGTCCAACGCCATCCGCCATACTGATGGGCCGGACTGTCCGGGTGGAGTTGCTCACGTCGAGTGACGGTGAAGTCAGCGTCGTCGTCGAAAATCCTGGCACGGCGATAGCGCCCCAGCATCTGCCCAAACTGTTCGACCGCGCCGCATCGCGCGCGGCCCACAACCCGGTGTCCCGTCGCCGGGTCGATCGACCGCCCTTCAACCGGCCGCCGCGCCCTGGACCGCGGCACCGGCGCGCGCGGCCTGCGCAGTGTCGTGGAAAGCCTGCTCCGGCAGGCGATGTTCGACCTGCCGTCGGAGACCGGCGTCGAACGCTGCCGGATGAGCGACGCGGCGGTGCGCGGCGAGGCGCCGGTCGATTTCCTGCAGCGGCCGGCCGCGCGCGACGAGCGCGAACAGGGCGCGGCCGCCGCTTCGAAGTGTGCGACATCGCGGTCGATGCTCACAGACATGCTGCCTCCGGCGTCCGCCCGGCGAGGCCGCGGTAAAAGTCCAGTAAATCGGTTTCGGCCGGCGCGCGCTTGAAGCGCGTCACGTGGCCGCGAATCTGCGCGAGAATGGCTTCGGCCTGCGGCCGATCCAGCGCCAGATGCAGGGCCGCGTAGGCGCGCTGCACGACGTGTGTTCCCGAATGCTTGCCCAGCACCAGCGTATGATCGCGCCCCAGTTCCCTCGGATCGACACCCTGATAGTTGCAGCGGTCCTTGAGCAGACCGCCGACGTGGATGCCGGCTTCATGCGTGAAAGCCCCCTCGCTCACCAAGCTCTTCTGCCAGGCGACCGGCCGACCGGATGCGTTGGCCACCAGCGTCGAGAGCCGCTCGAATGCCGACAGATCGATGCCGGTGTCGATGCGGTACAGGTGCTTGAGCGCCATCACCACTTCCTCCAGCGGCGCGTTGCCGGCACGCTCGCCCCGTGGTGTTGACGTGGGTCGCGCCGGCGACGACGGCGGCCAGCGTGTTCGCGGTCGCCAGTCCCAGGTCGTCGTGCGCGTGCATTTCGAGTTCGATGGTCGTCGCGCGCCGCAGCCGTGCGAAGCGTGCACTCAGCGTAAAGGGCTCCATGACGCCGACCGTGTCGGCGAAGCGAAAACGCCGCGCGCCGCAGCGCTGCACGGCGTCGAGCAGTTCGAGCAGAAAATCCGGATCGGCGCGCGAGGCGTCCTCGCCGCCGACGCACACCTGAAAGCCCATGTCCAGCGCGGCGCCGACACTGCACTGGATTTCGCGCAGCACCCAGCGGCGGTCGCGGCCCAGCTTGCGCTGAATCTGCTGGTCCGATACCGGCACCGACACGTCGATCAGATCGACGCCCAGACCGAAACACTGCTTGAGGTCGTCGTGCCGCATGCGGCTCCAGACCATCAGCCGGGCGTTCAGCTTCAGATCGGCGACCGCGCGTATGGACGCCCGCTCCTCGGGTCCCATGGCCGGGATGCCCACTTCCAGCTCGGGCACGCCGATCGCGTCGAGCTGTGTTGCGATGGCGAGTTTTTCCTCGGGACTGAAGGCGACGCCGGCCGACTGCTCGCCGTCGCGCAGCGTGGTGTCGTTGACAATCAATGGGGGACGCGGTTCGCTCGTGGCTACGACCTGATTGACCATGAGTGCTGTACAGCAACCGCCGTGCCAGCCATTTTTCTACCTGTCTATCCTGTGCTTGGTGCGCCGCGCCGCGCCGATTGAGCGGGACCCGACAGTCGCATCGCGGTGCAATGGCGCGGATGCGACAAGCAAGAAAGACCGCCTGAGGGCTTCTGATGAACGATACTTACGCAAATTCGGTGACGGCCGCTTTCGGGCTCGACGTCATGCCGGCGCAGGCCGGAATCCAGGTTTTATCGAGCCCCTGGATACCGGCCTTCGCCGGCATGACGAATGAATTAGAGGTTCCCTGACGAATGCAACAGGTGCGTCAGGCGGGCGGGTGCCGGTTCTCCAGACGGCAAACCCGGTCGTCACAACCTGCTGGCTTGTATAGACTCGTAATCCGGCACAGTGCTTGACAGGCGCGCCGCACGCCATCGCTGCCGAATGAGACTGACTGAGGAACCCTGATATGCGAACGTTGTTTCTCGCGCTGTTGTCGCTGGCCATGAGTCAGACTGCACAGGCGGACGAGGTGAAAGCCGCGGTCGCGGCGAACTTCACCGCGGCGATGAAAGAAATCGCCGCCGGTTTCGAAACCGCCAGCGGCCACAAGGTCCTGCCGAGCTTCGGCTCGACCGGCAAACTCTACGCGCAGATCGAAAACGGCGCGCCGTTCGACCTGTTCCTGGCGGCGGACCAGGAACATCCCGCACAACTCGAACAACAGGGTGCGGCCAGCGGCCGCTTCACCTATGCCGTGGGCAAGCTGGTGCTCTGGAGCGCGGAGCCGGGACGGGCCGACGCCGGTGCGGCCGTACTCGAAGCAGGCGCTTTCGCGCGGCTCGCCATCGCCAATCCCAAGACCGCACCCTACGGCGCGGCCGCCGTCCAGGTGCTCAAAGGGCTCAAGGTTTACGCCGCACTGCAAAGCAAGCTGGTGCAGGGCGACAGCATCGCCCAGGCCTACGAGTTCGTCGCCACCCGCAACGCCGATCTGGGCTTCGTCGCACGGGCGCAAGTGGCGCTGGCGCCGGACGGTTCGCGCTGGGAAGTGCCGCAGTCGCTGTACGACCCGATCCGCCAGGACGCCGTGCTGCTGAAAGCCGGCGCGGACAACCCGGCGGCCGCTGCGCTGCTGACGTATCTCAAGAGCGACGCCGCGCGCAGTGTGATCGCGAAATTCGGCTACGGCAGCGAATGACATGGACCTGTCGCCGGTCTGGCTGACGCTCAAGCTCGCCACGCTGACCACCCTCGTGCTGCTGGTGGTCGGGACGCCGATCGCCTGGTGGCTGTCGCAGACGCGTTCGCGGGTAAGGCACGCCGTCGCGGCGGTGGTGGCGCTGCCGCTGGTGCTGCCTCCGACCGTGCTCGGTTTCTACCTTCTGCTGGTCCTCGGACCGGCGGGGCCGGTGGGGCACATGACGCAGGCGCTCGGGCTGGGCACCCTGCCCTTCACGTTCCCCGGACTGGTGGTCGCCTCGGTGCTCTATTCACTGCCGTTCGTGGTGCAGCCGGTGCGCAACGCGTTTGAGGCGATCGGCACGCGCCCGCTGGAAGTCGCGGCGACGCTGCGCGCGACCCCGCGCGAACGCTTCTTCACGGTGGCGGTGCCGCTGGCGCGGCCGGGTTTTCTATCCGGCGCGATCCTGGGCTTCGCCCACACCGTCGGCGAATTCGGCGTCGTGCTGATGGTCGGCGGCAACATCCCCGGCCAGACCAAAGTGCTGTCGGTGGCCATTTACGATCACGTCGAATCGCTGGAATGGACCCAGGCGCACTGGCTCGCCGGTGGCATGGTGGTGTTTTCGTTTCTGGTGGTGCTGGCGATGTCTGTGCTGGGGCAGCGCATGCAGAGGCTGGGTCATGACTGAACTCGACGCGGCCTTCGGCATCCGCCGCGGCGCTTTTCGGCTCGACGTCGAATTCCGTGTCCCCGGCGTCGGCATCACCGCGCTGTTCGGCCGTTCGGGCTGCGGCAAGACCACGCTGCTGCGGTGCGTCGCCGGACTGGAGCGGGCGGCGGGCCGCTGCCGGCTCAACGGCGAGGTCTGGCAGGACGACACACGGCGGATCTTTGTCCCCACGCACCGCCGTTCGATCGCTTACGTATTTCAGGAACCGAGCCTGTTTCCGCACCTGTCGGTGCGGCGCAATCTCGAATACGGATTCAACCGCGTACCGGCCGACCGGCAGCAGGTCGGATTCGACGAGATCGTCCATCTGCTGGGCGTGCGCAGACTGCTGGGACGCGCCCCCGGCGGACTGTCCGGCGGCGAGCGCCAGCGCGTCGCCATGGCGCGCGCGCTGCTCACCAGTCCGCGCCTGCTGCTCATGGACGAACCGCTCGCCGCGCTCGACCACGCGAGCCGGCAGGAGATTCTGCCCTATCTCGAACGTCTTCACGACACGCTGAAGATACCGGTGCTCTACGTCAGCCACTCGCCGGACGAGGTCGCGCGGCTGGCCGACAACATGCTGCTGCTCGAGGACGGACAGGTGCGCGCCAGTGGACCGACCGTAGAACTGATGGCGCGCCTGGACCTGCCGCTGGCGCGTGGCGACGAAGCGGCGGCGGTCATCCAGGCGGTGGTGGAGCGGCACGACGACCACTATCACCTGAGCGAGGTGCGCATCCCCGGCGGCCGCCTGGCGCTCGAACGGCTCGACCGCCCGGTCGGCGCGCAGGTGCGCGTGCGCATCCATCCGCGCGACGTGAGCCTGGTGCTGGAACCGCCGGTCAATACCAGCATTCTCAACGTGCTGCCGACGCGGGTGGTCGAACTCACCGACATCAGCGCAGCGCAGGTACTGGTGAAACTGAGCTGCGGGGATACGCATCCCGCCGTGCTCCTGGCGCGCATCACCCGCCGCTCGCGCGACGGCCTCGACCTGCGGCCGGGACTCGATCTGTACGCGCAGGTCAAGTCGGTGTCGCTGATGGATTGACGGGCTCGCTTGGCGGGCGGCACCTGGACCTGGCGGGAATGCCGGTCGAGACCGAACCCCTATCAGTCTATAACTTACCCAGAAACTGCCGCGCCGTGACTATCCTTGTCTGCTCAACACGCCTCAAGGCCAGTCGATCCTGCTTGTCGCCACTGACAAGGTAGTCCGCCTGACCGGCGACGGCCATGGCCAGAACCGGGTCGTCGTTGGGATCAGGGGAAAGGTCCACGCGCGGCAAGTCCGTCAGGACCAGGGCCTGATACCGCAACCCGTTGATCAGGTTTCCGGCCTCCGGCGGTGAAAGGTATTTTCGCAGCCTGGGGTAGCGGCTCACACGGCGAAATTCGGCCAACTGCCACTCGGATGTCACCAACTCGAACTTCTTCTTTCGCCATGCCTGGTAGATACGGTCGGGCGGCGTATCTTTCGTGATCAGAGCGGCAATGAGAATCCCGGTGGCGAGCACCACCCGCATCGAGGTCAGTCGTCAGCCAGCGCTTGGTCGATGGCGGCCAGGATGTCTTCCTGCGCGGCCCCCTGGTTGCGCGCCTTGACGTCGTCAACGGTCAGCTCAAACAGACGTGACAGCACCGCCTCGTCCACAAAGCGCGAGAGGTCGCCTTTCTTGGTGCCCTTCCGGGCCAGGTAGGAACGCAGCGCCCGATCGGTATCCTCGGGAACGACGACAGACCAACGGGTATTGCGCATGAGTGAACACCTCGACTCCAGGACCTCGACGCGAGTATAGGCGTTTATGCGCATATGCGCATATGCACAAATGTGAGCAGCACAGCCAATAGCGCCCTATATTCATCCGGGCTTCCCGTTGCGTGCGTTTCCCTTGTGTACATGCTGTCGCCACTACCCCGGCACAGCGTCTGGCTGCTTGTTTCGCTCACTTCACCAGACGTATCAGCCTTCCCCGCATGGGTGGGCGGGTCGGCCTGTGCAACGTCCTTTTCGAGGATTGCTCAGCGTTCACTCGCGTTACGGCCTGCACACTCGCCAAGTCACCTAGTGACCCTCTACACCAGAGGCTTCAGCCACTTCGTTACCTCCATGACTGCTCGGTTGCTTCCGGCTGGAGCGAAAATGGCCGGGTGGGACTCTCACCCACTGGAAAACGCCGCCTTAGCACGGCGCACACCCGTTTCAGTCTTTCGCGCCAAGTGCCTTAAGGTCTGAAAAAGCAGCGCAACCGGACGTCGAAATTCCGAGTCCCGGGTAACATGCCTACGCCATCGAGACGATGCAATTTGCTGTCAGCAGTTGCAATTGAAGAGGGCATCGAGAATCACATTTACAAACGTGACCTTCATGGCTTACTGATGAAAACAAGTAAACCCGTTAAATAGAAACGAGCCCACACCTCCCTGTGCGGGCTCGTCTGGATTTCTCGCAGGGTTACTGGCGACCTGCTGGTTGTGCGGGTGCAGCCGCCGGGGGAGCAGCACCACCGCCATAGCCACCGCCATAGCCAGGACCACCGCCGCCGCCGTAGCCAGGACCACCGCCGTAGCCATAGCCCGGACCACCGCCGTAGCCACCATAGCCCGGACCACCGCCGTAGCCATAGCCAGGACCACCGCCGTAGCCATAAGGACCACCGCCGTAGCCATAAGGACCGTAACCCCCGCCATAATAATCGCCATAGCCACGACCATAACCGCGACCGGAACCGTGACCGGAACCGCTGAAGTTCATGCCGAAGTCGCCGTCGCCGAACATGTCGCCCATGCCGTCACCGTTACCCCAGCCGTTGTTGCCGCCCCAGGGGCCACCCCAGGCATGAGCAGCTGTGAAAGGAATCGCCATGGCGCCGGCAATGGCGGTGGCACAGAATGTTTTGATTAGCTGATTCATATCAATTACCTCATCATGTAATTTTATATGCAATGTATATTGCAAAATGGGCTTCCAGGTGCCCTCTCATCACCAATCGGAGGGACGATCCCCTAGATGATTCAGCAACCAACTCATACCCATTGGGGTCACACTAATCGCATTAGCTATGTATTGTCCGTTCGGCAGCGCACATAGGGCTAAAAGGTATCCCCAGAAAATACCTGGATTCAGGCACAGCCAACGCGAACAGAACGAACAGTGCAGATCGGATGCCCGCAGGGTGGATTATGCTCCCCATACATCGGAATGTCATATCTCGGCTCCAGCCACCTCAGGGCAGGAGTGCCGGCTTTGGGATGCTGAGCGATTTTATCTACCCACCGCCACGCGGGCACGCCCAGCTCTGCTGCTCCTTTCTGAGCGACTCATCAGTATGGGAATGTCTACTATACTTTAAACCAATAAGGCGCTGGCGTGCATTAGGTAGTGACTCAGCGGAAACCAGTTATGCAATGCCATGCTCCAGAGGACACGAGGGAGCTATAAACCTGTCGCGATCAACCCGAGTATTTGACACCCTAATCACGGGGGAGCGCATGGAAGAATCAGCGGCTGAGCTTGGCACCATTTATGCGCTAATCAAGCGGTTCGAGAAGCAGAGACTTCCTCGATTACTTGAGCTCAAGAAAAGGGTCGACGAGGGCGGAGTGCTTAGTGAGTCGGATATTCAATTTATGGAGCAAGTTACGCTCGATGCCCAGCGGAGTAAGCGGCTGATAGATCGACACCCAAAATGGCATGAGTTTTGCTCCGAGGTGATCCATCTCTACGAAGAGATCGCAGAAAAGGCTCTGGATAACGAAAGGAAGTTATAGCCCAGTCAGAAACGCCATAATATTCGCTTCAGGTTAAATCTAAATTTCCGACTAATACGTCTTCTTCGGTACCGTGGCCACGGATCACTAACTGTAGATCAGTGGCCACTTACAGTATGAACTTAGCCGTTGGTTGGTCATCCGTGTAGGGCTGGGGTTGGCCGGTTTCCGCCATCCGCGTCGCACGATTCTTAGTGAAACAAAGCCGTACTCCAGTGTCGCTGAACGCGACGCATTCAGGCGGTGCTATTCGTCATATCCCGACAGTTTCTCGCCATCGCGGTCCTCAGCGTACCACAACTGGCATTCCCGTCCAGACCAGATCTGATTTGTAATCGGTTGCTTAGCGACATGCGCGCAGCCTGTCGACAGGATTGGCACGATCTCTGAAAGGAACTTGTCCAAAGGTGAGAACACGGGAGTGCATGCTGGGGGCTCTCGCGCATGCTACCGGGTCGATGTTTGTACTCGGCAGGTAGTGCCACCGGCCAGCTGGATCGGCATCCAGACCGGCGCGGGTGGCACCCTTTCCAATGACGCAGCCCGGCGCGACAAGCATTTACGCGGTCATAGACTCTCAATGACGTCATACATCTGTAGTGCTATGGGTTTTAGGTCTTACAGCAGGAGAGCCAGTATGGATCACCGGTATTCGGTTCGCTTACCAATGCATCTCACCGTTGAGGTTTTTAAGCGAGAAAGATTTCTTGGGCGCTACATCACCCGTAATATGGACGTTGAGGGTGTTTTCATTGAGATGCCAACGGCTGAACTTGAACCAAACGAAGTCGTAAAACTGATCTTCGTTGTTCCTGATTGCGAACGCTGCGACTACACGCTGATTGCGGGCGTGGTCCGACTCGATGCCGGTGGGGCTGCCATGATGTTATTTGACCGCGAACATAAAGCGCTGGATATTCTCAGGGCTGCTGATCCGTCGAATCATGTGCCGGACCGTGGAGTGCGAGGAAGGCTCGGAAGCACCAACACAGATGACTACGGGTCCGCCGTTAAGTACCAAGCCTGAATAGGGATGTTGGCCGATAGTCGCCGCTCAGGAACTCCGCGTCGGCGAGGTTATCTGCGACTGGCGAAAGGTAACTTTTGGCCGCAAGCGGTCATTCGACGCACAACCAACCGACCCCTCCGCGCGCAAGAAGGAAGCCGCTACCTATTTGGCCATAGACTCACGCCGCGCGGAATGCCTCTGCGCATGATATTCTAACGGCTATCTGTCGCGCTGAAAGACCCTGGCGTTCCCTGTGTCGTTGCCGCCTGCGGTGCCCGATGGCGACAGCCCGGCCACGACTTCATAGTGCACCTGCGAGCGAGCGGAGTAACGGGCCCGCAGCGCAGGCTTCCTGTGTCGACGCGATCGCCGGGAACAAATGAAGAATTGAACCTCGGCGCAGCGTCCGCTGCGCAGTCCAGGCAGCGTGCATGACCCTTTTGCCAGGGAACTCATGAAGGTGCATTTGCAGCAGGTATTCCGCAATTAACGTCATGGCCGATGTCACGGACAACAAGGTCCTCACCTTGCGCGATGGGCGCAGCCTGGCATACTGCGAATATGGCAGCCCCCGGGGCGTGCCCGTCATCTATTGCCATGGCTTTCCCGTCTCGCGGCTGCAGGCCGCACTCGCCCATCCGGTCGCCAGGCAACTCGGCTTGCGCATCATCTCGGCCGACCGCCCCGGCTTTGGCCTGTCCGATCCGCAACCCGGGCGGACCCTGCTCGACTGGCCGAAAGACGTTGTCGTACTCGCCGACGCCTTGGGCGTGGAACGGTTCGCCGTGCTGGGAGTATCCGGTGGCGGGCCGTATGCCTTGGCCTGTGCCTACGCCCTGCCCGGGCGGATCACCGCGGTGAGTGTCGTCTGCGGGCTCGCACCTCTGACGGCGCCGGGCATCCTCACGCACGCCAACTGGCTGGCACGGATCAGCTTTCTGCTTGCGCGTCGCGCGCCCCCCGTGCTCAAAGTATTCCATACCCTCATCATCCTCGGCGTCATGCGCGCCCATCCCGAGCGTGTGCTGCGCTGGATGGCGGGTAAGTCTGTGGCAGACCGGAAGCTGCTGGACCGCGAAGATATCCTGGACGGCATCGCGGCGTCTGTTCGTGAGTCGTTTCGCCAGGGCGCGGGTGGCGCGACCGCGGAATTTCCGCTTTACGCACGGGACTGCGGCTTCAGTCTCAACGAGATTCGGGTACCGGTACATATCTGGCAGGGCGATGCGGATACAACCGTGCCGGTGGGTCATGCACGTTATCTTGCTGATGCCTTGCCTGACGCCAGACTGACAGTGGTGCCCGGCGAGGGACATTTTTCGCTGCCGGTCGATCACATGGTGGAGATATTATCGGCGTTGGTTTAGCACGCCCAGGCTGGGCTGACGCACGAAGCCCAACGGTCAGCGGTCCGGCGTTGGGCTTCGCGCCTCAGCCCAACCGACATCTGGCCATCGATTGCGGAAAGAATGGTGTCAGAACACATTTTTTCCTAAAATACGCTGCAAACGTATTCTGACACCCTTAACCTTCCAACGGAAGCTGGGAGTCTTACAAGGTCATTCATAACAGCCGGGATCTGACCCCGGTTGGTTCTTCTTTAGCCATGCACAGGACAACGCCATGAAAAAATGGGTCTATGCCTTCACCGAAGGCGATGGAAAGAACAAGAAATTACTGGGTGGCAAGGGCGCCAATCTGTGTGAGATGACGCGGATCGGCCTGAACGTGCCTCCCGGGTTTGTGATCTCCACCGAAGCCTGCCTGCATTACCTGGATTCCACAGGCCATGATTTGCCGGCCGAGGTGATGGGACAGGTCAGGGAACAGATGCTGCAACTGGAACAGGCGACGGGGAAAGGCTTCGGCAATGTGGAAAACCCGTTGCTGGTTTCGGTCAGGAGCGGCTCGGCAATGTCAATGCCGGGCATGATGGACACGATCCTCAATCTGGGTTTGAACAGCCGGACTTTACAGGGAGAGATCGTACAAACGGGAGACGCCCGATTCGGCTATGACGCCTACCGCCGGTTTATCCAGCTTTTCGGCAAGATCGCGATGAGTATACCGGATGAACTGTTCGACGCGGAATTCGAGACGGTCAAACAGGCCGCCCGTGTGACGGAGGATGTTGGACTCTCGGCCGACAACCTGCAGGAAATCTGCGACCGCTTCCTGCAACTGTTCAAGGCTCACACCGGGCGTCCATTTCCCGAGGACCCCCATGAGCAACTGGAACTGTCGATCAAGGCTGTATTCGATTCGTGGATGGGAAAACGCGCGGTGGATTATCGGCGCGAGTTTAACATTACCCCGGCCATGGCCAACGGCACGGCGGTGAATATCTGCACCATGGTGTTCGGCAATCGCGGCAACGATTCCGCCACCGGGGTCGCTTTCACGCGCAATCCGGGCACCGGTGAAAACCGCCTGTTCGGCGAATACCTGGTGAATGCCCAGGGCGAGGACGTGGTGGCCGGTAT
Organism: uncultured Gammaproteobacteria bacterium; assembly: GCA_963719135.1. GTDB lineage: Bacteria > Pseudomonadota > Gammaproteobacteria > DSM-19610 > DSM-19610 > CAVRAZ01. The sequence goes on along the minus strand of CAVRAZ010000002.1, from coordinate 428,844 downwards.
ACGCACGCCAAAGCCGATCGACAAGATGGACCAGGAAATGCCGGAGATGGCGCGGCAACTGGCCGAGCTGCGGAACCGGCTCGAAAGTCATTACAAGGAAGTCCAGGATTTTGAATTCACTATCGAGCGCGGCACGCTGTATTGCCTGCAAACGCGCAACGGCAAGATGAATGCCACGGCCATGGTCCGCAGCTCGGTGGAGATGGTTGAGGAAGGCCTGATCAGCAGGGAACAGGCGCTGTTGCGCATCAATCCGGATCATCTGGAGCAGATGCTGTATCCGCAACTGGACAGAAATGTGCGGGCCGAGCCGGTGGCGCAGGGTCTTCCCGCCTCGCCCGGCGCGGCCGTCGGGCAGGCCGTTTTCGATGCCGACCGTGCTGAACAGTTGGGCAAAGTACTTGGCGTGAAGGTCATTCTGGTGAGGGAGGAAACCAAGCCCGAAGACATCCATGGCTTTTTTGCAGCGCAGGGTATTTTAACCAGCCGCGGCGGCAAAACCTCGCATGCCGCAGTCGTGGCGCGCGGCATGGGCAAGCCTTGTGTGGCGGGCGCCGAGGGAATCCACGTCGACGTACAAAAACGCGAAGCGTTCGTCAGCGGCCAGCTTATCCGTGAAGGCGATCTGATCACCATCGACGGCTCCAATGGCAACGTCTATTTTGGCGAGATCCCGACGGTGGAGCCGGAGTTTTCCAGCCAACTCAATCAACTGCTGTCATGGGCCGATGACGTCGCCTACCTGCGCGTGATGGCCAACGCCGATACGCCGGAAGATGCTGCCCGCGCGCTGAAATTCGGCGCCCGCGGCATCGGCCTGTGCCGTACCGAACGCATGTTCAATGCGGTGGACCGCCTGCCCATCGTGATCGAAATGATCGTCGCGGAAACCGCCGAGCAGCGTCAACGGGCGCTGGATCGCCTGCTGCCGATCCAGCGTTCCGATTTCAGAAAGCTGCTGGAAACCATGTCGCCGCTGCCGGTCACCATCCGCCTGCTGGACCCGCCAATCCATGAATTCCTGCCCGGCGAGGAGCAGCTCAAGGACGATATTCAAAAACTGCAACATCTGAAAGACTCGGTGCAGGGGCTGGAAGTGCTCAGCGGCGCGTTGATGCTGCTGTCGAAGAAAAATAAAAGCGAAGAAAAGATTCCGGAGATGGTCGATGTCGCATTGATCGAAAAGGCCCTGGAAACCAAGGCACTGATGCTGCGCAAGGTCCGCGCCTTGACCGAGGTCAACCCGATGCTGGGCCACCGCGGCGTGCGCCTGGGTATCACCTACCCAGAAATCTACCGTATGCAGATCAGGGCGATACTGGAGGCCGAGGCCGAATGCGCGGCCAAGGGGCTCGAGGTTCATCCACAAATGATGGTACCGCAGGTGTGCTCGGCGGAAGAGCTGAAATGGGTGCGGGAATACGTGGATGAAATCAAGGCCGGCGTGGAGCAGCAAAGCGGGCAGAAACTGAGCTGCCGCTTCGGCACCATGATCGAAGTGGTTCGCGCCTGCATGCGTGCAGACTCGCTGGCCCATCAGGCTGATTTCTTCTCGTTCGGCACCAACGACCTGACCCAGGCCACTTTCTCGTTCTCACGCGAGGATGCCGAAAACAAGTTCCTGCCCATGTACAACAAGAACGAGATCCTCAAGGACAATCCGTTCGAGGTGCTGGATGAAAAAGGTGTTGGAAAATTGATGCAACTGGCCATCCAATGGGGCCGCGAAGTCAAACCGGATCTTTCCGTCGGTATCTGCGGCGAACACGGGGGACACCCGGCTTCCATCGATTTTTGCCAGCGTGCCGGCCTGAACTATGTTTCCTGTTCGGCACCCCGCGTTCCGGTGGCACGGCTGGCGGCTGCGCATGCCCGTCTGAACAACCGTTAACGGAAGAAGTGTCAGAGCAGAATGGCACTTACTTAACTCTGAATTCAGGGGTTTCGTCATTCCGGCGAAGGCCGGAATCCAGGAAAACTACCACTATTGCAGATTCTGGATCCCGGCCTTCGCCGGGATGACGGCAGTTCTGGGCTTAAGTAAGTGCCATTCGTGTCAGAGCACAGTGACTGCTTGAATAAGCGGAACCTGTGCTCTGACACCAACATCAGTATTTATCATTCCCGGGCCATTCGCCGGCATCGAGGGTTTCGCGGCAGGCATGCCAGGGGGCGTGGCCGATCGACGCTAGTGGTCCATCCGCAGCCGTAGGTTGTACTGAGGGAACGAAGCCCATCATCGCCCCTACGTTGGGCTTCACGTTCGTTTAGCCCAACCGACATTCATGCGAGGATCGGGTAATCTGCGCCCAGCGGGGGGGGCCTGAGGCCGCTTTTCAATCGGTCGAGCAGCCTCCTAGCCTTCGATCGACCCCATCGCGGTCTGCAGATAGTTTGTCAGACCCACCTTGTCGATCAGCTCGATCTGCGTCTCGAGGTAATCGATGTGATCCTCGGTGTCGCGCAGGATGTCTTCCAGAATCTCGCGCGATACGTAGTCCTGCACGGATTCGCAGTGTTTGATTGCCTTCAGGTAGTGTTCGCGCCCGGAGCGCTCCAGTTCCAGATCGCCCTTGAGACAGGCCGGCACATCGCCGCCGATCAGCAGCTTGCCGAGCTGGCGGGGATTGGGCTGTCCTTCGATGAAGAGGATGCGCTCGATCAGCTTGTCGGCATGGTGCATCTCTTCGATGGATTCGGCGTACTCGTGCTTACCGAGCGCGGTCAGTCCCCAGTTCTTGTACATCCGCGCATGCAGGAAATACTGGTTGATCGCGGTCAGTTCGATGGTCAACGCCTGGTTCAGCAATTCAATGACTGTCTTGTCGCCCTGCATGAGAGATCACCCGCCGTCTTGTTGGTCATGGATCGAAAATGTCGGTCGCGTGCGGCGGACCGGCCTTCCGCACACGCGCTCGAACCCGGAATGCCCGCACCGAACGCGGAGCAGACGCCGCCCGGCGTCCGGCCGTGACCCATTGCATTACAGACACAGACATGCACGTTTGTAAATACCCAACGCGGGTTCGACCCGGCTTCTGTTGCGGCCGGATGCGGGCCGGTAACGCAGCGACGCCGTGCTGCGCACGACCGGGGTTCGTGCACAATGATGGACAGGGTGCGCACCAGGGCGGCGCCGGTTAAACCCAATTGCCGAATTTCTGATCACGGCGCGGTGCGGGCGAAGACCAGCATCCTGCGCCCTGACACGACGGGATCCCGGCCTTCGCCGGGATGACGTTTCAGGATTTGATCAGCGGTTCCTTATTTCTGAAACCACGAACGTCCGCTTGCCGCCGCAGCGACGCGCCGGCGCTCGCGCACACCGGCGGCATGCATCACACCCGGTACGGCGCCTCCACCCAGTTTCGCAGCAATGCCGCGTCGCGCTCCGGCAGATAGCTGAAGCCGCGTTCCATGTCCTCGGTGACCTGTACGCCGACCGTATGGGACACACCGGCCGACGCGACCATCACGAAGTGGATCATCTGGGTGCCAAGCTGGCGCGCCAGCTCCATGATCAGTTCGTCCTCGCGCGCGGTGGTGCGGCTGTTGCAGATCAGACCCGCCAGGCGCACGCCGCCGGAGTTGGCGTATTTGACGATGCCCTTGGAGATGTTGTTGGCCGCGTACATGGCCATCATCTCGCCGGAGCAGACGATGTAGATTTCCTGCGCCTTGTTTTCGCGGATCGGCATGGCGAAGCCGCCGCAGACGACGTCGCCGAGGACGTCGTAGAACACGAAATCCAGGTCTTCGTCGTAGGCGCCTTCCTCTTCGAGGAAGTTGATCGCCGTGATGACGCCGCGACCGGCGCAGCCGACGCCCGGCTCGGGGCCGCCGGATTCGACGCACTTGATGTCGCCGTAGCCGACCTTCAGCACGTCCTCCAGCTCCAGGTCTTCCACGGTGCCGGCTTCGGCCGCCATCTCCATGATGGTGTTCTGGACCTTGGAATGCAGTATCAGGCGCGTCGAATCGGCTTTCGGGTCGCAACCGACGATCATCACCTTCTTGCCCAGTTCGGCGAGGCCGGCGACCAGGTTCTGGGTGGTGGTCGACTTGCCGATGCCACCTTTCCCGTAAATTGCACATTGACGCAAAGCCATGATTGGTTCTCCTTCAGCGTTCCTCTGGTTTCATACACGCAGCCAGATGATTGCTTGCCCGACGACAGGCCATCAGCAAGCGCCGTGCCATGTCGTTGAGGCGCGGCTCAAGTCGTTGTTAGTTATTGCCATATGGGGGTGCGGACACCGCCTGGACGCTGGTGGGATACACAACAAACGCGACGGGCGGCTGTGGCGATATCGACATTGTGGGGAACCCTGTCGGGCTTCCTTCCGCGGCCCAACCTGCCTCGTCCGCACCTCGCACGAGCACACCCTCGTAGGTCAGGCTGAGCAAAGCGAAGCCCAACGACACACCGCATTTGCTGCCGGCCGAAAGTGCCGCGCAGGTGGGGCTGAACAAAGCGAAGCCCGATAACACACTCCGTCCATGCCAACCCACCGATTCGCTACATTGGCGCGCCGTTGTCTGTCGCACATGCCACAATCGTGTCACGCTGGTCCGCTAACCTGCTGTTTTGAAGTCCCTTCAGATTCTGGCATCCCTGTTGCAACGGTCTCTACGTTTCACCTTCAAACGAGGAGCCACCGTGACCACGACATCACTCAGTGAACTCGCCTTGCGCACCCGTGAAGGCAGCCTGGTCCCCTATCTCGGTCCCGGCGTGCTGTCCGGGGTGACCGACAGGGTCTCCGGCTCGACAATGCCGGCGGACAGCGAGAGCCTGATCCTGGCCATGAACGGCGGCCGCCCGATGGCGCCGCGTCTGATGGACGAATTTCCGCGCGCGGCGATGGACATGGAGCTGAAGAAGGGCCGCACATTCGTTTCGCGTTTTCTGAGCGAAACCTACCGCGAACGCCAGTGGACACGCGCGCCGTTGCACGACTGGCTGGCGGCCGTCCGTCCGCCCTACGTCGTCGACATCAACCGCGACACCCAGTTGCAGGCGTCGTTCGCCGACGGGCCGCACACGCTGATCCGCGGCATCGCACGCGTCGGCGGCACCGACTACCGGTTCCGCATCCATCATTACGACGGCAACGACTACCGCGAAATCGATCAGTACGACGTTGACGCCAGTCTGCCGGTCCTGTTCAAGCCGATGGGCAGCCCGGTACCGGATGCGACGTTCATCGCGTCAGACGCCGATTTCGTCGATTACATCACCGAGCTGATGGGCGGCTTCGCGATCCCGGCGTTCCTCAAGGATATCCGCAAGGGCAAACAGTACCTGCTGCTGGGCCTGCGGCTGACGCGCGACACCGAACGCATGGTGCTGGCGGACATCGTCTACGGTGCCGGCCAGCCGACGGGATGGGCACTGATTCCCGAACCGAACGACAAGGAGCGCCGGTTCTGCCACAAGCTGGGGCTCGAGCTGATCGACGCCGACGTCGGCGAGCTGCTGACTGCGGCCCGCGGGGTACCGGCCGAGCCCGCCGGGGTTGACGCCAGCGTCGGCTGCTGATGGCGCACTTCGAGCGCTGCCGCGGCAAGACCCTGTGCATCGAGACTGCGGCGGGCTGTGTCACCTGTGGCCGCAGTCAGCATGAAATCAGTATGCTCCGTTCGCTGATCGACCAGGCCGCCGGGTTCGCGCTCGCGCAGGACTACGACAATGCCGCCGAGTTTGCCGCCTATCTGGCGGAAAAGATCGCGAAGAAGGTCGACCCTGTCCGTGCCCAAGGCTGCCAGACTGCCGCGGATTGAATGAAATTCCCGCGCATTCGACATCGGCGTGGCCGATGTGGACCAAACGGACCGGGGGATCACAACAATCCGCCGGTCGCTGGCAGAATTGAAGATTGCGGTTTGCTAACCGGCAGGAGCTCGCCGACGTCCGCCTTGTAGACCGAATCAAGAGAGTTTTCGCGAAAGTACCGGGGCCGATGCAGACAGGGCATTCATCGTGCCGCTGGTCGCAACGAGAGCACCTTTAGATCACCATTCGGTGCTTTCCCTGGTCTGGTATTTCTCCAGTACGCCGTCGACGCACGCACCGAGGCGCAGGCCGTTGACATTGGCAAAGGCAGCCAGGGTGAACAGCAGGTCGCCGATTTCATCCGCCAGGTTCAATTCGTCCCTGCCAGTACGCAGTCCTTCCGAGTGCTGCAGGGTGGTGGACAGCTCTCCCAGGTCCTCGCTCAGCCGCGCCAGGATCTCGAACTTGTTCCAGTACCGGCCGTGTCCCTGGATCCACTGATCCACGATTTCCTGAAGTGCATCGAAATTCATGTCCAACCCCTGTTCTTCACGCCAGTGATGCCTGCCTATCCGCCATGGCGTCGGGTCGATAGTTGCAGCCGCTCTCATACTCCGCTGGGCCGACCCGGTCGGCTCCCGCGTTCAAGGTGTCAGACTACTTGAAAACCACTCCTTACGAAACGCTTAGCGGTTCCGTCAGGAAGGAGATACGGTTCTGCAGGAAACCCGGCACCGAGGTGCCCGAGCCGACGTGCCCGACCTGCTCGCTGCCGCGGACGTGACGGGGCAGACACTCGCGAGCGATGCCAGCGTCGGCTGTTGGCGGGACCGGCTCTGCAACGTCCGGCTTCGGCCAACAAACGACAATCACCTAATACATGTGAAAGGCCGGTTCATGCTCAAATACAGACATTCGGGTACAGGCTGTGATCTGTAACCCAAAAGCTCGTCTCTGAATCTAGCTCCGGTTGTAATTACGAGAGACGAGCCAGAATCCTGATGACGACTCGAATCAATTATAGGCGTTGAGTGAAATCCAATCACTGGGAGACCGATTAACCCTCACGTCTCATGATCGTTCCGACTGGATGACCGTCTTTCACATCGTTTCGAGCAGGTTCTGTTGTTGTGTATTCAGATTGGCGCGAAGCAGAGCGGCAAATGACTCGGCGGTGACTGGACGGCTGCTGAGAAATCCCTGATAAGTGTTGCAGCCATTTCGTTGCAGGAAGGCGAGCTGTTCCGGTGTTTCCACCCCTTCCGCGAGGACTTGCATACGCAGGTTGTGCGCCATGGCAATAATGGTGACTGCGATCTCCATGGCCCCGGTGTCGTGCGGAATGTCGCGCATGAAGCTCTGGTCGATCTTCAGGGTATCTATCGGGAAGCGCCGCAGATAAGCCAGTGAGGAGTAGCCGGTACCGAAATCGTCGATGGCAAGCTTCAGACCAAGACTCTTCACCGCCTGCAGGGTGCTGACCGCTTCTTGCCCTCGCTCCATGATGGCACCCTCCGTAATTTCCAGTTCCAGAAGCTGGGAAGGCAGGCCGGTGGCGTCGAGGACTGCGCGCAATTGTTTGACCAGGTCCCGATGCTGGAACTGGCGCGGCGAGAGGTTTACCGCCAGACTAATGGGCGGCAGGTCGCTCTCCAGCCACGCCTTGAGTTGTTCGCAGGCGGCGGTCAACACCCAGTCCCCTAAGGGCAGAATGAGGCCGGTTTCTTCCGCCACGGGGATGAACCGTAGCGGTGAAATGAGCCCAAACTGGGGATGCTGCCAGCGAATTAGGGCCTCGACCCCGACGATGGCTCCGCTCGACACGTCCACCTGGGGCTGGAAGTGCAGCATGAATTCCTGCTGGTCGATGGCACGGCGCAGCTCCGATTCCAGGTTCAGGCGATCGCGGGCCACACGGGTCAACTCGGCGCTGTAGAAGCGGAAGGTGTTGCGGCCTTCCTCCTTGGCTCGATACATGGCGGCATCGGCATTCTTCAACAAGGTCATGCCGTCCCGGCCGTCCTTTGGATAGGTGCTGATGCCGATACTGGCGCCGATGAACACATCCTGTCCGTTCAGATCATAGCGTTGGTTCAGGTCATTCAGGATCTTCTTCGCCATTTCAGAGGCATCACTGGCATCCCCAACCCCCTCCAGTACGATAACGAATTCGTCGCCCCCCAAGCGGGCTACGGTGTCCTCGCCCCGCACACAGGCGCTAAGCAGTGCCGCCACGCTCTTGAGCAGTTGATCGCCAGCCGGATGGCCCAGGCTGTCGTTGACCGTCTTGAAGCGGTCCAAGTCGATGAACAGCACCGTCAGTGACAAGCCTTCGCGGCGGGCGCGCTGAATGGCGTAATCCAACCGGGCATTGAAAAGCAGCCGGTTGGGCAGTTCGGTGAGGGGGTCGTGGTGAGCCAGGTGGTTCAGCTCCGCCTCCGAACGTTTCATCTGGCTGATGTCGGCGAACACCGCCACGTAGTTGACGATTTCCCCCGACGCGTCGTTGACAGTGTTGATGGTCAACCATTCGGGATAGGTTTCGCCGGACTTGCGCCGGTTCCAGATCTCGCCGCGCCAGCTTCCCGTCTCCCGGATGGAGGCCCACATCGCCTGATAGAAACCCTTGTCATGACGTCCAGACTGGCGAATGCGCGGATTCTTGCCCAGAGCCTCCGCCTCGGAATAGCCGGTGATGTCGCAGAACGCCGGGTTCACGGCAACGATATTGCAATCAGGGTTGGTGATGACGACGCCTTCCATTGTGCTCTCGAAAACCTTGGCGGCCTGGCGAAGTTTCTCCTCCGCATGCACCCGCGCGGTGATGTCCTGGAACACCCCCAGCACGCCGATGATATGTCCCTGGGTGTCCCGCAGGGGTACCTTGCTGGTTTCCACCCAACCGGTGGCCCCGCCTTTCAAACGCATGGGCTCGATGATGTTGAGCCTGGGCTTACCGGACCCGATTACCTTGGCGTCATCGCGTCGATACCGCTCGGCGAACTCGCTCCATACGAGCGCATAGTCATCCTTGCCGATAATTTCCTCGGGACGTTGCAGGCCGGCCAGTCGAGCGAAGTCCTCGTTACAACCCAGGAACCTGGAATCGCGGTCCTTCCAGAACACATAATTGGGCACGGTATCGATAACGTGCTGGAGCATCTGTCGGGCGTTCCGGAGCCTTTCCTCCGCCAGCCGGCGGTAGCTGATATCTCGAAAGGTTACCACCGCACCGACGGTCTCTCCGTCTCGACGCATGGGATACGACCAGTATTCCACCGGGAAGGCGGTGCCATCGAGGCGCCAGAACACCTCGTCGTCCACGTGGCAGTCGCGGTTTTCTATATAGGTCCGATTGGCACGGCATTCGTCTGAAGGATAGGGACTGCCGTCGGCGTAGCTGTGGTGGATCAGTTCGTGGATATTCCTGCCCAGCAGGTCCACCTCCCGCTCGTAGCCCAACAAGTTGAGGAAGGACCGATTCACGAAGGTGCAGAAACCACGCGTATCCACGCCGTACATCCCTTCGGCCATGGAATCCAGCAGCATCTGGGTGTGTTCCTGGGTTGCCTTGAGCGTCTGCAGTGTCCGATTGCGTTCGCTGCTGTCCCTGGCGATGGAGAGCACCATGGGGCGCCCCTGGAGTTCGATGAGACTGGCGCTGATCTCTTCCGGGATCATTCGACCGTCCCTGGCCACATGCTCCATCTCAAACACGGCACGACCTTCTGTCATCAGGGTCTGGATGACGAGGTGCTTTTTATCCACGTCCACGGCGTCGATGTCCTGCGGCGTCAAGTTCAGCAGTTCCGCCTCGGAGTAACCCAGGCGCCGACAGGCCGCTTCGTTCACCTCCGCGAAACGGTCGGGCTCGCCCGACGGCAGGAAACCGTACAGGTAAACCGCATCGCTGTTGCCATGGAACAGGGCCTTGTAACGGGCCTCGTTATCGCGCAGCGCCACTTCATGCTTCACACGCTCGGTAATGTTGTCGAAAACGGCGACGAAATGCTCGTGTGCGGGGCTGTAGACGGCGATGGAAAACCAGAAGCCCAGGGCCTTCATATGGGTCTCGATTCGCTCCGTCGCACCGGTCATGGCTACCCGGTCATAGATCTCGAAAATTTCCGGATTGTCCTCCCGGAATCCGGGGATAATTTCGCAAACCCTTTTCCCGACTACGTCCCTAAGACCCGTCAACGTCCCGAAGGCGGGATTGATATCGAGAAAAACAAAATCCCGCGGGAATCCGTCCTCGAACAGCATCCGGCAATAGGCATAGCCGTGGAGCATGTTCTCGAACAGCGAGCGGTAGCGTTCCTGGCTCTCACGCAGCGCCTGTTTTGCCTGACGACGCTCGCTCATATCCCGCATGAACCCGATGAACAGGCGATGGTTTCCAAAACGTTGTTCGGCGATGCTGGCATCGACGGGGATCGCGTGCCCATCACGGTGATTAAGCAACAATACAAGATTTTGCCAGGGTATACTCGGATGACCATTGCTGAGGTAACGGGCGAAGGACGCCTCATGCCGGTCACGGAAACGCTCGGGCATCAAGACGGTTAGCGGTTGGCCACAGAGTTCTTCATCGCTGTAGCCAACGAGCTCGCAAAGCGCTCGGTTGGCAAAAACCACCCGGGCGGTCTCATCCAGCGCCACAATAGCGTCGGTGGCCGTGTCCAGGATAATGCGGCTGCGTTCCTCGCTTTCCTGCAGACGCATCTGGGCCAGGTGAAGATCGGTGACGTCCCGGGCGCACACAATGGCCGCACCCACCGTACCGTCGTCGTCGAAATACGGCGTATAAACCACATACCGGTGGCGCCGGTCGACACCTGGGATATCAACTTCGTCGTCGAGGGTGACCACTTCACCGGCAAAGCAGCGGTCGAGCCTGTGCTTGATGGTGGAACCGAACACCTCGCTTCCGAACAGTTCCGCGACGCCGTGGCCCTCACATTCCCCCCGCGAACGGCCATGGAACTGCGCGTAATTATTGTTCACCAGACGGTAGATGTAATCTCGATCCACGACCGCGATATGGTCCGTCACATTTTTTACGACGCGTTCATACATCTGCAGGATAGTTGTCCTCCGGCGTCGTTCGGTAACGTCAAGTCCCGAGCTGAGCACACTGGTGATGTGACCATCGGTATCGCGCAACAGGGCGTTGTGCCATTCGATATAGCGAATTTCACCCGATGCGGTCAGCACGGAGTTATTGTAATGGGGTATGGGTTCCTCTTCCCCGTTCACCAATCGATGGAAGACGCGACGCAGCTCCTGCCGGTGGTTATCGGGAACAAAGTCATCGAACCAATCTTTGCCGATGATATCCTCGACCCGGTGACCCAGGATCTCGCAACCTTTCGGGTTGATGCGTTCAACACGTCCGTTCTTATCAAGCACCAGCATGATGACCGCTGCAATGTCGAACAGAAGCTCCGCATAGTTGCGGGCGGCGGGCGGATGAGAGGAATTATCCAGCATGGCGAAGATACAGGGGTTGTCCAGATGCAATCTGAATCAACCTGCGCATGATTGTTTTCAATGCAGACAAGATCTTATAAGATGTGTGTTCCCTGGAGTCGAACATGCCAATCTCGATTTCCACTGCACTGGTTACTAGCGGCATAGCGCCACAGCCCTATAGAGGTAGATCCACTGTACTTGCGACTACTAAGAGACTGTAAATACGGCCTTTGATGTGACTTCCGATCCTGCCGCAGCGGCAAGGTCTTCATTGGCGGGCTAATCGATATAGCCTAAGAAAGGCTCGCGGGCTTTTAATGTCCTGTTTCCAGCACTATCCAGCCCTTCCAGAGCTGAACGCGAAGGACAACAACGGGGTCGTTACCAGCCATCAGAAAGTGCTGATGGAGACCCCGCCTCTACGCCTGCTCAGCCGGGGATTCCCTGTACAGCTAAGGCGCCACGCCCCAGAAGTATAAAATCTTAAGAGAACCACAGATGTTGGCGTCTTTGACGTAGGGACCGGTCACGCCGCACTGCGCAGGTCCGGTACCGGGATCGACGGGGAAGGCGTGACCGAAACCGGCAATCTCGTAGGTTTCCAGGCGCGGATTGCCGGCGCCATCCCGATAGACACTGTGCCGAATATTGTTGGCAACGTCGACGCGGTCGGGAATTTGATCGATGCCTAATACATTGGTCCATTGCTTGACCAGTTCCCTCTGGTTGGAGGGATTTACAATAGTGTCGCTGAGACCCTGCCATAACGAGACTTTTGGCCACCGGGTTGGCTTCACGCCAGACGATGCGCGAACGAAATCGCCCCAGACTTTCGGGGGCCGTTGCGTCGGAGCGTACCTGAACAATCCACAGGCATAGCTGGCGGCGGCGGCATCACCGAACCACACCTCCTGAAACCACCACGGCGCCCAGGTCAGGAGACTTGGCTTATTACACTCATAGGGTGTGCCGGCAACAATAGCGCCGCCCTGAAACAGCTCCGGGTAGTTCGCCATCAGCGCGGCCGTCATGGATCCGCCCGCCGATAAGCCGAGAACGAAGATTCTTGACGAGTCCACCTGGTGGGCGTCAACCAGGTATTGAATCATATTCCGGATCGAGCCGCTCTCTCCCTTATTTTTCTGATTGTTCTCCGTCTGGAACCAGTTGAAGCAGCGCTCGTCATTATTCTCTTGACGCTGCTCGGGAAACAACAGGACGAACCTAAGTGCGTCCGCGAGTGCAGTCAGTCCGGTTTCATCATCGAAATCGTCCGCTTTTTGCGCACACCCGTGCAGGGCCACTACCAACGTCGAGTCGGGTTGATGCCCGTCCGGCACATAGACATACATGTTGAGCCGCCCGGGATTCGGCCCGAAAGCCTCGATCGGTTGGAGCGACGCCGAAAGACTTTGCTTAGCCGCGGAACATAACAGCAGACTGGTGATGATAAGGGCCAGGCGCAATCTCGCCGGGCTGAAATAACGTCCACCGATTCCACTTCGGATCGCCATCCTGAATACCCTTCTGAGGCAGAGTCGATAACGGTCTCCCAACGATAAGTGATCCCACACTGCTTCGCCAGTGGTATCAAGGTCGGTCGATCCGGGAGGACCGGTATGGCCTTTCAGCACCTGCGGCCACGGCCACCGGCCTGGAATGCCAAAGAACGCGGTCTGCTGCGCAAGGGACGCGTGATGCGCCGGCATCTGGCGGCCGAATAGGGTCGAAAGGAGACCGGGGGGAATAGGAAATAATCGCTCGGTCCCCCTTTCCCCCTGGCCGAGTTCCGTTCGTTTCCGGAAAGGGCGCGACCGACGGCACGACGCGCGGCAAACGCGGGTCAGCGATGCATGTACCCTGCCAGCAGCAGCAACAGACCCAGTACGGCCATCACCGCGTGCAGGCTGACCACAACCATCGGCGGCGGCCTGCGCTGGCCGCGTTCCTGTATGCGCAGGGCCAGCAGAACCACCCCGCCAAGCAGCGCGAAAATAAACAGGAGGGCCGCATCGTTGTAGAGCATGTGAACGGGGCCATTGAACAGCTGCCAGCCCAGCAACGTCAGGCCAAGCACTGCGGTGCCGGCGTGTCCCGCGCCGAGGGACAGGGAACTGCGCTGGTAGCGCACGCCCAGGACGATGAGCGAAAAGCCAAGCGTGGCGGCCAGCGAAAAGAGAACGATTGCAGCCAGGATCATGACGTTTCCCGAACCCTGTTGACGGCGGACTACGCCAGCGGTGTCGGGTGGCAATGCAATGAGGCGGTTGTTTACCCAACAATCCGGAGTTTACCGAAAGTCGCTCCGAATTACATGGATCGCCAATCCCTACGGATCCGGGGGCCGTTGCGTCTAATACTTGCGTTCGGCGCTGACGGTGGCGAGTTGCGCCTGAGCCCGCGCCAATTGCTCCTGCAGGACCGGCAGCTCCTGCTGGATGGCCGAGTGTTCCTGCTGAAAACGATTCAGGTCGTCGATCATCGATACGCGTTGCTCGACCGTCACGGCCGGGCTGACGAGACGGACGCTGGTATCGACGATGGCGCTTTCAAGCTGCGTAAGCCGCTGGCGCTTGTGATCGAGCGCCTGATTCAGATGCTGAACCTCAGATTGCAGATCGTAAAGTTCCCGGCCTTCCCGATACGCCTCCAGAAATGCCGGTTCCAGCTCCGGCGGGCAGACGGCGTTGTAGGTGTTGCCGTTGCGGCCCTGGCGGTAACCGTTGCTGGACTGGCAATACTGCCGTACGCCGGCATCCCACCCGTCACGGTAGGCGGCCAGGTCAAGCGTGACGCCGTGCCTGGCGCAGGCCTGTCTGCGCGCCGCAATAGCGGTCTGCGACCGTCCCTGCACGCCGTCTTCGTATCCGATTCCACGCCAATCGACGGCCTCACATTCCTCGCGGGTCATCCCTGACGAACAGGCCGACAGCAGGGCGAGGAGTCCGGCGAGCGCCGAAAGGTATTGCAGGGTTCGCAGGGTGTTGTTCATCAGGTAAGGCTCCGTGGCGCCACGGCACGCTGGACAGGATGGAACCGGGCTTATCGATGGACCTGACTATCGGCCAGGCCACAGGGGCCTGAATGCCGGCTGAAAGCCTATATAGAGGGTGGGTCGCTGAGTTAACGCGACCCTGCTTTGCAGCCAGGCGGCTTTACCCCCGGTCCCTGGGCGGGCCGAAGGGGTTGTCTCCGCCCGACCCGGTGCGCCGCTTGCGGAAGATATTGCCGAGGGCCGCGTACTTGGCCCGTGCCGGCACCCGTTCATTGGACAGCACGTCGAGGAGATCGGAAAGTCGTCGCGAGCGCAGAATGGCGAAGAACGTGACCAGAACTGCCGGCACCATGCCCACCAGGAGAAAGGCCGAGCGCGTGATCAGTGGCGCATCGGCCTCGTCGATGAGGTTCATGCCGAGAAAACCGGTCGTGATGCTCGCCATCATTCCGATGATCGTGACCACGGTCAGCCTCAGCATCGAATTGGACTGCCGGCGCAGCGTGTCGCTGTCGAGATAGTTGCCCATATCCTGGACCTCTTCCCGCATGTCGTTGAACAGCCCTTCCGTGTCCAGGTGTCGCGCGCACATCTGGAACAATTCCTTCGCCTGCGCCTGGTCCGATATCTCGTGGAACCAGTAGCGGTGCGTGAAGCGCAGGAACACCTCCAGTATCTGCCGTATGCTGCGTTTGAACCGGCGGACGCTGTCGGCGTTGCGGATGTCGAGGCGGTTGAGGGTGTTGACCAGCCGTTCCGAGAACATCAGCAACGCCGCGCGGTGGAAGTGAGCGACGAGAAACAGCAGGAAGTACTGGTGCCGGAACTGCGCCAGTATGCCGGTTTCGAGGTCGACGAAGCGGGTCTGCGCAGCGCTGCCGATCACCAGCAGCGTCGAGCCGGTGCAGATGAAGCGGGTACACATGTCGGCCGACCCGGGCTTCCAGTAGCGGTCGTAGCAATAGCGGCGTTCGAATCCGAACAGGTACCGGTCGGCGTAGGGCAATATGTCCCCGCTGCCCGGCGCGGCGGCGAGCCCGAGGCGGATGAAATCCGCGCGGGTCAGGGCCGCGGGGTCGTCGACGGACAGGTAGGCGGCCAGCGGCATGCGGTGGTATTCGATCTGACGATAACGCACGCTGCCCTCCTCGCCCGAGTCATGCAGGGTCAGCGGCCGCAGCAGGTATTCCCAGTGGGCCGCGATGCGCGGCGCGCGGAACCGGTCGACGAAATCGACGTAGCGTTCGGCGCGGTCGTAGTCGGAGGCGGACAGGACCTCGCCGTCGGCGGCCAGCCACTCGACCCGGTCGAGGCAATGACTCGCCGCGCCGTCCGGCTCCCATTGCAGCGGGTAGGCACGACCGAATCCATACAGTGTATGCTGTACGCGCTGCAGGCTGAGATCGTCGGCGCGGATCTCGACGGCGAGCAGGACGACATCGATGTCGTAGAAGAAATAGAGTTCGACGCGTCCGACGTCGAACAGAACCGGCGGCCCGCCGCGCAGGTAGGTCACGCGGATTCGCGCGATGTCGGTGCGCCGGAACACGCGCAGCGGGGATTCCGAATGCCACGCGCTGCGCCGTCCGCCCGGATTCTCCCCGTACAGGAAGCGCTGGACGGTCGGCAGGAAGGTGGTGAACTCGTTGTAATGCCGCCGCTCAAACCGCCCGCCGTCTTCACCGAACTGGCCGGAGATATCCTGCCAGGGATTGGACGGCCCGGCCTGCTTGAATTGCTCCCACGGCGACTGCATCGGATCGCTGTCGGGGGCGGACATGAGCTGCAACGGCCAGAGCAGGATCTGGCGGAAATGCCTGACCAGGATGCGCCGGTCGTCGTCTTCCTCGATGGTATCCAAAGCGGCCTCGGACGGAATACCCGCCCAGAGTATACCGGCTTCTGTGCGATCTGCAGTCAGGTGATCGAGGCCATGGGATGAATAAATCCGCTTCCTCCGACGGAACCGCCTGCTCCCGCCCGTCGCCGCTGGCGACTGTCCGGCACAGGTCGACTGGCGTCGACGCGGACACGACAAGAGCGGCAGCCGCCGAACGGACCGGTAGCGGCGAACCGGCGAGCACCGCGCAGCCGTGCCGGCTGCGCGGGGTTCCGGACGGTGCCCGGTCGCCGGGCATTCGCGAAGCCCGCGTTCGGGCCGGCCGGCAGTTTCACCCGCGCGTGCTGCTGCCAAGCCCGCCGTACGCCGTCAATCCTCGGAACCGAAGCAGGCGTCGTAATCCGCGCACACCTCGCACGACGGCGACCGGCAGACGTACACGCCCTCGGCGCTACTGAGCTGCTTGTACAGAAACTTCTTCCATTTCATATCATGGACATTCTTCGCCGCGAGCGTCGGGAGGTTCCGGTCCATCAACGCGCTAAGTTCCGCCCGGCTCCACAGGCCCAGGTCCTGCCACAGGTGATCGCTGCCCAGGCAGCCGACGGCGACGATCCGGCCGGTCCACAGCTCCGATTGCGACGCGCCGGCGCGGTGGCCGGTCATCAGGTTGACCAGGTCCTCGACCTCCACACTGCGCAGATGGTCGGTAACCACCAGCACCGGCGGCTGCGCAAACTCAGCGAAACCGGGGAAGTGATAATCCATCAGTTCCGCGAATGCCGTGCACGAAAGTCCCCAGGTCCGCGGCAACGCGCCGGCGCCTGACGAATACGCCGGAGCCCGAATGGGCGGTGAAGAAAGACGGCGGCCGCTTCGAGCAGTTCAGCGGCGCGACCATCACGCCGCGCAGCGTCGTCAAGGCCGTGCACGAAGGACTGCTGTTCTTCCAGGCGCACCGGAACGAGATCACCGCATTGACGAACGACGACAAGGCAACGCCCGCACCCGATGAGCGACAGCTATCTGCGCATTGCCCGCGACGGTCTCTGGAACAACAACATCGTGTTTTCCCAGAATCTCGCCCTGTGTCCGCTGCTGGCGGTCACCGGAACCGCGACCAACGGCCTCGGTCTCGGCCTGGCGACCACGCTGGTGCTGGTGCTGTCCGGCCTGGCGGTGGCGCTGTTCCGGACGATCATTTCCCCGGAGGTGCGCATACCCGTCTTTGTCCTGCTCATCGCCACCATCGTCACGCTGGTCGACATGAGCATGGATGCCTGGATGCACGACCTGCACAAGGTGCCGGGGCTGTTCATCCCGCTCATCGTGACCAACTGCGCGATCCTCGGGCGTGCGGAAGCCGATGCATCCAACAACCCCGCCCTGCCGGCGATCGCCGACGGACTGATGATGGGACTCGGTTTCACCCTGAGGCTGGTCGTGCTCGGGATGGTGCGCGAACTGCTCGGCAACGGGATGCTGTTCGCCAACGCCGACCTGCTGTTGGGGAAGCGCTTTTCCTTCATGGAAGTGAGGCTGATCCCGAACTACCGCGGATTCCTCATCGCCATACTGCCGCCCGGCGGGTTTCTCACGCTGGG
This sequence comes from uncultured Gammaproteobacteria bacterium, assembly GCA_963719135.1. Classification (GTDB taxonomy): domain Bacteria; phylum Pseudomonadota; class Gammaproteobacteria; order DSM-19610; family DSM-19610; genus CAVRAZ01. Next base: position 411,154 of record CAVRAZ010000002.1, on the reverse strand, counting down.
ATTCCTGCTGGCCGGCAGACGGGTGCTGACCCGCCGCCTGGCGGAGCGGCGCCCCGCGCGGCCGGCCGCGCTGGCCAAGGCCGAGCCGGTCTAGCCGGTCCGTCACGGGGAGGGCGCCGTCGATGAACGTCGGAGTCGCTTACGCAGACCGTTTCAAACAGGTCTGGCTCAGGCTGGATGTGCCCGAAGGCAGCACCCTGATGGACGCCATCGAACGATCCGGCCTGTTGAAGCAGTTTCCCGAGATCGACCTCGACCAACAGAAGATCGGTGTCTTCGGCAAGCTTACGCGGCTCGACGCCGTACTCGAGGAAGGCGCGCGGGTGGAGATCTATCGTCCCATCACCGCGGACCCGGAGACCGTGGAGCGCAGGGACTGGGACTGAGCGCGGCCGCGGCGGCCGCTCGCCCGGCCTGCCGCGACCGTCGCGCAAGGACCCCGCGGAAGTTCCGCCGTCGTGCGCCGCGCGCCTTCTTCGTCGGTGTAACGTCTAATGTCTGGCGGAAGACGAGGCGTCGACCTCCGCTTCGGCCTGCAGCCAGTCATCCAGTGCCTTGTCGCCCTCGAAGCCGCGTTGTTCGGCGATGACATAAGCCGCCTCGGCGATCATGCGATGCCGCTCCTCGGGAACGATGCGCTGCTCTTCCTGATGACTCGCCTTGGACCCTGTCTCGGCGGACTTGTCGGCGGTCGTCGGTTTCTTTGCCGCCGCCTTCTTCGAAGGTTGTTTCTGCTGTGCCATGGGTGTGTCTCCTCGTCTCCGTTAAACAAACGATCATGTCGTCCAAAAGCCCCGGGGCGCCGCCGGCCCGCCCCCGCAACGACCGCTCCCTACCGAACGGCCTCACCGGAAAAGGTTCTCCGGCCAACGATCCCTGTCAGGTATCTGCTGCTCCGATCGTGCAATTCGTCGAGGCACGCGCCCGCCGCCGACCGATCACTAAGCGTCCATCTCGTCCATCCCGGGTGACGCCTGCCTTTCCGTCTTCGGCGCCTCGGCAATCATGGCCTCCGTGGTGATCATCAGGCCGGCGATGGACGCGGCATTCTGCAAGGCCACGCGGACCACCTTGGCGGGATCGAGAATTCCCATGTCGATCAGATCGCCATACTCGGCTGTCTGGGCATTGTACGCATAATTTCCCTGCTGTTCCTTTACCTTGCTCAGCACCACGGACGGCTCCAGCCCGGCGTTCGCCACGATCGCTCTCAGCGGCTGTTCCAGGGCGCGCAGTACGATCCTGATACCCATGTCCTGCGGGGTTGTCGCCTTTCAGGCTTCTGTCCCGCCTTGTCGACGCCGCGCTTGATGTCCATCGGATTCATGCCGGCCGCCACCGCCTCCAGACCTTCCCGGGAAATGGCTTGGGCAAGCACGGTGGCCGTGGTGGTTCCGTCGCCGGCGGTTGCGGACGTTTTTGCGGCCACTTCGCGCACCATCGGGGCGCCCACGTTTTCGAACGGGTCGTCGAGTTCGATCTCTTTGGCCACGGAGACGCCGTCCTTGTTGATCGCAAAGCCGCCGAACGGCTTCTGCATGACCACATTGCGCGCGCGCGGTCCCAGCGTCGCCTTGACGGCCTGCGCGAGAATGCTTGCGCCGCGCGCCATGCGCAGGCGCGCGTCATCCCCGAATTTCAGTATCTTGGCTGGCATCGCGCCGCACCTCCACCGGTCGTGTCCGACAGTCGTGCAAGGCCGGTGCGATCACGCATCGTTGCTGTCGTTGTCTCGATCGGGTCAAATGCCGTTGTCGCCGCTTGCCGTGATTGCGCGCCGGTCATGCCAATTCCGTTCACCGCAGGCTGCCCGGCGGGACGCGCCCCGGTCGAACAGCCATGATGCACCCCGACTCCGGCACCCGACGCTCCTCTTGTGACCTGTGGATTTTGTAGTGGAATGAATAAATTATCCATGATTAGAATCAATCGTTCGCGTCTTGCACACCCCCGAACCGGCGGGAAGGGGATTACCGGGCCGGTTCTAGCCGCGCTCGGGGACCGCCAGTTCGCGCAGGCCTTCCAATGCCTGTTCCAGCACCGCGCTGTCGCTTGCGCGCGGATACACCATATACGCCGGGTGGACATATTCCGGCGATTCCGCCACCCGGTGGAGCTGGCCGGCAGCGATAAAGGGGGTGGCCATGCGCGCAGGCAGGAAACAACTGCCGCCGTTGGCCAGTGCCAACTGGATGCCGAGCCACCCGATGTTGGCGATCTGGGGAGGCCGCTCGAGATCGGGGTAACTCTGTGCATGCTGCGTATAGAACCCCGGACCCCATTCGATATAGATGTAGTCTTCACCCGGGCCGGTCTCGTCGGGGTGGCTGCTCACCAGGACCAGGGTCTCATCGAACAGGTGTTCGACCACCAGTCCGGGACTGTGGCTCGGTGTGTACATCAGGCCGATGTCCAGCGTGCCTTCGATCAGCCGGTGCATCAGGTCTTCCTCGAACCCGATCTCGCTGCGGATGACCACGTCGGTGGCTCGAACGTCGCATCCAGCCCACCCACCGCGGCAGAAAGCCTTCCCAGAGGGCGATGCGTCCGCCGATGCGGATACTGGCGCGGTAGCGTTCGGGCAGGCCGACCTCGTCGCGGGCCTGGGCGGCGGTCAGCACCAGACGCTTGGCGTAACCGAGAAACCGGCGGCCGGCGGTCGTGAGACTGGCGCCGGCCCGGTTGCGCGTGAACAGGCGCGTACCCAGTTCGTCTTCCAGACGCCGGATGCGCGCACTGACCGTCGACTGGGTCAGGTGCATCTGCCGGGCGGCCTCCAGGAAACTGCCGTGGGCTGTGATCGCGAGAAAGGTGCGGGCCTGGTCGATATCCATCGCCTGTCGTTCTAGCTATCGATATCGTCGATATTATATAGCAAATAATATCGTTTGACTGCCATGTAAACAGCCTTATATTAGGTTCAGCAGAGTAGCTTTGACCAGGAGAGACAGCATGACCACCGAGACGCAGACCGCTTACGATGCCGAGGGTTACCTGATTGACCCGGAGCAATGGGACGAATCCGTGGCCCACCTGCTCGCGCGGAACGAGGGCATCGAACTGGACGCCGCCCACTGGCCGATTCTCCAGTTCATGCGCAACTACTGGTCGGCGAATCGGGTGACGCCGGATGTACGTCATGTCGTCGATTTTCTGGCCAGGGAGCAGGGCTTCGAAAAGAAGCAAGCCAAGCAGCACCTGTTCGGGTTGTTTCCCTACGGCTATGTGAAGCAGGCCTGTAAAATCGCCGGCATGCAACGGCCGCGCGCCTGGAGCACCGGCTGACCCGGTGGACATTTCGTCGCCACGACGCGCGGAAGCACCCGGTTATCCGGCCATCGGCCGCGCAGAGCGCCGGCGTGCAACGCCGCGCCGGCGAAGGGCGCCGGGACCTTTCCAGGACAGGCGCACACCGAACCGATCCACGAACCCGATCCACGAAAATCGGTCTTGATCGAAAGCGTACGTGCTGCGCGCGTCTTCATGCAGATGCGTAGCCGGAGCATCGACGCGGGGCGGACCCGCCGGCGCGATGGCGGACGCTGGCAGGCGCGAAAACGGGACTCGAACCGCGCCGAAAGGCCGGCGGGTCAAGCGCGAACCTGCCCGTAGACTTGCGTGAAAATGGCGTCTATTCTCTAGCCCGCATTTCGTTGTACCGGAATCCCCGATGCCAGACCGCACGGCAATTCTGTATCAGCTCGGCAAACCCGAAAGCGCCGGGGACTGGCCGGACTATCTGCAGTACGGTTTCGGCGCGGCCGATGTACCGCGCCTGCTGGACCTGGTCTCCGATCAATCATTGCACGGCGCGGACGCGGAATCCAACGAGGTCTGGGTGCCGTTGCACGCTTGGCGCACGCTGGGCCAGTTGCACGCGCCCGACGCGGCCGCGCCCCTGATCGCGTTGTTCGACGATCTCCATGAAGACGACTGGGCGTTGAACGAATTGAGCCAGGTCCTGGGGGCTATCGGTGAAACCGGCATTGCGCTGCTGGCAGCCTGTTTGAACGATACCCGGCACGCCGAGTTTGCCCGCGTGATGGCCGTCGACAGCCTGGTGCAGATCGCGCTGCAGCATCCGGCGTTGCGCGATCGGGTGCTCGGTCTATTCTGAGATTACCTGGCGCATCCGGATTGCTCGGAGCCCACCCTGCAGGGTTTGCTGGTGGCGGGTCTGCTCGATCTTGATGCTGTCGAACTGATCGACGACATCCGGCGTCTGTTCGACCAGGGGTGTGTCGATATCGGCTGCGCCGGCGATATCGAGGACGTCGAACTCGAACTGGGTCTGCGCAGCGAACGCGACACGCCCCGACCGAGCTATGGCGGGCTTTCCGGACTGCTCCGCACCCGACCGGTTGACGGCGACGATATCTACGTCGGCGACGATATCTACGCCGGCGTCGATATCCACGCCGGCGTCGACCACTACCTCGCTCTTTACGCCAATGACGATTCCATTTTCGAGGTCTCCGAACTGGACGGCTTTTTCGCCGCCCTCGCCTGCGCCCCGGACCTGATCCCGCCGTCCCGCTGGATGCCGGCAATCTGGGGCGGCGACGAGGCATCCCCGGAATGGCAGACGCTCGAGGACGCCAGGGCGTTCTCGGAGATGGTCATGACGCTCTACAACGAAGTCGTGCTCAGCTTTACGGAAAACGTATTCGAGGCCTTGTTTCTCGAGCGGGAAGTGGAAGGCGCAACCTACACCATCGTCGATGAGTGGTGCGCCGGCTTTCTTCGAGGACTGGGCTTGTGGGGACACCTGGTCACGGCAGACCAGGCGGAACTGGAGGAATGTCTGCAGCCCCTGGCCTTGTTTGCGACCGAACAGGGTTTCGAGTCGCAAGAATCGATGCAAGACGCGGACATCGCGCTCGAACAGATGCGCATCGAGCCCAGCGTACGCCGCCTGTACCGGCACTTTGCAGCGAGGCGAAACCAGGCGCGGCACCCCTTTGTCCGCAACACCCCCAAGGTGGGACGCAATGATCCCTGTCCGTGCGGCAGCGGCAAGAAATACAAGCACTGCTGTTTGCATTGACGCCGGGCTTGCACGACAGGCGCGTGCCAGCGGGGCGGCGATGCGTCCAGCCCGCATTTCTCGCCGCGTTCCGTCGCGAGGCGGTGTCAGGTCGTGTGATGCCGGGCGTTCGTGTCGTGGTCACAGTGTACAAGTGGAAGGCTGTCCTCCAGACGGCCACAATTGAGGCGGGCCTCAAATTGCCCGGCGCCTGGGGACGCCGGGGCGTCTTCGTGCGCCTGCTCGTTTTCCTTTGCGAATAGGTACCGAGCGCGATTTTCTGCGCGTCCGGCGTGAAATACCGCAACGCCATTGGCGTGGACCATGGCCGATAGACGACTGATAGCTTGCACATTTTCCAGCGATTGCCCGCAATGCCTTACCTGCTGTGGATGATAGGAAGGCGCCTCGCCGGATCGGGCGCGGCGGGATCGATGAAGCGGCGGGCGGGACGAATCCGATCAGTCCGTGGCATCGACAGGCGGGAACGCTGCCACCCAATCTTGGCAGACGCGGCTTTCTTGCTCGTGTTGCCATTTAACCTGACAGATTGTGCTTGATTCCCGCAACAGGAGCCGTCAATCTAGACGTATCAGTCTTTAAGGCCTATAAATATAAGGCCTATAAAAAAGAGCTATAAATATAAACCACTAAATATTTCGGACGTTCTCATGAGTAGCCCAAAAGATCTCGACTCGGTGCGTGAGCACATTGCCTCACGCGTTATTGGCCAGCAACCACTCGTCGACAGCATGCTCACCTGCCTGCTCAGTGACGGCCACCTGCTCGTGCAAGGTCTGCCGGGCCTTGCAAAAACAACCGCCGTGAACGCGCTTTCCGAGGCAATCGAAGGCGACTTCCACCGCATTCAATTCACACCGGACCTGCTGCCTTCCGACCTGGTCGGTACCGATATCTACCGTCACGAACAGGGTAAGTTTGAATTCCGGCCGGGCCCCCTGTTCCACAACATTCTCTTGGCCGACGAGGTCAACAGGGCACCGGCCAAGGTACAGGCGGCGTTATTGGAATCCATGGCGGAACGCCATATCACCGTCGGCCAGACCACCTACCCGCTGCCGAAACTGTTCATGGTCCTCGCCACCCAGAATCCGATTGAACAGGAAGGCACCTATCACCTTCCCGAGGCCCAGCTTGACCGCTTCCTGATGCACGTCGAGGTCGGCTATCCAAGCCATGCGGAAGAACTGAAGATCCTCGAACTCGACAACAACAGACAAAAAGCGGAACCCGTGCGGCCTTCAAGCGTATTGCCGCAGGAGACCCTGTTCGACATGCGCAGCCGGGCGGCCGAGATGTATCTGGATCCAAAATTGAACCGTTATATCGTCGACCTGGTGCAGGCGTCCCGCGACCCGAAGCGCTATGACGCCGATCTCGGCAAATGCATCCGCTTTGGCGCCTCGCCGCGTGCGTCCATTGCGCTTGCCCGGTGTGCGCGCACCAGGGCCTGGCTCAACGGGGACACCTATGTTTCCCCCGAGCATATCCAACTGGTCGCGCTCGAGATTCTTCGCCACAGAATCCTCCTGAATTTCGAGGCCGAAGCGGAGGGCATGACTACCGATGCATTCATCAAACGTCTGCTGGAACTGGTCGCGATTCCTTGACGGAGATTCGGGTCTCATCGGAAAGCAGAGTTTTAACGGTATAGTGCAGTGGCGAAAAGACCTCGTCTTGACGATCTGATCGAATTGCAGCACCAGGCGCACACCCTGGGTCTGGAATCGCATCATCTGGTCAATTCCGCATTCCACGGCGTCTATGCCTCCGTGTTTCGCGGCCAGGGCCTGAACTTCGAGGAGGTCCGCGACTATCGCGAGGGCGACGACATCAGAAACATGGACTGGAAGGTGACGGCCCGCACCAACCAGCCCCATCTCAAAGTATACCGGGAAGAGCGCGAGAGGAGCGTGATACTCTGCGTGGACAAGGGCCCGCACATGCACTTCGGCACCCGAGGCACCTTCAAATTCATTCAGGCGGCGCGCGCCGCAGCCCTGCTCGGCTGGGCCGCCAATAGCCTGAACGACCGCGTGGGGGGCGTACTGTTCGGCGATTCGGATACGGGCTCACAGTATTTCAAGCCCACCAAGGACCGCCGTGCGCTGTGGCAGATTCTCAAGGGGCTTTCCGAACCGCCGCTCGATGCCCGGCGCTGCGTCGACTGCCTGGATCAGATACTGCAACGCACCGACCAGGGCGCCGGCACCGGCGCGCTGATATTCATCATCGCCGATTTCAACCGCGATGTGGAAAACCTCAACGGCCGGTTGGGACAACTCTGTCAACGCCATTCCGTGGTGTTGATTCCCGTCGACGATCCCGCCGAAAAATCGCTGCCGGCAGGTGGGCCGTGCCCTGTTCCGCGGGCCGGACGGCAGAATGATCGAGGTGGATACGGACAATGACGAGGGCCGCAAGGCGTACGCCGAGAACTGGCGGCAAAGACGCGAGGAACTCGTGCGGATGGCCAACAAGTTGAGAGTCGCGGTGATCCCCGTAAACACGGACAAGGATGTACATCGTTCGCTCATGGAAGGTTTGTCGATGCGTGCCCGTTCGAGGAGTTACCTGTGAACGAAGCCCTGCGCGACATCGACGACATCGACCCCGTCGGCTGGTGGCCGCCCGGCCCTGGCTGGTGGCTGATCGCTGTCGTATTGATTCTTCTCCTCTTCCTGGTCAAAGCGTACTGGCCGGAACTGATCAATTGGTACACACGCCCGCGGGCGGCTTGGCGCCGGGACGCGCGCCGGCAGTTGGCACAACTGCGCGCGCGCCTCAACCTGTCCGAACAAAAGACACTGGCCGCCGAACTCTCCGAACTCCTCCGGCGGATTGCGGTGGCCCGGTGCGGCCGCGAGACCTGCGCCGGCCTGTCCGGCCGGGCATGGCTGGCAGTGGCTGACGGCCAATGACCCCAGGTCATTCGACTGGACTTCACATGGCAGGCTGTTGCAGGACCTGACCTATGCCCCACCCACCGAACGGGACCATCGATCACAGTTCGAACAGATGATCAAGGCGGCGATCGACTGGACCGAGGCAAGCGCCTGTTCCGGGAAGACCGATGTTTGACCTGACCAACTTCAAGTTCGCATGGCCCTACATGGCGCTCTTGATCGCACTGCCGCTGGCCGTGCGCCTGTTCTGGATAAGATCCACCAAATCGGCCAGATCGACTGACGAGTCGGACGAGACACAGACCGATACCCTGCTGCATCCGGCGATAGAGAACCTGCAGGCGTGCTTCGACATCAGGGTCAGCAGCGGTACCTTCGCGACGCGTCTGACCGGCTGCCTGCAGGGCCTGCTGTGGGCGTTCCTTACCCTGGCCATGATGCGTCCGCAGTGGCTGGAACCCTATACCGAAACGCAGGCGCCGGGTTACGACCTGATGCTTGCCATTGACGCATCGCACTCCATGGAGGCCATGGACTTCACCGTACAGGGCCGCCAGGTCACACGCATGGCCGTATTGAAAGGCGTCATGGACAGCTTCATCAAGAACCGTTCGGGGGACCGCATCGGACTGATCATCTACGGCAGCATGGCCTATGTGCTCTCCCCGCTCACCTACGATCTGAAAGCGGTCGCCAGCCAACTGGACGGCGTCGTGCCCAACATCGCCGGTCAGGGAACCGCGATGGGCGACGCCATCGGCCTGGGGGTGAAGAAACTCCGGGAAAGACCCAAGGGTTCGCGCGTGCTGATACTGGCCACGGACGGCGACAATACGTCCGGTCTTATTCCGCCGCGTGAGGCGGCGCGCCTGGCCGCGTTCGAAGGCGTGCGCATCTATACCATCGGCGTCGGTAGCACTCAAAAGCGCGTCCAGATCTATGAGAACGGACAGCTCACCACCCGCGACGATCTGAACATGGACGAGGAGGTGCTGCGCGAGATAGCGGCCATTAGCGGCGGCGCCTATTTCCGTGCTTCCGATACCCATGCCCTGGAGGAGATATATCAGCAAATTGATGAACTGGAAAAGACCCAGGCGAATGCGCGCACGATGATGATCCCTCACCCGCTCTACCGCTGGCCGCTGGCCGGTGCGCTGCTGACATTACTGTTGCTCGGCATGTTTCCGGAAGGAAGGATGCGTGAATTCGTCGGGAGGCGGCCGGGATGACTGACGCCGGTTTCCATTTCGAACAGCCGTTGTGGCTGGTGGCGCTGCTGATACCGGGCATCGTCTACCTTTGGTTGCGCATCACTTCCCCGCGCCATGACACCGACCGTTACCGCAGCTATGCCGATGCCCATCTGCTTCCGTTTCTGCTCGGCATCCGGGAAATGGTATCGGGGCAGAACCTCACCCGACTTTTGCGCTGGTCCGGTCTCTGGAGCCTGCTGGCAATCGCCATGGCGGACCCCCGCTGGGATTACAAGGACATCCAATTGTTTCAGCCGGGTAACGACCTGCTGATTCTGCTCGACATCTCCCAGTCAATGAACACCACCGACGTCACCACCTCGCGGCTGACCAGGGCGCGCCAGGAGATTGACGACATCCTGAGGGAAAATCGCAATGCACGAATCGGCCTGGTTGCCTTTGCGACGCTGGCCCACGTGGTCGCTCCCCTGACCGAAGATACTTACAGTCTGCACACCCTGCTGCCGGCATTGACCACAGACTTGACCGAATTGAAGGGCAGCCGGCTCACAGAGGCGCTGATCCGCGCCAGGCAGCTCTTTTCCGGCCAGCCCAACGCAAGCAGTAAACACATCCTGGTGATTACCGATGGGGACTTTGGCGACGAGGCACATGAAAGCCTGCTGACACAACTGGCCCAGGAGAACATCCGGGTTCATGTGCTCGGCATAGGTTCAACCCGCGGCGGCGTTGTGGTCACCGATTCCGGGGAGCCTGTGCGCGGCCCCGGCGGCGCCGAGGTTATCAGCCGACTGGATGAAGCGGGTCTGAAACGGATTGCAGAAAAGGGGAACGGTATTTACGTCACCGCCGACTTCAACGACAAAGACACCCGCGCCATACTGGACGTCGTCAACAAGTACTCACCTGCCGCCCAGGTTACCGAGCAAAAGACGCGGGTATGGAACGACCGTTTTTACTGGCTCGTTCTGGTCGCGATGATGCTCATCTTGCCCCGTTACCGTTGGATGGCCATAGCCCTTGTGAGTCGTGATGGAGGGAACCAGTGAGGCCTTCTCACCTATTGCTCATCGGCCTGCTGTCCGCCGGAACGGCCCACGCCGCCTGGTTCGAAAACGATGAGCAGGAGGCGGTCAGACTGTACGAAAAAGGCGAATATGGAGCGGCGGCGGAAAAGTTTGGCGACGACTACCGCCGTGGCGTGGCGCTCTACCGGCAGGGCAAGTACCGCGCCGCAGCCCAGTCATTCTCGCAGGTAGACCGTGACGAGGTGCTGGCCAAGGCAAAATACAACCAGGGCAACTCCCTTTTTCGCCTCGGCGAATATGACCAGGCGATAACCGCTTACGAAGCCGCCCTGGAAGCGGACCCGAATCACAGGGATGCGCGACTCAATCTGGCCCTCGCGAGAGCCATGCTGGCCAGCGCCAAGGCCGAGCAGGAAGAACAGGACAAGACGAAAGAGGAAGAAAAGAAGCAGCAAGAGAAGCAGAAGAAACAGTCCGAACAGCAGAAGCAGTCCGAACAGCAGAAGCAGTCGGAACAACAGAAGCAGTCGGAACAGCAGAAGCAGTCCGAGCAACAGAAGCAGTCCGAGCAACAGAAGCAGTCCGAGCAACAGAAGCAGTCCGAGCAACAGAAGCAGTCGGAACAGCAGAAGCAGTCGGAACAGCAGAAGCAGTCCGAACAGCAGAAGCAGTCCGAACAGCAGAAGCAGTCCGAACAACAGAAGCAGTCGGAGCAACAGAAGCAGTCCGAACAGCAGAAGCAGTCGGAACAACAGAAGCAGTCCGGGGGACAACAATCCGAGGAACAAAAGCAGTCGGGAGAGAAACAATCCGAGGAACAGAAGCAGTCCGGAGAACAGGAATCCAAGGAAGAAAAGCAGTCCGGGCAACAACAATCCGGGGAACAAAAGCAGTCGGGGGAGAAACAATCCGAGGAACGGAAGCAGTCCGGGGGACAACAATCCGAGGAACAAAAGCAGTCGGGAGAGAAACAATCCGAGGAACAGAAGCAGTCAGGAGAACAGGAATCCAAGGAAGAAAAGCAGTCCGGGCAACAACAATCCGAGGAACAAAAGCAGTCGGGGGAGAAACAATCCGAGGAACAGAAGCAGTCCGGAAAACAGCAATCAGAGCAGCGAAAGCAGGCTGGCGAACAGCAATCCGAAGAACAAAAGCAGGCCGGGGAGCAGCAAAAGGACCAGGAAGGGAAAAGCCGGAATCAGGAGCAACAGCGGTCCGGCGCTGAACAGAAGAAGGACAAACAACAAGAAGGCGGCCAATCCGAAGAACAGCGGAAACAGGACGCTGCGAAAGAACAATCGGACGAACAGCAGCGCGAGTCCGACGCAGGCAAAGAGGAACGCGATCGCGAATCCGGGAAAGAAGGCAAGAAGGAACCGACGGAGGCCTCTGGAAAGGGGGAACTGGGGGAGAAGGAACAAACGCCCGGTCAGGAGCGCAAAGATGAGCAAGGCGCCTCAGGCGGCGAACAGAAATTGGACGAAGGACAATCTGAGGCTGACAAGGAGCAAGCCGAGCAACGGAATGAATCCGGCGGCAAGCAGCCAAAAGAATCCGAGGAATCACAACGCGCCGATTCGCAACGGGATAAGAGAAAACAGACCACCTCGGGCCAGGAGGAACCAGAGCCTCTCAAGGAACCAGGCCAGGAGGTGAAGGCGGTTCTGGATTTCGATCAACGGGGCAGAGAACCCGGCGAGCGCGCCGAGAAACAGGGGAAAATGGCAGCGCAATCCGGTGACAAGAATGAACAGGCCGTCCTGGTTCTGACCGAGCAATGGCTGGATTCCATCGAAGGCGATCCGGCCAATCTGCTGCGCAATCAATTCATAATGGAGGAACATCGCAGGGAACAGAACATGCAGAACAGTCGGCTCTACGAGCCCCGTCCATGGTAATTCGCAATGATTAGAGCCTCATTGACCCTGTCTGTGCTCCTTCTCCCTGTGTTCCAGGCCGCCGAAGCCTATGACCCTGATCAGTACCGACCGATCGCCGAGCCGCGTCATTATCAACCGAACCCCCAATCAGACCCGTCGCAATACGGCTATCCGAGTCAATTTCAGTACGGCTATCCCGGGCAACCCCAATACGGGCAACCGGACCTGCCGCAATACGGCTATCCGGGCCAAGCCCAATACGAGCAGCCGTTCCAGCCGCAATACGGCTATCCGAGTCAAGCCCAATACGGACAGCCGATCCAGCCACAATACGGTTACCCGGCCCAGTCCCAGGATGGCCAACCGGGCTGGATGCAGTACGGCCGCCAGGACGACGCCTCCGTCAGCCTCGAGGCAAGAATCAGTGAGAGCAAAGCCTACGTCTATCAGAACCTGGTATTGACACTCGATGTCGTCAGCAGCGCAAATCTCGCCACACTGGATTTTTCGCTGCCCGAATCCGACGCCTTTATCTTCAAGACGCTGGGGAAACGCTCGGCCGTTGCCCGCGAATCCAATGGCAACCGCGAAATCGTGACGCGCGAGCAGATTCTGGTCATTCCCCTGCAGCAAGGCACCTTCAACCTGAACGATCTGACCGCAACCGGCAGCACATGGTCTCACCGAAGGTTCGATCTCAAGTTATCGCAACCCATGCGACTGGATATTGGACCACCCGAACCCGGCGTACAGCCCTGGTTGCCGCTCGAGAATCTGACGCTCAACGCCACGCTCTCCAACGAAGAGAACCTCAAACAGGGGAAGCCTGCCTCTCTGGTGCTCGAAATGACCGCCATCGGCTTCACCGGCGGGCAACTGCCCACCTTCGAAAATCAGTTGAAATCCGCCGGCTTGAGGATCTATCGTGAAAAGACCGAAAGCGAAGGCGAATTGAAGGCAGACGGAAAGCTGTACGGCAAACGCACGGAGTACTACACCCTGCTGCCCGGTCAGGATAAGGAGTTGTTTCTGCCTTCGATAAAAGTCCAGTGGTGGAATCTCGAAAAGTCGCAGGTCGAAAGCACGCTGCTGCCGATGCGCGTTCTGGGCGCCAACAAACACAGGACGTCCCGGCCCGACGCCGGCGGCGCGGCACCTGCCTCCACCGGTTTTGCCTGGTACCTTTGGCTGCCGCTGCTGATCATCGCCTTTGTGAGCGGTCTCTACTGGTCATTGATATGGGCCAAGGGAAGAACCTTCGGCGAGCGCTACGCCAAACACATCCTGATGGTCACGGATCCGATCCGCAAGACGGCGGAGTTCTGGATAAACAAGCTCTCTCCGCGCCGCCATATGCACCGCCTCCGTCGGTTCGTCGCCCAGTCCCTGCCCCGCTCGTGGCGCTTGTGGTACTGCGTTCGCGTTGCCGATAACGAATCGGATCCCGAAGTCTGGCTTCAGGTACTGAGATTCCTGGCGGAACGCCGTCTCGGCATTCCGGCTCAAATCCCATTGGATCGATTGGCCAGGCACTTTGTCGAGATACACCCGCGCTCCAGTGCAGATAGGATGCACAGCCTGCTTCAGCGACTCGATGCCGCCATTTTCGGAAAGGCCCCCATAACAGACTTTGACACCTGGAAACGCCAGTTCAAACGAGAAATCCGCCCCAGGCTGCTGCCCGCCATTATCATTACATGGCAATCGATCGGCTCGCGCCGGGTTGGACTGCCGGCACTCAATCCCTGAGTGCAACCGACCCTCACCGGGTACAGGCAAAATAAGCGCCCGCTTCGTCACTACCGTTACCGGCCGCAGGATGGCAATCGACGAGTCCAACGCGCACCGGTGCCGATTCCTGATCGGCTCAGGCTGGACGACACTGGCGGATGGTCCCGCCGCCGCCCGAACTGTCCAGGCTGCCAACACATCCCGTTGAACGCGTGCCGGATTACGGCCTCATTCCGCGCACGACACGACGCTGCATCAGACGGCATCCGCGCGCCCCATCAATTAATATGATCAGCTATTCCCCGATAAAAGGCCTATACTTATAGTTGGACTATCGCCACGCCTTTTGCCGCCAACCGGCGCCTTTATACAAGGATGGACCTCCCGCAAGGAGCAACGCACAACGCGCAGCCATACGATAGGCAGGCGAAGAGTCACAGGAGATTAGCATGTCCAGACTGTCACCTTTCCAAGCGGCACCCGCCATCAGGTTCGAACACTTGAATTGGCTCGCTATCGATCCATTGCAGCGCGATCAGACCCAGAGCCGTCGCCTGCATGAGCCGGAGCATCTCATCACCACCATCGACCCCACCTATCAGGCCACGCCGGTCAACCACCCCAACTTGCGCTTGCCGTACCCAAGTGCGGATGACGACGACCGTGGCGGCTGAACTCCTCACGCCGTGATCGTGCAATGACACCTGTCTACGCGGGCTGACGAAAGTTCGCCAACCCGCGCCGAAAACCCACGTTGCTGCCTCGCAGCGACGGCGTTACGCACCGATGCTCGAGATTGCTGTTGCATCGTTCTGCGGGGCATCTCTCGACTGCCGCCTCTACACCCCGATCCTCGATGGTTTCAACCGCTCTGGACCAGGCGCAACGGAAAGGCCGCAGGATCACGGTCAACCTGAGGTACCCGCCTGTTGGCGGCCTCGCGCGACGATCAGAGCGCGCTGCGCCATTGACGCAAGCCACGCCCCCCGCGGAGAACGCCTGGATGACCGGTGACCGGGAGCGACCCGGCCCGCACCGTGCTGTGGGCACCGCCCCTGGGGCGGTGCCAGGCATTCACAAGAAGGAATGATGCATGAACAAAATACCACGACCACGCGCCATATCCCTGCACTTGCAGATGCTCATCGCACTTCTGGGAGCGGTTCCCGGCCTTGTGCTCGCCCAGGGCGGTTCCGCCGACGTGCCGGAGAATGCACGCGCGTGGAACTACGGAAACGGCTGGGAGTGTAATCAAGGATACCGTAAGGCCGACGGCGCCTGCGCAGCCGTCAAGGTGCCTGTCAATGCCTATGCAACGAATGCGTCCTACGGACAGGGCTGGAACTGCAGTCGAGGCTATCGTGAGGTCGATGAGACCTGCGCCACCATCCAGGTGCCGCCGAATGCCTACCTGGACTCTTCCGGCGATCGATGGAAATGCGACCGCGGATATCAAACGGTCGACAAGGCGTGCGTCGCCGTCAAGGTACCGCGCAATGGTTATCTGAACGCCTCCGGCGACGTGTGGAAATGCGACCGTGGATATCGAGCGCTCAACGAGAACTGCGTCGAGATCAAGCTGCCGGCAAATGCCTACTTGACGGAATCGTTGTACGGCACCGGCTGGGCGTGCGATCGCGGGTATCGAGCGGTCAACGATGCTTGCGTCGCCGTGAATCTGCCGGAAGCTGGTCACCTCAACTATTCGGGAAACGACTGGGAATGCAACCGGCCTTACCGCAAGGAACAGGACCGGTGCGGCCCGTATTGACGGAATTGGACAGAGTTCAGTCATGCGGTGCGCGCAGCGGAGTGATGCAACGCGCACCTGTTTCAGTGGCGTCTACCGTCACTCCCGGCTTGGCTAGCCACCCGCCGCTCTTGCGTGACCGCCCGCTTGGCCGATCGATACCCGTTGGTTCAGCAAAGGAATTGGACTGATGACGACTGAGTCGGGAAAAGGCAAGATGTTTACGCTGACCGGGACAGGCGTATCGCCCGGGCTGGCCAGAGGGAAGGCATTCGTCTACATAGACGTACTGCAGCGAGACTCCGAACTGTACGTAATAGAGCGCGCCCATGTCAGTGAAGAGCAGGCCCGGATCGACAAGGCAATCGACGATGTGCGCCACAGCCTGACGATCGACGCGCAGCAGATTGAACACAAGCTGGGCGACCACTCGGCGGATATTTTCGTCGCTCAAGAGGCCATGTTGCTCGATACCTCCGTTGTCGGCGAGCTGAAAAAGTTCCTGGAAGCCGACCTGATCAACGCCGAGCAGGTGGTCAGAACGGTATTCCGACTGCTGGCACGCAGATTCAGAGACTTGAACAATGAGGTGCTGCGGGAGCGTGGCGATGACATCGACGATCTATCCCGCCGCTTGTTGCTCTCATTGGCCGGAATTCACGCACACAGCCTCGAGACCCTGCCCGCGAACACCGTGCTCGTCGCCCGTCGATTGCTGCCTTCAGACACGGTGTTTCTCTCGCGTTCGTCCACCGTCGCTGTACTTGCAGAGTTCGCCGGCCCCGCAGCGCATGCCGCCCTGCTTGCCCGCGAACTCGGCATTCCCTGTGTGGGTGGGATTCCCGAGTTACTGGAACTCGTCCATATGGGCGACGTTGTGCTTGTCGACGGGGCGGAGGGAACGGCCACGATCAACCCGGATTCGCAAACGCTGCAGGGGTACGAACGCGCGCTTGACGAAGGACGAACGCGCAGGGACCGCGTGACACAAGTCAACACCAGGGAGCGCACAGTTACCCTGGACGGAATCGAGGTCACCGTCATGGCCAATGTCCGCAGTCGCGAAGATGTGGAGCGTGCGATGGAACGCGGCGCCGACGGGATCGGGCTTTTCAGAACGGAGCCTTTCTTTCTCGCCGCCAAGCACCTCCCCTCGGACAAGGAATTCGCCGAGTTTCTTCTTGACAGCCTCCACCCGGCACGCGGCATGCTCATCAACGTTCGTCTGCTCGATATCGGTGCCGACAAGAACCCGATCTACCTCCATCTTCCACCGGAACCCGACCCGTTCCTGGGACGTCGCGGCGTACGCGTGCTGCGCGAGTATCCCGACCTGTTGGAGGCGCAGCTTCGGGCGGTGCTGGAAGTGTCCCGGCAATTCCGCATCGGGGTTCTGATACCGATGGTGACGACGGAGAGCGATGTAATTCTAGTCGCACGGCGCTTGCATGAATTGGCCGCTGAAATGGGTGTTGGCCGGTTGCCGCGCCTCGGCGCGATGATCGAAACACCGGCCGCCGCACTGTCAATCCCCGCGCTGAAGAAGCACCTTGACTTTTTCAGCATCGGCTCCAATGACCTCACTCAATACACCATGGCCGCCGGTCGGGAAAATCCCATGGTTACCGAATACTTCATGGACGACCATCCGACCATCCTGCGACTCATCGAGTTGATCGTCAGGGAATCCGGCGACACGCCGGTGTCTCTTTGCGGCGAGCTTGCGGGACGGAACGAGGTGATACCCAGGCTGCTGGGCACCGGAATGCGGTCTCTCAGTGTGTCGCCTGCACTGGTGCCGGACGTGAAGGATGCCCTACGCAATTCACGCTGTTGTCACCCGGGTGCGCCCTCGTAGCCGACGTGCGAAGCGATCCTCAAAAATCCCGCGCTGCCAGGCTATAAGCATAGGAGCGTCTGCCGCCGCGCGCATAGACTTTGTCCGCAATCTCATGGATCCGGCTGCGCGCGGCATCGAAGGCCTTCAGGAATCCCGTCTCGGCGCTGCCCATCTCCGGACAGAGCCGTTTGAGCGCATCCGCTTCCACAAAGAATGAAACCTCGATAGTGCCATCGTATCCCCAAAAGCGGACACGGCTTCTACCGGCATCAAAACTGCGGCTCGGGTTCGGAAAGCTCAACCTCATCGCCGGGCACCGGAAGTCAGGACCGGATCGAGGTTGCCGCCCGGATCCATACTCTTCAGAAATTTGAACAGGTCACTGTCCGTGGAAAGGACCAGGGTCGTGTTCCCGGCGATGATGGACTTATAAGACCGCATGGTCCGTGTGAATTCATAGAACGCCGCCGCTTCAGGGCTCTGGTTGTAGGCCCTGGCGTAGATTTCGGCGGCCTTCGCATCCGCCGTGCCGCGGATCTCCTCGACCTGCCGGTAGGCCTCGGACTGGATCTTGTTCAGATCCCGTACACGGTTGCCGCGGATTCTGGCGGCCTCGCCGTTGCCTTCCGACAGGAAGCGTTCGGCAATCTGCCGGCGCTCGCTGATCATCCGGTCGTAGATCTTCGGGCGCACGCTGTCATTGTAGTTGATGCGCTTGAAGCGGATATCGAGCAATTCGATGCCAAACACGCGGACCTTCTCGGCCGCCGCCGCAAAGATCTCCTGCTCGACCAGTTTGCGTCCCTTCTGGATCGGCACCAGTGCGCCCATATCCAGATTGCGCTCCGCGTCGGTCAGCAGCGTGTCGCGCAGCGGCACGCGATCCCGGGTGGTGCGGACGATCTCGATCAGCTCATGCTTGGCGACCGCGTTGCGGGTCTCGCTGCCCAGGATATCGTCCAGGCGGGACTGGGCGCTGCGTTCATCGCGCAGCCGCAGAAAATACTGGAGTGGATCGGTAATCCGCCAGCGGGCGAAGAGATCGACCGAGATGTAGAGTTTGTCCTTGGTCGGCATATCCGACGGACTGCCGTCCCACTCGAGCACCCGTTTGTCGATCGGGTTGACCTCCTGGATGAAGGGCACCTTGACCTTGAGACCGGCGGTGGTCACCGGAACCCCGACGGGCTTGCCGAACTGGGTGATGACCATCTGCTCGACTTCGCTCACCGTATAGACCGAACTCATCAGAACATACGTCACGATGCCCACAGCCGCCAGGACAGCGGCTTGCCCGATCGTCATGGCTGAGTTTCCTTTCGCGTATCGAGATTCAGCAGCGGCAGGATGCTGCGCGCCTGGTCATCGACAATGATCTTGGCGCGTAGGCCCGGCATGACGTCCTGCAGTGTCTCGATATAGATGCGGCGGCGGGTCACTTCGGGTGCCTTGTGGTATTCCGCCAGCAGCGCGCTGAACCGGGCGACGTCGCCTTCGGCTTCATTGATGCGCTTGAGCCGGTAGCCGTCGGCCTCGCGGATCCGCTGGTCCTTCTCGCCTTCGGCCAGCGGGATCACCTTGTTGTAGTCGCGGCGCGCTTCGTTGATCAGCTTTTCTTTTTCCTGCTGTGCCTGATTGACCTCGTTGAACGATGCCTGCACGGGTTCGGGCGGATTGATATTTTTCAGTTGTACCTGGTCGATGCTGATCCCCATGGCGTATTTGGTCGAGAGCAGTTGCATCTTCTCCAGCGCTTCCGTTTCGATTTCCTGGCGGCCGATGGTAATCACTTCGTCGACGGTGCGATCGCCGACGACTTCCCGCATGACGGATTCGGACACGTAGCGAAGCGTTTCACTCGGTTCGCGGACTTCGAACAGGAATTTGACCGGATCGGATATACGGTATTGCACCACCCACTCCACCAATGCGGCGTTGAGGTCACCGGTCACCATCTCCGTTTCACGCCGGCCTTCGTGCGGACTCTGGTAGGGATCCGTGGCGCCCGGCGTAGCAAACCCGAATTCCTGCTTCAATTGCCGCTTGACCGGAACGATTGTCGCCCGGTCGACGCCCAGGGGCAGCTTGAAATGCAGCCCCGGGGGAACGTCCTTGAGATATTTGCCGAAACGTTGAATGACAGCGACAGAGTCGCTGGGCACCGTGTAGTAAGCCGTCCAGGCGCCCAGCGCGACGACCGCGAGCAAGGCAAGGACGACGACGCCACGCTGGCCGCCACCGGGCAGGAGTCGCCTGAGCCGAACCCGGCCCCGGCCGACCAGGGCCTCCAGATCGGGAGGGCCGGTATTGGCCGCGCTACCCCAGGGACTGTCGCGGCCGCCGTTACCGTTCCGTGATGCCATCGAGAAGCCTTTTGTCGTGCGCGCTTGAGACCGCGCCTTGAAGTACGGTCATTCCGTCGTCTTCGCCCCGCTCGATGGCTTGACGGTCGGTTTCCATCCGGCGCGATTCGGCTTGCCGTTCCGCTATCCCCTGGTCAGCGCTTTTCAAAAGCGGGTGCCAAACGAAACGTCGGTGGCGTTTGCGGGCGTGGGCAGGTTGGCGAGGCGGCTGCCTTGAGTAACCGGGCCACCGGCAAACAGGCGGTACAGGTACTTGTTTCCGCCCTGGACGGAGAATCGCCGATTGAGGAGTCCGGCCGTTGTCCTCGCAAACCTCGGCAATCCATGTTGCAGATAATACCTGCGGAGGTAAACAATGACGGCCCACTGCTCGTCGTTCAGGCTGAGTCCTTCGCTGCTTGCCAAACCCGCGGATTTGTTCCGGTTCCAGTGCTGGTCGGTCAGTTCCGCGCGGCGCATGTCGGCATACTGACTGGACGCTTCGGAATACTGGGCAGTGCTTGTCAGGTCGGTCATGAGTTTGTCCTGAGTTGACGAAGTGCGGGGCGGTGTGCCGGTTACCCGGTTCCGGGAAGTAGCCGCACAACGGCCGCGGGCAGATCAGCGCCGCTGTGGAAGGAGTTATGACGGGCAACAAAGACTGTTCGTTCAATGTTGTGCGGCAGAGCGGCCTGCGCACTTGCGGATAAACTGCTTAAGTGCAGTGTCCGCTCTTTGCAGCCATAAAGCAAATCAACTGCACTGATGAGGCGGGATTACCCGAACGCGGCACGCCTGTTTCCAATCGGAATACGGTCAGCTCCAGTTCACCTCGACGACGTGCTCCCGGCGATCGTCCACAAGCGGGATCGTGCCGTACGGCTGCCCTGCCCCATCCACGCCGAACCCTTGTACCAGGGCACCGTCCACCGTCACGCTGCGCATGGACTCCGTCTTTTCAGCAATGCGCCTGACCCTGATGTGGTACACCGTCTCGCGATAGCGGTAGTGAATCCTGTACGCTTCCCAATGCGCCGGAATACAGGGTGCGATGCGCAGATGATCCACTTCCAGTTGCAGGCCCAGCAGCGTTTCCAGGGTCAGCCGGTACATCCATCCCGCCGCGCCGGTGTACCAGGTCCAGCCGCCCCGACCCCTGTGTGGCGGCGCAGCGTAAATGTCCGCACACATGACGTAGGGCTCGACCTTGTAGCGCGCGATCGCCTCCGGCCGGCTGCCGTGATTGACGGGGTTGAGCATGGCGAACAGTTCCCATGCCCGGTCGCCGTCGCCCAGCATGGCAAACGCCATCGTGGTCCAGATCGCGGCATGGGTATACTGGCCGCCGTTCTCGCGGACACCGGGTACGTAACCCTTGATATAGCCGGGCTCAAGATCCGATCGATCGAACGGCGGTTCGAGCAGTTGGATCAACCGCGCATCGCGCCGCACCAGGCGTTCGTCCACCGCCGCCATCGCCCGGCGGGCCCGCACGGGATCGCCGCCGCCCGAAATGACCGCCCAGCTCTGGCTGATCGAATCGATCCGGCACTCGTCATTGTCCGAGGAACCCAGGGGCGTACCATCATCGAACCAGGCCCGGCGATACCAGTCGCCGTCCCAGGCCTGGGCCTCGATGTTGCTGCGCAGCACCGCCGCCTGCCCGGTACAAAGTTCGGCGAAGGCGTCGTCGCCCCGGCCATGCGCCAGACCGGCGAACAGTCGCAGGTTCTCGTACAGGAACCACGCCAGCCAGACGCTCTCGCCCTTGCCGTCGCGACCGACGAGATTCATGCCGTCGTTCCAGTCGCCGCAACCCATCAGCGGTAATTGATGTTCGCCAAAGCGCAGTCCATGCCGAATTGAACGCACGCAGTGTTCATAGAGGCTCGCCGCTTCCGCCGAACACTGCGGCTGGTCGTAGTAAGCCTCCTCCTCGGGATTCAGCTTGCGACCCTCCAGAAAATGCACTGACTCGTCGAGCACGCCCGTATCGCCCGTCGCCAGCACATAACGACAGGCTGCATACGGCAGCCACAGATAGTCATCGGAGAAATGGGTGCGAACGCCTTGTCCGTTGGGCGGATGCCACCAGTGTTGCACGTCACCCTGGAGGAACTGACGCGCCGAGCAACGCAGCAACTGCTCGCGGGCCAGCGAGGGTGCCGCATGGATCAATGCCATCGTGTCCTGCAACTGATCGCGGAAACCATAGGCACCGCCTGATTGATAGTACCCGCTGCGGCCCCACAACCTGCAGGACAGTGTCTGGTACACCAGCCAGCCATTGGCCAACACGTCCAATGCCCGATCCGGCGTCTCCACGTACACCGCACCCAACGTGCGGTTCCAGTGTTCCCACACCGCTTCCAGCGCCTGTCGTGCGCGGGCCGGTCCGCCGAAGCGCTGCATGAAATGCCGCGCTTCGTCGCTGTTGCGGGCTGCGCCAAGCACGAACACAATCTCGCGCTCCTGCCCGTCGGCCAGTTCGATCCAGGTCTGGATCGCGGCGCACGGATCCAGGCCCGCACCCGTCCTGCCCGACAGACGCTCGCGGCGCATGGCCGCCGGGCTGGCCAGCGAGCCATTGCGGCCAATGAACTCGGTACGATTTCCGGTCACCGTACGCTCCGGCTCGCTGACCTGCGCAAAGACGACCCGATTGGCGCATTCGCGGCCGTAAGCATTGCGCGCGAACAGCGCGCCGCTGTGCGGATCGGTTTCGGTGATAATGTGCATCAGATTGGCGTGCCGCCACTCACCGAGCACCAGCTCCCAATACCCTGTCAGCGACAGGCGACGCGGACGCCTGGCATGGTTGCGCAGTTTCAGCACCACGAACTTTACCGGTGCGTCCATCGCAACGTAGGTGAACAGTTCCGAGGAGATGCCGGCTTCGTAATGCTCGAACACGCTGTACCCGAACCCGTGCCGGCACACGTACCCCGACTGACCACAGGCGGGCAGCGGCGTCGGCGACCAGTACGCGCCCGTTTCCTCGTCGCGGATGTACAGCGCCTCGCCGCTGGTGTCGCCAAGGGGGTCGTTATGCCAGGGGGTCAGCCGGAATTCGTGGGCGTTTTCCACCCAGGTGTAGGCGCTGCCGCTCTCGCTGACGACCGTGCCGATGTGCGGACTGGCGATGACGTTGGCCCAGGGCGCCGGCGTGCTCTGACCGGGCTCGAGGGTAACGACGTATTCGCGCCCGTCGGGCGTGAAGCCGCCAAGGCCGTTGCAGAAGATACGGTCGCGCACCGCGAGCGGCTGGGCCGGTTCCACGGCGGGTTGCAGCACTGGCTCGAGACGGCCCGGCAAGCGCTCCGCCGACACGCGGCGCTCCACCTGTTCGACCAGCGTCTCGGCGGTATCGGTCAGCACGACCCGCGCCACGGTCTGGAACAGGACGCGGTCCTCCTCGGTAAGTTCTTCGGCGCGCCGCAGGAATACGCCGCCCGGTTTGTCGACGATCTGCGCTTCGGGACCCGCATTGATCAGGCCCATGATCTGATCGTGCAGAACGCCCCGGTAACCGGAAAAATCGTCATTCAAGATCACCAGGTCCGCCGTCAAGCCCTTCATACGCCAATAGGCATGGGCCTGCAGCACCTGCTTTACCAGCTCGATGCGGTTCAGGTCGCCGATGCGTACCAGGACGATCGGCAGATCGCCCGATACGGCAAAACTCCAAAGCCCGGACTGACCACGCTGGTTGCGCGCAATAACACTCGGTGGAGCGCGACGCAGGGCGTTGCCGTAGATGACCGAGGCGGCCAGGCGGCCATAGACCTGTGCGTCGGCTTCGCTTGCGTTGAGGTGGCGCAGCACTTCCTGACTCTGGAACCATGCCATTTCAAAGGCGCGTTCAACGAAGTGACGGTCACAATACTTCTCAAGTACCGCGAGTGCCGCCAGCCGGGTGTCCGCGACACCGGAGATGATCTGCGCGGTCGCCGATTGGTCCGGGAGCAAAGTGATGGTGCGGCGGATCGCCACGATGGGATCGAGCACCGGGCCGTCCGTGTTCGACAACGTCGACGAGCCGCCGCCGCTATCCAGTGCCGCCGGGTTGGCTGCCGTTCGCCCGCGTCCGATGAATCCGGCACGGTCGGTCTCGTAAGACGGCGGGTCGGCAACCGCACCCGGCGCCGCCAACAGGTGAAACATCCAGGGCACCTGTTCGCCCGGCATGCGGCGGCGCCGGGTACAGAGAATCGCCTGCCGCTCAGGCAGAATTTCGGTTTGCACGAACAGGTTGCTGAAAGCCCGGTGGGCCAGGTCGGCATTCAGCGGCGCCAGCACGACCTCCGCGTAACTCGTCACTTCGATACGACGTGTACGCGACGACAGGTTGGTGAGCGTTATGCGGCGGATCTCAACGTCGTCTTCGGGTGAAACGCTGATCTCGGTGTGTGTTTCAATCCCTTGATCGCGCCGCCGGTATTCCGCGCGCGCCTGCACAAAGATCGCCTCGTAGTGATCGGCGCCGCGCAGCGTCGGTTGATGCGCGGCTGACCAGTAGCGCCGCGTATCGCAGTCGCGCAGATAAATGAAGGTGCCCCAGCAATCGCAGGTGGCGTCCTCGCGCCAACGGGTGACGGCCAGGTCGCGCCAGCGGCTGTACCCGCCACCGGCCTGGGTCGCCATGACGTGGTACCTGCCGTTGGACAACAGGTGCACTTCAGGCGTCCGCGTGTTCGGGTTGGTAAACACGCGCATGATCGCGCCCGCCTCAGCCGCGGGCGGACGCGCGGCGGCGCCCACTTCAGCCGCGTGCGGGTGCAACGTGGCGCCCTGTGTCGGCACCCGCTCCTGCAGCAGCAATTGCGTCGCCCGGGCGCTGGGGTCAGACATGAAGCGTCGCTGCATCGGCCGGTTGAGCAGGACGTGCGCAAAGGCCAGCAAACTCATCCCCTGGTGGTGCGCCATGAAGGTACGCACGACGGCATAATCCTTGCCGCGCGGCACACGCGATGGGGTGTAATCGATGGCTTCGTAGAATCCATAGGCGCCCAGGAACCCGTTGCCGGCAAGCGTCTGCAGGTTGCGGCAGGCTTCCAGCGGCATCACCGTCAGCGCCAGTGCGCTGGCGTATGGCGCGACGACCAGGTCCTCTCCCAGCCCGCGCTTGAAACCCAGGCCGGGCACGCCGAAGGCACGGTATTGATAGACCTGGTGCATATCGGTGGCGTTATAGCAGGATTCGGAAATACCCCAGGGCACCGCGCGTTGCCGGCCGTATTCGATCTGGCGGGAGACCGCCGCCTTGCAGGTCTGATCCAGCAGGGTATTCTCGTAGCTCGGCATCATCAGCTGCGGCATGAGGTACTCGAACATCGAGCCGCTCCACGAAATCAGGCTCATGTCGCCGCCATGACTGGTCAGCAGGCGGCCCAGCGCAAACCAATGCTTCTGCGGCACCTGTCCCTGCGCAATCAGCAGGAAGCTGGCCAGACGCGCCTCGGATGCCAGCAGGTCGTAGCAGGACGGATCGCGGCGCCGTTCGCCCACGTCGTAACCGATGGCCAGCAGGCCGCGCGATGTATCGTAGAGAAATTCAAAATCCATCGCCGCCAGTTGGCGGCAGCGATCCACCAGATCGTCGATGACCCTGAGCCGCTCCACCGCGCCCTTGTAACGGGGCACTGCCACCACGTCTGCTTCGCCTGACGACCGCAGGTCAGCGTCAAACGCGCCGTCTCTGGCCAATTCCACCAGCGTCGGGATGGTGCTGAACCGCCGCGGCGCCGGCACCAGCAATCCAAGATCCTCTCGCAGTGCGCGGGCTTGCCGGTCGAATGCCTGCGCCCAGTTGTAGAGTTCGCCATCGATATCGATGTCTGCCGGCAGCCAGGCAACCAGCTCCCCTCCAATAGCGTGAATCGCGTCCAGAATGGTCTCGGCGGCAGCCAGTGTTCGTGGCGGCCCATCCAGGGTGAGTGCACGCAGTATGTTCTCCAGAAGCCGTATCTTCTTCGCGAGATCCGGAACCAATGACGAGGGCAGGTGCTCGGCCAGGACCTGCACGGTGTCCTGTAATCCCTGAAAGGCATCAGCAGACAGCACCGGCTGATTTTTGAGTTCGGTCAGACCCGCTTGCAGGGTGAGCAGGCTGCCCACCAGATTGCCGCTGTCCACTGACGAAACGTATTGCGGGCGAAGCGGCTTCAGCGTGTGCGTGTCGTACCAGTTGTAAAAATGGCCGCGATAGCGCTCCAGCTTCTCCATCGCGGCCAGTGTGTTCCCGGTGCGCCACAGAAATTCTCCGGCGCACAGATAGCCGAAGTCGTACGCCGCCAGATTCGCCAGCAGTGCCATGCCGATATTGGTGGGAGAGGTGCGCGAGGCGATCGCCGGCGCCGGATATTCCTGGAAGTTATCGGGCGGCAGCCAGTTATCCTGCGGGCCGACGAACGCGGCGAAAAAGCGCCAGGTTCGCCGGGCCGACGCCCGCAGGAACGCCCGTTGCTCGACGGTCAGGTGCGGTGCCGGAGAGACCAGCGGCCTGCTGATCCACCAGCCGGTGACGGGCGACGTCAGCCAGAGCAACAACACCGGAGCCCAGAACGCCCACTCCGCCGGGCGGGCTTGCCACAGCGCAAAGGCCAGCACCACCGCCACGGCCGGCGCGCACCACAGCTCCAGGAGAAAATCCGCCGGTGTGCGGCACGCATTGCGAGCGGCATAGGATCGCAGTTGCCAGAGCATCAACCCGCGGCGGGTGAACAGCATCCGCACGCCCGAACGCAGAATAGCGTCCAGGCAAGTCAGTGTGTCGTACGGCAAAAAGACCAGCACCAGCAACGCGAGCATGACCGGGCGGCCCGCGGACTTTCCGGTCAGAACCAGGTGCGCCTGCCAGTCACGTTCCTTCGGTTTGCGAATGACATCGATCGCCGCTCCCAGCAAGGGGGGGAAGAACACCACGCCGGCGACCAGCCGGGTCCAGAACCACGCCGGTCCGGGCCCAAGAAGCCAGCCGCCTGCCAGCAGGGCCAGCAGCGACGGCGGCACCAGACTGCGCCGAAGGTTGTCGAACAGTTTCCACACCGACAAGGCGGAGAGCGGATTCGGCTGCCGCGTCGCGTTCGATCCCTGCGACCCTGGCGGCCCGGGCACGTGCGGGAGCAACCAGCCGGCAAGCTGCCAGTCACCGCGTATCCACCGGTGTCGCCGGCTGGACTCCATGGCGTAACCGGCCGGGTGATCTTCAATGAGTTCGACATCGCTCACCAGCGCCGAGCGCGCGTAACCGCCTTCCAGCAGGTCGTGACTGAGAATGAGATTCTCGGGAAAGCGCCCATCGACTGCCTGTCGAAACGCGTCCACGTCGTAGATGCCCTTGCCGATGAACGAGCCTTCCCCGAAAACATCCTGGTAGACATCCGAGACCTGGCGCGAGTAGGGATCGAGCCCGGACTCGCCCGCGAACAGTTTCGTGAAGCGTGACTGACCCGCGCTGGTCAGGCTGATCGAAGCGCGTGGTTGCAGGATCGCATAGCCATCGACAATGCGTCCCTTGCCGGCATCGTACACCGGCCGATTGAGAGGATGAGCGATGTTACCGACCAGTGTACGGGCCGCGTCGCGCGGCAGTTGCGTGTCGGTATCCAGGGTGATGACGTACTTGATCGAAGCAAGGACGGACACATCACCGACAATATCCGAGAATACGGTTTGCTCCCCGCCCCGCAGCAAGGCGTTGAATTGCTCCAGCTTGCCGCGCTTGCGCTCATAGCCCATCCACACCCGTTCGTACGGATTCCACACCCGGGGACGGTGCAACAGATAAAAGATGCAGGGACGGTCCTCGCGGTGGGTCTCGTTGAGCGCCTCGACAGCGGCGCGCGCACGCGCGACCAAGGCGTCGTCTTCCGGCAGACTCCGCTCGGGCGCGTCACGGAAATCCGTGAGCAAGGCAAACAACAGATTGGGATCGCGGTTGCCGAGATAGCGAATCTCCAGGGCTTCGATAAGATCATCGATTTCCTGCGGCCCGCTCAGCAGGGTGGGGACAACCACCATCGTGCGGTAAACGGACGGAATTCCTTTCATAAAATCCAGGCGCGGCAACGCACGCGGCGGCAGGACGAGCGTGACGAACTGGTTCACCAGCGGGACCGCCAGCGCCGAGACGCCGATAAGGCCGGTGATCATAAACAACCAGTAACGCCAGTCCGCCGGCCCGAAACCGTCGAACGAGGCGAGCACAACCGCTGTCGCAAGTACGCTGAGCAGCAGGATGGGACCGATGTACAGGAACAGGCGGAAACGTCGGCTCGCCCGGGCAACCCGCACTGTCCACGGCACACGGCAACCGACCACACGCTCCAGATGCTGACGTCCGTGATCGATCAGGTAGAAGCCGACGTGCGCCCGGCGGACGTCGGCACTCAGTCGTTCCGCGGCAGCCTGCGCCAGAACGATGGCTTCGCGTGCCACGGCCGGCTCGCTGCGTGAACTGCCCCGCGCAACGTCTTCGATGACATGCCGGTAGCGGTCGCGGGTGGCGAAATCCTGGCCGGCGTGCATCCCCGCCGGGTCTTCACGCAATGTCTGCTCGACGACACTGAGCGCCTCTACGTAATTCCTCCAGTCCATTGCGCCGATGAACCGCAGACTGCCGATACTGTTGGCGATGGATATCTGGTTGGTCGCGGCCGTGCGGCCGGCCGCCGCCGACAACTGCGTCGCAGTCACCCCTTGTTCGAGCAGTTCTTGCTCGACCCAGGTTTGAACGAAGGCCATGGCGGGCCCCTGAGCCTGGAGTCTGGCGTAAAACTCCTCCACGAACGGCGCGGTCAGCGGCACATCGGCATTGGCAAACTCGGCCAGCACCTGGATAATCTGTTTCGGTTCCCTTTCGGCCGTCGCAAGCATGCGGTCCGCCCAAGCGATGGCGGCGTCGCGCTCCTCGCGCCGGCGGGCGATGCGCAACCCGACGCGGCGCAGGTTTTCCAGCAACGCCAACTGCAGCATGATCGGGAACGCCCACAATTCGCCCAGCTTCAGCGGCTCGGCGGTCTGGTAGGCAGCCACGAACTCGGTGGCATTGTCGCTGTCGACACGACCGTCCATGTGCGAGATCAACTCCAGCGCCAGGTCATAGATACGCGGGAAACCGGCCGACAGGCCATCAGCCAGTCGCGGCAACTGCCGGCTGTAGCCACGCGGCAGATGCCGGCGCGCCAGACCGATCTGCTGTTCGATGAGATAGAAATTGTCCAGCAACCAGGCCTCCGCCGGCGCGATCCGTTGTCCCGACGTGGCAGCGGCCGTGACAACGTCATACGCCGCCAGCAGAACGCGCTCATTGTCCGCGAGCCGTGGCAGTAACCGGTCCGGCCCCTGACGCGGATCGATCTTGTGCTGGCCGGCCAACGTTACGGCATGACGCTTGAGCTGCTCGATACTGAACAGCTCGGAGCGCAGCAACTCAGTATCCCGGTCGTTGCGCAACGACTCCCCTGGGCGCGCAGAAAAGCCAAACTCTTTGATGGCTATGAACTTCTCCTCGCTGCAATCCGCGGTGTCCGGGACCGCGCCGGCCATATGGACCGTGCCTGCCTGCACCTCATGCCGTGCCTGGCTGCGTCACCGGCGAGCCGCGCGGGAATGCGTTTGCCCGGATGCCATCAGCAGGAACACCGTGCCCGCCACCGCGGGTAATCCGGCCGCTTGGCCGCGCGGCGGCAGATTCGGGTTCTTGCCGCTCAGCCGCATGGAAACACCAATGCAACGTCCGCGTCATAACGACGTCGAGGCGCCAATAACGCGTATCCGGATCGCGCAACCACTGCCGGTTCAGGACCGATGGTCCCGATCATCCTCGGTAACCCGGCGGGTCCCGTTTACCGGGTCCTGTCATTGACGAGGAAATCCTTCGATTCCTTTTTGGACTTCTTCGCGGCCTTCTTTTCTTTCGGTGTCTTCGCCGGTTTCTTCTTGTCTTCCCTGCTGCTTCTATGTTCTTTCGCCATGATCTATTGCTCCTGACTACGGATGGGGTGGCTTCAGACCGGCGACCGCGACACCTGGCCGACGGGTCCGTGAGAATGATGTCCTGACGGGGTTTCGAGCGCACTAAAGGCCGCCAGAGGAAGTGGGTCCGTGAATAGACGGAAGTGTTCGGCCATCTGCCGACCGATACAGCAGGTATTCGGCGGCGGGGCGCGCCTGATTGTAGCATGGAACCCCATGACCGGCCGGAGACAATAATAGAGAGGCTCCGTCGACTGATCGGGTTCTTGTGCCGCAGACGACGCCGCCCGAACGCGCTATAGTTTGCCCAGCAGCACCAGAACCAGCACGATTACCAACACCAGCCCGAGCGCGCCGCTGGGACCATATCCCCATCCCCGGCTGTATGGCCAGGTCGGAATCAGGCCCACCAGCATCAGAATCAGAACGACGAGCAGAATTGTTCCCAGTGTCATTTCATACCTCCTGACCGTGAGTTGTGGCGGCGCCGCGCCCGCAAAGATGCCTGCGGTGGACCTGCCCTGTCCCTTGCTGCGCCGGCGCCAGGCTGACGACGGTCTTGCCGGTTGCGTCTTCGAGGCCGCTGTTCCTGGTCAGACCGTACGCAAACCAGTCTCCCTCTCCGAAGTCGCTGCTATCTCAGAGTCGCAAGTCTCCTTCGGATGAGTACCGTCGTCCGTACGCCAGCGCACACATGGCACGGTCTTTGTCCCCGCGGACGAGGGGACATCCACGCCTCACAAGGGCCGTAGCCGCGACGCGCTGTTCCTGATGCGCATCGGCACCTGTGAGGCTATGTGCGACACCGTACAGACTGATCCTGGACGGCCGACTAACCTTACGCGTTACATTCGCTTCCGAACAATTCCCCAACCAGCAAGGACAGTTGACATGAACAGCATGCAAAATCGTATTCGCGCACTTGTACTCTCGACGGCAGCCACCGTCTCGATGGGCGTAATGAATCAGGCCGGCGCGGCAACTGCGCAGGATCTGGATACGGATTCCCAGCAGGCCTTGCAGACGCTTTACAAGGCCGAGCCGCTTGCCGAGACCCTTTCGCGCACTGCCAAGGCGGTGCTGGTTTTCCCGAATATCGTCAAGGCAGGTCTGGTGTTCGGCGGCAGCTACGGCGAAGGCGAGTTGATCAAGGGCTCGCAAGTCGTCGATTATTACAATACCGTCACCGGATCCTGGGGCCTGCAAATAGGGGCACAGTCCTACGGGTACGCCGTGTTTCTGATGACCGATGACGCCGTCAGCTATCTCGAAAAGTCGAAGGGCTGGGAAATTGGCGTGGGCCCAACCGTTGTGGTGGTCGACGAAGGGGTCGCAAAGAATCTGTCGACATCCTCGCTCAAAGATGATGCCTATGCGTTCATTTTCAGCCAGCAGGGATTGATGGCGGGCGTCAGCATTGAGGGAACCAAGATTTCCCGTATCAACCGGTAACGCAGCACGGGACGGACGCGATGGGCGTTCGTCCTGATCTGTCCGACGCCCTCGACCGCACAGGTCAGGAACAGGGCAGCAATTATGGACGATCGAGCCACATCGAGACCATTCAGTCGCTGCCCCTCGAAATCTAATGAACCGACAGGAGAATCCCCGTGCCCTTAATTAACCTGGTCATCGCGTTGATCGTGGTTGGCGTGCTGCTTTGGCTCGTCAATACCTACATACCCATGGATCGCAAGATCAAGAACATCCTGAATGTCGTCGTCATCATTGCTGTCGTGCTTTGGTTGCTGCAGGTCTTCGGCGTACTGGGATCGCTGAGCAGCGTACGTATCGGTCGCTGACCCGTGTCGTCAGGGGCGGGACAATGAGCTGCGGCGGCTCGTCGACGCTGGGGCCGCGTGTGTGCGCTGTCGTACCTATGCGAAGCAAATGGTCCATACTTGTAAATCCCCAATCATCAGGGTCCGCCGCGCCGGTGAGGCGATACGGTCGCGGCCGACCGTACGGTATTCACGCATGCACGACGCCCCGCACGCGCCCCGCCAGAACCACCTGCTCGCCGCCCTGCCCGCGGAGGACCGCGCGCGCCTGATCCCGCATCTGGAACGGGTCCCGATGCCGCTCGGCGACGTGCTTTACGAGTCCGGCAGCGAGTTGCGTCACGTCTATTTTCCCACCACCTCCATCGTGTCCCTGCTCTACGTCATGCTCGACGGGGCATCGGCGGAAATCGCCGTGGTCGGCAACGAGGGCATCATCGGTGTGGCCCTGTTCATGGGCGGCGAGAGCATGCCCAACCGGGCCGTCGTGCAGAGCGCCGGCCACGCCTACCGGCTGAAGGGGCAGCTGCTGAAGCAGGAGTTCAACCGCTCCGGCGAGCTGCAGCATCTGTTATTGCGCTACACCCAGGCCTTGCTGACGCAGATGGCGCAGACGGCGGTGTGCAACCGGCATCATTCGCTCGACCAGCAACTCTGCCGCTGGCTGCTGCTGAGCCTCGACCGCTTGCCCTCCGACGAACTGGTCATGACCCAGGAGTTGATCGCCAATATGCTCGGCGTGCGCCGCGAGGGCGTCACCGAGGCGGCCGGCAACCTGCAGAAGGCCGGCTTGATCACGTATCGCCGTGGCCGCATCAGGGTGCTCGACCGCGCGGGGCTGGAGGCGCGGGCCTGCGAGTGCTATGCGGTGGTCAAGACGGAGTTCGACCGCCTGCTGCCGGAAGCGAGCATTCCGTAGTCCCGTTGCCCGGGTGCGATGCCTCTCGATTCGCGCGGGGACCCTGGCGCACCGCCCGGCAGGCGTCTTGTGTGCGCTGGCGTCCAGACAGTCGGCTGGTTTCGGTGCACAATAAGGACGCTCATCCTCGGGCAGCCATTGGCCCTCGGTCCGTAGCCGGAATCGGGCTTGCACTCCCAAGCCCGCCATGGTTGGTTTCCCGGGCTTTACCGACACCAGGACAGTCCGCATGCCGCCATCCATCAAGCCCGCCCCTGCCGCCAATCGTCTGCTTGCGGCCTTGCCGCGCAAAGACCTTCAGCGTTTTCTGGCCGGCTGCGAACCCGTCCGGCTGGCGTTTGCCGAAATCCTGGCCGAACCCGGCGAGCGCATCCGTCACGTTTACTTCCCCACGGAAAGTTTCATTTCCCTGGTCACGCCGATCGATAGCCGCGCCAGCCTGGAGGTAGGGTTGGTCGGCGATGAAGGCATGCTTGGGGTCTCCCTCATACTCGGGGTGGATGTGTCGCCGCTGCGCGCCGTGGTGCAGGGAGCAGGTCCGGCGCTGCGCATGAAGGCTGCGCCGTTTCGCCGCGAACTCGACCAGAGTCTTGCGCTGCAACGGGCGCTGAAGCGTTACCTCTATGTGATGATGAGCCAAATCGCGCAAACCGCCGCCTGCACCCACTTCCACGTGGTGGAGGCGCGCCTCGCCCGTTGGCTCCTGATGACGCTGGACCGGGCACACTCGGACGCGTTTCACGTCACCCACGAATTCCTGGCGTACATGCTGGGCGTGCGCCGCGTCGGTGTTACCAAAGCGGCCACTTCGCTGCAAAATCGCAAACTGATTCACTATAGCCGCGGCAACGTCAGGGTGCTCGACCGCGGTGGTCTGGAGGCCGCTTCCTGCGGCTGCTACGCAGCCGACAAAGCGAACTACACCCGGATGATGGGTTAGCGAACCATGGCGCGCAAGCGGGCGTCGAGTTCGTCGATGCGTTCGAGCAGATCGAGTGCGAGCGCGGCGCCGGCAAGGTTGACGCCGAGGTCGCGCTGCAGATGCAGCGTGATGCGGGTGCGCCGCAGGCTGCTGGCGGGGAAGCACCAATGAGTGCCGTGTCTGCCGGCGGGTTCCAGGATGCCGTGCTCCACCAGCGCCTCGATGAGTTCGGCTTCGACGGCACAGCAGCGGCACAGCTCGGCCAGGGTAAACGTCGTTTGTTCGTCGATCAGCTCCACGGACGGCGTCGGCGGGTCTTTTTCGTCCATGGGATCAGGCTACCCCCATTGTTGCGCGCGGGTTGAACCCGAGTTGCTCCTGCATTTGTTTGTAAAGGGTTCTGGCGGCATCGCTGTCGGCCGGCGGCAAGGCCACTTGCAGCACCACATACAGGTCGCCGGGCTGCTTGCCCGCCAGGCCCCGGCCCTTGAGACGCAGCTTGCGCCCCTGCCTGGAATCGGCCGGGATCTTCAGGTCGATGCTCCCGGCCGGGGTCGGCACCTTGACGGTCGCACCGAGCGCCGCTTCCCAGGGGGCCACCGGCAAGTCCAGGTAGATGTCCCCGCCATCGACGCGATACAGCGGGTGGTCGCGGAACTCCACCTCCAGGTAAAGATCGCCCGGCTCGGCGCCCCCGAACCCCGGAGCCCCCTGGCCCGCCAGACGGATCTGCTGGCCGGAACGGATACCCCGGGGGATGCGCACGCTCAGCGTACGCTCGCGGGTGGTGACATGCCCGTCGTCGGTCAGCTCGGGCACGCGCAGCGAGATGGAGCGTGTCGCCCCGCCAAAGCTGTCGTCGAGGTCAATCAGCACCTTGGCGTGATGGTCTTCGCCGCGCATTCGGAAGGCCCGCCGACCCTGCGCGGCACTCCGGCCCGCAAAGCCGCGGCCGAACAGCTCCTCGAAGAAATCGCTGTGAACGCCGGCGTCGCCTGCCGTGTATCCGCCACCGCGGAACTCGAAGCCAGCGTCCCAGTCCGGCGGCGGACGGAAGTCCTGCCCGGCTTTCCATTGCTCGCCCAACTGATCGTAGGCCGCGCGCTTCTCGGGGTCCTTGAGCACCTCGTTGGCCTCGCCGACCTCCTTGAAGCGCGCTTCGGCGTTGGGCTCCTTGCTCACGTCCGGGTGATACTTGCGGGCGAGCTTGCGGTAAGTACGCTTGATCTCGTCCTGGGTGGCGTCGCGCGCGACACCCATGATCTGGTAATAGTCCTTGTATTCCATTACACTCTACCGCGTCGCACGCCAGTGCCGGCGCAGTCGCTGTTGTCGCACATCAGATTGCACTTTGCCTCTGCCATCCCCTCAAGACACGCGAGCTAAAGGATAGACCCTGCGTCAGAAAACGTCACGCGGTATCTCTTCCGGCACGGCGTCCATGCCGGCATCGTTATTGGCAGTCAGACATAGACAAGAATCGCCACATAGTGGCTGATGCTGCCAGCCAGCACGAACAGATGCCACGCCCCGTGCTTCCAGGGATAATGGCGATCCAGAGCATAAAACACGACGCCCGATGAATACAGTATGCCGCCGGACAACAGCCCGATGAAGCCCGCGCGTGGCAGCGCCACGAGCAATGGATCGATTGCCAGCACTATCAACCAGCCCATCACCAAGTAACTGGCCGTAGGCAGTACCCGCGCGCCGCGCAGCGGCAGTGCATCGAGTACGAGACCCGGCACCGCTTGGCCACGGCGACCACATTGCGAGCCGTGTGTGCAGGATGGCTGGCCCGCCTTGTGTACTCATCCGTAGTTTTGCCATCGGTAGGCGAGCTTGCGGGGGCGCAAACACTGGGGCACGCAATTCCCGGCCACAGAGCAAAGTTCGGATTTATCGGGAAGGAGCCGAGTCTGCCGCAAACCGGTGACGGCACCCGTATCGCCCTCGGCTCCGGCGGTTCCAACCGCATACGCTCGGCCATCCTGCAGGTGGTGTGTGCCATCGTCGATGCCGGCTTGCCACTGTCCGAGGCGGTCCGGCGCCCGCGCATCCACTACGAGACCGGCATCCTCAACAGCGAAGCCGGCTTCGACGAGGTCGGACAGGTACAGCAGCAGGTCCACTGCGACCACGTCAAGCGCTGGCCGGAGCGCAATCTGTGCTTCGGTGGCGTGCACGCCGTTGCACAGGGACTGCGGGCTTCAGGTGCTTCGGAGATCCGCGCCGCGGGGGGTGTTGCTGACGGCGTCGCGGACTGGCGTAGGGGGCACCTGATTTCCTGTTTCCCCGCCCGCGGCAACTCCCCCGCCTGAATCGATGCACCGGAACCCGTCGCTTTGGAGAAGCCGGGCGGCCGGGTCAATGTGGACTTGAAGTATTGAAAACTTGCCTGACCGGCCATTGAACTTTCATGACCGAACTTGTCAGAGAACTTGTAACAACGACCCGGAAGAACCCGCACCGGTCTCCTTGAGGCCGTAAGTCGGATTCGACAGTCTTTACACCGTTGCCTTCATCAAAGTCACGTGGCAATTTGACCCAATCATCATCAAGACTGATTGCCCAGGGGGGCTTAAGATCCTGTTGTCCTGGAACGATGCCTACGACCCGAGTCATTCATAAGAGTTAAGGTAAAGCGTCATGGACTTCGTCACTCCGCAGGGACAGGCTCCCGCCAACGCGGCACGCGAGCCGGTATGGGCCAGCGCGCGCAAGGACGTGGTCGGTACGGCACTGGGCACCAGTCGCGTATGGTTCACCCTCGCGCAGGGGATGATCAGCGAAGTCTACTATCCGCGCATCGACATACCGCAGATTCGTGACCTCGGATTCATCATTGCCGACGATGCCGGCTTCTGGTGCGAACTGCGCCGCCTCGGTCGCTACTTTGTCGAATGGGCAGAGGACGACATCCCCGCCGCCACCCTCACCCACCACCATCCCCGCTTCACCTTTGTTCTGCGGGTGTGCACCGACCCCGGCCGCGACGTGCTGCTGCTCGACTACGAACTCAGCGGTGACGAAGCGCTGCTGCCGTATGTCCTGCTCGCCCCGCGATTAGGCGAGGACAGCGACAACAATCGCGCGTGGGCCGAGGACTGGCATGGCCATCCCACCCTTTGGGCCGAGCAGGGACCCTTCGGTCTGGCGCTGCTCGCGCGCGATGCGCATGGCCGGTTCCACAGCAAGGTGCAGTCAGTGGGTGAAGTCGGCACCAGCGACCTGTGGCAGGATTTCAATCGGAATGGCCGCATGGCCTGGTCATACGCCTCCGCCGGACCCGGCGAAGTTGCGTTAGCCGCGGTATTGGGACGGCGTGGCACCCTGGCAATCGGCTTTTCCAGCAGCAAGGAAGCCGCGGCAACGCTTGCGCTCAGCAGTCTGATGGCGGGTTTTGACACCGCCTGGAATGCCTATCTCGATGGTTGGCGGCAATGGCGAAAACAGCAAAGCTGGCGTGCACACCTGCCCGCCTCGCTGACTACCGCGCAAACGCGCTTGCTGGCCCGTTCCGCCGCCGTGCTCAAGAGTCACGAAGATCGCACCTACCGCGGTGCACTGGTGGCCAGCCTCGCCGTGCCCTGGGGCGAGACCAACCACAGCCGCGGCGGCTATCATCTGGTGTGGGCGCGCGATCTCGTCGAATCTGCCGGCGCGCTGATTGCACTGGGTGCGCTGGACGCAGCACGCGATGTGCTGGCCTATCTCGCCGCAACCCAGCAGGGCGACGGCCACTGGCTGCAAAACCAGTGGCTGGGAGGAACGCCGTTCTGGCAAGGCGTTCAGCTCGACGAATCGGCGTTCCCGGTACTGCTGGCCGCCGCGCTCCAGGAGAAAAATGGGCTCGGCGGCCTGCCGGTGCAGGACATGGTGATGCGTGCGCTGGGCTTCATCGTGCGCGAAGGCCCGGTGACCGGCCAGGATCGCTGGGAGGAAGACGCCGGGATCAACGCGTTCACGCTTGCCGTCACCATCAGCGCCCTGGTCGAAGGCGCTGCGATGCTCGAGGGATACGCCGCCGACGCCGCGCTGATGGTGGCCGACGACTGGAACGCACATATCGAATCCTGGTGCTGGGCCGAAGGCACACCGCTTTGCGAGCGCCTTGGCGTATCCGGTTATTACCTGCGTGCGGCGCCTGCAGATATCCTGATCCATCATGGCGCGAAACATGAAGTCCCGCTGATCAAGAATCGCGCGCAGGATTGCGATCTGGAAGCGGACGAGCAGATCGCCACCGGTTTTCTGCAATTGGTGCGCTACGGTCTGCGCGATGCCCACGA
Source organism: uncultured Gammaproteobacteria bacterium (assembly GCA_963719135.1). Taxonomy (GTDB): domain Bacteria; phylum Pseudomonadota; class Gammaproteobacteria; order DSM-19610; family DSM-19610; genus CAVRAZ01. Next base: position 373,521 of record CAVRAZ010000002.1, on the reverse strand, counting down.
TCCGCGCATCGTCGACAGCGTGAAGGCGATGGACTTACTGCTCAAGACCGAAACGCCCAAGGGTCCGGTCTGGCACCGTTACAACAACGACGGCTACGGCGAACACACCGACGGCAGTCCCTTCGATGGCACCGGGCACGGACGCGGCTGGCCGCTGCTGACCGGCGAGCGCGGCCACTATGCCCTGCTGGCCGGTGAGGACGTGATGCCCTATCTGTCGTCGATGGCCGCCATGACAGGCAGCGGAGGATTGCTGCCGGAACAGGTCTGGGACAGTGCACCGATTCCCCAATACGGTCTCGAGCCCGGCCGGCCCAGCGGCTCGGCCATGCCGCTGGTGTGGGCGCACGCCGAATACATCAAGCTGTGTCTCAGCAGCGCCCATGGCCGCCCGGTCGATGCACCCTCCAGAACCTGGCAACGCTATGGCGGCCGGCGCCCGCGGCCCGGATTCGTGTTGTGGCGCGTCCGCCATCCGCGCCACCGGCTGCGCGCCGGACAGGAACTGCGTTTCCTGCTCGAGGCTCCGGCGCTCATCCACTGGGGCGTCAACGGCTGGCACAACGCGCAGGACAGCGCCACCGAAGACTGGGCGCTGGGCCATGTCACCCGCCTGGCCACCGCTTCGATGAAGCCGGGTGAAACCTTGCAGTTCACGTTCTATTGGACCGAAGCCGGCCATTGGGAAGGTCGCGATTTTTCCATCGACATTATCTGATAAGGAGGAGATGACATGCTTTCAATCGAGTTGACCGGCCGCCGCGCGTTGATTACCGGTTCCCGTTCGGGCCTGGGCGAAGCCATGGCGCATGCGCTGGCACAGGCCGGCGCGCAGATCGCCGTGCACGATCGCGATAAGAGCGCTGCCTGTGAAAACGTGGCCGCGGCCCTGCGCGCCAGTGGCGCGCAGGCGCAGGCGTTTGGCGGCGACATCAGCAAACCGGACCAGATCGAAGCGCTCTTCGCCGATATCCATGCGTGTGCGGCGGCATCGACATTCTCGTCAACAATGCGGGGATGGATGGCGCGCGGGCCGACTGCGTCGTCAGCGATCTGGCCAGCTATATTACGGGCACCAGCATCGCCGTCGACGGCAGCATGCTGATCTATCCGGACTTCCGACATGGCGGCTGAAGCGGACGCCGACGTCCTGATACGACTGACCGAGGTCTGGCTGAATCCACCGAAGGAACATCAGGCGGAGAAGGGACGAGATCTCAGGGTCGCATGATCAATGGACACGACAACTTCGTTGAAAAACACCGCCTGGGTTGCTCCTGCTTACAAATTAAGCAGGATACGGTGGATACCTGGTCAAAATTCAATCGGCGTAACGGCCTTTATTTGGTCAATTTCAGATCGGCGCCAACAGCCAGATCCACTATTTTGAGATAGGTTCCAATATTTCCGCTTGGTGTCGCCGGTGTCAGGCTGAATCGCACCTTCAGTCAATACTGACACATCCATTCAGCCCATAGACGGACTCCATGCGTCCCGGCCGAATCGGCTTTGGCTCGTTGCCCAGGGTAGTGCTTTGACAACCAACCGACCCAGGCACGCTTACGCGGCTCCATCCGACAAGCACGCAGATGTATTTTGACTCATGGCACCTTAATCGTGCTATGTACGATGGCGTACAGAACCGGCTTGGGAATCGGCGTAACTTTCCCGCCATGCAATACCATCCCGGCAGGAAAGGGGAATATTCTGGCCTGAGTCGGCGCAGCGGTCCCCAGCGCCGGCATCTTGTTGTTAGTTTTCCGGGAAACCAATAAGTTATAAGGAATAAACCATGTCGAATCCATCGCGCCTGCCTACCCTCGCAAACCTTACAGGTGTTCTGCTGTTGTTACTGTGCACCGCGTCGATCGCGAGAGTCGCCTATGCCGATCCTTCTGGGCGAGTGGCTCGCCTGGACGATACCCAGGGCGAGGTGAGCTACTCGCCGGCCGGCGAGAACGAGTGGGTCAGCGTGGTACGCAATCGTCCCCTGATCCGCGGCGATCGACTCTGGACGGATCGCGATGCCCGTGCGGAGTTTCAGGTTGGCAGTTCCTCCGTCCGGCTCGATGCGGATACGAGCCTCGAAATTCTGGACCTGACCGATCAAATCGCGCAGCTTCAACTGTCGCAGGGAACGCTCAATTTGGACGTGCGGCGCATCTATCCCGGACAAACCATTGAAGTGGATACGCCTACGCTGGCGTTCACCATCAACCGTGCCGGACGCTATCGCATCGATGTCGATCCGCGCAACGCTGAAACCACCATTGTGGTCTGGGAAGGCGCCGGCGAGGCAAACGGCGAGAACAGCAGTTTCCCGTTACGTGCAGGTGATACGGTGCGCTTCTACGACACCGATCTGCGTGATTACGAGCTGTACGATCTGCCGCGCGAGGACGATTTCGATCGCTACTGTCTCGATCGTGACCGACGCCTGAACCGTTCCGCATCGCTGCGCTATATCGACGACGATGTCATCGGCTACCAGGACCTGGATGAGTACGGTAGCTGGCGTCCTGTACGCAGCTACGGCAACGTGTGGTTCCCCAGCAGGGTCGACGCCGATTGGGCGCCCTACCGGGATGGTCATTGGGTCTGGCAGGAGCCATGGGGATGGACCTGGGTGGATAACGCGCCCTGGGGCTTCGCGCCCTCGCACTACGGTCGTTGGGTCAATGTCTCCAATCGCTGGGGCTGGGTTCCGGGACCACGCAACGTGCGCCCCGTCTATGCACCTGCGCTAGTCGCCTTTGTCGGCGGCAGCGGCTGGAGCATATCGATCTCACGCGGCGATAGTTCTCCGATCGGCTGGTTCCCGCTCGGACCGCGCGAGGTGTATGTGCCGTCCTATCATGCCAGCCGAGACTATTTCAAACGGGTCAACGTGAACAATACGGCGGCCGATAACAGGGCCATCAACAACGGCTACGACAACTATTCCAGGGGCAAAATCAATGTAGATCATGAGCGTTATGCCAACCGCACGATTGCAGGTGCGGTTACGGCGGTCCCCAGGTCCGTGTTCGTGAATGCACAACCGGTGCGGCACGCTGCGATTCGTCTCGACCACAAGGCGGTCACCACCGGCGAGGTCTCGCGCGTCGCTCCGATTGCACCGAGCAGGCGCAGTGTGATCGGTGCAGGCACTGTCGTCAAAGCGCGACCATCGCGTGAAGCGCTCGACCGTCGGGTCTTCGCCCGCAATGCGCCTCCGCCCAGCGAGCGTCCTTTTTCCGCGCGCGAACAGCAGTTGCAGAAAAATCCCGGACGTGTGCCGGTGCCCGATGCCGGCGATTCTGTACGGAGTCGTGGTGCCAACGCCACACGGAATATACGTGTGATCGGTGATCAACAGGGTGCGGTGAACGCACGTGCAGCGGCTTCCCGCCGCGGTGGCGATACGTCCGGCGCACGCCCAGGTACCCCCGTTAAGTTGCAACCGCTGGGTCGCACAATCGAACCCGCCAAAAAAACGGGGGCCCGGACGGGCGACCGCGAACGGAACAAAGAAGGCAAAGGCCCAGGCGATGCACAACAGCAGGACCAAGGCCAGCGCAAAGCCGTCGGCGAGAAGCAGGCCGCAGAGCAACAAAAGGCCCAACGTCAGCGCCAGACCGAGGTCCAGCAGCAGGAGCAACGGCAGCGCAAGACCGGTGTCAAGCTGAAAGCCACCGAACAACAGAATGCCAAGCATCAACGTGAAGCCGAAACGCCGCCGCAGGAGCAGCGTCAGGAAACTACAAACAGTCAGCGCCAGGGCCAGGTCGTGACAACGCCACAGGAGCAGCGTCAGCCCAAACCCGGTCCGCAACAGACCGGGGGTGAGCGCATTGCAGAATGCGAACGTCAGGCAAGACTGCGGCACGAGGACGAACGCAAGTGTCAGCCCAAGGCTCCGCCCCAGGATAACCCTGAACATCCGACCGCGGGAACGAACAACAGGTGAAGGACGTCAAGGGATCAACAATTTGTCAGGCATTCAAGAACGCGCATTATTTGTAGTAGTTCAGACTTTATCTAAATGAAGTCGCGGCTACCAGAACCTCTGTTAAAATAGTGGATCGGGCGTCAAGACCAGGCGCTGGCCGTGCGATGAGCGGAGTTTATGGTAATGAATAAAGCGAATGGAAAGTCCCACAGCGTTTCCGAGACCGAGGTGGGTTCGTGATTTCGAGCGAGTCTTGCCGCTCAAGAGTCAGTTTGTGCTCTCCGGCAACGTTCGCGCTGTATACGGGCTTATAAAAGGAGAGCAGGATGCAGATACGGCTTGGATACGAGTTGATCTACGGGTGTCCGCAGCCGACCCCCATGATCTTGACGCTGAACATTCATTTCACCCGCGTCTCCGATCTCGTCATCGCAGACCACATCATCACCAGCCCACCGACTCCGATCACCGCTTACCGTGACGGTTTCGGCAACTGGTGCAGCCGCATCGTTGCGCCGCCAGGCGACCTCCGAATCTCCACCGACGCGCTCATCAACGACAGCGGGCTGCCGGATGCGGTGGAGCACTTCGCTGCCACGCAGTGTGCCGTGGAAGACTTGCCCGCCGACACGCTCGTGTATCTGCTCGGGAGCCGCTACTGCGAGACCGATCGGCTGTCCGAGACCGCCTGGGCGCTCTTCGGGCAGACGCTCCCCGGGCGGCCGCGCGTCCAGGCGATTTGCGATTTCGTGCATGGGCATATCACCTTCGGCTACGAGCATGCCCGAGTGACCAGGACCGCGCTCGAAGCCTTCAATGAGCGCAGGGGCGTGTGTCGCGACTATACTCACCTCGCGATCGCGTTCTGTCGCTGCATGAATATTCCAGCGCGCTACTGTACCGGCTATCTGGGCGACATCGGGGTGCCTGCGTCGTCGGAGCCAATGGACTTCTCCGCATGGTTCGAGGCCTACGTCGGCGACCGCTGGTATATCTTCGATCCACGCAACAATATGCCGCGGGTCGGGCGCGTATTGATTGCGCAGGGCCGGGATGCGGCGGATGTGTCACTCAGTACCGCGTTCGGTCCGAATGTACTCAAGAGCTTCAAGGTGTGGACAGACGAAGTGAAGGGTCAGTCCGGGTTCTGATGCGGTCGCTGTGTGACAGTAGCGCAGCGCGGACAGGTCCGCGATGATCGGTTCGGATGCCGGGGCACCGACATTGTCGTTGCTGGGTCCCGATGAACCGCCTGCCGTCGAGGTGGTCAATGCCGACGGGAGCGGCAGCGCCGTGCTCGTCTGCGATCACGCCTCCAACAGAGTCCCGCAACGGCTCGGCGCCCTTGGCCTGGACGCAGCCCGGTTGGCCGATCATATTGGCTGGGATGCGGGTGCGGCAGACGTGGCGCGCCGCCTTGCAGCACAGCTCGATGCACCCTTGGTATTGAGCGGTTACTCACGTCTGGTCATCGACTGCAATCGACCGCTTCGCAGCGCGGAATCCATTGCCGAACAAAGTGCCGGCGTGTCCGTCCCGGGGAACCTGGGGTTGTCGCCCGCGGAAAGAGAGAGCCGTATCAATGCACTGTTCCGACCTTACCACGACGCCATCGATCGGCTGCTCGATGACCGTTCACGGCGGCCGCATGTGCTGCTCAGCATTCACAGCTTCACGCCGGTCCTGAACGACCGGGCGCGGCCCTGGCACATTGGGGTCTGTTATGGGCACAACCGGGAACTTGCCGCGCTGATGCTCGAGGCGCTCGCTCGCAGCGGCGGTTTCACTGTCGGGGACAACGAGCCTTACCCGATCGACGATGATATTGACTGCACGATCCCAGTGCACGGCGAGGGTCGCGGGTTGCCCAGTGCCATGATCGAGATCCGCCACGACGGGATTCGGACAGCGGAGGGCGCCGCCGTCTGGGCGCAAAGACTGGCGCAGGCCTATCAACTGGTCGAAACTGAGGCACTGCGCTTGTAAAGCCCAACTGGAATCGATCGAGTGCCGAGCGATCGGGAGCGCGCCGCCGGGACCAAGGAGTCTGGCGACCGTAATGAATGGGTGTGCGATGAGTACCAGTAGATCCTTGACAGCCTGTTGATGTCAGAGAAGGGTAGGCAAGCTTGCCTTCAGAAAAAAACCAAGTCATCGTTTTTACGTGATAATCGCGAATTCGCCACCCAACCGGAAACGCATATCTATTTGCAACCGTATATTACTTTCCTGTCCGCCCCTCATAATACGCCCGTAGCGGTCAGCGTAGCACCAGCCGCGCGCTCCCGGTGGCGGTTCCATCCAGCCGGATACCCTGTTCTTCGATATCTATTTGCACGCTACGTAACTCCAAGGCGGACATGTCAAGCGTCACACCCGCCGGCGTGATTTTCCTTAGTACCGTCCCAAGGCGCTCGCCCAGCAGATCGAGGCGCTGTGCCAACGCCTGGTTGGCCGCATCTTCCAGCGCCTGCCGGATGTATTCATGGAACGCTTCCGCTAACACACCTATGGTGGGATCTTCCGCATCATAGTCAAACGTCAGATCCTGTAATTCAAGCTTCCGGTGTTGTGCGTCATAGGCCACCTTCGCCCGCAGTTCCGCTGTACCGGCCAGCTCGCCGGTCAGTTCCATCCGTGCCATGATTTCCTGTCCGCTGCCCGTCAGGTCGAGCTTTTGGATGCTTGTCTTCTGTCCTTTGATGGCAAAGGATTTGCCTGCCAGGGTGTGGGTAAGCCGCTGGTTGAGTGTTGTGAAATCCAGGTTCACGCCCAAGTGCATATTCAGCTCGGCGGACCGGGGATAATACTGCCCCAGTGGAGGCAGCGGCACCGGGTTGCCGGCGGGTTCGGATCCACTCACCAGCACCGGCTGCAATGTCATCGCAAGATGGGCGTCGATGTATTTCTCCCGCCCGGCTATGGGAGACAGTGCGACACTCGTCGGTCTTAGCAATAACCAGTTGTCCTGTCCAAGTTCCAGCGGTTCCTGCAATATGGACCAGGTTTGCTGTGCCTGACGCTGGATGGCATTCAGGCCGGGAGCAAGTGTCTTGAGCGCGGCACGCAGGCTGTCTTGCATTTGCTTGCGGAATTCCGTCTCGACGACGGGCGTGACATCGATATTCGCTATAGTCATTTCGCAGCGGTCGATAAATCGGGTCGGCAGGATGCGAAACCTCGGTCTCAAAGTCCAGTCCGGTCCCCATTCCAGCAGAACCTGCATGCCGATCAATGCCTGTCGCGGTGCTTCATCGATGCCGCAGCTGCCTTTCACCTTGACCACACCGAGCAACTTTTTTTGTGCCCTGATCCAGTAACGGATATGCGCCTGAACCAATAGAACATCACCCCAGGCGGTAATGCTGAGCGGCCCGCGCCAGGCACGGTATTGTGAGTCTATACCGTGCCAGTCCTTCCACGTGCGCCAGTAACCTGCCTGGTACGGGAGAATTTTGTCAGCCGCATTGATCAGGGGCTCCAGAGACAGTCGCAGCGGAATATCAATGAATGAAACCGGCGATACGGGTTGTTGGCTGCCTGCAACTGGCCGTGCACTGGCCCCCGTCAGCCAGGGCAGCAGCGCCACCAGCAGCAGAAGTATTTTGCTCAAAGGCGGCAGATGCGGGAGACTTGTGTGCTGATGACTACACATCAGGTTGATTCTTGAGGATGCCCTGATTCCTGCGTCATGCGCATAGGAAGACTGGAAGCCATTTTACCTGAAGTCCAGGGTTTTTGGATGCCGATTGCCTCGCTTGTCACCCTGATCACTGCGCAAATCGTGCTGAATCCTTCCGCTCCAGCTTGAATACTCCCTGCCTTTCGTCCATTCCCATCCAATGCTTGGCCTCAGGCCAACGGACGCCGTGCGGCTTTTTGCGCGCGATACGGTCGGTGATAGTGCTTCAATAGCCGCTGACGGACTGCGGCAGGCGCGTCTGCGGCCGCTGCGGAGTTGCCGCCGTGCTCGCAGTGAGCATGAAACTATCGCTTGCCGGATCGCCACAGTCGGCTGTGCGACCCTGCATTGCCGCAGGTTCCTGGCGCATGGCCAGCAGCCTTACCAGTCCAGCTTGGGCAGACGGCTGAACACCTGTCGCGTGCCTTCAGTCCATTGCTTGCCGAGCATGCTGAAATACGCATCACCCGCGTCGAAGCGCCGGCGCATCCGCACTTCAAGGCTGTCACGCTGATAGCAGATCAGGTCGATCGGCATGCCGACGGACAAATTGCTGCGCATCGTTGAATCGAACGAGACGAGGACACATTTTGCAGCATCGTTCAGCGAGGTCGACAGGGTAATTACCCTATCGATAATTGGTTTCCCATACTTGGTTTCTCCGGTCTGGAGATAGGGCGTCTCCAGGCTTGCCTCGATGAAGTTGCCCTCCGCATAGATCCGGAAAAGGCGTGGTGGCTCGCCCGCGATCTGGCCGCCCAGTATGAACGAGGCGTTGAAGCCCACAGCACTGGCTGCCAAGTGTTGGCCGTCGCGCCGATTGACGTCACGCATTGCATCCGACACCAGCATGGCGGCATCGAACATGGACTCCGCGCCCCATAGATTGGGCGCTTCGTCCTTCGTGTTCCGCTGCTTCAGCACGCTGATGACGGCCTGCGTTCCGGCCAGGTTGCCCGAACTTAATAGAACGAGAATCCGGTCACCGACGCGTTCAAACACGGTCATCTTGCAGAAACTTGCAAAATTGTCGACACCGGCATGGGTACGCGAATCCGACGCAAATACCAGTCCGGTGTCGAGCATGATGCCTATACAGTAGGTCATGGCCGCATCGCTCCGTTCGTCGGAGCAAGTATAAAAGCCCTTTTCTCTGAAAACCACCGCCCATTTTCCGGGTTCCGCTATCCGCTATCGACGACCACAATGGCAGCGTCGAGGGCTGACACGCCGGTGCGGGTCGAAGATTGGGTTCCCCGTTCCCGGTCCAGCGAAAGTTTGCTCCCATGCGTGCACGGCGATTGACTGGACGATGCCTGTGTTAGTCGGCATCTTCGCAGCGCAGATACTTCAAGATGCCCGCTTGATGGACATCGGCGCACAACGAAAGCAATCGACACAGACCGGTGCCGCCGATGCCGGGATGTGCCGAAGCGATGCGGTACATACCCCCGGCAATACCCGCAGGAAGGCCCAAACCGGTGCGGTCACCTTGATCCAGCGCTTCGGCAGCGCCTTGAACCCCAACATTCAGACCACATGCTGTTTCTCGACCGGGTGTATGTCGGGCGCCCTGACGGATCGGTTCGGTTTCGCCGGGAGAAGGCGCCGACGAGCGCCGAACGCACGCACCTGGCCCACACCTTCGCGCACCGCATCAGTCGTTCTGACGCAGGCTGGATGCCCTTCTTGCCCATTACGGCGTGCCTGCGTCAGCTCGTGCTATCTTAGCCGCATGTCGAAACGAATCGCCATTCTTGCGGATGTCCAGAACATCTATTACACCACGCGCCAGGCCTATGGCCGTCAATTCAATTACCGCAAACTGTGGCAACGGATAAGCGCTGAAGGAGACATCGTTTCCGCAACCGCCTATGCCATTGATCGCGGCGACGCCAGGCAGCTCCAGTTCCAGAATGCCCTGAAGCACATCGGCTTCACGGTAAAACTCAAACCCTACATCCAGCGCAGCGACGGTTCCGCCAAAGGAGACTGGGACGTTGGCATCACCATCGATGCCATGGAAGTCGCAAGAGGCGTTGATACCGTCGTACTGCTCTCCGGTGACGGGGATTTCGACCTGTTGCTGGAAAAGCTTGACAGGGACTATGGCATCCGCACTGAAGTCTATGGCGTGCCGGCACTGACAGCCAGCTGCCTGATCTATGCCGCCAGCGTCTATCATCGGATTGAAGAAGGTTTGTTACTGTAGGCGCGGGCAACGATCAACAAGCAACGGGGAGATTCCGCTTATTGGCATCAACCCACTCCTGCAGCCATCAAGCCTGTTAAATCAGAGTATCCCCTTATTCTCCCAGCAGGCTGGGACAGCTCCAGTACGGCGAACATACCGCCGCCGACCATGCCGCCGCCGATAGCCGTCGCTTCCCGGTAGCCGATTTCTTGTGGCTCAGTCCGACTCGCAATGGAATCCCATGCAGCGGCTGGAAGGGGGCAGTATCCTTTTCGATACTGCCGTGACAGCTACCCTGCCCTGTACCGGATAAAGGGTGACCCCGTTTCCATCTATTCGGGCATATCAACGTTCATATAGAAGAATACAAAGCGGCCCTGCTCGATATCCACCTCGAGCGTGGCGCCGTGGTAGATGCCGTAATCCACATACCCAGGTACCGCACTGTCCAGATGGCACTCGCTGGCATGCTGCGGGGACTCGAAATTCCGGTCGCGGTCATACCAGGACAACAGCATGTTCTGACCGAGCCGTTTTTTCGCTTCGGCGTTCGCAAGCCTCATGGCCGCCCTGTAGTCCGGCAGCCGTTCTGCCGGCGCAAGTTCCACAACCGTCAGTTTCGACAGATCCGGTCCAGACGGGAGCGGGCAGGAAACCGGAGGCTCGTGTTCGTTGGACACCTCTCACTCCTGATCATCAATCGGGATTCAGGAAGTCAGTACCCTTTAGCCAGTCAAAGTTCCGGACGAATTCAATGATCCATTCTTGAATCGCCATTCGGATCGGGCATCCGTACCGGCTTCTCGTGATGAATCACCCGGCTGGCTTCCGTCTCGCGCTCCCGTTTGCGACTTTGCCCGGGCTTCTGCTTTCGTTCTCCCTCGGCCGCGTCGTGCACGCGGACAGCGTAGGGATCGGGACCGCCCCGTCTGCTGTGCCGGGAAACACGATTGCAGGGACCGGGGCATGGTGTTCGTCAAGAAGAACAAGTCCGGCGGCGGTTGCTGCCCCGCGCCGGTGCGCGGAAGAGACTCCCTCGTCGAACGTCTATGCTGAAATTATGGATACCCGCGACCTGCGGGCTCCAATGGCGGTTCCTCCAAGGTTGCTGCGATTTCTACCTTCACACAGTCTGTGGCGAACGCCGCTCGGACCCACATGCAACGCAGTCACCCTGTTAAGAGGGTTGCGTCATGCCTGGATACATCTCCGTCATTATACTGTCGGTCGCCGCCGGAGTTCTCCTCAGCGCATGCGGCGGCGGCACCGATACCGATCAAGCGAATGGGATGGCGCCCGCCGTCGTCCTGGAAGCTCCGCTCGATGGTAGCGTGACCAACCAGGCCGAGCAGAAGCTTGTTGGTCGCGTGAGCCGGCAGGCCACACTGCAAATCAACGGTACTACGGCAAATGTTAATCAGAAAGAGCAATTCAGATTCGGTCCGGTGACGCTCGTGGAGTGGAGCAACGCCTTTACACGGATGGCAACCGGTTCGACGGGTTACACCACTGAACTCAAGGTGACCGTTATCCTGGACACGCTCGCACCTGAAATAGCCAATCCCGGTTTGGTAACGCTCACGACATCGGGTGGTTTAACCATCGCGGTCCTGGGCCCTGCCGCCAGCGTGGAGGCCGGTGCTTCAGTGGGAATTACGCACGCGCAAACCGGTGACGGCACGGCCGTTGCCGCAGACGCGGATGGCGCCTTTAGCGTCGAGATTGCAGGACAGGCGAACGATATCGTGACAATCGCTGTGCGTGACGAGGCAGGGAATGCCAGTGACGCGTTGACCGTCGAAGCGCCGTTGCCGGCGGCATGGCGGCTCGGTGTCATCGGTGACAGCTTGGCGCTGGCAACGGACACCAACGACATGTGCGGCTCCGGCGACGAGCTGTTGAATTGCCTGCGCAAAAGACTGGGGTTTCACGCTCTGGCCTGGAGTTATGCCGCCGGCGACAAATCATGGTCCATGAGCGCACAGGCGGGCTTTACCCCGGCCACTGTCGTCAGCGCGGCTGCTGACGGTGCCAAGTGGAAGGATGCGCTCGGCCAGGCACAGGCCGTTCTGCAAAGCGAAACAGATCCCGAACAGGTCGGGCGCGTGTTCATCGGTTTGGGCCCGAATGACGTCTGCGCGGAGTCCGGCCATTTCTACGGCGGCGACCTGGGCCGCATTGCCCAACATAGCGACAATACGTTGATGTTTTTAACGAGTGCAATGGCAGGCCGGCCCGGTGCCCTGATCTCTATGGCGGGAGCCCCCGACATCGTGAAGTTCCGCGATGCGATGCGTAACCGGCAACACAACTTCGTCTTCAACACCTGTCAGGCGCTCTGGGACCTCGATGTCAACGCCATTCAGGCCGAAGCCCGGGGACAGCCTGTGTCAAGGCGCGCTGGGCCATGCGTGCGATGCCCTGCCGGGCGACCTTGAAAACGACTTGCTGGACACGTTTCTCGACTCCCAGTTCGATCAGAACAATGTCGACGAGGATCCTTGTGGACGCGTTCCGAATGGCGCCAACAGCGCTGGGCAGCGCGCCGAGGCGCATGACTGCAACGTCGCCCTCAACGCGCTGCTGGCGCAAAAGGCCGCGGAGTATGATCAGCGCAACGGCGTGAGCGTGCGGTTTACGAACGCGCTGTTCGATAGGCCGATCGAACCCTGCATGGTGTCGCAGCTCGACTGCTTCCATCCCTCCCGGACCGGAAAGCTCGCCATTGCACAGACCATCTGGCAGGGCCTGGCTGTCTTTCAGACACATGCGCACCGGTCTGGATGACAGCGGCGGCCGGGTGGACTTGTTTGTGTTTGACGCGGATGCAAGCGGCAGCCGCCGGCCCGGCTGGGTTCAGCTCGATTCCTTCGCCGGACCCGGTGTGGACGTCGGTGAACACAACGGCGAGAACTACGGCCTCACTCCCTTTCTGTCGACGGGCCCGAAAATCAGATTCCAGACCGACAATGCGCGCAGCATGGAGAACGGAGACGGATTAAAATGGGATAACGTCAGCATCTTCGCGTGGTAGACTGTGGCGACCGGCCGGATGCCTTCAAACCAGGAATCCGCACTATGATCGGACCGGGAAACAGGAAAAATGGAGAATGAGATGAAGAAAATTATGATATCGGCAATGGTAATGTTGGCAATGCTGCTCTCTCTTGGTGGATGCTTTTTTCCAGTTCCCTGGCATGACAGGGGCGGCGGTTATGGTCATGACAGGGGCGGATATGACAATCACCGGCACAGAGGACACTACCATTATGAAAGAAGATAATTCCGGTGAACACCGGAAACCTCTTAGCCTATCAGGTGTGCTAGCCGAATTGATAATTATTAATTCGCCGTAGACAGGCTACATGCGTGTCGAAGCAACACCAGACCCATGACCGGCAGGAAGTATTCGTTACTGGCGTAGTTGGAATTCGCGCGCAGAGTATCCGCCGCGGTCCACAGACGTTTTTCGATGGCTTCTATGGGTTCGAGTTGCGGCATTCTTATCTGCTCTTGGGCCTAACCGAAGTCATATCATTCCTTGTGTAGCATGCTGGCCCGCTTTCTCACGCCTTCCAGAATTGGACCGAGCGTTGCTTCCGGCATGCCGGCATCAACAGCCAGTGCTGTCGCCTCGGTAATGGCATTCTCCATTCGAGCATTCAGATCCGAGAAGATACTATCCATATCCTTCTCAAGCAGCCCGGCTTTTTTACCGGTTTGATAGAAATGCCGGAGTTGGATCTGGCTCAGGCGATAATATCCCTTGTTCCCGATCGCCATCGCCAGCTTGACCTTCTGTGCCGGGAATTGCGGATAGGGTGCCGCGGACATCACGTCATAGAGCGGCGTCAGCCGGTACCCGCCCGGAGTAAGGAATATGGAAAAATTCTTGGCATGGCCGTCGATGGCGGCCAGCAGCCAGAACACGATCTGTGCCTTCATGAAGGTCAAGCGGTCTTCATACGGTGCTATAGCGCCGTTGAGGAATGACATTACGTCCACAATGCCGGGGCCACCGTCGCTTTGGTATTTCCGCGTGGGCGGCACGCCCAGTGCCTGGCAAAGATCCTCCTGCGGCAGCCGGTACAGTACGCCCGCCCGCCAGGTCCGGTCGAAACGCTCCACAACCATCACGGGCTTGCCGTCAAACATGTGCACTTCGGCATTGGCGGTCCCAACACCCAGGGCACGGCACAGTATCAGGCAAAGCCATTCGTTCCAGGGTGTGTCGGAAAAATCAGCACCGCGCGGCCCTTCCTTCATGGCGGGCTTGAAGATATGGGATGTCGGTGTCGGTCCGAGCGGCAACTGCCACTGCTCATCGATCCAAAGAAAAGCGGTCTTTTCCTGTACGCCGGCAATCGAGATACGAAACTCATCCTCGTCGGCAGACAGGCCAAGCGGGTTGGTCCCCAGAGAAGCGAGCCGCGCGGCGATTTCATCGTCACTGACCGGCCTGCATGTCATTTTGGTAGGATCACCGGGGTCCGCGCCTTCCGGCGCAAAGCGCAGTGCACCGACACAATCTCTACCGATGACGGCCAGCAGATCAAAGATGCCGGCGCTCTCGGCGTGCTCGCGCGCTGCAATCTTTTCCCGGACGGTGCGGTCGTCGGGCAACAGACCGTCGAAGTAGCTGATCGCACCCTCCCCGGACCAGACACGGTCCGACAACGGCATGGATAGCGAAATGGGGAAGGCGCGTTCTGAGGACAACCAATCCGGGTCGTAGCGGAACGATGTCGCCCCATCCGGCGCGCGTGCATACCGGCCGACCTTGCGGGTTCCGATATAAGCATCCAGCACGCGTCCCTGGCGCTTGCGTCCCACGCTCAATACTCCGTGGGGTCGAACCCGGTTGTCCGACGCGGGACAATTGACAGGTCAAGATCGAGCGCTGACAGCACTCGCATGACGGTGTCGAGCTTGGCCGTTGTCGCGCCGTTTTCAATGTCCGAGACCAGGGCTTGCCGGACGGAGGCCTTCTGCGCGACATCAACCTGCCGCAGGTTCTGCTGCTTGCGCGCCAGGCGGATGGCCGCCCCGAGATCCTGGTTGCTGCGAATGACCTTGCCCATTGTCTTATCCTGTCTATACGATAGACCGTATAAATAGTGTATATGCGCCATACAGGATAATGTCAATATATACGCCGAAACGGATAATATTAGAAATCCCTTAGCGTCTGACGCAGGCCCTGAAAACGGCTTTTCCTCAAATACCCCAGCTCCCGGCTGAAGGTGAGCCGGGCATCATGGACCAGCGCCCGCCGCTTCGCAGCGGATTCTGGAGCAAACTGCCTATTGGACAATACACACCTAGCAAAACCCGCGCCCAGGGATGTTACAATACCTCATGTCTTGTAGATATGTCACTATGTAATGTAACATGCCCGAACAATGGCTAGCCAACCCACACGGGCAGACAGGATTCTGGAACTGGTCAGGGAAACCGGCGTCCTGCGGCCGCGGGATCTGCATCGCTACAACATCCCCCGGACTTACCTGAGACGCCTCTGTATCGCAGGCAAGCTGCAGCGTATTGCGCGGGGGCTCTATGTCCTCCCGGGCAGTGGCGTCACTGAACACCACCCACTGGCCGAGGTCTGCAAGCGTGTACCCAACGGCGTCATCTGCCTGCTAGCGGCCCTGCGCTTTCACGAACTCACGACCCAGGCGCCGTTTGAAGTCTGGCTGGCTATCGGCGAGAAGGCCTGGCGGCCGCGTCTGGATTTTCCCCCGCTGCGCATCGTGCGCTTCTCCAAGATTACGCTCCGTACCGGCGTCGAGGAACACCGGATCGAGGGCGTGCCGGTGCACGTGTATTCCCCGGCCAAGACTGTCGCCGATTGCTTCAAATACCGGAACAAAATCGGTCTGGACGTTGCCATCGAGGCGCTCAGGGAATGTTGGCGAGCGCAACGCTGCACCATGGATGACCTCTGGCACTACGCAGAAATCTGCCGCGTCCGAAATGTCATGCGACCCTACCTGGAATCGGTGGTCACTTGAACGATACACGCGGAAAAATACGATGAAACGGAATACGGCGGCATGCGGGTGAGCCTGATCGGCGACCTGGCCGGCGCCCGGGTACCGATTCAGGCCGACATCGGTTTCGGGGACGCCGTGACACCGGAGCCACGTGAAATCGCGTACCCCACCCTGCTGGGCAACCCAGCACCACGCTTAAGGGCGTATCCCCGCGAAACCGTGATCGCGGAGAAATACCAGGCATTGGTCCACTTGGGGCTCGTGAACAGCCGAATGAAGGACTTCGACGATCTTTGGATCATCGCCCGAGCATTCGATTTCGACGGCTCCACATTGTCAGAGGCCATCCGCAACACCTTCTCGCGCCGTCGTACGGCCTTGCCGGAACACGCGCCGTCCGGACTCCGCCCGGAGTTTCATGAAGATGCACATAAGAACAGTCAATGGACTGCCTTCATACGCAAGGGCATGCCGGTCACGGCGCCGCCCTCGTTGACGGAGGTCTGTCTTTTGCTGGAGACATTCCTGCTTCCGCCAACACAGGCGTTGGCCCAGGAACAGGAATTCAGGGCGAAGCGGGACCCCGGCGGACCTTGGCATTGACGAAAGAACCATCGCTGCGCGAGGCGATCGCCCGCGAGGAAGCACGCCTCGCAGAACTCTCACAGAAACGGAGTGAGAGCGAGGCACGATTGGCAGCACTCAAGACAGCCCTCGCTGCCGTGGAATCGACACCGCTTATTCCTGCCGCCCCGCCACGGCAGACCCGCATTGACATACCGACCACCACAGAAGGAAAGATCTCGCTATTTCGTCAACTGTTCCGCGGTCGGGATGAGGTCTACCCTACGCTCTGGATGAATTCAACGACCGGACGAAAAGGCTATTCGCCAGCCTGCGGCAACGAGTGGGTGCGCGGCGTCTGCGAAAAACCCCGGGTGAAATGCAGCGAGTGCCCGAACCAGGCATTTCGGCCGCTCAATGACCAGGTGTAAGTGCCGACGAAAACCCGCGGCTATTTGCCGCGGTTCCATTCCAGGGGCAACCCGCCACTGAAGTCTGCGTCGGCGTCTTGGTGTGCAAGACCGAGGTTTGACCGGTGCGGAGTCACCCGCATCAGGTGACAGGAAATCTGGAAATAGGTAAGACAGGCTGGCCGAGGAGATGGGCGTAACGCCAGCCACGATTTGACGGTCAACGCTGACGCTACGCCCCAAACCGTGCTTTCGCACAGCCACGCCAGTGTCGCACCGGGCGTGGTCTTTATCCAGCCCCCATCGGCCGGTTGTGCCGATGAAACCCAGTGCCCGGCTGTACCACTGCGCCGCCTGTCATTGCCAGGTGTTTGTCTGCCGGGATTGCGATCGGGGGAACGTGTACTGTGCCGGCGGTTGCGCGGAACGGGCCCGCCAGGGGTCGTTGCGACGCGCCGGCTCCCGTTACCGTTCGACTTACCGGGGTCGCCTGGCCAACGCCGCACGCCAGCGCCGGTTCCGGGCGCGTCAAAAACAAAAAGTAACGCATCAGGGTTCCCCCGCGGTGGTGGCGCTTGTTCTACTTCCACAGGCATTGACCACACCGGAAAGTCCTCAGGACTGCGCGCGCCGACATGCCAATGCGGCGATTTATTGCCAATTCTGTGGTCGTGAATGCGAACCCTTGTTGAGACAGGACTTTCTTCGTCCCACCGAACGTGCTCGATTACCAAGAGCAGCGTGAATGAAGCGCCCCATCAGGAGACTGCCATTGACGATCGACAAGGCGCTGGAAACGACGATTTTACGCTATCACTTCGTCGAGCATTGGGGTGTGAATACCATCGCCAGGCAACTGGGCATTCATCACTCCGCCGTCGATCGGGTGCTGTCGCAGGCGGGTTTGCCCAAAGCCGAACGCACGCGACAGGCCTCGATCGTCGATCCCTACCACCCGATGATTATCGAAACGCTCGAGCGGTTTCCCCGGCTCACCGCTGCACGCCTGTATGCCATGGCGCAGGCGCGCGGCTACACCGGTGGCGCGAGCCAGTTCAGGGCGCATGTCGCGCAACTGCGCCCGCGCAAGCCCAGCGAGGCGTATCTGCGCCTGAAGACCCTGCCGGGTGAACAGGCACAGGTCGACTGGGGACACTTCGGTCATGTACAGATCGGCCGGGCCAAGCGACCGCTGATGGCCTTCGTGATGGTGTTGAGCTTCAGCCGCCAGATCTTCCTGCGCTTCTATCTCAACCAACGCATGGAGAGCTTCCTGCGCGGTCATGTCGCCGCCTTTGACGCCTGGGGTGGCGTGGCGCGGGTGCTGCTGTATGACAACCTGAAGTCAGCCGTGCTCGAGCGTCGTGATGATGCGATCCGCTTCCATCCCACGCTGTTGGCGCTGTCAGCGCACTACCGCTTCGAGCCCCGGCCGGTCGCCATCGCGCGGGGTAACGAGAAGGGCCGGGTCGAACGCGCGATACGCTATATTCGCGACAGCTTCTTTGCCGGCCGCCCGTGGTCCACTATCGATGAACTGAATGCACAGGCCGAGGCCTGGTGCGCAGACCCCGCCGCCAACCGCCCCTGCCCGGAAGATCCGAGTATCACCGTCCGGGCGGCCTTCGAGCAGGAACAGCCACAGCTGCTGGCGTTACCGGACAACCCCTTCGAAACCGACGAGCGGGTCGCCGTCAGTGTCGGCAAAACCCCCTATATCCGCTTTGATCTGAACGACTACAGTGTGCCGCATACCCAGGTGCGCCGCACGCTGACGGTGACGGCCTCACGGACCCAGGTGCGGGTGCTCGACGGCAGCGCGGTGATTGCCGAGCATGGGCGCGTCTATGGCAAGGGCGAACAGATCGAGGACCCGGCCCACATCGAAGCGCTCGCCAGCGCCAAGCGGGGTGCACGCCATCACCGCGGCCAGGACCGACTGGCGCAGGCCGCCCCCATGAGCCGTGCGTTATTGCAACAGGCCGCGCAGCGCGGCACCCCGCTCGCGCGTGTCACCGCCCAACTCGTACAACTGCTCGACGACTACGGCGCGGCCGAACTCGAAGGCGCCATCGCCGAGGCGCTCAAGAACGACGTACCCCATCCCAACGGCGTACGACAAGTGCTTGAACGGCGCCGCGAGCAGCGCGACCTGTTGCCGCCGTTAGTGCTCACGCTGCCTGACAATGACAAGGCGCGAAACATCGTCGTGCGTGCGCCCTCGCTGGCGCGCTACGACCAACTCAACACCGACACCGACACCGACACCGACACCGACACCACAAATGATACGGAGAAAACCGATGACAACACCACCTGATCCGGATCCGATCCGGCGCGATGGACTCAAGCAGCGCGCTGTCGTGCTCAAACTTCACGGTCTGGTGGCCCACTGGGACGAAGTGCCAGCGGCTGAACGGTCCTGGGTGCAGAGACTCATTGAGTGGGAAGACCTCGAACGCAAGCGGCGTGGACTCGAACGCCGGCTGAGCGCGGCGCACATCGGCCGCTTCAAGCCACTCGCCGACTTCGACTGGAGTTGGCCGGCGCAGTGCGACCAGGCGGCGGTATCAGGGTTCATGACCCTGCGCTTTATCCAGGAAACGGCCAACCTCATCCTGGTCGGCCCGAACGGCGTCGGCAAGTCGATGATTGCGCAAAACATCGCCCACCATGCCGTGATGCAGGGGCATAGCGCGCTGTTCATCAACGCCGCCCAGATGCTGGGGGACCTGGCCGCTCAGGATGGTGACAACGCACTGCGGCGTCGCTTGAAATACTATGCGCATCCGGACGTGCTGATCATCGATGAAGTGGGCTACCTCTCCTACGGCAATCGCCATGCCGACCTGCTGTTCAACATCATCAACCGCCGTTACGAGCTCAAGCCGACCATCGTGACCACCAACCGCCCGTTTGCCGAATGGAGCGAGGTGTTCCCCAATGCGGCCTGCGTCGTCTCCATTGTCGATCGACTGGTACATCACTCGGAGATCCTCGTGATCGAGGGTGAGTCTTACCGCATGAGAGAGGCGAAGGAGCGTGCCGGCAGGAAAAAGAAATCAACACCGTCCAAGCGTACCGCCGTGGCCAAAACCACGGACAAAGCCCCTGTAGGAGGCCGATGACCATGGCGATGACAATAATCCGCTTAGACACCCATTGGGAGGCCGCGGAAGCCCATACCGTCATCGAGTTCCTGGATCTCCTTCGCGATCAGCTCTGGGAAACACACGGCGATCAGATCGTTGATCTGCTGCGCGAGGAATCCGTTACTCACGACGTGGCCGAGCATCAGGTCGACCTCGAGTTCGATGACGACATTGATTTCTAGTCCGCACGCATAAGGAGCGCAAACGATAGCATCAGCAGGTCGCTATGCCTGGATACGGAAAACAGCCGCGGCAAATAGCCGCGGTTTTACTCTGGCAACAACACCAGGTTTTCCTTGACCACCTTCAGGGGCGACACACCCTGGGTGTCTATCCCCTGCTCAAGGACGAAACCTGCTGGTTCCTTGCCGCCGACTTTGACAAGGAATCCTGGCTCGATGATGTGTCGGCCTTCGTCGATAGCTGTCAGGCCATCGGTATCCCAACCGCTGTCGAACGCTCACGATCGGGCAACGGCGCCCATGTCTGGTTCTTCTTCAGCTCACCGGTCCCCGCAGTCAGCGCCCGCCGCATGGGTTGTTACCTCATCACCGAGGCCATGTCACACCGTCACCAGATGGCCATGAGTTCCTACGACCGCCTGTTCCCCAATCAGGATACCCTGCCGCGTGGCGGTTTCGGCAACCTCATCGCCCTGCCCCTTCAATATGAACCGCGACAGGCCGGCAATTCTGTTTTCCTCGACCAAAACTTCCAGCCATACCCGGATCAATGGGCCTGTCTCGCATCGCTGACACGGATAGCGCCCGCCGCTGTGGCATCCATTGCCCGTGACGCTGCCCGACAGGGGAAGATCGTCGGTGTTCGGTCTGGCTGGGTAGACGAAGACGGAACGGCTGATGCGCCCTGGGAACGCACGCCTTCAGGACGAAGGGATAAAGTGCCTATCACCGTGCCGGTACCTGCGGAAGTTCATGCCGTGCTTGCACAGCGCCTGTTTGTGGACAAAACGGACCTGCCGTCACCCCTGCTGAACCAGATCAAGCGACTCGCAGCGTTTCAGAACCCGGAGTTCTACAAGAAGCAGAGCATGCGGCTGTCCACGGCGTTGACACCGAGGGTGATCAGCTGCGCTGAAGAATTCTCCAAACACATCGCCATACCCCGCGGGTGTCAGGATGAGCTTGTCGGCTTGCTCGAACAATACGGCTGCACACTCGCAATCGACGACCAGCGCCACGCTGGCCAACCCCTCGACGTTCGGTTCAACGGGAAACTCGCGGCCATCCAGGAACAAGCCGCCGCTGCCTTGCGCAAACATGAAACCGGTGTACTCGTCGCACCGCCGGGCGTCGGCAAGACCGTGGTCGGCACCTGGCTGATCGCCGAGCGGCAATGTAGTACGCTGGTTCTGGTGCACCGCCAGCCGTTGCTGGATCAGTGGGTCGCACAGCTCGCGCTTTTCCTGGGGCTGGATACCAAGGCGATCGGGCGAATTGGTGGCGGCAAACACAAGCCCAACGGTCGTCTCGACGTTGCCATGATCCAGAGCCTGGTACGTAAGGATAAAGTGGATGATCTGGTGGCCAACTATGGCTGTGTCATTGTCGATGAATGCCACCACCTGCCAGCGGTGTCCTTCGAACGGATCCTGACCGAAGTTAAAGCCCGTTTCGTTACCGGGCTGACCGCTACGCCGCAGCGCCGTGACGGACATCATCCGATTATCGAAATGCAGCTGGGGCCGGTTCGCTTTACTGTGGACGCCCGAAACCAGGCCGTACGCCGTCCCTTCAGTCACACCCTGATTGTTCGCGAAACAGGTTTCAGCCAGGATGGCGGTGACGACCAGCGTATCCAGTCGCTGTACCGCCAGCTCGCCACCGACGAGCACCGCAACAACATGATATTCGATGACGTCCTGCAGGCACTCGAAGCCGGTCGGTCGCCAATCCTGCTCACGGAGCGCAAAGAACACCTGGAGTACTTCGCTGACCGGTTGCACAACTTCACGCGCAACCTGGTGGTCCTTCAGGGCGGCAGGAGCGCGAAACGACGCCGTGATGACCTGGATCGGCTGGCAGCCATCCCGGATAGTGAGGAGCGCTTGGTTCTCGCAACCGGGCGTTACATTGGGGAAGGATTTGACGACGCGCGACTGGACACCCTGTTTCTGGCGCTGCCGGTGTCCTGGAAAGGCACATTGGTTCAGTATGCCGGCAGACTTCAGCGCCTGCATCCTGACAAGACCGAGGTCCGTATCTATGACTATGTTGACCGTGATGTACCTATGCTTGCTCGTATGTTCGAGAGACGATTGCGCGGGTACCGTGCGATCGGATACAGCGCTGACGAAGATGCGTCCCACCTATAGCGCTCGACCGCAGTCGTACCGCAAGACCTGCGGTTAGGTGTGCTTCTGAGGAATGCCTTCTGGCCACCTGACACAGGTGCACCCAGACGTGCAAAACTTGGCAGCCCGTTCTTCACGCCACAGTCTACGGACTTTTCGGATGAAACCCAGGCACTTACGGAGGAGCCGCTCGTACAGACGCGGAGCAAGATAAAGGTCGCTGTCCAATAAACTAGCTGATCTTGGCTCTATTGGACAGCCACTCGCTCGAGGCAGCTGTAAGCTATTGATTATGGTGCGCCCGGAGAGATTCGAACTCCCGACCGCCTGGTTCGTATTATTCCAACCTAGACTTTCTATCTCACTGACTCTGCTCAATAATATTGAAAATAGCTGTCCAACAAATTCTGTCTGTTCGGCCTTATTTGGCGTTGTTTGGGGCTATTTGAAACCGTCTGTTGGACAGCCATAGGCCCATTACAGTCTATCTTCATGCCTGCCGTTGTATTACAATGTAATACACCTGCTTTAAGTACCTGGAGAACCCCGTGGCACCCTGACCATCCTCAAGTGTGTCGTGACGCTCAGGATGCGAAACGGGACATCCAAGTCACCGTTTCGCCCTCGCTTGTCACGACAGCCTATTGTGCCCCGGCCGCCCTGCGTCCGTGCCGCTTCGCCACACCGTCGCACGCTCGGCGCTGGCTACGCAGCACTCCCGCAAATGGCTTGACGGCGTGTCGGATGCGCTTGCATACGCCCTCCGCCGGCTTGGGACCTCTCGGCCCCGCGCCACTACGGCCATACGCCCGCGCCTACGCCTACCGCGGACTACGCGCCTTCGCTTCGCTCTCCATGGCGCGCAGCGTGGGCACCCTGACCATCCGTATCGACGACGAACTGGAAAACAGTCTGGACGAACTGGCCAAACGCCAGCATCGCACCAAGAGTGATCTGGCGCGAGAAATGCTTCGCAAGAACATCGCTGTGGAACGATTCCGCGAACTGCGTCGCAAGGCACTGCCACTTGCCGAGGCAGCCGGCTACTTAAGCGACGACGATGTCTTTCGCGATATTTCGTGAAAGTCTTCCTCGACACCCAAGTGTGTCGCGACGCTCAGGATGCGAAACGGGACATCCAAGTCGCCGTTTCGCCCTCGCTTGTCACGACAGCCTATTGTGCCCCGGCCGCCCTGCGTCCGTGCCGCTTCGCCACACCGTCGCACGCTCGGCGCTGGCTACGCAGCACTCCCGCAAATGGCTTGACGGCGTGTCGGATGCGCTTGCATACGCCCTCCGCCGGCTTGGGACCTCTCGGCCCCGCGCCACTACGGCCATACGCCCGCGCCTACGCCTACCGCGGACTACGCGCCTTCGCTTCGCTCTCCATGGCGCGCAGCGAATGTCCTGGCCAGCACCCTTACCACACGCGGACTGTGCGCGGAATTGTTTGAGATCGTTCTTCAGTCTCATGACCTACTCATTTCAGACCCTGTACTCGAGGAGCTTGAACGTATACTTCCCGGCAAGCTGGGTCAGTCTGCATCGGTCACGGAAGAGTTTGCAACCTTACTCCGTGCCGAGGCAACGCTTGTGGAAGGTGAGCCTCCCTTTCCTTCCTTGCCTGATCCTGACGATGAAGCGATCATTGCTTCCGCACTGGCAGGACAGGCTCAGGTTTTCGTTACAGGCGACAAAGCGCTGCCGAAACTGAAACGCATCGAACGATTACCTGTGATTTCTCCCCGCCAGTTCTGGGAAGTGCTATCCGGTCGAAATGAGCCGTCATAAACTACGTTGACAATTACACGGGTTGTCAGGCGCTGAATATAAGCGCAATACCTTTAGCAGCTTGTTGAAAAACCCCGTTCAACGGCGCATCGCATGATAAAATCACGGCAGTCCATTGGTAATCACCTGTCCTAGGCGAATTGTTAATTATTACCTGAAAACAGTACTGTAGACAGCCTTGTTCTTGCGCACAACCTTCCCTACCCTGCTCTGCCATGAAGGATCTGCTGATACTCCTCGTTTATCTATTGACCACCATCGCCAAACTCCTGGGACCTGGTGGCGCAAGAACGGTTGTCGCTGACAGCCTGATCACGAAACAGCAGCTTCTGGTACTCAACCGTTCGCGGCGACGAGCACCTGATCTTTCGCCACTGGATCGGGTTCTATTCAGCTTTTGGTCGCTGTTCCTCAACCCACACAATTTTCAACGTGCTGCTGTGATTATTCGGCCATCGACACCATTGACATTCCATGGCCTCCCAATAAATCGCAAGTACCGGCTACTGTTCTCATCAGGCAGCAAAGGTAAACCAGGCCCCAAGGGTCCATCACCCGAACTCATCCAGGCGATCATTGAACGAAAGCAACGCAACCCACGCTTTGGCTGTCTTGGAATTGCCCAGCAAATCTATAAAGCATTTAGCGTGGATATTAACAATTCAAACAGCGTGCATTATAACCCGGCCGGGACAGCGCGACAGGAAGCGATCCTGGCCGGCGGGCACCGCCGGCCAGGATCGCCGCGCGTGCGACTTAATCGGTCGCGTCCTTGACGTTGTCACCGGCGTTTTCGATTGCGTCACCGGCGTTTTCGATGGCGTTGTCGACCTTCTCGCCGGCCTGCTCCATCGGACCGTCCTTTTCGCAGGCGGCCAAGTTCAGGAGCAGCGCGACCGCCATCGCAACCCAGATGGTTTTCTCCGCGGTCATTTCGTCACCTCGTTTCACTGTTGTTCGACGAGGCTAGAGCTACCACCGCGATTCGATGACCCGAGTAGGACGCCGCAGATAGCGGTGCAGGACGTTGTGCCTCTGATGCGGGCCGGGCAAATTGTCGGAATCGTCTTACAAGGGGGTCAGCGCCGACCGATTCAAGCGCCCGCCCCCCTCGGCTAACGTCGCTATGCACATCGGAATAACAGGTGCATATCCGAGCCCGGCGACAGGGAGAACAACATGACCGAGCAGCTTGACCAGACCTTGCAGGAAGGCGTCCACTACTGGCGACGCGCCGGTGCGTCGCGGCTTCGCTTTCTCGTGGACGGCGCGGACTATTATGACGCGTTTCGCGAAGCCATCTGGCAGGCGCGCCATTGTGTGTTCATTGTCGGCTGGGACATTGATACGCGGCTTGCGCTGGTGCGTGGCGACGACGCCGACGGACGTCCGGAACAGCTGGGCGATCTCCTCTACGACGCGCTGCGCCGCAATCCCAAGCTGCACGTTTACGTCCTGATCTGGGACTGGGCCATGCTCTACGCGGCGGAACGCCAGTGGCTGCCGCTGTACAACCTGCAATGGCGCAAGCACAGGCGCCTGCATTTCCACCTCGACGACAAGTGCCCGATCGGCGCTTCGCAGCATCAGAAAATCGTGACCGTCGACGACAAGCTGGCGTTCATCGGCGGCTTCGACCTGTCCAAGGACCGCTGGGACACGCCCGAGCACAAGCCGGATGACCCGCGCCGCATCAACACCGACGGCAACGCCTATCGCCCGTTCCACGATGTGCAGGCCATGCTGGCGGGCGACGCGGCGGCCGCGCTGTCGGACCTGGCGCGCGACCGCTGGCGCTGGGTGACGGGGCGCGATGCCCGCCCCGCCTCGCCCGATGCCGCCACCCCCTGGCCGGCGCGCTACGCGCCCGACGCGGACGATGTCGAAGTTCTGCTGTCGCGTTCGGAACCTGAACTCGACGGCCGTCCGGCGCGGCGCGAAATCGAGGCGCTGCTGCTGCAGAGCGTCGCGCGCGCCCGCGACTCCATCTATATCGAAAACGAATACCTGACGTCGAAGACGGTGGGCGACGCTCTGGCGCAGAGCCTGGCGCGAGAGACCGGCCCGGACATCGTGGTCGTGCTGCCGAAGAAGACCGGCAACTGGCTCGAACAGAACACGATGGACGTTCTGCGCTGGCAGCTTCTCCGTCGGCTGGGCGACGCCGACCAACACGGCCGGCTGTGCGTCTGCTATCCCGAGCGCCGCGGGCTAGGCGACGAGCACATCTCGCTGCACTCGAAACTGATGATCGTCGACGATCGCCTGATGACACTGGGTTCGGCGAACCTCAGCAACCGCTCCATGGGCTTCGACGCCGAATGCAACCTGGCGATCGAGGCGAGCGACGACCGGTTGCGCGCGCTGATCCGCAGCCTGCGGCACCGGCTGCTGGGCGAGCACCTGGGCCTGGCGCCGGAACAGGTCGCCGAGCGCGGCGACGACGCGAGTTCGCTGATCGCCGCCGTGCGCTCGCTCGGCAGCGAGGAGCGATCGCTCGAACCACTCGACGGCGCCGTCAGCGACGTTGTCGAGTCACTGCTGCCGGACCGGCGCATCGTCGACCCCGAGAAGCCGATCGATCCGGACGAGATGGTCGACCTGATGCTGCCGCCGCGCCGTCGCCGCTCCGTGGCGCGGCAGCTCGCGCCGGTGCTGATCGCGCTCGCCGTGTTCGCCCTGCTGGCTGCCGCCTGGCGCTGGAGCCCGCTCAACCAGTGGCTGGACCCGGCCGCGCTGTCGGCCGCTGTCGACACCTATGTGCAGCCGCCGCTCGCGTACGTGCTTGTCCCCCTGGCATTCGTGATCGCCGGGTTCGTCTCCCTGCCGCTGACGCTGCTGGTCGTCGCCGCCACCGTCCTGCTGGGCGCCTGGGCCGGGTTCCTCTCGTCGCTCGCCGGCGCTCTCCTCAGCGCCGCGGCCACGTTCGGCGTCGGTCGGGCACTGGCGCGCGACGTTGTGCGCAGGCTGGCGGGCAAGCGGCTGAACCGGGTCGTGGAGAAGCTGAAACAGGGCGGCGTGCCCGCGATCGCGGCGGTACGTCTGATTCCGATCGCGCCCTTTAGCGTCGTCAACCTCGTGGCCGGCGCGGTTCACCTGCCGCTGCGCCAGTTCATGCTGGGCAGTCTGACGGGCCTCACGCCGGGGATTCTGCTGGTGTCGCTGTTCTCGGCGCAGATCGTCCGCGCCGTCAAGGACCCCGGCGTCGGCAGTATCGGCGCGATCGTCGCGGCGGTCATGCTGGCGGCGCTGGGCTGGGTGCTGCAACGGCGTTTTCGCGGACAACGCGGGGTTGAACCGGAACCCGCGCGACGCAAGCCGGTCGGCGACCGGTCGTGATCCGGATCTGTACCTACAACATCCACGGCGCCACGGGCATTGACGGACGCCACGACCCGGCGCGCATCGGCCGGGTGCTGGCCGAAATGGACGCCGACGTCGTCGCGCTGCAGGAAGTGATCGACCGTCCGGTCGACGGCGTCGCCCTGCCCGACTTCCTCGCACGCGCCGGCCGATACCGCGCGGTTTCCGGTCCGACGTTGCGGCTGGGCGATCATCAGTACGGCAACCTGGTGCTGACCCGACTGCCGGTCACGCGGGTGCAGCGGCTGGATCTGAGCGTGCCCGGGCGCGAACCGCGCGGCGCCGTCGCCGTGCGGCTGCTCGCCGACAGCCGCGGACTCCACGTCATCACGACGCATCTCGGGCTGCGCCCGGGCGAGCGGCGCCGTCAGGCGCGCAACCTGCTGGCGTTCGTGCAGCGCGAAAGCGCCGAAGGCGCCGTGACCGTACTGACCGGCGACATCAACGAGTGGCTGTTGTGGGGGCGCCCCGTCCGCTGGCTGACGCAACATTTCAGGCGGGTGCCGACGCCGGCCTCGTTTCCGTCGCGTTTTCCGGTGCTGGCGCTGGACCGCATCTGGGTCGATCCGGCGCGCTGTATCCGGTCGCTGCGCGCCCACTCCACCCGCCAGGCACGGCGCGCTTCGGATCACCTGCCGGTCTGCGCGAACCTTGCGCTGGATTGACGCCGTGACGACATGCCGTCCCGATAGGCACGCGACCTACGCGCCGCGCCGATTGCGGATATACTGATTGACCGAACCAGGACTGCCCGGAACACCGTATGACGCCCGACGACGAACAAGACCCCGTCACCCGGATGGACCAGGACACACAGCGCCGTCACCACCCGCAAATGCTGTTCGGCCTTGCGTGCGCCGTGATACTCACCCTGTTCGTCGCCGCCTATTACCAGGCGTCGGCGTCCATCGAATCGCTGGCAACACTGCGCGAGCAGTCGACCCGACTCGACGCGGTGGACAACCTGCTGATCGATCTGCTCAACGCCGAGACTGGCGTACGCGGCTATCTGATCAGCGGCAACCGCGAGTACCTCGAACCCTACATCGAAGCCGTCGGCTCGCTGGACAAATATCTCCGCGACGTCGGCCGCAGCGTCGACGAGTTCGATCATCTGGACAGCGACATGAAGCAACTCGGGACTCTTATCGGACAGTACAAGATGCTGTTCCAGGAACTGATCGACGACAAGCGCGAAGGCTGGAACGTCGATCAAGGCGATCTCTACCTGAGCAAGCTGTATTTCGATCAGGCGCGCCAGATTCTGGCCCGGTTCAAGAGCCATCTGACGTTCGACAGTTCGGCCTTCTTCCAGCAGGCGACCCGCGGCCAGACGTACACGCGCTGGGCCGTGTTCGCGATGTGCACCGCGGCGTTCGTCTTCCTGATCTGGCTGTTCGTGACACTGCAGAAGCAAGCGGTGCTCCGCAAGACGATCGTCGACATACTCGCGCAGGAGAACGAAAAACTGGACCGTGCGGTAGCGAGGCGGACCCGCCAGCTCACTCGCCTCGCGGCCCAGCTGACCCGCGTCGGCGAGGCGGAGAAACAGCGGCTTGCACGCGAACTGCACGACGACATGGGCGCCTCGCTCACCGCAGCGAAGATGGATGCGTCCTGGCTGGCCGGCAAGTCCGCCGAATTCGGCGACGAGACACTGATCAAGCGGACGCAGCGGTTGATCGGATCGCTGGACCAGGCGATCACGCTCAAGCGCCGTCTGACGACGGACCTGCTGCCGCCGCTGCTGGCGCAACTGGGCCTGTTCGAGTCCTTGCGCAGCCTGGGCGAGGATCTGGCGCAACAAACCGAAATAGCGGTCGACCTCGAGGTACCGGAGCAGCAGCCGACGCTGGATCACGCCACCTCGCTGGCCCTGTTCCGCATCGCCCAGGAAGCGCTCACCAACGTACGCAAGTACGCCAATGCGACCCGGGTCGCATTGAACGTTTCGGTTACCGACGATCTGCTGGAGATGGAAGTCGTCGACGACGGCCGGGGATTCGATGTGACAGCCGTCAATGTGGAATGTTTCGGACTGGTCAGCATGCGCCATCGCGCGCGGATGATCGGCGCCGACATCGCCATCGACACCTCGCCCGGCGGCGGCACCCGCATCAGGGCGAGCCTGCCGTTGAACCAAGACGGCGACTGACAGTCGCCGCCCCGGGGTCCGTTGCGCCGCCGTGTCCGTTTCGCGCCGCGCGGGCGGCGGCCGGCAAGTCCGTCGATGACCAGGCTGACCAGGGCCGGGACCGCGATCAGGGCAACCGAAAAAAACCGGTGCATATTCCAGGATCTTATACCTACCAGACTTGCTCGCGGCGAAATTACAGCGACTTCTCGAATTCGTCGATCTGGCGCTTCGCCTCGTCCCTGGAAATGCCGTAGTACTCCTGGATCTTGCCTTCGAGCTGGGTGCGCTTGCCGTCGATCGTGTCAAGATCGTCGTCGGTCAGCTTGCCCCACTGTTCCTTGACCTTGCCCGACAGCTGCTTCCATTTACCTTCGATGATGTCTTCGTTCATGGCCGTTGCCTCCCGATGAAGTGTCGTGTTCAATCACGATTCGATCATAGGTTTCGGGCAATGGCGACGCTATCGGCTGCCGCTTAAGCGGGCGTCAGCAGTGTCCGACGGATAGTCATCCCTGGTCGCCGGCGCGCACCGGCCGCCGCAGGTCCGCCGGCAGGTCGTGGATGTCGCAAGGGCCGCGGTACTGATCGGGCACGTTGTCAGGGCACTGGCCGCAGCGCTCGTTGCCCGGCACCGCGAAATCGATCTTGCGCGGATACGGCAGGTCCAGACCGTCCATGATCGCCACGAACCCCTCGCGCGACTGGTCGGCACGGATGCGCGGATTGCGCAGCTTTTCCTGGGCGATGGTCGTGATGCGGCGATCCTCGTAGTCGTGGGCCGGGTAGACCAGCGTCTCGTCCGGCAGCCTGTAGAACTTGTGCATGATCGAATCGTAGAGCGCGCCGGCGTCGCCCGATTGAAAGTCGGTGCGGCCGCACGCCTCGATCAGCAGCGCGTCGCCGCAGAACAGGCACTGTTGCATACCGTTGTCGAGCACATACGCATGATGATGAGCCGTGTGTCCCGGTGTGAACAGCGGATGCAGGGTGATGCCGCCGACCGCGAACGGCCGGCCTTCCTCCACGCCGATGTCGGCGCACGGCAGCCCGTCCATCGCCGGCACGGCGACCTTGCAGCCGGTGTAGTGCCTGAGCTTATTGGCGCCGGTGATGTGATCGGCGTGGACGTGCGTTTCCAGCGTGCAGGTCAGCTCCAGGCCGAGCTGCCTGAGCACGTCCAGATCGCGCTCGACCGTGTCGATCACCGGGTCGATCAGCACGCATTGGCCGGTCTGCTCGCAGGCCAGCAGATAGGTGTAGGTCGACGAATCGGGCTCGAACAACTGTTTGAAGATCATGTTCTCCCCCTGTGGTTGTCGGCCGGCCGGGTGCCTGCGCCCGGTGGTCGGGCGCTGTCCTCGGGATCGGCCGGCTGCGGCTCGAGCAGCTTGATGTAACGCAGTGTCACCAAGTTTATCAGGCTCAGCGCGATCGCGATCAGGCCATGGGCGACGGCGATACCGATCGCGCCCGTGTGCCACAGACTCGCAGCGGTGGCCGTGCCGCAGGGATGGTCGCCGGTTTTCAGGATCGCGCCGCCGCCGATGAAGAAGCCGATGCCGGTGATGATGCCCTCGAACACGCGGGCTCCGGCCACCGGGTCTTCGAATACCCACAGACCCATCTGCATGAAACCACAGGTGGCGACCGCCACGATCGGGAACGTACGCAGGCCGGCGCTGCGTGCCGCCATTTCGCGGTCCCAGGCGACCGGCTGGTGAGAAATGCAGGCTATGGCGTGTCGGGAACCGGTGGCCGGCCCGGCGGCGGGTCGGGAGGCCGGTGCGGATCGGGATCGGGCTGCGGCACCGCCGGTCGCGGCGGTTCCTTGAGCGGCGGCGGCTGTCGCGGTCGCGGCGGATAGTCGATGGCCGGGCGCGGTCGACCCGGCAACTTTTCGGGGTGATCGCCGGCGGTCGAAAATTGCCTCCCGCCTGTGTCATGTACGTTCATGCATCACCTCCGTCTTCGGTTGAGGGGTCGGCCGTCACAGGTACCTGGCGACGAGACTGAGGAGACTCACCACGTGGCCCGACGCCGGATGCCGGGCCGCCCGGCCGGTCAACGCGCCCAGCAGCGCCGCCGCACCCGCGGTGCGCCGCGGATGGCGGCGCACCAGCCTGGCGGCGGACAACGCGTCCATCGTCTCGGCGAAGCGCTCGCGCGCTTCGCGCACCTTCATTTCCTCAGGCGATAGGCCAGCCATGCCAGTCCCCCGGCAAGTGCGAAACAGACCGCCGCCAGGAGCACCGACGCCCAGGGCGGCGGCAGCAGAATCTGCAGGTGGCTGAACAGCGCCGCCAGCGGCAGGGCGGCGCCCGCGAATACCGCGAGCGCCGCGCCCAGCATCAGGATCAGGACGAAGACGCCATCGACGACTTTCCTGCGCAGCAGGTCGGTCTCCGACTCGATCAGATCCAGCAGCGCGAAGACGGCCGAGCTGAGCATGCCGCGTGCCCCTTCCCGTCGCCTCAGTGCTCGGTGCGACCCAGTTTCGAGGCGAGGTAGCCCACGGTGAACGCAATGGCCAGGCTCTTGATCGGGTTATCCCGGATGCGGCCTTCGACGTCTTCGAGGGTGTCCTCACCCACCTTGCGCGCGCTGCGCAGCGTCTCCTTGGCGGTCTCCCCCGCCTGGGACACGCCGTCGGAAACATTGGAACGGACGCGTTTCAGACGCTCTTCCTCGCGCGACTTGAACGTGTTCATGAACTGGCTGACCTCATTTTTCAGCGCGTCGAACTCGGCGCGAAAGTCACTCGATTGATTGTTCGATGTTGCGGACATGATTACCTCCATTGATTGCTGGGGACGTTCGAAAACCTGTCACTCCTTGGGCCCCAGGAAGGCCCACAGCACGAGTCCGAGCACCGGCAACAGCAGGATCACCAGGATCCACAGCACCTTGGTGCCGGTTGAGGCCGCGCTCTGGACGGTCTTGACGATTGCCCAGATGTCGATGATCAGGACGATCAGCCCGAACAGCCCGCCGACTTCGATACTCATGACGCGGCGGCTCCGGCGTTCGCTGCAGCAATGCGCGCGGTTTCAACGGTTGCGATGGTCTTGTGTGCCATGTTCGGCTCCCTGGACAAGAGTTGATAAGCAGATTACTCGTTGAGTGCGACGCTGCCTGTAGGCAGCGCCCCAGATCGCTTGTAGGACATGTGGAAATCGCGCGCCCGCGATCACAAGCGGGACGCGATGCACTCCCAGTTGATCAGATGTTCGACGAAAGCGTCGACGTAGTCGGCGCGCCGGTTCCGGTAGTCCAGGTAGTAGGCGTGCTCCCAGACGTTGATCGTCAGCAGCGGCACCTGGTTGTTCTCCAGCGGGTTATCCGCGTTGCCGGTGGCGACGACCTTCAATTTGCGCGATCCCTCCTTGACCAGCCAGGCCCAGCCGGAGCCGAACCGGCTCTTGGCCGCCTCGGCCAGCTCGCGCCGGAAATCGTCGACCGACCCGAAGTGCTGAATCAGCGCGTCCCTGGTCGCCTGATGGGGCTCGGAATCCCGCTCCGGGTCGATGCTCAGCCAGTACATATCGTGGTTCCACACCTGCGCCGCGTTGTCGTGCAGCGCGGCGTCGTCCGCCTTGCGGATGATCTCCTCGAGCGAGAGATCCGCCCAGCGCGTGCCCGCGGCCAGCGCGTTGAGTTTGTCCAGATAGCCGGCGTGGTGCTTGTCGAAATGGAAGCCCACGGTCTCGGCGCCGATGTAAGGTTCGAGCGCGGCGCGCGCGAACGGCAACTCGATCATCCGCCTGTCCATCAATTCACCTGTGTTCGTGTTCGTGGAGATACCCGGACCGGCTTCGACCAATACTTTCTGTTTCCCGGTGTCCATCAGTAGACGTCCTCAACCGGTTTGGGCAGGCCCGCCAGCTTGCACAGCTCGGCGATCGGATTGAGCGGTCCCGGGAACAGCTCGTAGAGATAATCCTGGTAATGGTCGCGTTCCGTGGGCGAGTCGCCGACCTGGGTGCCGAGCTGTTCCAGCAGATCGCGCATGGCGGGATGAGTCTGGTTCTGCTCGTAATATTCGCGGAAGTACAGAATCAGACCCACGTGCGTGTCCTTGAGGTCGATGCCGTCCTGCGTCGCCGCGAACCGCGCAAACGCCTCGCTCCAGTCCTTGCGGTCGCACAGGAAGCCTTCGCTGTCGGTGCGGATTGCGCTGTCACGCTTCGTTTCTGCGTTATCGGGCTGAGTCATGTGCGACATCCTCCTGCATGAGTTCGGTTGAGAGAGTCGGTGGCGGTGGATCGCCATGGATTGACGACAGCTTATCCGGGCGCGCTCGACCGCGACTGTCAGTGATGACGGAACGCGGCGTAAGAAGAGTCCTTCGAGCGGGTAACGTCCCGCCGTTTTACACTCCCATGGAGCATCCGCCGTCCGCCCACCGGACCGTCGGAACCGGTTTGGAGACACCGATCCCCGACAGGGCCCAGGAGTAAGCCGGCACCTACATTCGCTTAGGAACGGGCTTATACAGGGCACCCGGGGCGGAAACTATGCTTTCGTCAAAACTCGAAACCGGTCCAGGGGACCGCACGCGGCGATCCATGTCGCACATGCTTCAGGAGGCTGAGATGGAAAGAAGACAGACAGAAAGATATCAGGTTTCGGTGGCCGCGTTGCTTCAGGATAAGGCCGGCCGCGTCCACCCCGTGTTCATTGCCCAGTCCAGCCGGGACGGCCTGTTCGTACAGACCGACACCGACTGTCTAACACCGGATGACTGCGTCGAAATCGAATTCGTCGCGCATCTGGGCACCGGTGCCCGCCTGATCGCGTTGCGCGCCGTCGTGCTGCGCCGCGAAGACAATGGCGTGGCGCTTCGACTCATGTACCGACGCGAGTCGAGATACTCCACCGGCCATCGCTTTCGCGGTATCCGCCTGTCCGGCAGGCGCCAGGCCGGCGCCGCCGCGCTGACCAGACGCTCGTGGATGATGGGTCTGGGCACGGCTGCCCGGGCGCGAGGAACTCACGCGTGAAGCGCCGGGCACAAACATTCCAGCTGCGCCGCGCGGCGCGACCGCACGCAACCGGCGTGCTCTTGCGTCGGGGCAGAGGTCCCCTGCGGATACTGGATCTGTTTCAGTTCAGCCGTCTGAAGAGGGTGTGGCGCGACGGGCTGCCCGTGCGCACCGTCGACGCCGAGGCAGACGAGGCCCGGTGAACGCAGCAGGTCGACACGGCAGTCGCCCGGCCCTCGCCTGAAAGCATTCATTCGCAGCGCATCAAGAGGAGAGCAAAGATGATAAGCCTTGCAGTGACATTTCTGATTATCGCCATCATCGCCGCGGTGTTCGGCCTTTCCGGCATCGCGGGTACGGCGACCAACATCGCCTGGATTCTGTTCGTGGTCGGTCTCGTGCTGGCGCTGATCTCGTTCGTATTCGGGCGGCGTCCGACGATCTAGCCTGTATTTCTCACCCGCCGGTCGCGGGCCGGTGGGCAAGCACCTGAAAACGAGGTGCCATGACCGACGCTGTCGGGAAGCCCGGGTGAACGGTTTGTCATCGGTCCGCGCCCTGTCCGGGCCCTGGCTTGTCCAGGGACACCTGGACTTGCGCTTCACTCATGCCATAGCTCTTGCCATGGCTTTCACTCCAGGGCGGCGTCCAGCCGCCCCTGTTCTGCGCCAGCAGCCCGGATGCGGGTGAGAAATGCGGGCTAGCGCTCGCCGCCGGTGGTCCCGTCCCGGCCGATTTCCGACCTGATATAGGAAAGCAGCTCGGGAAGCTGAAACGATTTATCGTAAATACGGTCGACGCCCAGTTCGCGACACCGCCGGCTCATCGGCGAAACGGCGTAGTTGGAAAACACCACCGTCCGCGGATCGCCGTACCGGGCCGGATCGCTACGAAGCTGTTCGATAACGCCCAGGCCGTTGCCCTCCTCCAGTTCCAGGTCGACAATAGCCAGATCGACGGAACATGTCGCCAGCGCATCGAGCGCCGTGGTCTGACCGGATGCGGTGACAGCGACGTTGACGTGATCGATATCTTCCAGCATGTCCGAGAGCATTTCCCGCAACACCACCGAATCTTCGATAATGGCAACGTTAAAATGTTTCAAAGATTGCATGCCATTCTTCCAGTTTGTATTGCATCCTCCATGCGCCCCCGATCAATGCCTTCGACATCGCAACCCTTGCGCCAGCCCGCATTTCTCACCAGCCGGTCGCGGGCTGGTGGTCCATGCGGATAGTTCTGTCACTCTCAGCCGCTGATCAGGCCGTTGCGGATCGCGTAGCCGGCTAGTTCGGCGTTGCTGGTGACGCCTATCTTCTCCAGCAGTCGGGAGCGGTAGGTGCTGACGGTCTTCACGCTCAGATGCAGATCGCGCGCGATTTCCGACACCTTGGCGCCGGACGCCAGCCTGAGAAAGACCTGGAATTCACGCTCGGACAACGACTGGTGCGGATCGGGAACCGCCTCGCCCGTGACTTCCTCGGCCAGCAGTTCGGCCGTCTTCGGCGACAGGTAGCGCTTGCCTCTGCCGACGGTGCGGATCGCGCGCAGGAGTTCGTCCTTGTCGCAGTCCTTGCACAGATAGCCGTTGGCGCCGTTGCGGATCATCGACAGCGCATAACGGTCCTCCGGATAGCCGCTCAGGACGAGCACGCGCACGTGATCGAAGCGCTGCCGGATCGTGCGTAGCACGTCCACGCCGCTGATGCCGGGCAGGGAGATGTCGAGCAGCAGCACGTCGCAGCCTTCGTCGCGAAGGTGCGCGAGCGCTTCTTCGCCATCACCCGCTTCGAAACGAATTTCGATGTCCGCCTGATCTTCCAGCAGCTCGCGGAATCCCGCGCGGACGATTCCGTGATCGTCGACGATGCCCACTCCCAGTCTCACGTTCACCCGGCCTCCCGATGCATTTTCGTCAGTGTCCGTCCCGGTCAGTCTACCGCAGCCCATGCACGCCCCGGGACCTCTGCCCCGCCCCGGCGGTCCCGGGTCCGGTCGTTCCGCGTGGTCGGGTCGCCCCCTCTCCGGTTCTTCCCCGACCCTTGCGACTGTAAGGCTATGCTTTGGCGCCGGCGGGCTTTATCGGCCCCCTCTTAAGCACTTGTAAGCGTTGTCCTACATCCGCCCCACGACCGCCTGCGCGCGCGCATCGGGACGACTTTTTGCCCTTGTCACCGAAGCGAGCGTCCGCGAATTCGTGTTGGGCCATCTGGTACCGGCGCGCCGCCTCGCAGCCGCCTTCGCCCCCCACCCGCAGGTCGTCGCGACCGTCTTCCAGCAGCGCCTCGGCGTCCGCCTCGCCTACGGCGTACCGCGTCTGCAATGCGGACAGCATGCGCCCGCGGTCGCCCGCGAT
Source organism: uncultured Gammaproteobacteria bacterium (assembly GCA_963719135.1). Taxonomy (GTDB): domain Bacteria; phylum Pseudomonadota; class Gammaproteobacteria; order DSM-19610; family DSM-19610; genus CAVRAZ01. The sequence continues at coordinate 336,649 of CAVRAZ010000002.1, read as the reverse complement.
CTCGTCCCGGTCAGCGTCGGTCAACCGGTCCCATGTCTGGCCGACCGCGCCTTTGAGTACGTCCCGATTGGATTCGAGTTCCGACCATTGCATCGTCCCCTTAGTCTGATGGGTCCCGGTCCGGCCAGGTTCCCTGGCGGTCGCGGGGCGTTGCGTTGACTGATCTGTCCCTGCCCAGACCTTCAGGATAGGCCGGCCGTTGCGGGCCGGTGCGCAAGCACCTGAAAACGAGGTGCCATGACCGACGCTATCGGGAAGCCCAAGTGAATAGTTTGTCGTCGGCCTGCGCCAGCTTGCCGGATGCTGGTGAGAAATACGGGCCAGTCGACCGGCACGTGCGACACGCTGAAAGCCACCCGCATCCGGGTGGCTTTTTTTATGGGCGGGGATTGCCGAGCGCGGCCGCCACCCACTTCATCCTCGCGGCGACGGCATTGCGATCGCTGTCCGACACGGCGTCTCGACGCGCCGCCGTCTCCAGCTCGTGCGCGAACCGGCGGATATGCGCCAGCCGATCCGGACGTGCGGTGAGCGCCGCCAGCGCTGCCATCGCCTCCAGCATTCGCAGCACCACGGCCAGGTTGCCCCGCGCAGGCTCGCGCAACGGCAGCCAGATGGACGTGAACAGCGATCTGAAATCGACGGCCCGCCCGATCACCCGCGCCTCCCCTTCGGCATCGGCGAAGCAGAAGTTGGGCAGATCGCGGTCGACGATGGCGGCCAGCGCGGCGCTGAACCAGTCGACGCAGGTGATGGCCGTGCCCGGATCATTGATGCCGGGCGACAACGCGCGCAGCGCGATCTGGTTGATCTGCGCCACCGCAAACTCGGGGTCCTCCACCGGCGTGCGCATCGACGCGAGGCGGATTCTGTCGGCGAGGGCGTCCAGTTCGTCGTCGTTCACCCCGCCGTGGATCGTCAGCAGCGTCTGTCCAGGCAGCACGAAGTCGCCCGCGCGCACATGCAGCTTGAGATAGACGCCGGCGTCCCGCGCGCTGTCGGCCAGCGCGGGATAGTCGATCGACTCCACGTATCGGCCACAGACTGGTGCGGCTCTTTTCCAGCAGCGAGCTGATCACCTGACGCATGGGCGAGGCTCCATGTCAGTCCGGTTGTTCCGACGTTGGCAGGTACGCCTTGGCTTCCTCGCCCGGATCGGGCAGCCCGGCGAGCTGGAACACCTCGTGCCTCTCTTCATCCAGGTGATGGTGAACGCGGTGAGCCAGTACCTTCGCGGTCGTAAGCCAACCGGGCGAACTGTATCCGGCGGTCTCCAGCGTCTTCACCAGTTCGTCGAGTTCGTGGTGTTCGGCCACGCTGTGGCGCGCTTTCTCCTGCGTCAGATCGTCCTGCATCAACGGAACGTGGAAACAGCGCTCCTCGGCCGTCGCGTGATTCCCGGGTTCGTCGCGCAACTGACGGAACAGCGCGTCGCGCGCATCGGTATCGCCGTGGGTCTGCACCAGACGGTCGGCCAAGCCGCGCTGGATTTCGTGATCGTCGCGCAAGGCTTCGAATATGTTCACCGGCTTTCTCCTGTTGACAGTGACTCTCGAACCGGGCGCCGGCGCCCCCGGTCGTTCAATTTCCCGCAGCCGCTTCGCGCCGGCCCGGGATGAACCGGAACCAGGCGAAACCGGCGATCCCGGCCAGCAACGTGGCCAGCATCACCGCCGTCTTGGCGTGCACCTGCGCGGCCTGGTCGCCCCCGAGGCTGAGGACGCCCATGAAGATCGACATCGTGAACCCCATGCCGGCCAGCAATCCGATCCCGACGACATCGCTCGTCGTCGCGTCGCCGGGCAGCTCGCCGAGCTTGAGTTTCAGCGCCAGCCATGTCGCCAGCACGATGCCCAGCGGCTTGCCCACGACCAGGCCGACCAACACCCCGAGGCCGACGTGCGACGCGACGGCCTCGCCGAGCGCCCCGGTCGACACGACGATGCCGGCATTGAGAAACGCGAAGATCGGCACGACGAGGAGACTGACCGGCCGCTCCAGCGTCCTCTCCCAGGCGCGCAGCGGCGTCATCGAATCGTGCGCCTCCAGGTTGATGCGCTCGACGACGACGTGCTTGCGCCGGTCCGCGAGCATGGCGCGGTGCGGATCGTCGATCCCGTCGAGTACCCGCGCGGCCCGGCGTATCCGGCGCGCGAACCAGCGCGGGTGCACGCGCGGTCGGGCCGGAATCGCCAATGCCGCGAGCACGCCGGCCACCGTCGCGTGGACGCCGGATTGCAGCACGGCGTACCAGAGCAGCAGACTGACCGCCAGGTAAGCCCAGGCGCTGCGCACACCGACGACGTTGAGCGCGATCAACGCGGCAAACGCCAGCCCGGCCCAGGCCAGCATCGTGGGGTCGATGGCCTTCGTGTAGAACAGGGCGATCACCAGGATCGCGCCGATGTCGTCGACGATCGCGAGCGCGACCAGAAACGTCTTGACGCTGGCGCTTACCCGCCGTCCCAGCAGCGCCAGCGCACCGAGCGCGAACGCCGTGTCGGTCGCCATCGGAATACCCCAGCCGTGCGGCACGCCTTCGGACGCATGGTTGATCAGGGTGTACAGCAGCGCCGGCAGCGCCATGCCGCCGATCGCAGCGATGACGACGGCGCCCGACTGACGCAGCCTGCTCAGTTCGCCGGCGATGAACTCGCGCTTCACTTCCAGGCCGAGCAGAAAGAAGAACAGCACCATCAGCCCGTCGTTGAACCAGTAGTGCAGCGTATCGGCGATGCTGAAGTCGCCCACGAACAGGCCCATCTGCAGACCGGACAGCGCCTCGTAGGCCGGCGCCCAGCTCGAATTGACCATGACCAGTGCCGCGGCCGCCGCCGCCAGCAGCAGCACCGCGCCGGACGTCTGGCCCCGGATAAACCGGTCGACCGGACGCAACAGCCGGCCGACACCGCGCTGCAGCGGGTTCGACAGCACGGCCCTGGCGCCGGCGCTCGGCGATCGGCTCAAGGGGTCGCTTTCGGTTTCGGCGTTCATCGCGCGTCAACGGTCTCCGGAACTTGCCGCCGCAGAGCCCGCGCCTTCGATCGGGATGACGGGCGCGGACCGGTTACGGCTCGTGTCGAATTGCTGGAACCATCGGTGCAGGCTATCACTCGGTCCGGACGCCGGCTGTCGGACGGGTCGGACGCGATTGTAAGCCGGGTCTTGCCGGCGCGGCGTCAACGCCCGGCAATACGGGCGACCGGCGCAAACGACGGCACGTGATCGCCGGCGATTTTCAGTGCGACCAGTATCGGTACGGCCATCAGGGCGCCCATCATGCCCCACAGCCAGAACCAGAACACCACGCTGACGAAAATGATCAGCGGATTGAGCGCCAGATTGCGGCCGAGTATCAGTGGCGTGACGATCTGGCCTTCGAGGACCGTCAGGCCCGCGAACACCACGACCACGCTGCCTGCCTGAACCAGACCGTCGAAGGCGAGCAGCGCCGCGCCGCCCAGCAGGATGGCGGTCGCGACGCTTCCGAGATACGGGATGAAGTTCAGCAGACCGGCGACGGCGCCCCACAGCAGCGGGTTCGGCATGCCCAGCAGATACAGCGTCGCGGCGACGACCAGACCCAGCCCCGTATTGATCAGCGTAATCGAAACAAGATACTTCGACATCTGTCCCTGCAGGTCGGTGGACAGCAGGATGAGGCGCCTGCCGCGCGCCGAGTCCCCCACGGCCACCGAGATGCGGGACAGCATGACACGCCCCCACGCCAGGAAGAAATAGAGCAGAAACGTGACCATCACCAGATTGACGACCAGGCCGCGCGCGTTGGCGTACAGGACATCGCGCAGGGTGATGCCGTTCTTGCCCAGGGGCGCGGACTTCGATTCGTTCGAATCCACGGCCGCGATCCTCTCGACCTTGTCCGCCGTCCTGTTCACCTCGGCCACGGTCTTCTTGATCGGGTAGATCTTCCGCTCGAGCTGGTTGAGCATGTGCGGCGCCCGGTCGATCCATTCGCCCAGTGGATGAACCAGTGTGTTGACGCCCGCCCCCACACCGGCGACCAGTGCGAGCACGAGGATGCCGGCGCCCAGCGCGCGCGGCACGTGCCAGCGCTCCAGCGCCACCACCGCCGGCGCCAGCACGAGGCTCAGCAGCAACGCCAGAACGATCGGAATGAAAAAGGTCTTCGCGAGCGCGAGGGAGTAAATCGCAGCGAGCAGCGCCAGCCCCGCGAGCGCGCGGGCCTGCATGCGCCGGAACCGGACCGACGCGTCGTGGGACGGTTCGGCCGCGCTCCTGTTCTCCGGTTCGATCAACGTCGCTGCCGTATCGGCCATTGTCCGGCCCCCCTGTCGTCAATATCGCCGTGGCGGACGAAGCGCCCGGTCACTGCCCGTATTTGAGCTTCGCCTCGGCGATGCAGGCTGCGCGCACGTTGCCGGTCAGTTCCTTGCAGTGTTTCAGCGCCGCTTCGTAGTGATCCTGGATCTTCTGCGCCGCCGCTTCCCCGGCTTCGCTTTGCGCCTCCGTCGCCGGCTTCGACGCCGGGCGGCTGTCGGCGTGTTCGTCGGCGGGCGGCGTCGCGCCCGCGGCAAACGACGCCGACGGGCCGGCGAGCAACAGACAGAGGGACGTCACGATCGCTGGCCCGCATTTCCCACCCGCATCCGGGATGCTGGCGCAGGACAGGGGCGGCTGGACGCCGCTCTGGAGCGAAAGCCATAGCAAAAGCTATGGCTTGAGTGAAGAGCAAGTCCAGGTGTCCCTGGACCAGCCAGGGCCCGGATAGGGCGCGGGCCGATGACAAACCGTTCACTCGGGCTTCCCGACAGCGTAGGTCATGGCACCTCGTTTTCAGGTGCTTGCGCACCGGCCCGCGACCGGCGGGTGAGAAATGCGGGCTGGGGTCTTGCGCATGGCTGCTCTCCTTCTCGGATCGAGCGGCGGGCCGGTCACTACGGCGATTCCCGCCGCGCGCTTTGACAGGATCACAGCCTAGCGCGGGAACGGCGGCGGCGAAGTCAGACGAGTCCTAGGCGCGGGTAGGCGCCTGCCCAGATGCGGGCTTCGGCAGGCTATGAGTTTGCCGTCAGCGTCATCAGGACGTCGGCGTACCAGGTGGCAAACAGATTGAGACGTTCGTCCGCTGCCGCGTCCCGGTTGGCCGCGTGCAGGCGCGCCGAGTGCACGCCGAGCAGCAGCCACGGCAATGACGACCGGCCCGATTGGCCCGGCGAGGTCCGCAGCACCACGGGCGAACCGCTGCTGCCGCGGTGCAACAGCGAATCGGTGAGAAAGTAGCCATTGCCGTCGAAGCGCAAGCCGAACGACGAGGCGATGACGGCATGCCGCATCAAGGGCAGCTTGTGCAGATTGTCCTGGAAGCTCAGGGGATGGCCGACCACGCGCACCGAGTCGCCGACTTCGATGTCGCCGAGCCGATCCGGCAGATGCTGCGGCGTAAAGGCTGCGAACAGCGCCTGCTCGCGCGGAAAGCGTTCGCCGTCGAGCGGCAGCGCGACAACGTCGATCTGTCCGCCGGAATCGACGGCCTCACGCCAGACCGGCCTGCCATCGCTGGCGTACAACGGAATGCTGTAGCTGCCCGTCGCGGCCAGGTTCTCAGGCTCGGGGTGCAGCGTGATCTCGAGCCTGTCCGGCCGGTGGTCGGCGTTCTCGTCGAGAACGACGTGGCGGTTGGTGATCAGGAACAGCCGATCGTCGCGCCGGAAGTAAAACCCCGTGGCCTGGGTCAGCGCCGTCTCGCCGCTGTACGCGCCAATCGAGGTTACCGTCAGCAGGATCGATTCCACGTTGAGGTCGGCGGTATTATTCATACGGGCAGCCTAGCACGCCGCGCAAACGTCGGTCACCCGCGCGGACAGGGTCGGCGCGCGCCGGCAACAAGGCCGGACGGCGAACGAAATCAAACGGTTTGCCTTGACCGCCGCCGCGCGCGATACCCGCGGGCGCGGTCAGATTCACCTGACAGGGTGCGTCGTAGCACGCGCGGCAGACCACGCAGCGACTGTCGAGCACCGTCTGCACGCGGGATCGGCGGGCGCCCCCCGCCTCGTCGGCCAGCGTCGTTTCCAGGTCGCGCGACTTCGGTTCGCCGAACTCGTGATCCAGCACCAGGCGCCGCAACAGCGAACAGCCGCCGCCGGCGGCGACGACGCCCAGAAAGACAATGGCCAGGAGACGCGACACGCTCAATCGCATGGACAGGTGCGCGGGCGCCGCCGGTGAACCCGCCGCCGAAATCGGCGCGGCCGAACAGGCTCTCGAAGAAGTCGCTGAACTGGCCGGTATCGGCGCCGGTGAATCCGCCGCCGTGAAACTCGAAGCCCTGGTTCCAGTCCGGTGGCGGCCGAAAATCCTGACCCCCCTTCCAGTTGGCGCCGAGCTGGTCGTAGGCGGTTCGGCGCTCGCGGGGAGCGCAACGTCGACCAGCGTTCCCGGATCCTCCAATGCACCGCGGCGTGCGCCCTCGCGTTCGCCTGCCGGGGCCGGCACGAATCTCTGCCGCATCCCACCGTTCATGGGTCGGCAACGGCTGCCGTCCTGCACCCCCAACCGGTCGCCACCTACAGCCGGGTGCGACGACACCTACAGATCACCCGAAACGCCGCTCCTAGACTGGGACCCACTCGCTAACGAGTGAATCGAAGGAGCCCCTCTATGAACAGCAAATTCCGTAAAACCCCGATCGCCATCGCCGCGGCCTTGGCCGCCTTCACCCTGTACGGCTGCGAGTCCCACGCCGACGACCAGCCGCACGACGACGGCATGAGCCAGACCGGGGAGACCGCTTCGGGCGTCGCCCGCGCCGTTGAGCGCACGGGTCAGTCCGTCAGCGACATGGCGATCTCCGCGCGCGTCAAGACCAAGCTGATCGATTCCGAATCGGTCGACGCCGATGCCGTGAACGTCGATACCGCCAATGGTGTCGTGACCCTGTCGGGCACCGTGGCGAACGACGACGCCAGGGCCACCGCCGAGAAGCTGGCCAGCGAAGTCTCCGGCGTAGAGTCCGTCGACAACCGCCTGACCATCGGCGACGAAGCCACCCTGACGCAGAAGGCGGAGTCCACGGTGGACGACGTGACCATCACGGCCAAGGTCAAGACCGGGCTCATCGATGAGGATTCGTTGAGCGCGGCCGGTATCAACGTCGACACCTCGAACCAGATCGTCACCCTGTCGGGCACGGTGACGTCGATGCACGACAAGGAACTGGCCGGGGAGATCGCCGCCAACGTGCCCGGCGTGCACTCGGTCGACAACCGTCTGCAGATCGAGAGCGGCAGCTAAGCGCGTGCCGCCGTTATCCGACCGGCGGGCGCGCGAAGGCGGCCCCGCCGGCTTTTTATTGCGACCCGCAAGGGCAACGCCTGTGAACCGCGGCGTAGGGCAACGCCCACATCGCCTTAAGACTGAAATTGTAGGGTGGAAATTCGCGCTGCCGATAGATTTCGCAAGCCGGATCACGTCGCCGAACGGACCGGCAAGCAGACTCGAACGCAACATGCCCGGAGAGCGGGAATGGATGAATTGAGCACCACACACGCAGACTCCCGTACACGCGAACCGGTTCGATGCGTCCGGCGCGAAGCGGCCGGTGACGTGACGCGGACCACCCTCGGCGAGCGGACGGTGCACATCGCGGTTGCCGAACCCGTGCCCGTGGTCGGTGACTGCGTCGACCTGGAATACTTTCGATCAGACGCGCGACACGCCCGGTGACGCCGTCGCTATCGACGTATTCGTTCGGTCCGAACGGACGCCGCAGCGAGAGCAGAATGCTCGCGAGGTATTCTCGACCCTGTCGCGGACCGCGACGCCGACGGCCAGCCCGATGATGCCCGCAGCACCCAGAAGCGTGTCGATCACCGGGGTCGCGTCCAGCAGGCTCAGACCGAGAACCAATCCGACCACGCCAATGCCGAGCCGGATGAACTGGGCGAGCAGGTCGGCAATCAGTGCGTTCGACGTGACCCGCAGCAACAACGTCCGACGATTGGCGAGCCAGTTGCCGAACAGCCAGGCCAGCACGACGACCGCAGGCGCCGCCAGCTAAAGTGGCGCCACTGCCACGGCCTCGACCCCGAATGCGCGCGCCTGAACCGCAAGCTCCTTCATGCGCCGGCCGAGTTGGGGGTCGACGGTGAGTTCGTCCTTGACCTCCACGACACCTTCGACATGGCGCGCCAGGTCCACGGCCTTTTCCGCGGCGGCGCTGGAGACGACCGAGCCCGTCAGGGTGACGATACCGCTGGATACCTTGACCTCGACGCCGGCGAATTCGCCGAGTTCGCCCAGGATGACCGCGATACGCCGCAGGGCAAACCGCGGGTGCGTGAACGACACGCGTCGGCGCTTTCGCGCCAGATGAGTCTCGCGCGACCACGTACACGAACTTCATGCACCTGCGTTGACCGCCTGCGGAATTCGCGCTTATGCTTTTGACACGTGGAGACAGACATGCACGAATCGTCCGATCGGGACCCGCCACCCGGACCTGCCAGGCAACCGCCGCGCGGCGCCTGGATTCATTTCATGGAATGGATCGGCGCCCGCGAGGTCGGCGCGTTCGACCGCGGTGTGCTGCTGTCCATGCGCAACCCGGCGGACGTGAGCAACCCGATCGGCCCCGGATGGGTCGAGGAAATGGGCCGCGACTTCAGCGCGCTGGGCGGCATCGCCGTGCGATATACACATCTTTGTAGGACTTGTCATACAAACACCGGTTATATGGAACAATGCGGACAGACAAGAGTCCCTTCGGTTAGTCGGGCGGCCCGGCGCGCAATCACGTTCCGCCATGGCAATCTGCGATTGCAACGCCAGACCGCATGGACCACTCGCCCGCATTTCTCACCGGCATCCGGGATGCTGGCGCGGGCCGACGACAAACCGTTCACTTGGGCTTCCCAATAGCGGAGGTCATGGCACCTCGTTTTCAGGTGCTTGCGCACCGGCCCGCGACCGGCTGGTGAGAAATGCGGGCCAGACACGCAATCGGCCACAACGTTCGGCCGCCGTTATGCCAGCGGCTTCGCCCGAGCCCATGTCAGGCTCGACGGGAAAGATCAGTGGCAAGCACCGCAGGCATACAGAACTCGAACCCGACCAACGACAAGGACCGGGACCATGCAGCACAAGAAGAGACAGGGCGCCGAAGTGACATCGGCCTCAGCGAGGGGCGCATGAAGGTTACGCACCTGATCAAGCGCACGCTGATTCCGGTGTTGGCGCTGGTTCTTAGTCTGCTCGCCATTGCCGCCGGCTGGTACTGGACGTTGCTGATCACGCTGCCCGTGCTGCTGCTGGGTGTGCATGACTGGACACAGCGACGCTGGAGCATTATCCGCAACTACCCGGTCGCCGGCCGCATCCGGTGGATGTTCTACTCGTTGCGCCCATATCTGCGTGCCTATATCGTCGAGGACGATCTGCACGGCACACCCTACCCGTTCGAGGCGCGCAACCTGATCCACGCGCGGGCGCGCGGAGAAACGGACACGCATCCATTCGGCACCGAGCGCGACACCGGTGCGGAAAACTATCACTGGGTCGTGCATTCCATTGCGCCGGAATCCGAACCTGAGCAGTCACCGCGGGTGACGGTCGGCAACGCGCAGACTGGCAAGCCTTATTTCGCTTCGATACTGAATATTTCCGCCATGAGCTTCGGCGCGCTGTCGGCCAACGCCGTGCAGGCGATGAACTTGGGCGCAAAGCTCGGTGGCTTCTATCAGGACACCGGCGAAGGCGGCCTGAGCCAACACCACCTGAAGCACGGCGGCGACCTGGTCTGGGAACTGGGTTCCGGCTACTTCGGCGCGCGTGACGACAAAGGCCGTTTCGATCCGGAGATGTTCCGCGACAATGCAGGCCACGACGCGGTCAAAATGACCGAGATCAAGTTGAGCCAGGGCGCAAAGCCCGGTCACGGCGGCCTGCTGCCCGCGGCCAAGGTGACCGAGGAAATCGCGCGCATCCGCAACGTGCCGGTGCATCAGGACTGTCTGTCACCACGGGCCCACTCGGCGTTCTCCAGCCCCGTCGAACTGATGGAGTTCGCCGCGAAAATGCGCGAGCTGTCAGGCGGTAAGCCGGTCGGTCTGAAGCTGTGCGTCGGCCAGCCTCATGAACCCTTTGCGCTGGTCAAGGCCATGCTGGAGACCGGCATCCTGCCCGAGTTCGTGGTGGTCGACGGCGGCGAGGGCGGCACCGGCGCGGCGCCGCTGGAGCTGTCCGACTGGGTCGGAATGCCGCTGTCCGAAGGTCTCGTACTGATGCGCAACGCGCTCGTCGGCGCCGGATTGAAGGACAGCGTGAAGCTGGCTGCCAGCGGCAAGGTCTACTCCGGGATGGGTCTGGCCCTGAACATGGCGCAGGGAGCGGACTGGTGCAACGCGGCCCGTGCGTTCATGATGTCCGTCGGCTGTATTCAGGCGCAACGCTGTCACCTCGGCACCTGCCCCACCGGCGTCACCACCCAGGACCCGCTACTCCAGCGCGGCCTGGTGCCGGAAGTCCAGGGCGAACGCGCGGCGCGCTTCCATGCACGCACGCTCAACGCGCTGGCCGACATCGTCGCTGCGGCCGGTTTCAAACACCCGACCGACCTGCAACCTCACCACATCATGCATCGCACAGGCCCGGAACGCGCCGTGCCCATGGACCGCATCCACACGTTTCTTCCGGAGGGCATACTGGTCGACGCCCCGGAGGACACCATTTACGCCGACTGGTGGGCCGCGGCGCGCGCGGACAGCTTCAGGCCCGCAGTCGACCTCGTGGAACGCCGCGCCAGCGGCTATCCGCTGAAGACCCACATCTAAGGAGATCGCCATGTCCAAGCGTGTATCGAACATCATAGTGGATACGCTCGTGGCGGCGGGCGCCCGCCGCTGCTATGGCATCGTCGGCGATACCATCAACCACTTCACCGACGCGCTGCGCAAGTCGGACCTGCGCTGGATCCATGTCCGCCACGAAGAGGTGGGCGCGCTGGCCGCCGGCGGCGAGGCGCTGATGACCGGCGAACTGGCCGTATGCGCCGGTACCTGCGGTCCGGGCAGCCTGCATTTCGTCAACGGCATCTTCGAAAGCCATCGCAACGGCGCACCGGTGCTGCTGGTGGCGTCCGATGTGGCGCGCAGCGAAGTCGGACTGGACTTCCCGCAGGCGGTCGACCAGCGCAAGATCTACGAACAGACGTCGGTATTCTGCGAATACATTTCGCACCCGTCGCAGGCGCGCCGCATCACGACGCTGGCGGCACAGGCCGCGCTCAACCGGCACGGCGTGGCCGTGGTGATCGTCAACGGCGACAGGTTCACCGAAACGGACGACGACAAGCAGCCATGGTCCGTGCACCGCCCCATGCCGCTTCTGCGGCCCGCAGACACCGAACTGGACGAACTGGCGGCCATGCTGAACCAGGCGACCCGGATCACGCTCTATGCCGGCATGGGCGCGCGCGATGCACACGATCAGGTCGTGGCGCTGGCGCAAACACTGAAAGCCCCGGTGGTCCACACCAGCCGCGCCAAGGAATTCATCGAGCCGGACAATCCGTTCAATGTCGGCATGACCGGCATTCTCGGCAATCGGGCCGGTTTGGATGCCATCGGCCGCGCGGACATCCTGCTGTGCCTGGGTACCGACTTCGCCTGGAGCCAGTTCTATCCCGACAAGTCCCGGATCGTCCAGATCGACACGGACCCCACCCACCTGGGACGACGCACGCCGATCCACATGGGCCTGGTCGGAGACGTGCGCGCAACCATCGACGCTCTGCTCCCCAGGCTGGCGTCTCGCGACGAGGATTCGCATCTGGCCGAAGCGCTCGAACGATGGCGCAAAGACCGGCAATCCTACGAAGACGCCGGGAAGGAGAAGGACCCCGAGTTGATCCACCCGCAATACGTCACACAGTGCCTGGACCGCCTGGCGGACGACGACGCGATCTTCACCGCCGACGGCGGCAGTCCCATGGTGTGGCTGCTGCGGCACCTGACCGCCAATGGCCGACGCCGGTTTCTGACCAGCCTGCTGCACGGCACCATGGCCAACGCCTACCCGCAGGCGATGGGCATCGCCGCGTCGCATCCGGACCGGCAGGTAATCGCCTTGTGCGGCGACGGCGGCATGACCATGCTGATGGGCGACCTGCTGACGCTCAAACAGGAGAAGCTGCCGGTCAAACTGCTGATCTATAACAACGGTTCGCTGGGTTTCGTGGAAATGGAACAGCGCATCGAAGGTCTGCTGGACGCCTTCACCGAACTCGAAAACCCGGATTTTGCCAGACTTGCCGACGCCTGCGGTCTGCGCGGCTGGCGCGTCGACCGGGCAGACCGCCTCGAGGATGCCATGCGGGCCTGGCTCGAAGCCGACGGCCCGGCCGTTCTGGATGTACGCGTCAATCGGATGGAACTGGTCATGCCGCCCAAAGTCGAGGTCGCGCAGGTGGCGTCGACAGCCATGTTCGGCGTCAAGGCGGTGCTTGACGGGCGCGCCGGCGAAGTGGTTTCACTACTACGAGACAACTTTCTGAAATGACCGCATAAACAGCCGCGGTTACCGCTTCGGACTCTGACAACGGACAATCATGACTCCTGCCTGGTTGCACATCCTGTCGCTGTTTTCCATCGTGCTGGGCGTCGCCTGCGCGCTGTGGGTCACTGTCGACGTTGTTCGCCGGCCGCCGCACATGACGGTGATGACCTTCGTCGGGCCACTCACGGCGCTGTTCGGGTCGCTGCTGCTGGTGGCGTTCTATCTGCGTCATGGCCCCGCGCACAGCCTCCTTCCGAACGCGACCGAGTCCACGCCGGCCACGGCAACGACACACCGTTCCCCATCGCCGTGGCCAAGAGTGCGCTGCATTGCGGCGCCGGCTGTTCGCTGGGTGACATCGTCGCGGAAACGCTTGCCTTCGCGTATCCTTCGATCCTGATGTTCTTCGGCTACCCGGGCGTCTTCTCCGATCGCATCTTCGCCGCCTGGGGCCTGGATTTGGTACCTGCCTTTGCGCTGGGCATTCTGTTCCAGTACTACGCGATCGTGCCCATGCGAAACCTGAAACCGCTTCCGGGCGTGTGGGCGGCGTTCAAGGCGGATGCGTTGTCGCTGACAGCATGGCAGAGTGGCATGTATGGCTTCATGGCCATCGCACATTTCTGGCTGTTCGGCCACGTCTTACAGGCGGCGCTCGAACCGGACGGCGTGGAATTCTGGTTCATGATGCAGCTCGCGATGGTGGCCGGATTCGTCGCCGCTTATCCGACCAATTGGTGGTTGATCAGGGCGGGGATCAAGGAACGTATGTAGTAGGGGAAAGTCGTCCCCGGTAGTTTCTCTAACCGCCGCAATCGTATCCGCCACCCTGCCAGCTGCCAGGCGCTGCCCGACATCCCGGCTGTCGCCCTTTCTGTATGGTACACGCGGCTGCTTCGCCGATCGCTTTCCGTGGCTCGCTGTCGTGTCGGACCACGACCGGATCAGCCCCCACATGCTTTACGACATGGCTCGACGCTACGACGAGTGCCCGGGCGAGAACTTATGAAGGCTCCATCTGGCGCGGCGTGATGAAAAGCGGGTACAAACACGGCGTCTGCGAGCCGCAGCCTTTGATCGTCGCGCACCAGAGAGATTCGCGCCCTTAACCACAACTTCGTCGTGGATGCCGCACTGCGGCTGCTGGGTGCGTACTTTCGCGTCATTCACAAGGACCTGGTAGCCGTGCATGCTCAACGTCCTGATCGTCGGCCCCACTGACGTGTGCAAAACCTGGATCGCCTGCGCACTTGCCCGGCAGTCCTGCCGCCAGTTAACAATCCTATACGTGTGCCGCAAGAACTGGGAGGCTGGTCCGACCATGAAATGGTCCGCCGATATGCTCATTTGTCTGTCGAGCATCTGGCGGAATACGCGGAAGGTCTTTCGGAACTCCGACTGGTTAGCACACATCGAGCACAGCCGGAAAATGAGCAAGAAAAAAGCGGTTCAGCTGTAACCGCAACTGCTTAAGTTTCTTGTATTCAACGGCGCGCCCGGAGAGATTCGAACTCCCGACCGCCTGGTTCGTAGCCAGTCTGAAGCATTTAACTTACTTTATTAAACAGTCACTTGCGGTGCTTGCCCATCCAATACCGCAGTTGAGTTATCAATCACTTACCGTTCACTGGCGATTCAAGTTAGCACAAAATTGGCACAGTCTTATGCAACCTTCCGCGCCTTTACTTCCAGATGAACGCCTTCCCTTTCCTGCAGGTAGCCAATTACTGCAAACAGATTAGTCGCCTGTGGATTCCCCTTTGGCCCGAACATGCGCATGAGGCTTTTGCTCGATTTCCCGAAGACCTGGGATAACTCCTCAAAGCCAACCGTCGCATTGATGTAGTCACGCAGCACCGCCTTGCCGGTATCGATATCACCCGCGAGCAGACACTCGATACCCTCTTGCAGTAGCGCCTTGCGAAACGCGCTATCGCGTTGCGCGCGCGCCTGAATGGTCACTTTAAAGTCTTTCGTTAAGGCCATCATGACACCTCTTGCCGTTTCCGACGCTTATAGTCCTGCCAGTACACTTTTGCAGCCGTTATATCTGCAGCCTGACGCTTTTTGGTACCACCAGCGAGCAAGATCACCAGCCGGTCCCCGTCCTTACCAAAGTAAACCCGATAACCGGGGCCAAAGTCGATTCGATATTCATACACACCGGCACCAACACCTTTAACATTCGAAAAGTTGCCTTGCTCCATCCGATGGAGCGCTGTCGCCACTTTGACGGCAGCCGCTACAGTCAGCTGATCGAACCATTTGGCGTAGGGACTATTACCCTTGTCATCAAGGTATTCTCTGACTTCGATCATATGCGTTACATAGTAACGTTAGTGTTACCATATTACAAGCTGGATTATGCAAAAACACAGAATCCTTGCTACCAAGCTGCTTCACAATAATCGATTACCGACGGCTGCTGGCGTTTAAGCCAGTCGGCCAGAGCATTTACCAGGAGATGGAAAGGTTAAATGGCGTTTGTCATTGCACAATCAAATTATCCGTAATATTGTTCGATAACAATATCATACGGGTCGTTCGAATATTTGCACCATACGAGCAAAATCGGTCATCCAGATCAAAAGAAAATAGCTCCCGAAGGAGCCATTTTCACTTTAACGAACCACTCAGATCGATCTGCGCGGATCAGAAGTCCACTGCTCCGATGCGCTCGCCGGTCTTTGCATCCTTTACAATCGCCCGGAGCTTTCCGTCGCTGGCCCTTCTACCCAGCGTCACCAGCTCCTCGGCCCCGTTGCCGTTGATGTCCGCGCAGGTCGCGATGTCCTGACCCGCATAGTTCTTGTCAAAGAACACCGCTTTGACGAGCGCGCGGGTCTTGCTGTCTTTGATCTGCGCCTTCTGGTTGCCGCCATTGGAGCGCTGCCCGAACACCACGACCTCATCGGCCCCATTGCCGTTGACATCCCCGAGCGTGAGCAGCTTGATCGGCGGGTAATTCCGGTCAAAGCCGATTGACCCCAGCCTCTGGCGGGTCTTGGTATCCCGGAACATCACATTGACGGCATTGTCGCCATTCTTGACCCGCAGCACCGCGACTTCCTTGGAACCATTGCCGTTGAGGTCGGCGATCAACCCCTGTTGCAGCACCTGCCAGTTCTTGCCGAGCCAGATACTCTGCACCGGGCTACCGGTGGCCAGATCCCGCACCTCGAGCTTGTCGCCCTTGGCCGGGTCCTTGTTGTCACCCAGCACCGCCAGTTCCGGCGCGCCGTTGCCGTTGAGGTCGGGGTAGATTTCCAGATCCCTGGCGTTGAAATCGTTGCTGAAAGACACCGTATTGACGGCTGCGCCGGTCAAACCGTCCTTGACCTGAACCTGCACCGAACCCTGACCGAGGGTCGCCAGCTCGGGAATACCGTTGCCGGTCTGGTCCGCCACGAGTTCCAGGTCCACCTGCGTGAAGGCCAGATCGAAATTAACCAGTGATAGCTGGGCGGCGGTCAGGGTATCCCGGATTTCGGCTTGTGCCGATCCGGCTCCCAGCACGGTCAGCTCCGGGGCGCCATTGCCGTTGATGTCCGGCATCAGCTCGACGCCTGCGACATTGTTGATATCGCTGAGTGTAAATTGGTTCACTAGGTCGCCGGTCAGCGCCTTTACGACCACGTGGCCGTCGGGCATCACAACCAGAATGTCGGGTATCCCGTCACCGTTGACGTCGCCGGGGCATATGACCCTGTACTGACCGGCATCGAGAAGCAGTGTGGATGTTACATAAGCTCCACTCGAACTATTGTTCGCGCGGAAAAAGCCACCCTGTACACCGGGAGTAATGTGCAGAATTCCGATTCCTGGCAACGCCATTTCTTTAGTGGAACCCTTCGAGACTTCCAGCAGGAATTGTTCACTGCCCGCCTGAGTCAGATTGACGTTTTGAAACAGGCTGACGGATCGGGAATCT
The DNA here is from genome assembly GCA_963719135.1 of uncultured Gammaproteobacteria bacterium. Classification (GTDB taxonomy): domain Bacteria; phylum Pseudomonadota; class Gammaproteobacteria; order DSM-19610; family DSM-19610; genus CAVRAZ01. Next base: position 320,181 of record CAVRAZ010000002.1, on the reverse strand, counting down.
ACGGTGAAGGTAATCTCAACTGTTTTCGTCTCGGTTGCATAACCTCCTCCCGCACCAAGGCTGAGATGGAGGTCGTGCGTCCGCACTTGCAGTGGAACCCCGTATTGCAAGTCCGCAGCACCACTCAGTCGTTCCACAGTGACAGTCGATTCTTGAAGCTCGCCCGAAAAATACGTTACCGGCCCGGTACCGGTCGTCTCCCACGAAATCGCTTCGGCTTGTGCAGCGGTTGCCCAAAACGGAAATACAAGACTCAGGTTTGCGTATTTATTAGCCATCCGGTACTCCGAAAAATCTTGCGATCTGCACTATTGGGCCACTCCAACCTTTTTTAATTCTGTCATCAATTCATGAAGCCATACATCGGGGTTTTCCCCAAGGTTGGTCTCCTCGTCGACCAGTTGAGATCGCAGTCGAAACCTGCCATTTCCATCAGTTCAATTGTAGCGCACAAATCCACAGGAGGGACTCGCGCGCGAGCCCTCTGCAGCCCAAGCGCGCGGGAGGTATCTGTGGAGTTGTGCAAGTTGCATCGCAACAAACCCCTGGCTATCCTAAAGAGAGATCAATACCCCTTCGGAGGCGAATTCGCCGCTCACCGACGACGCGGCCCCGACGGCGCAGGTAGCACTGCACGGTGCGGTAGCCGGCCTTGGGAAAGTCAGCCTGGACGGCTTCGATGGCATCCCGAAGCTCGGCATCCGCGCGCTCACGCGCCTCACGCGAACGGCTCGGCCGGTAGTAGTACGTCGAGGGGGACAGGCCAATCATTTGGCACGCCCTCTTGACCGAGCCAACAGCCGCTTGGTGTCGATGTATCCACTCGATGCGCTCGCGAACGGTGAGTTCGGCTGGAGTTCTTTTAAAAGGTCATTTTCCAGCAGCGTCTGGGCGAGCTTTTGCTGGGTAGCGGCCAGTTCCTCTTCCAGTTCGCGGATGCGCCGGGCCTGCTCGATCGACACCCCTTCGCTCTCGGCGATTGTCTCGATGCGGTTCAATCGCTCCCGGCGTTCAAGCTGTACGCGCCATAGTTTGTCAATTCACCGCGCGCCCACATACATCAAGGGCAGTCGCAAGGCAGCCGAGACCGCAGGCGATGACCACAAGCGTGATTCAGGACAGGCCCCGCCATGCAAGCGCCAAGATGCCAACCGCGGCCATCCCCGACACGCAGATTGCAACTCGCCGGTCGATGGTTACTTCATGGAGGTAACCGGTATGTGGACCTCCTCTAACCTCGATCCGGCCGGTCATCCCGGCTTCGAGGTGGCCGGGCACGAGGCAAGCGAACGCGAACGCGCCCGACCGGCCGAATTGCCAGACCAGTTCGTCCTGCTGCCCGGGAGCAAGCCAAATCATGTTGGGATCGGCGTGTTGCATGGCCGGGTTGGCACGCATCATCGCCGCGTGCTCCGCCAGTTCCGCCTCCGAGCCGATCACCATCTCATGGCGGATCCGGCCGGCGTTGCGTACCACAAAGCGTACCGTCTCGCCTGCCTTGAACTTCATCTCAGCCGGGTCAAAGCGCAGGGTGTCGTTCATCGTCACCTCGACGGTGCGACCGACCCTGTCCGGATCACCCGGCCGGCCCGCGTCGGCCTGCGCCTCATGTTCATGGCGGACCATCCCATCCCTGGGATGGTGTTCCATCTGTTCCATGGCGGTAACTATTCAGTCCATTCTGCCACGATCAGCTATTTTGGACCTCGTCCATCCTCATAAAATCCGGATCCTTGCCCTGGAAAAGCAGTGTCAATGCGTGAGTAGCCGTCATGCCCTGCTTGCGACACGTTGACAGGTAACTGCGAACCCGACAGAAGATCTTTGCTCCCTCCGTGGAGCGGAAGCAACCTGAGATCTTCTGCTGCACCTTGGTCATGCGCAGATCGTTCTCACCCTGATTGTTGGTGAAGGGGACACTCTCCACCTCCATGAAGCGCAGGACGTCTTGCTCGAAGTCGCGCAATCGCTCCAGCAGGTTTCTGGCCTTCGATCGTTTGAGCCGGCCCCGTTTTCCCTGCCGTTGACGTTCATCGGGCGGTGGACATTCGGTCTCCGCCTTTTTAAGTAGCCGTCGATATCGACGGCGCCACCGTGTGGCCTCACCCACTGGTAAACAACCCCCGGCATCCGTTACCGCTGTTGCGAGTTCGATCAGCAAGGCCTGCATCTCCCTGGCCCACTGCTGCTGATCCTGTTCCCAGGCTCGCTCCAGTTCTCGGAGGTGATGGGCATTGCACAGGGCATGGGTGCAGTCGTAATGGTAGTACGGCTTCCAGTGATCATGGCACAACACGCCCTTGAAGAAGGGCAGGATGCCCATCTCATCCATGGCATCAAGACCCCGCCTGGCGTGGGGATAGAACCAGGTCAGTGAGGCGTTGGAGGCACAGTGCAGCCACTGGCGCTTCCCGCCGATGTTGATGCCGGTCTCATCGGCATGCAGGAGGTCAGAGCGGGCAAGCTGGGTCTTTGCCCACTGCTCGAAGGACGCCAGCCCTTCATAGGCTTCTTTGTTGAAGTTGAAGACCGAGCCCGCACTGACCGGAATATGCATCTGATCCTGGAAGTGATCGCGTATCCGATCATAGGGAATCAGCTGGTGCTGGGACATATAGACGGCATTTGCCTTCAGGTTGAGGCCATACTGCACCGGCCGATTCACCCCCTCCGGAAAAGCGGCCACAAATCGATTTCCCTGGTTGTCCTCAAGAATCTGTGCCTGGTATTCGATCACGAACCGCGAGATGTCGATATCAATGACCTGGCGACTTTCATGGCCTGCCTCCCGATACGATGATCCCTTGGGGAGCGTGCGACGGTCGATGGTCAGAACGTCCACCTCGTCCGGATCAGCCACCGGCTGCAAGGTGATCCCATTACGCCCCTTCTGCCCTCCCGGCTTCCTGCTGCTTTGTCCCCGCCGGCTCGATTTCTTCCGGTTTGGATCCGCGGAGGGTGGCTTGCTGCTGTTCTTGCTGTTGAGGGTCGTGCGGTTGAGCAGCAGGGTCACCAGAACAAGCAATACTTCCAGCGCCGAGCGCAGTGCAGGCGAAAGATCTTTCTCCTGCTCGAGAAGTTCCTTGACTGAGTTGATCGATGAATCAACGTCAATAGCGTCTAGCTTCAACCGCCCGCATCTCACATGATCTTGAGTGAGATCATTATCGCACGGGTTTTCAGGACGAAATTTTAGCGTCTGTCAGCTAATCTGAGGCGTTTTGTAAAATGACCTCGCGTCGTCGATGACGTTGCTCGCAAACAGCCATTAGCGAGCTTCTTGTGGCTTAGTGGGGTGGCTATAATGATGAGTGACACACCCTCACTGAAACAGAAAATATTGCGCTAAAACCTTGTCAAGCACTTTCTTCAGTTTTTAACTGAATAGTTACCTCTCCTTTTGCAATCACTGTACGTCGTACTTCGGTCGGTGCGCCTGCGGCTCCTCCAGGAACTCGCCGACCACTGGTTTAGTGCTCCTGCGCTCACCGGGGACACCGGATCGGGCGCGGGACCCTTTGTGCAAGGCCCAATGCTCCGCACGCGCCGCGTCTAACCGCTGCGGCGTATTTTCAGCCTCAGTCCTTCGACCGAGACGACTTCAATGGCGTCTCCGGCCCGCAGCTTGTCTTTCGACTCGGCACTCCAGATTTCACTACCCAATCGCACCTGATACACGCCGTCCTCCTGACCAATCACTTCACCGGTATAGTGCGCAAGCGCCTCCACACCGGTTTGCACGGGGCGCCGCATGGCGCGAAGGGCAAGGACATAAATCCCGCCCGATACCATCAGGACAGTCCCGTAAACAGGTACTGCTATCGACAATGGCAGAAACCAGAATACCGGCAGTGCCAGTACCGGCAGCAGCAGTATCAGATGACACATAGCTACTCCGCCGCTCAGACGCGGACGGGCGAAATCCGGCGACCGATCGTAAACATGTTCATCCTTTCTCCATGGCGACCCACCGCTCTGTCAGGGCCGACTCATTCCGCGGCGGCGCTAAAGTTGCTGCGCGATCCGGCACCTGCCCCTAAAACCAGAACCGCAGGCCCGCGACGAGCCGCGTTTCGCTCGCGCCTTCGCCGGCGTCCTTCACCAGGTCTTGCGTTTCCCCGAAGTTGCGCGCCCACTCGACGCCAACGTAAGGGGCCAACTCACGTCGTATCTCGTAGCGCAGACGCAATCCCGCGGTGAGTTCAGACAAACCGCTGCCCAGGCCGCGCCGGGTGTCGCTCCTGCCATAGGCGTTCGCTTCCACGCGCGGCTGCAGAATCAGCTGCTGTGTTAACAGCAACTCGTACTCCGTTTCGAGCCGCAGCGCCGTGCGGCCCTCCTCTCCGAGGTAGCCGGTGAGGTCCACCTCGAACCAGTAGGGCGCCAGTCCCTGTACGCCGAAGGCCAGCCAGCCCCGGTTCGGCCCTTCGCCGCTGTCATAGCGCACGCCGAGCTGTGTGTCCCAGTAGGCCGCGACGGCGTGCCCCCACAGCAGCTCGCTGCGTGCATCCGCGATTTCGTTACTGTTGATATCGCCCTCGGCCTTGAACAGGGCGCGGTCGTAAGTGCGCCCGTACCAGGCCTGGAGGTCGTACGCCGTGAAACTGTTGCCGTCGCCGCGCGCGCCCTCCAGGCGGTCCACGCGCAATGACGCCAGACTGCGGGTATCCGACATCCGCAACGGGTAGGAACCGAAATCGTAGCCGTCGGCGTACGCATGGGGATCGCGCGCATCGGGCGGGGCTGAACCACCCTGCATCGTACCCATGTCTATCCCGGCGTCACCGCCGGTGCCGTTCATGCCGCCGCCGCTGTCGACGGCTTCAGGATCCTGGTGCGATGGCTCCGCGGGAGAGGACATCATCCGGTGTCCGGCGTGGGGATCCGCAGTCGTTTGATCCTGCGCCCATACGGCCGACACGAAGCAGCCGGCCGCAACCACGAGCGCCACCTGGGCAAGTCGGCGGTATGTCGCCGTGACCGGCTTCTGCTGACTGGATTGCAGCGAGGTCATGCCACCACCACCTGCCGAAACATGCCCGCATCCATGTGATAAAGCAGATGGCAGTGCCAGGCCCAACGGCCCAGCGCGTCGGCGGTGACGAGGAAGCTGACACGCTGGGCCGGCTGTACGCTGATGGTATGCTTGCGCACCTGGAAACGGCCGTCCGGGCCCTCCAGTTCGCTCCACATGCCGTGCAGGTGCATGGGATGCGTCATCATGGTGTCGTTGACCAGCACGACACGCAGGCGCTCGTTATGACGAAAATGCACCGGCGTCGATTTGCCGAACTCGAGACCGTCGAGTGACCAGGTGTAGCGCTCCATGTTGCCGGTCAGGTGCAGTTCGATCTCCCGCTCCGCGTCGCGGGCGTCGAGCGGACCGCCGAGAGTGTGCAAATCCGCATAGGTCAGCACCCGCCGGCCGTTGTTGCGCAGGCCGACACCGGGGTCGTCCAGATTGGTCCGCGGGTAGTCGACGCGCATGTCGACGCTGGGACCGTACTCGCTGCTGGCGTGGTGCGCACGCACCGCGGCGGCATCCATGGCCATGCCGGTGTTCATGGAATGCGCGCTGTGATCCATACCGCTCATGTCCATTCCGCCGTGCATGGCGTGCGCACCCTGAGCCATGCCCCCCATGCCGGCCATGTCACCGTGCGTCATGGCACCCATCATGTCGACCATGGTGAGCCGCTCGGGCTTGTCCAGAGCGGGAACCTCGGCTGCCATACCCGCGCGCGGGGCCAGGGTGCCACGCGCAAAGCCGGTGCGGTCCATCGATTGCGCGAAGATCGTATAGGCCCGGTCATCCGCGGGTTCGACGATCACGTCGTAGGTTTCGGCCACGCCGATGCGGAATCTCGTCCACCGTCACCGGGTCGACGTCCTGTCCGTCGACCTGGACCACCGTCATCTTCAGGCCGGGAATGCGCACGTCGAAAAACGTCATCGCGCCGAGCAGTTGATGAAGCGCAGCCGCACCCGCTCACCGCGGCGGAACAGCGCCGGTCCAGTTGCCTGCCGGTGTAGTGCCGTTCATCAGATAGGTGTAGGTATAGCCGGAGACGTCCGCCAGATCGGCCGGACTCATGCGCATCCGGTTCCACATGCGCCGCTTGTCGAGCGCGGCGCCGAGCCCCCTGTCGGCAACATCACGCACGAAATCGACCGCGGTCGGCTCGTTGAAGTTGTAGTAATCGCTCTGCTTCTTCAGCTTGCCGAAGAGTCGCATCGGGTCTTCGTCGGTCCAGTCCGAGAACTGCACCACGTAATCGCGGTCGGACCGGATCGAATCGCCACCCGCAGGATCGATCACGATCGGCACCGTACATCCCGGTCTGTTCCTGGAAACCGGTATGCGAGTGGTACCAGAAGGTGCCCGACTGCCGCACCTTGAAGCGGTAGACGAAGGTTTCGCCGGGGGCGATGCCCGGGTAGCTGATTCCCGGCACACCGTCCATCTCGAAGGGCAGAATAATCCCGTGCCAGTGGATCGACGTGGACTCGGCCATGCGATTGGTCACCCGCAGCGTTACGGTATCACCCTCGCGCCAGCGCAGGATGGGACCTGGTATGGAACCATTGATGGTCGTGGCCACGCGCGGCGTACCGGTGAAGTTGACCGGCGTTTCCGCTATCCTGAGGTCGAACTCGCTGCCGCGCAGCTCCGGGACCGTTTGGGCGAGCATACCGCCCGCCTCCTGCGCCCGCGCCGGCCTGAGCCAGGGCGGCAAGCCCAGCAGCACACCGCCGACGGCCAGCCCCTGCAGAAATCGCCGGCGCGGCAGATCGAGTAATATCAGGGAAGGTTGGTAACTGCGCGTCATCGTGCTCTGTCCTTTGGTCACACTTCACCCTCGACCGCCTCTCTCTTAGGATGGTTCCACACCGGCAGCGGCCCTGCCGGACTGCACGATAGCGACCGGCCTCTGTCGCCAGCATGACGCCTCCATTACAATTTTGTAATCCGTCTGTCATCTTGTCGCCAGCGAGGCCCGCGTAGTCTGGCTACCAGCCCACGAACCCGGTGGATCCTGGAGCACCGGGGGGCGCCCACCACCAACTTGGAATGTCAGCCAGAGGTGTCATGAAGCGCGCATGAAAATCCTGATCGTCGAAGACGAAGCGAAAATCAGCGACTATCTCCGACAAGGGCTCGGCGAAGCAGGCTTTTTGGTTGATTTTGCCCGTAATGGCCTCGACGGACATCACCTCGCCATGACGGGCCACTACAATCTGCTCATCCTCGATGTCATGCTGCCGGACGTCGATGGCTGGCGTATCCTTAAATCGTTGCGCGACGCCGACAGGCGCGTCCCGGTGCTGTTTCTCACCGCGCGCGACAGCGTGGAAGATCGCGTCAAGGGGCTGGAACTCGGTGCTGACGATTACCTGGTCAAACCCTTCGCCTTCGCCGAATTGTTGGCGCGGGTTCGAACCCTGTTGCGGCGCGGCGTCGCGCCGGCCGCTGAAACAACCCTCGCGGTCGCCGATCTCGAGCTGGATCTGATGCGCCGGCGCGTCACGCGTGCCGGAGAGCGCATTCCGCTCACCGCGAAGGAATTCGCGCTGCTGGAGCTGTTGATACGCCACCGGGACGAGGTACTGCCCCGATCGCTGGTCGCCTCGCAGGTTTGGGACATGAACTTTGACAGCGACACCAACGTCATTGACGTTGCCATCCGGCGCCTGCGCGCCAAAATCGACGACGCGTTCGAACACAAACTGATCCGCACCGTGCGCGGCATGGGCTACATGCTCGACAGCTCCGGCGAGGCCTGAGCGGCTCATGCGCCCGCCTTCACTCACGCTGCGCCTGACCCTGCTGTTCAGCGTCGCAGCAGCGGTCATCCTGGCTGTATTCGGCTGGGTCATCACCCGTTCAACGGAGAACCATTTTGAAGCAGGCGATGTCGCCGAACTCACGGTCACCGCGCGCGCCGTAGAGGCCGCGCTGTCCGGCGTCCGGTCCGCAGACGACCTCGCGTCTGTCGAACGCAGATTCGCCGGCATCCTCGTCAGCCATCACCGGGCGTCTCTGTACCTCATCGGCGAAGACCAACGACCGATCTATACGAGCCCGGGCCCTGATCTTTCGACCATCGTGCACTCATACAGCGGGGAGTCTGACACTACGTACCTGCGCCGATGGAGCGACGCTGACCACAGCTACCGCGTACTGATTCAACACGGATCGGCGGCCAGCCAGCCCTATACCCTGGCTATCGCCGTGCAGACGGACTACCATCTTCGGTTTCTCGAGCACTTCCGCAGGACATTGTGGTTGATGATTGCCGCCAGTATCGGCATCATGACCCTGATGGGCTGGATGGCGGTGCGACAAGGCCATGCGCCTCTGCGCGACATCGTCGCGCAGCTCCAGCGCATCAGCGCCAACGAGTTGAACACCCGCCTGTCCCCCGAAAGCGTGCCCAGCGAACTCTCGGACCTCGCGATCGCATTCAATGGGATGCTGCAGCGCGTGGATGAAGCATTTCGCCGACTCTCGGATTTCAACGCCGACATCGCCCATGAGCTGCGCACGCCCATAACAAACCTGATGACCCAGACCCAGGTGGCACTCTCTCGGGCGCGTACCATCGAACAATACCGGGAAATCCTCTACTCGAATATGGAAGAATATGAGCGCATGGCGCAGATGGTCGGCGACATGCTCTTTCTGGCGCAAGCGGACAATCGCCCGCGGAAGAAAAGCGTCAGCGATCTGGATCTGGCCAAGGAAGTTCGGGCGCTGTTCGACTACTATGACGGCTGGGCGGAGGAACGCGGTGTCACGCTGTTACTGGAGGGCACCGCCACGGCCGCGGCTGACCGGCCGATGTTGCAGCGTGCGCTGGGCAATCTCCTGTCCAACGCCATCCGCCATTCGCCGGCTGGCGAAACCGTGCGCGTGCGACTCCATGCATCGAATGAAGACGGCACCAGCATTGTGGTCGAAAACTCCGGCACAGAGATACCACCCGAACATCTCCCGAAACTGTTCGACCGCTTCTATCGCGTCGATCCGTCAAGGCAGCGTGACGGCAACGGTACCGGCCTCGGCCTGGCCATCGTCAAATCCATTGTCGAAGCTCATGGCGGGAACATCGACGTCGTTTCGACCGAAGGCCGGACACGCTTTCACATCTGCCTGCCGAACCCGCCGACGTCGCCTGCCGAAGCCGGACACGAGTGAACCGGCACACCCGCATCCGGCACCGCTGTCACCAATGCATCCAGGAAGACTTGTGGCGCATCGCAATCCGCAGATCCCGGTCGCTGTCAGCAATTCCCGCAGTCTCGATCATGACAGGGCCGGCAGCGCTGCCCGCCATCGCTGTCAGAGTGGAGCAGCGGCTTTGCGCGACTGGCACGACTTCGACAGACTGCCTGGCTATATTATCCGCGGGATGTCCCCGCATATCCGGGTGGAAGGCGCGCCGAGCGGCCATGATGTGGCACCTGTTGGGGCGCCCGACGTGTCGGGGACCTTCCACCGACTCAAGCTCTGCTGCCGGATCTGGGCCGCGGCGCCGGCAAGACTATGACGGCGGCAGGATGGTTTACTAGCAATGACCCGGCGCTGATGTGTTCGAGGCACTCGGGAGCGATTTGACATGGGTCCAAGTGAAACGATTGCCGTTCGGTGCCACGGCCTGACCAAGACTTATGGAGAAGGGCCCGCGCAAGTCCGCGCCCTGCGCGGCGTCGATCTCACCGTTCGCCAGGGCGAGCTGCTCATGCTGGTCGGGCCCTCCGGCTGCGGCAAGACGACGTTGCTTTCCGTCCTGTCGGGCATCCTCGATCAAGATGACGGTGACTGCGAAGTGCTGGGTCGCGACCTACGGCATATGCGGGAGCGCGAACGGGTGCGCTTCCGGGGGCGTGCCATCGGGTTTGTGTTTCAGGTGTTCAATCTGCTGCCGGCACTGACCGCCGCCGAAAATGTCGCCGTTCCCCTGCTGCTGGCCGGTCGGCCCCGCAAGGCGGCGCTGGAGACAGCGGGCCGCTTGCTCGCATCGGTGGACCTGGGCGAGCGGCAGCACGCGCCGCCCGGACAGCTGAGCGGTGGTCAGCAGCAGCGCGTGGCGATTGCCCGCGCACTGGTCCACGATCCGCAACTGATCATCTGTGACGAGCCCACCAGCAACCTCGATCATGGCACCGGACATGAGATGATGGGCCTGCTGCGGGGCCTGGTCCAACGTGCGGACCGGTCGTTGATCGTGGTCACCCACGACACCCGCATTCTGGAATTTGCCGATCGCGTGGCGCGGATGGATGACGGAACGATTGTCGATGTCCGCGACGCCCGGGGTGGAGACGACACGCAATGACCCACCGGTATATCCTGCCCCTGTTAGCCCTACTCGGCCTGGGGGTCGCCGTGGCGGCCGTTGTCAACGACAACCGCCAGGCACCCGTACATAACCCGACGGTCGAGCCTGCCGGCGCACTCTATGCGGCCTTCGTCGCCGGCGCCGGCCTGGTCGAAGCGAGTACGGGGAACATCGCCATCGGCAGTCCGGTGTCGGGTATCACGACGGACATTGAGGTGCAGGTTGGCGACCGTGTAAGCGCGGACGACGTGCTGTTTCGCATCGATGACCGTGATCTTCAGGCTGAACTCCTGACGGCAACGGCGCGGGTGAAAGCAGCCGAGGCGGCCCTGCTCCAGCCTCGGCATCGCCTAACCTATGCGGAGCAGCTCGTGCGCCGCGACCCCGGTGCAGTCAGCGATCAGGCCCTGAGCGACCTGCGCGACGAAGCGACGGCGGCTGAGGCGAATCTGAGCCTTGCCAAGGCGCAGGTGGCGCAACTGCGCATGGACATCCAGCGCCGCACCGTGCGCGCCCCTGTAGCGGGCCGGGTGTTGCAGCTGAGGCTGCGCCTGGGTGAGTACGTAGACGGCGGCGGTGTGGCGCCGGTATTACTGTTCGGTGATGATCGCAAGCTCTACGTGCGCGTCGACATCGACGAGAGCGACGCGTGGCGGGTTCGTCCGGACGCCCCCGCCGTCGCGTTCGTACGCGGCGACCCAAAACAGGAGATCCCGCTGCAGTTCGAATACATCGAGCCGGCCATCATCCCCAAGACCTCACTGACCGGACGAAGTACCGAGCGTACCGATACGCGGGTACTTCAGGTCCTGTACAGTCTCGCACTGGGCGAGCTGCCGGTCTATGTCGGGCAGCAGCTCGATGTGTTCATTGAAACGGCTCCTGCGAGCCCGTAGCAAGAGAAAAAGGCCAGATGCTGTATATTGCGCTGAAGATGCTCATGGGGGACCGTGCCAAGTACGCGGGCCTGCTCCTGGGCATTGCCTTCACCGCGTTCCTGGTCACCTTCGCCGCTTCCTATTTCGCCGGATTCATGACGCGCGGCTTCGCCCTGATCGCGGAGAACGGGATCACGGATGTGTGGGTGATGGATCCCGCCGTTGATTCGATCGAACAGACCGTTAACATGCCCGACTCGGCACTCGCACGCGTGCGCAGCGTCGCCGGTGTGCGTTACGCGACACCCCTGGCCCTGGGCACGGCGGATGCGCGTCTGCCCAATGGGCGGTCGCAACCTTTTCAGGTGATCGGCGTCGACGACGCGACCCTGGTCGGGGCGCCAACATTGCGCGATGGTACGTCGCCGGCGGTACTCCACGCACCGGACGCAATCATCCTCGACGCGGGAGGAACCAGCGGCAAGCTGGAAACGCCCCGCCGGACGGCCGACCAGTGGCCGGTGGACGGGGCGCATCTGGCGGCACCCTTGCGGGAACTGGAGTCGGGGGATGACTTTCTGGTCAACGATCATCGCGTGCGGGTCGTCGGGCTATCCGCGACCTTGCCTCGGTTTCCGCCGCGGCCGCTGATCTACACCACCTGGTCCAATGCGCTGCGCATCCTGCCCCCGGAACGCAACCGCCTGACCTTCGTGCTGGTTCGCGCCGCCGCCGGCACAGCGCCCCGCGATCTCGCACGCCGTATTCAGCACCGAACGGGCCTGCGCGCACGCTCGGCGGCCGACTTCAAAGCCGATACGGTCCGCTGGTATCTGGTCAACTCCGAAGACGTGGGCGACATGGGGGCCATGCTTACCTTGGCGATGTCCGTGGGATTTGGTGTGGCCGGCGTCATGCTCTACATGTTTACCTACGAGAGCCTCAAGCAGTACGCGGTACTCAAGGCCATGGGTGCGACGCCGGGAGTACTGTTGGCGATGGTCCTGGTGCAGGCGGGCCTCTGCGCCGCGGTAGGCACCGGGCTGGGTTTGGGCCTGTGCACCCTGGTTGGCGAACTGGTGTCGATGGTGGGGTATCCGTTCCGCATGATGTGGTTCACACCGCTGACCGGCGGGGTCGGCGTGCTGATCGTCAGCCTGACCGCCGCGGCGATCAGCGTGCGACCGGTACTGACGCTGCAACCCGCGGTTGTGTTCGCGGGCCGCTAGCATTTCCTGGGACCGGGTGGGTACCATCGAAGTCATGTGGCGCGTCTTGGGCGTTCGTAGCCGGGGCGCATGCAGATACCTGCCCAAAATGTCATGCGACACCGAAAATGTGGTCCGATTCTTCGGGCGTTGGATATATGCCGGACCACGCGACGAAAACTGCTGTGATCAGTTCATTCGCCCGCAGCAGGGTAACGTAGAGCTCGTGATCCAAAGGGATCGTGGAACTGGCCATGGATCCAGAGCGTCACCCGGTTACTATCCATTAACATCTGGAGACTGCTGGCGAAGACCGGGGTCAGCAGGTCGCGGGCATAGCGGGTATGAACCGACCGGTATGAGGGGGGCATGGTGGCAGATCACGGCTGCGTCATAAGACAGTACAGCCAAAAGAACAGGGCCGGCTTGTGGCCGGCCCCCGTCAGTCGTTCGCATCTCGCCCTTATCTGGTCGGCGGGATTTCAGGATCCGTGATCCCCTTGTAATCCGTCACGATGTTGGAATGCGTGGCGGTGTCGACCCCTATCCTCACCGGGATCACCTCGCCTCCGCGCTTGAAAGCGAAATTTCTCACCGCCGCGTTAGGACGCGTTGCCGGTTTCGACGATGTGGCCGTGATGGGTCAGCCGGTCCAACACCGCCGTGGTCATCTTGGCATCGCCGAACACGCTCGACCACTCGCCGAACGCCAGGTTCGTGGTGATGATCGCGCCGGAGTGTTCATAGAGCTTGGACAGCGGGTGGAACAGCAGTGTGAAGGACTCAGACGCAGGAGAACTTGCCGTTCGCGTCAGGCAATCGGTACTGCCAAGAACGTCATCTCCCGCCCTTCATGGGTGACTAGCGAATAGCAAGTTTGGTTCAAGACATTTAGCAAATGCAGCGATCCGCAACCGATGCCTAAGCCCCCCTGTTCTCTTTCTCCCAGGAGCTATGAAAACTTTGCGCCGTCTCTTTCCAGGAGAGCTTCTTCGCCCAGTGGGCCCGATACAGCAGGTAGGCGCGGGTCAGGGTATGCTTGCCGATCCCCCAGGGCACCGCCTCCACCTTGACCCCGCAGGCCCTGCACTGCACCCGCCGCATGCGGTAGCGTAACACCACGGCGAAACCCCAGATCGGGATGAACTCGAAGCGCCGCTCAGGCTGGGTGTCATAGCCCGGAGCGGATTGACCACAGCCCGAGCAAGGCGGCCTGGAGCCGCGCCGGGGGCGAACATTGACTTCGATGGTCTGGGTGATTTCATCGCGCCGGGCGGCTTCATAGACAAAGCTGGGAAAGTGGTGACAGGCATTGAGCAGACGGGTCAGCAACATGGGTAGCACGCACAGGAGAGTTAGCAAACCTGCCATTATCCCGGAGGCAGCGGCTGCCCTTGAGCAGTGTTGCCCGGACCTGGCGAACTGGCCTCAGTCTTGGTACCACGAAACAGGCGACGTGCCAATAGGCCAAGACATTGTGGAGCATCTCAAGCCCTTCCTGATTGACCTCCTGCACCAGCCACTTGCCGACAAGACCCGTGCCCGGCAGCGTGATCATCTCTGGATGCTCGGCGGGGAGATCATCCGTCGTCGCTACGAGGATCCAGAACTCGCCAGGCAGCCGGTTAAGGCGTTGCTCACCCATCTCATCGAAGAGGACGGGGGACCACTCATCTGGCCGCGCATCAGCGAATCTGAACAGAAGTCCTTCGATGCCACTTGCAGAAAGCTATACCGCTTCCTTGAACAGGGTAAAATCCATTAACCTACCGCCAATTCACCCACAGATTTCGCCGACGAGCCACATTTTTAGGCTTAATCATTTTCTGGAAACGTAAGGATTGTCTTTAATATAAAATCTCCATGGCAGATGGATTGATTTTTTAATTCCGATTCTTTGCGTAGCAACTATTTTATTTACAGCAATTTTTTTTTGATTTAATAAGAACATTTCATCGCCGGTTAAATCCATTGCATTATATCTTCTATCTATATTGAATGCTTTACACAATTTTCCAGGACCATTGGTCAAATTAATTTTTTCTTTTTCATTTAACAAATTATGCCCAAATCTATTATTTGACATATCTTCAATTCCTAACAAAGGTTCAACAGCTCTTATTAATACTGCTGTTCCAACATCTTTAACTCCAGTAACAACGTTGCAGCAGAAATGTGCGCCGTAAGCAAAATAAACGTAAAAATATCCGCCTTCATCAAACATAATTTCGTTCCGCTTTGTCTTGCCGATAAACGTGTGTGCCGCTTCATCAATCGTTCCGTCATAAGCTTCCACCTCAACTATTTTCCCGGCTAAAAGTTTATTCCTATAATTTTGTACTAGAATTTTTCCGAGGAGATCTTGGGCAACTACAATAACATCGCGAGTATAAAAGTCTCTGCTAAGTTTCGGAAGGCTTAGTAATGAATCCATGTTAAAATGATAAGACCTTTATGAAAGGTAATGTTTTGCATAAATAATATTTCAAGATTTGATATTAACTCGAGAGTACCGAGTTCTCCGCTATTTTACGCCGCCTGACGTTGGCTGTAATGGGCGTTGACCCACTGCTCTGTCAGCCGATCCAACTCATCCAATTGCTCCCGGGAATAGCGCTTGGGGGCAAATTCCATTTCGAGCCAGGCGCTAAGATGGGTTTCGATCAACTCGACCGGAACGTCGGGATAATCACCACGGATTCGTTGCACTGACTCATCAATGGAGAGTCGCTTCCCATCTTCCCCGATGAGCTTTCGATCAGTGGCGTCAACATCCACCTTTTCCAGGTGCTGCCAGGTGGCTTCCCTCACTTCATCGGAAAGTTGGCCACGGGGGGAGTCCATCCACTCGAACAATCCATCGATGAAAGGATGGTTCTCCCACACGCTGCCTTCATACTCTTTGTTCATGGCTTATGGACATCGCTTGCTGGTTACTGGTGGCGCGCCAGCTTCATCGTCAGCCTGGAATGCTCGATGCTTAACGCGATCCATTCGCCACTCAGCTTCTTGAAGCGCTTGTAGTTCCTGATCTGGCGGCGAATGTCGCTGACACATTCTTGTCGAATATAGTCAGTCCGGCTTTTCATATCAAGCGTATAGCTTAGCTGGTAGTAAGGGCCGCTCCCGCTTTCGGGATCTTTGTACTGTCTGGTCAGCGACCCCGGTCGCATTTCACCCATCTCGGCCAGTTCGGCCTTGATCTTTTCAATGCGTCTTTCAATTTGTGCGAGTTGTCTATTTGTCATTTGTACAAGAGGCCTTTTCTTGTTATAAGCCTAGCATACAGATGCTATTCTCTATTGACAACAATAGAAGACACAGGAGCCGACACAACATGCACTCGTGGATCTACTGGTGTGATGCAATCCGGCTATTGCGCCCGGGCTGTACGCGCCTGCGCACCTTCCTGTGGTTTGCCACCTGCGTGGCAGGCTTGACGGTGCGCACGGATTTGCTCGGCGTGACCAGCATTGTGCGCGCGCTGGGATTACATGAACGGTTCTATGACAACCTGCTCGATCACTTTCACAGCACCGGCGTGCTGCTTGACGAGCTGTCCGCGCTGTGGGCGCAAGTGGTGCTGCGACTATTTCCTGACCCGCTGCGCGTCAATGGCCGGCTGGTATTAGTCGGTGATGGCATCAAGGTGCCGAAGAGCGGCAAGACAATGCCCGCCGTCAAACTGCTCCATCAGGAATCGGACTCGAATACGAAACCACAATACATCATGGGGCACTCCTTACAGGCGGTCTCGGTGCTGGTTCAGGCTGCCGAGAGTGTGTTTGCCGTGCCGCTGGCAACCCGCATTCACGAAGGCCTGGTGTGGTCCAATCGCGACACGCGCACCTTACTCGATAAAATGCTTGCCCTGCTCAGGATTGTCGAGATCCGGCAACCGTTCTATTTTGTGGCGGACGCGTATTATGCCAGTCCAGTAGTGTCCGACAGATTTCATAGTTGCCGGCCGGAAAGCCAAGACTGAAAAGGCCTCCATGACATTCTTGGGTGTAAACGATTTGAACGACGAGCGCCTATTGCGGCAGGCTTCCCGGATTTATCCGGGAGATGCCCATGCATGCCGGCAAGCTCGTGTTCGCCCAAGTGATGGAGTTTGCGCCGTGGCATACCTTTCGCCGGTTGGTGGCCAAGTACCGAGGCGACTTCAACGTTCGCAGCTTCAGCTGCCTCGACCAGTTTCTGTGCATGGCCTTTGCCCAGCTGACCTATCGGGAGAGCCTGCGGGACATCGAGGCCTGTTTGGGAGCGCAACCCGCCAAGCTCTATCACTTGGGCATCCGCGGCAATGTTACGCGCAGCAACCTGGCCGATGCCAACGAGACCCGGGATTGGCGCATCCACTGCGAGTTCGCCCAGGCGCTGATCCGGATCGCGCGACGCCTCTACGCCGAGGAGCCCCTGGCCATCGAGTTGGACAACACGGTCTATGCCCTGGACTCGACGACCATCGACCTTTGCCTGTCGTTGTTTCCGTGGGCGTCGTTTCGCGACACCAAGGCGGCGATCAAGCTGCATACGCTGCTGGACCTGCGCGGCGCCATTCCGGCCTTCATCTTCATCTCGGACGGCAAGCTGCACGATGTCAATGTGTTGGACATCCTGCCGCCCGAGCCCGGCGCCTTTTATGTCATGGATCGCGGCTATCTGGACTTCGAACGGCTGTATGCCTTGCACCAGGCGGGCAGCTTCTTCGTGACGCGCGCCAAGTCCAACTTCAAGTGCCGGCGCATCTATTCCAGTCCGGTCGATCGCCGCACGGGGCTGATCTGCGACCAGCAGGTCGAGCTGACGGTGTTCTACTCCCATCGTGGCTATCCCGAGCGGCTGCGGCGCATCCGCTACAAGGACCCGGAGACTGGCAAGACGCTGGTGTTTCTGACCAATCACTTCGGCATTCCAGCCGCCAGCGTCTGTGGCCTCTACAAAAGCCGCTGGCAGGTAGAACTGTTCTTCAAGTGGATCAAGCAGCACCTGCGCATCAAGCGTTTCTTCGGCATCTCCGAGAACGCCGTGAAAAGCCAGGTCTGGATCGCCGTGGCCACCTACGTGCTGGTGGCCATCGTGAAGAAGCAGCTCAATCTCGATCTGTCGTTGCATGCGATGCTACAAATCCTGAGCGTGACGCCTTTCGAGAAAGTTACCTTGGATCAGTTGCTTACCGACATGGCACCGCCGGAAGAATCCACCATGAACACTAACCAGCTGATCTTGTTGTGAAACGTGTCGGACACTACTGATCTGACAGAAGTGGATAAGATGCAGGAACGGATGAAACGGATCACGGCCCATGGATCATGGGCGGTGCTGGAGTGGACACGTTTTGCTGACGATCTGGTGGTGCTGATCGATGGACCTCCACGTCACCGTGGATTACGCAGTGCGGTGGAACAACGCCTGCGCAGGGAACTGGCCAAACTTCGATTGGAAGTCAATGAGGACAAGACCCGCCGGGTCGATTTGACTCAGGGTCAATGCTTCGCGTTTCTGGGCTTTCTCTTTCGTCGCATACGTAGCCGGCAAGCACGCTGGATGCCACTGCGAATCCCCCAGATCAAGAAGCGTACTGCGTTACGGCGCAAATTGAAGCTGATCTTCCGTCGCTTTGTGTCCCAACCCGTCGAATGGGTGATCGAGCAGATCAACCCGATCCTACGCGGCTGGGTGAACTACTTTGCGTGCGGGAACTCAAGCCGGTGTTTTGCGTACGTGCGTCAGTGGGTGGAACAGAAGATTCGGCGTCACCTGGCCCGCAGCAGTAAGCGCCAGGGCTTTGGCTGGAAACGGTGGAGTACGCAATGGCTGTACGACACGCTTGGGCTCTTTGATGCCTATCGCGTGTCCTATCGCCCAGCGTTGCCGAAAGCACGCCCAGCTCATGCGGTCCCATAAACCTTGGTGTGAAGTGTGTAGGTGCGCGCAGTGCGGGAAATCCGCTTGCTGCGTGCGATGAGGCGGGGGCTGGAAAGGGGATTACGGTGCACCCTACACGGGCACAAAGGAGGAAACTCCGGATACAGACAAGGGTTCACCTAGTGGATTACCGCGCCAGTCCTCGACCCTACCGCCCATTGCGAAGTAATTGACCCAACCACGCAACACCGCATTAATCGCTTCGATAACCCGCGTGACCGGTTGGGAGCGCAAACCCCGGAAAATGACCTTAAGCCGGCGCAGCGATGCCGTACGTTTCTTCGTCTGGGGCCGATACAGTGGCATCCAGCGTCCCGAACGACTGCGCGCACGCCTGAACTCAAAACTCAGAAAGCCGAAGCTCTCGCCTGTTGTTGACGGCGTAAAACCGCGGTTATTTGCCGCTGCGATGAAGTAGCGGGGCGCGACAACGGCTACGTGATGTCCATCCTGTTGAGGGACCTGGATGCTAAAATGGGATATCGTCATCAAAGCCAAGTTCGCACTGGTTTATGTCTTGGAAGCGGTTGTCGTGAGCCTCACGATGCATCTTGATGATTTGCTCCCCGTAGGTCTCCCATAAAGCATCCCGGAGTCTATCGAGGAAGTCGATGGCTGTGGCCGCCTCATCGATGCTCCAGTATGTCGTCAGACGTGTCACATGCAGAGTCATGATAAGCGCCCTTACGCGGGTTGTTTCGGTGCCGAGTGTTTCGTAGGGTTACGTTGTGGTTTGACGGCTTTGTTTTTCCTGGCGGCCCGCTCTTTTGCCTCTCTCATGCGATAGGACTCACCCTCGATCACGAGGATCTCTGAGTGATGCACCAGTCGGTCGACAATGGAGACGACGCAAGCCGCGTTCGGGAACACCTCGCTCCATTCGGCAAACGGGCGGTTGGTGGTCACGAGGGTCGGCTTGAGTTCGTAACGGCGGTTGATGATGTTGAACAGCAGATCGGCGTGACGATTGCCGTAGGAGAGATAACCGACTTCGTCGATGACCAGGACGTCCGGATGGGCATAGTGTTTCAAGCGACGCCGCAGTGCGTTGTCACCGTCCTGAGCGGCCAGATCCCCCAGCATCTGGGCGGCGGTGACGAACAGCGCGCTATGGCCCTGCATCACGGCATGGTGAGCGATGTTCTGAGCGATCATCGATTTGCCGACGCCGTTCGGGCCGACCAGGATGAGGTTGGCGGTTTCCTGGATAAAGCGCAGCGTCATGAACCCGGCTACTGCCGCCTGGTCGCACTGCGCCGGCCAGCTCCAATCGAAGTCGGCCAGTGGCTTGAAGCGGCCGATGTGTGCCGCGCTCAGTCGACGTTCGAGTCCGCGACGCTTGCGCTCGACGTGCTCCCACTCGATGAGTCTGTGTACCCAGGGCAGGTCGGCCTCGGGGACCGCGTCCCAGTGGGCAAGCAGACCATGAAGTTTGAGCGCGATCGCGCGCTGCTTGAGTTCGTTGCGCAGGATCGGACAAGGTGAGACCCGGGACGGGTCGAGAGGGTCGCCTGGGCGATCAGGTGGTGTTGCCATCGGTTGGCTCCGTATCATTGATCCTGTCGGTGTCGGTGTCGGTGTCGGTGTTGAGTTGGTCGTAGCGCGCCAGCGATGGCGCCCGCACGACGATGTTTCGCGCCTTGTCGTTGTCGGGCAACGTGAGCGCTAACGGCGGTGGTCGGTCGCGCTGCTCGCGGCGCCGTTCAAGCACTTGTCGTACGCTGTTGGGATGGGGTACGTCGTTGTTGAGGGCCTCGGCGATGGCGTACTCGAGTTCGGCCGCGCCGTAGTCGTCGAGTAGTTGCACGAGTTGGGCGGTGGCACGCGCGAGCGGGGTGCCGCGGTGCGCGGCCTGTTGCAAGAGCGCACGACTCGACGGGGCGGCCTGCGCCAGTCGGTCCTGTCCGCGGTGATGACGTGCACCCCGCTTGGTGCTGACCAGTGCTTCGATGTGGGCCGGGTGCTCGATCTGCTCGCCCTTGCCATAGACGCGCGGGTGCTCGGCGATCACCGCGCTGCCATCGAGCACCCGCACGTGGGTCAGCGAGGCCATGACCGTTACGGTGCGCCGCACCTGGGTGTGCGGTACACTGTAGTCGTTCAGATCAAAGCGTACATAAGGGGTTTTGCCGACACTGACCACGACCCGCTCGTCAGTTTCGAAGGGGTTGTCCGGCAACGCCAGCAGGTGGGGTTGTTCCTGCGCAAAGGCCTCGCTCACCGTCATGCGCGGATCTTCCGGGCAGGGTCGGTGGGCGGCGGTGCCTGCACACCAGGCGTCGGCCTGCGCATTCAGCTCATCGATAACGGACCACTGACGGCCGGCAAAGAAGCTGTCGCGAATATAGCGTATCGCGCGTTCGACGCGGCCCTTCTCGTTACCCCGCGCGATGGCGACCGGTCTAGGCTCGAAGTGGTAGTGCGCTGACAACGCCAACAGGGTGGGATGGAAGCGGATCGCATCATCACGACGCTCGAGCACGGCTGACTTCAGGTTGTCGTACAGCAGCACTCTCGGCAGTGCCCCCCAGGCATCAAAGGCGGCGACATGGCCGCGCAGGAAGCTCTCCATGCGTTGATTAAGATAGAAGCGCAGGAAGATCTGGCGGCTCCAGCTGAGCACCATCACGAAGGCCATCAGCGGTCGCTTCGCACGGCCGATCTGAACGGTATTGAAATGACCCCAGTCGACTTGTGCCTGTTCACCCGGCAAGGTTCTGAGTCGAAGATACGCTTCGCTCGGCTTGCGCGGACGCAGTTGCGCCACCTGCGAGCGAAAATGGCTGGGGCCACCCGGGTAGCCGCGTTGCTGTGCCATCGTATACAGTCGCATCGCCGTGAGCCTGGGGTATTGCGCTAACGTCTCGATGATGAAGGGTAGGTAGGGATCAATGATCGAGGCCTGGCGTGCGCGCTCGGCCTTGGGCAGGCCCGCCTGAGACAGCACCCGATCGACCGTCGAGTGATGGGTGCCGAGTTGGGCGGCAATGGTATGCGGGCCCCAGTGCTCTACAAAGTGATAGCGAAGAATCTTCGCTTCGAGTGCCTTGTCGATAGTCAATCGTCATCTCCTTCAATCAAGGGCTACCATGACAGCGCTCTGTGTGGTTTCCCGCGTGGCGGGGGCGCAGAAAGTCGCCTCTGAGAAAGGCGTCGCATTCACGGTGACAGACATGGCAGTAAAGGGCCGTCTCAGTGCGATCGCGCTCGTCTTCTTGATGACTTTCCAGTGCGTTTAATACGAACAGCAGTAGAACAAGGCCGAGCCTCGGTGGGGAACCCTGATGCGTTACTTTTTCTCGTTGACGCGCCCGGAACCGACGCTGGCGCTCCGCATTACGGTGCCGGCCACGGCGCGTTGAACAGTAGCGTTGGGCCGCTCGGTGCAGCGAGGTGGATCGCGCCCGCTCAGCACAGCCGTTAGCGCAATAGACGTTACCGCGGTCGCAGTGACGACAGAGAATGACCTGGCAGTGGCAACCCGCGCAGTGAAAGAGTCGGGCACTGGGATTCATCAGCACACAAAGCCGATGAGGGCTGGATTTTGACCCGTCTTGGTGAGACTATGGACGGGCTGTGCGAAAGCACGGTTTGGGGCATAGCGTCAGCGTTTGACCGTCAAATCTTGGCTGGCGCTATGCCTGTCTCCTCGGCTACACCCTCCATACCGGTTTTCCGGTCCCATGTCATCTGTTCACGCTTGAGTCCGCACCGACACAGGAACCCAATCCGCTGCACGATACCCCGCGTTCACGATAACGTGATTTTCGGTTCGGAACGCAACAGCGGCAAATAACCGCGGGTTTCGAACGGCACATACACTCGCCTCGCGACAGCTCTGCCCGATAGGTTTTGTCCTCGTTCACCTCCACTTCGAGTTTGCCGAGTTCCTCGCGAAGTCGCTTCTCCACCGCCTCTCGTAACCAACGCTGCTTCGGGTGGGCGTTCACTAAGACGACCAGTCGAGTCGCCCGGGTGACCGCTCCCAACGACCCGGTGGCGCTGGAAACCAACGGCAGCAATGCCGCCAGGCGCCAGCGTTCGACTCTCCTTCGGTCTGAATCCATTCTTTTGAAGAGCCACTGGGTGCTCGTCATCATGGATCAGTTCAATCGGCGCATCATAGGTTTCGGTATGCATGCCGGTGATGCCGATGGTATCGCCCTGTGCCATATGTTCAATAGCACCATGTCAACCCAGGGTATTCCACGCCACCTCAGTTCTGACAATGACCCGCTGTTCCGGTACCACCGCTGGCAGGCCAATCTTCGCGTCCTGGATATCACAATGATCACATCCGCTCCTTACACACCGCAATCGCATCCTTTCGTCGAACGGCTGATCGGGACCATTCGCCGTAAATATTTTGATCATGCATACTTCTTCGATCTTGCTTTCAAGCACCTCGATCTGCTTGTTCATTTTCAGCCGGGCGCCTGCACTGGCCCTTGACGCCTTGGCCTTGCGCTTATCCATGTCTGCCTGCCACTCATCCAGCTGAGCCCGCATCTTCTGCTGGTACAACTCTTTGTGACTCATATCATTGTCCGTCCATCGTTCGGCGGCCGGAAATGGGCATGACTGTCACACGCGACGGGCCCGCGCACGTTCAATCGCCGGCTATGTGCGTTAGCAGACAGACGGTGAAGCAGGTTATCCGTATGCTTCCATCATTGGAGCCAAAATGTGTGCACTGTCTGCACCAGGGAAAAGCAGGGCAGGCATTCTGGTGGCCTCTAAAGATCGACGTGCGATGCGCCTGCCCGGCCGGTGCATCGCCGTCGCTCATAACCCCGGACCCCGGCACGTGATGTAGCCCACACGGCTACTCCCGCTTCCGCGGCAGGTAGATCACACCAGGAGGTATAAATCATGCAACTAGTCCGAACCATCGGTGCAGCCCTTGTCATGGGTGCGTTCGTTGTCGCTCTATCCGGCTGCGAGAAGCAGAAAGGCCCGGCGGAGCAAGCCGGCGTGAGCATCGACAATGCGACAAAGTCGGTTGGAGAACATGTCGAAAGTGCCGGTGAAGCCATTCAGGACACGGCAAAGGGCGACAAGAAGTAGAGATTGCCATTGGCGCCCATCGGCCAGTGTTAAACGTGACTCGTTCGGCGCCATCGAGGTCCCTGCCGACCGGCTCCGGGATGCGCAGATACAGCGCGAGTTGCTCACGAGAATAGCATTCTACCAATGCTAGCAGCCCGGGGGATGGTTCGCCCGGTGGTAAAGCGATTCAGTCCGGATTGAACGGCTCCGCGCAGGACGTGATAGATAAGGAGTAAAAATCATGCTTATGACAATTGCCATTATTTTAATTATCCTCTGGTTGCTTGGCCTGGTCACCTCGTACACCATGGGCGGATTTATCCACATTCTCCTAGTCATCGCGATCGTGGTGATCGTGATAAATGTCATTCAAGGTCGACGCGTGTAATGGCCCTGGATTTGCCCTCTGTCGCGGGACGGGGTCGGGCAAAGGACCCCGGTAGCTCACGATCTCTGGTTTGACAGGCTCCCTCGTCGTGAATGACGCGAATACACGTGTATCTCTACTGGAGAAAATGAGGTGAACGCAATCACACTTTTGGCAAAAAGTGTTGGTCGTGGCCGGCGCCCCTAGGGTTGGTATACGGCGGTTTTACGTATACCTAAGGACACGCAGAAGGCCCAGTTGGGTTCGTTAGAGCTGTCAGTCAAGGATACTGAGACAGTAAACGTCCCAATCTGGGCCGATGTGGGTGGGCATAGTGGCAGGGGAGTTTCCTGCTTTTAACGCGAAAGTAACAGTGGATCCTTATAGAATCAGCAAACAAAAATTGTATGAATAAAGGAATTGATGAAGTCACCAAAGAACAGTTGATTGCCGATTTCACAACGGTGGTGGCAGACGCTGAAGCGCTGCTGAAAGCAACTGCCAAGCATGGTGGTGAAGAGCCGCACGAAGTACGCGGCAGGGCGGAAGAATCCCTCAGGGTTGCCAAAGCCAGGTTGGCGGAGGAGCGGGCGGCATTGTTGGTCAGAACCAACGACGCGGCCAGGGCTACCGATGCCTATATCCACGAAAATCCATGGCAAGCCATCGGCGTCGCCGCCGGCGTCGGCCTGGTGGTCGGCCTGCTCACCGGCCGCCGCTAGTCGTTTGCCACGGCGAGGGACACACCCCGGGGGGAAGGCCAGGGGCTGCTTGAGTCGCTGAAGGTCCTCGCAGAAATGCTGGTTGCCATCGCGCATACGCGCCTGGATCTGCTGTCCACAGACCTGGAGGAAGAGCGGGCACATTTATTCTCGCTACTGGTGCTGACACTCGCAGCCCTGTTGTTCCTCCGGATTGGCGTGGTACTGGCAACGGTCCTGCTAGTCATCGCATTCTGGGACACGCACCGGCTTCTGGCACTCGGCACACTTGCCGGAGTCTTTCTGGCAGTAGGGACGGTGGTATGGGCGTTCGCCTTGCACAAGGCGAAAACGAAGCCGAGACTGTTTGCAGCGAGTCTATCGGAATTGTTCAAAGACCGGCAGCAGCTCATTTCCCACTCATGAGCAATAAATTGATCCGGCTGGCCGAACGGCGTGAACGCCTGGATACGCAGGCCGCGGCGCAACGACTGAGGCTGGCGCAGAACATCGAGCTGTGGCGCACACCCCTTGCGCTAGCCGACCGGGGCATAGCCGCGCTGCGTTATACCAAGAGCCATCGCGATTGGGTAGTCGGCGGCGTCGTCATGCTTGCGGCACTGCGACCTGGTCGCGTCAGGAAATGGTTGACGCGCGGATGGGTAATGTGGCAGATGATGTATACACTGGGCCGCAGGTAGTAGAAACCTGAAAAATCCAGTAACCAACCGATCCCGTAAAGATCAGGATGCCGGCTTTCGCGGGGATGACAGGCTTAGTCTAATTTGAACGATCTCTCCAGATTCTCTCGCCTCGGGTTTTCAGGGCGGTTTTATTCTCCCAGCAACTCCGCCACGGGCTGCAATTGTTCCACATGCTGGCACACTACCTTCAGAATTACAGTGATCGGAATGCCGAGCAGCATACCCCACACGCCCCACGGCCAAGGCCAGAACAGCGGTGAAATGAAAACGGCCGACGCATTCATTCTGGCGATTTTCCCGGTTACCCAAGTGGTCACGAAGGTGCCGACGACCATAGCGATCGCCAATGAGGCCCCGATACCAGCAACGCCAGCGAAAACGAATCGAAATGCATGAAAGCCGCCATCCCGGTCGCTGCCACGTTGGCCAGCGGACCGAGGTAAGGGATCACATGCAACAAGCCTGCGGCGACCGCCAACGCGCCCGCATTCTCCAGGCCGATCCAGCGAAACGCGATTCAGATGAGAGATCCCAGAAGGATATTGGTCATCCACAGCGTGAACATATATTTCTGGATGGATCCGTTGATGTCATCAAGGATGGCGACCGTGATTTTCCTCCTCGAAAACAAGGGCCCGTGGGTCGCACTAGCGTTCGCTTGAAGGTATCGCCACCTACCAGTAGATGGAAACGCAGAAAGATCACCATGGCCGCCTGCCCAATAAAGCCCAGAGCCCCGATGGAGCTGACCCATACAATATTGCCGACCATAAGCCCGGACGGGTCGATGATGACGTGTTGAATGCGATTCCGGCCTCCCGACGTGGTGCTGGTACCCTGGCTCGTCGCCTTTTCCATTTCGCCCATGGCGGTTCGCATTTTCCACAGATTACCGCTCGGATCATCCCGCATACTGGCGAACCCCTCGGACAGCTTGCTCGCTGCTTCGGGCAACTGCACGAGTATGGTCTGCACCTGACCATGCAACAAGTAGCCGCCCACCACGAGCGTGCACACAACGACCGTCATCGCCAGACTTGTACCTGGCACACAAGAATGCGCTGGAACCCGGCATCGGCGCGAAAACCCTGAGCTGCCACTATGACAGACAGCATCATCCCTATGTCGACAACCTGAACAAGGCAATTCACGCGATCGACAATGGAAGGAGAGGACGGCGAACCTTTCGTAAGTCTCCCGCACCGCGCGTTGCCGGTGATCGAATTGCTCAAGGCGGCGGCAAAGGCAAAATGCGACGTAATGTGGGACAAGAACAACTAATCCAGCGGCCGCGTGTGACGCTCATTCCAAGTCCCGGCCACCGAGAATGGGCAGGTGATTGTGCCGGGATGTTAGCGCAGGCCTAGAACACCGCCTTCGGCGCTGGATTAAATGCCGTCGGCGATGCAGTCACCGGCACTATCATCAGCCACGAAGTCGATAACGGCTGTACGTCACCGCGCACCAAGTCCGGCTCCCGCTCACTGCAGGCAATTGCACTCTTCCCTGCTTCCATGGACTGCAGCGGCGGCGCGAACCCCCTGGCACCCCCGCAATGGACTTTACCGATAGGATCGGCCGTGCAGGCACGTGCGGACTTAAGTGCGCCACCGTACAGACGGCGCCTGATCCCGTGACTAACATTTTTATTGTATGCCGGAGTTGCCATGAAATTATCCCGGCCTGTCGCTACACGAAGTGTACAAGTGGCGGAAAGACGGCTGCAACGACGGATGCTCGATGGGCAATACCGCCCGTTGGGTTCCTGACCAAAGGAGTTTGAAATGGACTGGAATATCGTTGAAGGCAACTGGAAGCAGTTCAAGGGCAAAGTAAAAGCACAGTGGGGCAAACTCACCGACGATCATCTTGACGTAATTGCCGGCAATCGCGATCAGCTGGCGGGCAAGATCCAGGAGACCTACGGCATCACGAAGGACGAAGCCGAGCAGCAAATCAAGCGCTTTGAAGAGCTTAGCGAGGATTAGCGTCCGGAGCGTTTCTCCTGTATTGCAACCACGCCGTGCGCGGCGTTTGGGATGCCGAGGAAGGCGCTTTATTGCAGGCGCGTTACTGAAAGGATTTTACTCATGACGAGCTATCGACGCTCCACTTTGACACATGTTCCGATTGGGGACACTGTGGCCGCTTCCGTCTTCGCTGCGCATATGGTTGAGCGCCTTCGCAACATAGAACAAGGGCGACAGAAGTCAGTGCCGGACGACTGGGAGAGTGAAGGTGGACGCGTGGCAGCAACAGACGTCGCCGCCTGACTGGATCAAGACTATGAACGATAACGCACAGACTTGATAATGGACTTCAGGTGGTCTGCATGTCAGTGGTGTGAGGCGCTGAAATCAGGCACCCCCACGAGGTTGATGTGTGCAGGTCGTCTCTGCGACGAAATGAGGGAGAGCGTTACTACGGCGGGATCAGTTAAATATGGCTTCCATCCTTGCTTTTCTTCGAACCGGACGTTGTGCTTTTCCCAGTCAGTTTCCGACAGTAAAGGAAACATGAATTTATTCAGCTTAATTGAGGAAAGATCACTATGAAAATCTCAATACTAACTGCCGCGATAGTTGCCAGCGCCTTGTCTGCGACTGTCGTATCAGCGCAGAACATGAACGGTCCTGAGGGCGGTCCGGGCAGTCCCCAGGGTGGACCGGGTGGCATGATGGGTGGTCCGGGCAGTCCCCAGGGCGGTCCGGGTGCTCCCCAAGGCGGTCCGGGTGCTCCCCAAGGCGGTCCGGGTGCTCCCCAGGGCGGTCCGGGTGCTCCCCAAGGCGGTCCGGGCGGTCCCCAGGGCGGTCCGGGTGCTCCCCAGGGCGGTCCGGGTGCTCCCCAGGGCGGTCCCCAGGGCGGTCCGGGCGGTCCCCAAGGTGGTCCGGGTGGCATGATGGGTGGTCCTCAGGGCGGCATGATGGGCGGTCCCCAGGGCGGCATGATGGGTGGTCCCCAGGGTGGTCCGGGTGCTCCCCAGGGTGGTCCGGGTGCTCCCCAGGGCGGTCCGGGTGCTCCCCAAGGTGGTCCGGGTGGCATGATGGGTGGTCCTCAGGGCGGCATGATGGGTGGTCCTCAGGGCGGCATGATGGGCGGTCCCCAGGGCGGCATGATGGGTGGTCCCCAGGGTGGTCCGGGTGCTCCCCAGGGCGGTCCGGGTGCTCCCCAGGGCGGTCCGGGTGCTCCCCAAGGTGGTCCGGGTGCTCCCCAAGGTGGTCCGGGTGGCATGATGGGTGGTCCTCAGGGCGGCATGATGGGTGGTCCAGGCGGTCCCCAAGGTGGCCCGGGTGGCATGATGCGTGGTCCCGGTGGTCCTGAGGGTGGCCCAGGCGGCATGATGGGCGGTCCCGGTGGTCCGGGCGGTCCCCAGGGCGGCATGATGGGTGGTCCAGGCGGTCCCCAAGGTGGCCCGGGTGGCATGATGCGTGGTCCCGGTGGTCCTGAGGGTGGCCCAGGCGGCATGATGGGCGGTCCCGGTGGTCCGGGCGGTCCCCAGGGTGGTCCGGGTGCTCCCCAGGGCGGTCCGGGTGCTCCCCAAGGTGGCCCTGGTGGCATGATGGGTGGCCCCCAGCGCGGCATGATGGGTGGTCCAGGCGGTCCCCAAGGTGGCCCGGGTGGCATGATGCGTGGTCCCGGTGGTCCTGAGGGTGGCCCAGGCGGCATGATGGGCGGTCCCGGTGGTCCGGGTGGCCCCCAGGGCGGTCCGGGTGGCATGATGGGCGGTCCCCAGGGTGGTCCGGGTGCTCCGCAAGGCGGTCCGGGTGCTCCGCAAGGCGGTCCGGGTGCTCCGCAAGGCGGTCCGGGCGGTCCCCAGGGCGGTCCGGGTGCTCCGCAAGGCGGTCCGGGTGCTCCGCAAGGCGGTCCGGGTGCTCCGCAAGGCGGTCCGGGTGCTCCGCAAGGCGGTCCGGGTGCTCCGCAAGGCGGTCCGGGTGCTCCGCAAGGCGGTCCGGGTGCTCCCCAGGGCGGTCCGGGTGCTCCGCAAGGCGGTCCGGGTGCTCCCCAGGGCGGTCCGAGTGGCACGAGTTATGAGTGATCTTAAAACTCACCTGATATACACCAATATGGACGCTATCTCGTGCCGAGGAGCTGTTCACGAGCGAACAGGCCAAACCCCTGCTAGCAACGCCGGGGCCCACAGGTCATGACGTCGTAGCCGACACGTGTAGCGAAGGACTTGCCGAGAGAATCAGGGGGTCACGTTCTGTACAACAGGCTGACTCCCTGCTTCTTTCTGATCGCAGAACGTTCAGGGCAGTCACGCGGGGTGACCCTGCTTCAGCCAGGCGATACAAGGGCGAGAGATTCGTCGCACCAGGCTCGTTGCCAGCGTCACTTCGTTAAGGGGGTTCAGGATACAGATCCGGGTCAGATACGAGTTGATCTACGAGTGTCCGCAGCCGACACCCATGATTCTGATGCTGAATATCCATTTCACCCGCGTCTCCGATCTCCTCATCGCGGACCACATCATCACCGGTCCGCCGACCCCGATCACCGCCTACCGCGACGGCTTCGGCAAGTGGTGCAGCCGTATCGTCGCACCGCCGGGTGATATCCGGATCTCCACTAACGCACTTGTCAGCGACGGCGGACTGCCGGACGGGGTCGACCCGTTCGCACCACAGCACGCCGTGGAGGATTTGCCAGCGGAGACGCTCGTGTTTCTGCTCGGGAGCCGCTATTGCGAAACCGATCGGCTCTCCGAAACTGCCTGGACCCTCTTCGGGCAGACGCCCCCCGGGTGGCCGCGCGTCAAGGCAATCTGCGATTTTGTCCATGGACATATCACCTTCGGTTACCAACATGCCCGGGCGACCAAAACCGCTCTCGAAGCCTTCAATGTGCGCATTCCGGCAAACGTGAACACCGATTCCGGAGCAACGTGAACAGCTGATTTCACGACGCATCACGGAGTGGTGTTTTTAACCCAGGTGTTCAGCATCGGTCAACTGTTCCATGATCTTGCGCATGGACTCGCCCTTGAGTTGCAGGCGGTGGGCGTTGTGCATGAGGCGGTCCAGGATGGCGTCTGCGAGGGTGTTATCGCCGATACTGGCCGTACCACTGGTCGGTGGGCAGCTGGCTGATCATGGTGGTGGAGGTGAGCCCGTGGCGGTCATCCATGATCTCCATCAGATCATTGCGCTGGGCGGGCTTCATGGGTTCGAGTCCCCAGTCATCTAGTAATGTTTAGCACAACATTATTGGACGACTGGGGTCTGACGAGTCTCGACGCCACCGCCCGGCGCGACCTGTTGGAACTGCTCGACGACCGTCATGGCCAGCACTCGACCTTGCTCACCAGCCAGCTGCCGGTCGAGTACTGGCACGAGATCATCGGCGATCCGACCCTAGCCGACGCCATCCTCGACCGCTTGGTGCACAGCGCCTACCGGATCACCCTAAAGGGTGAGTCGATGCGCAAGCGCCAGGCAAAGAGGTTGACCGCCACCCCTACCGCCGAGTAACAATGCTACACTTGCGTCGCTTCGCTCCGACTGCCCCGGCCGAATCCCCGAGGAACGGATGGCCGAATGCCGCTGGAATCGCCAGCCGGATGACCTTGGAACAGGTGGCCGAATCGCGTGGAATGCGCATGGTTGGTCAGAAACACCAGTGTCTTGCCCGATTCGGGGTCTTTGAAGCGGATACGCCGCAAATGCTCGGGGTAGTCCTTCACCACGTAAAAGCCGTTCAGAGCGATGGCCTGATCGCAGCTCACCCCCGTGTCTCGATCGTCGAGTACACGCGCCGGGCGTTCATGCCACGTTTGGCGCGTGTGACAAAAAACGCACCGGCCTGATGGAGTCTGTACAACCGTGCAAAGTCCAGATAACCCCGATCCATCACCTAAAAGGCACCGGCTTAGACGGGCAGAAAGTCCAGTCCATTGACCTCGTGCATTGTGCCGTCGCTGATGTGGATAAAGGCCGCAATGGCGCCGCGCAAGTCCAGCAGCGTGTGCATCTTCACCGCCGCCTTGGTCGTGCGAAAGGGTGCCGAGCCGAACAGGCTCAAGCACAAGTCGATGGTGGTGGCATCCAGTGCATAGACCGTCGCATCGAGCTCAATGCTCATCGGTTCTTTGGCGTAGCGGGTTCTTGCGCGCGCCATCAGACGCCTTGCGAGGGCGTGGTAGATGCGCCAGTTGCGACCGTTCAAGGCATCGGACAGCGTAGAACGGGCAGGCACATCCGAGCGTCCCCTGTGAAACAATTTGGCGTGATTGGCGCCCAAGCACGTCTCGATGTCGCGCAAAGACTCGCGCCATGTGAGCTGCGAAAAGGCCATCACTCGAAACCAGCTGGCGCAATCCAACGTGCGCACACCGGCATCTCCGCCGTGGCGTTCGATGATGCGACCGAAGGTCTTCACGCTACGTACTCCATGACTTGCGCAAACAGCGTCTTGCCCACGTTCATGCGTCACCCCGGGTCGGCTAAACCTAGGAGCATCGCAAATGTTGAATTCTGACTTCAAATCGTGGACACCCATGAATCGTCCCAAACCCGCTTCAGCATTGAAGTTTTAGCTGGTTGCTCTCAAATAAACCGGACACTACTGATGCCAGTCAAAAAATCATCACTGGCCTGTTGGACCAGGACCATCATTGGGTAACCCGGGTGAGGTCCAATGCGGTGGCCTACACCCGGTATGATCACCAGGACACCAAGAAAAGAGGCCGGCCCAGACGCTATGGCAAGAAAATCGTGCTCAAGTCACTGTTCACCGATGGGCAGGCGATGGAACAAACCGCCGGCCCTGTCTATGGCGAGAAAAATGTCATCCTCCAGTACCGGGTCTGCGACCTGCTTTGGCGGCCCGTTGGACGACTCGTACGCTTCGTGGTGGTTATTCATCCGACCCGGGGTCGTTGCCTGTTGATGTCCACTGACACGTCCCTGAGTGCCATGGAAATCATTCGCCTCTACGGCCTGCGCTTCAAAATCGAACACGGCTTTAAGCAAGCGGTACGCGTCATCGGCTCGTTCTCCTACCATTTCTGGATGAAGGAAATGAAGCCGCTACGCCGACGAAACGGCAACCAATATCTTCGTTGTAAGTGCCGACGAAAACCCGCGGCTATTTGCCGCGGTTCCATTCCAGGGGCAACCCGCCACTGAAGTCTGCGTCGGCGTCTTGGTGTGCAAGACCGAGGTTTGACCGGTGCGGAGTCACCCGCATCAGGTGACAGGAAATCTGGAAATAGGTAAGACAGGCTGGCCGAGGAGATGGGCGTAACGCCAGCCACGATTTGACGGTCAACGCTGACGCTACGCCCCAAACCGTGCTTTCGCACAGCCACGCCAGTGTCGCACCGGGCGTGGTCTTTATCCAGCCCCCATCGGCCGGTTGTGCCGATGAAACCCAGTGCCCGGCTGTACCACTGCGCCGCCTGTCATTGCCAGGTGTTTGTCTGCCGGGATTGCGATCGGGGGAACGTGTACTGTGCCGGCGGTTGCGCGGAACGGGCCCGCCAGGGGTCGTTGCGACGCGCCGGCTCCCGTTACCGTTCGACTTACCGGGGTCGCCTGGCCAACGCCGCACGCCAGCGCCGGTTCCGGGCGCGTCAAAAACAAAAAGTAACGCATCAGGGTTCCCCCGCGGTGGTGGCGCTTGTTCTACTTCCACAGGCATTGACCACACCGGAAAGTCCTCAGGACTGCGCGCGCCGACATGCCAATGCGGCGATTGATTGCCAATTCTGTGGTCGTGAATGCGAACCCTTGTTGAGACAGGACTTTCTTCGTCCCACCGAACGTGCTCGATTACCAAGAGCAGCGTGAATGAAGCGCCCCATCAGGAGACTGCCATTGACGATCGACAAGGCGCTGGAAACGACGATTTTACGCTATCACTTCGTCGAGCATTGGGGTGTGAATACCATCGCCAGGCAACTGGGCATTCATCACTCCGCCGTCGATCGGGTGCTGTCGCAGGCGGGTTTGCCCAAAGCCGAACGCACGCGACAGGCCTCGATCGTCGATCCCTACCACCCGATGATTATCGAAACGCTCGAGCGGTTTCCCCGGCTCACCGCTGCACGCCTGTATGCCATGGCGCAGGCGCGCGGCTACACCGGTGGCGCGAGCCAGTTCAGGGCGCATGTCGCGCAACTGCGCCCGCGCAAGCCCAGCGAGGCGTATCTGCGCCTGAAGACCCTGCCGGGTGAACAGGCACAGGTCGACTGGGGACACTTCGGTCATGTACAGATCGGCCGGGCCAAGCGACCGCTGATGGCCTTCGTGATGGTGTTGAGCTTCAGCCGCCAGATCTTCCTGCGCTTCTATCTCAACCAACGCATGGAGAGCTTCCTGCGCGGTCATGTCGCCGCCTTTGACGCCTGGGGTGGCGTGGCGCGGGTGCTGCTGTATGACAACCTGAAGTCAGCCGTGCTCGAGCGTCGTGATGATGCGATCCGCTTCCATCCCACGCTGTTGGCGCTGTCAGCGCACTACCGCTTCGAGCCCCGGCCGGTCGCCATCGCGCGGGGTAACGAGAAGGGCCGGGTCGAACGCGCGATACGCTATATTCGCGACAGCTTCTTTGCCGGCCGCCCGTGGTCCACTATCGATGAACTGAATGCACAGGCCGAGGCCTGGTGCGCAGACCCCGCCGCCAACCGCCCCTGCCCGGAAGATCCGAGTATCACCGTCCGGGCGGCCTTCGAGCAGGAACAGCCACAGCTGCTGGCGTTACCGGACAACCCCTTCGAAACCGACGAGCGGGTCGCCGTCAGTGTCGGCAAAACCCCCTATATCCGCTTTGATCTGAACGACTACAGTGTGCCGCATACCCAGGTGCGCCGCACGCTGACGGTGACGGCCTCACGGACCCAGGTGCGGGTGCTCGACGGCAGCGCGGTGATTGCCGAGCATGGGCGCGTCTATGGCAAGGGCGAACAGATCGAGGACCCGGCCCACATCGAAGCGCTCGCCAGCGCCAAGCGGGGTGCACGCCATCACCGCGGCCAGGACCGACTGGCGCAGGCCGCCCCCATGAGCCGTGCGTTATTGCAACAGGCCGCGCAGCGCGGCACCCCGCTCGCGCGTGTCACCGCCCAACTCGTACAACTGCTCGACGACTACGGCGCGGCCGAACTCGAAGGCGCCATCGCCGAGGCGCTCAAGAACGACGTACCCCATCCCAACGGCGTACGACAAGTGCTTGAACGGCGCCGCGAGCAGCGCGACCTGTTGCCGCCGTTAGTGCTCACGCTGCCTGACAATGACAAGGCGCGAAACATCGTCGTGCGTGCGCCCTCGCTGGCGCGCTACGACCAACTCAACACCGACACCGACACCGACACCGACACCGACACCACTGTCATCGACGTTCCGAAATTGTAGTGATCTGGCCGGTTTGAAACTGTCTTTGTCGGCATAGATACCGGGCCAGGTTTTGCCGCTCTAACCCCCCTTTGTTCGCGCGCGCGCGACGGAGTAGCCGGCGTGGATACTGGCGTTGTGTTCATCGCGTCACGTCTCATCATCGGTCCCCGGAAGGGGGTGATTGATGAGCCAACAAAGACGCCGTAAGTGTCGACACTGCGGGACTTTATTCCGTCCCGACCCGCGCAATCTCAGGCACCAGCGCTTCTGCTCGAAGACGCCGTGTCGGCGCGCCAGCAAGGCCGAGAGCCAGCGCCGATGGCTCGCCAAAGCCGACAACCGTGATTACTTCCGCGGCGCCGAGAACGTCGAGCGGGTGCGCGCCTGGCGCAGCGCTCATCCGGGCTATTGGCGGCGCTCAGCGCCGAACACCCGCCCTGCGTTACAAGAACACTCATTGACGCAAGCTGCGGATAACAATGATAAATCGGATCCCTTAGTGAACACACTGTTACAAGAACTCGCCTCCGCCCAACCCCTTGTCCTGATGGGATTAATCGCCCAGTTAACCGGCGCTGCGCTACAAGAGGACATCGTATCGGCCAGCCGGCGGCTGCAACATTTAGCCAACGACATCCTCAATGCATCCCCCGAGCGTGATCCCCGCGATCACGCTCCCTGAGGGCCAAGGAGACACCGCGTGACCGACGAACATCCGCCCCTGATCGCGTTACCGACACAGCTTTGCGACGAGGCCGCTGCACAACTGCTCGAGTTCCTCTACGCGCTTGCCGCCGCCCTCGAGAGCCAATACACCGCTCAGCTGCTTCGCTACTACCACCAAGACGCTGAGTGCCAGCAATCCCTGTGGCCCGATGACGAGCCGCCGTTCTGAGCCCGACCATTTGCGTTTGACCGCCGGACAATCCTGATGATCGATTACGATACGTTCTGCCGCATCCGCCACCTTCACCAACGCGACGGACTCAACGTCTCACAGATTGCGCACGCTCTTTGCCTCGATGCGCGCACCGTCAGCCATTGGCTCACACAGTCACACTTCCGAGCGCGGCGCAGCGTTGCTCGCACGAGCAAGCTCGATCCTTTCAAGCGCACCATCCGCCAGCTGATCGAGCACCACCCCTACAGCGCCGTGCAAGTGTTGCAGCGCCTGCATGAGGACGGTTACGACGGTGGCATCACCATCGTCAAGGATTATCTGGCCAGCGTACGACCGCGGCGCGCACCGGCTTTCTTGACCCTTGCCTTTGCACCCGGCGAATGCGCGCAGGTCGACTGGGGCCACTACGGCTCGGTCAACGTCGGCAATACCCGGCGACGACTGTCCTTCTTCGTCATGGTGTTGTGCTACTCGCGATTGATGTATCTCGAGTTCACCGTCTCCCAGACCATGGAGCACTTCCTCGCCTGTCATCAACACGCGTTCGAGTTCTTCGGCCACCGCGTGCCGGCCAGCATCATGGTCGACAATTTAAAATCCGCCGTGCTCCAGCGTCTCAGCGGCCAGGCGCCGGTGTTCAATCCCCGATACCTCGACTTCGCCCAGCATCACGGCTTTCAAATCGTTCCCTGCGCGGTGGGAAAGGGAAACGAGAAAGGGCGCGTCGAAGCCGGTGTCGGCTATGTCAAAAAGAATCTACTCGCCGGCCTCGACATCCCCGACTTCAACGCCCTCAATCCCGCCGCACGGCAATGGCTCGACACGATCGCCAATCAACGCATCCACGGTGAAACACGCCGACGGCCCGTGGAGCTGTTCGAGCAGGAGAAGGCGCTGCTGCATCCCATGTCCGACAACCTCTACGACATCGCCACCCCTCACACTGTACGCGCTTCGAATCGCTTCCGCGTCACCTTCGACACCAACCGATACTCCGTGCCCGCCGAATACGCCTCCTCTCGCTTGACATTAAAGAGCTATCCAGACCGCCTGTGTGTCTATCACGACAACCAACTCATCGCCCGGCATCCGCGTTGCTATGAGCGCCACCGCGACTTCGAAGATCCCGACCATCCGCGCAAGTTGCTCGCGCAACGGCGCAGCGCGCGGCATCAAAAACTCATGCAACGCTTCCTCGCCTTGTCCACCAACGCCGAGCGCTACTACCAACAACTCGAGCTGCGACGACTCAACGCGCGTCATCACGTGCACAAAATCATCGCACTCAGTGAAATCTACGGCATCGAGCCCACCGCACGCGCACTCGATGACGCACTCGCCTTCGAAGCCTTCAGCTGCGAATACGTCGCCAATCTGCTCGAAAGCCGGGCCCGCGCGCTGCCCGAGCCCGCCGCTTTGCATCTGACTCGACGCGCCGATCTGCTCGAACTCGAACTCGAGGAGCCAGACCTGGAACTCTACGACCCCGATCGCTCCGCGCAGCGGTGAAACAATAAGGAATCCCCCCATGGCAACCGCTCAACCAACTCGCAGCGCCGAGACCGAAGCACTCGAACACCATCTCGATTACCTCAAGCTGTCCTTCATCCGCGAGCACCTCGATGACTTCGCCAAGCTCGCCGCCGAACAACACTGGGAGCCCATCACCTTCCTCGCAAAACTCATCGAAGGCGAAGCGCAACGACGACAAGACCGCTCCATCGAACGGCGCGTGCGACTCGCTCGCTTCCCCGTACGCAAATCACTCGAGCAGTTCCAGTGGAACTGGCCGAACAAAATCAATCGCGCACAGATCCAAAACCTCTTCCGCTTGGCCTTCCTCGAAGACAACACCAACGTCGTGTTCATCGGCGGCGTCGGTCTGGGCAAAACTCATCTCGCCACCGCCCTCGGCCTCGCCGCCTGCCACCACGGGCACTCCGTCCTGTTCGCCTCCACCGTCGATGTCATCAACACCCTCGCCGGCGCTCAAGCCACCGGGCGACTCAAGTTGGAGCTGCGAAAATACATCCGCCCTCGCGTTTTGATCCTCGACGAAATCGGCTACCTGCCCATCGACAAAACCGGCGCCGATCTACTGTTCCAGATCATCAGCCAGCGCTACGAGCGCGGTTCCACCATCCTCACCACCAATCGGGTCTACAAAAAGTGGGCCGAGTTCTTCAACAACGACTCCACGCTCACCTCCGCCGTGCTCGATCGGCTTCTACATCATGCCGAAACCATCACCATCGAAGGCAAAAGCTTCCGCATGAAAGACCAGCTACAGGCGTCTTGAAACAGATCGACAACGACTACCTAAAACACGCTTACGTGCCCACTTCCCCGCAAACATTTTTAAACCGGCTGATCTGATACAAATTTACACCGGCGATAGCAACCACAAATGATACGGAGAAAACCGATGACAACACCACCTGATCCGGATCCGATCCGGCGCGATGGACTCAAGCAGCGCGCTGTCGTGCTCAAACTTCACGGTCTGGTGGCCCACTGGGACGAAGTGCCAGCGGCTGAACGGTCCTGGGTGCAGAGACTCATTGAGTGGGAAGACCTCGAACGCAAGCGGCGTGGACTCGAACGCCGGCTGAGCGCGGCGCACATCGGCCGCTTCAAGCCACTCGCCGACTTCGACTGGCGTTGGCCGGCGCAGTGCGACCAGGCGGCGGTATCAGGGTTCATGACCCTGCGCTTTATCCAGGAAACGGCCAACCTCATCCTGGTCGGCCCGAACGGCGTCGGCAAGTCGATGATTGCGCAAAACATCGCCCACCATGCCGTGATGCAGGGGCATAGCGCGCTGTTCATCAACGCCGCCCAGATGCTGGGGGACCTGGCCGCTCAGGATGGTGACAACGCACTGCGGCGTCGCTTGAAATACTATGCGCATCCGGACGTGCTGATCATCGATGAAGTGGGCTACCTCTCCTACGGCAATCGCCATGCCGACCTGCTGTTCAACATCATCAACCGCCGTTACGAGCTCAAGCCGACCATCGTGACCACCAACCGCCCGTTTGCCGAATGGAGCGAGGTGTTCCCCAATGCGGCCTGCGTCGTCTCCATTGTCGATCGACTGGTGCATCACTCGGAGATCCTCGTGATCGAGGGTGAGTCTTACCGCATGAGAGAGGCGAAGGAGCGTGCCGGCAGGAAAAAGAAATCAACACCGTCCAAGCGTACCGCCGTGGCCAAAACCACGGACAAAGCCCCCGTAGGAGGCCGATGACCATGGCGATGACAATAATCCGCTTAGACACCCATTGGGAGGCCGCGGAAGCCCATACCGTCATCGAGTTCCTGGATCTCCTTCGCGATCAGCTCTGGGAAACACACGGCGATCAGATCGTTGATCTGCTGCGCGAGGAATCCGTTACTCACGACGTGGCCGAGCATCAGGTCGACCTCGAGTTCGATGACGACATTGATTTCTAGTCCGCACGCATAAGGAGCGCAAACGATAGCATCAGCAGGTCGCTATGCCTGGATACGGAAAACAGCCGCGGCAAATAGCCGCGGTTTTACTCTGGCAACAACACTTCATAGGGAATTGGCGGATTACCGCGATGCGGTAAAGCGCAAGAGCAACGCCTACCACGTTTTTATTCACGCCGGCGTTGTCTCCCAGGGGCTGCTTCGGTATCTGGCCGCCAACGTGCCCACGCTGGCGTGGGCCTCTTTCGGTTCCTGGTTGCGAACCATTCGCCCCGGCATTGCTCCTTCTGAGCTGGTCGTGGCTACCGCGCTGCACCACTCCCTCCCTGAATTTCTCTTGAATAGCGCTCAACACAGCATCTTCGCGAAATTCATCGTCGATAGACAAAACCCTGATAGACTAAACATATTCCGGCTCGCCTCATGATGAGAACTCGGTACTCTCGAGCTTTTTTTATCCCCTGAAAAATTCCTGTACCCGCGTGAATAGGAATTCACCACCCACACGGCTGCTAAACTGTTAATGGCATGGCCTTTTGCACGCCATGCAAGCTTGGCGTGTACTTCAGGAGAAACAGCATGTTAGACCGGAGACTCCCTGCATGACAGACGAACCCGCCCCCGAGGGTGAAGCCCGCCCCTTCTTCGTCAGGGACTGCGCCCTCATCTCGCTGGCGACAGGGCTGAAGGCCCAGAACCTGAAAGAGTTCCGTGATCAGCTGCAGCGCGTGGACAGCAGCAGCCTATATTACCATTTCTGGGGCGGTCTGTTGCATGCGGGCTTCGAGGAACGCGAATATGGCAATGACTTTGCGGAATGGGTGCGGCACAACCTGCACGACGCGGTCCTTGCCGAACGTCTGGGGGTCATCGATCCCTCCGACTACGATACGCTGGAGTTCATGCGCCGGCGGCTGGTCGATATCATCGAGGAGCACTTGGACGAGAGTGAGGTGCTGACCTGGGTACCGGTGGACCGGCAATACCAGTTCATCCGCTCCCAGATCGTCGTGTTCAGCACCGACTGTTCGGCGCAAACCCCCGAACAGCTCGCCGATATCATCCCGAAACTGTCGGCGAGCAGCGTGTTTTATCACTTCATCGATGCGCGCCAGCGCCTGCCGGATGGCGGGGACGACTTTCGTGTCTGGTTGTCGGCCTGGGGTGATCGCTACGCCGATCTGCGCGGGCAGCTGGCCGCCATTGATCCCTATTTCACCACCCTGCACGAGTTGCGAGATCAGGTAGCCCGTACCTTTGCCGGGCTGACGGGAGTCGGGGGCTGATGTCGGGTCTGCTCGAAGCCTATGCGGAAGTGGCGGGGACCGACATCATCGGTCATCTGCAGCAGCTGGCCGCGACCCTGCGTGGCATGACCGTCGTGCACGTCAATTCCACACGGGTCGGCGGCGGGGTGGCCGAGATTCTGGACAAACTGGTCCCGCTGATGCGCGAACTCGGGATCGATACCCGCTGGGAAATCATCAGCGGCGAGGGTGACTTCTACGAATGCACCAAAGGGTTCCACAATGCCCTGCAGGGCAACCGCCTGGTGATACCCGCGCATCTGCTGCAGGCCTATGAGCGCACCAACGAGCGTAATGCCGAACAGTTGCGGTCGATACTCGAAGCGGCGGACATGGTCTTCATCCATGACCCGCAGCCCGCCCCGCTGCTGCGGCTGTGCCCCAACCGCAAGGGCAAATGGGTATGGCGGTGCCACATCGACATCAGCCACCCCGACCGGCGCGTCTGGCAGTATCTGCGGGGTTTCGTGGCCGACTACGATGCAACGATCTTTTCCCTGGCGGCGTTCGCACAGGCCCTTCCCCACCCGGAATACCTGATTCCGCCCAGCATAGACCCCCTAAGCGACAAGAACCGCGATCTTGATGCCACCGAGATCGACGCCGTCTGCGCCCACTACGAACTGGATCGCGAGCGGCCGCTGATCGTACAGGTCTCCCGCTTCGACCGCTTCAAGGACCCGGTTGGCGTCATCCAGGCCTACCTGCTTGCCAAGGAATTCGTTCCCGGACTGCAGCTCGTGCTGGCCGGCGGCAGCGCCACGGACGACCCGGAGGGCGAGGCGGTGTACCGTGAGGTCGAGACGGCGGCCCGGGGAGACCCGGATATCCATCTGCTGCTGCTGCCGCCCGACGCCCACCGCAGCATCAACGCCCTGCAGCGGGCGGCGGACATCGTGGTGCAGAAATCCCTCCGCGAAGGCTTCGGTCTGACCGTGACGGAAGCCTTGTGGAAGGGCAAACCGGTCGTCGCGGGAGATACCGGCGGGATACGCCTGCAGGTGATCAACCATTACACGGGCTTTCTCGTCAGTACGCCGGAAGGCGCTGCGCTGCGCATCCGCTATTTGCTGCACCGACCCGAGCGTCTGACCGAGATGGGAAACAAGGCCCGCGCCTTCGTGCGGGATAATTTTCTGCTGACCCGGCAGGTGCGGGAATATCTCACTCTCATGGCCGCCCTGGCGCATGATTCGCAGGACCGCATCGAGCTCGGTTAGTGTGCAGACGGAAGTTATCGACGTGTTGCAGAAGGACGGGAAAACCTTGATCAAGCCTGTCATTGCCGCGCAAGCGGCAATCCAGCCTGTTCAAGGCACATGGGTTACCGAATCCCCGATATGAAACGCGGACATGCCATGCCCTTCGGCGCGGAGCTGCACCCGGACGGGCGGGTGCGCTTCCGCCTGTGGGCGCCGGCGGCCGGCAAGGTCGAGCTGTGCCTGTACGGGCGTGCGCCCGAGGCGCGCCTGCAGATGGCGGCCGAGGACGACGGCTGGTTTGGCATCATCACTGAATTCGCCGCCGCCGGGACGTTCTATAGCTACTGTATCGACGGCGGACAGCTGGTCCCGGACCCGGCCTCGCGCTTTCAA
This sequence comes from uncultured Gammaproteobacteria bacterium, assembly GCA_963719135.1. Lineage (GTDB taxonomy): Bacteria > Pseudomonadota > Gammaproteobacteria > DSM-19610 > DSM-19610 > CAVRAZ01. Next base: position 278,406 of record CAVRAZ010000002.1, on the reverse strand, counting down.
CCCGAGGATGTCCATGGACCCAGCCAGGTCATCGATCCCAGGCACTTCGACTGGCAGGACGATGACTGGTACGGTCGTCCCTGGGAACAGGCGGTGATCTATGAGTGGCATACCGGAGCCGGCAGCGAGCAGGGCGACTACCACGGGGTGGCCGCACGGCTCGATTATCTCGTCGATCTGGGCGTCACTGCGCTCGAGTTGATGCCGCTGGCGGACTTCCCCGGTCGCCGCAACTGGGGATACGACGGCGCGCTGCCGTTTGCGCCGGACTCCAGCTACGGCCGGCCTGACGAGCTGAAAGCCCTGGTGCAGGCCGCCCACGCGCGCGGGCTGATGGTGTTTCTCGACGTTGTTTACAACCACTTCGGCCCCGAAGGCAACTACCTGCACCTGTATGCACCTGTGTTTTTCACCACCCGCCATGCCACGCCGTGGGGCGCGGCCATCAATTTCGACGACGAGTGCAGCCGCACCGTGCGGGAATTCTTTATCCATAACGCCCTCTACTGGCTGGAGGAGTACCATCTCGACGGCCTGCGTCTCGATGCCGTTCACGCAATCAGGGACGATTCCCGGCCCGATATCCTCACCGAGCTCGACGCGCGGGTGCGTGAAGGACCGGGGCGGGAACGGCCGGTACATCTGGTACTGGAAAACGTCAATAACGCCGCGCACTACCTCGAGCGGTCCGACGCCGCCCCGCGCGGGTATCGTGCGCAATGGAATGACGATGTCCATCATGCCCTGCATGTCCTGCTGACCGGTGAGACCGGGGGCTATTACCAGGACTTCGTCGATCGTCCCGCCTGGTACGCCGGGCGCGCGCTCGCCGAAGGCTTTGCCTACCAGGGGGAACTCTCGGTCTACCATGGCTCGGAGAGGCGCGGGGAACCGAGCGCGGGGCTGCCGCCGACGGCGTTCGTTTCCTTCCTGCAGAACCACGACCAGGTGGGCAACCGCGCCTTCGGCGAGCGCATCGACGCGCTCGCCCCGCCCGAGGCGGTGCGCGCGGCCGCCGTGGTACGACTGCTCTCACCGGCGCCGCCGTTGCTCTTCATGGGTGAGGAGTTCGCGGCGGCCACGCCGTTCCTGTATTTCTGCGACTTTGCCGGCGAACTGGCCCAGTCGGTGCGCGACGGCCGGCGCGCGGAGTTCGGCCGCTTCGAGCACTTTGGCGATCCGCAGGCACCGGAGCGCCTGCCGGACCCCAACGCCCCCGGGACCTTTACGCGCAGCAAACTGGACTGGGAAAGCCGGCTGCATGGCGAACACGCGGCGCGGCTTGCCCTCTACCGGAAACTGCTGCACCTGCGCCATGAGGCGCTCGTCCCCCGCCTGCATGGCCTGGCGGGCGATGCGGCAGCTTTTCGTGTGATCGGCGACACCGGCTTTCACGTATCCTGGAAGCTCGCAGACGGGTCGCGCCTGCACATGGTAGCCAATCTCGGCGACCACCCGCTTGCGCTGGTGGACTGGCTTGCACCCCCCGTCGAGCCGCTCTTCGTGCAACCCGGGGAACTCGCCCAGGGCCTCGGGGAAAAGCGCCTGCCGCCGTGGTCGGTCGGAGTCTTTCTGGGTTAGCCCCACAGACATGGCCACTTCCGATCTCGATCTCCTCTGCCAGCACTTCGGCATCGCCGCCGAATACATCGACATCTGGGGCGCGACACATCCGGTCTCCGACGCAACGCGTTGCGTGCTGCTGCAGGCCATGGGCCTGGACATCACTGACGAGGAAGCCGTTCGGCAGCTGCTCAAGACAACGGAGGCGGCGCTTTGGCGGCTATACCTGCCGCCTGTACAGGTGGCTCGTTTCAATCTGCCGCAGCTGGCAATCGACATCACACTCCCGGCCTCCCGGGCGCAACAGCCCGTGCGGTGGATCCTGATTCCCGAAACCGGGCACCCCCGCGAGGGTACGCTGCGCCCGTCGGATCTCGAACTGCAGGAACGACGCGAGTTCGACGGCGAGCCCTGGATCCGTTGCTGCTTTTCCCTTTCCGAGCTGCCATCCCCCGGCTACCACCGCCTCGAACTTCACAGCGAGCACCTCAGGGCGGCGATGACGCTCATCCTGGTGCCTGATCGCTGCTACCAGCCCGAGGCGGTCTCCATCGACAGACGGACCTGGGGATTCACCGGGCCCTTGTTTTCCATGCGTTCCCGTCGCAACTGGGGCATCGGCGATTTCACCGACCTCACCCGCCTGCTGGAATTCGCGGCGCGCGAGGGCGCCGGGGTCGTGGGCGTGAACCCGCTGCACGCCTTGTTCCCGCACGCGCCGGAGCGCGCCAGCCCGTACAGCCCCTCGAGTCGTCTGTTTCTGAATGTCCTCTATCTCGATGTGGAAGCTGTCGCCGATTTCGGCGAAAGTCAGGCCGCCCGCGAGCTGGTCGACAGCGAACCCTTCAAGGCGCGGCTACGTGCCTTGCGCACGGCCGAACTGGTGGATTACGCCGGTGTCGCCGCGGCCAAACAGGAAGTGCTGGAACACCTTTACCGGCACTTCCGTGCCCGGCACCTGGCGACGGGTAGTCCGCGTGCCCAGGGCTTTCGCGCCTGGCAGCGCGATCAGGGCGACACGCTGAACTGTCAGGCTCTCTATGAGGCCTTGCAGGAACGCTTCCACCGGGAGGACCCGCAGGTCTGGGGCTGGCCCGTGTGGCCGGAGGTCTTCCGCGATCCGGCCTCCCCTGCGGTGGCGGCCTTCGCCGAGGCAAATCGCGAGCAGATGGAGTTCTTTCAGTATCTGCAATGGCTCGCGGAGCTGCAGCTCGATGCGGTGGGCCGGCGGGCGCTCGAGCTGCGCCTGGGGGTCGGTCTCTGCACGGACCTGGCCATCGGCGCCGACGTCGGCGGCGCCGAGGTCTGGGCCAATAAGGCGCTGTACACCACCGGAGCGCGGATCGGCTCGCCGCCCGATGACTTCAATCTCAAGGGTCAGAACTGGGGGCTGCCGCCCTGGATCCCGCACCGTCTGCGCGCGGCGGCCTACGGGCCCTTCATCGCGCTGTTGCGGCGCAACATGCGCGCCGCCGGGGCGCTGCGCATCGATCATGTGATGGCGCTGCTGCGCCTGTTCTGGATACCCGAGGGCTGCACGCCCGAAGAAGGCGCCTATGTGCATTACCCGCTGGAGGATCTGCTCGGCATCCTGGCGCTCGAGAGCCAACGCAACCGCTGCCTGGTGATCGGCGAGGACCTGGGGACGGTGCCCGATGCGGTGCGCGACGCCCTGCGCCCGCTGGGAGTGCTGTCGTATCGGTTGCTGTACTTCGAGAAGGATGCCGCCGGGAACTTCAACGCGCCGCCGGCCTTTGAAGAACAGGCCGTGGTGATGGCAAGCACGCACGATCTCCCCACGCTCGCCGGCTTCTGGGCAGGCACGGACCTGGAGCAACGACATCGGCTTGACCTGTTCCCGTCTACCGGGCGCTATGAACAACAGGTTATCGGCCGCGCCGAAGACCGCGCCCGGCTGCTGCTGGCCTTGCAACACGAGGGGCTTCTGCCCGAAGGGATGAGCGCCGACCCGGTATCGGTGCCCGAGCTGACCCCGTTGCTCTCGCGGGCCCTGCAACGCTATCTGGCGCGTACTCCGGCACGCCTGCTGATGATCCAGCTGCAGGATCTGCTGGGTGAGAGGGATCAGGTGAATCTGCCGGGCACCACGGGCGAGTATCCCAACTGGAGGCGCAGGCTCTCGCTCGAAATTGAGCAGTGGAGTGAAGATCCCGACATCGCGGCACTGATGGAGGCTTTGCGGGCCGAACGCGGCATGAGCCTCGCACCCGCGCCGCAACCCGAGCGGGGAACACGCCTGGCAAGCATGGTGGAGATCCCCCGCGCCACTTACCGCCTGCAGCTGCATAGCGGTTTCACCTTCGCGGACGCCGCACGACTCGTTCCCTACCTCGCCGAACTGGGCATCAGCCACTGTTACTGCTCTCCCTATCTCAAGGCACGGCCGGGCAGCACGCACGGCTACGACATCATCGACCATGGTGCGCTCAATCCGGAGATCGGCACACGGGAAGACTTTGAGCGTTTCGTCGCGGCACTGGCGGCGCACTCCATGGGGCACATCCTCGACATGGTCCCCAATCACATGAGCGTCATGGGACGCGACAATCGCTGGTGGCTCGATGTGCTCGAGAACGGGCCCGCCTCCCGTTTCGCCGACTTCTTCGATATCGACTGGTCGCCGCTGAAACCCGCACTGCGCGACAAGGTGCTACTGCCCGTACTCGGAGATCATTACGGCAACGTGCTGGACCGGCGGGAACTGGCGCTGGTGTTCGCGGCGGAAACGGGCGCGTTTTCGGTGGACTATTATGAACACCGCTTTCCCGTTGACCCGCGGCAGTATCCACGCATCCTGGAACGGCATCTGGACGTCCTGGAGACGCGGGTGCCGCCGGAGCGTCCCGCGCTGGCGGAGTTTCAGAGCCTCATCACGGCATTTGGCAACCTGCCACCGCGCAGCGACCGGTCGGAAGAGGCCCTCACCGCACGCAACCGTGACAAGGAACTGCTCAAGCAGCGCCTGGCCGACCTGGTCAGCCAGGATGCCGACATCCACTGGTACCTCGAGGAGCTGTTGCGTGAATTCAACGGGACGCCCGACTACCCGGCGGAATCCGCGCTCATGCACGAGCTGCTCGACGTCCAGGCGTACCGGCTCGCCTACTGGCGCGTTGCCTCGGATGAGATCAATTACCGGCGTTTCTTCGATATCAACGAGCTGGCCTCACTGCGTATGGAAAACCCGGAAGTCTTCGAGGCAACCCACAAACTGGTCATGACGCTCATCGCGGAAGGAAAACTCCAGGGGCTGCGCATTGATCACCCCGACGGCCTGTACGACCCGGCCGGCTATTTCGCGCGGCTGCAGGCGCGCATCGCCGCGCCCGCCGGCGACGCCGGCATCAGCGATGCGGGCGATGAGAAGCCGCTGTACGTCGTTGCGGAGAAGATCCTGAGTCGTGGAGAGGCACTCCCGTCGGACTGGTCGGTTTACGGCACCACCGGCTACGAATTCGTGCCCCTCGCCACCGGTCTCTTCGTCGACACTGCAGCGGAGGCGGAGATGGAGCGTATTTACGCGGATTTTCTCGGCACGCACACCGATCTGGAGGAAATCCGCTACCAGTCCCGCAGGCTGATCATGCAGGCCGCCCTATCGAGCGAACTCAACGTCCTGGCGAACAAGCTCGATCACATCGCCGATGCGGACCCGCACACGCGGGATTTCACCCTCAACAGTCTGCGCTTCGCGCTGCGGGAGATCGTGGCCTGTTTCCCGGTCTACCGCACCTACCTCACGCCCGATGTCCGTTCCGCTACCGACACCACCCGCATCGAACAGGCGATCGCGCGTGCCAAAAGGCGCAGCCACGCCGCCGACCTCTCGGTCTTCGATTTCCTGCGCGAGGTGCTGCTGATGAGGATCGCCGAAGGCAGGTCCGAGGAGTTTCGTGAGCAGGTGACGCGTGTCGCCCTGTACCTGCAGCAGTACACTGCGCCGGTGACGGCCAAGGGTGTGGAAGACACGGCCTTTTATCTCTACAACCGCCTGGTCTGCCTGAACGAGGTCGGCGGCGATCCGGCGCAGTTCGGTGTGACGGTGGATGAGTTCCATCGCGCCAATGTACAGCGCCTGGTGCACTGGCCCCACGGCCTGATCTGCACCACCACCCACGACACCAAGCGCGCCGAAGACGTGCGCCTGCGCATCGCCGTGCTGTCGGAACTGCCGGCCCTCTGGGAAGAGCACGTGCGTGCCTGGGCGACGCTGAACCAGCCCCACAAGCACCGGAACGAGGACCGGCTGCTGCCCGACGCCAATACCGAGTACCTGCTCTACCAGACGCTCATCGGCACCTGGCCGCTGGAAGCGCTGGACGAGACCGGCCTGGTGGAGTACCGCGAGCGCATCCAGGCCTACATGCTCAAGGCGAGCCGGGAGGCCAAGCAGCATACATCCTGGATCAACCCGGATGCGGCCTACGAAGAGGCCCTGCAGGAATTCGTTGCTGCCCTGCTCGACCCAGCGCGCAATGGCCGGTTCCTGCAGACCTTTCTCCCCTTCAAGGAGCGCGTGGCGCGGGCCGGACTTCTGAACAGCCTTTCGCAGACGCTGCTCAAGCTGACCGCACCCGGCGTGCCGGATCTCTATCAGGGCAGCGAATTGTGGGACTTCAGCCTGGTGGATCCTGACAACCGGCGGCCGGTGGATTTCGATCGGCGCCGTGCGTTGCTCGAGGCGCTGTCGCACGATGTCGGCGCGGGACCCGGCCGGCGCGAGCATCTGCATGACCTGCTGGAGAATATGCCGGACGGCCGCATCAAGCTCTATCTGATCCGCCAGGCTCTGGAACTGCGCCGGCAGGAACCGGCGCTGTTTCGCAGCGGCACCTGTATACCACTGGCGGTGCAGGGCCCGCGCGCCGCGCACCTGTGCGCCTACGCACGCCACCATGCGGGCATAACCCTCATCACCGCCGTCCCGCGCCTGCTGGCCCCCCACCTGGACAATGGCACTCTCTGTCCCCCGGCGAGCACCTTCTGGGACGGAACCTGCCTGACAACCCCCGCGGCGCTCGGTTGCCCGGCGTACCACAACCTGTTAACGGCTGAGGTTTTGCCGGCGGCGACCGGGGAGGAACGACGGCGACTGCCGGCAAGCGCGCTGTTCGCGCACTTTCCCGTCGCACTGCTGTGCACGCATCCCGTCGATCTCCCCGGACATTCCATGGATATCTAGTCAGCACTGGGCAGCCGCCACGCGGATTTCGAACCGGTTTATGACTCCTCCGGTCCAGCAAACAGGGCCTTGTTCCACCGGCTGATTACCCGATTATAATACTCAACTTACCTGTTGGAGTGATTGTTGTCTCAACCTCACTTTCCTCTCGGAATGAACCCGGGAACGCCAGTCTCCACAACGGTATTAAACCTGACCCGTGACTTGATTCCTTCGCTGATCTCCCGCATGGCGTCTTCAGGAAGGGTGGAGACGTCAAAGTTCTCCTTGATCCGGCTGGGGGTCTTCGAGGTGGTTAGGAGGGCCGTCCCGCGTTGGATAGCCCAGGCGAGCAAGACCTGGGCCGGAGTCTTGTTGACTCGCTTGGCGATAGCGGTGATGACAGGATCTTCCAGCAACTTGGGCTCGCTACTATGCCCCAGCGCCGCGAAAGCTTGCAGCACGATGCCATTCTTTCTGCAATAGTCGAAAAGGTCCCATTGGGGGAGGTACGGATGGGATTCGACGTGAACAACCGCAGGTTTGATCCTCGCGGCTTCAAAGATCTCCTTCACCTTTTCCAGGCTGACGTCGGATAGTCCGATGGCCTTGCACTTGCCCTCGTCCACAAGACCCTCCAACGTCCTCCATGTATCCAGTAACGTCACCCCTTTGTCATAAATCACATTGCCGTTCGCGTCCCTCGGGTCTTGCTCGTCTCCTGGTTGGAAGGCAAAGGGGGTGTGGATGAGATAGAGATCGACGTAGTCGAGTTGGAGTTTCTTGAGGCTCGCCTCGAAAGCGGGTTTGACGCGTTCAGGACGATGATTGTTGTTCCAGAGCTTCGTGGCGATAAACACGTCCTCCCGCTTGATCTTCCCCGCCTTGAACACCTCCTGTATCGCTTCGCCGACCTCTTTTTCAGTCCGGTAACGTTCCGCAGTGTCGAGCTGGCGAAATCCTGCTTCCAGCGCGGCCTTGGTCGCGTTTCTGGTTGCGATGGGGTCGGCAATCAGCGTGCCGAAGCCGAGCGCGGGGATCGCGCCGGATCCGTTGTTGAGGGCTAGCTTCGTATAGCGAAGGTTGTCGGGTTCTACCATTGTTTTGACCCTCCGACATTTCCCAGTCGGACTTCAGCCCGCGACTGTCGCGGACCATCTCCATGTGAGCCTAACAGTTATTTAAATGGGACCTCACGTCTCGTTATACATTTATAGGTCGACCACAATTGTAATGCGTATTTTTTCGTCGAAACAATATATTATAAGTTTTGGGTCTCATTGTCATGGACAGATAAATGTGACCACACGTATATAACGGTTTTAGAGCCGCGAGCCTTATCGGATAGGCCGCAGACAACAGGTACGGTTTGATGGCCCGGCCAAGCTGGCACGCACGGATTACTTATTTCTTTCGGATGCTGCTTACACTGCGAGCGGCCAATGCGCCGCGCTCAGCTCGTCCTGTGTCAGATCGGGTCCTGTCTTGATGAAGCCCTTGGCGTCGCGCACCAGGCAATCGTCGAGCCACTGCGTAGCGGGCACCGCGCCGGTCATCAGGAAAACATGCCGGATGGCGTGCGTCCCGGTGCTGCCGGTCCGGTTGTCCCGCCAGCGCACACGCTCGAGGTGATTGCCGCCCTCGAGCGCCACGATTTCGGTGTGTGTGTGTGCAGGACAATGGCGGAATTGTCCTCGATGCGCCGGATGAGGTAACGCGACATGCTTTGCGCCAGTCCGTCCGAGCGGACCAGTATGTGCACGCGCTTCGCGGTCTGCGCCAGGAACACAGCAGCCTGGCCGGCCGAGTTGCCGCCGCCGACCACGATCACCTCTTCGTCGACGCATAACTGCGCCTCCATGAAGGTCGCGCCGTAGTACACACCGGTCCCTTCAAACCGCGACAGGTTATCAATCTGCGGTTTGCGGTACGCGGCCCCGGTGGCAATGATGACGCTGCGGGCCGGCACGCGCAGCCCCTCGCCGGCCTCGATGCTGTAGGGTCTGCGCGCACAGTCGAGTCGCATGGCGCTTCGTGCGATGACCATCTGGGCGCCGAATTTCTGCGCCTGCGTGGCTGTCATCGACGTTCCGAAATTGTAGTGATCTGGCCGGTTTGAAACTGTCTTTGTCGGCATAGATACCGGGCCAGGTTTTGCCGCTCTAACCCCCCTTTGTTCGCGCGCGCGCGACGGAGTAGCCGGCGTGGATACTGGCGTTGTGTTCATCGCGTCACGTCTCATCATCGGTCCCCGGAAGGGGGTGATTGATGAGCCAACAAAGACGCCGTAAGTGTCGACACTGCGGGACTTTATTCCGTCCCGACCCGCGCAATCTCAGGCACCAGCGCTTCTGCTCGAAGACGCCGTGTCGGCGCGCCAGCAAGGCCGAGAGCCAGCGCCGATGGCTCGCCAAAGCCGACAACCGTGATTACTTCCGCGGCGCCGAGAACGTCGAGCGGGTGCGCGCCTGGCGCAGCGCTCATCCGGGCTATTGGCGGCGCTCAGCGCCGAACACCCGCCCTGCGTTACAAGAACACTCATTGACGCAAGCTGCGGATAACAATGATAAATCGGATCCCTTAGTGAACACACTGTTACAAGAACTCGCCTCCGCCCAACCCCTTGTCCTGATGGGATTAATCGCCCAGTTAACCGGCGCTGCGCTACAAGAGGACATCGTATCGGCCAGCCGGCGGCTGCAACATTTAGCCAACGACATCCTCAATGCATCCCCCGAGCGTGATCCCCGCGATCACGCTCCCTGAGGGCCAAGGAGACACCGCGTGACCGACGAACATCCGCCCCTGATCGCGTTACCGACACAGCTTTGCGACGAGGCCGCTGCACAACTGCTCGAGTTCCTCTACGCGCTTGCCGCCGCCCTCGAGAGCCAATACACCGCTCAGCTGCTTCGCTACTACCACCAAGACGCTGAGTGCCAGCAATCCCTGTGGCCCGATGACGAGCCGCCGTTCTGAGCCCGACCATTTGCGTTTGACCGCCGGACAATCCTGATGATCGATTACGATACGTTCTGCCGCATCCGCCACCTTCACCAACGCGACGGACTCAACGTCTCACAGATTGCGCACGCTCTTTGCCTCGATGCGCGCACCGTCAGCCATTGGCTCACACAGTCACACTTCCGAGCGCGGCGCAGCGTTGCTCGCACGAGCAAGCTCGATCCTTTCAAGCGCACCATCCGCCAGCTGATCGAGCACCACCCCTACAGCGCCGTGCAAGTGTTGCAGCGCCTGCATGAGGACGGTTACGACGGTGGCATCACCATCGTCAAGGATTATCTGGCCAGCGTACGACCGCGGCGCGCACCGGCTTTCTTGACCCTTGCCTTTGCACCCGGCGAATGCGCGCAGGTCGACTGGGGCCACTACGGCTCGGTCAACGTCGGCAATACCCGGCGACGACTGTCCTTCTTCGTCATGGTGTTGTGCTACTCGCGATTGATGTATCTCGAGTTCACCGTCTCCCAGACCATGGAGCACTTCCTCGCCTGTCATCAACACGCGTTCGAGTTCTTCGGCCACCGCGTGCCGGCCAGCATCATGGTCGACAATTTAAAATCCGCCGTGCTCCAGCGTCTCAGCGGCCAGGCGCCGGTGTTCAATCCCCGATACCTCGACTTCGCCCAGCATCACGGCTTTCAAATCGTTCCCTGCGCGGTGGGAAAGGGAAACGAGAAAGGGCGCGTCGAAGCCGGTGTCGGCTATGTCAAAAAGAATCTACTCGCCGGCCTCGACATCCCCGACTTCAACGCCCTCAATCCCGCCGCACGGCAATGGCTCGACACGATCGCCAATCAACGCATCCACGGTGAAACACGCCGACGGCCCGTGGAGCTGTTCGAGCAGGAGAAGGCGCTGCTGCATCCCATGTCCGACAACCTCTACGACATCGCCACCCCTCACACTGTACGCGCTTCGAATCGCTTCCGCGTCACCTTCGACACCAACCGATACTCCGTGCCCGCCGAATACGCCTCCTCTCGCTTGACATTAAAGAGCTATCCAGACCGCCTGTGTGTCTATCACGACAACCAACTCATCGCCCGGCATCCGCGTTGCTATGAGCGCCACCGCGACTTCGAAGATCCCGACCATCCGCGCAAGTTGCTCGCGCAACGGCGCAGCGCGCGGCATCAAAAACTCATGCAACGCTTCCTCGCCTTGTCCACCAACGCCGAGCGCTACTACCAACAACTCGAGCTGCGACGACTCAACGCGCGTCATCACGTGCACAAAATCATCGCACTCAGTGAAATCTACGGCATCGAGCCCACCGCACGCGCACTCGATGACGCACTCGCCTTCGAAGCCTTCAGCTGCGAATACGTCGCCAATCTGCTCGAAAGCCGGGCCCGCGCGCTGCCCGAGCCCGCCGCTTTGCATCTGACTCGACGCGCCGATCTGCTCGAACTCGAACTCGAGGAGCCAGACCTGGAACTCTACGACCCCGATCGCTCCGCGCAGCGGTGAAACAATAAGGAATCCCCCCATGGCAACCGCTCAACCAACTCGCAGCGCCGAGACCGAAGCACTCGAACACCATCTCGATTACCTCAAGCTGTCCTTCATCCGCGAGCACCTCGATGACTTCGCCAAGCTCGCCGCCGAACAACACTGGGAGCCCATCACCTTCCTCGCAAAACTCATCGAAGGCGAAGCGCAACGACGACAAGACCGCTCCATCGAACGGCGCGTGCGACTCGCTCGCTTCCCCGTACGCAAATCACTCGAGCAGTTCCAGTGGAACTGGCCGAACAAAATCAATCGCGCACAGATCCAAAACCTCTTCCGCTTGGCCTTCCTCGAAGACAACACCAACGTCGTGTTCATCGGCGGCGTCGGTCTGGGCAAAACTCATCTCGCCACCGCCCTCGGCCTCGCCGCCTGCCACCACGGGCACTCCGTCCTGTTCGCCTCCACCGTCGATGTCATCAACACCCTCGCCGGCGCTCAAGCCACCGGGCGACTCAAGTTGGAGCTGCGAAAATACATCCGCCCTCGCGTTTTGATCCTCGACGAAATCGGCTACCTGCCCATCGACAAAACCGGCGCCGATCTACTGTTCCAGATCATCAGCCAGCGCTACGAGCGCGGTTCCACCATCCTCACCACCAATCGGGTCTACAAAAAGTGGGCCGAGTTCTTCAACAACGACTCCACGCTCACCTCCGCCGTGCTCGATCGGCTTCTACATCATGCCGAAACCATCACCATCGAAGGCAAAAGCTTCCGCATGAAAGACCAGCTACAGGCGTCTTGAAACAGATCGACAACGACTACCTAAAACACGCTTACGTGCCCACTTCCCCGCAAACATTTTTAAACCGGCTGATCTGATACAAATTTACACCGGCGATAGCAGTGGAAGCCGTTTCGCAATGTGGCCCAGGCGCGCGCCCCGCAGGCGGCGATCCTGTTCGACAAGTTCCATGTGATGCGCCACCTGGGCAAGGCCTTGGATCAGGTGCGCAAGAACGAGTACGCCCGCCTCAGCGGCAAAGAGCGGCGCTACATCAAGGGGCAGAAGTACACGCTGCTGTCGCGCCAGGAGAACCTGAGACTGGAGGGCAAGAAGGCACTCAAGGCGCTGCTTGCCGCGAACCGGCGGCTCAACACGGCTTACCTGCTCAAGGAATCCTTCGGCCAGCTCTGGGACTATGAGCGCGAGGGCTGGGCACGACGCTTCTTCGACAACTGGTGTGCGAGCCTCAAGTGGCAGCGCCTGAAGCCGTACGAGAAGTTCGCTGAGATGATCGAACGTCATTGGGAGGGAATCGCCGCGTACTGCCAGCCCGAGAACAAGGTCTCGCTGGACTTTGTCGAGGGCCTCAATAACAAGATCCGCGTCATACAGCGCCGCGCATACGGGCTGCGCGATGAAGAGTATCTGCGGCTCAAGATACTGACGTGCATGCTACCGATCCTCTAAAATGACTCAAAATCACCCACACGATTACGCGAAGAGCCCGTCTTTTAAAGAACGCACAAATCGTTCTGCGAATGCATTACAGTTGGGCGTTCGCGCTGGGCATCGAACAGGCTTCACGCCCTAGGGAGGTGCTGGATGACCTGACGAAGTCCAGGTTGTCCGACGGTGTTTCGAATGCGACCGTCAATCGGATGCTTGAAGTCGTGCGAGCCATTCTCAGACGCGCTGAACGCGAATGGGAATGGCTGGAACGCGCGCCACACGTCCGCATGCTGTCGCAGACGAAACGTCGGGTTCGATGGCTGACGAGAGAGGAAGCAGATCGATTGTTAGCGGAGCTTCCTGATCATCTGGCGGCAATGGCGAGATTTGCCCTTGCGACTGGATTAAGAGAGGCCAATGTGGTCAAGCTCGAATGGTCGCAAGTCGATCTGGATCGCCGATGTGCATGGATTCACGCTGACCAAGCGAAGGCTCGAAAAGCCATCCCGGTGCCACTGAATGCCGAAGCGGTACTGGTGCTCAGGCAGCAAGCGGGGAAACACTCGAGTCGAGTGTTTACTTATCAAGGCGAGCCTGTCACCAAGGCCAACAACCATGCCTGGCGCAAAGCACTCGTCAGAGCTGGGATCAGGAACTTTCGGTGGCACGATTTGCGGCACACGTGGGCAAGCTGGCATGTCCAGCAGGGAACGCCTCTCCATGCGCTGCAGGAACTGGGAGGCTGGTCCGACTATGAAATGGTCCGCCGGTATGCCCATTTGTCTGTCGAGCATCTGGCGGAATACGCGGACGGTCTTTCGGAACTCCGACTGGTTAGCACAAACCTAGCACAGTCGGAAAATGAGCAAGAAAAAAGTGGTTCGGCTGTAACCGTAACTGCTTAAGTTTCTTGTATTTAATGGCGCGCCCGGAGAGATTCGAACTCCCGACCGCTTGGTTCGTAGTATTCCAACCTAGACTTTCTATCTCACTGACTCTGCTTAATAATATTAAAAATAGCTGTCCAATAAATTCTGTCTGTTTGGCCTTATTTGGCGTTGTTTGGGGCTAATTGAAACCGTCTATTGGACAGCCATAGGCCTATTACAGTCTATCTTCATGCCTGCCGTTGTATTACAATGTAATACACATGCTTTAATTACCTGGAGAACCCCGTGGGCACCCTGACCATCCGTATCGACGACGAACTGGAAAACAGTCTGGACGAACTGGCCAAACGCCAGCATCGCACCAAGAGTGATCTGGCGCGAGAAATGCTTCGCAAGAACATCGCTGTGGAGCGATTCCGCGAGCTGCGTCGCAAGGCACTGCCACTTGCCGAGGCAGCCGGCTACTTAAGCGACGACGATGTCTTTCGCGATATTTCGTGAAGGTCTTCCTCGACACCAATGTCCTGGCCAGCGCCCTTACCACACGCGGACTGTGCGCGGAATTGTTTGAGATCGTTCTTCAGTCTCATGACCTACTCATTTCGGACCCTGTCCTCCAGGAACTTGAACGTATACTTCCCGGCAAGCTGGGTCAGTCTGCATCGGTCACGGAAGCGTTTTTAGCCTTACTCCGTGCCGAGGCAACGCTTGTGGAAGGTGAGCCTCCCTTTCCTTCCTTGCCTGATCCTGACGATGAAGCAATCATTGCTTCCGCACTGGCAGGACAGGCTCAGGTTTTCGTTACAGGCGACAAAGCGCTGCTGAAACTGAAACGCATCGAATGGTTACCCGTGATTTCTCCCCGCCAGTTCTGGGAAGTGCTATCCGGTCGAAATGAGCCGTCATAAACTACGTTGACAATTACATGAAGTGTCATATCGATGATAATCGTCACCGATACCATCCGAACACCGCCTGTGCTTTCCGAAAAATCACATCACACACGATCACGCTGCCAGCCGTTCATAATGATGATGTAGACCACCCACTTCTGGGAATTGCACGACCTTTCCAAGGGCCGGTGGCTGCACCGATCGCGATTGTGGGCTATCCATATCCAGTGACAGATGCGTCCGCCAGCGGTGATAATATTTCAAATAGCTGGTCAATATCCGTTTTAGGTGGCATTCGTTCAACACGATGACATGATCCAGGCAATCCCGCCGGATGCTACCGATCACGCGTTCCACAAACGCATTCTGCCAAGGGCTGCGTGGCGCAGTGAGTACCACTTCGATTCCCAGGCTCTTGACACGCCTCTGAAACTGGCTTCCATAAACAGCGTCTCGATCCCGCAGGAGATACTCCGGAGCCGTACGTCGATGATCTGCTGTCCGGTCCACTGAGCGGTGGGATGCTCCGTGACATTGAAGTGCACCACCCTGCGACGGTGGTGAGCGAGGACCACCAAAACGAACAGCACTTTGAATCTTACGGTGGGGACCACAAAGAAATCGATCGATACCAAATCCCTGACATGATTTTTCAGAAACGTCTTCCATGTCGGCGACGGTGGTTGTTTGAACCATACCCGGTATTTGTCTACGGTGGATTTGGCAACATCAATACCCAGTTTCCACAGTTCCCCGACAATTCGAGGCGAACCCCAGCCGGAATTGGCTACCGATATCTTGCGGATCAGTGCCCTGATTTCTTTGGATATCGGCGGCCTACCTGGCCTACCCTGCTGACTCAACTTGGCCCAATGATCGCGAAAGCGTTTCCGCTGCCAGGCGATCACGGTCCCGGGCTGAACAAAGACGAGCGCACTCCGCCAATCCGACCAGGAGCGCGAGAGACAGGACCAGAACAGTCGGTCTGCCGGTTGAATCCGGGGACGCAAGGTCGTTCGCTGATAGACGTGAGCTGATGGCGTAGCGCGACGATCTCGAGCTGCAGGGTCGCCCGAGACCGAAACAAGGTGGAGAGAAATGTCAACAGCGCACTAATAATCGTCTTCATGCTTCTGGATTAACTTCGGCACCGAGGATGGCCGGGAATTCCAGATTGACGACTTCTCCGAAAAAGGTCAAGAATATCAACCTGAACGCATTTTCGGGAAGGACAACCTCTGCGAGAATGATCGCCGCGGAAGATCTTGTTGTCGGGGATCGGCCCCCCTGTGGCAGCCCATAAGTTTTGAAAGGAATTCGCATATCTATTTCCTTCAAAAAAACAGCGGAATCAGTGTTCCGGATACCGATGATGATGGCAGAACTCCCAAAGCCAGCCTTTCAGGAATGTTACAGTACATCGTGAGTTGTATATATCTCATGATGTATTGTAACATTCCAATATCATGGCTACCCGAACCACACGAACGGACAAAATTCTGGAGCTGGTCAGGAAGACGGGCGTGCTGCGTCCGCGCGATCTGGATCCCGATGGCATCCCGCGGACCTATCTCAGCCGCCTCTGTGCGGCCGGCAAGCTGCAGCGGATCAGCCGAGGACTCTATGTTCTGCCGGGAAGCGGTGCCACCGAACACCACTCGCTGGCAGAGGTCTGCAAGCGCGTGCCCAACGGCGTAGTCTGCCTGCTGTCCGCCCTGCGCTTTCACGAACTCACAACCCAGGCGCCGTTTGAAGTCTGGCTCGCCATTGGTGAAAAAGCCTGGCGACCGCGCGTGGAGTACCCACCCCTACGCATCGTGCGCTTCTCCAGGACCGCACTCCGTGCCGGCATCGAGGAACACCGAATCGAGGGCGTGACGGTACACGTGTATTCCCCCGCCAAGACCATCGCCGATTGTTTCAAATACCGGAACAAAATCGGCCTGGACGTTGCCATCGAAGCGCTCAGGGAATGCTGGCAATCACGACGCTGCACCATGGATGATCTCTGGCACTATGCCGATATCTGCCGCGTACGAAATGTCATGCGACCCTACCTGGAATCAATCGCGGCATGAATAATAAACGTGGGAAAAATACAGCGGCCTCTGTGCGTGACCGCCTGCTGGCACTGTCCCGTGAACGGAGCGAGGATTTTCAGTTGCTCCTGACCCGATACGGGCTGGAAAGACTCTTGTACCGCCTCAGTAAATCAAGTTATCAGAATCGCTTCGTCCTGAAGGGTGCAATGCTGTTCCTGTTGTGGGGCGACCGGCCGCACCGCCCGACAGGCGATGTGGATTTCCTCGGCTTCGGCGACAGCGGTGAAGCAGATCTGCGGGCAATCTTTCGCGAACTCTGTGACATTCCCGTTGAGGATGACGGCCTGGCACTGATGGCGGACAGCGTCCAGGTTGAAGTAATCCGCGATCAAACAGAATATGGCGGCTTACGCGTGCGGCTGTTCGGAGACCTGGCCGGCGCCCGGGTAACGATTCAGGCCGACATTGGTTTCGGGGACGCTGTGACACCCGAGGCGGAAGAAATCGAGTATCCCACCCTGCTGGGCAACCCTGCCCCACACTTGAAGGCGTACCCCCGCGAAACCGTGGTAGCGGAGAAATTCCAGGCACTGGTCAATCTGGGTATGGCGAACAGCCGGATGAAGGACTTCTACGATCTTTGGGTTATTGCCCGCGAGTTCGATTTCGATGGCCTGATATTGTCAGAAGCGATCCACAATACATTCTCGCGCCGTCGTACATCTTTACCAGAACACACGCCATCCGGACTCAGCCCCGAATTCTATGAAGACGCGCATAAGAACAATCAGTGGAACGCCTTTATACGCAAGGGAATGGCCGTCACCTCTCCACCGTCGCTAATGGAGGTCTGTCTTTTTCTGGAGACATTCCTTCGCCCTCCAACACAGGCATTGGTCCAGGAAATGGAATTCAGGTCGAAGTGGGAACCGGGCGGGCCATGGCATTGACGAATGAACACTCTCTGCGCGAGGCGATTGCCCGCGAGGAAGCGCAGCTTGCTGAACTCTCACACAAACATAGTGAGAGCGAGAAACGATTGGCCGCACTCAAGGCAGAGCTTGCCGCCATGGAATCAACGCCTGTAGTTCCTTTCGCCCCGGCAATACAACCCAGCGCTGATATACCCACCAATGCCGAAGGAAAAATCTCTTTATTCCGCCGACTATTCAGCGGTCGGGATGATGTCTACCCAAAGCTCTGGATAAGTACAAAGAGCGACCGGAAAGGCTATTCGCCAGCCTGCGGCAACGAATGGGTGCGTGGCGTCTGCGAAAAACCCCGGGTAAAATGCAGCGACTGTCCGAACCAGGCATTTCTGCCGTTCAACCACCAGGTCTTCCTCGACCATCTCCAGGGGCGGCACACCATCGGTGTCTATCCCCTGCTCAAGGATGAAACCTGTTGGTTCCTCGCCGCCGACTTTGACAAGGAATCGTGGCTCGATGACGTGACGGCATTTGTCGATACCTGCCGGGACCTTGGTATTCCTACTGCAGTGGAACGCTCGCGATCGGGTAACGGCGCCCATGTCTGGTTCTTCTTCAGTTCACCGATCCCCGCGGTTAGCGCCCGCCGCATGGGTTGTTATCTCATCACCGAGACTATGTCACGCCGTCATCAGCTGGCGATGAGTTCCTATGACCGCCTGTTCCCCAATCAGGACACCCTGCCACGTGGCGGTTTCGGTAACCTCATCGCCCTGCCGCTGCAATATGAGCCGCGTCAAGCTGGCAATACTGTTTTCCTGGACGAAAACTTCCAGCCACACCCGGATCAATGGGCCTATCTAGCGTCACTAACACGGATAGCGCCGTCCACTGTGGAATCCATCGCTCGTGATGCCGCGCGGCAGGGGAAGATCGTTGGCGTTCGATTTGACTCCCTAAACGAAGACGTAAGGGAAGACGCACCGTGGGAACGTCCGCCCTCAGGACGACCAGAGAAAGTGCACATTATTGAACCTATACCCACCAAAGTTCATGCCATTCTTGCACAGCGCCTGTTTGTCGACAAAACGGATCTGCCGTCACCCATGCTAAACCAGATCAAGCGATTGGCGGCCTTTCAGAATCCGGAGTTCTACAAAAAGCAGAGTATGCGGCTGTCCACAGCATTGACGCCACGGGTGATCAGCTGCGCCGAGGAATTCTCCAAACACATCGCCTTGCCCCGTGGATGTCGGGACGAACTTGCGGCCTTGCTCAAACGATATGGAAGCACACCGGCCATTGACGACCGACGCCATCCTGGTGAACCGCTCGATGTAAAGTTCGATGGTAAACTCACGGCCATCCAGAAACAGGCTGTCGATACCCTGCGTCAACATGATATCGGTGTCTTCGTCGCACCGCCTGGCATCGGCAAGACCGTCGTCGGAACCTGGCTGATTGCCGAACGACAATGTAACACCCTGGTCCTGGTGCATCGTCAGCCGTTGCTCGATCA
This sequence comes from uncultured Gammaproteobacteria bacterium, assembly GCA_963719135.1. Classification (GTDB taxonomy): domain Bacteria; phylum Pseudomonadota; class Gammaproteobacteria; order DSM-19610; family DSM-19610; genus CAVRAZ01. The sequence continues at coordinate 259,453 of CAVRAZ010000002.1, read as the reverse complement.
GTGGATCGCACAACTCGCGCTGTTCCTCGGGCTGGATATCAAGGACATTGGGCGAATCGGTGGCGGCAAACACAAACCCAATGGCCGGCTCGACGTTGCCATGATCCAGAGCCTGGTGCGCAAGGATAAAGTGGATGATCTGGTGGCCAACTATGGCCATGTAATCGTGGATGAATGCCACCACCTTCCTGCCATATCTTTCGAACGCGTTCTGGCCGAGGTCAGAGCACGCTTCATTACCGGCCTGACTGCCACACCGCAACGCCGTGACGGCCATCATCCCATTATCGAAATGCAGTTAGGTCCGGTTCGCTTTACTGTGGATGCCCGAAACCATGCAGTACGCCGTCCCTTCAATCACAACCTGATTATCCGCGAGACGGGATTAAACATCGACGACAACAGCGGCCTGCGTATTCAGGAGCTTTACCGGCGGCTCGCCACTGACGAGCGTCGCAATAGCCTGATATGCAACGACGTCCTGCATGCGCTCGAAGAAGGTCGGTCACCGATCTTGCTCACGGAGCGAAAAGAACATCTGGAGTACTTTTCCAACCGATTGCGCAATTTCACGCGCAACCTGATTGTTCTGCATGGAGGCAGAGGTGCAAAAACACGCCGTGATGATTTGGACCGGCTGGCCGCCATTCCCGATAACGAAGAGCGGTTGATCCTCGCAACCGGCCGCTACATTGGAGAAGGATTTGACGATGCGCGACTGGACACCTTGTTTCTGGCTCTGCCGGTCTCCTGGAAAGGCACACTGGTTCAGTATGCCGGCAGGCTTCACCGCCTGTATCCAGACAAGACTGAAGTTCGCATCTACGACTATGTCGATCGCGATGTACCTATGCTGGCAAGGATGTTTGAAAGACGTCTACGCGGATACCGTGCGATTGGATACAGTACCGGGGAGATTGAAACAAACTTGTGAGTGGATCTTTGGTAGACCGCCTGGTTTTTCACCAGAACTGTCATCTGTAGAACAGAGAATACCCGATGGCGTTAACTCGCTGTTTTCCAAATGAGTATGATCTGTGTGTGCCATAAGCAATGAGCAATGAGCAAAATAGCACAATTTCGGTCACAAATTCCGGGAGAGGAAAAACAACGAGCAGCGCGTTTCAGCTATAACTAATTGGAATCAATAGTGAAATATGGCGCGCCCGGAGAGATTCGAACTCCCGACCGCCTGGTTCGTAGCCAGGTACTCTATCCAGCTGAGCTACGGGCGCGTTGTATTGATCGTTCTGAGTCCTGGCGGGACCGGCACACCCGCCAAGTAACCCCGGACCTCGCGGAATCAAGGCCTCGCGTTTCCCGGAAGGCGTGGCGCATTCGGGGCCAACGGGAACGAGCGATTATCCATAAGGAAACGCGTGTGCGCAAGACGAAGCGAAGTCCCGTTGGTACGCAGGTACGCCCCCCTGACATGGCAAGATTCGAACGCCGATTCGAAACAAAAAAAGCGCCCCGTTCGAGGCGCCTTTTATTTGGCGGAGAGAGAGGGATTCGAACCCTCGATGGGCTTTTGACCCATACTCCCTTAGCAGGGGAGCGCCTTCGGCCTCTCGGCCATCTCTCCCATCTACCGACCAGAAACCCTAGTAGATACAGTAGACGGGTAGCATACCGGTAAGGGCGGGCGAGGTAAAGCGCGCACTCACCCTCGAAGCGTAGATGGATCCTCCACCCCGTTTTCCTGTTCGCGCTTGATCCGCTCGTAGATCTCCTCGCGATGCACGGCAACCTCCTTCGGCGCATTGACGCCGATACGAACCTGATTACCCTTCACACCCAGCACGGTGACTGTGACATTGTCGCCGATCATGAGGGTTTCGCCCACCCTTCGCGTCAATATTAACATTCGTTATTTCTCCTAATACGTCCTTTTCTCGGCCGCGATACACGACCGACAAGAACACAAGGTCACCACAGATATCCAGTGTTTCGGCACCCTATTTTGAAACTATAGCTGAAGAAACGTTCACTTTCCTTAGGAAAGCACTTTGTTTCTATTCCATATATCGCAATAGTTTCAGCAAGATAAGACAACCTTATTAGATTGCCTCCATCTCCAGATTGAAGGCCTCGTGCAACGCGCGGACGCCCAGCTCGAGATACTTCTCATCAACCACAACAGATATCTTGATTTCCGATGTCGATATCATCCTTATATTGATGCCCTCCTTGGCCAGCGCCTCGAACATCCTGGAGGCGATCCCGGCATGGGAACGCATCCCCACCCCGACCAGCGAGATCTTTACGATTCGGGGATCACCCGAAACTTCCCTGGCTTTCATTCCCTTGGCGACGTTTTGCAGAATATCCATCGCCTTCGTGTAATCGTTACGGTTTACCGTGAACGTAAAATCCGTGGTCGCTCCGTCGGGTGCTATATTCTGGACGATCATATCGACCTCAATATTCGCCTCGGCGATCGGGCCCAGGATCAGGTGCGCTACGCCGGGTTGGTCAGGCACCCCGAGGACGGTCAGCTTGGCTTCGTCGCGATTGAATGCGATGCCGGATATAAGCGCCTGCTCCATGCTTTCTTCCTCGTATGTAATGAGTGTCCCCTTCCCCTCCTTGAACGAAGAAAGCACGCGTAACGGGACATTATACTTCCCGGCGAACTCAACCGAGCGAATCTGCAGCACCTTCGACCCGAGGCTCGCCATTTCCAGCATCTCCTCGAAGGTAATGCGATCCAATCTTCTGGCCTCCGGCACCACCCGCGGGTCGGTGGTGTAGACGCCGTCGACATCAGTAAAGATCTGACATTCGTCCGCTTTCAACGCGGCCGCCAGCGCGACCGCCGTCGTATCAGATCCGCCGCGGCCCAGAGTCGTGATATTGCCGAGTTCGTCGACGCCCTGAAAACCCGCGACCACTACCACGCGACCGGCGTTCAGGTCAGACCGGACCCGTGCGTCGCTGATATCCTGTATGCGCGCCTTGTTATGCGCACTATCGGTCAGGATATGAACTTGACTTCCGGTATAGGAACGTGCCGCAACGCCGCGATTTTCAAGGGCCATTGCCAAAAGCGCGATCGTCGCCTGTTCGCCGGTCGCGAGTAGCACGTCAAGTTCACGCGGTACTGCCTTAGGCGCCACCGCATTGGCCAGTCCGATCAGGCGGTCGGTCTCGCCGCTCATCGCAGACACCACCACGACTAGCTGCATGCCATGCGCGCTATAATGAGCGATCTTTTCGGCAACCGCCAGGATGCGTTCAGGCGTACCCACTGACGTACCGCCGTACTTCTGGACTATCAACGCCATGGGAAGGTTGGAAAGGGCCGCGCCGCGCAGTTAGCCGTTAACAGAAAGCGAAAGATGCGAATTAAACTACAAAATACCCCCGCTGAAAATGGGTCGGGGCCTATTTTCGTCGATTGTCGCTGGATTGATTCTAAACAAGTCCCTCAAGCCGACTGGCTGTGCACGAGTTGTTGGCGTACCCAGGACTCGACCGAAGCAAGCGCCGCATCCAGATTGGTCGGCTGGCTGCCGCCGGCCTGAGCCATGTCCGGTCGTCCGCCGCCCCGGCCACCGACTTGGCCGGCAACGTGATTGGCGAGATCGCCTGCCTTGACGCGTGCGGTCTCCGCCTTGCTGACACCGGCGATCAGGATCACCTTGCCGTCCGCGACCGCACCCAGTACCACAACCGCCGCACCCAGCTTGTTCTTCAGCCGGTCGACCGTGTCGCGTAGCGTCCTGGTATCGGCGCCGTCCAGGCGCGCGACGACGACTTTGATGCCCTCGACATCCACTGCGCGATCGACCAGATCATCACCCTGGCTGGTGGCGATTTGCGCCTTGAGCGTTTCCAGTTCCTTTTCCAGTTTGCGTGAACGTTCGACCAGTTGCTCGACCCTGGCAGGCGTCTCCTCGCGCGCGCCGCGCACCAGTTCCGCAACCGCCGCCAGTTTGCGCTCGGTATCGGCGATGTAATCCAGCGCACCTTCGCCCGTAACAGCCTCGATGCGGCGCACGCCGGAGGCGATACCCGACTCTGAAACAATCTTGAACAGACCGATATCACCGGCGCGCCGGGCGTGGGTCCCGCCGCACAGCTCGACCGAAAAATCACCGATGGACAGCACCCGCACCTCGTCACCGTATTTCTCGCCGAACAGGGCCGTCGCGCCCGCCTGCATCGCCTGATCGATCGGCATGACGCGCGTATGCACGTCGGCGTTGGCCCGAATCTGCGCGTTGACCATGCGCTCGATGCGCGCCAGCTCGTCCGCTTTAACCGGCTCGAGGTGCGAAAAGTCGAAGCGCAGCCGTTCGGCATCGACCAGCGAACCTTTTTGCTGGACATGTTCACCCAGCACCTTGCGCAGCGCCGCGTGCAACAGATGGGTCGCCGAGTGGTTGAGCCGCGTGGCATCGCGACGATGCGCATCGATACGGGCTTCCACGCGGTCGTTGACTTCGAAGCGCCCCGCCTTGACCAGTCCTTTGTGGACATGCTGATCGCCGACCTTGACTGTATCCTGCACTTCGAAGACCGAGCCGTCGGCCTTGACCAGCCGACCCGTATCGCCGACCTGCCCGCCGGACTCCGCGTAGAACGGCGTGGCGTTCAGCACCACGCTGCCGATATCACCCGCCCGCAGCGCCTCGGTCCTGGCCAGCGTCGCGCCGTCGGTGAGTTGCCGGATCGTCCCGACGCCTTCAGCCAACTCGTAGCCGATGAAACGGCACTCCCCTTCGATGGAAATGTCGCCGGTCTCGACCGATTTGAACGAGCTTGCCGCCCGCGCCCGCTGCCGCTGCCCCTCCATCGCCGTATCGAAACCGGTCACGTCGACCGTCAGATTGTGCTCCCGGGCGATGTCGGCGGTCAGGTCAAGCGGAAAACCATAGGTGTCATACAGCTTGAAGAGGGTCGCACCGGGAATCTCGGTACCCCGGAGGCCGGCGATGGCGTCCTCGAGCACGCGCATGCCGTTGTCGAGCGTCTCGGCGAACCGCTGCTCCTCCTGTTCAAGAACGCGTTCGACCTGCGGCCGCGCCTTGCTCAGCTCCGGGTAGGCGCCGCCCATTTCCTTGACCAGCGGTCCGACCAGTTTGTGAAAGAAGCTGTCGCGCACACCCAGTTTGTGGCCGTGGCGGATGGCGCGCCGGACGATGCGCCGCAACACATACCCGCGCCCTTCGTTCGCGGGGATCACGCCGTCGGTGATCAGAAACGCACAGGCGCGGATATGGTCGGCGATCACGCGCAGCGACTTGTTTTCACGGTCCGGCGTTCCCGTCAGTTCGGCCGCAGCCTGGATCAGGTTCCTGAACACATCGATTTCATAGTTGCTGTGCACGCCCTGCAGGACCGCGGCGAGCCGCTCCAGCCCCATACCCGTATCGACGGACGGGCGCGGCAGCGGATGCAGTCTGCCCTGGGCGTCCCGGTCGTATTGCATGAACACCAGGTTCCAGATTTCGATATACCGGTCGCCGTCGGCGTCCGGGGATCCCGGCGGCCCACCTTCGACCGACGGGCCGTGATCGTAGAAGATCTCGGAACAGGGACCGCAGGGGCCGGTATTACCCATCGACCAGAAATTGTCGTTGGCGCCGATGCGCGAAAATCGGGCGGGATCGACGCGGATTTCGTTCAGCCAGATGTCGGCGGCCTCGTCGTCTTCGTCGAATACGGTCACCCACAACCGCTCCGGCGGCAGTTTGATCACCTGCGTCAGGTACTCCCAGGCAAATCCGATCGCTTCGCGTTTGAAATAGTCGCCGAAGCTGAAGTTGCCGAGCATCTCGAAAAAGGTGTGGTGGCGCGCCGTGTACCCGACATTTTCGAGATCGTTGTGCTTGCCACCGGCGCGCACGCAGCGCTGGCTGCTCGCGGCGCGCGCATAGGGTCGCTTCTCCTTGCCAAGAAAGACTTCCTTGAACTGAACCATCCCCGCATTGGTGAACAGCAGCGTCGGATCATTGGCCGGCACCAGCGGACTGGAGGGCACGACCGCGTGCCCGTGCATCTGGAAAAAATTCAGGAACGACTGACGAATATCTGCGCTCTTCATAAGTGGAAAGGTACAGGATTCGGGACGGTCAATACAATCGCCGCCCATCCGAATCCGCGCGGCAAATCATGGTTTTTGTTCGATACGACGAGGGGGACCGCCGCCCTCAGTCATCGATTCCCTTGAAGACGGCGCTGATCTGGTTGCCGTCGAACCCGCGCTGTTGCAGAAACCGCATCTGGCGCGCGCGCTCGCGGTAGTCGCGCGGATGTTCCGCGCCGAACCGCCTGACCCGCGCCCCCTGCGCCAGCGCGACCCAGTCGATCGACTGCGCCGGCAGGCCGTCCTGGATACCCCGAGCCTGCAACTCCGCATTGATCTTCAGCGGTCCGTAACCGCGCTCGACGCGGCTTTGCACGAAACACTCGACGAAACGGCTTTCATTCAGCAGGCCGTTCTCGACCAGTCCTTCCACCACCGCGTCCGTCAGGGTCGACGAAATCCCCCGTCTCACGAGTTTGGCGCGCAGTTCCTGAGCGCTGTGTTCGCGCCAGGCAACCAGGTTCAGTGCGCGTGCATACGCCGGCCCGAATTCGTCGGGTTCTCCGCCGGTCTCAGGCCTCTTCGAGCGCTTCGCTGTCATCGGTCTCGACCGCAGCCGCTGGCGGCATGTTCAAAAGCTGGGTGCGCAACAGGGTTTCGATCTCTTTGGCGACGGCCGGGTTGTCCTTGAGGAAAGCGCGTACGTTGTCCTTGCCCTGACCGATGCGGTCGCCCTTGAAGCTGTACCAGGCGCCCGCCTTGTCCACCACGCCCTGCTTGACGCCCAGATCGATCAGTTCGCCCTCACGGGAGATGCCCTCGCCGTACAGGATTTCGAACTCCGCCTGCTTGAAGGGCGGCGCCATCTTGTTTTTCACGACCTTGACGCGGGTTTCGCTGCCGATGACCTCATCGCCCTTCTTGATCGCGCCGATCCGGCGGATGTCGAGGCGCACTGACGCGTAAAATTTCAGTGCATTGCCGCCGGTGGTGGTTTCCGGGTTGCCGAACATGACGCCGATCTTCATGCGGATCTGGTTGATGAAAATGACCAGCGTATTGGACCGTTTGATGTTGGCGGTCAACTTGCGCAGCGCCTGGGACATCAGACGGGCGTGCAGACCCATGTGCGAATCGCCCATCTCGCCCTCGATCTCGGCCTTGGGCGTCAGCGCCGCGACCGAGTCGATGACCACCACGTCCACGGCGCCGGACCGCACCAGCATGTCGGTGATCTCCAGCGCCTGCTCGCCGGTGTCGGGCTGCGACACCAGCAGGTCGTCCACCTTGACACCCAGCTTTTCGGCGTAGACCGGGTCCAGCGCGTGTTCCGCGTCCACGAATGCGGCGGTGCCGCCGTTCTTCTGTACTTCGGCGATAGCCTGCAGGGTCAGCGTGGTCTTGCCGGAGGATTCCGGGCCATAGATCTCGACGACCCGGCCGCGCGGCAATCCGCCGACACCTAACGCAATGTCCAGGCCCAGCGATCCGGTGGACACCACATCGACTTCGCGGGCCGCCCCGACGTCGCCCATGCGCATGACCGCGCCCTTGCCGAACTGCTTTTCGATCTGACCCAGCGCCGCGCTCAACGCCTTGCGTTTGTTGTCATCCATAGAACTCCTCCGGTATCGTTTCTGTGGACTACTGGAAATATAACCAGTAGTTATTATACACATCCGGACCGATTACCCAAGCGGCCAGCGAGAAATAATTTCGTAGTGCGCACCCGTATCCTCCTGCCGGGAATCCGCCAATACCAAGTCCTCGACATCCCATTCAATAGGTTTCTCAAGAATTTGAAATACATGTTGTTTTGTACTCCTTGCCAATGTCACATGCGGCACGAACGGGCGCTCCTCCCGGCGTACTCCGCAGGGCACCAACACATCCCACAGGTCACCGGCCAGATGCGTCAGTGCCTCCGGGCAATGCTGCATACCCACCCATTGCAGCCGGGGTCGCGGAAACGCGTCCACGTAATCGAACGAGAGGCGGAAGGCCGCGGCGCTCAGCGTGCCGGCGGCCTGCTCGACACACGCCCGCTCGTCCGGCGTTCGCGACCCCAGGAAAGCCAGCGTCAGATGCAGATTGGCCTTCTTGACGGGGTGCTCGGAAAGGCGGCCGGCCAGCTCGGCCAGCGCCGCGCGCACCTCGGCGTCCGGCCAGAGTGCGAAGAACAGACGTTGCGAACCGTCCGTGTCCAAGCCTCAGACCCGCTCCAGCCGGTGCAGCAAGACCAAGAGCGCGTGGGCGACCGATTGGCGGCGCACCGCAGCCCGGTCGCCGGTGAAACATTTGAGTTCGCTCAGCAGCCAGCCGTCCGCACCAGCCCAGGCGAACCAGACGGTCCCGACCGGTTTTTCGCGAGTGCCGCCGTCGGGCCCGGCGATGCCGCTGATAGCAAGAGTCCAGGCGGCGTCGCTGTTGGCCAGCGCGCCGCGCGCCATCGCCACCACGGTCTGTTCGCTGACCGCACCGTGCGCCTCCAGCGTTTCCGCCGGTACGCCCAGCATCGCCCGCTTGGCCGCGTTGCTGTAGGTGACGAAACCGCGGTCGAACCAGGCCGAACTGCCGGCGATGTCCGTGCAGACTTTGGCAACCCAGCCCCCGGTGCACGACTCGGCGACCGCCAACAGTTCGCCGCGTTGCGCCAGCCGGCGCCCCAGCGCCTGGCTCAGCGTTTCCAGATCGCGGGACATGCGTTGTGCGTATAACGAATCGTCATGTCAAGGCTAAGTATCAGAGCACGCCGGGCTACGCAAGCTGTAGCGCAACCCGAGATTCGGCTAGACTGCCGCCCATGTCCGCCGTCCTGAATCAAAAGCATCACACACCCATGATGCAGCAATATCTGAGCATCAAGGCTCAACACCCTGATATTCTGGTGTTTTACCGTATGGGTGATTTCTACGAACTCTTTTTCGACGACGCCCGCCGCGCCGCGCGCCTGCTGGACATCACGCTGACCACGCGCGGCCAGTCGGCCGGCGAACCGATTCCGATGGCCGGCGTGCCTTACCACGCCGTCGACCAGTACCTGGCGCGCCTGGTCAAACAGGGCGAAGCGGTGGCCATCTGCGAACAGATAGGCGATCCGGCGGCCTCCAAGGGCCCGGTGGAGCGCCAGGTGGTCCGCATCGTCACGCCGGGCACGCTGACCGACGACGCACTGCTCCAGGAGCGCCGCGAGAATCTGCTGGCCGCCGTCGCCCAGGACCAGGACGGCTATTTCGGGCTGGCCGCCCTGGAGCTGTCGTCGGGACGCTTCGTGGTCCAGGAATTTGCCGGCGGCGAAACGCTTGCGAGCGAACTGGAGCGCCTGCAGCCGGCCGAACTGCTGGTGCCGGAACAGGCACCGCTGCTCGAACTGGTCGGTAACCGCCAGGGCGTGCGCAAACTGGCCCCCTGGCATTTCGACACGGGCAGCGCGTCGCGCCAGTTGACCGCGCAGTTCGGAACGCGCGACCTGGAGGGCTTTGGCTGCCAGGACATGCGCGTTGCCGTCGGCGCCGCCGGCGCGCTGCTGCAATACGTGAAGGACACCCAGCGTGCGTCCCTGCCGCACCTGACCGGGCTCAAAGTGGAACGCCACGAGGACAGCGTCATCATCGACGCCGCGACGCGCCGCAACCTGGAGCTGGAACAGGCGCAGTCGGGGCGGCGCGAACACAGCCTGGCCGGCGTGCTCGACCATTGCGCCACGGCGATGGGCGCCCGCCTGATGCGGCGCTGGCTGAACCGCCCGCTGCGCGATGCCGGGGTTCTCGGCGAACGCCATCAATGCATCGACACGCTGCTGGAAACCCAGCTTCACCCTGCGTTGCACGAGCCGTTGCGCGGCATCGCCGACATGCAGCGCATCCTCTCGCGGGTGGCGCTCAAATCGGCGCGCCCGCGCGACCTCAGCGCGCTGCGCGCTGCGCTGGACACCCTGCCCGCGCTGCAGGATCAGTTGAAAACGGTCGACGATCCGCTGCTGAACCACCTGTCGGCCGGCATCGGCGACTTCCCCGAACTGCATGCGCTGCTGCAGCGCGCCCTGTTCGAGACGCCGGCGGTGCTGTTGCGCGACGGCGGCGTGATCGCGACGGGTTACGACGCCGAACTGGACGAACTGCGGCTGCTCAGCGAACACGGCGACGAGCTGTTGGTCGGCATGGAAGTGCGCGAACGCGAGCGCAGCGGCATCGCCAATCTCAAGATTCGCTACAACCGCGTGCACGGTTACTACATCGAGGTCAGCCGCACCGCCGCGGACAGGGTGCCGGACGACTACCAGCGGCGGCAGACGCTGAAGGGTGTCGAACGCTACGTCACGCCGGAACTCAAGGCACACGAAGACAAGGTGCTGAGCGCGCGCAGCCGCTCGCTGGCGCGGGAAAAGTCGCTCTACGACGAACTGCTCGACGAACTGGCCGGTCACCTGAACGACCTGATGCGCTGCTCCGAGGCGCTCGCGGAACTGGATGTCATGGTGACCCTCGGCGAACGCGCCGGCACCTTGAACTGGTCGCGGCCGGCGTTGAGCGACACGCCCGGCCTGCGCATCCGCGCCGGCCGCCACCCGGTAGTCGAACAGGTTTCCGGCCAGCCGTTCGTCCCCAACGACGTCACGCTGGATGCGGAGCGGCGCATGCTGATCATCACCGGCCCGAACATGGGCGGCAAGTCGACCTACATGCGCCAGGCCGCGCTGATTGTTCTGCTCGCGCACATGGGCAGCTTCGTACCCGCCGAAGCCGCCGAAATCGGACCGGTCGACCGGATCTTCACGCGCATCGGCGCCAACGACGATCTCGCCGGCGGGCGTTCGACCTTTATGGTGGAAATGACCGAGACCGCGAACATCCTCAACAACGCCGGCCGCGACAGCTTGGTGCTGATGGACGAGATCGGCCGCGGCACCAGCACCTACGACGGCCTGTCGTTGGCCTGGGCGGTCGCCACGAAACTCGCCGCGATCGGCGCGATGACGCTGTTCGCGACCCACTATTTCGAGCTGACCGCGCTCGGCGCCGGGCACGACGGCATCGCCAACGTGCATCTCGACGCGGTCGAACACAGCGACCGCATCGTGTTCCTGCACGAAGTGAAAGACGGGCCGGCCGACCGCAGCTACGGCCTGCAGGTCGCGGCACTCGCCGGCGTTCCCGGAGACGTGCTGGAACTCGCGCGCAAGCGTCTGCGCGAACTGGAGCGGCAGAGCGAGACGCCTTCGCCGCCGCCAGCGGATCAGAAACAGATCGACCTGTTCAGGCAACCCGCCGATCATCCGCTGGTGGACGCGATGGAAGGGATCGACCCCGATCGGCTATCGCCGCGCCAGGCGCTGGATATTCTCTACGGGCTGAAGGAACTGTCGGCGGATCGCTGAGCGAGCCGCCGAAATTCGAAGCAACCGCGAATGACGACGAGGACGCGAAGGGATAACACTATTAACCACAAAGGACACGAAGAAAACCACCGTCCAAAGCCATGACCACCAAGCGCGCGAACGATCCCAGGATTGTATCCAGCCGCCCCGGGCTGCTGTGCGGTCAATACGAAGAATCCTTTGTGTAATTTGTGGTTAAGCGGTTGAACAGCTATTTCCTCTGCGTCCTTCGCGGCTGACCAGGTGTGTTGAACCGGTAGGTCCCTACACACCCTGCGGGGCTCTGACCTCGCCCGTTGGGGTGATGATGCGGCTCTCCATAAACGGCACCAGGGCGCGCCAGCCGCCGTCGTGAATCGAGCCGGATATGCACAGCTCCCCCGTCGGCCGGTCGTGCCATAGCACTTTGAACTCGGCAAAGTAGCGCTCGTCGCCGCAAATCATCTGCATCGACAGCGGGGGTTCGCTGATGCGCGCGACCAGATCCTTGTACGGCAGCGCCGTGTAATGCGCCAGTTCTTCGTGAAGCTGTGTCATGGCACCCGTGTTCTGCATTCCGGTCTCCTGTTGCGGCCGCCGCGCTCGGACACCGAGGGGGCCGCAGCGCGTCCGCAGCGGAACGCCAGCCGCGACAACGGCCATCGATGGCGCACGTGCCGAGTCTGTTGAACGATTCATTTCACAAAAGTTCAATATTAACAAATATGCGCTGCAATCCGACACTCCGCCGCAGCCGCGCTGTCCCGCGCCCAGTACGTCGCGCAACGCGACTATTTATCCCGGTCGTTCGTTCTGCCTATAATGCGGGCCGGACAACCGGGGAGTGCACCATGACATTTGTAGTCGGCGACAACTGTATCAAGTGCAAATACATGGATTGTGTCGAAGTCTGTCCGGTCGACTGTTTTCACGAAGGCCCGAACTTCCTGGTCATCGATCCCGAGGAGTGCATCGACTGCACGCTGTGCGAACCCGAATGCCCCGCCGAAGCCATCTTCCCCGAAGACGACCTGCCGTCCAATCAACAGGAGTTTCTGGCGCTCAACGCCGAACTCGCCCAGCAGTGGCCGGTGATCACGGAAAAGAAGGACGCTCCCGAGGATGCCGACAAGTGGAACGGCAAATCGGCTAAGCTGAAATACCTGGAACGCTGATTGACGGCAACCGCGCCGGTCACCTGCGTCACCTATGCCGAAAACCTGCCGGCGGCCGCCGCCGCTGCGATTCTCGACCATCACGCCGGCTCGCTTCCGGACCTCACCCACTGCACGATCCTCGTCCCCGACCTCCAGAGCGCACCGGCCGTGCGTCGCGCCCTGCTCGCGGCGGCCGGCGGACGCGGCCACGGGGCTTTGCTCGGGCCCGCGATCCAGACACTCGATCAGTGGTTGCAGACCCGGGTTCCGGCACCACGGCCGATTCTGACGCCGGCCGCGCAGGAACTGGTCATGGTCGAGGCGGTGCGCGACGCGCGCCACCTGTTCAACGCCGACGATCCCTGGGTGGTGTCCGGCGAACTGCTTCGACTCTTCGACGAACTGACGCTGGCCAGGGCCGAGCCGGCCGATTTCCCGGCCTTCGAACGGCGGCTCGCCCGCGCCTACGGCATTGCCGCGGCGATGCCTGCACCCTTCGGCGCCGAAGCGCGCATGGTGCACGGGCTCTGGCGGGCCTGGCACGAGCAGCTGGACGCCCAGGGCCAACTCGACCCGGCGCAGGCGCACGTACTGCGGCTGGCGCAAAGTGTGGAATCGATCGGCGAGGACGACCAGCTCTGGCTGATCGGCTTGACTGACCTGGCGCCGGCTGAAATCGACTGGCTGCGAGCCTTGCTCGATTCGGGGCGGGCGCGTCTGTTCTGGTCCGGCGCGCCCGGTGGCGGCGACAACGGACCAGGAACGCTGCTGCGCACGTTGAGCGACCGGCTCGGCCAGGCGGTGACCGGCGCAGTCGGGCAGCGTACAGTCGTCACCGGTTTTCTCGATGCGGTCTTCGACACCGAAGCCGGCACGCTTGCGGAGCGGGCCGCGCATTTCGCCGCCGCACCGCCGGCCGATCCGCTGACCGACGCCATCGCCACCCTGGCCGCCGACAACGCCGAGCAGGAAGCGCGCGCGGTCACTCTGCAGGTGCGCCGCTGGCTGCTCGAAGGACGCCATCCGATCGCCATCCTGACCGAGGACCGGCGGCTGGCGCGGCGCGTTCGCGCGTTGCTCGAACGCGCCGGCCTGTCACTGGAGGACGCCGGCGGCTGGGCGCTGTCGACCACCAGCGCCGCGGCGGCGCTGGAACGCTGGCTGGAAACAGTGGAAGAGGATTTCGCACAGGGCAGCCTGCTCGACGCGCTCAAATCGCCGTTCACGCAACTGTTCGACGATCGCGAGCATCACCTGCGCATCGTCCGCCGCCTGGAGCAGGACGTCATCCTGCACGAGAATATCGCGCGCGGACTGCACCGCTATCGCCAGCACGCCGCGCTGCGCGCGGCGCGCTTGTCGGCCTGGAGCAGCGAAACGCGGCGCGACATCGACACGCTGCTGAACCGGCTGGACCACGCCGCCGAACCGCTGCGCGCCCTGCTGCGCGGCGGGCATCCGGCGGCGGCGTTCGTGGCCGCGCTGCGCGCGAGCATCGACGAACTGGGCATGCTCGCGGCCTTCGAGCGCGACCCGGCCGGCCGGCGCATCCTGCAGGAATTGCAGTCACTGGAGAACGCCGGACACCAGCATCGCCTGGCGCTGAGCTGGCAGGAATTCCGCGGCTGGCTCGGCGGCACGCTGGAGCGATTCACGTTCCAGCCGCAAACCGGCGCCAGCCCGGTTCAGCTCACGACGCTGAAGCAGAGTGCGCTGCAATCTTTCGCTGGTGTCGTCATCGCCGGCTGCGGCGCGGTGCAACTGCCCGGCGGCAGCGGCGGCCAGGTGTTTTTCAACGATGCGGTGCGCGCCGAACTGGGCTTGAGGACCTGGCACGACCGTTTCCTGGGCGGCCTGTATCACTTCCGCCGCGCGCTCGAATGCGCGCCGCGCGTGTTGCTGACCTGGCGGCGGCACGACAACGGCGAGCCGGTGCAGCCCTCGCCCTGGGTCGAACTGATCGAGACGTTTCACCAGCTTGCCTGCGGCGAACCGCTGACCGACACGACGCTGCAAACCCTGGTCTCGTGCCCCGACACCGAACCGGTGGTCGATACCGATGCGCTGCCGGCACCGATCAAACCCCATCCGGCGCCGGTCCTGCCTGCGTCGTTGCTGCCGAAGCACTGGTCGGCCGCCAGCTACCAGCGGCTGATGGATTGCCCGTATGTCTTCTTTGCCGCCGACGGTCTGCGCCTGAAGGCGCGCGACGAGATCCGCGAAAAGCTCGAAAAGGCCGAATACGGCGAATACGTGCACCGCATTCTGAGTGCCTTCCACTCCGGGGAGACATCCCTGCCCGGTCCGTTCGGACAGCCGCTGTCGGACGGCAATCGCGCCGCAGCGCTGCAATTGCTCGAAGCGATTTCGCGCAAAGTGTTCGCCGCGGCCGTCGACGAGAACTTCGAGGCGCGCAGTTGGCTCAAGCGCTGGCTCGCCGCCGTGCCCGCCTACCTCGACTGGCAGTGCGCGCGTGAACGTCGATGGCGCGTCCACGCCACCGAACAGCGGCTCGAACGCATCTGGCCGGACGGTACGTCGCTGGTCGGACGCGCCGACCGCATCGATGCGGGCGACGACGGACTCGCGATACTCGATTACAAGACCGGCGCCGTGCCGAATCCGGCGGATGTCGCGGTCGGCGAAGCCGTGCAGTTGCCCAGCTATGCCCTGCTCAAAGACGAACGCGTGACACAGACACTGTACGTGCGCGTCGAAAAAGACAAGGTCGACAGCAACGTCGGGCTGGAAGGGGACACTTTGAAAAGCCTGGTCGCCGGCAACGAGGCTCGCCTGAGGGAACTGAACGCCGCGCTCCAACAAAATCGACCGCTGCCGGCCTGGGGCGACCACAAGGTCTGCAAGAACTGCGATTTTGACGGACTCTGTCGCCGGCAGGCATGGGATCATGACGGCCTTGAGTGACCGCTCAATAGAGGCCGCGGACCCCCGGTCGAGCGCCAGCGTGCAGGCATCGGCCGGCAGCGGCAAGACCTGGCTGCTGGTCACGCGCCTGATCCGGCTGCTGCTGGCGGGCGTCGCGCCGGACCGCATCCTCGCGGTGACCTTTACGCGCAAGGCGGCGGGCGAGATGCAGGAACGGCTGCACGCGCGGCTGCGCGAACTGGTGTCCGCGGACGATGCGACGCTGGACGAGTTGCTGGCGGTAATGGACGAAACACCGGGACCGGAGATCCGCCGTCGCGCCCGCACGCTGTACGAAACGCTGCTGCGCAGCCCGCAACCCCTGCGCGCGTCGACTTTCCACGGGTTCTGTCAGGACCTGCTGCGCCGGTTCCCCATGGAAGCGGGTTTGCCGCCGGGTTTCGAACTGACCGAAAGCACCGGCGTGCTGTACGTGGAAAGCTGGGACGCGCTGTTCGCCGAAGTGAGTGATTTTCCCGAAGCGGCGCTGGGGACCGACGTTGAGTTTCTGTTTGACACCTGCCGCTCCTTGGATTCGACGCGCAAGAGCCTGTTCAGTTTTCTCAGCCACCGCAGCGACTGGTGGGCCTACGTGGAGAACCGGCAGGATCCGGCGGACTACGCCGCGCGGCGACTGGCTCAGATGCTGGAGGTCGATGACAACCGCGATCCGGTATCCGTATTTTGGACACGGGCGAGTCCTGTGCTGCTGGACGAGTTCGCCCGCCTGCTGGCGTTGCATCCGAACCAAACCAACGACGCGCACCGTTCATCGATCGAAGCGGTGCTGGCTTCCGGCGATCTGTCCGCCGCCGCCGTCGCGCTTATCCAGACCGTATTCATGACGAACGCTGGCAGTCGCCGCACGCGCAATGAAAGCGCGGTCCAACGGAAGAAGATGGGCCCCGAGGGTCAGCATCGCTTCCTCGATCTGCACGCCGAACTGTGCGCCGCGCTGGAGACGTACAGCGATCAGGTGGCGCGGCACGCAACGCTGGCGCTGTCCGCGGCCTGGTACCGCGCAGGCACACGCCTGCTCGACCACTTTCAGCGCATCAAGCGCGAGCGCCGGCTGGTCGACTTTGCCGACCTGGAATGGAAAGCCTGCGAGCTGCTCAATCACGCCGACCACGGGCACTGGGTGCAGTACAAACTGGATCAGCGCGTCGACCACCTGCTGGTCGACGAATTCCAGGACACCAACCCGACCCAGTGGCGGCTGCTGAAACCGCTGCTCGACGAACTCGCCGCCGCCGAAGCCGGCGGGCGCAGTCTGTTCCTGGTCGGCGACCCCAAGCAATCCATCTACAGTTTCCGGCGCGGCAACCCCGCGCTGCTGGAAATCGCCACCCGCACCATGGAGGAGCAGTTGCGCGCACGGCGCTATCAGCTCGATCACTCCTGGCGCTCCTCGCAGGCAATTCTCGACTTCGTCAACACTGTATTCGCCCACCCGGAGCTGGGCGACTGCATGCCGGATTTCAAGCAGCACGACACCCGACTCAAGGGTCTGTGGGGACGCGTGGAATTCTGGCCGCTGTTCGAGGAACCGGCGCCACCGGCAGCGGAACCGCAGACGGCGTTGCGCAATCCGCTGGACCGGCCGCGCCCGCTGGCGGAACCGCAGTGCCACTATCGGGAGGGTCGCGCCATCGCCGAACACATTCGACGGCTGGTCGACGCGGGCACGCTGATCGGCGAAACACCCGACGCAAAGCGTCTCACCTATGACGACATCTACATCCTGCTGGGGACGCGCACGCACCTGGCCGATTACGAGACGGCGCTGAGGGACTGTCACATTCCCTATCTGAGCATGGATCGCGGCACGCTGCTGGAGAGCATCGAGGTGCGCGATCTTGAGGCACTGCTGAACCTGTTGATGACGCCGCAGGACAACCTTGCGCTCGCGCAGTTGCTGCGCAGTCCGCTGTTCGCGGCGACCGATGCCGATCTGGCCGACCTTGCGCAACGCGCCGGCGCGGCATGGTACGACCGGCTGCTGGACGCGGCAACGACGCTGCCGCCGGGCCACCGGCTCGCGCGCGCCGGCCGCCTGCTCGAAGCCTGGCGGAATCTGGCGGGTCACATACCAATCCACGATCTGCTCGACCGCATCTATCACGAGTCCAACCTGGTCGCGCGCTACGAGGCCGCGTTCCCCGCGGCACTGCGGCCGCGCGTGCGCGCGAACCTCACCCGATTCATAGAACTGGCGCTGGAAGTCGACGCCGGACGCTATCCCAGCCTGCCCCACTTCCTCGCGCGTCTTGCGCGCCTGCGCGGCCTGCCGGACGATGCGCCGGATCAGGCGCCGCCCGATTCGGCGACCGGGCAACGTGTGCGCATCATGACCATTCACGCGGCCAAGGGTCTGGAGGCGCCGCTGGTGTTTCTGGCCGACAGCGCTCACGAACCGAAGCCGCCCGCCGCCTGGGAAGCGTTGGTGCGCTGGCCGGCGGACGCGGCGCGACCGGATCGGTTTCTGCTGGCGGGCCCGAAGGCGGTGCTGGATGACTGCAGCCGGGACTGGCTGGCGGAGCGCGACGGCGAACAGGCGCGGGAATCGGCCAACCTGCTCTACGTCGCGATGACGCGCGCGAAACAGATGCTGGTGATCTCCGGCTGCCGGCCGTCGAAGGGCGCGTCGCGCGGCTGGTATGGCACCATCGCGACCGCACTGGGCCACGACGCGGACGCGGTCAACACTATGATCGTCCGCGAGCACGGCCGGCGCCCGGAGGACGGACCCGCTTCCGCGCCACCGGTGCAGGCGCCGCCGGCCGTCGATCCGCGCCTGCGCCAACGGGTGGTGCTGCCGCCCGAAGCGTACGAGATCGCGCCCAGTCACAGTGAGGACGAATCCGCCGAAGGCACCGGGAGCGGCCGGCTGCGCGGCATCGCGATCCACCGTCTGCTGCAACTGCTGGGCAGCCGGCCCGACGCCGCAACCGCGCAGATCGACGCTGCGGCCGGCCGCGTGGCGATGGAACTCGACTGGACGATCGACTCGCCCGAGCTGCGCGCCTGCCGTGACGAAGCGCTGGCCGTGATTCGAGCGCCCGATCTGGCCTGGCTGTTCAGACCGGCGGCGGACCTTCGCGTCTGCGTGGAAACGCCCGTTGCCTACCTCACGCCCGAGGGGAACACCGTCTTCGGCATCGTCGATCGCCTGCTGATCGGCTCGGATACGCTGTGGCTCGTGGATTTCAAGTCGCACCGCATCGATGACGATCAGGCGCTGGATTCGCTCTGTCAACATTATCGCAGCCAGATGACGCTGTATCGCGACGGTGTCGCGCGCCTGTGGCCCGGCCGAAAGGTGCGCAGCATCCTGGTATTCACTCACCCGCGGCGCGCGGTTGAAATCGCGCCCGAATGACCCCAGTCACCCGCGATCGACTTGAAGACGCAACCGCACTTTGTTTAACTCAGGCGACAGCCCCACAAGATTCCAAGACCCCATGAACAAGCCGGAAAATATCATCGATGTCAATGAATCCACGTTCGGCGCCGTCGTCGTGGAGGGTTCGCGCCGCATGCCGGTGCTGGTCGATTACTGGGCCGACTGGTGCGGTCCCTGCAAGATGCAGATGCCGGTGCTGCACAAGCTCGCCGGCGAGTTGTCAGGGGCTTTTCTGGTCGCGAAAGTCAATACCGACATCGAGCACCAGCTTGCCGCACGTCAGGGCATTCGCAGCCTGCCCACGCTGCACCTCTATCGCCACGGCGACATCGTGGACGAAGCCCTGGGTGCCCAGACCGAATCAGCCCTGCGCGCCATGATAGAACCCTGGCTGGAACGTAGATCGGACCAGACGCTGACCCTGGCCGCCGAACGGGTCGAACAAGGCAAGCCGGACGAGGCCCTGGCCGCCTTGCGCGGCGGTTACGAAGCGGACCCGGGCAACCATCGCCTGGCGGTGGAATACGCGCGTCTTTGCATCCAGCTTTCCGAATTCGATACTGCCCGTGAAATCATAGACGCCTTGCCGCGCGAAGTGCGGGAAAGACCGGAGATCGCCGGGCTGTCGACGTTGCTGGATTTCGCCCGCTTCGCCGGCAGCGCGCCCGCAACCGAAAAGCTGCAAGCGCGCCTGCAGACGGACCGGGGCGATACTGAGTCGCGCTTTCAACTGGCGGCGCGCGAGGCGCTGACCGGCGATTTCGTCGCGTCCATGGATAACCTGATGGAAATCATGCGCACCAAACCCGGCTTCGCCGACGGCGCGGCCAAGCGGGGGTTGCTGGGTATTTTCGAAATGCTGGATGACGACGAACGCGTGGCGCAGTACCGGCGAAAACTGGCCATGTTGCTGTATTGACCGCCAACAGCGCGGAGCTAGGAACCCTTTAACCGCAAAGGCACACGAAGGCGCGCAAAGGTCATTTCTGTCACAAACCTTTCTTGACGGAGCCGCATTGGGTCAAGTGAGCGGTCGTGCAACGTGGCGGGGTAGACCTGAATGCCGCGTGTTCAACGCCGGCCTCGCCTGAATATTGTCAGCGAGCTTGAGCACGAACCACCCACAAAAAAATACTTTGCGCGCCTTCGTGCGCCTTTGCGGTTAAAGGGTTGGTTTACCTCCGCGCCCTCAGTAGCGGCTACGAGGCAACCAACTCATCCCGACCGCGGCTGCTACTGCGCCGCCTGATGGCCGTCGTAATACTGCGCCAAGGCAGCGGCCGGGACGTAGCCTGGCTGGATGGTGCCGTCGTCCAACACCAGCAGCGGCGTTCCCTTCAGCCCCAGTTCGTTGGCCAGCGCCATGTGCTTGTCGATCGGATTGTCACAGGTCTTCATCGGAATGGCCTTGCCGGCCTTCGACAGCGTCAGCGCTTCGTTGCGATCGTCCGAACACCACACCGCCACCGCCTTTCTGTAGGAATCGGAGCCCTTGCCGGCGCGGGGGAACATCATGTAACGCACCTCGATGCCCTTGTCCAGATAGCTGCCGATTTCGCTGTGCAGCTTGCGGCAGTAAGGGCAGTCGATGTCAGTGAAAACCGTCAGCGTGTGCTCTTTGTGTTTCGGTGAAAAGATGATCATGTTCTTTTCGCCCATGGCATCGATCGCACTCTTGACTGCGGTTCGGCGGCTGGGATCGGTCAGGCTTTTCTCGGTCTTCGTATCGAACAGGTCGCCCTGCAACAGATAACGCCCGTCGGCACTGACGTAAACCACTTGAGCGCCAGCGATGACTTCGTAAAGCCCCGGCACGGCCGACGGCTTGACCGACGTTAATTTGACACCGTTCCCACCCAATGCCTTTCTGATGGCTGCCTCGTCACCGGCGGTGTCGGCAGCGGCCGGCATCAGATTCAACAGGGGGATCAGGGCAATACCAAAAAAAACTTTCTTGATCACGATGTTCACTCTCATTCAAGAATCGGTTGTATCGGTGAGACCGCCACCCGTGGAGAACGTTCAACCCCGGGGATGGTGAGCCCTGTGCAATTGTTTCAGGCGTTCCCGCGCCACATGGGTGTAGATCTGGGTGGTCGACAGGTCGCTGTGCCCCAGCAACATCTGTACGACGCGCAGGTCCGCGCCATGATTCACCAAGTGTGTTGCAAACGCATGACGCAAGGTGTGCGGCGATAGATGCGTGCGAATACCCGCGCGCGCGGCGTGCCGCCTGAGCCGGTACCAGAACGCCTGGCGCGTAATTCCCGCGGCCTTTCTCGAAACGAACAGCCGCTCGCTGTTCCGCCCGGCCGCCAGCAGGCCGCGCGCCTCCCGCAGATACCGCTCGACCCAATCGAGTGCCTCCTCGCCGACCGGCACCAGCCGCTCCTTGTCGCCTTTGCCCAGGACCCGCACCACGCCCTGGGTCAGGTTCAGACGTTCCAGGGTCAGCCCCACCAGCTCGGACACGCGCACGCCGGAGGCATAGAGCAATTCGAGCATGGCGCGGTCGCGCAATCCCACCGGTTCGCTCACGTCCGGCGCCGCCAGCAGGATCTCGACTTCGCGCTCCGTCAGGGTGGCCGGCAACGCCCGCTCAAGGCGCGGCGCCTCGATCCGGGCAGTCGGGTCGTCGTCCAGGCGGTTTTCCCTGACCAGATAGCGGTAATACCTTCGCATGCTGGAAACCAGTCGCGCACCGGTGCGCGCTCTGGCGCCCGCCTGATGGCGTTCGGCCAGATAGTACAACAGGTCTTCCCGGTTGGCACGCTCAAGCGCCACGCCGCGGCCATGCAACCAGACCGCGAGACCCGCAAGGTCGTGCCGATAGGCGGCCAGGGTATTCTCGCTCAGCCCGTTCTCCATCCACAGACTGTCCAGAAACCGCTCAAGCGAAGCAGGCAGTTCAACCCCGGTCCGGGTCGCGCGGCGATCATGCATGTTGCGCAGAACCTCCCGCCGGCGGCGCCGGCATCTGACCGTAGACCCTACCACAATACCCTGTGCAATTCCCGGAGACAGCGCGCCGCGGCCAGCCTAAAATGGCGCTCTGGCCAGCCGGATGACTCAGATGCACCCAATATCACTCACGGCCGTGATTCTGGCCGGCGGCCGCGGTTCGCGTCTCGGCGGTCGCGACAAGCCACTGGTGGAGCTGGCGGGAAGGCCGCTCGTCGAGCATATTCTCGACCGACTGCGCCCCCAGGTCGACCGGATCATGATCAACGCCAACCGTCATCCCGACCGTTACGCGCGCTACGGTGTACCAGTGTTCGCCGACGAAATGCGGGGTTTCCAGGGACCGCTGGCGGGCATGCTCGCCGCCTTATACCGCAGCGAGACGCACTTTGTGTTGTTTGTGCCGGGCGACGCGCCGCTGGTGGATCGACGCTACGCGGCACGCATGTACGCGGCACTGAGGACCTCCACTGCCGACGCCTGCGTCGCCGTCGCCGATGGGCGGTTGCAGTCCGTACATTGCCTGCTGGCGCGCGAACTCAGCGTGTCGATCGCCGACACGCTGCCACGGCAAGCGTCGGTTACGCAGTGGCTGCGAAAGATCGGCGCCGCCACGGTTGACTGTTCCGACATGCCGCGTCAGTTTATGAACCTGAACGCCGCCGCCGACTTGCCGTTGCTGACCGTCGCGCTTGAGCAATCCATCGCGGAGCACTCCGATGACCGATAAGACACCGATCGATCCGTGCCTGCCGCCGGGTGACAAGCTGCTGGACGTGGACCAGGCGCGGCGCCACATGCTCGCGGCCGTCACCCCGATTCAAGGCTGCGAGCGCGTGTCCCTGCAACAGGCACTGGGCCGCGTCGCGCTCGAGGCGATCCATTCGCCTGTGTCGGCTCCACCGTTTGACAATTCGGCGATGGACGGTTACGCAATTCGTGCGGAGGATTTCAGGGCACACGGCGGTCTGCTGCGGGTCGTCGGCCGCTCGGTCGCCGGCGCGCCATTCCCAGGCAAACTCCATGCGGGTGAAGCGGTACGCATCATGACCGGCGCCGTGATGCCCGCAGGCGGTAACGCCGTCGTCATGCAGGAACAGGTGTGCGCCTTCGACGCGGGCATCCGGATCGAGCTGACCACGATTTCAGCGGGAACCAACGTCCGCCGCGTCGGTGATGACTTCAAAGCGGGAGACCCGCTGGTCGAACCCGGCGTGAGACTTGGCCCGGCCGCCATCGGGTTGCTGGCCGCCGCGGGCATCGATGAACTGGGCGTGCTGCGCAGGCTGCGCGCCGCCTACTTTTCGACCGGCGACGAACTGCGCCGGCCGGGACGGCCACTGAGCGAAGGGCAGATCTACGACAGCAACCGCATTATTCTGGACTGCCTGCTGCGGGAACGCGGTATCGAGCCTATCGATCTCGGTGTAATTCCCGATGACCGGGACGCGGTGCGGAGCGCACTGCGCGAAGCCGCCGGCATGGCCGACGCGATCCTGACCTCCGGCGGCGTTTCGGTGGGCGAAGCCGACTTCGTCAAGGACGCGCTCGCGGAACTCGGGGCGGTGGGGTTCTGGCGAATTGCAATGAAACCCGGCAAGCCGCTGGCATTCGGACGGGTGAACGACGCGGTGTTTTTCGGACTGCCGGGCAACCCGGTTTCAACGCTGGTGACTTTTTATCAGTTCGCGTTGCCGGCATTGCAGAAGATGATGGGCATGAAGCCCATTGCCCCGCTGCTGCTGCATGCGACATCGGCCACGGCCCTCAAGAAATCGCCCGGGCGCACGGAGTTTCAACGCGGCTGGCTGGCGACGGCGGACGACGGCTCGCTTGTGGTCACCAGTACCGGCGAGCAGGGCTCGCACAGGCTCACATCGATGAGCCGGGCCAACTGTTTCATTCTGCTGGACACCGATTGTGCCGGCGTCGAGGCAGGCACCCTGGTACAGGTGCAGCCGTTCGCGGGTTTCTGAACGGTTGCCGGTAACGGGAAAAACGGAGCGTCGTCAGCCGGACTGATGGTGCTGTTGCGCGGCGATGTCGGCCCGCACCTGGTTCATGTCCAGCGCCCTGGCCTGCTGGATCAACTGATCGAGCGCCGAGGACGGCAAGGCGCCCGGTTGGGCAAAGATGAGTATCTGCTCGCGAAAGATCGCGAGCGTCGGGATGGAGCGCACCTGGAACTGGGCGGCGAGTTCATTCTGCTCTTCGGTATTCACCTTGGCGAAAACGATGCCGGCGTACTTTTCCGATGCAGCTTCGAATACCGGCGCAAAACTCTGGCACGGCCCGCACCAGGATGCCCAGAAATCCAGCAGCACGATGTCGTTCGTATCGATTACGTCCCGGAAATTTTCCACTGTCAGATCTACGGTTGCCACAACTCACCTTCAACACGCTGTTTGCATCGGTGCGGGCTGCACACCATACCGCAGCGGATCAGTGCTGTCGAGCCGCGCGCGGCGATGCAAAATCGCCCTAGCGCTGACGGGGTGCGGTCTCGGATTGATCGGATTTGACGCTCGACAACGCCACCTTGCCGGCGTCGCCGGAATAGGTCGAGTCCAGCTCAACACGGTTTCTGCCCAGGCGCTTGGCGCGGTACAATGCCTTGTCCGCCCGCTCGATAAAGGAACTGGCAGTTTCACCCGGCTTGTACAGGGAAACGCCGGCGGAGAACGTCGGCACATCGTAATCTTCGCCATTGAGCTGCCAGCGGCTTTCGATGGCACGCTTGCGCACCTTGTTCAGCGCGCGCGTTGACCCGTCGACATCCGTATTCGGCAGCAACACGGCGAACTCCTCGCCGCCGTAGCGCGCCACCAGGTCGTGATGGCGGAAAATCGAGAGGATATTCTTGGCGTAGACCTTCAGCACTTCGTCGCCGCCGCCATGCCCGTATTTATCGTTGATCTGTTTGAAATAATCCAGATCGATCAGGACCAGGGACAGCGGGAACCCGTAACGCTGCACGCGGGCGACCTCGTCCTCGAGGCGGCGCAGGAATGCGCGCCGATTGGGCAACCCGGTCAGTTCATCGGTCATGCTCAGCAGGCGAACGCGACTGAGTTCATCGGAAAGCTGTTGACTGTCGGACTCAAGCTGCTGGAGATAGCGGTGCGTGCTGTCCAGCCGCTCGGCCAGCTTGTTTTGCGCCTTCAGGACCCGGTCGATTTCACGAATCATCGTCCAGCGCAGATCCTCGATCGCGGCGCGATCGCCAGCCTGGCGCAGTTCGCCGTGCACGACTTCCAGCAGAACGCCGAATTCTTCGTTCTGGGCGATGGTTTCCAGGAGCTGCTGGGCGAGGTTCGACTGATATGACTCGACGGCGTCCGACGCCTCTTCTCCGCCGCGCCCGGTATCAGCGTCGGCGCCGCTGCTCCTGTTGCGCGCCGGTTCGACGAACCTGACCGGCACCGGCGCTTCGTGTGCGGGTCGATCGGCCGCTGCGCGCGCCGTGACGGATTCGCTCGCGTCGTCGTCGGCCGCCTCGTCGGCGATGACCTCGTCAAACGACTCTTCCGGTTCGTCGTAGACCAACCCGGGTTCGAGATCTTCATCGGGTTCGACTGCCGCCGGCGACTCGATTTCCTCGACATGGATGCGCCCGCCCGCTGCCGGACCCGACTCGGCGATGCCGAAAGACTCCAGCAGCGGTCTGATGGCCTGCTCGAACACGGCGGCATCCACGTTGCCCATCGCCTCGATCTGGCGCGCGTACAGATCGACGTAATCGCGCAAGGCCGCAATATCGGCCGCCGTCATCGGCGGTTGCAGGCGGGCCTGCAACAACCTCACCTGCAACTGCAGGGGCGAACCGTCGCGCAGATGACGCACGAAGGCGTTGAGCAACTGATTAATGGCGGTTATATAGGCGCGTTCGACGGTCTGCTGGGACAGGGAAACATCGTCCAGCAGACGTTCGATCTGCCGGTAAAGGACATTGCCGCCGGGCGAGTGACGCAAGGCGCCCAGCAGACTGAGCACTTTGCCTACTCCGCTTGCATCGATTGCATCACGCTTAGTGACCATATTTGATCGGAACTCCAACGACGTTCGCGCTGACCGGCAATGGCGCCGGGAATGACCGGTAACTCCGCCACACCCCGGGAACACCCCCAAACAGACCCGTTACAGCGCGAATTTCTAGTTGTCAGCTTATGTTGATTCTTGTGTGCCGGACCCTGGACTGGAAATTACTCTGCCGGCCCGAAAATCACAATTGGACCCCGGACAATTCCAGCGTTTCGCGGGGCGATCGGGAAACCTCGCGTCGACCGAGCAGCACTGACCGCATCAGGGGACCGCAGTAATTTAACTAACTGAAATCATATAATTACTGCGGGACGAAGAAGCCGGGTTGTCGCAGCTCCACGGCCGGCCATTGAGGCAGGACATTTTCTTACAAATGGAGTTACCCAATGCCGACGTAAGAAAAAGTCAAACTCTCTCGCAAACCAGCGCTTAATAACCGGCGGATTCGACATTTTTTTGACGTGAGCCAACCGGCGCGCGCCGACTCTTCGCGCCCAATCCCAACCACCGGCGGACCCTGGTTCCGCTGCCAGCCAACGCGCGCCCGGCGTCAACCGAGCGCCCTGAATATGGCGTCACGGATCTGGTCGACCTTGCCGATGCCCGGAATCCGAATATACCGGGGCGCACCCGCGCCGCCCTCCTCGGCCCAGCTTGAGTAATAGTGCACAAGCGGCTCCGTCTGGTCATGATAGACCTTGAGGCGCTGGCGCACCGTTTCCTCCTTGTCGTCGTCGCGCTGGACGAGCGGCTCGCCGGTGGCATCGTCTTTGCCCTCCGCCTTGGGCGGGTTGAAGACGACGTGATAGGTGCGACCCGAGGCCGGATGCACGCGCCGGCCGCTCATGCGCTTGATAATTTCGTCATCGGCGACGTCGATTTCGACGACGGCGTCGATCTTGACGCCCTCGTTTTTCATGGCCTCCGCCTGGGGCAGCGTCCGCGGGAACCCGTCGAACAAGAAACCCTTGGCGCAGTCGGGCTGCTGGATGCGCTCTTTGACCAGGCCCAGGATGATGTCGTCCGACACCAGGCCGCCCGCATCCATGATCTTCTTGGCCTCGATGCCCAGCGGGGTCCCTTGCTTGACCGCTGCGCGCAGCATGTCGCCGGTCGAGATCTGGGGAATGCCGTACCGTTCCTTGATGTAGTTGGCCTGTGTGCCCTTGCCGGCCCCTGGGCCACCCAACAGAATGATGCGCATATAGGTCTCTCCTCGTTTTTCGCGCCGACAGTTCGACGGCGTGCAATGACAACCTGCTGTTGCGGGCAGCATTATCCCCGCGCTCCCAAGGCAATTCAAACAACAGAATATATGGGGGGATGCGGCGGCTTTATGGCCTGCAATCAATTGAGCTGGACGCGCTGGCCCCACGGGACCTTGCCCCTGCCCTTGACCAGCCAGAGCACCGGAAACGGCGGCTCCCTCTTGGGAAACAGGCCGTCCGCATCGGTGAAGTAGACCAGCAGATCGGGGGATTTGCGTTCCCGGTCGAGCCACTCGAAGACCGGCGTGAAGCGGGTCCCGCCGCGACCCTGGATTTTGTCGGGCAGCCGGAATTGCTCCCAGGGCTCGAACACCCAGGGGCCGTTCGCGCACAGCTCCGCATCGCAGCCGTGCAGAATCAGACGCGCGCGCATCTGTCCCTTGATCGCGTCGATTTCGGAGACGAATTCCTGCATTTCGGTGTCACTGATTGAGCCGCTGGTATCCAGCACCACCACCACCTCGATCTGCGCGCTCTTCAGGCTGGGCAGTATGAAATCGCCTTCGCGGCGCGACGGGCGCTGATAGCTGTAATCATCGCGGGCGACCGCCGTCATGTAGCGCGCCAGCAGCATGCGCCAGGGCAACTGCGGTTGCAGCAGGTGCTCGACCAGCCGCGCCATGTTGCCGCCGAGCTTGCCCGCCTGCAGGGCCTGCTGGGCCGCGCCCGCCAGACGTTGCCGCCACTGCACGGCGAGCTGTTCCTGCTCGGTTTCGGTCAGCGGACGCGGTCCGCCAGCGGCATCGGCCGCACCCGTTGCGCCGGCATCGGCCGCGCCGCCCGAACCCTCGGCAGGATCCGGAAGGCCGCTTCCCCGGCCCGAGCCGTCGCCCCCGCTGTAGAAATGCTCGTCGTGGGTTTCTTCCTCCATATCGTCGGTGATATAGGGGTAGATCTCCTCCGCCATCATGTTTTCGAAACCGCCGTTCAACAGCACGCCGGGCGGCGGCTTGAGTCCTTCCTTGATCAGCAGCGGATTGATCGCGAGGTCGCAGGCGATGTCCCAGCGATGCTTCACCCGATGCTGGCGCCGCGCAAAGTGCGACAGCGCGCAATGGAGCGCTTCGTGCGCAAGCACGAATTGAGTCTGTTCCAACGACAGGCTCCTGATGTATTCGGGATTGTAATAGAGCGCGCGCACATCGGTGCCAATGCTCCTGCACCGCTCAGGCTTTTCGGCCTTCATCGGCAGCCGCAGCACCAGGGCGCCAAGAAACGGGCGGTCAAGTATCAGGCGCGTCTTCGCGGCGCTCAGCTTGGTTTCGATTTCGTCGGCCATACCCGGCGCGGCACTACATGTCGAACAGCATTACGTCGGCGACCGCCTTCGCCCATTGCGAAAACTGGGGCACCGAGAACAGGTCCTGACCGATCGCGCGGTGCATGTCGGAAACCAGCATCACGCCCATTTCGCGCTGGGGAAAGGCGCTGGCGTAGTTGATGATGTGACCGTAGGTCGTCTGCGCATCGCCCTTGGCGCGCGCGCGGATCGCGCGGGCAACCAACGCAGAAGCGACGGCATACTGCAGATCGATCTCCTTAGGCACCGGCACGGATTCGCCGCGCACAATGGCGTCGATATCCGGCAGTTTATCGAGGTTGTCGACAAATGCGCTGAGTTCGATCCCGGCTGCCGGTCCGACGCACGCCTGCAAGGCCTCGACCAGCACCTCCGAATGCCCGCCGAACTTCTGCAGGGCCCGGTGCGCGAACTCCCAGGACCGCGGCGTCGGAAACGCCACGGGATTGTGCGCCGGATCGAACTCGAACAGCAGTTCGGGGCGAAAGCGGAGGAAAGCGATGAGCCGTTCGTCGATATGGTTTGCGTAGGCCCAGGCCACCCAGTCGTCCAGGTTGACGTCCAGTTCATAGTGTGAAAAACGGTTCGCCAGCGGGGCGGGCATGCTATAGGTGACACCGCGATCGCCCTGCCGGTTGCCGGCCGCGAAAATGGCCCACCCAGCCGGCACCACATAGGCGCCCAGCCGGCGGTCGAGAATCAGTTGGTAGGCGGCCGCCGACACGCTGGGCGGCACGGACGTGATTTCGTCCAGAAACAGGATGCCGGCCGGCCCGTGTCGTCGGGAATCCGGCAGCATCGAGGGTACGGCCCACTCGACGGAGTCGCCGTTGCGGAACGGGATACCGCGCAGATCGCTGGGTTCCATCTGCGACAGGCGGATATCGATCACGGGGGCTCGATGCCGGTGCGCGACCTGCGCGATGATCTGCGATTTTCCGACGCCAGGCGGCCCCCAGAGCATGACGGGCGTGTGCTGATTGTGCTGTGTACTCTGAAATTCCGTCTCCAGCACGGTGAACAACTGAGATGGGCGCATGCCTCCTCCGCAACGCTTACAATCGACGCCGAACTATCACGTGAGACCTTTATTTAGAAGCGGCGTTTGGCCGCGAACGTGCGGCAACCGTGGCCGGCGAGCCCGCTCCTAGAAGGGTGTCAAGCAGTCAGGCAACTCCAGTAATCCCGAATACTACGTAAGTTGCCGGAAATTTTCATGATCCCCACGAACATTACCCAGCAAGCCGGGCGGTAATTGCCGGCGCACCGACGCGGTCACCGGCAGTTTGCGGTCGGGCACCGTGCGCAGTTCTCACTTCCGGCGTCGACATTCAAACTTGACGCCGCTCGCGCCGCCTAAGGCACATGCCTCATCCCCACGACCGCAACAGTCTATGACAGCGTCAACCGCAACACGTGCGATACTGCTTTGTTCCAGCGATCTTGCCAAATTGAAGCCCTTGTGCGATGTCGTCGCGCAGCGTGGTTTCCGGACGGTATGCGCAACCCGCAGAAGCACCGTACACGAGCTGATTGCAGACAAGACTCTGTCCGCCGTTGTCCTGGATCTGTTGCTGGCGGACGGGGACGGCATTTCGCTGGCCTGCGAACTGCGCACGACCTATCCCTGGCTGCCGGTGGTGGTATTGACGACGGAAACGCCGGCGAGCGTCCACCGCCCGGAGACCGACGCTGACTGGCTGCGCGGCGCCTCGGCCCAGGCGCGCCTGATCTTTGCCCTCAAACAGGCAATCGGACGGTGGGACGGCGAACCTCCCAGCATTCTGTACCTCGAGGAAGACGACCAAACGGCAGCGTTGATGCGCAACACGCTTGCCAACCGCGCACGGCTGTTCCGGGCGCGGTCGATCCTCGAGGCACGCATCGCGATGGCAATGCGCGAATACGATATTGCCGTGGTTAATGCGGCGCAGGTGCTGCCGGACAGAAACGACTATTGCAGGCTGTCGGGCAGACCGCTTGCAGTCAACAGCGCCGGCGCGGCAAACCCGCTGGCCATCCTCATCGACAACCTCCGCAAACCGTCGCCCGCCCCGCATTCCGCCGCGATCTGCTGATCGCGCCGGCCGCGCACCCGCACCCAAGGCGGCAACAACCGCCTGAATTCACGACGCGATTTGCAATAGCACGGTGTTTTTTGGTTCAATCGGCGGATGAGCATCCAGACCGCGCAGGAAAATGGGCTCTATCTTCTGCTGATCAGCGTTCACGGACTGATTAGATCAGACAATCTCGAACTGGGTCGCGACGCCGACACGGGCGGTCAGACGCGCTATGTCGTGGAATTGGCGCGCGCGCTCGCGGCGCTGCCCGAAGTCGCGCGCATCGACCTCTTGACCCGCCGCATCGTGGACAACCAGGTCAGTGCGGACTACGCGCGCCACGAGGAACCACTGTGCACCAACGCGCGCATCGTGCGGCTTGACTGCGGCCCCGAAGCTTATATCCGCAAAGAGGAACTCTGGAACTATCTGGACAATTTCGTCGACAACGCGGTGCAATACCTTAAGGAACTGGACCGGGTGCCTGACATCATCCACAGCCACTACGCGGACGCAGGTTACGTTGGCACCCGCCTGTCCGCGCTGCTCGGCCGCCCGCTGGTCTACACCGGTCATTCGCTGGGCCGCGTGAAACGCCGGCGCCTGCTGGCCGCCGGACTGAAGCGCGCCGAAATCGAAACCCAGTACACCATGTCACGCCGCATCGACGCCGAGGAAAACGCGCTCGGCGCGGCGAAACTCATTGTGGCCAGCACACACAACGAGGTCGACGAACAATACGCGCTGTACGACTACTACCAACCCGAGCAAATGTGCGTCATTCCGCCCGGCACCGATCTGCAGAACTTCCACCTGGCGGACGGCAGTGAGCCCGGTACGGCGATCGCCGAACAAATCCGGCGTTTCCTGCGCGCGCCGGACAAACCGATGATTCTCGCGCTTTCGCGTCCCGATGCGCGCAAGAACATCGCGGCGCTGATCACCAGCTACGGCGAGTCGGAAGAGCTGCAGCGGACGGCCAATCTGGTCGTTGTTGCCGGCAACCGCGAGGACATTCGCGACATGGACAGCGGTCCGAAGCGGGTCCTGAACGAACTGTTGCTCCTCGTCGACCGCTACGACCTTTACGGCAAGGTCGCCTATCCCAAGCACCATTCGGCGCGCGACGTCTCGGTGATCTACCGTCTTACGGCGGTGTCGCATGGCGTGTTCATCAATCCCGCGCTGACCGAACCCTTCGGCCTGACGCTGATCGAGGCGGCCGCCAGCGGTCTTCCGGTCGTGGCCACCGAGGACGGCGGCCCGCAGGACATCATCGGCGCCTGCCACAACGGCATACTCGTCGATCCGCTCGACTGCAATGCAATAACCAAGGCGCTGCTCAAGATTCTGTCCGACGGCCGCCTGTGGCGGGAGTTTTCCCGGCGCGGCGTCGATGGCGTGCACGCGCACTATTCCTGGAACGCGCACGCGAAACGTTTTCTCGCCACACTCAAACCCGCGCTCGAACGTCAGGAACCGCTGCACAAGCCTCCGCTGACACGGCGCCCGATGCTCTACCACGACCGCGCCCTGTTCACCGATCTGGATCAGAACCTGCTCGGCGATCCCGGGTCGCTGTCCGAATTCCTGAACCTGATTCGGGAGAACCGCCAGTGCGTCAGCTTCGGCATCGCGACCGGCCGCGGTCTTGCATCCGCTCTGGCGCAGATGAAACGCTTCGGCATACCGCTTCCGGATGTGCTCATCACCGGCGTCGGCACGGAGATTCACTATGCGCCCGACCTGACCGCCGACCTGGCCTGGCGCCGCCACATCAACTACATGTGGAACCCGGATGGCGTCGTCGAGGCACTGGCCGACGTACCCGGCGTGTCGCCGCAGCCCAAGATCGAGCAGAGCCGGTTCAAGGTGAGTTACTTTATCGATACCGCAAAGGCGCCGTCGATCGATGAAATCAACAGCCTTCTTCACAGGGCGGACCTGGCCGTCAACAGTTTCCTGTCATTCGGTCAGTACCTCGATATCGTGCCGGTGCGGGCCTCGAAAGGGCTGGCGTTGAGGTATTTTTCCAGCCAGTGGGACATACCGCTCGACCATATCCTCGCCGCCGGCGGCTCGGGCACCGATGCGGACATGATGCGCGGCAATACGCTGGGCGTCGTGGTCGCCAACCGCCACGACGAGGAACTGGTTCAGCTCAGTGAAATCGAGCGCATCTATTTCGCGAAACGGCCTTACGCGGCAGGCATCATGGAGGCTATCAGCCACTATGATTTCCTCGCGACCTGCCG
Source organism: uncultured Gammaproteobacteria bacterium (assembly GCA_963719135.1). Classification (GTDB taxonomy): domain Bacteria; phylum Pseudomonadota; class Gammaproteobacteria; order DSM-19610; family DSM-19610; genus CAVRAZ01. The sequence continues at coordinate 226,687 of CAVRAZ010000002.1, read as the reverse complement.
CACACCCGTCGACCAACCGACGCGGGCCTGAGCGTGCGGCTGCTGATCTGCACCGACCTGGACCGGACCCTGATGCCCAACGGCGAGGCACCGGAATCGCCCGATGCGCGCCGCCGGTTCGCAGCTCTGGTCGCGCGGCGCGACGTTGTGCTGGCCTACGTGACGGGGCGCGACCGGACGCTCGTCGAACAGGCGATGCGGCAATACGATCTGCCGCAGCCGGATTTCGTCATCGGCGATGTCGGCACCAGCATTTACCAAGTCAACGGCGGGCGATGGCAAATGTGGGAAGCCTGGCGCGACGAACTCGCGCAGTGCTGGAAAACGGAAACCGGTCACTCCCTGCAAGCCTTGTTGGGCGATATCCCGGAACTCGAGCCGCAGGAAGCGAGCAAACAGGGGCCCTTCAAGAGCAGCTACTACGCGCCGCAGGACATCGATGTTGACGCCCTGATCCGCAGCATGCAGGAACGTCTGGCCGCACGGAGTCTGAAATCCCGGATCGTCTGGAGTCTGGACGACAACCGCCGCATCGGCCTCATCGACGTGCTGCCGGAACCGGCCTCGAAGTTGAATGCCATACGTTACCTGATCGCTCGTATCGGTCAGCCGGCCTCCGCGACGCTGTTCTGCGGTGACAGCGGCAATGATCTGTCCGTGCTGTGCAGCGACATACCCGCCGTGCTGGTCGCCAACGCGACTGACGCCGTCCGCACCCAGGCCATCGACGCGTGCCGGCGCACCCACACCGAGCGGGCTTTCTATGCGGCGCAGGGCAGCCTGCTCGGCATGAACGGCAATTACAGCGCCGGCATCCTCGAAGGTCTGGTGCACTATCACCCCGAAACACGAGCCTGGCTCGACACCTAGGAACCGACGCGTGGCGCGACACGAACAATCCGTGATTTTCGGCGAAGTCCTGTTCGACCGGTTTCCGGACGGCAGTGTCGTGCTGGGCGGAGCCCCCTTCAATGTCGCCTGGCACCTCAACGCGTTCGGCCAGTCACCCCTTCTTATCAGCCGCGTTGGCAACGACCCCCTCGGCCGCCGCATACGCGACGCCATGCGCGAGTGGGGCATGGCCACCGCCGGCCTTCAAATGGATTCACAACACCCCACCGGCAGCGTGGATGTGTCCTTCGAAGGCGGCGAACCGCACTACGACATCGTCGCCGACCGCGCCTACGATCATATCGATCCCGGCGCCATGCCGCCGCTGCAACCCTCGCTGATCTACCACGGAACTCTGGCGTTGCGGCAAGCCGATTCGGCGGACGCCCTGTCGGCGCTGAAGCAACGCCATGCCGCCCCTGTATTCGTGGATATCAATCTGCGTCCGCCCTGGTGGAATCAGCGGACGGTCGCGGACCTGCTGGCTGGCGCGCGTTGGGTCAAGCTGAATGCGGATGAACTGAGCCAGGTTGCCGGACACGACAAGGTTGTCCAGCAGCAGATCGAGGCATTGTTCAGCCACCCGGGCATCGAAGTGCTGATCGTCACGCGCGGCGCCCAGGGCGCCGAGATCCTGACCCGGGACGCCGGCACAATACGCGTCGAACCGACGCCGGCAGAGGTCGTCGACACCGTCGGCGCGGGCGATGCCTTTGCCAGCGCCTTCATACTCGGATTGCTGCACGCCTGGCCGCTCGACACGATCGGCGCGCGCGCGCAGGAATTTGCGTCCGCACTGGTCCGGGTGCGCGGCGCAACCGTGCAAGACCGGGCGTTTTATCGACCATTTCTGCAACGCTGGGAGATCGCGAATACATGAAAGGCCATAGCGACGTGCCGTCCATAGCCGATATCGACCTGAGCGCAAGCCGTAACGAACTCGGTCATCTACTTCATGAACTGCGTTCGCAGAATCGACCTTTCTTCCTGCGCAGCGACATCCAGGACAGCTTCGAGAACGCCTGTTCGACCGACACGACCGGGAATCTGCGCGAAAGCCCCGTCAGTCTGCTGGTGGAAAGCTGTCAGGAGGCGGCGATGGATGCGGCATGGATCTATTTTGCATTGCGTCCCCGCATCGGCCGCTGGGTTTTCGTACGCACCCATATCGAGACACTCGACAGCCAGGCGGCGCCGACGGCGGAATTTCTCGCCTTCAAGGAACGGCTGGCGACGGGCGAAACCGGCGACGAATGGCTGCTGGAAGTCGACATGGCGCCTTTTTCGCGCGAGTTCTACAAACTCCGCGAATCGGCCTCGATCGGACGCGGCGTCGAGTTTCTGAATCGGCACCTGTCGAGCCGTCTGTTCCAGGATCTGGGCAAGGGCGACCGGCTGCTGCTGAATTTTCTGCGCGTGCACAAGTACCGCGACCAGCAGTTGATGATCAACGGCTATATCGACGACGTGCCGCGGTTGCGCCAGGCACTGCGCTCGGCGGAGGACCTGCTCAAGCGCCGCGACCAGGACAAGTCGTGGGAAATGATCGCGCACGAGTTGCGGTTGCTTGGATTCGAACCGGGTTGGGGCAACAGCGTGGCGCGCGTGCGCGAATCGATGCGCCTGCTGCTGGATATACTGGAGGCGCCCTCGCCGGGGGCGCTCGAACATTTTCTCGGACGCGTACCGATGATCTTTTCGCTGGCTATCCTGTCCCCGCACGGCTACTTTGGCCAGTCGAACGTGCTCGGGCGCCCGGACACCGGGGGCCAGGTCGTTTACATACTCGACCAGGTGCGATCGCTCGAACGGGAAATGCGGCAGCGTCTGTATGAACAGGGAATTACCATCGAGCCGCAGATTCTGGTCATTTCACGGCTGATTCCTCAATCCGACGGCACCACCTGCGACCAGCGCATCGAGCCGATAGCCGGCACCGAACACGCCCGTATACTGCGCGTGCCGTTCCGCAACGACACCGGCGAAGTCGTCCCGCACTGGATTTCCCGCTTCGAGATTTGGCCGTATCTGGAGCGCTTCGCCACGGAGGTCGAACGCGAGCTGATGGCCGAACTCGGCGGTCGCCCGGACCTGATCATCGGCAACTATTCCGACGGCAATCTGGTCGCCTCACTGATCTCGCGGCGGCTGGGCGTCACGCAGTGCAACATCGCCCACGCACTGGAAAAGACCAAATATCTTTATTCGGACCTGTTCTGGCGGGACAACGAGCCGCACTATCACTTCTCCTGTCAGTTCACCGCGGATCTGATCGCCATGAACGCGGCCGATTTTATAATCACCAGCACCTACCAGGAGATTGCCGGCACCGAAGACACCCTGGGCCAGTACGAGGCGCACGCCACTTTTACGATGCCCGGCCTCTATCGTGTCGTGAACGGAATCGATGTATTCGACACCAAGTTCAACATCGTCTCGCCCGGCGCCGACTCCAACGTCTATTTTCCGTACTCCGATGCGCCGCGCCGCCTGCGCCACTTCGACGACACCATCGAGAGCCTGGCGTTTGGCGAACAGACTGCGGAAGACATTCGCGGTGTGCTTCAGAACAGGGACAAACCGCTGCTGTTCACCATGGCGCGCATGGACAAGATAAAAAATATCACGGGGCTGGTCGAGTGGTACGCCCAATGTCCGGCGCTGCGCCAACAGGCCAACCTCCTGGTGATCTCGGGACACGTCAACCCCGACAAGTCAGGCGACATGGAGGAACGCGCTCAGATCGAAAAAATGCACGACCTGATGAACCAGCACGCTCTCGACGGCCAGGTGCGCTGGCTCGGCAAGCACCTGGACAAGTCGCTGGCCGGCGAACTGTACCGCTTCGTCGCCGACGGGCGCGGTGCGTTCGTCCAGCCGGCGCTGTTCGAGGCCTTCGGCCTGACGGTCATCGAGGCCATGAGTTCCGGTCTGCCAACGTTCGCGACCTGTTTCGGCGGACCGCTGGAAATCATCGAGGATGGCGTGTCGGGCTTTCACATCGACCCGAACCATGGCGCTGTCGCCGCCGACCGCATGGCCGAATTCTTCACCCGCTGCGCGAAGGACGCAAGCTACTGGCAGCGGATCTCGGACGGCGGATTGAACCGGGTCGCGGCACGCTATACCTGGCAGCGCTATGCCGAGAAGATGATGACGCTGTCCAGGATTTACGGTTTCTGGAAGTACGTGAGCGATCTGGACCGCGCCGAAACCGGGCGCTATCTGGAGATGTTCTACGCACTGCAGTTCAGGCCGCTGGCCGCCCGCTTGGAATCCTGAGTTCCGCCGACGGTGTGCAGGCGCGAGGCCTGCCGGGACTCTCAGGTGCGTGGTTCGTAGCGCAGAGGCGTCCTGGCCCCGGTACGCCGATAGCGGCGGTAGTCCTTCATGATCAGTGCATGGTCGAAGACCAGCGGAGGGCAATGATCCGGGTCGAACAGACCCGTGCTCTTTGCGTCGTCTTGCGCCTTCGGCTCGCCGCGGGCCTGAGCGATGAACACGGCGCTGGCGGTGTGACCGCGTGCATCGCGTTCCGGATTCGAATAACATCCCAGCAGGTCAACCAGTTCGATGTCCAGGCCGGTCTCCTCGCGCGCCTCGCGGACGGCCGCCTGTTCGAGACTTTCGCCGATGTCGACAAAACCGCCGGGCAGCGCCCAGCCCAGCGGCTCGTGAGCGCGTTCGATCAGCACAACGGTCTGCCGTGGGCGATCGACCATTTCGATGATAATGTCCACGGTCAACAAAGGCGTCTCCGGTCGCGCCATCTCATTCCCCCTGATTCTTCAGTTTCGTTTCCCGCAGTATTCGCCGCGCCCGCTTGTCGGGGCGCCGCATCGGGTGCGGGGCCACCGCCGCCGCCATCCGGTGGTGCTCACGCTGCCGCTCGCGCCGGTCGATGCTCTCCTGCAATTCCGAATAGAGGGACTGCGCAACCGCGGCCGGACCGCGTCTGCCCGACAACTCGCACACGTCGATGACGTAGGTGTACCCATCCTTGTTGATTTCAAGACGATCGCCGATCTTCAGCGCCCTGGCGGGCTTGGTACGCACACCGTTGAGCCATACGCGGCCGCCGCTGACGGCTTCCGCCGCAAGCGCGCGGGTCTTGTAAAAGCGGGCGGCCCATAGCCATTTGTCGATGCGCACCGGATTGTCCACGGAAACTAAGATAGCAGGTGCGGTCGGGTCTTGGGAACAACCGCGCCCGGCGTGCACAACGGCCGGGCCGGACCTCAGATCGTCCGCGTGGTGTCAGAAGTCGGTGTCGCCCGGGGCGACTGGGCCGGGCACGAGATCGAAGCTTTCGATGGTTGTGATCACCGGTTTTCCATTTTCCACGGCGTACTCAGCGTACTCACGGATTCGACTGACGCTTCGCCGGTCGCCGGTACGGGTTTCCTCCGTGATGGTCGAGCGCGATTCCGCGCTCAATCCGTCAGCGGCGACATTGATTGTCGTATCTTCCCGCTTGTATTTATAGTCATCGAGCTTCTTCCAGCCTTCCTCGATCATGCTCAGATAGCCATCCCGGTCGAGCGTGAACGTGTAGGTCCAGTGCTCGTTCGACACGTCGATGCTCTCGGCGAACGTAGGGCTCAGGTGCGCGCCGATTGCCGCCGTGTCGCGCGTCATGGCAGCCGTGTCGGTGGCAGCCATCAGTTGCCGGATCTGTTCGACCGTGATTGTTTCCGCCGCGCGCGCGCAGGACAGGACAAGAAAGCAGCCCGTAGCGACAAAATATCTGAATTTCATTGAGTTTCCCGACTTTCGCTCGATGGACGCGCCCGCTCCCAAAACGGGTTTCCGGACGTGCAGTCATCGGCAGATGCAAGGCCCGGTTGAACCCGCGAGTGGCGCGACGGCAGCAGTCGCGGCGGAATCAGGCCGCGTTTCGCGCCGCCTGCCTGATGAGTGCGAACGGCTGAGCGCCGTCGATTCGCTGATGACCGATGAAGAGGGTGGGCGTCGCCTTGACATCGAGATCGCGCGCAGCGGCGCGGTACTGTCCCAGCCAGTTCCTGTAGCGCGTATCGGTCCAGGCCCGCTCGATCAGCGCGTCCGACATGCCGCAGCGTTCGCCGATGGCGCGCAGAACATCGCGGTCGCCGATATTGTCGCCGTATACGAAATATCGCCTGAACAATTCGTCGTGCAGGCGATGGAACACCACCGGATCGTCGCGCTTCGCGGCCTCTGCCAGCAGCAGGGCCGAACGGGAACCGGTGGTAAAATCCTGTTCGCGCAACGCCAGACCCTCCTCGTCAGCCATGCGGCGCAGGGTTGCCATCATCCGGGCCCAGGTTTCGCGTTCGTAACCCAGTTCCGTGACCGGCTGACCCTCGGCCGGCGTTTCGGGATGGATTTCCAGGAAGCACCAGTTGACTTTCAGGTCATAGTCACCGCGCAGGCGATTGATCCGCGCATCGCCGATATAGCAGAACGGACAGATGTAATCGCTGAAGACAGTGAGCTTCAGTTCCGGTCTTGCCGCGTGCATTGGTCCGGATCCCTCCCTGACGGTTCCATCGTCCACGACGGGCCGCTGCGTCTGTTACTGTGACAAGGCCGCCAGCATATTGTTCATCCGCTTCACGAACGTCGCGGGATCGTCAAGCTGGCCGCCCTCGCTCAACACCGACTGCTCGAACAACAGGCGCGACCAGTCGGCGAAACGCGCGTCGTCGCTCTCCTGTTCCAGGCGCTTGATCAGGACGTGATCCAGATTAACTTCCAGCGTCGGTTTGCTGTCCAGAATCTCGTGCCCGGCCTGCTTGAGCAGTTTCTGCACATGCACCGCCATCTCGCCGCTGCCCAGCACCAGACAGGACGGCGACTCGGTCAATCGGTGGCTGGCACGCACCTCCGTGACCTTGTCCGCCAGCACTTTCTGGATACGTTCCATGAACGCCGCATGGGTCGCCTCGATCTCCTGATCGTCCGCCTTCCCGCCGCGGTCACCGAGCTTGCCGAGGTCCAGCTCGCCCCTGGCGATGGACACCAGCGATTTCCCTTGGAACGCGTGCAGGTGCGCCATCAGCCATTCATCGACCCGGTCGGACAAGAGCAGGACTTCGATACCCTTCTTGCGGAAAATTTCCAGATGCGGGCTGTTGGAGGCCGCGGCGTGGCTGTCGGCGGTGATGTAATAGATCTTCTCCTGACCCTCCTGCACGCGCGCCAGGTAGTCCTCCAGACCGACGTTCTGTTCGGTGCTGCCGGTATGGGTGGACGCGAAGCGCAGCAATTTGGCGATGCGTTCGCGGTTGGCATGATCTTCGGCCGGCCCCTCCTTCATCACCGCCCCGAATTCCTTCCAGAACTTCGCGTATTTCTCCGGCTCGTCCTTCGCCATGGATTCCAGCAGACCCAGGATCTTCTTCACCGAAGCGCCGCGGATGATGTCGATGAATCGGTTCTGCTGCAATATCTCGCGCGACACGTTCAGCGGCAGATCGTCGGAATCGACCAGCCCGCGCACGAACCGCAGATAGTGCGGTATCAGGTGCTCGGCGTCGTCCATGATGAAGACCCGACGCACATAGAGTTTGATGCCGTGCCTGCGATCCCGGTCCCACAAGTCGAACGGCGCACGCTCGGGAATGTACAGCAGCGTGGTGTATGACTGGGTCCCTTCGACCTGGTTGTGCGTCCAGGCCATCGGCTCGCCGAAGTCGTGCGCCACGTGCTTGTAGAAAGCCTTGTATTCGTCGTCGGAAATATCGCGCCTGGCGCGTTTCCACAACGCGGACGCGTCGTTGACCGTTTCCCAATCGTCCTGCGCGTCCGTGCCCTCCGACGGCATCTGGATTGGCAGCGAGATATGGTCGGAATAGCGTGTGACGATCGAACGCAGGCGCCAGGGCTCCAGAAATTCGCCCTCTCCGTCGCGCAGGTGCAGCGTGACCTCGGTGCCGCGACCGGGCTTCTCCACCCTTTCCAGCGTGTAGCTGCCTTCGCCGGCGGACTCCCAGCGCACAGCCCCGTCCGGCGCGGCGCCGGCGCGCAGCGTGGTCAGCGTCACCTTGTCCGCGACGATGAACGCGGAATAGAAGCCGACGCCGAACTGTCCGATCAATTCCATGTCCCGGGCCTGATCCCCGGTCAGCGACTCGAAAAAGCGGCGCGTGCCCGATTTGGCGATGGTGCCGATATTGTCGATCACTTCGTCACGCGACATGCCCACGCCGTTGTCGCCGACCGTCAGGGTACGCTTGTCCCGGTCGATGCTGACGCGCACGTGCAGATCGCCGTCACCCTGATAGAGATCGCTGTTCTGCAACGCTTCGAAGCGCAGCTTGTCGCAGGCATCCGACGCGTTGGAAATCAGTTCACGCAGGAAGATTTCCTTGTTGGAATACAGCGAGTGGATCATCAGGCGCAGCAACTGCCGCACCTCGGTCTGGAATTCGAGAGTTTCCTTGTTCGCTTCGGCCGTCATCGGTTGATTCACCCCTGGCATTATCAGAAGTTGGACTGACTGCCGGTTTTCTGGGGATGACTCAGCGGATTTCAACCCCTTCACGGGCCAGCAGCCAGCGCTTGATCTCCAGCCAACGGCCGCCGCGCGCGCCGGAGAACCCGCCGATACCCCGGCGCGCGACTACCCGATGGCAGGGCACCAGCAAGGGTACGGGGTTGGCCCGGCAGGCGCCGCCAATGGCGCGCGGACTGGTGCCCAGCTTACGGGCCAGGTCGCCGTAGCTCAGCACCGCGCCGGGGGGGATTGCGCGCAATTCGCGCCACACGCGTTTCTGAAAGGGCGTTCCCCGTCCGCCCACGGGCAGGTCCGGCAGCGTGCCGGCGTCGCGGATATAGCGCTCGAGCGACTCGACCGCAACGGCGGCCGCCGGCGAAGCGGGCTGGGTCGGCCGCGCCCCCCCGTCGAGAAACCGGATTTCGGCCACGGCGTTCCCGGCCATAACGATTCCAAGCTGGCCGAACGGCCAGTCCAGGGTGGCATCGAATAGAGGTTGTTCAGGCATGGCGGCGGCTCCGTTCCAGGTGGCGGGACCAAGTTTACGCCTAAACGCCCCCCACAAAAAAGCGGCTGTCGCCAGCCGCTTTCCCGTATCCGCCGTACCGCGCCGGCCTCCGCTTCCGCCGTAGCCCGAGCCGGCCGCGCGCACCGATAAATCGGGCGCGGCCGCACCGTCTAGAGTTTTTCCTTGATGCGGGCCGACTTGCCGGAACGATCGCGCAGAAAATAGAGCTTGGCCCGACGCACGTTGCCGCGCCGCTTGACCTGGATGCTGTCGACGGTCGGACTGAACGTCTGGAATACGCGCTCGACGCCCTCGCCGTGCGACACCTTGCGCACCGTGAAGGCGGAATTCAGACCCCGGTTGCGCTTGGCGATCACGACACCTTCGAATGCCTGCAGACGCTCGCGGTTGCCTTCCTTCACCTTGACCTGAACCACGACGGTATCGCCCGGCGCGAATTCGGGAACCTCGCGTTGCATTTGTTCTTTTTCAAGTTGCTCGATTATGTTGCTCATCGTTCTCGTCCCCATGACCGGGCTCGGTCTGTCAGATTTCACCTGTCTGCTCGGCGATGAACTCATCCAGCAGACGACGTTGTTCCCTGGTCAGCTTCATCTGCTTGAGCAGATCCGGGCGCCGTTGCCAGGTGCGACCCAGTGACTGTTTCATCCGCCAGCGCTCGATATCCGCGTGATTGCCGCCAAGCAGCACCTCCGGCACGCGCGCGCCCTGGATCTCTTCCGGACGCGTGTAGTGCGGATAATCCAGCAAGCCGTCCATGAACGAATCCTGCTGTGCCGACGCCGCGTCGCCCAGCGCCCCGGGCAGCATCCGTATCACCGCATCGATCAGCACCAGCGCCGCCGGCTCGCCGCCGCTCAGCACGTAGTCGCCGATCGACCATTCCTCGTCGACGTGCCGTTCGATCAGCCGCTCGTCAACGCCTTCGTAGCGCCCGGCCAGCAAGATGAACCCCGGCAGCGCTGCAAATTGCCGCACCGCCTGCTGGTCGAGGCGCCGCCCCTGCGGGCTCAGAAAGATCACGGGGCCTTGCGCACCTCCGGTCCTGGCCGCCTTGATCGCCTCGTTCAGGGGCGCCACCTGCATCACCATGCCCGGACCGCCGCCATACGGACGGTCGTCGACATTGCGGTGCTTGCCGGCGCAGTAATCCCGCGGATTCCACGTCCGCAGCCCGACGATACCCTGCTCTTTCGCGCGGCGCGGTATACCGTAATCGGTCAGAGTCCGGAGCATCTCCGGAAACAGCGTCACCACGTCGATGCGCATAGCGTCCGCCGATGCAATCGGATCTAAAAATCCTTGTCCCAGTCGACCAGAATCTCTCCGGTTTCACGATCGACATTTAAGACAATCCGTCCGGGCACGAAGGGAATCAGACGTTCGCGCTCCCCTTTGACCACCAGCACATCGTTGGCGCCGGTTTCGAGCAGGGAATCGACCACACCCAGTGGCTCGCCCCGGCGGTCGACCACCCGCATACCCTGCAGATCGGTCCAGTAATATTCACCCTCGCCGAGCGCCGGCAGCAAACCGCGATCGATCGATATTTCGCTGCCGACCAGCCGCATTGCCGCGTCGCGATCTTCGCATCCCTCGAGCTTGGCGACGACGCCCTTGCCATGACTTCGGCCCTCCACGACCTTCCGCTCGGAACGAATACCGTTCCGTTCCAGGTGCCAGTCGTGGTATCCGACGATGTTCTCACGCGGATCGGTGTAGGAAAAAACCCGCACCCAACCGTGCACGCCGTAAACACCCGAGATGCGCCCCAGCCTGATCAGGTGCGACAGCCCGTCTGACGTTCCTACTGCTGCTGCTCCTTGAGCAATTTGGCAACCCGATCGGAAGTCTGCGCACCCTTGCCCAGCCAATGCTGTATCCGTTCGACATCGATGTTGAGCCGTACCTCGCCGCCGGTGGCAATCGGATTAAAGAAACCGACACGTTCGATGTAGCGACCATCGCGACGGTTGCGGCTGTCCGTGACCACAACATGATAAAAAGGACGCTTCTTCGCGCCGCCACGGGACAAGCGAATCGTCACCATCGGAATTCTTCCTCTACTGGAACTCGGATCGCAGGTAGCGACGCAGAATTGGGCCGACCCGCGGGAAGCGGCGAATTGTACGTCATTTTGGCAAAATGTGAAGCCTGTTAGGGCTCTCAGTCCGACCATGTGACACAGGGCGGTTTCCGGAACAATTTACCATTGTCGATATCTTTTACATCGCATGGCGCCGGCAGGCCACCTCGGCAATATATTAACAAAATACTGTATTACAGGTGTTTATATGACGAACAACCCGTACGGCCCCGCACCGGAATGACGAATATATTTACACTTAAGTGGTGCCAGTCGGTTGTTGCTTTTTTAACCACCTGATATCTGTACAAAAAAATAATTGGCATATGCTTTGCTATAAGGCCAGTACCGATACTAAAAAAACAACAAGCGGTAAAACCGGCCGCCAGCTGACGCAGAAGCAGCCCGCGGCACCTTACGCAAGAATATAAAAGAACAATAAAAGAACAATAAGGATGCACCAGAAACAACGATAACCAGCGCTGGTGCAAGGGGGAGGAACAAACGCAAGTCCTTGCTTGTAGCTCATGAGCCCTCAGGGGCTCTTTTCTTTTGGGCGAACTAGAACGGAAACCCCTGCGGCATACGCCCTTTCAGGCCGCGCATCATATTCTTCAGACCACCCTTGGTCATCCTCTTCATCATTTTCTGCATCTGGATGAACTGTTTTAGCAGTCGGTTGACGTCCTGCACCTGGACGCCCGACCCCGACGCGATCCGGCGCCTGCGGGAACCCTTGATGACGTCCGGGAAGTGCCTCTCCTGCGGCGTCATGGAGCGGATGATCGCCAGCATCTTGTGGAGTTCGCGATCGTTCACCTGGCTTTTCACATCCTGCGGCAATTGGCCGATGCCGGGCAGCTTGTCGATCAGCCCCGACAGCCCGCCCATGCCCGTCATCTGCTCGAGCTGGTCGTGAAAGTCCTCCAGATCGAACCTCTTTCCCTTGTTAAGCTTCCTGGCGAGCTTCTCCGCTTTGTCCTTGTCGATCTTGCGGTGCGCCTCCTCGACCAGGCTCAGCACGTCGCCCATGCCCAGTATGCGCGAGGCGACCCGGTCCGGGTAAAACGGCTCGAGCGCTTCGGTTTTCTCACCGACGCCCAGAAACTTGATCGGCTTGCCGGTGATCGCCCGAATCGACAATGCGGCGCCACCGCGCGCGTCGCCGTCGGTCTTCGTCAGTACCACGCCGGTCAACGGCAGCGCATCGTGGAATGCGCGCGCCGTGTTGGCGGCATCCTGGCCGGTCATGCTGTCGACCACGAACAGTGTTTCCGTCGGCTTGATCGACTGATGGAGTCGCTGGATTTCGTCCATCATGTCCGCGTCGATGTGCAACCGCCCCGCAGTATCGACGATCAGCACGTCGATGAACTGCTTGCGGGCCGCCTCCAGGGCATCGGCCGCAATCCGGACCGGATCCTGGTCGGGCCGACTGGGATAGAACGTCGCGCCCACCTGGCCGGCCAGGGTTTCGAGCTGGGCGATGGCTGCAGGACGATAGACGTCGCAACTGGTCACCATGACGCGCTTCTTCCGCCGCTCGATCAGCCAGCGGGCGAGCTTCGCCGAACTGGTGGTCTTGCCGGACCCCTGCAACCCGGCCATCAGGACCACCACCGGCGGTTGCGCATTCAGGTTGAGTTCGTCGCAGGCATCCCCCATGAGGGAAACCAGCTCTTCATTGACGATCTTGACCAGGGCCTGGCCCGGCGTGAGACTGCGCAAAACGTCCTGGCCGACGGCCCGCTCGCGCACCTTCTCGATGAACAACTTGACGACCGGAAGCGCGACATCTGCTTCGAGCAGCGCCATGCGCACTTCACGCAGCGTGTCCTTGATGTTGTCCTCGGTCAGGCGGCCCTGGCCGCGCAGCCGGTCGATGGTCTGCGAAAGGCGTTGAGTGAGGTTGTCGAACATACCGACGCTTCCGGTCCGGAAAGTGCCGATTATAGCTGGAATCGATCTCCACCGCACAGGCGCTCAACGTCGAAAGCGTCGATCTGCTGGCGGCACTGCTCGATGATCTGGGTCTCCGAACCGGGCTTCAGGTGCGTGATGTAGAGTCTGGGTCTATGCTTCAGTTTCTTGAGGTCGTCGGCCAGCAGGCTGGGGCAGTAGTGATACGCCTTCCTGCTGAGTTCGATGTCCTCGTCGGCAAACGCGCTTTCGACGATCAGCAGATCCAGATCGTCGTGGAGGTTCAACGCCTGCCAGAATTCATCGTTGCTGGTGGTATCGCCGCTGAAGGCAAAGCTGCCGCCGCCGTTCTGCATGCGGAACCCGGCGCCGGGCACCGAATGATTGACACCGATCATCTCGATACGGCGTTCCTCGAGCGCGACCACCTCACCGGGCCGCATTGCCTCGAGACGCAGTGCCGGACGTGCGTAGTCGGGCAATTGCGTGAAATCCGGCCACACCTGCCAGTTGAATATGTTTTCCCGCAGAGTTTGCAGCGTCTCCGGTCGGGCGTGCAGCACGATCGTCTCGCGCGCCTGGTCGAAAATACTGTCGACCAGCATCGGAATGCCGGCGATGTGATCGAGATGCGAATGCGTCACGAAGATATGCCGGACGCGCGCCATCTCGTCCCTGGACAGTTCGCCGATGCCGGTCCCGCCGTCGATCAGGATATCCTCGTCGATCAACAATGAAGTCGTCGACATGTGTCCACCGATTCCACCGCTGCAACCCAGTACTCTAACGTTCATGCTGTTTCCCATAATCCGTATTGTCTGTCCGGGTCGGATGCCAGGACCGTGCCAACCGCCGCGCCCGAGCCGGGTGTGAGATCGGATTCACATTCGATTTGCCGCCCGAGTCACGAAACACGCGCCGTTTTCAGCGACTCCGCGCCCCGGTACTGTCATGAGATGACAGCGGTATGACGCGCCGGGTCACCGGATCGGGTTGCCCGGGCTTCAAGCCAAACCGGGGTTATGCGATCATGTTGCACTTACCGAGGCAATCTGACCGGATCCGAATCCATGCAACCAATCTGGATAGCCAGCCTGGCGATCGTCCTGTACCTGGCCACCAGCGCCGGACTGACCCTGCGCCTGGCGCGCGGCGATGTGCAGGGCCCCGGCCGCCGCGGCTGGCTGCTGGGGCTGGGCTTCGGCGCCGTCGCGCTGCACGCAGTGGCGCTGTACCCGGAGCTGGTGACGTTGCACGGACTGAACCTCGGGCTCATCAACGCCGCGTCGCTGGTCGCGCTGCTGACGGTGCTGCTGCTGCTCTTGACCGCAATCAGTCAACCGGTGGAGAACCTGGGCATCCCGCTGTTGCCGGCGGCGGCCGCCACGCTGGCGCTGCTGATCGTTTACCCCGGCCGGAACCTGCTCCTCAACGAGGGCAACTGGCGCCTGGATCTGCACATTCTGTTCTCGATACTGGCGTACAGCGTGCTGGCGCTGGGCGCACTGCAGGCGCTGCTGCTGGCCGTCCAGGACAAGCATCTGCACGACCGCCACCCCGGCGGATTCATCCGCGCGCTGCCGCCGCTTGCCGTCATGGAGCGCCTGCTGTTTCAGATGATCGGTACGGGTTTTGTGCTGCTCAGCGCGGCACTGCTGACCGGCATCTTTTTTTTGGAGGACATTTTCGCCCAGCACCTGGTGCACAAGACCGTGCTGTCGATCTCGGCGTGGGTCGTGTTCGGTATCCTGTTGTGGGGACGTTGGCGTTACGGCTGGCGCGGCCGGGTTGCGCTGCGCTGGACGCTCAGCGGTTTTGCGTTTCTGCTCCTGGCATATTTCGGCACCAAGATAGTGCTGGAATTGATTCTCAAGAGAGTTTGACTACCCTCGCGGCTCGCCGGGAAGACGCCCGCATGCGCGTGAAAATCGGTTTCATCGTTCTGTTCGCGGCCTACGCGTTGCTGATTCCCGGGCTGCTCGCACCCATGATCACGCTCACCGGCACGGTCGACAAGGCCGACATGGTGGCGCTCGGCAAGGATATGATCGTCAACTACCCGGACCTGCCGGGTTTCCTGCGTCAGGCAGCGGCCCAGCTCCTGGACAGTGTGCGGGTCGAGGGGTCGATTCAGGCCTACGAGAAGACCCGCAGCATCCTCGGGACGGTTCGGGAACTCGCGGATTCCAGGAATTATCTGGTGGCGTTTCTGATCGCGCTGTTCAGTGTCGTCGTACCGATCGGCAAGGGCGCCCTGCTGGTGAACGGTTTCGCGCAGCGCGACAGCGTGCTGGCCGGCGCCGGCGCGGGCATCGGCCACGCCCTCAGCAAGTGGTCGATGGCCGACGTCTTTGTCGTCGCAATCATGGTCGCCTACCTAGCCGCGAACGCCACCGGCCGCACTGACGAGATTTTCACGCTCACCGCCCGTTTCGGGCCGGGATTTTACTACTTCCTGAGTTACTGTCTGCTGTCGATCCTGTCCGCGCAACTGCTGGCGGCGGGCGGGCGGCGGCCCGCAAGCCGGCCCGCCACCGCGACTGACAGCCCGGAAGCAAACGCATAGAATCGGCTGAAATGATGTCTGTGAGGCGTATTGACCTTGAACGCTATCCCGCTTAGTGCGCTGTTCACGGCGCTGTTCTTCCTTATCCTGTTCTCCGCCTTTTTCTCCGGCTCCGAAACCGGCCTGATGACGCTGAACCGCTACCGGCTGCGCCACCTGGCGCGCGGCAAGCACAGCGGCGCCGCCCGTGCGCAGAAACTGCTGGAGCGACCCGAGCGCCTGATCGGACTGATTCTGCTGGGCAACAACTTCGTCAATGTCCTCGCGACGTCGCTGACCACCCTGATCGCGCTGCGCCTGTATGGCGACGCCGGCGTCGCCGTCGGCGCCTTCCTGCTGACCATTGTCATCCTGATCTTCGGCGAAGTCACGCCGAAAACCATGGCGGCGCTGAATCCAGAGCGGATCGCCTTTGCATCGGCCTACGTCTACGTGCCGCTGCTCAAGATCTTCTACCCGCTGGTCTGGTGCATCAACGCGGTCGCCAACGGAATTCTCAACGCGCTCGGACTCAATCGTGAAGGTGCCGCCAGCACGGCGCTCAGCCAGGAGGAACTGCGCACCGTCGTAATGGAAGCCGGCGCCATGATTCCGAAGCGCCACCAGAAAATGCTGTTGAGCGTGCTCGACCTCGAGAAGGTCACGGTCGAGGACATCATGGTGCCGCGCAACGATATCGAGGGCATCGATCTGGAGGACGACTGGAGCGCGATACACAAACAGCTCCTGTCCTTCCAGTACACGCGCCTGCCGGTCTACCGCGAGAGCATCGACAATATCGTCGGGTTCGTGCACATCCGGAAGATTCTGCCGTTCCTGGTCAGCGGCGATATCGACAAGGACAAACTGGTCAAGCTGGTCAGGGAACCGCACTTCATACCGGAAGGCACACCGCTGAGCCGCCAGCTATTGAACTTCCAGCGGCAGCGCAGGCGCATCGGTCTGGTCGTCGACGAGTATGGCGATATCCAGGGCCTGGCCACGCTCGAAGACATACTGGAGGAGCTGGTCGGCGAGTTCACCACCGATCCCTATGCGAGCATCGCGGATTACCGTCCGCAGGACGACGGCAGCTTCCTGGTCGACGGAAGCGCATCGGTACGCGAACTGAACCGCGCGCTGCACATCGAACTGCCGCTGAAAGGGCCGAAAACGATCAACGGCCTGGTCCTCGAACACATGGAAGACATTCCCGAATCCGGCACCAGCCTGCTGCTCAACGGCTATCCGGTCGAGATCCTGCAGACCAAGGACAACCTGGTAAAGACACTGCGCATCTACCCGACCCGGCGTCGTCCGGTCAAACCGCAGGGGGAGTGAACATGAACGACAAAGTGATCAAACCGGATGAAGAATGGCGTAAGGATCTGACCGATGACCAGTACCAGGTCACCCGCCGGCACGGTACCGAACGCGCCTTCACGGGCGAATATCACGACTGCAAGACGCCGGGGATATACCATTGCGTATGCTGTGGGCAGCCGCTGTTCGCGTCGCGGGAAAAGTACGACTCCGGCAGCGGCTGGCCCAGTTACTGGCAGCCCGTATCGGACAGCGCCGTATCGGAAAAGACAGACCTGACCCTCGGCATGCGCCGGACCGAGGTGCTGTGCAGCAAGTGCGACGCTCACCTCGGCCATGTGTTCGAAGACGGACCGGAACCCACCGGCCTGCGCTACTGCATCAACTCAGCGGCCCTGAAACTGACCCCGGAAGACGAATAGCACGGCAGACTCCGCGACGTCGAGCCGGCGGCCGCCCGCGATCAGCGTTCGATCGGGCGGGGCAAGGGCTGCTGTGCCGGCGTAACGGCTGCCTGTACGATACGCTGCCGTGTCGACCGATAACCAAGACGATGAAATCATGCGCGCATCCGAGCGCTTTCTGCTCCCGTGTCTGCGTCCTCGACCGGACCGGAATCAGGTCGCAGTGCTGCAGCGGCTCGCCGCCGACCGTGTTCACTGGGATTATCTGTCCTGGCTCGCCGAGGTGCACAGTGTGCTGCCGCTCGTGCACTGGACACTGAAGGACATTCGCGTGGACGGTGCGCCGCCGGAGTTCATTGCGCGACTGCCCGAACATTTCAGCGTTTCGGCGCTTCGCAACCGCATGCTGTTCGCCGAATACCGCAAGCTGGCCGACCTGCTTGCGGCAAACGACATCGAATTCATCGCGCTCAAGGGCATCACCCTCGCATCCACCATCTACGAAGACTCCACGCTGAGACAGTTCGCGGACATCGATGTGCTGCTCCACGAGCGTGATATAGACACAACAAGGCGACTGCTCGAGGCTCAGGGGCTGCGACCCGTCCATTCGCACGGAATACTGGCCGAAGGAGCCACGGGACTGTCACCGTTCCAGGACGCCATTTACCGCGCTTTCTATCATCAGTACGAACTCAACAGTGGAGACGGGCTGATCTATGTCGACGTCCACTGGCGCCTGTCTCCGCGTGTCTATCCGGCCAACGTCACCTCGGAAATGGCCTGGCGCAGATCGGTCGCCGCAGATATCCAGGGCCGGACGGTCAGGGTTCTGCAGGACGAATGCAGTTGCTCTATCTGTGCGCGCACGGCGCCAAAGACGGATGGAGCCAGCTCAAGTGGGTCGTCGATGCCGATCGGCTGATCGAAGCGCGCCCGGGCCTTGACTGGGATCTCGCATTCGATCTGGCCCGTGGGTGTCGTTGCGAGAAAATGCTCGCCGTGGGGCTGGCGCTGGCACATCTCCTGATTGAACCCCCCCTGCCGCAAAGGGTGCTGGTGCGGGTTGTGTCGCACCGGTCGGCGCTCGCGGCGGCACACCGGCTCGCCAACCGGTTGCTGCGCACGCCAGAGCGCGGCTTCCGGATTCCCTGCATCGGCATCAACCACACCTATCTGAGGCTGTTGGACAGCCCGCGGGATCAGGCAAAACACATCGTCCGGGTACTCAGCTACCCGCAAGCGCGCGACTGCAACACGCTGGGTCTGACCGAGCGCCTGCTGCCCTTCTGGCGCTGGCTGCGGCCGGTCATGTTTCTTGCACACTGCCTGCGCAGAAGTCTGTCCAGGGGCCTGGAACAGCCCGACTGAACGCATAAAGGCTCAGGTCTTGGGCAAGGCTTCGGCCAGCACCCGCTCGATCAACTCGCAGGTCGCGCGCAGCTCGCCGATGTCGAGCAGAAAAGCCGGCACGCTGGCGGTGATCCGCAACGCCGCGTCCAGTCCAAACCCGCTGTGCGCCAGCGCGTTGAGTGTATTGGCATAGAGCCGCGCACCGGACTCCGCGGACGACAGCGGCCTGACCGTCGGTTCCACGCTGTCCGGTTTACGCGTCAAAAAGAAAATGGCGCCCATCGGCCCGGGACCGGTTCGCACGACGCCATGCATGCTGTCGGCCGGCACGTGCAGCGTGTGTTCGGTCTCGACTACGTCCGCGGGCAAAGCGTAAGGAGCCGGCGGTCGCGACTTCAGGCAAAGGGCGTGCGGATAAGGATGCACGATCAGCGACCGCGGCTCGATCGGCGCCAGCTCATCGCTCAAATAGCCGAAGCCGCGCGTCGCCACCGCCCAGGCCGTCGTCGACTTGCCGGTGCCCGATTCGGCAACCAGCAGGATCACGCGCCGCCGGTATTCAAGCGCCGCCGCGTGAATGAAATACAGGTCGGTTCGGCGTCCTTGCAGTTCGAGGGTTATATCCTTTTCGATGCCGTAGACAAACGAATAGAGGTCCCCGCCCTGCCCCGCTGGTGGATCGTCGGTCCGGCGGCCGCGCCACACCCGCCAGCCGCCGCGCTCGTCGACACGATCGACAACGTAGGCGACATCCACCGGTTGAGCATCAACACGGAAAGCGCCGAAATTTGCCTGCAGCACCGACGCGAGAAACGCATCCGCGCAATCGAATCCGATGACGACGTCAAGCATTCGAAACCGCAGATTGCAATCCACCGGCGAATTGTTCTTCTGTGAAAACACCCAACAGACTTGCAAAGAAAAGCCGTGGCGCTTCACGCCACGGCTTTTCCGATTTCAACGCGGAGAATCGCAGGGCGATTTATGCCCTGCCAAACTCGCTATCTACCGTGCTTGCCATTGCCCCCGTAGCGCCTGAAGTCATGGCGACCCTTGAGTTTGTCGGCCAACCCGCGCGGCGGACGGTTGAAGAAGTCCGGCTTGCCATGACCTTCCCCCACCTTGCAACGCAACGACCCCAGCTTGGCAAATGCCGGCGCAGCCTTGAACGTCAAGATTACGGGAGCCGTATACCCCAATTTCTTCAAAAAATCACGGCGGGAATTCTTTTGCTCTGACATATGATCCACGCCTCTTGCACTCTTGGTGTACTGCAACAATCGTCAAACCACTTCTATCAACCCGCGTGCTAGCAGCTCCTCCAGAAACCGACCTACATCCTGTTGAGCCGTTTGCACGTCTATATCGAACGCCTCCATCACTCGTTCGACCAGCTCATGCGTGCGGTCCCATCGCCCAGACTTCTCCAGATGCATGACCCCACCGGATTCAACTGATGGACCTCACCCGTCCGCTGGTCCAACACCACCACCTCATCATCCACTCCCCTTTCGATAAGGCCGGCCGCTGCTTTCCTATACATAATATTCCCTCTTTCTTGGCCACAATACCCTATTTCCGCGAGCCCGCCGGCGGGCGTCCCCGCCACGTTTTTCGGGGCCTGTCCAGACCGGCCCGGGGCTCCGGAAGGCCACAAATTTGCCGGAGAATTCCCAATCGGGGGAAGCCGCGATCCGGGTTCCCCCAAAGCGACACCACCGGGCAGGAACGCCGTCGCCTGGCAGCGTACCGGCATTGGGGTGCGACGACATCGGACCGGAACGCCAACCCATTGTTTATTAGACCTATACTCACGTCCGACCCGGCTGTTCCCGCGGAACACGCAAGTGTGCTGTCAGCCGCGCGGAAACCTCGTGTTTCACTGGCGAACCCGGACCGAGCAGCCTCTGAAATGACAAATGTCAAAAGCACCGACTGAACGAAACAAAAAAATTTCCCTGTGCCCCGATTCGATGGCAAAGTAAGGTGCGAGTCGCGATCAGAAAACGCTGTCGGGAACGGGTGGACGGCCAGCGTGCGCGGGCGGGTTGGCGGAACCCTGATCCAGGTCTGCGGGAATTCGGTGAGCGCGAAGTACCGGTCTGACGAGGCGGCCGGAGCGCGCCACGATCCACCCACATCGGTTCCGCGCGCGCAACCGAAAATCCTGACAAGCCCACACGGAAGTGGACAAGGGACTCACAGAGAGAGCGACATGACAACAGGAGCCAGCCACAGGATCTACTGCGTAGACGCCGAGTGGAAAGGACGCGTCAATTGCGCCCGATGCGGCATCCGCTACCTCATGCTGTTTTCGGAATTGCCGGAGTCCGCGTTCTCCGAACTACTCTATCCAATCGACAACCTGGTGTACGAAGCCGGGGTGCCCCTGTACGAGGAGGGAAGGCCCGGCAACGCGGTGTATTCAATCCGCCAGGGTCTGGTCAAACTGGTGTCGCGCGTCGATGGGGGCGACGAACGCATCGTGCGCCTGGTCGGATTCGGTTCGACGATCGGTCTCGAACTGCTGGATTCCGGCGCTCCGTATCGCCACACCGCAATCGCGCTGGACAAGCTGGACGTCTGCCGCATCCCCGTACCCACGATCCTGGAACTCGAAGCGAGGTTTCCGAATCTCTGCCAGCAGATCCGGCAGCGGCTCCAGCAGGAACTGGGCCAGGCGGACCTGTGGATCAGCGCGCTGAACACCGGTCCGGCGCGCCGGCGTCTGGCCCATCTGCTGCTGATACAGACCGAGATCGGCGCCGACCGGCGCGGCAACATACAATTGCTGAGACGTGACGACATAGCATCGATCATCGGCGTGTCGACGGAAACAGCCAGCCGCATCATCGCCGAATTCAAGCGTGACGGTCTGCTATCCAGGATCGCGCCCAATACCTACGGAGTCGAAACGGAGTTATTGAGAACCCTAGCCGGTTGAGCCGAGCACCCTACGTTCTGCGATCCGCCCAGCGACGACAAACAGCCGGTGCCAAACTAGCGCGGTACGGAAGCGCAACCACCAGCCGGACCCCGCGTCCGGACACCGGACTGATTCGACGCCGTTACGGGAAAGCCGGTATTTGCGGCTCCGTGCCTTCGAATTCGGCTTCGGGGTGATGTTTCTTGACCAGCGTCTCGAACTCCGCGACACGATTCTTCGGCACATCGATCAGCATCAAAATACCGCCTGCGTTGATCTCGTCCTCGAACTGGGTGAGGCGCGAATTCTGGACATCCAGCCCGATCATGCCGCCGATCCAGGCACCCATGCCGGCGCCCGCCAGCCCGATGCCCAGCAACGCGCCGCCCGCGATGACGATGCCGGGCAGTGCCATGGCGGCCAGCCCCGCGAAGACACCCGCCGCGCCGCCCAGCGCCAGGCCGCGCTCGACCGCCGGCACAAAATCGCTTTTCTGCATAAGGGTGGCCTGCGGGAGGTCCTCGAGTTCGGTGCCATCGCGCGCGATGACATGAATATGTTTCACTTCAAGTCTAGCCAGCAACATCTCGTCAACGATCTTGCGCGCCGTGGCGACTTCGGGCACCAGGAAATAAAGCCGTCTCATTTTGCACCTCCTGCCGGGCTGGGAAGCCGGCTCGATAATCTTGTTCTAATAGTAGCCCAAGTGGCAGACGAAATGCCCGCCGGTTGGGCCAAACGGCCGCAAAACATTCAATAGCGCCCGTGGGTCTTGCTGATATAGTTATTCAATTCAACGCACTGCAGATTCATTTGTCGCAGTATACGGTGCACCGTGCGAACGATGCCGCACATCACGCCGTAGACGATCTCCGGCCGGGTGCCGAGCAACGATTCGAGGTCCCGCCGCGCGATGCTCAACACCACCGTGCGGCCGATGGCGCGCAGTGTCGCGGTGTGTTCGGTGCCGTCGACGAAGCCCAGTTCCCCGGCGAGATCGCCGTCTCTGAGTATGTGCAGGATAACCGGCGCGCCGGCGCCTGCGTTGCGCTCCACCGCAAGCCGTCCGCTCGCGATGATATGCAGCGTCTCGTCGACGCGCCCTTCTTCGATCAGGGTCTGCCCGTCCTCCAGCACCCGCGTGCCGGCCAGGTCGGCCAATACGCCGCACTGGTCGATCGTCAGATTGTCCGCGAATGACGTTTGTTTGATGAGTTCGCACACTTTCGCGTCGGTCATACCTTGCCTCCAAATGCATCCACCCGCCCCGCCCGCTCAACCAGGGCGTTGAAGCCTGAGCTTCATTTACGGGCTTCATTGTAACTAATATAGCCTTCCGTCAATTGCGCGGGTTGATTTTCATCAACCCCGATCAACGAACCGCCCTGTCGTCGGCGGACGGCGACCACGCGGGGCCGCCGGTCCACCCGCCACGATGCCCTGCGAGCGGAGCCCGACTTCAATCAGCCAGCGCAGCGACCGCATCCACGGCTTCAGCGAGCCGCGACACCGGATGGACCCGCAGTCCGTCGATCACACCGCGCGGCGCGTTTGCGGCCGGTACGATAGCCTGCGTAAATCCGAGCTTGGCCGCTTCACGCAAGCGATCCTGACCGTTGGGCACCGGGCGTATCTCGCCGGCGAGACCCACTTCACCAAACACGACCAGATCCGTCGGCAGAGGCCGGTTGCGGAAACTGGACAAGGCGGCGAGCAGTACGGGCAGGTCGGCTGCCGTTTCGCTCACGCGCACGCCGCCCACAACATTGACGAAAACGTCCTGGTCGCTCATGAGAATGCCGCCGTGGCGGTGCTGCACGGCAAGCAGCATGGCGAGCCGGTTCTGCTCAAGCCCCAGGGTTACGCGGCGCGGAGTGGACAACGGGCTGCCGTCGACCAGCGCCTGCACTTCGACCAGCAGCGGGCGCGTGCCTTCCATGGTGACCATGATCACGCTGCCCGGCACCGGCTGTTCGTGGCGAGACAGAAAAATCGACGAAGGATTGCGCACCTCCTTCAGTCCCTTGTCGGTCATGGCGAACACGCCGAGTTCGTTCACCGCGCCGTACCGGTTCTTGATGGCGCGGATGACGCGATAGCGTCCGCCCGGATCGCCTTCGAAATAGAGCACCGTGTCGACCATGTGCTCCAGCACGCGCGGACCGGCCAGTGTGCCTTCCTTGGTCACGTGGCCGACCAGGAACAAAGAGGTTCCGGTCTGCTTGGCAAAGCGCACGAGCTGCGCCGCGGTTTCGCGCACCTGCGCAACCGACCCGGGCGCCGACTGCAACAGATCGGTGTACAGCGTCTGGATGGAATCGAGCACGACCACCTGCGGCGCTTCCTTGCCCGCAATCTCGAGGATGGCCTCGACCGAGGTCTCCGCCAGCAAACGCAGATCGCCGGCCTGGATGCCGAGGCGCTGCGCCCGCAGCGATACCTGTTCCGGCGATTCCTCGCCGGTGACGTAGAGCGCACGCAGCGCGCCGGAAGCCAGTGCCAGCGCCTGCAGCAGCAGGGTCGATTTGCCGATGCCCGGATCGCCGCCGATCAGAATCACGGAACCGGCAACCAGGCCGCCGCCGAGCACGCGATCGAGTTCATCGATGCCCAGCGCGACCCGCGCTTCGCGGCCCGGCCGCACGTCGGCCAGCTTCTGCACACGCGAAGCGGCCGCGCCCGCGTAACCGCCGAACCGCCTGCCGCGTGCGCTGCCGTCGACGACCGCAAGGGTTTCGGTCAGACTGTTCCAGGCGCCGCATTCGGAACACTGCCCGGCCCACTTCGACGCCTGTGCGCCGCAGGTCGTGCAGCAATAGAGCATTTTGGTCTTCGCCATCAGTCGTAACACCTCGGCACACGCGCGGTGACGCCGCACATCAGTTCATAACCGACGGTGCCGGCGTGCTTCGCGATCTCGTCGATCGGCAATCCCCGGCCCCACAGGACCACCGGATCACCCACCCGCGCCTCCGGCGCAGCGGCCAGATCGAGGGTAATCATGTCCATGGACACGCGTCCGATCAGCGGACAGCGCCTGCCGTTGACCAGCACCGGCGTACCCTGCGGCGCGTGACGCGGATAACCGTCGCCGTACCCGACGGCCGCCACGCCGACGCTCATGTCCCGCGGACACACATAGGCGCCGCCGTAACCCACCGCGTCGCCGACCAAGCAGCGATTCACTGCAATCAAACGCGTCTCCAGCGTCATGACCGCGCTGAGCGGATGCGCACAATCCGCAGTCGAGGCCATCGGATTGCCGCCGTAGAGCATGATGCCCGGCCGCACCCAGTCGAGCTGGCTGTCCGATCTCGACATCAGCGCCGCCGAGTTGGCCAGCGATTTCGCGCCCGGCAGGCTCTCCACCGCCGCGAGGAACCTTGCGGCCTGGCACGCCGTCTCCGGCCGGCGCGGCTCGTCGGCGCAGGCGAAGTGCGACATCCAGCCGAGATTGTGCGCGGGCACCGCGCGCTCCATGAGCCGCACATAGATCTCGCCGGCGCGGGCGGGCGGGAAACCCAGCCTGTGCATGCCGGTGTCGAACTTGATCCACAGAGGCATCCGGTGCACAACGTCCGCCCCTTCCAGCCACTGTAACTGCTCCTCGCAGTGCACCACGAGGCCGAGATTCAATGCCACGGCGTCAGCGACTTCGTCGGCGCCGTACAACCCCTCCAGCAGGGTCACGGGTTTGTCGATGCCGGCCTCCCGCAGCCGCGCGGCTTCGTCGAGAGAGACCACCGCGAAGGCATCGGCCTGATCCAATGCACGGACTGCCGGCACCAGGCCGTGACCGTAGGCGTCGGCCTTGACGACGGCCATGACGCGGCTGGCGGGCGCCAGTTGCCGCGCCAGGGAAAGATTGTCGCCAAGCGCCTGCAGATCGACGCGCGCCCGAACGGGTCGCGTCATTCATAAGCCTCGTCCTGGAAGGACATGGCGGTGAAATTCTCGAAACGTGTGTGCTGGCCGAGGAACGTCAGGCGGCGCATGCCGATCGGGCCGTTGCGCTGCTTGCCGATGATGATCTCGGCGGTGCCCTTGTCAGGGCTTTCCTCGTTGTAGACTTCGTCGCGATAGATGAAGATGATGACGTCGGCGTCCTGCTCGATGGCGCCCGACTCGCGCAGGTCGGACATGACAGGACGCTTGTTCGGCCGCTGTTCGAGGCTGCGATTGAGCTGCGACAGCGCAATCACCGGCACCGCCAGCTCCTTCGCCAGCGCTTTCAGATTGCGCGATATCTCCGAGATTTCGTTGGTCCGGTTCTCGCCGCCGCCCGGCACCTGCATGAGCTGCAGATAGTCGATGATGATCAACCCCAGACCCCGTTCGCGCTTCAGCCGACGGGCGCGGGCGCGCAATTCCGTCGGCGACAATGCAGGCGTGTCGTCGATGTAGAGCGGCGCTTCGGCGAGAATGCTGACCGCTGAGGTCAGCCGCGGCCAGTCGTCGTCCTCCAGCCTGCCGGTGCGCACCTTGTGCTGATCGATGCGCCCGAGCGACGACATCATGCGCATGGCGAGCTGGTCGCCCGGCATTTCCATGCTGAACACGGCGGTGGTGACCTTGTGTTTGATCGCCGCGTGCTCGGCCATGTTCATGGCGAACGTGGTCTTGCCCATCGAAGGCCGGCCGGCGACGATGATGAGGTCGGATGGCTGCAGACCGGCCGTCATTTCGTCGAGATCGGCGAAGCCGGTGGAAACGCCGGTCAGCGGGCTGTCCTGGTGGAACAGCATGTCGATGCGATCGACCGCCTTGCCGAGCAGGTCCTTGATGTTCTGAAAACCGCTGCCGCGGCTGCTGCCGCCGTCGGCGATGCGGAATACCAACTGTTCGGCGTGATCGAGCAGCTCCGGCGAGCGGCGCCCCTCGGGCGCATAGGCGCTGTTGGCGATCTCGGTGCCGACGCCGGCCAGTTGGCGCAGCACGGAATTCTCGCGCACGATCTGCGCGTAAGCACGAATATTGGCCGCGCTCGGCGTATCGTTGGCCAGCATGCTGAGGTAGGCAAGCCCGCCGACGTCGTCGAGTTTGCGCTGGTTTTCCAGCCATTCGGACAGCGTGACCACGTCGCAGGGCTCGCCGTGATCGATCAGATTGCCGATGGCGCGAAAGATCAGCCGATGATCGCGCCGGTAGAAATCCTCTTCGGTGAGGGCGTCGGCGACCTGGTCCCAGGCTTCGTTGTCGAGCAGCAATCCGCCCAGCACCGACTGCTCGGCCTGCAGCGAATGCGGCGGCACCTTCAGGCGGTCCCCGTCATAACCGAGAGGCGTCAGGGATTGCACAGGCTCAGACATCCGTTCTCCAAGAGATCCAGCGATGATGACGGGGATGGGCGAAGCATACTGGAGCCGGGGCGACCGGCTCAAGCACGCAATTTGCGGACCTTAAGCAGTTTCTGATCAATCCCTGAGCGGTCGTTCCCGCCAAGGCCGGACAAGAGCGCGCCGCGCGTCGAACGCACGCAGCGCGGCCCGAAGCTTGAGCAAAGCGGTTAATCCATTCGCTCCAATGCGCTGGATGCCGGCCTTCGCCGGCATGACGGCTTGATCCGAGGCCCCTTAAGGCCGTTGAAAGGCGTTCAGGCGAGTGCGAGACAAGGCGAGAACCGGCGAAGAGCGCAGTGTACACGCAGTCCATGAGCAGTGTGAGCCGGCTTTCGACGCCGGGCCTGTCGCATGAACGTTTTCGACAGCCTGTTGAATGCATCGTTCCTGTTCGGGCGGCAAGACAGATGTTTGCCTCGACGCTGACCGTGGTCCCTGAACTGCGGATTTCACATCGGTGCCGGACCCCGATTGCCGGGGCCGGCGACGGCCCCGCGCACGGCACCGATCGCAGCAACCGGCAACCCGCTGCCGGGCGGGATTCGCGCCACGCGTCTTACTCGGGCTCGATCACCAGGGTGATTTCGACGTTGACGTCCGAATGCAGCTGCAGCTCGACGACATACTCGCCCGTCTGTCGGAACGAACCCTCGGGCAGGCGCACCTCGGAACGCTTGACCTCGATGCCCTTCGCCGTGATGGCCTCGGCGATATCGGAGGTGCCGACGGAACCGAACAGCTTGCCTTCTTCGCCCGCCTTGGAGCGCACGGTGACCACCATGCCCGCGAGTGTTTCGGCGCGTGCCTGCGCGATTCCCAGCGCTCCCGCCGCCGCCTGCTCCAGTGCGGCGCGGCGTTCTTCGAACAATCTGATCTGCTCCTCGGTCGCCGGCGTCGCCTTTCCGGACGGAATGAGATAGTTGCGCCCGTAACCGGCCCTGACTTTCACCCGGTCGCCCAGGTTGCCCAGATTGGTTACCTTTTCCAGCAATATGACTTCCATTGCAAAACCCCCTGCCAAGGATTCGTAGTGATCGACGCGACTGCGCCCACCCTTCGCGGGAATCGGCTTCGCGTCGCCCGTTAACTCTGCTGCAATCGTCTGCGCGGATCCGTCCAGGGATCCAGCCATCCGACCGCCGCCACCAGCATCAGAACCTGGGGCAACAGGCTCATCAGAACATACAACACCACCAGCCAAACGCGCTTCCAGTGCTTCGCCGCGGCCAGCGCATGGATAACCGCCAGCCCGACCACCATGAACGGCACCACCAGCAGCAGCAGCCATTGCTCGACCAGCGCGCCCAAGAGGCCACCGCCCAGCCCCGCTGCGCCCAGCAGAACCAGCACCACCACGGACACCGCCTGGCCCAGCCTCAGCGCGTAGAACTCCTGGCGCAGACCGCCGGGATGCACCACCAGCGATTGCCACCAGCGCCCCAGCAACAGACTGGACAGGGTCGCCAGCAACAATCCGCTGGCCAGCAGCCCCGTCATCGCACCCGCCAGCCGCTCGACCAGCGGCTGGAGGTGCGCGGTCTGGCCCCGCAGTTCCGGCAATTCGGCAAGCTGGTCGACCATCGCCTGCAACTGGGTGCGCCACCAGTCCGTCGGGTCGCCGAACGCCAGAAACAGGACCAGAATCGCCAGGGCCATCAAGGCGGTGGACCCCAGCAGCGTCCACGCCAGCGAGCGACTGCCACGCAGCAGCCAGGCGGCGAACCAGACCGGGAACCACAGCACCAGCATGATCACCGCCGGCGCAGCGCTGCCGCCCAGCGCGCCGGACAGCAGCGCGAGCGTCACGGTAGCGCCGCCCATGACCAGGGCGCCGGTCTGCGCGCCCTTGTCGAGGCTGTAAAGCGCCAGCGCCGCGCCGCTTGCGTACAGGATGACGAACGTCAGCGGCGGAGCCAGCATCCCGATCACGGCAGTCGCCACCGTGACGAGGATGGCCGTGAAAGGTCCCGCCAGGATGAACCGCGCAAACGAACGCATCGCACCCATCAGTCAGAATCCGGGCGACTGCCGCGTCACCCGACGCGATTCGCGGCGGCCGGCAACGGCGCGGCGCACCTCGGCCGGGTTCGGATCAGTACGGCGATTAGGAAAACGGCCGCCCGTTCGCCGGTCCGATACCGGCGGCCTGCCCGCGCCGGCCTGCCGGGAACGCCGCCGGGAAATCGGGCTCAGCCCTTGTGCGAATCGCAGTAGGGCAACAGGGCCAGGAAACGCGCGCGTTTGATCGCGGTCGACAACTGGCGCTGATACCTGGCTTTGGTACCGGTAATCCGGCTGGGCACGATCTTGCCGGTTTCGCTGACGTAGTTCTTCAATGTCGCGATGTCTTTGTAGTCGATTTCCTTGACACCCTCCGCGGTAAAGCGGCAGAACTTGCGACGGCGGAAAAAACGGGACATTGCTGTTCCTCCCAATCAGATAGCGTTATTAATCCGGGCGTTCAGTCGGCGCTTGCGCCGCTGACTTCCTCGCCTTCAGACTCGGCGGCGCGAGCAGGCGCTTCGTCGCTGTCGTCGCGCGTGTCGCGCTCGTCGCCGCGCTTGGCCAGCAGCGAGACGTCGGTGATCGCTTCGTCACGGGCAATGATGAGGTTGCGCAACACCGCGTCGTTGAAGCGGAAGGCGCTCTGCAGTTCGTTGAGCACCGCGTTGCTGCACTCGATGTTCATCAGTACGTAGTGGGCTTTCGCCAGTTTCTGTATGGGGTAGGCGAGCTGACGGCGCCCCCAATCCTCGAGGCGGTGAATCCTGCCGCCGTCGGCCTCGATCGCAGCGCGGTAGCGTTCGATCATGCCGGGCACCTGCTCGCTCTGGTCCGGGTGGACCAGGAACACGATTTCGTAATGACGCATTGTCACTCCTTACGGTTTATGCAGCTTTCCACGCGAAGCGGAAAGCAAGGAGATTTCGGCGCTTGCCGAAAAGTCGCGTAGTGTAGCCCAGAGCCGCACGGCGGCGCAATAACCGGGCATCCGGACACCGGCGCAACCCTGTGGCAGGCACGCGGCGCCACACCGACACAGGGTCCAGGACCGGTCAGGCTCCGGATTTCCGGAAGCGCAACAACCACTTGATTATTGAGGCTTGCATTAATGGTTGACAAGTTTGACCGTCATTCCGGCGCAGGCCGCGATGACGGCAAAGGTGGATCGTCTGTCACGCATTTATGCAAGCACCAATAATTGGAGAAGAACGGTGCAGCGGCGCCGACACACCTGGGCGGTCCGTTCCGCGCCGGCAACCTGTCACCCTGGCAAACGTCACCAAGCGTCGGCATTGCGAACACGGCGACTAGAGGAAATACCACAGCGCCAGGATGCCGAACGCGATGCGGTACCAGGCAAAGACCGCGAACTTGTGGTGCGCGACGTAGCCCAGAAACAGCCGGATGACGATCAGCGCCGAGATGAACGAGACGACGAACCCGACCGCGAACAGCGGCGCGTCGGACAGCACGAGGAAGCCGGCGCTCTTGTAGAGGTCGTAGAGCGTCGCCGCGAACATCGTCGGTATGGCGAGAAAGAACGAAAACTCGGTCGCCGCGGTGCGCGACAGCCCGGCGACCAGACCGCCCATGATGGTCGCACCCGCGCGCGATACACCGGGAAACAGTGCGAGCACCTGGGCCAATCCGACCTTGAAGGCGTCGGACGTCCGCATGTCATCGACTTCGGTCACGCGCGGCGCGGGCGCGTAGCGTTCGATCAGCAGCATCACAAATCCGCCGACGATCAGCGCCCCGGCAACCGTGAGCGGATTGAACAGATAGGTCTTGATATACCCGTGCAGCAGAAGACCCGCGATCCCGGCGGGTATGAACGCGATGATGAGATTGAAGGTGAACCGCTGGGCCGGCGCCCTGTTCAGATGACCCAGCACGCTCATGGCCTTGGCCCGGTACATCCAGAGCACGGCGAGTATCGCGCCGAGCTGGATGAACACCTCGAACGTCTCTGCGCGGTCGCCCGTGAAATCGAGCAGGTCGCCGGCTATGATCAGATGACCGGTCGAGGAGATCGGCAGAAATTCGGTCAGTCCCTCGACAATACCGAGCACGACCGCTTTGAGCAGGAGAATGAAGTCCATGAGGGGGATTCTATCGGCTGGCGATTGGGTAATTGTACCGGCTGTTCCGGCGGCGTCCACTAGGTGTTGTATTGAGCCTCACATGATCGCCTGACAGGCTCGATTATTGAGACTTGCAACTATGTGTGACAGACGATCCGCCTTTGTCGTGATGATGGCCAAACTTGTCAACCATTCAGGCAAGTCTCAATAGGCAATGCCCAAGAGGTCACGACGCGACGTCCACGCGACCCGCAGGGGGCGGCACAGCGCCCGCGACAGCCGGACTGCGTCGGCCGGCGGTTCAACCCGAACGCTGGCGCCGCGCTTCGAACAG
This sequence comes from uncultured Gammaproteobacteria bacterium, assembly GCA_963719135.1. Classification (GTDB taxonomy): domain Bacteria; phylum Pseudomonadota; class Gammaproteobacteria; order DSM-19610; family DSM-19610; genus CAVRAZ01. The sequence continues at coordinate 195,469 of CAVRAZ010000002.1, read as the reverse complement.
ACAGATGCCGGCGGCGACCGAGACGTTGAGACTGCCGACCGACCCGGCCAGCGGAATCGCGACCAGACCGTCGCACTGTTCGCGCGTCAACCGCCGCAGCCCCCTGCCCTCGCCGCCCAGCACCAGCGCCAGCGGACCCGCCAGTTCGGTCTGGTAGATCGTCTGATCGGCCTCGCCGGCGGCGCCGTAAATCCAGATGCCGCGATCGCGCAGCGTCTTCATGGCGCGGGCCAGGTTGGTGACCCGCACCAGCGGCAGGGTGTCCGCCGCACCGCAGGCCACTTTGCGCGCCGCGCCGTTGAGCGGCGCCGATTTGTCGCGCGGCACGATGACCAGATTGACGCCGGCGGCGTCGGCGCTGCGCAGGCAGGCGCCGAGATTGTGCGGGTCCTGCACGTTGTCGAGTATCAGGATGAACGGCGGCTCGTGCAGCGCGTCGAGGAACGCCGGCAGGTCCTTTTCGCCCAGACCGGGCGCCACGCCCACTTCGGCGACCACACCCTGGTGGCTGACGCCCGGCGCACGCTCGTCCAGCTCGCCGCGTGAAACGCGCCGCACCGGCACGTTGGCCTGTGCGGCGAGTTCCAGCAGGGTCTGCATGCGCACATCGTCGCGCCCGTCCAGGGCCAGCAGTACGCCGACCCGGGACGGATCGCGCCGCAGCAGGCTTTCGACCGCGTGCAAGCCGAACACGCGTTGCGCGCCGCTCAACGCCGGCGCCCCGTCAGTAGGGATTCGGTTCGTAGGCGCGCGGTTCGTCGCCCTCGACCACCGGCTTGATCAGTATCTCCACGCGCCGGTTCAACTGGCGCCCCGCCTCGGTCGCGTTGGTGGCGCGCGGTTCGTTTTCGCCGCGGCCCTCGGTCTGCAGCCGGCCCGGATCGACGCCGTGTGCACCGAGATAGCCGGCAACACTGCGCGCACGGCGCTCCGACAGCACCTGGTTGTACACGGCGGTGCCGGTGGAATCGGTATAACCGATGATATGCACCACGCTTCGGTCGAAGCGCTGCAATACGCCGGCGACCTTGTCCAGCGTCGGCAGAAACGCCGGCTTCAGCGCCGCCGAATCGAAATCGAAGGACACCTCGTTGGCGACGTCGATCTTCAGACTCTGGTCCTGCATGCGCTGGATCTCGAGATCGTGGCGCTGCTGCTCGTCGGCCAGCGCCGCCTCCATTTCCCGCTGCTGGCGGTCCATGTAGTTGCCGACCGCACCGCCGGCGACCGCGCCGACGAGGGCGCCGGTGAGCGCGCCTTTCGGCCCGCCGCTCACCTGCTTGCCGAGGACCGCGCCGGCGACGGCACCGACGGCGGCGCCTGTCTTGGTGCGCCGGTTCGGATCGTCGGTGGCGCAGGCGGCCAATCCCAGCATGACTGCTATCAACACACCCTTACTCAAGCTGTTCATCGTCTGCTCCTGTCTCGTTTACCCTTGGTTCGCTTCCGGCCGTCGGCCTCGGACGTCCGCTCCGGCCGCCCGTCCGCCAGTTCGAAATCGATCTTGCGGTCGTCCAGGTCGACCCGCACGACCTTGACGCGCACTGCGTCGGCCAGGCGGTAGATGCGGCCGGTGCGTTCGCCCAGCAGCCGGTGTCCCGCCGGGTCGAAGTGATAATAGTCGTTGTGCAACGCGGTGACATGGACCAGCCCCTCGACGAAAATATCCTTCAGTTCCACAAAAATCCCGAACAACGTCACGCCGCTGATCACGCCGTCATACTCCGCGCCGATCTTGTCCAGCATGTACTCGCATTTCAGCCAGTCGACCGCGTCGCGGGTCGCCTCGTCGGCGCGCCGCTCGGTGGCCGAACACTGGTCGCCGAACGCCTGCATCGGGTCGTGCTCGTAACGGGCCGCGCCGCCGGCCGCGAGCGTCTTCGCGGTGGCCTTGCGCTCTTCCTGCTCGGCCTGCTGTTTCTTCAGTACATAGCGGATGCCGCGGTGCACCAGCAGGTCCGGGTAGCGGCGGATGGGTGAAGTGAAATGCAGATATTCCTGATGGGCGAGGCCGAAATGACCGACGTTGTCGGGGCTGTAGCGCGCCTGCGAGAGCGAGCGCAGCAGCACCGTCTGGATCAGGTGCGCGTCGGGGCGCGGCTGGATCGTCTGCAGCAGGCGTGCGTAGTCCGCCGCTTCGGGTTTGGCGCCGCCGCCCAGGGACAGGCCCAGTTCGCCGAGGAATTCGCGCAGGTCCACCAGCTTTTCCGGCTTCGGCCCCTCGTGTACGCGATACAGCGTCGGCAGCTTGTGCCGGGTCAGGAACCGCGCGGCGCAGACGTTGGCGGCGATCATGCACTCCTCGATGATCTTGTGCGCATCGTTGCGCTCCACGGCGACGATGCGTTCGATCTTTCGGTCGTCGCCGAATACGATCTGGGTTTCCACGGTCTCGAAGTCGATGGCGCCGCGCTGCTCGCGCGACGTCCGCAGCACTTTGTACAGGCCGTACAGGGATTCCAGCATCGGCATCAGCGCCTCGTGCCTTTCGCCCGGCCGCCCGTCACCCTCCACCAGCAAACGCGCGACCTCGTCGTAGGTCAACCGGGCGTGCGAGCGCATCACGGCATCGTAAAAGCGCGAGCGGGTGACCTTGCCCTCGCGGTTGACCGAAAGATCGCAGACCATGCACAGCCGGTCGACCTCGGGGTTGAGCGAACAGAGACCGTTGGACAGTATCTCCGGCAGCATGGGGATGACGCGCTCGGGAAAATAGACCGAATTGCCGCGCAGCTGCGCCTCGGCGTCCAGCGCTGTGCCGGGCCGGACGTACCAGCACACATCGGCGATCGCCACCAGCAGACGCCAGCCGCGCGGCGTCTTTTCGCAGAACACGGCGTCGTCGAAGTCGCGCGAATCCGCGCCGTCGATGGTCACCAGCGGCGTTGCCCGCAGGTCGACGCGGCCGCGCCTGGCGGTTTTCGGGACCTCTTCCGTCAGGTGCCTGATCTCGTCCTGCACCGCCTGCGGCCACTGCAGCGGCACGTCATGGGCGCGGATGGCGACGTCGATCTCCATGCCCGGCGCCATGTGATCGCCGATGACCTCCACCACGCGGCCGATCGGCATGTTGCGCAGCGTCGGCTGTTCGACGATCTCGGCGCACACGAACTGGCCGTTGCGCGCACCGCCGGTGTCGCCGCGCGGAATCTGGATGTCCTGCGTGATGCGCTTGTTGTCGGGCGTGACGAAGCTGACGCCGCCCTCGAAATAGATGCGGCCGACCGCGCGCGGGGTGTTGCGCTCCAGCACCTCGACCACGGCCCCTTCGCGCCGCCCGCGCTGATCGATGCCGGTGACGCGCGCGACGACGCGGTCGCCGTGGAACACGGCGCGCATCTGGCGCGGCGACAGAAACAGGTCGTCGCCGCCTTCGTCGGGCACCATGAAGCCGAAACCGTCCGGGTGGCCGACGATGCGGCCGCGCACCAGGTCCATGCGGTCGACCAGTCCGTAGCCGCCGCGGCGGTTGCGGATCAACTGGCCATCGCGCTCCATCGCGCGCAGGCGGCGGCGCAGCGCCTCCCACTCGTCGTCCGACTGCATGCCGAACAGTTCGCCGATTTCATCCAGCGTCAGCAGCCGCCCGACCTCGTCGAGCCGCTGCATGATGAATTCGCGGCTGGCGATCGGACGCTCGTAGCGCTCGGCTTCGCGCCCCGCGTGCGGATCGACCGTGTCGCGCCGCCGGCGTTGCTTTTTGCTCATTGTTTCCTCGACATCGGTCTGTTGCTTCCCACCGCTATGAATTCAAAGCACGGCTGAAGCGACAATCCGAATTGACAAGACGCCAGGGCATCGGTAGAGTCCGCGGCTTCCGGTGCCGCACGGCCCTGGATTGCCGAGGTGGCGAAATTGGTAGACGCGCTAGCTTCAGGTGCTAGTTGGGGTAACCCAGTGGAGGTTCAAGTCCTCTCCTCGGCACCAATTATCAAACCATACCAGACTCCCTGAAACAACGCTAGTACCTGTTTCAAAAGGGGTTTTGTCACAACTCACGAATTTCCTCCTTACGACCGTCGCTGCGAACGCGCGCGCTCAGGGCACGCCGGTCACGACTGCGAAATCCGGCGTACCGCCGCAGAGTCCCGCCACCGGCCGCAAAACCGCCTGCACTCCGAAGGTCCGGATGTCGCCGCTGGTGCGTACCCGCCTATGCGCGGGATCACGGACGCCGGAGGATTGCACCGCTGCACCACCGGCGAGTTCCGGGCGTTCGCCACGCGCGCGCACGACGCCGACCGCCACTCGCTGGCGTGCCGCATCCCGTGAAACCCGATGAAATACCTGATCCCGTAGCAGTATGCCTTCTCGGTGCCGTAACTGTGGCGGGGTGCGCGAATACGATCCCCGACCTGATGCAGCGCGCGCTTCCCGGCCATGACCACCTCCGTGTCCTGTCTAAATTTCGAGTTCTATCAGGGTTCGCAATTTCCACGGAGTCAAATCGAGCGCCGGTATCAGCGCCTCAATATACCGCCAGTGCTCGTTTCTCCCGGGGCATTCATTGCATTAGGCTGCGGGTTCGGCCAGGGCCAAATCGGATGTTGTCGGGCCAGCGCAGGTCAACGCCCAAACACCCCCATCGACCGGAGCCCGCCGGTCAATATTGACATCAGGGTTCATTTGCGCAGAATCATCCGGAGATACAAGCCCACCCAGCTAACGCCAAGAGGCGGCGCGGCTGTTGAGCGAGGTCAGGCGCCATCTATGCCGCATAACCCCTATCCAGTCCTACGACTCAACGCGATTCAGCCAGCCCACATGGCACAACATGCAGCCAGACGGGGGTTACCCAAGGCTACTACAGGGAGCGAACGCGATACAGCCACGAGGATGCCGCTATGAAAACTGTAAAACTGCTGCTCGCGGCCCTGCTGCTCGTGCAGGTGGTGACGCTGGGCGTGTGGTTGTACTGGTTATTTTTCGAAGACATCGACGATGCCAGCGACTGCCCGGCGGAGACGACCGAGACGCCGGGCATCGGACTGTAAGACGTTGCCGGACACCGGCATCGCCGCGGCGACCTATTTACCCTGCAGTCGTTTGCCGAAGGAAATCGCGTAGGCCGGCGAGCGGAACTGCAGGATCGGATCGTCCGTCGCTTCGATGCCGTCGCTCAGGACCAGCGGATCGAAGTTGATCGTTTCGCAGGCGGCGCCCTTCTGCAGCATCGCCGAGGTGATCGTCAGCGTCCCGACCTTGACCGACTTGCGATCCTGCGGCCACGCGACGGTCGGGTCCGTGACCGAATCACCCGGCTCGCCGATGGCGATCCACATGTCCCAGCGCACCGGCCCTAGTCGGGTGCGCTCGATCAGCGCCTGTTCGAGAAAATCCTTCGGCGCGGTCTTGATTTGCTGGTCGGAAAGCTGCTGTTCGCCGTCCTGCGGTACGAACCGCCAGCGCACCAGAGTGGCCTTCCCGTCACCGTCGACGAACCGGAACGTGTGAATACCGAAGTAGGCACTGTTCGCGTAACTCGGCGGCGGGTTGTGGTCCGCGAGAAATTGCGTCTGGGCCGCACTGTCCGGATGACCGGCCTTGAACGCCTTGATCTTCTCCGGGTCCGGCTTGCCGGTGGCCGGGTCGGGTCTGATGGCGACGATGAAATCGAGAAAGGTTTGCGGCGTTGCGGCGCCGAACACCGGCGTGTTGAGCATCGTCATGTGCTGCAGTCTGCCGCCGGGCAAACGGAACTCCAGCGCCATGCCGCGCGGGCTGCGCGCCGCGTCGGGAATGTTCGGATTACCGCCGGCCAGCGAGAACCGCGCGAAGACCGGGACCGGCGTCCCCGAAAACAGCGCGGAACGCGAATACGCCGATGCACCCGGCGCCGCCACGAATTCGCCGAGGGCACAGGTGCCCTTGATGTGGTTGCGCCGCTCGCCCGGCGTGACACTAAAGGTTGTCTCCATGGCCGATATCACCTGGTCGGGCGTTACCGGCGTCTGTTCGGCGATGGCCGCCGTCGCACCCGACGCGAGGGCGCCCGCCAGAATGAAGGCTGCAACGATGGGTGGACGATCCGCCATCGCAGGTCTGCGACTGTCGACGGTGTTGGCTTCCATAAACCCCTCCTCTGCTGTCGGATTTCGCGGCACGCAAAACCAGTGCTGCACCTGTCGCGCAAGAGCCTATGGCAACCCGACGGCGCCATGGTTCCCTGTGATACGCAACAATCAATTCAGCGCGGCATGTTCAAGAGGTGCGCTATGGCGCGCGCATGAACCGATCGAGCAAGCTGAGCCGCGTGCCGAACCCGGTTTTCCGCTTGCCGGTTATCGGACAGGGTGCACGATTGCTCGTTGCAACAACCGAAGTGCTGCACAGGCGGGTTCATCGCACCGCCGACCGCACTCAGAACATCCGGCTGTTGACCCACAGATGGCAGTAGATGCTGGCGGCGTAGCCCAGCGCGATGGCCGGCGTCCACTTCAGATGACTGAAGAAGGTGTAACTCCCGCGCGCCTGCCCCATCAGCCCGACACCCGCAGCCGAGCCGATCGACAACAGACTGCCGCCGACACCCGCTGTCATGGTGACCAGCAGCCACTGCCCCGTCGGCATGTCCGGTTGCATGCTCAATACCGCGAACATCACCGGAATGTTGTCGACGAACGCCGACAGCAGGCCCACCGCGACATTGGCCTCGGTCGCGCCCCAGTTGGTGTACATGACATGGGACGCCAGGTTCAGATAACCGATGAAACCGAGCCCGCCGACGCACATCACCACACCGTAGAAGAACAGCAGGGTGTCCCATTCGGCGCGGGCGACGCCTTCGAACACGTCGAACGGAACGACGTCGCTGATAGTCTGGACATTGCCGCTCCGGTCGCGCCGCAGACACTCGCGTTTGACCGTCTTTTTCAGGTAAAACCCGAATACCTGCAGGAAGCCCAGACCGGTCAGCATGCCCAGTACCGGCGGCAGGCCCAGGTAGTTGTGGAAGCTGACGGCCAACATGATGGTGACGAGAAACAGAAAGATGATCGGCCGCGCGCCGCGCTTCATTCTGACGTCGTCGCCCGGGGCGGTCGGTTTCATGTCCGGGACGGCGAAGTGCATCAGGACGGCCGGCACCAGGAAGTTCACCAGCGCAGGAACGAACAGGACGAAGAACGTCCAGAACTGCACCACGCCCTTCTGCCACACCATCAGCGTGGTGATGTCGCCGAACGGGCTGAAGGCGCCGCCGGCGTTGGCGCCGACCACGATGTTGATGCACGCCAGACTGACGAACCGGTGATTGCCTTTGCCGACGGCGAGCACCACCGCACACATCAGCAACGCAGTGGTCAGGTTGTCCGCGAACGGCGAGATGACGAACGCCAGCGAGCCGGTCAGCCAGAACAGTTGACGGAATCCGAAGCCCGTGCGAATCAGCCAGGCGCGCAGCGCGTCGAACACGCGGCGCTCGTTCATGGAGTTGATGTAGGTCATCGCCACCAGCAGGAACAGCATCAACTCGGCATAGTCCAGCAGATTGTGGCGCGCCGCCGCTTCGGCCAGCTTTGACATTCCCCGGCCGGCGTATTCGATGCCGATCACCGTCCAGATGACGCCGGCGGCGATGATGACCGGTTTCGACTTGCGCAGATGCGTGAACTCCTCGGCCATGACCAGCAGATAGGCGAGGACGAACACGATCAGCGACAGGTAACCCACCCGGTCTTGCGTCAGATCCAGCAGACGATCTCCGGCCTCGTCCGCCCGGGCGGCGGCGGGCAGTAACAGCAACAGCGGAAATGACCAGCGCACAGACGGGAACATCGCGGACTCCTCGACAGTTCAGAACACCCGACTCATCATGAAGATCGGCACGAACAGAAACAGCGGCGTCGTGACGCCGCCGGCGCGGATGAAATCGGGCACGCGATGGCCGCCCCGTCCCATGATCGGCGCGTTGACGGATGCGTGGGGATGAGGAACGCGTTCGATGTCGCCAGCGCCAGGGTTCGTTCTTCGTCTGCAGCTACCGCCAACGCAAGGCTCCTTGCGAATCTCAGGACCAGGCACTGAACCTCCCGCCATCCCGAAGACACGCGCGCCTTGGTCTGGACAGGTCGATTCGTGAATATGCGAACGGGAACCGGAAAGCGGGACACTCGCCTGGTTATGTCTCTGCAAGTGCCGCAGGTGGCGGGCGGGTCCAGGGTCACCGATGCGTATGGCCGCGTGCCGGTGAAGGAATTGCGAGCGGACTCCACCCGGCTTCCGTGCGGCGCTCGATCGGCGACAGGTTGCGACCGTCCAGTCAACAGCCGGGATGGTAGCATAGGGCCGCGCGGCCATGCAGCCCCGCCGCCGGCGAGCGGCACAACAGGTACCTGGACGAATGCCGGCGGGCTGAGATCACGTCACCCATCGGGGGTACCGGGGTGCGCGTCGGCGCGACGTTCGTGCACTGACCTCGACCCGACAGGTCTGAACGCAGACCCCGCAGGTCCGGTTCGGTTCGGCGTCCAAGGGTGACCGCCAACGGCACACCCGGGGATCGCGCCGCCCCCGCCGCCAAGCGTCCGCTCCTGCGACAGGACGGATCGCCCGTCCCTTCAAGCGAACGGATGGGTGTCCGTGTCGTCGAGACGTTCGCCGGGGTCGTCGACCGCCCGGTCCGACAGCGCGGTGTCGACCAGCGACTGCTGCTGCGCCTGGTGCAGGTGGGCATAACCGCAGGCCGGCGACGCGGACGGCGGGCGGCCCGCATAGCCCAGCGACTGGTCGCCGCGCTTGAGCGCGCGCAGGTGGTGCTGAATCTGGTACCAGGCCCCCTGGTTGCGGGGATCCTCCTGGCACCACACGATCTCGCGCGCGTTGACGTACCCGTCGAGCAGCTCCCTCAGGGGGCGGCGCGGGAATGGATAGAGCTGCTCGACGCGCAGCAGGGCGATGTCCCCGATGCCGCGCTCGCGCCGCGCCAGCAGCAGATCGAAGAATACCTTGCCGGAACAAAGCACCACGCGCCGCACCTGTGAACTGTCGATCGGGTCGACCTCGGGCAGCACCACGGCGAGTCCGCCGTCGGTGAACGCGTCCAGCGTGGAAACCGACTGGCGGTGGCGCAGCAGGCTTTTCGGCGTCATGACGATCAGCGGACGCCTGAACCTGCGCTTCATCTGATCGCGCAGCAGATGGAAGAGCTGCGCCGGCGTGGTCGGCACCCAGACGCGCATGTTGAGTTCGGCGCACAATTGCAGGAAGCGCTCCAGACGCGCCGAGGAATGTTCGGGCCCCTGGCCTTCGAATCCGTGCGGCAGGAACAGCGTGAGCTGGCACAGGCGGCCCCACTTCAGATAACCGCTCGCAATGAACTGGTCGACGACCACCTGCGCACAGTTGGCGAAATCGCCGAACTGCGCCTCCCAGATGACCAGCGTCTCCGGACTGGAGGTCGCGTAGCCGTATTCGAACGCGAGCACGGCCAGCTCCGACAGCAATGAATTGATGATGTCGAAACGCGGCTGGCCCTCGAACAGATGCGCCAGCGGAACGTGGCTCCGGCGTTCGCCCTGATGGTGCAACACCGCGTGGCGGTGCGCGAAGGTGCCGCGTCCGGAATCCTGTCCGGACAAGCGGACGGCAAAACCCTCTTCCAGCAGCGTGGCGTAGGCCAGCATCTCCGCCATCCCCCAGTCCAGCGGCAGTTCGCCCGCGAGCATGCGCCGGCGCGCGTCCAGCACCCGCGCCACGCCGCGGTGCAGATCGAAATCGTCCGGCACCTCCAGCGCCGCGCGGCCGAGCCGCTCGATCGTCGCCGGCGGCACGCGGGTGTCCACGGGTTCGCCGGGTTTGGCGTTGAGGTAATGTTCCCAGTGGGCCTGGTAGCCGGTCGGCGAACCGTGCAGGAATTCGCGCACCACCACCTTGCCGGCCTCCAGCGAAGCGCGATAGTGCGCCACCATCTTCCCGGCGTCGCCCGGCCCGATCACGCCGTCACGTTCCAGGCGGGCTGCATACAGGGCGCGCGCGGTTTCCATTTCGCGGATGCGGCGGTACATGCAGGGCTGGGTCATCATCGGCTCGTCGGCTTCGTTGTGCCCGTGGCGCCGGTAGCCGACCAGATCGATGACCACGTCGTTGTGGAAGGTCGCGCGGTAGTCCAGCGCCAGCCGCGTGACGAACAGCACCGCGTCGGGGTCGTCGCCGTTGACGTGAAAGATCGGCGCCTGGATCGGCTTGGCCACTTCGGTGCAATACAGCGTCGAGCGCGCTTCCTGCGGATGGCTGGTGGTGAAGCCGATCTGGTTGTTGATCACCACGTGGATGGTGCCGCCGGTACTGTAGGCCGGCAGCTTGGAAAGATTCAGCGTCTCGGTCACCACGCCCTGGCCGATGAACGCCGCGTCGCCATGCACCAGCACCGGCACCACCCGATGCGCCGCGTCGCCGCCGTAACGATCCTGGCGCGCGCGCACGCCGCCCTCGACGACCGGTCCGACGATCTCCAGATGCGAGGGGTTGAAGGCCAGCGCCAGATGCACCGGGCCGCCGGGCGTCTGGATGTTGGAATAGAAGCCCTGGTGATACTTGACGTCGCCCGAGCCGGCGCGCGCGGACAATTCGTTCTGGTGCTCGAATTCCGAAAACAGCTCGCCGGGCGCCTTGCCGAGCAGGTTGACCAGTACGTTCAGGCGGCCGCGATGGGCCATGCCGACCACCACGTCGGTGATGCCGCGTGCGCCCGCACCCTGCACCAGTTCGTCGAGCAGCGGAATGAGCGCGTCGCCGCCTTCCAGCGAGAAGCGCTTCTGGCCGGTGTACCGCGCGTGCAGGTAGCGCTCCAGGCCCTCGGCCGCGGTCAGGTCGGCGAGCAGCTCCCTGCGCACCTGCGGCGTATGCTGCGCCGCCCAGTCGCCGTGGCTCGACTCCAGCCGCTGCTCGATCCAGCGGCGCTCGTCCGAGGCCGAGATGTGCATGTGCTCGCAGGCCACCGTGCCGCAGTAGACGCGCTCCAGGATCGCGATGACTTCGCGCGCCGGCCGCGCATTGACCGGATCGATGGACACGACCGACACCGGCTGATCGAGCGCCGCGTCATCCAGTCCGTAGTACTGCGGCGTGAGTTCCGGTGGCCGTTCGCGCGGCTCCATCCGCAGCGGATCGGTATCGGCCGCAAGGTGCCCGAGCATGCGATACGCCATGATCAGTCGTTCGGCGCCGCTGTGCGGATCGCGCAGCGGACCGGCGAGACTCGGCACCTGGCCGTCGGCGCCGTGCTCGAACCCATAGAAGTAATGCCGCCACTCCGGCGGCACGTTGTCCGGCGACGCGCGGAACGCTTCGTAGAGCTGATCGATGTATTCGGCGTTGACGGCGCTCATTCCCGACGCGCGGCGGGGGTCGCGAAGCTGGTGGGTCATGGGTTCATTCACAGTACAAAGGGTGCGGCATCACACCGGGCAGAAAGGCACCGGGTGGTCCGTGCCGACAACGTGCAAGTTTAACACCCTGTGCCGGCCCGATGTCTGATCGAAGGCAAGCACACGGATCTCAGACAATGATGTTGATACAGAGTGCTGGAAATTACCGGCTGTCGGAACCGTTCGGGGCCGTTTCCAGACACACGGGAGGACGTTCACCGCCACCGGGACGCCCTGTGGTGGTGCATGTACCGCGCGAGCGTCTTTCGCCGGATCCTTCGTATACGCCGTTGCGGCGCCGGGCAACTCAATCGAACGGATGCCGCGTGACCACCGTCTCGGCGCGGTCCGGTCCGGTCGACACGATGTCGATCGGCGTCTCGCACAGCGCCTCGATCTTCGCCAGATAGTCGCGCGCCGCTTGCGGCAGCCGGTCGAGCGACTTGGCGCCGACGGTGGACTCCCGCCAGCCCGGCATCTCGATGTACACCGGCTTGCACAGCTCGAAGCGGTCGGCGCCCACCGGCGGCACGTCGATGCGGTGGCCGGCCAGTTCGTAGCCGACGCAGATCCTGAGCTTGTCGAGACCGTCGAGCACGTCGAGCTTGGTGATGCACAGGCCGGTGACGCTGTTGAGCGCGACCGAACGGCGCAGCGCCACCACGTCGAGCCAGCCGCAGCGCCGCCGGCGGCCGGTGGTGGCGCCGAACTCCTGGCCCTTCTCGCCCAGGTGTCTGCCGACGTCGTCGAACAGTTCGGTCGGGAAGGGGCCGGCGCCGACGCGCGTCGTGTACGCCTTGACGATGCCGAGCACGTAGTCGAGCGAACAGGGGCCGACACCGCTGCCGCAGGCGGCGCCGCCGGCGGTGGTGTTGGACGACGTCACGTACGGATAGGTGCCATGATCGATGTCCAGCAGCGCGCCCTGCGCGCCCTCGAACATGATGTGTCTGCCTTCGCGGCGCAGCCGTTCGAGCGTCCCCGGCACGTCGTCGACCATCGGCGCGATCTTCTCGCCCTGGGCGAGCGTCTCGTCCAGCACCTGTTGATAGTCGACGGCGGCGGTCTTGAAATAGTGCTCCAGCGCGAAGTTGTGATACTCCATGACTTCGCGCAGGCGCTCCTTGAAGCGATCCGGGTCGAGCAGCTCGCCAAGCCGCACTCCGCGCCGCGACACCTTGTCTTCGTACGCCGGGCCGATGCCGCGGCCCGTGGTGCCGATCGCCTTGGTGCCGCGCGCCCGTTCGCGCGCCTGGTCCAGCGCAATGTGGTAAGGCAGAATCAGGGGGCAGGATTCGCTGATGCCGAGGCGCTCCAGCGCCGGCACGCCGCCTTCCTCCAGCATCGCCATTTCCTCCAGCAGCGCCGCGGGCGACAGCACCACGCCGTTGCCGATCAGGCAGCGCACACCCTCGCGCAGAATCCCGGACGGAATCAGGTGCAGCACGGTTTTGCGGCCGTCGATGACCAGCGTGTGCCCCGCGTTGTGACCGCCCTGGAAACGCACCACCGCGGAGGCCTTGTCGGTCAGCAGGTCGACGATCTTGCCCTTGCCCTCGTCACCCCACTGGGTGCCGATCACCACTACGCTCTTGCCCATGAACATTGAACCCTGTGTGTGAGTCTCGCCGTCGGCGATGATTTATGAATCGATGCGTTGTACCGACCACGCGTTGCCGGTCCGGACCAGGCGGCGGTCGCAGCCCATGTCGCGCGCGCCGTCTTTCTGTCCGCTGAGCGCCTGCACCACCGCTTCACCGGATGCGCGCAGCGACGCGATCGTTTCCAGGAGTTCCGGCGCCTCGCCGGCGGGCGCGATAATCATACCCGGCGGCGGCGGCCACCGGCGCGCGCTCAGCGCCATCAGCGTGCGCAGATCGGCGCTGAATCCGGTGGCGGGGCGCGCCCGCCCGAAATCCTTGCCGATGCGGTCGTAGCGGCCGCCGCGCGCGATCTCCTGGCCGTGGTCGGCGACGAACGCCGCGAACACGACACCGGTATGGAACTGATAACCGCGCAGTTCGGCGAGGTCGAAATACAGCGGCACGCCGGCCAGCCGCCGCTGCGTCAGCACGGCGATCTCGGACAGATTATCCAGCGCATTGGAAACCGCGTCGCCGGCGCCGCGCAAGCGTTCGCGCGCCTCGTCCAGCACTTCCTCGCCGCCGTTGAGGCCGGCCAGCGCCGCCATCCGCCCGCGCCGGTCGGCCGACAGATCGAGCGCCGCCAGAAAGGTCTCGATCTCGGGCATCGCCTTGCGCTGCATGGCGTCGAACAGATAACGCTCCTGGTCCGCGTCGAAGTGCGCGTCGCGCGCCAGCCCGCGAAAGATGCCGACGTGTCCCAGATCGACGTGCACGTCGCGCACGCCGGTCAGGTGCAGCGTTTCCAGCATCAGCGCGAGGATCTCGACATCGCTGTCGGCGCCGCTGTGACCGAACAGTTCGGCCCCGACCTGCATGGGGCTGCGCGTACAGGAAAATCCGGTTGGCAGCGTGTGCAGCACCGTGCCCAGGTAGCACAGCCGGCGCGGCGCATCGCCCTTGAGGCGGTGCGCGTCGATGCGCGCGGCCTGGGGCGTCATGTCGGCGCGCAAGCCCATCATGCGCCCGGACAACTGGTCGATCAGCTTGAAGGTGGACAGGTCGAGATCGTGGCCGGTGCCGGTCAGCAGCGATTCCAGGTACTCGACGAACGGCGGGATGATGAGCTGATAGCCCCAGCTTCGGTAGAAATCGAGCAACTCGCGGCGCAATTGCTCCAGGTGCGCCGCCTGTTCAGGCAGCAGTTCTTCAATGCCGTCCGGCAGCAGCCACCGATCTTTCGCCACTCGACCATCCCCCTTAACGCACCAGATAAAGCAGCACGACCCCGCTCAACATGCTGACCAGTCCCAGGATGCGCACACTGCGATCGTCCATCCGCATGAGCATCGCCAGTGCGCGGCGCAGATTACCGGGGCTGACGAAGGGAACGATGCCTTCGATCACCATCATCAACGCCAGAGCGATCCAGAGTTCCTGCCACATTCAATTCGCTCAAAAAAACCGGGCGCATCCGCCCGGTCGATCGCTAAACGCACCGCTCGGCGAAGGGTCGGCCGCCCGTCAGGGCGCGCCTTTCGCCTGGTCGAAATACTTGAAAAACTCGCTGTCCGGTTGCAGCAGCAGCACGTCGTTTCCGCCCTTGAACGTCTCGCGGTACGCATTGATGCTGCGATAGAAGGCGTAAAACTCCGGGTCCTTGCCATAGGCCTTCGCGTAGCTGTCGGCCGCCAGCGCGTCGCCCTCGCCGCGGATCTGTTCCGCGTCGCGGTAAGCCTCGGCCACGATGACCTGGCCCTGCCGATCGGCGTCGGCGCGGATGCGCTCGGCCGCCTCGAAACCTTCCGAGCGGAATTCCTTCGCCACACGGGCGCGCTCGGCCTGCATGCGCCGATAGACCGAGTCGCTGACCTCGGGCGGCAGGTCGATGCGGCGGACGCGGACATCGACGACCAGGATGCCGATCTGGCTCGCCTGTTTGTTCGCCTCGGCGATCAGATCGACCATGATCTGGGTGCGTTCGCCGGATATCGCCTCGTTGACGGTGCGTTTGCTGAACTGGCTGCGCATGCCGTCCTTGATGATCTGCTCCAGCCGCTGGCGGGCGTTGCGTTCGTTGCCGAGCACGGCCGTGTAGTAGCGGCGGACGTTGTCGATGCGCCACATGACGAACGAGTCGACGATGACGTTCTTCTTCTCGACCGTCAGGAACCGTTCCGGATCGACGTCGAGCGTCAGCACGCGTGCATCGAACTTGCGCACGTTATTGATGAACGGCACCTTGAAGTGCAGCCCCGGTTTGAAATCGGATTCGCGGATTTCGCCGAGCTGGAACAATATCGCCTTCTCCCATTCGGTGACCGTGAACATGGAGAACGCGGCGAGCACCACCGCGATCAGAGCGAGCAATGCAAAAAAACCTTTTGCGTTGACCATCAGCGGGGCTCCCTCGTGCTGCGCGTGCCGGGCGCCGGTTCGCCGGCGCCGCCCACCGCGGGCGCGGGCTCTCCGGTCGACACGCCGTCCCCCGGCAATTTCGCGGACGCGGCGTTATTGAGCAGACGGTCGAGCGGCAGATACATCAGGTTATTGGCGTTCTCGGTGTCGACGATCACCTTGTTGCTGGCCGCCAGCACAGCCTCGATCGTTTCCAGATAGAGACGCTTGCGGGTCACTTCCGGCGCCTTCTTGTATTCGGTCAGCAGCGCGCTGAAACGCGCCGCTTCACCGTCAGCCTTGGCGATCAACGCGGACTTGTAGCCGTTGGCTTCCGCGATCTGGCGCGCCGCCGCGCCGCGCGCCTTCGGTATCACCTCATTGGAATAGGCGTCGGCTTCGTTCTTCAGGCGCTCCTTGTCCTCGCGCGCCTTGATGGCGTCGGAAAACGCGCCCTGCACTTCTTCCGGCGGCTGCGCGTCCTGCAGGTTCACGTCGGAAACCAGCAGGCCGGCCTCGTATCCGTCGAGAATGCGCTGCATCAGCGCCTTGGTCTTGGTCACCACTTCCGTACGGCCTTCCTTGAGCACGAAGTCCATGTTGTTCTTGCCGATGACTTCGCGGGTGGCGCTTTCGGCGGCCTGCTTGAGCACCGCGTCCGGGTCGCGCACGTTGAACACATAGGCGCGCGCGTCGCTCACCTGATACTGGACCGCAAGCTGGATGTTGACGATGTTCTCGTCGAGCGTGAGCATCAGCGCCTCGTGCGGCACGGACACGCTCTGGGTGCCGGCGGTGGAACGGTAGCCGACCTCGACGAAGCGGCGCTGCTCGACGTCCACGATCTCGACCTGCTCGACGAACGGCATGCGCCAGTGCGGCCCCGGCGGCGTAGCCTCCTTGAAGGCGCCGAAGTGCAGGACCACACCCTCCTTGCCGGCATCCACGATATAGATGCCGTAGAAGACCCAGACCACGACGGCGATGGCGGCAATCGCGCCGAAACTGGCGAACGAGGGTCCGCCGCCGATGCGCACACCGCCGCCCTTCCCGCCCTTGCCGCCCCCGAAGAGGCCGCTGAAGAGGCCGCTGAACTTGCTGCGCAGGCGGCGCACGACCTCGTCGAGGTCCGGCGGGCCCTGGTCGTTGCGACCGCCCCAGGGATCCCGGTCTCCGCCACCCGGTTCATTCCAGGCCATGATGTACTCCCGCTCGGTCAAGGGACGCCAGCCGACATCCGCCGGTCAGCCAAAGGATTGGATTTTAGGGAGCTTGCGCAGCGCCCGCAACAGGCGCCTCGATCAGGCGAGCGTCGATCCCCTCGGTCCTGCACAGGTTTTCCAGCTCCGACCGGCCGATATGCAGCTTGACCCACCAGCCGCCGGCGCTGTCGTTGTGCTCGGACAGTACTTCGCCGAGCGCGTACAGCCGCGCGCGGAAACGCCCGCCGGACGCGTCGATCTTGAGCCAGCCCTCGACCTGGTCGGGCAGCAGCGCCGTCGTGAGCGCCTGCTCCAGATGCTCGATGCCGGCGCCGGTCACCGCGGAACACCACACGCCCGTGACCACACCCGGGTCGAGGCGCGGCGCCTCGCCGCTCAGATCGATCTTGTTGAACACCAGTATCTGGGGAATGTCGCCGGCGCCGATCTCCGCGAGCACGTCGTTGACCTGTTCGATGCGGAACTGGCGCTCCGGATCGTGCGCGTCGACGACGTGCAACAGCAGATCGGCCTGCACCGTTTCTTCGAGCGTCGAGCGAAACGCCGCGATCAGCTCGTGCGGCAGTTTGCGGATGAAACCGACCGTATCGGCCAGCACCAGATCACCGCGCCCGGCCAGATGGAAACGCCGCAGCGTCGGGTCCAGCGTCGCGAACAATTTGTCGGCTGCATAGACGTGCGCGTGGGTCAGGCGATTGAACAGGGACGATTTGCCGGCGTTGGTATACCCGACCAGCGACACGGTCGGCACGTCGGCGCGCGAGCGCGCACGCCGGCCCTGGGCGCGCTGCGTGCGCACCTTTTCCAGACGCTGGTTGATCTGTTTGATGCGCACCGCCAGCAGACGCCGGTCGGTTTCAAGCTGGGTTTCGCCCGGACCGCGCAGACCGATGCCGCCCTTCTGCCGTTCGAGGTGGGTCCAGCCGCGCACCAGCCGTGTCGACAGGTGCCGCAACTGGGCCAGCTCGACCTGCAGCTTGCCTTCGAACGAGCGCGCGCGCTGCGCGAAAATATCCAGAATCAGCCCGGTGCGGTCCAGCACCCTGCATTCGAACAGCTTCTCGAGGTTGCGCTCCTGGCTCGGCGACAGCGCATGGTCGAAAATGACCACGTCGGCCTTGTGCGCGAGCACTTCCCCGCGCACCGCTTCCGCCTTGCCCTTGCCGACGAAATACTTCGCGTCGGGTGCCGCGCGCTGGCCGGAGACCACCGCCGCCGCATCGGCACCGGCCGACCGCACCAGGTCGACGAATTCGAGCAGGTCGTCGGCATCGGATTCGCCGGGCAGATCGAGGTGAACCAGAATGGCGGTTTCGCACTGACGCGGACGTTCAAACAAGGCGCGGACTCCGCACGCACAGATGCGCCGCGGCGCACGCGACACCACCCGCGCCTGTCGCCCGCCCCGGCAAGGGCGAGCAACGAATGCACAGTGACTCGATTACAGCGGTTCCTTGGGAAACACGGGCCGGCGCGAACCGCCCGCGGTTGGGATGCGGATGACGGCGCGGATCAAGTGTTGCCCGCTTCGGGGCCGCCGGGTTCGTCCATGCCTGCGACACGCACGTTGCGCGCGGGAACGACCGTCGATATGGCGTGCTTGTAGACCATCTGGCTGACACTGTTCTTCAACAGCACGACGAACTGGTCGAACGACTCGATCTGCCCTTGCAGCTTGATTCCGTTGACCAGGTAGATGGATACCGGAATCCGCTCTTTTCTCAGGGTATTCAGGAAGGGTTCCTGCAATGATTGCCCGCGGGCCATGTCATTATCTCCTTCTTCTCGTTACGTGCACCAAAAGTTTTCACCTGCAGGCCTGTTGTATTTCTGGCGACCGGAATCATGGACCCCGCACCCGGCGCCTGCACGACAAAAGGCCGCTGCCCCCGCGCCCAGGTCCGACAACGTCACGACTAGGCTGGATGATGCAGATCGGGACAAAACTACCAGGTTGACCGCGCCTTTGGCAGGAAAGTCTAGCACAGTCATCCGCCGACCGGGCATGCCTGCGCGATTAAACTTTTCAGCCGCCCGAGTGCGCCGCCGGCGTCCGCGTCGACCCAGTGCGCATCCGTCTCGGCGCGGAACCAGGTCAGTTGCCGCTTGGCGTACTGTCGGTTGGCGGTGACGGCTTCGCCGACCCAGGCGTCCGCCGCCAGTCGGCCGTCCAGATACGCCCAGGCCTGGCGGTAACCGACCGCCCGCAGCGCCGGCAGATCGGCGTGCAGGTCGCGCGCGCGCGTACAGCGCCCGCACCTCGTCCAGAAAGCCGGCCGCCAGCATATCGGCGAAGCGGCGTTCGATGCGCGCGTGCAATGCCTCGCGCGTCGGGCGGCGCCAGGATGATTTTCAGCAGACGCCAGCGCGCCGGTCTGGATTCGGTCCCGGCATGCAGCTCGGTCATCGCCGTGCCGGTCAACTCGAACACTTCGAGCGCGCGCTGAATGCGCTGCGGATCGTTGGGATGAATGCGCGCCGCAGAGGCCGGATCGACTTGCGCGAGGCGCGCGTGCATGTGCCGCCCAGCCCCTGTGCGCCGCTTCGGCCTCCAGGCGCGCGCGCACCTCGGGGTCGGCCGACGGCAGCGCCGACAGACCCTGCTCCAGTGCGCGGAAATACAGCATCGTTCCGCCGACCAGCAGCGGCACGCGGCCGGCGCGATGGATCGCGTCGATTTCGCGCTGCGCGTCGGTC
This sequence comes from uncultured Gammaproteobacteria bacterium, assembly GCA_963719135.1. Classification (GTDB taxonomy): domain Bacteria; phylum Pseudomonadota; class Gammaproteobacteria; order DSM-19610; family DSM-19610; genus CAVRAZ01. The sequence continues at coordinate 176,203 of CAVRAZ010000002.1, read as the reverse complement.
GCGAATTCGGCGGCCGAATAAGGCTGCGAAGGATCGCGGATATCGATCAGGCGGTGCGGTGCGACAGCGCAGTGTCGCGCGATCGGGTTTGGCGGTGCCGATGTCCATGCCGCGATAGACCATCGCCGAATCGACGCTGATGATATCGAGCGGCAGCGACTGCACCAGCTCCACCGCCACACCGGTCTTGCCCGACGCCGTCGGCCCCTTGAGCATCACCACCAGGGGCAGGCGCGCAGCGTTCACCGCTCAGCGGCCCCGCAGGAAAAACCGGTCCAGTTCTTCGGTGCCCAACTGCACCCAGGTCGGTCTGCCGTGGTTGCACTGGCCGCTGCGCTCGGTGCGCTCCATGTCGCGCAGCAGCGCGTTCATTTCCGCAACGGTCAGACGGCGGTTGGCGCGCACCGAACCGTGGCAGGCCATGGTCGACAGCAGGCCGTCGATGGCCGCTTGAATGCGCTCGGTGCGGCCGTGCGTTTCCAGATCCGACAGCACGTCGCGCAGCAGCGCGCCGATGTCGGCGTCGGCGAGCAGCGCCGGCACCTGGCGCACCACCAGCCGTTCGGGTCCGAGCCGGTCGACCTCGAAACCGAGCGTGGCGAACCAGGACTGGAACTGCTCGGCCAGCCCCGCCTCGCGCTGGCTGACCGCGAGCGTCAGCGGCACCAGCAGCGGTTGCGAGCGGATGCCCTCGCCGCCGGCGTGGCTTCGCTTCAGATGTTCGTAGGTGATGCGTTCGTGTGCCGCGTGCATGTCGACCAGCACAAGCCCCCTGGCATTCTCGGCGAGGATATAGATCCCCTTCAGTTGCGCCAGCGCGAAGCCCAGCGGCGGAAGCTTTCGCCTGCATCCGACTGTCGTTTCCGCCGCCGGGTTCCTGCACGCCCGGTGCAACCGTCGGGATGCAGGCGCGCGTAGGCTGCGATCTGTTCGCCGACGCCCAGCGGCATCGAACGCTGGGCGGCGTAAGCAGGGCCCAGCGGCGTCGGCCGATGTTCCGGTGACGGTGTGCGCGGCGGCACCGGTGCGGCGCCGGTTTCGGTGTCCGGGCCTGACGTTGGCCAGCACCTTGTGAAGCGTATGAAACAGGAAATCGTGCACGAGGCGGCTGTCGCGAAACCGCACCTCGTGCTTGGCCGGATGCGCGTTGACATCGACCGCGCGCGGATCGATGTCGAGATACAGCACGAACGCCGGATGCCGGCCGTGGTAGAGCACGTCCTGATAGGCCTGGCGCACCGCGTGACCGATCAGTTTGTCGCGCACCATGCGGCCGTTGACGAACACATATTGCAGGTCGGGCTGCGCGCGCGAAAAGGTCGGCAACGCAATCCAGCCGTACAGGCGCAGATCGGCGGCGCTCAGATCGAAATGCAGCGCCTGTTCCATGAAGGGTTCGCCGCACACCGCCTGCACGCGCCGCGCGCGCGCCTCGAACAGATCGCCGCCCGGCAGTTGCAGTTGCGCCCGCTGGTTGTGGCGCAGCGTGATCGCCGCCTGCGGCCGGCTCAAGGCGATGCGCTGCACCACGCCTTCGATGTGCTTGTATTCGGTCGCGTCGGCGCGCAGGAACTTGCGCCGCGCCGGCACGTTGAAAAACAGGTCACGCACCTCGACCGTGGTCCCGCGCGCCTGCGCGACCGGCACCGGCGCATCGATGCGCTCGCTGCCGTCGCCGCGCACCGCCCAGCCGCGGTCGTCCGCGTCGGTACGCGACTGCAACAGCAGCCGCGACACCGAGGCGATGCTCGGCAGCGCCTCGCCGCGAAATCCGAGGCTGGCGACCGCTTCGAGATCGTCCAACGTCGCGATCTTGCTGGTCGCGTGGCGCGCCAGCGCCAGCGCCAGGTCGTCGCGGTGAATGCCCTCGCCGTCGTCGCGCACGCGGATCAGGCGCTTGCCGCCCTCCTCGATGTCGATCTCGATGCGGGCGGCGCCGGCGTCGAGGCTGTTCTCCAGCAGTTCCTTGACCACCGACGCCGGCCGCTCGATGACCTCGCCGGCGGCGATCTGGCTGATCAGACGGGTTTCGAGCGGCTGGATGCGGTTCATGCGAATGTCGGATTGACGGCGGAGCGCCGTCGCGAGGGGCGGGATGGGCGCATCTTACACCAATCGGCGGCTGTCGTGGCTTGAGACAGTGCGGCTGGGTCTGCCGCTGATCGATCGCGACGGATGTCCGGGAACAAACCCGTTCCCACCGCAAAGGCGCGCTAAGGCGCGCGAAGGCTATCTTAACTTCGTCGGCCTGGCGTCTCGTAAACCGGGCGCCCGTTTTCCCAACTGTCGCGGCATTGCTCGAACGGGGGTTGGCTTGAGGGTAAACGGGACTGCGGCCTTTGCGCGCCTTAGCGCGCCTTTGCGGTAAACGGGGTTTTCCCCTCGCGTCCCTGACATCCTGCGCGGTTGGCCGGAAGCCGTACCACTAACTCTCGTCCGACGGAATCGTCAGCGTCTTGCCGACCAGCAGGCGGTCGTCGCTGAGGCCGTTGGCGGTGCGGATGGCGCTCATGCTCACGCCGTAGCGCTGGGCCAGTTCGCTCAGCGTGTCGCCGCGCTTGACCACATATTCGCGATATTCGCGCGCCGCGTTGTTGGTCGCCATGAGCGTGCCCACCGGCGCGTTCGCCGCGAAATACGCCTTGATGCCGCGCATGATCGACTCGGCGATCTTCTGCTGATGGTCCGGCGACCGCAGGCGTTTCTCCTCGACCGGGTTGGTGATGAACGCCGTTTCGACCAGCATGGACGGAATGTCCGGCGACTTGAGCACCACGAAACCCGCCTGCTGGACGTGGTTCTTGTGCACCTTGGAAAGCCCCTTCAGTTCCTTCAGCACATACCCGGCCGCCTGCGCGCTGGACTCCATGGTCGCGGACTGCGACAGGTCCAGCAGCACTTCGGCCAGCAATTCGTCCTTGTCGTCCAGGCTGACGCCGCCGACCAGGTCGGACGCATTCTCACGCGCGGCCAGCCAGCGTGCCATTTCGGACGAGGCGCCGCGCCGCGACAGGGTGTAGACCGACGAGCCCTGCACCGAGCGGTCCTGGAACGCGTCGGCGTGGATGGAAATGAACATGTCGGCGTTGTTTTCGCGCGCCACGTCCATGCGCTTGCGCAGGCCCAGGTAATAGTCGCTCTTGCGCGTCAGCACCGGCCGCATGCCGGGCTGCTTCGCAACCAGATCGGCCAGGCGCCGGGCGATGCTCAGCACCACGTCCTTTTCCTGGGTGCCGTGCCGGCCTTTCGCGCCCGGGTCGTCGCCACCGTGTCCGGGGTCGATGACGATCACCAGATCGCGCGGCGCCGCATCGGCCTTGACCTGCTTGACCGGCGCCGCGGTCGCGGCGACCGCCGTGTCGTCAAGATCGATGACCAGGCGGTGACCGTACTGGCTGTTGGGCTGAAGCAGAAAGCTCTTGGCCTTGACCGCCTGCGCCAGGTCCAGAACGACCCGCAGATCCTTGCCGTTGCGGGGCGCACTGCGCACCTGCTTGACGACGCCGCCCGAAGGCAGCGCGGCGCGCACGCCGGCGCTCATGCGGGCGCCGGACAGGTCGATCACCAGCCGCTCCGGCTTGTGCAGGCTGAACAGCTTGTGCTCGAGCGGACCGCTGACGTTGAACACCAGGCGGGTGCTGGTCGGCGCGGCCCACAGCCGCACGCCCAGCAGATCCTGCACCGCCTTGTCTGCATAACTGATTGAGGTGAAAGTAATCAGGAAAAACAAGAGCAGGCGGCGCACTGATTTTCTCCCTAAAATTCGTTTGTTAGCCGTGCTATCTATAGCGCATTCTCAGCGAGGAATCAACAAAAGCGCTTATTTGTTATCGAGATAGAGCGCTTTATTAGCAAATGACTATAGATCAGGATCCGGGCCAATAACCTTAAGTCTTTAACTTATTTAGCAATTCCCAATCGCACGCAGACAGCGTAGCGAGGCGCCCGCCGTCGTCGAATGCCAGTGACAGCGTCAGGTCCGGCGCCGGCAGCGCGCCCTCCCCCTCTCGGGCCACTCGATCAGGACCAGACTCCGCTCCGTAAACAGGTCGCGCAGCCCGAGCCATTCGAGTTCCCCCGCATCCGCCAGCCGGTACAGATCCAGGTGATGGACCCACCGCCCCTGCCCCACGGCGTAGGACTCGATCAGCGTGTAGGTCGGGCTCTTGACCGGCCCCTCGACACCGAGGCCGCGCAGAATACCGCGTGCCACCGACGTCTTGCCGGCGCCGAGGTCGCCTTGCAGAAAGACGACGCCGCCGGCCGGCAGTACCGCGGCAAGCTGTCTTCCCAGTCGCTCGGTGGCCTCCGGGTCGGGCAGGCGCCGCTCAACCGAGGCCATTGACCACGCCGCGCAGCTCGGCGATGACGTCCCCGGCCAGCAGGCCGCGTTCGCCGGCGCGCGCGGCCCGGTCGGCCGCCAGCGCGTGCACGCAGACGCCGGTGCGCGCCGCATCGGCCGCATCGAGCCCCTGCGCGAGCAGGCCGCCGATGACGCCGGACAGCACGTCCCCCATGCCCCCGCTGGCCATGCCCGGGTTGCCGTACGGACACAGTTCGATCGGCGCGCCGGGCGCGGCGATCAGCGTGCCGGCGCCCTTGAGTACGACGACCGCCTGGTGGCGTTCGGCGAGGGCTTCGACCGCGCCGAAGCGGTCGGCCTGCACCGCCCGGCTGTCGCTTCCGAGCAGCCGCGCCGCTTCGCCGGGGTGCGGCGTCAGAACCCAGTGGCCGCGCGTAACCGGCTCCGCGGCCAGCAGGTTGAGCGCGTCAGCATCGACGACCAGCGGCAGGCGCGAGTCCAGCGCCGCCGCCAGCCCCTGGCGTCCCCAGAGTCCGCGGCCCAGACCGGGGCCGACCACGATCAGGGTCGCGCGCGCGATGAGCGCGGCCAGGCTGGGCATTGACTCGGCGCCGTGCACCATGAGTTCGGCGCGCGCGGCGCCGATCCGCGCGACATTGTCTTCGCGGGTGGCGACCGATACGAGGCCGGCGCCGACGCGCGCGGCCGCTTCCGCCGCCAGTCGGGCGGCGCCGGCCATGCCACGGTCGCCGCCGATGATCAGCACGTGACCGAAATCGCCCTTGTGGCTGTCGCGCCGGCGGCGGCTGCGGGGAAACGGCAGGCGCTCGGCCTGCAGCAGGCGCGCCCGCGCCGGCACTTTTTCATAGATGCTTTCCGGTACCGCCAGCGCGTGGAAATCGACGTTGCCGGCATACGCCGGTCCCGCGCCCGTGTACAGCCCGCGCTTGCGCCCGATGAACGTGAGCGTGCGTACCGCGCGCACCGCAACGCCGCGCACGGCTCCGGTGTCGGCGTCCAGGCCGCTGGGAATGTCCACGCTCAGCACGGGAACGGACGCGGCGTTGATCGCCTCGATCGCCGCACGCCAGTCGCCTTCGACGGCACGCGTCAGCCCGGTGCCGAGCAATGCGTCGACAACCAGGTCGGCGCCGGCCAGGCACGCGGGTTCGAACGGCACGGCGCGACCGCCCGCAGCGAGAAAATCGCGCGCCGCGCGGCCGGCGTCACCGGCGAGCTTTTCCGGCGCACACAGCCACAATACTTCGACCTGGCGGCCCTTTTCGGCGAGCAGCTTCGCCACGACGTACCCGTCGCCGGCATTGTTACCCGCCCCGCACACCACCGCCAGCTTCGCCGCGTCGCGCCAGCAGCACTCGATGCCATCGAACAGCGCCTGCCCGGCGCGCTGCATCAGGTCATGGCCGGCAATCGGCAGGGTGTCGATCGCCAGACGGTCCAGCGCCCGCACGTCGGCGGCCGTATAGAGCATCGGGTCGGAGTCGGAAAGCATGGGCGCGCGATGGACAGTCGGTGGAATCCGCTGCAACATACCTTGAAGCCAACCGCGAAATCCAGTCTTTACCCATGTGGCAGACACTCGACGCCGGCCAGGCGGACCAACTGGCCGAACAGATCCGAAGCTGGGCGCGCGCGCTGGGCTTTCAGCAGGCCGGCATCGCCGATACGCTGCTCGACGCACAGGAACGGGATCTGCTCGACTGGCTCGCGCGCGGCTTCGACGGCGAAATGCACTACATGCGCCGGCACGGCACAGTGCGCGCGCGGCCGGCCGCGCTGCGTCCGGGCACGCTGCGCGTGATATCGGCGCGCATGGACTACTGGCCGGCCGACGGCGCCCGGGCCGACAGCCTGTTGCAGGAACCGGACGCCGCCTACATCTCGCGCTACGCGCTGGGCCGCGACTATCACAAGGTGCTGCGCGCGCGCCTGCAGCGGCTGGCCGGACGCATCGAAGCGCGGATCGGGCCTTTCGGCTATCGCGTGTTCACCGACAGCGCGCCGGTCATGGAAAAACCGCTGGCGGAAAAAGCCGGACTCGGCTGGATCGGCAAGCACACCAATCTGATCAACGAGAAGGCCGGAAGCTGGTTCTTTCTCGGCGAAATCTACACCGACCTGCCGCTGCCGGTCGACACGCCGGCGCGCGCACATTGCGGCACCTGCGCCGCGTGCATCGATTGCTGTCCGACCGGGGCGATCGTGGCGCCGTTTCAGCTCGACGCACGCCGGTGCATCTCGTACCTGACCATCGAGCTGCGCGGCGCGATTCCGGTCGAATTCCGCAGAGCGATCGGCAACCGCATCTACGGCTGCGACGACTGCCAGCTCGTCTGCCCCTGGAACCGGTTCGCCGCCGCCACGCCCGAAACCGATTTTCTGCCCCGCCACGGACTGGCCGACGCGACGCTGGTCGATCTGTTCGCCTGGAGCGAAGCCGACTTCCTCCGACACACCGAGGGCAGCGCGATACGCCGGATCGGCTGGATCGCCTGGCTGCGCAACATCGCCGTGGCGCTGGGCAACGCCACACCGGATGCCCGCAACGTTGGCGCCTTGCGTGCACGCCGGTCGCACCCCTCGGAACTGGTGCGCGAACACGTGCAGTGGGCGCTCGACGAACAGGCCGGGGCAAAGCGCTGAGCGGCGCAGCGGTCAGCCCCCGCCATCGACCCTGATCCGCAGCGCGTGCTCGTAGAGCAGGCGCTTGTTGACGCCGGTCAGGCGCGCGGCCAGCTTGGCCGCCGTCTTGACCGGCAATTCCTCCAGCAGGACGCGCAAGGCCGCGTCCGCCTCGGCCGACACCGCCGTGTGGTCGCCCGCCGCCCTGCCCTGCACCAGCACGACGAATTCGCCGCGCTGCTGATCGGCGTCGGCGCGCATCCACGCGACCAGTTCGTCCAGCGTGCCGCCGCGCACGGTCTCGAAGGTCTTGGTGAGTTCGCGTGCGATCACCGCTGGACGTTCCGGCGCGAAACAGTCGGCCATGTCGGTCAGGCTTTCGAGTATCCGGTGACTGGATTCGTAGAACACCAGCGTGCAGGTCACCGCCGCCAGGGCCTGCAGGCGCGTGCGCCGCGCGGCGCGTTTGGCCGGCAGAAATCCTTCGAACAGGAACCGGTCGGTGGGCAGACCGGCGACCGACAGCGCGCCGATCAGCGCACTGGGACCGGGCACGGGCACCACCGCCAGGCCGGCTTCGCGCACGCTGCGCACCAGGTGAAAACCCGGGTCGCTGATCAGCGGCGTGCCGGCGTCCGAGATCAGCGCGATCGACTGCCCGGCGCGCAGCCTGTCGAGCAGCTCGGCGACCGCGTCCCGCTCGTTGTGCTCGTGCAGCGCGATCATGCGCGTTCTGGCGCCGATGGCCTGCAACAGTTTGAGGCTGTGGCGGGTGTCCTCGGCGGCGACCAGGTCCACGCTTTGCAGGACCCGGGCAGCGCGCTGCGTGATGTCCTCGAGGTTGCCGATCGGCGTGGCCACCACGTACAACGTTCCGGCGACGCGGGTCGATTCCGAAGCGGGGGTCCCGGCAGTTGGGTTCATCGGCCTACGTTAGCCCGGCCCGCGGCAAGTTGCAAAGACCGGGACATGAACTTTGTCCACGCGGTCGCTACAATAGCGCCTGCTGTACCAGTAGAGACGTTCCCGGGACCGTGACCAGCGCATACCAGCCACGCAGCCTCCTGTTGCTGATTCTGTCGATTCTGTCGATCCTCGGCGGCTGCCAGCCGGGCGCCCGCCCGCAAGGCACGGCCTACAGCGATCCGCTGCAGGCCAGGGCCGAGAATCTGGTGCTGCGCCAGGACTATCTCGGCGCGGCGCAGGTCTACCTGGACGACGCCGCCCGCCAGCCACCCGCGGAGGCCGCGGGCCGGCGGCTGACGGCGGCGGAATATCTGGCGCGCGGCAAGCTGTGGGGCCAGGTGCGCGTGTTGGCGCCGCGCATCGACCGCGCGCTGCTGACCGATGTCCAGAAAGATCGCCTCACGCTGCTGGGCGGGCAGATCGCGCTGGCCGACAACCAGCCGCAGCAATGCCTGCAACGGCTCGACCAGGTGCGCACGCCGGACCTGCTGCCGGACGGCGGCCTGGTCTATTACCAATTGCGCGCCGCCGCACACCGCGCGAACGGCGAACCGGTCAAGGCGCTCGAACAACTGGTGTGGGCCGACGGGCTGATCACCAACCCGGATCGCCAGGAAGCCAACCAGGCGCAGATCTGGGATCAACTGTCGGCGCTACCCGACGCCGAATTGCAGACGCTGCACGAGCATGCGGGCAGCGATACCCTGAGCGGCTGGGCCGAACTGGCCTACGACGTGCGCGCCAACCAGTTCAACGCCGACAGCCTGGATGCGACCATCGAGGCGTGGCAGCAACGTTTCCCCACGCATCCCGCCAACCGCCGCCTGATCGAGGACCTGCGCCGCTCTGCGCCCGAAGCCCACGGCCTCCCTGGGCGCATCGCCCTGTTGCTGCCGCTGTCCGGGCGTGCCGCCACCGAAGGCGCCGCGATCCGCGACGGCTTCATGCTGGCGCAGCAGCAGAGCGCGGCGAACGCCTACCCGGTCAGGATCTACGACACGGGCCTGGGCCAGCCGATCCAGACGGTTTATCAACAGGCGATCACCGAAGGCGCCGATCTGATCGTCGGACCGCTGCTCAAGGAAACAATCGCCGAACTGGTCAATACGGTGCAATTGCACGTTCCGGTGCTGGCGCTGAACCACATCGACGAGCCGGTCGGCATCGGCCAGCCGCTGTACCAGTTCGGACTGACGCCGGAAGACGAGGCCGAACAGGCCGCGGAACGGGCGTTTTTCGACGGCCACCAGCGCATGATCGCGCTGGTGCCCGAGGGCGACTGGGGCGAGCGCGTGCTGGCCGCCTTCGAACGGCGCTGGAAGGAAACCGGTGGCGAGCTGGTCACCGTGCAGCGGTATCCCGCGCAGACCACCGATTTTTCGCGCTATATCAGGAATGCGCTCAACCTGACGCAAAGCAACGACCGTTATCGCGCGCTGGTGCGGTTTCTCGGCAAGAACGTCGAATTCGAACCGCGCCGGCGCCAGGACGTGGACGCGGTTTTCGTCGTGGCGTTTCCGCGCGAAGCACGCCTGATCCGTCCGCAACTGAATTTCTTCCATGCCAGCGATCTGCCGGTCTACGCGACGTCGCACGTCTACAACGGTGTGCCGAACCCCACGCGCGACCAGGATCTGAACGGCGTGCGCTTCTGCGACACGCCCTGGACACTGGTCGACGCCGCCGACTGGTCGAACCTGCACGAACTGATTCGCCAGAAGTGGGGTGCGCGCGCCGCGCACTACGAGCGCCTGTTTGCGCTGGGCATCGATGCCTACCGGGTCATTCCCTGGCTGGAGACGCTCAATCGCCCGGGCGCGGCGGAGTTCCGCGGTGCGACCGGACAGTTGTCGATGGACGACCAGCGCCGCCTGCACCGGCGGCTGGAGTGCGCCGAGTTCCAGGATGGCGAACCGGCCGATCTGGGCGTGCTGCCGGAGGTACAACGCGCCGAACCGGAAACGACGGTCGACCAGCCCGGTGCCACGCTGCGCTGGTCGACCGTGCCGGGCCGCTAGCAGGCATTTCGCACGGGTTCGGACCCGCCGGGAACCCACGCGGCCAGGCGACCGGCGTACCGGCGCGCGACAACGACGGTCGCGGCACGGGCGAGCGCGAATCCGGCTCGATCCAGGGAGGAATCATGGCAACAACGCTGGCTATCGGACGGCGTGCCGAAACATTGGCGCGCCGTTATCTGGAACACCGGGGGCTTTCCCTGGTCCAATGCAACTTTCGAACTCGCCGCGGCGAAATCGATCTGATCATGCGCGACGGCCCCTGTTGGGTGTTTGTCGAAGTGAGGTATCGCGCCAACACGGGCTTCGGACAGGCCGTCGACACCATCGACCGCCGCAAGCAGGGTCGCATCATCGCTTGCGCCGAATACTTTCTTCAACAACAATCCGGCGACGCGCCGGTGCGGTTTGACGTGATCTGCATCGACAAACGAAACGGCCGGCAGGACGTTAACTGGATCAGGGACGCGTTCCGGCCCTGAGTGAAATCTTTCCACACGCACGAAACCGATGCCGGGTGCCTGTTGCGACCCGCGCGCTGAACTGTTTCGAGGAGAATATTGATGACGATACACCGCTGGTCACTGGCCCTTCCGATCCTGGCAGCGAGCCTGCTCTTTTCCGGTTGCGCCCCGCTTGTGGTGGGCGGCGCGGTGGCGACCGCGGCGGTGGCCACGGACCGCCGCACCACCGGCTCGCTCATCGAGGATCAGGCGATCGAGATGCGCGTGCGTTCGGCGCTCGCCGACGTGCCCGGCATGCGCGAGCAGTCGCACATCAACGTGACCAGCTACAACGGCATCGTTCTGCTTTCCGGCGAATCGCCCAGCGAAACGCTGCGCGACCAGGCCGGCGACATCGCGCGCAACAGCGAAAAGGTGCGGCGCGTGGACAACGAGGTCCAGATCGCCGCACCCAGCTCCGGCATGACGCGGGCCAGCGACTCGTATATCACGTCCAAGGTGAAGGCGTCGCTGCTCAAAGTGAAGATCAAGGATTTCGATCCGCTGCGCGTCAAGGTCGTGACCGAAAACGGCACGGTGTATCTCATGGGGCTGGTGACGCAGGAAGAAGGCGCCGCGGCAACCGACGTCGCCCGTCAGGTCGGCGGCGTGCAGCGCATCGTGAAACTGTTCGAGCTTCTCAATTGACGCACGGCCCCGCGGCAGCGGCTCATAACAACGCCGCCATCGAAGCGCTGGCCGGCGCGCTCGGCCCGCAACGGTTGCTGACCGAACCCGCCGACCGGATCGCCTACGGCTGCGACAACAGCACCCGCCAGGGCATGCCGCTGGCGGTCGCGCTGCCGGAGACACACGATGAAGTCGTGGCGGTGGTCGCCGCCTGCTATCGGCACCGCTTGCCGGTCATCGCGCGCGGCCAGGGCACGGGCACGACCGGCGCGACCGTGCCGGTGGGTGACGCGCTGGTGCTGTGCCTGACCCGGATGAACCGCATCCTGCGCCTCGATCCGGACAACCGGCTGCTGATCGCGGAACCCGGCGTCACCAACCAGGCGATTCAGACCGCAGCGGCCGAAGCGGGGTTCTTCTGGCCGCCCGACCCGACCAGCGCGGCGGTCTGCACGCTGGGCGGCAATCTCGCCTGCAACGCCGCCGGCCCGCGCGCGGTCAAATACGGCACACCGCGCGAAAACACGCTGGGACTGCGCGCGGTCTCGGGTGCCGGCCGGGCGTTTCGCACCGGCGTCAAGACCACCAAGGGCGTGGTCGGGTACGATCTGACCCGCCTGCTGATCGGGTCCGAGGGCACGCTGGCGGTGATCACCGAAGCAACGCTGAAACTGACGCCGCTGCCGGAGGGCAGAATCACGCTACAGGCCGTATACCGCGACATGGCCGGCGCCGCCCGCGCCGTGTCGCGCATCATGGCGCAACCCGTCGTGCCCTGTGCGCTGGAGTTCATGGACGCCGCGGCGATCGACATGGTGCGCGACTACGCCGAATGCGAGCTGCCGCGACAGGCCGGCGCGCTGCTGATGATCGAAGTCGACGGCATGCAGTCCGAACTCGAACAGGCCGCGGCGGCGATCCGCCGCGCGGCGGACAACGATGCGCTGCTGGATTTCAGCCAGGCCCGGAGCCGCGAGGAAGTCGCTGCCCTGTGGCGCACGCGCAAGGCGCTGTCGCCCGCCTTGCGCAGGGTCGCGCCGAAGAAGATCAACGAGGATGTCGTCGTGCCGGTGTCGCGCATCCCCGAACTGGTGGCGCGCCTGCAAGCGCTCGGCGCCCGGTACGCAATCCCGATCGTCAATTTCGGCCACGCGGGCAACGGCAACCTGCACGTCAATCTGCTGTTCGACCCGGACGACCCCAGCCAGCAGGCGCGCGCAGAGCGCTGCCTCGACGAGGTCTTCGCAACGGTGCTGGCGCTGGACGGAACGCTGTCGGGCGAACACGGCATCGGCTGGGTCAAGCGCGAGTTCGTCGCCCGCGAACTGGACCCCGAGGCGCTGGCACTGATGCACGCGATCAAGGCGCAGTTCGATCCGGCAGGCATCCTCAACCCGGGCAAGACACTGCCCGATCCCCGGTAGCGGTTGGGCTGGACGTTGATCAACCGCGAAGGACGCCAGGGAGGCGGAGGAAAGACACTTTAGCCCCTTAACCACAAAGGACACGAAGGACACGAAGGTAAACATTATCAAATCACTTCCGGACGAGCCGTCATGCCGGCGACGGCCGGCATCCAATCGGCGTCGCAGCGACCGAACGGGGGGAATTCCACCTGGTGAACGCCAGTGGATTGCGTCCGTTGTCCTGCAACGGCCTTGACGCTATCAGACCGGAAATGATTGCCCGGACTTCACTGCACGCACCAAGGCTCGGCGTCCCTGGATGCCGGCCTTCGCCGGCATGACGAATCGAAGAAAGGTTCGTTGTTATTCCTACCTTCGTGCGCTTCGTGTCCTTTGTGGTTAAAATTTTGAGAAGGGTTTTCCCTTCGCGACCCTGGCGTCCTTCGCGGTTAACTCAAAGTTCAGAACGCCGGGCTTTCCGGGCGATACCCCGGCCACCCCGGTGTTCTGCGCAACCCTTCGGCCAACTGGACCTGCGGGTGCCAGCCGATCTCCTCGCTGAGCGGTCCCGATTCGCACACCCAGTCGCTGTGCCGCAATTCGCGCAGTTTCTCCGGCGTCAGCATGGGCCGGTAACCGAAAACTTTCGCCAGCGTGCGGTTGATGGCCGCGGGCACGTCCAGCAGCGGGGCCGGCACCGTCACCAGGCGCACCGGGCGGTCGCAGAGTTCGCCGACCACCGCGGCGACTTCGGCCCAGTCATACCCGCCGGAGCGGCCATCGTCCAGCGCGAACACACCGGCATGACGCCGCTGCGAGGCGGTCCAGCTCAGCACCGCGTCGGCCAGGTCATCGGCGAAAAGCATGGAAAAACGCGCCGTCGGCCGGCCCGGCACCAACGCGAACCCGCGCGCCATCAATTGGAATACCGGCAGCAGCTCCCGGTCGCCGGGACCATAGACCGCCGGCGGCCGCAACACCAGCCAGTCGCCGCTGCCGCTTGCGTCGATCAAACGCTCCATGTCGTACTTGCTCGCGGCATAGTGAGATAACGCCGGTTCGCGCGCGGCCAGCGACGACAGCGCCAGCAGGCGCGGCACGGGGTCGGCGCGCCGCATGGCGTCGAGCAGACGCCCGGTACCCTCGACATTCACCCGGTCGAAGTCGCGCCGCGTCGCACCGCGCACGGTGCCGGCACAGTGGATTATGCCCGAGACGCCTGCCACCAGCCGATCGAGCGCCGCAGCGTCGGACAACGCACCTTCGATCAGTTCAACGCCCGACGCGCGCAGTTTTTCCGCCCTGCCCGGCGTGCGCACCAGCGCGCGCACGGCGATGCCGGCGCCGTGCAGATGCCGGCAGATTCGCTGGCCGATGAATCCGGTGGCGCCGGTGACGGCATAGATCGCATTCACGCGTTCAGCCCTCCGGTTGGATAATTGGAATAATCGGGGTCAGCGTATCGAATTGCCGGACCCTGGCCTCCGCCGCGATGGCGTTTCACGGCTCCATCAGACCGTCCACAAAAAATAACCGGCAAGCGCCGGTTATTTTTCTTGCGGGTTGCCGCAAACGGATCGCGCGGCTCAACCCTGCCTGAGCCGGCGCACTTCCGGCAGGGCGCCGAGCCCGTCGAGGACGCTCAGGTCCTGATACTCGATGAAGTTCTGCCTGGCCTTGGACCGCGACAGCTTGCCCGAGGACGTTCTCGGCAGCGTGTGCAGCGGCACCAGTTCGACATAACAGTCGATACCCAGCTCCATGCGCACCAGCCGCACCAGCCGATCGATCAGGTCGGTGCGCTTGGCCGGGTCCGATTCGCGGCACTGCACGACCAGCACGCACACTTCTTCGCCGGACGCGGGCGGCACCGAGAACGCCAGCGCGTCGCCGATGCGCACTTCAGGCTGGTGTTCGGCCAGATACTCGAGGTCCTGCGGCCAGATGTTGCGGCCGTTGATGATGATCATGTCCTTCTGGCGACCGGTGATCACCAGGCTCTCGCCGATGCGGTAACCGATATCGCCGGTATTCAACCAGCCGTCCCGCGACAGACAATTGCGCGTCTCGTCGGGGTTGTTGAAATAACCGGACATCACGCTGGGCCCGCGCACGAAGATGGTTCCGCTGTGGCGGTCGGACAGATTGCGCCCGTGCTCGTCGCGGATTTCCACCTCGTACTCGGGCAGCGGCGAACCGCACTCGACGAAGCAGCGCGCGCGCCCCGGATTTTCCGACAGATGAATCGGCAGCGCCTCGCGATGATCCGCGTGGTGGTCGCCGTCGACGCAGTCGGTCGAATGGCCCTGGAACAGCGGCGAGAAGCTGATCGCCAGCGAACACTCCGCCATACCGTAACAGGCCAGGAACGCCTTTTCGTTGAAGCCCGCCGGCGCCAGCGCCTTGGCAAAGCGCACCAGCGTCTCGGAGCGGATCATCTCCGCGCCGACACCGGCAACACGCCAGTGGCTCAGGTCGTATTTTTCCGCCTCGCCCGGACGCAGCCGGCGCGCGCACAGTTCGTAGCCGAACGGCGGACTGAAGGAGATGGTCGCCTGGGTTACGCTCATCAGGTTCAGCCACTGGCGCGGACGCATCGCGAATTCGCGGGTATCCAGGTAGTCGACCGACACCTGCGCCGCAACCGGCACCAGCACCAGACCGACCAGACCCATGTCATGATAGAACGGCAGCCACGACAGGCAGCGGTCACCGGGAACCATCTTTACACCGTGACGGATGATGCCCGCCAGATTGCTCATGACCGAACGCTGCTTGATCACGACACCGCGCGGGAAGCGCGTGCTGCCCGACGTGTACTGTATGTACGCGACGTCGTCAGGCTCGGAAGGCGCAAACGTGATATCCGCTTCGGGCAGCGCCGCGAATGCGTCGGGATCGCCGATCAGCTTGAGGCCCAGACCGTCGCACGCCTCGTCGAGGAACGACACATAGCCGCTCGGCGCCATGGCGACCGACGCCTGGCTGCTCTGGATGAGACCGCGCAACTGCGTCACGTAGCTGGTATGCCCGCCCAGATTGACCGACGCGGGCAACGCCACCGGCACCAGTCCCGAGTACTGGCAGGCAAAGAAGAATTCGAGAAATTCGGGCCGTGTCTCCGCGATCAGCGCGACGTGGTCGCCCTTGCGCAGCCCCATGCCGGCCAGTTTACGGCCCAGGCGCAATGCGCGTTCGCGCAACTCGCCGAAGGACATCGCAGCGTAAAGCTTGCCGCGTCCGGTGTAGAAGTTGGCACCTGTCCGGCCTTGTGCCGCGTAATCCAGCGCTTCCGCAAGCGTTGCGAAGTCCGCGGGTCGAAATGCAAGATCGTGGTGCGTCGGAGTCGGATTGAGGTCCTGAGCGGGCATGTTGGTTGATTCCAGATTCACGCTATTCACTCCCGATTCGTTGACTGACGGAGCAAGACAGGAGTCGTTCGAGTTCAGTTGCATGGCTATCAGTAATCCCCAGCAATTCGTCGACCCGGACCCCAGCTCATAACCTCTCCATCCGTACGGTTGTGGCGTATCCGTCCGGGAAAAGCGTTGTTTAATTCCAACGAAGCTGTCCAGAAGGTCAACGCAAAAATGCCACGAGGACGCATTATTCCTCTAATAAAAATAAAATTCAACACCCTCTTGGCATATTTTGTATTAATTTTGCAACGGAGTTGACGTTTGTTGCGAATATACAACCACATGTTGAAGAAAAACATCGGACCGACGCCGACGGTACGGTTTCGTCAGGACGGCGTCTTGCTTGATATTCACTGTAGCAAGCCCGATGCCAGCATTGGCGAGCGACGTGGCTGGACACTGGAACGTCAGCGCGAACAGGGCCGGCAAAGTGCTGCAACCGCGTGCACGCTAGGTGGCGCCCTGAGTTGGGCAGCGGTATGATCCTTCGCCTTCGACACACCCGACACGGAACCGTTCCAGCCCCGACCATGCCGAACCCTCGCGCCGCACTTCGCATCGAACCGGTCACCGGCCGCCGCCAGCTCGACCGTTTCGTCAAGCTGCCCTGGACGCTGTATCAATCGGATCCCAACTGGGTGCCACCGCTGCTATTCGAGCTGAATCAGCGGCTTTCGAAGAAGAATCCATTTTTCCAACACGCCCGCTGGCAGGCCTGGACGGCGTGGCGCAACGACAACATCGTCGGTCGCATCAGCGCCCAGATCGATGACCTCTACCAGACGCGGTACGACGACGCGGCCGGCTACTTCGGCATGCTGGAAGCCGTCGACGATGCGGAGGTCTTCGCCGCCCTGTTCGGGGCCGCCGAAGCCTGGCTGCGCGAAAACGGCATGCGCGAGGCGCGCGGGCCGTTCAACCTCTCGATCAACGAGGAATGCGGCCTGCTGGTGGAGGGATTCGATACGCCTCCATGCGTCATGATGGGTCATGCGCGCCCCTATTACGGGCAGCAGGTGGAGGCGGCCGGGTATCGCAAGGCCGTCGACCTCATCGCCTACCGCATCGCCCCCGATTTCGAAGCGCCTGCGGTCATGCGCAAGCTCGCCGAACGCGCGATCAGGACCACCGTCAAGGTGCGGCCGCTGCGGCGCAAACAGTTGCGCGAGGAACTGGGCGTGCTGCGCTCGATATTCAACGACGCCTGGGCGAACAACTGGGGCTTCGTGCCGTTCACGGAGGCCGAGTTCGAAGATATCGGTGAAATGCTGACGCTGCTGGTGGACGACGATTTCGTGCAGATCGCGGAAATCAACGGCGAACCGGTCGCGTTCATCGTCGCGCTGCCGAACGTCAATGCGGCCATCCGGGACCTCGACGGACGCCTGTTGCCGCTGGGCTGGCTGAAGCTGCTGTGGCGACTCAAGGTCAGGTTCCCCGCCAGCGCGCGGGTTCCTCTGATGGGCGTGCGCCAGTCCTATCAGCAGACGCGCATGGGACCGACACTGGCGTTTCTGGTGATCGACGCGGTCCGCCAGGCGCTGATCCGGCGCGGCGTCACCGAAGTGGAACTGTCGTGGATACTGGAAAACAACGACGGCATGCGTAACATCATCGAAACCATCGGCGGCGATGCGTACAAGCGCTACCGCCTGTATCAGAAGATGCTTTGAACCGGAGACATGACCGAACGCGCACCCACTCCCTTCAACGCCATCGTGCTGGCGGGTGATCGGCGCGCCGACGATCCGCTGTTGCGCGCCGGCGGCGTCGAGTGCAAAGCCATGCTCGAGATCGACGGCGTGCCGATGGTATTGCGCGTTCTGCAGGCGCTGGCGCAATCGAGTCACATACGGCAGCGTTACCTCTCCGGACCCGAACGGCAGTGCCTCGAGGACAACCCGGCGCTGGGACATCTGGTCGACGCGCGCGAAGTCGAGTGGATCGAACCGGAGTCGTCGCCGAGCACCAGCGCCTATCGCGCCCTGGCCAGAGTCGATTCGACCAGGCCCACCCTGATCACCACGGCGGACCACCCGCTGCTCACCGCCGAAATCGTCGACCGTTTCTGCGCCGAAAGCAGCGCGCGCGACGCCGACGTCACCGTGGGCATGTGCCGTTACGACGTCATCAAGGCCGGTTTCCCGGGCATCAGAAAGACCATTCTGCGCTTCAGCGACGGCGACTGGTGCGGCTGCAATCTCTTCGCGTTTCTGACGCCCGGCTCGCGCCGGCTCGCCGACGAGTGGCGCAAGGTCGAGTGCCAGCGCAAGAATCCGCTGCGTCTCATCCGGCTGCTGGGGTGGACGTTGGTACTGCGATACCAGCTCGGCGCGCTCTCCCTGCAGGGCGCGCTGGACCGTCTGTCCAAACGCCTGAAACTGCGCATCAGCGTGGTCGAGCTGCCGTTCGCCGAAGCCGCCGTCGACGTGGACTCGATGGCGGATCGCCTGATCGTGCAGCGCAGACTGGAATCAAGGGGGCAGTTGCCGTCCTGAAGGTCGGGCCCGCGCGGCGTGGTTCAGGTGACCGGCCGGGAGTGACTGTGGACTTCGCCGCCGTGCCGGTGGGCGGGCGTCTCGTCAACGGCGATCACGTGCAGGTTGCCGTGATGCACGCCGCGCTCGGCGATGAGCGTCTGTGCAAACTCGCGCACCGCCAGCGCCGGCCCGCTGAGCATCACCGTTTCCAGGCAATGATCGTGGTCGATGTGAACGTGCTGGGTGGCGAGCGTCAGTTCGTGGTGCGCGTGCTGTATATCCATCAGGCGCCGCGCAAGATCCAGTTCGTGGTGATTGTAGACGTAGGACAGGGTCGCAACACAGCGCCCGGTCTTCTGCTCGTCCAGATGCTCATCGGCCAGCCTGACGCGGATCAGGTCACGCACCGCTTCCGAGCGGTTGGTATAGCCCTTGGCCTTGATGTATTTGTCGAACTGCGCCGCGAGGCGTTGTTCGAGAGAAATGGTGAAGCGTTCGCTCATGATTCCGACCCGGTCCGACTGCGCGCGCCGATTATGGACCAGCCGCAGCCGGCGCACTACCGGTCTGCAAGGCGCAACGCCGCCGGCACGGCGCCCTGCCGCGCCGGCGTGAAGCGCTATTCGTGCGCCGGCATTCAGTGCAGCCGGTCGTCGCGGGTCACCCAGAGTGCATAGCCGAAGCTGAGCAGCAGACTGCCCATCAGGAGACCCGTCACCAACAGCTCGCTGCCGTCGCTCCAGAGACTGACTTGCGGCAGATAAAGGCGCATCACGCCGAGCAGTGCAACCAGCAGGCTGAGTCCGGCGATCGTCAGTCCGAGCACGCGCGAAGCGACCCGTGCGCGGCGGTCGCTGCGGCAGAGCAGCCGCGCCACCCAGAGGCCGCTGGCGCCGTCGGTGAGCATCATTCCCGCCATGAACAGGGCCCCCAGCAACAGCGAAAAACTCCAGCCCCCCGCCTGCTGCGCGGCAAGCGCGAACAGTGAAGCCTGGCTCATGGTGTCGAACGACACGGCGAACAGGGCGCCGATGAAAACGATGGCGAGCGGCCGTCCGTTGCGGCTGCAGCGGCTGAACAGCCGTCCGCGCAGACCGACGCTGCGCACCACCTGGTCATGAGGGCTGCGCAGTACGGCCGCCAGATTGAGGACACCTACCGCGGTGAGAAACAGGATGGACGTCCAGACGCCGAGCGTCTCCAGCCAGGCCGGCGCGCCCAATTGACGCGCCCACAAACCGACCGCCAGCGCCGCCAGCATCACCACGGCACCGTGGCCAAGCGAAAACAGGATTCCGGCCCAGCGCGCAAGGTGCGGACGGCGCGCCATGTTGAAGCGGGTCAGCCCGTCGACGATGGCGATGTGATCCGCGTCCAGGCCGTGGCGGATGCCCAGCAGGACGACGGCGCCAGCCAGCGCCAAGGCATTCGCGGGCAACTGTTCGATCGCCATGTGGCACCGCCTGGAGAGTCAGTTAAGAAATATTATTTTATTATCACACCGACGCCGCTTTGTCCACCGGAAGTACCCTGGTCGAACGGGGTATTTGGAATGGATAATCAACCGCGAAGGACGCGAAGGACGCTAAGGGAAAACCCCTCTTGACCACAAAGGACACAAAGTACACGAACATAACCATTTCCAAGAAACCTGTTAGCGTGCTGTCTTGCTCGCCGAGGCGCGCATCCGGAAAGCGGTAATTGTGCCAAAAAGGCTACGGGAGGTCCGTTGACAGTCCATCGCGGCGTCTCTCTCCACTGAACAGGGCAAATGCCGCCAGTCAAAAAAAGGTTCCTTCGTGCCCTTTGTGTCCTTTGTGGTTAAGAGGGGGCTTCTGTGTCCTTAGTGGTTAGGAGGGAGTCTTCCCTTCTGTGTTCTTTGTGGCTAAGAGGGGTTTTCCCTTCGCGTCCTTCGCGTCCTTCGCGGTTGATTATTTTCGCGGTTGATTATCTTGGCGGTTGATTATCTTGGCGGTTGATTATCTTGGCGGTCGATTATCTTGGCGGTTGATTATTGAGGAACAACGCGCAGATCACCTTGCAACGGGAATCGAATACGTCCGTTCGCCCTGCGCCACGAACTGCGCCTTGTCGGCGCGGTAGCCGCGCATGAATACCGTCAGTTGCCAGATCGCATCGTCACGCCGCACCCGGTACAGGTGATAGCCCGCCGCGCGGCCCGGCCTGTGGCCGATCGCCGAGGCCGAGGGTATGCCGATGACCGGGATCGGATGTCCGCCGGTCTCGAGCGCCGATTCGAGGGCGCGGTGGCCGTGGCCGTGGAGCACCAGCTCGGCGCCGCGGCGTTGGATGATGGCGCTGACTTCGGCGCCGTCGGTCAGGCGTTTGCGCCACTTTTCGTCGCCCGGCACCGGCGAATGGTGAATCAGCACGACGCGAAACAGTCCCGCAGCGCCCGTCTCGATCAGCAGCCGTTCAAAGCGCTCGCGCTGCGCCGCGCCGACGCTGCCCACCGCGAGGAACGGCGCCGACGGGCGTGCGCTGGACAGTCCGATAAAGGCGACCGGACCGCGCACGCGCAGACTGGGGAACAGGTGTTCGTCGTCCGGCGCCGGCGCGCCGCCGTCGGCTTGGTCCGACGCCAGATAGGGCAGCCAGTGCAGGAAGCTCTGCGTCCAGGGCGCCGGCGCATAGCTGTCGTGATTGCCGGGAACCAGGGTGACCTGCGCCGGCGTGCCGAGCGCTTCCAGCCAGCGTCGGGCCTGGCGGAATTCGTCCTGCAGACCGACGTGGGTCAGGTCGCCGGTGACGACGATGTGCTCCGGACGCATCACGGCCAGGTCCCGCAGCAGCGCGTCCAGCACCTCGGGCCGGTGTTCGGCGCGGCGTTTTTTCAGCCAGGACAGATAACCCAGCAACCGCTTGTTGGCCAGTTCGGACCAGCGCACGCCTTCGAGCGACGTCAGATGCGGGTCCGACAGTTGCGCAAAATTCAGCGTGTCGGCGGTCGTTTCCGGTCGGGACACCTTGGTTTCACCCCATCGTCTGGTTATCGGGGCATGACTGAGCTAGGATGCCCCTCATTGCGCTTTGACCTCAGAATGCACCCTGTCCGATGAACCAGCCCGCAGCCGCTCTCGCGCTACCTGCACAGCCTTCGATGCTCGCTCTGGAGCGGCCGGTACGACTCGGGCTGATCAGCAACGGCCGCAGCGGCCGCAACCGGAAACAGTTGCCGCAGGTCCGGCAGATTGTCGCAGATCACCCGCGCATACACCATTACTCGACGCGCGACGACGCGGAACTTACGCGGGCGCTGCACGCGCTGCGCGACGCCGACATCGACGTGCTGGCGATCAACGGCGGCGACGGCACCATGGCGCACGTGCTGGGCAGACTGTTGAACGAACGCCTGTTCGACGTGCTGCCGCCCATCGCGCTGCTGCCCGGCGGCACCACCAACATGAACGCCGGCGACGTGGGCCTGCGGGGCAATCTGCAGACGGCGCTCAAGCGCCTGCGGCGCTGGCTCGACGACCCCGCTCCCGTCATGCGCACGGTCCGGCGGCCGCTGCTGCGGCTCGTCAGCGGCAATGACCGCCCGCCGGCCTACGGCCTGTTCTTCGGCGCCGGCGCCATCATCCAGGGCGTCGAATACTGCGACCGGCACACCAAGGGGCTCGAAAGCGAGATCGGCCCCGGCCTGGCGATGGCGCGAACGATCTGGGGCATCGTCCGCGACGATCCCGCTTTCGCGCGGCCGGTGCCCATGACACTGCGCTACGGCGACGAGCCGGCCGCACGGGACCTGGACGTGCTGCTGCTGATCACGAGCGGCCTGGAGCGTCACTTCGCGCGCCTGCAGCCGTTCTGGGGCACCGAAACCGCGGCGCTGCACACCACGCTGATCGAATCGGCGCCGCGCCGGTTCCTGCGCAACCTGCCCGCCCTGCTGCGCGGGCGGCCGAACCGGTCGGTCACGCCGGAGTCCGGTTATCACAGTCACAACGTCACCTCGCTCGCTTTCGAGATGGACGGCACGGTCACGCTCGACGGCGAACTCTATCCGGTCAGCCGCGCCGACGGGCCCTGCGTGCTGGACCAGGGTGCCGAGATCGAGTTCCTCGCGCTTTGAACCGGCGATGAACGATGACACCGGCAGTGCGCTGCGGCACGGGATCGAAGCGCGTATCGATAGCCCGCAACCGGGCGAACTCGCGCGTTTGACCGCCGAACTGCGGCGGCGCCACGGCGGCGCGGTGCAGGCCATTCTGTTCTACGGATCCAGTCTGCGCAGCGGCAACCTGTACGACGGTCTCGCCGATCTCTACCTGATCGTCGACGACTACCGCTCGTTCTATCGCGCGCGCATCCGCGCGCTGGCCAACCGGCTGCTGCCGCCCAACGTGTTCTATCTGGAGACCCGCGACGACAAGCCGGTGCTGCGCGCGAAATATGCGGTGGTGTCGGTTGGGGATTTTGCGCGCGGCACATCGCGGCGCTGGTTTCATTCGTATCTCTGGGGCCGCTTCACCCAGCCGGTGGCGCTGGCCTGGGCCCGCGATGCGGCGGCGCGCGCGCGCGTCGTCGCGTGTCTTGCGCAAAGCATCGTCACGTTTCTCGACCGCGTGTTGCCGCGCGTCGCCGCGCGCGGCACGCTCCGCGCGCTGTGGATCGACGGCCTGCAACTGAGTTACCACGCCGAACTGCGCGCCGAATCCGGCGACCGCACGCGCCAACTGGTCGAACTGCAAAGCGACTACTACGAGGCGATCACGCTGGCCGCGCAGCCGCTGCTGCGCCACGCACTGCACATCGAGCAACAGCCGTCCGGCGCGACGTACCAGACCGACATCGGCGCGTGGCGGCGGACACTCGCCCGTCTCGCCTGGGCCGCACGCCGCGCGCAGGGAAAACTGCTGTCGCTGCTGCGCCTGCTGAAAGCCCTGTTCACGTTCGAAGGCGGACTGGACTACATCGCCTGGAAGCTGGAGCGTCATTCGGGCCAGACGGTGGAAATACCGGAGCGCGTACGGCAATATCCGCTCATCTACATCTGGGGGCTGGTGTGGCGCCTGTACCGGCGCGGCGCGTTTCGCTGAAAACTCATGACAGACACGCAAGGCGATATACCCGGGCAGACAACCTCGCCGCGCATCTGGCTGGTGCTCGGCGACAAGCCGGGCGACAACGCGCAGATCGACATCATCGTGCAGGCGCTGGGGCTGCCTTACGAAATCCGGCGCATGCTGCCCAGGCCGGAGTTCGTGCTGGGCAAGCCGCGCTTCGCCATTTCGCTGGATCACCTCGACCTGGCGCGCTCGGACAAGCTGGAACCGCCCTGGCCCGATCTGATCCTGACCATCGGCCGCCGGCCTTCGATGGCTGCACTGTGGATTCAGCAGCAGTCCGGCATGCACACCCGGATCGTGCTGCTGGGACGTCCCAAGCGCTGGATGGATCGCTTTGCGCTGATCATCGTGCCGTCGCAGTACCGGATGCCTCCGGCAGCGAACGTCCTGAAACTCGATCTGCCGCTGATGCGCGTGGACCAGCGGGCGATCGAGCAGGCGACTGGCGAATGGCGCACACGCCTGTCCACGTTACCGCGGCCGCTGACCGCACTGTTCGTCGGAGGCCCGACCAAACCCTTCCGCATGGACGCAGAGACGGCGCGTGATTTACTGCGCCAGTCGCTGGCCGCCACCGGCCCCGGATATCTCTACATTTCGACCAGCCGCCGCACACCGCGCGCGGTCGTCGACACCTTGCAGGAGAGTCTTCCCGCCAACGCCAGCCTCTTCGCCTGGTCCGCCGACGCGACCGACAATCCCTATCGCGGCCTGCTGGCGCTCGCGGACCGTTTCGTCGTAACCGGCGACAGCATCTCTATGATGGTCGAGGTCGCCCGACTGGGCAAACCGCTGGCGATCTATTCGCTGCCGCTGCAAAAGGGGATCCTGCCGCGACTTCGGCAACGGCTGAGCAGCCGCCTGTACGGAACTGACGCGCGCTCCGCAGGCGCGCATCTGTTGCGCGGCATCGGCCGGCTGCTCTACGCAGCGGGCGTGGCGCGTTTTCCGCGCGACCTGACCGCTGCGCACGAAACGCTGTACCGGAGGGGTCTGGCCACACCCTTGGGCGACCCGTTCAAGACCGGCGCGCCGGCGCTGGAAGACGAACTCGAGATTGTCAGGGCGCGCATCCAGGCGATCGTCCGCGACATGGCAGACGCGACCGACGGCAGAACCCGAAGCCTCTGACGTCGTCGTCCGGGCACGGAATCGATCGGCGGTTGGCCTGCGCATTCCTGCGTCGCGCGCGGCGCGCCGGGCGCGCCCGTCGGTATTTCACCGGAATGCACCCCTGACCTATAATCCCCAGCCACCAGCCGCATACCCAGGAGCCTCGCCGTGGCGGGAGACGATTATAAGCGATTCTCCGATCTGACCTTCGACCGGTTCCGGGAACTCGCACAATCCGACCAGTTGAGCCGCCACGAAAAAGTCGGGTTTCCCGACAGCTACAGGGAAGGGAAAGAACAAGCCATCATTGACGATATCTGCACCAAGCTGCCGCTGCGGACCCGCAAACGGAATCTCGTGCTGGACATCGGCCCCGGGTGCAGCCAGTTGCCGCTGATGCTGGCGGATATCTGCGCGCAGCAGGAACACCGCCTGTTCCTCATCGACAGCACGGAAATGCTGGAGCAGATCCCGGATCGCCAGGACGTGCAGAAGATTCGTGGTCGATTTCCGGCGGTCCCGGCGTTTCTCGGTTCCCACGCTGGCCGGATCGACATGATCCTGGTCTACAGCGTGATTCAGTACCCCTTCGTCGAAGGTGATTTCTGGACGTTCTTTGACCAGGCGCTCGCGCTGCTGAACGCAGAGGGTGTGCTGCTGATCGGCGACATACCGAATATCTCCATGCGCAAGCGCTTCTTCGCCAGCGAATCCGGCATCCGATATCACCGCGAATTTACCGGCGGAGCGGAAAATCCGGGGGTGCTGTTCAACAGGCTGGAACCGGGCAGCATGGACGACAGCGTCGTGCTGGCCATGCTGGGACGTGCGCGCGCGGCGGGTTACCACGCCTGGGTGCAGGCGCAGGCCCCCGCGCTGCCCATGGCCAACCGCCGCGAAGACATCCTGATATGCAGGCCCTAGCGACGCCCCGAAAGACCCGGAAACTCATTATCGTCGGCGACTCCGCCTTCGCAGAGATCGCCAGAGAATATTTCGAAGTGGAGTCCGAATATGAAGTCGTGGCTTTCAGCGTCGAAACAGCCTATCTGAAGCAGGAACGCCTGCTCGGTCTGCCCGTGGTCGACTTCGACGCCCTGCCCGGGGTCTACGACACGGAAACGCACGATGTCTTTGTCGCGGTGGTCTATACGCAGCTTAACCGGTTGCGCGCCCGCCTGGCCGATCAGGCCAAGCGGCGCGGATACAGGCTCGCGTCCTTTGTCAGCCCGCACGCGTTCGTGTGGCGCAACGTGACGCTGGGCGAGCACTGCTTCGTTTTCGAAGACAACACCCTTCAGCCGTTTGTGACGATCGGGGACAACGTCGTGCTCTGGAGCGGCAATCACGTGGGCCACCACTCGACCATCGGCGACAATTGTTTCATTTCGTCGCACGTCGTCATTTCCGGTTTCTGCACGATCGGCAGAAACAGTTTTCTCGGCGTCAACGCCACGCTGGCCAACAACGTGTCGGTCGCCGAAGACAACTGGATCGGCCCCGGGGTCACCCTGGTCAAGGACACGCGGGCGAACCAGCTTTTTGGCGCCGTACAACCGGAACCCTCGCGCGTCGAGGCGCGTCGTTTTTTCAAAATCAAGGATTAGCCACCCATGCACTGGAAAAAGCTCGGGCCGATATGGAAACCCGCGGGCGACCTCGGGTGGGCGCGCAGCCACGCCACCTGCCCGACACCCTGGCGGCTCGACCAGGGCACCCTCAGGATCTTCGTCCAGTGCCGCGATGCGGATAACGTCGGCCGGGTCGGCTATGTCGACGTCGCCGCAGACAACCCGCTCGAGGTCATCGGAACCAGCCCGCTGCCGGTGCTGGACACCGGGGTGCCGGGCACCTTCGACGACAATGGCGTATTTCAGACCTGTATAGTTCCGATGAACGACAGCACGCTGTACCTGTACTATGTCGGCTTCGAACTCAGCCGGCATATCCGCTACCGTCTGTTGACCGGACTGGCGATCAGCCGCGATGGCGGCGAGCGCTTCGAGCGTGTGCGCGCGACGCCCATTCTGGAACGCAGCAACGCGGAACTCTATTTCAGGTGCGGCCCCTTTGTGCTCCGCGAAGGCGGGCGCTTCAGGATGTGGTACATCGCGGGAAGCCAGTGGACCGAGATCGACGGAAAACCCATGCCGGTCTATGACATGCGCTATATGGAGTCCGCGGACGGCGTGCGCTGGCCGGAGCAGGGCGCGGTGTGCCTGCAACTGCACGAACCCGAAGAACACGGATTCGGCCGTCCCTTCGTTGTCAACGACGGCGGCCGGTACAAGCTCTACTACTCCATCCGCAAGCGCGCGCTCAGGCAATACCGCTTGGGCTACGCCGAATCGCCGGACGGCAGACACTGGGTTCGCAAGGACAGTGAAATGAACATCGACGTCTCCCCGTCCGGCTGGGATTCGGGCTCGGTGGAGTACTCGGCCGTCATCCAGGCCAAGGGCAACACCTATCTGTTCTATAACGGGAACGATTTCGGCGCGACGGGCTTCGGCGTCGCCAGACTCGAAGAATAATCCGGTGCAGATCGAGACCTATTCCGATGACCAGGCCGAATGGTGGGATACCTTCTGCGAAACCGCGCCCATGGCCACCTTCCTGCACACCCGGCGCTACCTGTCCTATCACGGCGAACGGCTCGCCGACTGTTCGCTGACCATCCGCGAGGGCGACACCTGGCTGGGCCTGCTGCCGGCGGCTGCCAGCCCCACGGTGTCCGACATGATCGTCAGCCATCCGGGCGTCACCTTCGGGGGACTCGTGCATGGCGGCAAACTCCATGGCACGCGCATGCTCGAGGCGCTTGAGCTGGCGCTGAAGCACTTCGCCCGCCTCGGATTCAGAAAGCTGCTCTACAAGTGCGTACCCTCCATCTACCACCAGGTTCCCTCCCAGGACGACCGCTACGCCCTGTTCCGGCTCGGGGCCATTCGGGTGCGCTGCGATCTTTCGGCCACCATCGATCTGAACGGACCCATCGTCCCCAGCCGGCGCCGGCAGCGCAGTCTGAAAAAGGCGTTGGAGACCGGCGCCGTGGTCACAACCGCCGACAGTGCTCAGATCAGCAGTCTGTGGTCCGTCCTGAACGACAATCTGGAGAGAAAGCACAACGCCGCACCGGTTCACAGCGAAGCTGAAATCCGGCTGCTGGCCGGACGCTTTCCCGAACGGATCCGCTTCGTGGTCGCACTGCTTGCGGGAAACGTCGAGGCCGGCGTCGTGCTGTACATCGACAAGGGGGTTCACCACGCCCAGTACATTGCCGCAAGCGAGGCCGCCTACCAGCACTCGCTGCTGGACGCCGTATTCGACCACTGCATCGCCGGAGCCATGCGCGAGCGCGCCCGGTTTTTCGATTTCGGCATCAGCAACGAAGACCAGGGACGTATCCTGAACGAGGGTCTCTACCGCTTCAAGACGGAATTCGGCGGCGGTGGGGTGGTCCACGAGTTCTATGAACTGCCGCTGTAGCAAAGCCACCGACCGATTGACGCCGGAGGGCGGTTTTTGAGCTACAATCCCGGACCCCTGAAGCTGAACACGGGCCGTGGCCACTCCGAAGCGTGAGCATTCATGACTGCAAGATTCTCGAGCTGCCGCGCATCAACGACCCGCGCGGCAACCTGAGCGTGATCGAAGGGGGACAGCACATTCCGTTCGATATCCGGCGCGTGTATTACCTGTATGATGTGCCCGGCGGCGCGGAACGCGGCGGTCACGCGCACAAGAAGCTGGAACAGCTCATCATCGCCATGTCAGGCAGCTTCGACGTTGTCATAGACGATGGGAAGGAGCAACGGCGGATTCACCTGAATCGCTCGTACCGCGGCCTGTATATCTGCCCGATGATCTGGCGCGCACTGGACAACTTCTCGTCCGGGGCCGTGTGTCTCGCGCTGGCGTCCCTGCACTATTCCGACGACGACTACTACCGTGACTACCAGGAATTCGTCAAGTCGAGATCGCCGTGAACGTCCCGTTTCTTGACCTGAAGCAGGCACGACTCGAACTCAAGGATGCGCTGGACGCCGCCTATCAGCGGGTGCTGGAATCCGGCTGGTATATCCTGGGGCCCGAAGTCGAGGCTTTTGAACAGGAATTCGCCGCGTACTGCGGTACCCGGCATTGTATCGGTGTCGGCAACGGTCTGGACGCACTCTCGGTGATCCTGCGCGCCCTGGGTATTTCCGGAAGAGACGAAGTCATCGTACCGGCCAGCACCTTTATCGCCACTTGGCTGGCGGTCAGCCTGGCGGGCGCGAAATCGTGCCGGTGGAACCGGATGACGATTCCTGTAATATCGATCCCACGCTGATCGAGGCGGCGATTACACCCAGGACCAGGGTGATCATGGCTGTTCACCTGTACGGACAGCCGGCGGCGATGGATGCCATAGGAAGCATCGGTCAACAGCGCGGACTCCAGGTCATCGAAGATGCCGCGCAGGCTCACGGGGCGGAGTTCCATTCGAAACGCGCCGGCAACCTTTCCGACGCCGCCGGATTCAGTTTCTATCCCGGGAAGAACCTGGGCGCCTTGGGTGATGGCGGCGCAGTCACCACGAATAACGACGAACTGGCAACGACTATCCGCTGCCTGCGGAATTACGGTTCCAGTAAAAAATATAACCATGAAATGGTTGGCGTGAACACGCGCCTCGATGAATTGCAGGCGGCCATTCTGCGCGTCAAACTTGCTGTGCTGGATGACTGGAATGAACGCAGACGCAAGATAGCCGCGATCTACCGGGAGACAATCCGTCGGGCCCGCCTGCAATTAGTCGAAATACCTAGAGATATCGTTCCCGTATGGCATATATTCGCGATACGCACGACCGAAAGGGACACCCTGCAGGAGCATCTGCAACAGGCGGGAATCCAGACCATGATTCATTACCCGATTCCGCTCCATCTGCAACCGGCCTACCGACACCTCGGTTACTGTGCTGGAGATTTCCCGACAAGTGAGGCGCTGCATAAACAGGTATTGAGTCTGCCGATGGGCCCCCATCTTTCGATCGAACAGGCGGAGTATGTTGCCGACTCGGTCAATCGGTTTTTCGATTGAACGCGCTGCCTGACAAACCGCTCATCAGCGTCCTGATTCCGTCGTACAATCACGCGGAATACATAACTGAAACCATCGAGAGCATCTGGCAACAACCCTACCAGAAGATCGAGATCGTTGTCGTGGATGACTGTTCCACCGACCGCTCCTTTGATATTCTCCGGGCACTCCAGAAGCGCTCTCCAGTCGTCATGCAACTACACCTGAACGAGCGCAATCTCGGGCCGAAGGCGACGGTAAACCGCGCGCTGCAATTGTCGCATGGCGATCTTATAATTCCCTTTGCGTCTGACGACAAATTCGCACCAAACCGGGTTGAACGCCAGGTAAGAGAGTTTCATGAGAACCCGGAACTCAGGATTATATACGGGAACGGCTACATTATCCGGAACGGCGATAAAACCAGGAAATTACATGGCCCGGAAATCGCGGAGCTGTTGAGCCGGGAGCCCGAAGAAATCCTGCACTTCCTTTACACGCACGCCAGCCCGCTGTTTTTACAGTGCGCCCTTATGCGTCGTGACTTCCTCCTTGCAGTTGGTGCCTACGACGGGGATTTGCTGGCAGATGACTGGCTACTCAATGTCAGGATGTTCGAATCCATGAAGAGCAAAAAGGAATTTCGTTACATCGACGACGAATCGGTATACTACCGCCAGCACGACGCCAATCTGCACAAGAATTTCGAGCGCCAGAGCCGGCTCAAGCTGGAGTTCGTCGGGCAGCACACGCCCGACCCGCTGAAGGCCGAGGCCTATGCGAATATCCACTACGACGTTGCCCGCGCCGCTCTGAGCAACGGCCTGTGGGGCGAAGCCATCCGCCATTTCAGGGCCTCACAGTCTTCTCAATTCAACATCAAACGATTAGGATTCCTGACAAAGTTCGCGCGAAAGTGGCTCAAGCGCCGCTCTCAGCAACGCAACGGGTCGACTTCATAACGCCAGCCGGACGCGCCACAGATGACTTCAGACAGGACCAGCCGGTGCCCCCTGTGCGGCGGTGCAGGTGACTATACATTCACTGGCCGGGACCTGATGTTTCGCGGTGAACGCCCCTACGACTATCACACCTGTTCTGTCTGCGGCGCTGTCTACCAGTATCCGACACCCGACGCCGCACAGATCGGGTCGTTCTATCCGGACAACTACAACATCTATCAGCCGCCGGGTCACATCAGGCTGCCGCCCGGGCTGGACCGCGCCTGGCTGAAACGTTACGGCGGCTATGCGCATCTGGCCACCGGCATGCTCGCCGACCTGGCGGCCCCGATCACAGGGGCGTTCAGACCCGTGCCGCCGCTCCGCTACCGGCCGGACGGCATCCTGCTGGACGTGGGCTGTGGCAATGGCAAATATCTGCTGCAAATGCGGGAGCTTGGCTGGTCGGTGAAGGGTGTCGAGTTCAACCAGAAACCCGTCGGCATCTGCCGTGCCAACGGGTTGGATGTCTTTCACGGCGACCTGCTGGACGCCCACTTCGCGGACAGCAGCTTCGACGCAATCACGGCGCACCATCTGATCGAACACCTGCCCAACCCGGCGAAGATCGTCCGGGAAATGGCGCGCATCCTGAAACCCGGCGGCCAACTGCTGGTGCGCACACCCAACACCGGCGCGCTCGGACGCGCCTGGCTGAAGCATTACTGGTTCGCCGATGACGTGCCGCGCCACCTGGTGCTGTTCAATCCCGCGAGCCTGGCCCGCCTTGCCGAAGCGTCCGGCCTGCGGGTCGAGCACATCGCCACACTGCCGCGCACCAAGGTGCTGCTTTACAGCCTCGACTACCTGCTCGCTCGTAAAGGCCGCTCGCTGAAGAAATTCGCGCCGGCGCGCTGGCTGGCCAGCCCCTACTATCCGCTGGCCCGGCTGAGCGGCCGCGGCGACGAGATCCACGCCCTGTTCCGCAAACCCTGACACCGGTCAGGCCCGGATGAACAGATCGCGCCACTGCCCGGCGATCACCTCGATGGAATACCTGTCCTCAATGATCTTTTGCCCCGCCTTTACCTGCGACGCCAGCACCGACGGATTCCGCGCATAACTTTCCAGACCTGCATCCCAGTCATCGAGATAGGTACAACCGGCGAACTCCCGGTAGCTGTCGATGCCGTCGGCAATCACACCCAACCCGAGGTAGAGCGACTGGACCACGCGGTTGTTGGTCTTGACGCGCGTGAATTCGTTGACGTTGATCGGTATCAGCGTGACCTTGTGGAGGCGCATCGCGCGGAAGAATGTGTAGGGGCTCCAGTCGATGTAGTGCACCGGAAGCGACCAGCCCCGGAAGATGTCTTCGAACAGTTCTCGTGAATTGCTGATCACGGTCAGACTGACCGGCAACGCCCGGTTCAGTGCCTCGAGCCTGTCCTTGAGCATGGCCGCATGCGCCAGCCCGGCGTTGTGACTGCCTTTGTAGTTGCCGAACCAGACGCAACGGAAGGCGCGCGCTCCGCGCGCCTGCAATTGCGCTCTGAGCCTCGCCAGCCGCCACTCCGCGACAATGCGCGCTTTCAGATTGAACAGCGGCCCGGTCAGGCGCGTCTCCACGGCGTCGGCGATCACGCTGATCGGAATCGCATAGCTTTCGCCCATCCGTTCCTGAACCACCGACTTGAGCACCGCGCTCGACACGACACAATGATCGCAGGTCAGCAGCATCTTCCTGAGGCGTTCGACCCGCTCATCGTCTTTCAGGAAATGGTTGTCGCACAGATCGAATATCACCCGCGTACCGGCCGCTTTGAGCTGCCCGGCGGCGGCGATATCCGTCGCTTTATACGACTTGGAGAAGACGACGACGGAATAGCCCGGTTTCCCGGGTTTGTACAGTTCGATCGGGAAGCGGCGCTTCTTCAGCTCGGCCATCACGTTCAGACAGCGGATGCGCACGCTGGCGACACGCCGCTCGGTGTTCTGTGGTTTCCAGCCGACGAGAAATTGTTGTGCCACAATAAGGGTCTTCCCGAAACAGTGCCCGGCGGGCGAGAGGAAACGCCGCCCCGGGGATCGCCCGGCGCGCGCCGCCCACCGCCGCCGTCGGCGCCACGATACAGGGAGCGCCCCGGTATCTCCAGTGCCCGATGATGCTATAATTGCGCGCTCCACAGAAACGGCGGCACAACCTGTCGATCTTCCGGAATGCACACGGTCATCAAGAAAATCACTCGCTTCCTGGTGCTGGGCGCCCTGTTCTGGCTGCCGCGGGAACGCCGGACCCGCGTCGACCGCTGGCTGCGCGGTCGCGAGGAATTCCGCAAGTTGAAACTGGCCGACGCGGTCATCGTCTCCTTCGGCAAGAGCGGCCGCACCTGGTTGAGGGTCATGCTGTCGCGCTTCTATCAGGTCAGGCACGGCCTGGGCGAACGCCACCTGATCGGCTTCGACAACCTGCACCGCAAGAACCCGGCCATCCCGAAGCTGTTCTTCACCCACGACAACTACATCAAGGACTACACCGGCAACCGCGACTCCAAGGCCGACTTCTACGGCAGCAGGGTCGTGCTGCTGGTACGCAACCCGTTGGATACCGCCGTGTCGCAGTTCTTCCAGTGGAAATTCCGCATGCGCCCCGGCAAGAAAGCGCTGAACGAATACCCGGAGCACGGCAGCG
Organism: uncultured Gammaproteobacteria bacterium; assembly: GCA_963719135.1. Classification (GTDB taxonomy): domain Bacteria; phylum Pseudomonadota; class Gammaproteobacteria; order DSM-19610; family DSM-19610; genus CAVRAZ01. The sequence goes on along the minus strand of CAVRAZ010000002.1, from coordinate 142,932 downwards.
ACGTTGACATCTACACCTTCGTGATGTCGCCCACGGCCGGTCTGCCGAAAATCATCGACTACATGAACCTCTGGGCCAGCGAAACCAACAAAATCAGGAGCTTGCTGGTCGTCCGCTACGAGGACCTGCGCGCCGACACCGCCGCCGTGCTGAATCGGGTCGTCGAATTTCTCGGCACGCCGGGCTCCGCCGATCAAATCGCCGAATGCGTGCGCTTCGCGTCGGTGGAGAACATGCGCAACATGGAAACCAAACGCACCTTCTGGCTGAGCGGCAGCCGCATGGTTGCCAAGGACAGGACTAACCCCAACTCGTTCAAGGTCAGAAAGGCGAAAGTCGGGGGTTACCGCGACTACTTCGACGACGCGCAGATCGCCGCCATGCAGGCGTTGGTCCGGCAACGGCTCGATCCGATGTTCGGCTATCGGTCCGCTGCGGGAACCGCCGCGTCCGCCGAGGTCGCCGCGCAGGCCTCTTCCGCCTCCGGCTGACCCGCCGCGCGGTGACGCAGCACACGCCGGGCTTTGGGCAGCGTCCGTAGAATCGATTACACTTCAACCCATCCGCAACCGGAGGGACCTCGCATGGATCACTGCGTCTTCATCCAGACCAACCACAAGCAGATCGTCGGCGCGCTGGTCGCCGAATATGCGCTGCGGCGGAACTCGCGCAACAACGACAGGTTCGACGTGCGCATCGTCAACACCAACGACTACCCGTTCTTCAAGGCGCGCGAAGGCCAGTTGTACCTGCGCGACGGCGTCAAGCGCACCTGGCTGAACGACGACCTGCAATCCTTCACACCGACGCGCTTCATGCCGCCCGAACTGATGGGCTACCAGGGCCGCGCCGTGGTCATCGACCCGGACATCTTCGCCATCGCCGACGTCTGGGAACTGCTGTCGCGCGACATGCAGGGCAAGGCCATCCTGTGCCGGCCGCGCTCGGGCACCAAGGGCGTCATCGACCGCTGCCTGGCCAGCAGCGTCATGCTGCTCGACTGCGCCAAGCTCACGCACTGGAAGGTCGAGGAGCAGTTCAACGCGCTGTTCGAGTTCAAGCGCGACTACATGCCCTGGATCTGCCTGCGTCTGGAAGAGCGCGACACCATCGGCCTGTTCGAGAATGAATGGAACGATTTCGACAAGCTCACCGAAAACACCAAGATGCTGCACGTGACGCGCCGCAAGACCCAGCCCTGGAAGGCGGGCCTGCCGATCGACTGGCGTCCAGCCGAACGCTTCCGGCTGTTTCCACCGGTTGCCTGGCTGATGCGCGCGCGCCGCCACCTGTTCGGCGAGTACGCGCTGCTCGGCAACTACAAGGAACACCCCGACCGCAACCAGACGAATCTGTTCTTCGGCCTGCTGAAGGAATGCCTCGAAAAAGGCATCGTGACGGAGGACAGGCTGCGGGAGGAGATGCGCCTCAACCACGTGCGGCACGACGCGCTCGAAGTGCTGGAACGCACGCCGCGTCTCGCGCCGCCGGGCAGTCCGCCGTTGAACCTGCGCGCCGCCTGACGCGGGCCGCTTTCGTTACCCAATCAGTGCATCGGTAGGTTGGCTGAGGCACGAAGCCCAGCGCGGGAGCGCCGACCGTTGGGCTTCGCTGCGCTCAGCGCCAACCTGCGCACGCGTAACCGCGGACCGCGCGCTCAACGCCGCGGCGGCGATTGCAGCAGCGACCGGACGCGCGCGGCCACCGTCTGCAGGTCGGCGGCGACCGCGTCGGACGCCAGCGCGACGGCGCCGGTGGCCGCCCAGACCGCGCGCCCGGAGTCGACCAGCCGCTGTTGAATGCGCGCAATGTCGCGCCGCATGCGGCGCGGCGCAAAGCGCATGGCCAGGCGGTGCGTCAGCGGCTTGTAGCGATAATTGTGCGCGATCCGCCACCAGTGCCGGCAGTCGGCTTGCGCCGGATCCGGCGCCACCGCCGGACAGTCGGCGAGATCGAAAACGTACAGCGGCTTGCCGGTCGCCGCGGCCTCGGTCAGCATCGACATGCTCTCGCCGGTGACCACCAGCCGGTCGGCGCAGGCCAGAAACCCCGGATACGGATTTGCCTTGTCGCCCGGCGTCCACTGATAGGACTGCACCGGACAGCTCAGCGACGCCAGAAAGGTTCGCCAGGCCGCCGCCGGCGTGCGCGCGCTGTCGGTGACCCACAGCGAACCGCCCTCGTCGCGCACGCGCCGGTCGACCCAGCGGGCCAGACGCGCCGCCTTGGCGGCGGTGAATACGAACGGGCCGCTGTCGCCGCCCAGCAATACCGCCCAGCGCGGTGCCGGCGACTGCTCCAGCCGGCCCGCCCAGCGGTCGCGCCACATTTCCAGGCGCTGCGGCGTCACGTGGTGCAGCGGCAACGGAATCTCGAGGATGTTGTCCCGCGCCGGCAACTGGTACTGCGGCGTGGTGACGATCAGGTCGAAACGATCCAGCGGCGCCCACGGCCGCCCGAGGTGCACGATGCGCGACCGCCCGCCGGCCGCGCGCCGGATCCAGCGCGCGACCGGCTCGTTGCGCCGCCCGGCGGTGATGATCAGGTCGGGCCAGGGCACCTCCAGCGGGCTCGACAGAGACCGGTCGATGCCGGCCAGGGTCACGCCCAGCAGACGGTTGGCCAGCAATTCGGCCGAACGGTAGACCAGCCGCTTGACCTCGTACTTCAGTTCCAGCGCATCGGCCAGCGCCAGCATTTGCGTCGTATCGCCGGCCTTGAAGCCGGCCAGCACCCAGATCACGGGCTCGCCGGCGCCGGAACTCGGCGGATCGGTGCCAGTCATAGCGGGGTGTGGCGCATCCGGACCCATCCGTGCAAGCTTACCGAATAAACGACACGGCTGCACAGCGCGAAGCGCCGCTGCCTCCACCCGGCTTGTCGAAACAACGTTCGGGCGAGTGCGAGACAGGACGAAGGCCGGTCAATCAGCGCAGCGGACAACTGCGGTTTACACCGGCGACCGGCATGTTCGTATAATCGCAAGCCACCGCCCGGCTGACCTCGCGGCCGCGCGCGGCGCCCGAATCTTCCGCGCGACACTTGTCATTGCCGATGCAGCGCGGCAATCTCCCGGTCGGGATTCGACGCGCTCCGGAACCGTCCGGCGGGGTTGGACCAGTGCGGTCATCGCGAACGCGACGCGGCGATCCCGGAGTTACGCATCAGCTTATTGGAGACCGCCGCGCCACCATGTTCCCCGCCGTGCCGAATTCGCCGGACGTTCCCGCAACGCACCGGCAGACTGAAAGGACCCCGCAGGGTTGATCCTGGAACGCTACCTGATCCGCGAAATCCTCAGGCCGATGCTGCTGGGCGTCGGTCTGCTGGTACTGGTGTTCGCCGGCTACACGACGGCGGTCAAACTGGCGCAGGCCGCCGACGGCCTGCTGCAGCCGGCGATGGTCACGCGCCTGATCGCGCTGAACACCCTGATCGCGCTGGAAGTGCTGCTGCCGACCGCCCTCTATCTGTCGATCATCGCGTCGCTCGGCCGCCTGTATCGCGACAGCGAGATCGCCGCGCTCACCGCCGCGGGATTCAGCGAACTCAAGGTCCTGAAGGCGGTGCTGCAACTGGCGCTGGCGGTGGCGGCGGTCGTGGCCGTCATCTCGCTGTTCGGCCGGCCGTGGGCCTATCTGCAGACCTATCGCCTGGAGGCGGAGGCAGCCGCCAAATTCGATGTCAAGCGTCTGGAGCCCGGCCAGTTCTTTGAACTGCAGGACAACCGCTACGTGCTGTACGCCGCGGGTGTCGACCGCGAGCAGTCGCGCTTGACCGACGTGTTCATGCAAAGCGACCAGTCCGGCAAATCCGAGGTCATCTATGCCAGGACCGCCTTTCTGCCGGAGGCCGCGCCCGGCGAGCCGCGTACCCTGACGTTCCTGGACGGTTACGCCTACCTGCTCGATCAAAAGGGCTCGGAGGACAGGGTCTTGAAATTCCACAGGCTGGCGTTGGACCTGGGCGAAGACGCGCGCGCCGCGGCGCGCAAGCGCAAAGCGGAATCGACAGCGCAGCTCGCGGCATCGCGCCGGCCCAAGGACATCGCGGAATTCCAGTGGCGGACATCCACGCCCCTGGCGACGCTGCTGCTGGCCATGCTGGCCGTGCCGTTGAGCCGCAGCGCGCCGCGCGAGAGCCGGCACTCGGGCTTCATCGTCGCGATTCTCGTCTACATCCTTTTTTTCAATCTGTCCGGTATCGCGCGCAACTGGGTCGAGCAGGGCCGCGTCGGCGCGCTGCCGGGTCTCTGGTGGGTCTACGCCCTGGCCTTCTTGCTCTGGGCGGCGCTGATGTTCGCGCCCCGACGGAAACGGTGACGCCGACGTGACCGTCCTGGACCGCTATATCGCCCGATCGCTGATCACCGGCTGGGCAATGGTGCTGATCGTGCTGCTGGCCATTTTCGGCCTGATCCAGTTCGTCCAGGAAATGGAGGCCATCGGCGGACATTACCAGCTTGTCGACGTCGTGCAGTTCGTGCTGCGCACACTGCCGCAGCTCGCGCTGGACCTGGTGCCGGTGGCCGGCCTGCTCGGCACGCTGCTGGTGCTCGCCAACCTGGCGCGCCACAGCGAACTGACGGCGCTGCGCGCGTCCGGCATGTCCGCGGGCCGCCTGCTCGCGGCGGTGATGATACCGACGGCGCTGCTGGCCGCGTCGATTCCGGTGGTCGCCGAATACCTGTCGGCGCCGCTCTACGAAAAAGCCGAGGCGCAGCGCAGCGCGCTGCGCAGCGGCCGCTCCAGCCTCCTCGAGGGCAAGGGACTCTGGTCGAACAACGGCCGGCGTTTCTTCAACGTGCGCCAGTTGCTGCACGGACGCATTCCCGTCGACATCGACTATTACGAATTCGACGATACCGGCAGGCTGGTGATGTACGCGCACGCCGACCACGCCGACCTCGATCAGACGCGCGAATGGAGTCTCGACGACGTTCATCGCAAGACCTGGAAGGGCCGGGTGCCAGTGACCGAAACGCTGAAGTCGCTGGACATGGGGCCGTTCTGGAAGAAGGACGAACTGCCGGTCATGTCGCTGTCGACGTCGGCGATGTCGCTGACTTCGCTGTACAACTACAACGAATTCCTCAAGGAGACCGGCCAGAAGAACGACCGCATCGAACTGGCGTTGTGGCAGAAGCTGTCGCTGCCTTTCGCCACGCTGGCGATGGTGTGCCTGGCGGTGCCGATCGGCGCCGGCGTCTCGACCCAACGCTCGGCCGATTTCGCGCAGCGCCTGGCGAGCGGCGCGCTGGTCGGCATCCTGTTCTACCTGGGCGGCCAGATCATCCAGTCCTCCGGCACCGTGACCGGTCTGCCGATCCCGCTTCTAGTCTTCGTGCCGGTGCTGGTGATCGGCTCGGCCGCGCTGTTTCTCTATCGCAAAGCGCGCTGAGATCGCCCGGGCCCGACGGCGGCCAAATTGTGATTGCGGCGGTGAACGGGCATAATCCCCTTCCGTTCACGAGCCACCAGACCCCGACCTCATCATGCGATTGATGCTGTATTTCTTCCGGGCCTATCCCTGGCAGAGCGCCGTCATGCTGTTCGCGCTGCTGTTCGCCGGGATCGCGGAAGGTGTCGGTCTGTCCGCGCTGCTGCCCCTGCTGAATGTGGCGATCCAGACCAGCGGTCCCAATTCCGGCGAGGCACAGCACGAGAACGAGTTTGCACGCGTCGTTACCGAAACACTCGCCCGCTTCCACGTCCAGCCGACGCTCGGCACCCTGCTGGTCATCATCGTGGCCGGCGTCACGCTGAAAAGCCTGCTGTTGCTGGTCGCCAACCGCCAAGTCGGCTATACCGCCGCGCAGGTTGCCACCGACGCGCGGCTGGAATTGCTGCGCGCGATCCTGAAATGCAAGTGGGAACATTTCGTCGGTCAGCCGACGGGGCATTTCACCAACAGCATGGTCAGCGAGGCCACCCGCTCGTCGGACGCCTTCGTCAACGGCGCCACCGTCATCACCTTCGTCATTCAGGCGGTCATCTACGGTTGCGTCGCGATTGCGTTGTCCTGGCAGGCAATGCTGATCACCGTGGCGGTCGGAACGCTGATCATGGGCATCTCGCACGGCCTCGTGCGCATGGCCAAACGCGCCGGCAAAAAGCAGACCGAATTGCTGAAATCGATGGTATCCCGGCTGACCGACACGCTGCAGTCCGTCAAGCCGCTCAAGGCGATGGCGCGGGACCACCTGGCCGATTCGGTCCTGTCCATCGAGACCGCGCGGCTCAACAAGGCGCTGCGCAAACAGGTCTTCTCGAACGCCCTGTTGAACGGCGCGCAGGAGGAAATGTTCGCCATCGTCATCGCCATCGGCATGTACATCGCGCTGTCGAAGCTCGGCATGGCCTTTCCCACCGTGCTGGTGCTGGCCGCGGTGCTGGGCAGGATGCTTGCGCAGTTGGGCAAAGTCCAGAAGCAGTACCAGAAGATGGCCATGTCGGAAAGCGCGTTCTGGTCCATGCGCGCGACCATCGACGCCGCCACTCAGGCCATGGAGCACCTCAGCACCGGCGCGCCGCCGACGCTCGACAGCGCCATTGCGCTCAGGGATGTAAAGTTCTCCTATGATCGCCGGCTGGTTCTGGACGGGCTTTCGCTCGACATACCCGCAGGCACGCTGGTGACGCTCTTCGGTCCGTCGGGCTCCGGCAAGACCACGGTCGTCGATCTGATCATCGGTCTGCTGCGGCAGAGCGCGGGCGAGGTGCTGATCGACGGCAAACCGCTGCAAAGTCTCGATCAGAAGCAATGGCGGCGCATGCTTGGTTACGTGCCGCAGGAAACGCTGCTGCTGCACGACAGCATCCTGCACAACGTCACGCTCGGCGACCCGGAGCTCACCGAAGCGGACGCCGAAGCCGCATTGCGCGCCGCCGGCGCCTGGGAGTTCGCGGTGCAGATGCCGATGGGCATCCACACGACCGTGGGCGAGCGCGGCGGCAAGGTATCCGGCGGCCAGCGCCAGCGTATCGTGATCGCGCGCGCCCTGGTGAACCAACCGAAACTGCTGATCCTCGACGAAGCGACCAGCGCGCTGGACCCGGTCAGCGAACAGGCGGTGAAGCAGACGCTGCAGTCGTTGCGCGGGCAGTTGACCATACTGGCCATATCGCATCAGCCGGCGCTGGTCGAGGCGGCCGATGTCGTTTACCGGCTGGAGCATGGGAAGGCGGTGCAGGTGGATCGGGAAGCGGTTGCGGGTGATCGTCGTTGACCGTTAACCACAAAGCACACAAAGGACACGAAGGGAACCTCTCTTAACCGCGAAGGACGCCAAGGACGCGAAGGAACTTTCTCCAAACCCCCTCTTTCCTAGTCGTCGGCCCCCGAATAACTGTTGTAGAACTGTTTCGCAGTCCGGCCGCTGCGCGAAGCACGGGACGCTGCAAACAGCTTCGCCGCTGCGTGAAGTTTCTCGCGGTCGCCGGTAAAGCCGGAGAAATAACTGTCCACGATTTTCAGAAACCCGTCCTGATCGGGCTGATAGAACGACAGCCACAGCCCGAAGCGGTCCGAGAGGGAAATCCTTTCCTCGACGGCATCGGAATAATGCAGCTCGCCGTCGACGATTGTCGATTCGAGGTTGTCCTTCATATATTCCGGCAGCAGATGCCGGCGATTCGAGGTGGCATAGAGAATCACGTTCTCCGGCGGCAGTTCGATGGAACCGTCCAGCACGGTCTTCAGCCCGATATAGGAATCGTCATTCACCTCGAATGAAAAATCGTCGCAGTAGATGATGAACTTCTGCGGCAACTCGCGAATCTCGTCCACGATCTCGGGCAGGTTGTACAAATCGGTCTTGTGCGCCTCGATCAACCGCAGGCCGTTGTGGCTGCAGGCATTCAGTATCGCCTTGATCAGCGACGACTTGCCGGTGCCGCGCGCACCCCAGAGCAGCGCGTTGTTGGCGGGTTTGCCCGCGAGAAAGCGTTCGGTGTTGTCGATCAGTTCCCGCTTTTGCCGGTCTATGCCCACCAGGGTGTCGAGCGCTATCAGGTCGATGGACTTGACCGCCCGCAGCCGGGCTTTCTGCGGCCGCCACACGGCGGCGTGGGTTTGCGACCAGTCGATTGTCATGGGATGCGCCGTGAATGAGCCTGTGCTGGAAACATACCGGGGGGCGGTGCGCGCATGCAAGGTTAAGCGCAGAAAAGGGATCGGCGACAGTGAACACAAGCCACCCTGTGCGCATGAACCTGTTCGTCGGACCGCAGCGCACGCCGGTATCGGTGCCGTTCAATCTGACGGATTACGGATCCTGCCGGAGTTCGTGAGAATGATCGCATCGACGTAGGTGGCGCTGAGCGCAGCGAAGCCCGACCTACATCGATGCAATGATTGGGATAATCCAGGCCAAAAGAAACACGCTGCCGCTGAACCGACGGGGTTCAGCGGCAGATCAGGCCGAAAGCCAGGGTCTATTCAGGCAGGTGCGGCGCAGGCGTTTCGCCGGACTTCGGGGTCGGATTGACCACGATCGTGCTGGGTCCACCGCCACCGTAACCGCCGTAGCCACCGTAGCCACCGTAACCACCGTAGCCGGGGTAGCCATAACCGGGATAGCCCCAGGGACCGCCGTATCCGTAGGGACCACCGTATCCATAGGGACCGTAACCACCGTAGTAGTCGCGGTCGTAACCGCGGTCATTGTTGTTGAACCAGCGTGACGGGTTCATCATGTTGCCGAAGTCGAACGCCTGGGCAACATTCGATCCCGCGACGCCCCCAATGAAAAATGTTGCAACAGACAGCCCTGCAATTATCTTTTTCTTGATCACCGTACCATCTCCACTTGACGTTTTGAAACACGAAAGTCCGGGGTCATTAGCGCTGCGGTAATCCGTAATTTCCCCTTGCGTCAACAGTCGTCTGCCGACCGCAGGCTCCGCTGACAAATTATAGACCACCCCCGCCCCGGTCGCTCGTCCGGCAACGCCTGCCTGTCGCCGCGGCCGGCGTCGTTCGCGCCCCCGGTTTAGACAGCGTCTTGCATCAATACTGACGCGTTTAGCGCACCCGCAAATATCCCACTGTTTTCACGGGCATTTGCACACAAGGCGGATCGAGCCTGCCCGACACCCCCGCCACTGCCACCCCCGGTCAGGCGGGACTAAGTCGTTGAACTGTCAAGCGCACGGCCACACACCCGCGCTGCCGCACGGGGCAATGGGCCCGGCGCAGCAACGGCCTGACGCGGCAATTCCGGCCGCCGGCACCGGGACACCACCGGCCCGCGCCGGCTGTGGCCGCATGACTTTCTTTCACCCGCCGTACGCCGCCCGGATTCCCGCAGACAGACACAAGGCACAGGAGTCTGCACTACAATAACAGGTGCAAGTGTATCGTTTTGGATCGACACTGCGACGAAATGCCCTGCAAGAGGCCGGGGTTGCCGCACCGGTGGCGACTCCGTCGAATGCCGGTATACAACGATAGTGAAAAGAAGAAGCTTTGGGAGTTCAATCATGAAACGTTACCTTATTCTGCTGGCCCTGGGTTTGCCGATGCTCGGTCGGGCCGGCGACTACCAGTCGACGCTCCTCGTGCAAACGGGGGAACTGCGCGAAAGCGATCTCATCGTCCGCACGGTCTCCGATCTCGAAAGCAACCGGATCTGTCTGGCGTTTTACGTCCGGACCACGGGCACGAGTCCGTCCATGACGTGCTACGACGTGGTATCGGGCTTCCGCTCCAGGATCGATCAGGTCGGACATTTCCAGGAAGGCAAGCTGGTTGTCCGCAAGATGAAGGATTTCGACAACGATGTATCCTGCCTGGTGACGTACATCAGCAGCGAGGGCACTTCACCGGCCATCGACTGTTACTCGGCCCGGTCGGCGGCCCAGTTCCGCGACTCCGAATCGCTGACGCCCAACGGCCACCTGCACGAAGGCGACCTCGATCTGTACCGGATTGTCGACCCCGACAGCACCAAGAGCTGCCTGATCGCCTACGTGAACACGGGGCGGACTACACCCTCGTTGCAGTGTTATGGCACTGCCGCCGCACCCGGCAGGGGCGGATTGACGCAGACCAGCTACCTGCGCGAAGGCGACCTGATTGTCAGAAAGATTGTCGACGACGACAACGGCAAGGAGTGCCTGATTAGCTATGTGAGCACAGTGGGCACGTCACCGCATATCGATTGTACCAACCGGCGCGGCCCGCCGCCGCCCGCTCTGCGGCCCACCACGGCGCCGTCGCCGCCGCAGTTTCCGCCGACAAAATCGCGTTGAAGCTGAACAGTTCGGGGACGGTATACCTATCTCCACGTCCAGTCGAAGCACCGGGTTCTTCGGCCCGAATCGCTCGACGCAGATTGACAGGTATACTGCCCCGCTAATTTTCGAGACCTGCTATTTCGTTTTCGCCGAGGATATGCAGGTGCGTCCTTTCGTCATGGTACGCAGACTCCTGGAACGCCTGTTCGGCCATGCCGCGCACTTCATCCGGATGAGTGGATACCAGCACCAAGCGGAAGCGGTTAAGGCCGCGTGAGTTACGCTCAGCCAAACCCAACTCGAGTGCCGACGCCATCTTACCGGGCAAATCCGGTTCGCGCTCGGCGTCGATGATGTAGATCAGGAGTCGATCGCCGACGGTGACCTTGCGTTGCCATGGCTCAGACGGATCGCTTGCGTATTCGATCTTGTCGAACACTGCTTCCGGGCAGGAGCACCCGAGGGTTTCCTGCACGAATCGTTTGATTTCGGGATGCCTTTGCACATGCGCCTCAATTCAGGACAGGGACGCCAGCCGCGGCGGCGTAATTGATTGGAACGCTCGACCCCGCCCTTCTTACCGACCGCGACTGCGCATCCATTGTCACCGACCGCTTTTGGTCGAATCAATCGGCCCGATTTGAACAGAGGCGCCCCGGCCACCGCTGAACGCACCCGCCGTGTCGCGGCGCACCCAACATCCCCCGGGGAAAGCGTTCGCCGATGGCGAACGCTCTGCGCAACCGACGCGCGTGCTGTCCAGCCGTCCGCACCCACCGCGCAAGCATTACTTGCTTAGTTACAGATAGTTATAGCAGGCCGCGGAGCAATATGCCGGGATTGGCACACCTCCTGCTCGAGCCCGGTCATGAGCAACACGAAGCTCATCAACCCAACCCTGAACCTGACTGACAACTGACTTTCTTGGAGAACTGACATGCTGACGATCAAAGACCTTTCCGCAAGCAAGGAACTGGATTCCGCCGCGATGGCCGGTGTTGCCGGTGGCCGCGAAGTGCTGGTCGAGCCCGTGGGCCGCCCCTCCGCCCTGGGTGACTTCCAGAACTCGTTCAACCTGTTCGACATCCACAACTCCACCTACTACGCCCCCGACTACAGCGTCGACGTGCTGGCGCAGTCGAACATCGGCGGCATCAGCAGCAGCGGCAACTTCGGCAGCGTGGTGCTCCCGCAGTTGGCGCAGAGCAATGGCGGTGCGAACGGTGGCAGCAGGCTGGAAGCCTAACCTGCTCGTCCTGCTACTTGCAAAATCGCGGGGGTCTTCGGACCCCCGTTCTTTGTGCATTGATGCCTGTATGGGTTCTGACTCTGCCCCAAATATCCCTCATCGCGGACTGCGACCACTCGGGTCGCAAAAAAAAAGCGGTAGGAAATGATTGGGTGACCCAGTACAGAAGCGTAAGCCCGGGCATCGATGGCTACGATGCACGGGCCTATCATTACATTACCTGCCCCGTGAGCGGGAGAGTCGAGGGGAAAACCGCTTATGGCGCCAGCGCCACGAACGGCTAGTCGTTTATCGCCGGGAGATTCAACAGCTTGGTCGTACAGCCCTGCGGTGCCGCGCCTCCCGGCCCGAAACTACCCACGTCTGTGCGCCTTATGCGGAGCTCGACATAAGGCGCATTATCCCGACATGCACATTATCTGGAGAGGATCCCATAGATTGCAGCAAGGAGCTGCCGAACGGCGACTTTATAGTCAGGATAAAACCGGGGATCTACAGGGAGTCGAGGAAGGCGAGCAGGTCAGGCTTGGGTTTCCAGGAAGCGGTACGTACGGGAGAGATCCCAGCGTGCTGCCAAAAGACTTCCAGTGCATCGCGTTTCGCCTTTGGATTTGTTGTGAGGTATCGACTTGTCGTCGCGATACTGGCATGCCCGAGATAGTCGCGGATCACCGTAACATCGCTGCCCGCTTGGAGCAGCGCGACCGCGCAACTGTGACGCAGCACATGCGGGGTGACTCGTCGCCGACGTAATGCCGGTGCCTGACGGGCGGCCTGGGCGACGTACTTGTTCAAAAGGTATGCGACGCCGTCGCGGGTGAGTGACTGGCCATACCGGTTACAGAAGAGTACATCGTTGGGCTGGCCTGCTCGCACGCCGGGCAGCCGTTGTAGCGCATTCGCCGTGTCTTTCCACAAGGGACAAAGCCGTTCTTTGCCGCCTTTGCCGTGCAGGCGCACCTGTATCGGGGCGGCCAGTTTCAAGTCGCACAGACGCACGGCGAGTGCCTCGCTGACGCGTGCGCCCGTGTTGTAGAGAAAGAGCAACAGGGCATGGTCGCGAAGGCCGGCGGTGGTTCGACGGTCTGGCTGATCGAGGATCAATCGAACTTCTTCAGGCTCGAGGTAGTGTGCCACGGATGAGTGAGTCTTCTTCGCAGGCAGCGCAAGGACGCGCTGGTATTGGTCAGCGCGAGACAGATCATGGCGCACCAGGTGTTTGAAGAAGCTGCGGATTGCTGCGAGCCGATAGTTGCGGCTGGACGCTGTGTTGGCACGCTTGACCTCGAGATACGCAAGGAAGGCCGTTATCGCCTCCACCTGAAGATCGTCGAGCCGCAGATCCGCCACGGCGCACCGCTTGTCGTCCGCCAGAAAGCCAAACAGCAGCCGCAGCGCGTCACGGTAGGCGCGTATGGTGTGGGGACTCGCTCCGCAGAGACGCTCAAGATGATCACGGAAGAACGACTTGACGAGCGACAGTAGCTCGGGGGCCTTCTGACGGCTCATGGTGCTGACCGTGGGCGGTTAAGCCGATCGGCGAAGCGCTCACTGGCCAGTTGCAGCAGTTCCGGTGTGGCATGCAGATACACTTCGGTGCCGAGCACGTTGACGTGGCCCATGTAGGCCGACAGCCAGGGCAGCCGCGCATGGATATCGACCCCTGCGTGGTACCACTCGGTCAGGCGGTGCACGGCATAGGCGTGCCGGAAATCGTAGGGACGCGGCCCCAAGCGGCCCACCGCAGGCTTCAGTCCGAGTTGACGCAGGAGCCGTCTAACGGCCTCAGATGCCGATCGAAGCGTCAGCGCGCTACCGCTCATGCGCACGAAGAGGGCATCGACCTCGGCCTCGGCGGTGCGCACGCGCTCGCCAAGGTACACCTTGATCTCGCCCGCGAGATCCTCGCCGAAGGGTACGAGCCGGGTTCGGCCCTTGCTCTCGCGGATGAGGAACGTGCATCGCCTGAGATCCACGTCCGACAGACGCAGTCGTACCGCTTCGCCAAAGCGCAGCCCGGTGCAGTAGAGGACGAGGAGCAATGTGCGCAGCATCGGACCTGGGATGTTGCGCCCACGGTGGCGGTTCGCGGCGTCGAGCAGGTCGCCTATCTCCTCGCGAGAGAAGATGTACGGCAGGTAGACGGACTCGGTCCGCGGTGCCCAGCCATGCTCCGGCACATAGCCCTGGGGATCGCGCCGACGGCGATAGAGACAGAGCTGGCGCAATGCACCCAGTTCATTGGCCGCACTGACGGCTTTGCGTCCCTCGACGCGTGACAGAAACGCCTTCAGCGTCGTGGCCAGCACGATCTTCGAGCGCCCTGTTGTGCCTCGGCCGGCATGCGCATAGGCAAAGCGCTCGAAGCTTCGCAACGTCGCCTCACCCCGTCGGTAGCTGTATCCCAGTGCTCGCTTGAACGCAAGAAAGTCCTCGATGTCGCGGGCGAGACGGTTGAGTGTGATCGTCGTCATGACGGGACTGGCAGGGCAAGGTCGCGTAAGCGCTCGGTTGCCACGCGAAGGTACGCCGACGTGGAGTCCGGATCACGATGGCCGAGGATGTCGCCGATGACTTTGGGTTGCACGCCGAGTTCCATCTGTCGGCAAGCGTGGGTGTGGCGCAGCACGTGGGTGCCCAAGTACGGTGCCGTGACTCCGGCTCGATGCGCGTGGGTGTGCAGGATATGGCGAATGCTAACCGCACAGGCCAACGGCTTGTAGGGCGCCCTCATCGTCACGAACACGTGGCGAGTCCGCGCGTGCCTGGGCCGCCCATGGCGCAGGTTGCGCATTCCACGCGATTCGGCCACCTGTTCCAAGGACATCCGGTCGGTGATTCCAGCAACATTCGGCCACCGTTCCACGGTGATTCGGCCGGGGCAGTCGGAGCGAAGCGACGCAGGAGGTAGCATTGTTACTCGCCGGTAGCCGGGTCGGCGGTCAACCTCTTTGCCTTGCGTCTTGCGCATCGACTCGCCCTTTCAGGGTGATTCGGTAGGCGTTGTGCACGAGGCGGTCGAGGATGGCATCGGCCAGGGTGGGATCGCCGATGACTCGTGCCAGTGCTCGACGGGCAGTTGGCTGGTGACGAGCGTGGGCGCTGGCCGTAGCGGTCGTCGAGGAGCTCGAGCAGTCGCGCCGCTGCGCTTCGCGTCGAGGGGGTCAAGTCCCCAGTCATCGAGGATGATCAGGTCGGTCTTGGCGAAGCCCGCGATCGAGCTTGGGGTAGCGGCCGTCAGCGTGGGCGAGGCTGCAGTTCCTCGAACAGCCGGGGGAGCGCAAGTAGCGGGTGGTGTAGCCCTGGCGGCAGGCCTGGTGGGCGAGGGCGCAGGCGATCCAGGTCTTGCCCACGCCGGTGGGGCCGATGATGAGGAGGTTCAGATCCTCGCGGATCCATTGCCGGTGGGCGAGCTGACGGATAGCGCCTTGTCGAGGCCGCGCGGGGTGCGGAAGTCGATGTCCTCGAGGGAGGCGCTCTGCTTGAGCCGGGCCTGGCGTAGGCGGGTCTGCAGGCGCCGGTTCTCGCGTTCGGTCAGCTCGCGGTCGAGCGAGCAGTCCGAGGCGTTCCTCGAAGCTCAAGGCTCGATGTCGGGCACGGCCAACTGCTCGCGCAGGGCCTTGGCATGCCGGCAGAGGCGAGCGTGGTGAGCTTGTCCAGGGTGGGATGGTACAGCATGGCAGGTTCTCCTATGTGGGTTGTGGTCAGTGGTAGTAGTCGGGCCCGCGGATGTGTCGTGCACGGGCGGCAGGGCGAGTTCTGTTGCTCGGGCAAGGGGCTGGCGGTCGAGGCCGTGCTCGAGGATCGACTCGATGCTCTGGTACCGGCAGGCGTTGAGCCGCAGGGCGCGCCCGCAGGCCGCCTCCAACGCTCCGCGCCGTAGCGCTCGCCCAGGCGCAAGATGCCGAGGCAGGAGCGATAGCCCTGCTGGGGATGGGGCCGGCTGGCAGGATGTGGCCGGATCGACCGCGGCGGTGGCCGGACCGCTCTTCTCGGCCCAGCGCACCAGGCGCTGCGGGGTCCACTCGGCGTATTCGCGGTGGGCCTTGGGCATGTGCTCGGGTGGTGGTGTGGCGGCCCTTGAGATGGGAGCGCATTGGCTGGCGACGCGCTGGCCCTTGTGGAAGCACTCCACGGTGGCTGCGGTGAGGCGCACCTCGAGCTGCTGCTTCACCAGCGCGTAGGGCACCGAGTAGTAAGTGGCCGTCGACCTCGACGTGGTAGTCGATGTGGACGCGCACCTTGCTTCCAGGTGGCGTACACGTAGGGTGCTGCCGGCAGCGGCCGCAGCGCCGGTTGGTCGAGGCTCTCGAAGGCCGTACGCGGCGCGAGCCGGGCAGCTTCTTGAAGGGGCGCCGGTTGAGCCGCTCGAGCAGTCGGCGATGGCCGGTTGAGCTCGGTCAGGGAGAAGAAGCTGCGATTGCGCAGCGCGGCCAGGATCAGCGCTCGACCACCTGCACACCCGCCTCGACCTTGGCCTTGTCGCGCGGATGCCGCACCCGAGCCGGCATGACGCCACGCCGTAGTGACTGGCCAGCTCCGGTAGGTCGGATTCAGATCCGGCTCGTAGCGGTGCGCCCGGCGTCACCCCGCTGCGCAGATTGTCCGGGACCAGGATCTCGCGCACCCCACCGAAGTACTCGAAGGCCCGCACATGGGAGCCGATCCAGTCGGGCAGGCCTGCGTCCAGGTCGCCTCGGCATAGGTGTAGTTGGACGCCCCCAGCACGGCGACGAAGATCTGCGCGGTCGCGCATCTCGCCGGTGGTCCGGTCGATCACTTCGACCGTCTGGCCGGCATAGTCGACGAACATCTTCTCGCCGGCGCGATGCTCTGGCGCATCACCAATCGAGCTTGCCGGCCCAGCGCGGTAGTGCTCGACAGAACCAGCTGTACTGGAAGCCCTCGGGATGAGCCGCCTTGTACTCCTCCCACAGCAGATAAGCGTCACGCCTGGCGGCGCAGCTCCCGGTGCACCACCGCCCAGTCCGGCACCGGGCGGCCCGCGGTAGGCACGGGTGGCGGTGCGGAAACAAGCGCCGCTCCAGTTCGACATCGCTCAGCTCGCCGGCAACGGCCAGCCAAGCCCCGCGGTGGCCAAACGCCGCTTATACTCTTTCACGCTGCTGCGCGCCACCTGCAGACTCGCAGCGACCTGCCGGGCCGACAGCCCGGCCTCGAATCGCAGCCGCAGCACCTCTCGTATCTTACGCATCGATAAACGCTCCATCTCGACCCCTTCGCTCTGAAAAAGGGCCGATCCTAGTGGATTTTGTCCTGCGTCGCCCCCTGCCCTCAAGGGGTGGCCGAATGGCCGTGGAATCAGTGGCCGAATGCCCGTGGAATGGGTGGCCGGATCAGCGTGGAATCAGTGGCCGGATGAGCGTGGAATAGGTGGCCGGATGGGCGTGGAATCCGCAGCAGGTAGCTCGCGAGCGCTCGCGCCACCGCGGGTAGTAGCGGCAGTACGAACTCGACGTGGGTCTTGGGCCGCACCACGTGCAGTGTCGCGGCACGCCAATCGATGTCCTCGAGTGTCAGGCGAATGACTTCCCCCGCCCCCAATCCGTAGCTGCTCATCATCAGCAGCAAGGCATAGTCGCGTCGGCCGCAAGCACTTCGCTGATCGACGGCATGCAGGATGCGCTGCACGTCATCCCAAGACAGTGCCCGAGGCGGATGCTCATGGCGACGTACGATCGGGGCGAGAATCGAGGAAGCACGATCCACCTTTATACGTCCGCTCACGCGCAAGAAACGCATAAATCCCCGCAAGCTGGAGCAGATACCAGCGACGGTGGTGCGCGCGTAGCGCTTGCCGCAGAGGCTCACAAAGGCATCGATGTCCTGGAGCCGCAGCTGTTGTGCCCTGCGGCCCTGCTCGCGCAGGAACGCAAGGAAGTGGGCGACGTGTGCGATCTTCTTGCGAACCGTGCTGGCAGGGTTACCGCGGTGCAGACGCAGATGTTCGGCAAACTCCCGAACCAAGTGGGAGCGTGAACGCTCCGCATCCTGCACGACCGCCCACGTTGGCAGCGACTCGCCCAGTGTCTGACGTGCAAGCGCCCAGGTCCCGAGAGCGCTGCGCGCACCGGAAAACGCGGTCTTCTCCTCTATCTGATGCGAGTGCGAATACCATCGAGCGAACAACGCGACGCCGGTGAGCGTGAGCTGCGTCTTCTCGTCCAACCTCTTGGCGTGGCAGTAGGCCTTGAAGCGGAGAATCCATCTCCAGTACACGCCGATGGAACTGTGCTTGAGGCAACCATTATCGCGCCAGACTCGCTCAACGGCATCAATCCCGGAATCGCTCCTTAAGCTGCTGCCTCTCCGCATAAGTCACCACCGAGCGCCTGTCACACTCAGAGTAAAACGCAGCTGCGGCACTTTGGTTTACACGTCTGACTTCCCGGTTGCCAATCCGCTGATCCTTTATCCTGACAGTCCGCGCAGGAACGTAGCCCTATTGCGGAACGCTGACACTATTACTCGACATAAAAAGCAACTCGGGATAATGCGCCTTATGCGGAGCTCGACATAAGGCGCATTGCCGGCGTTATTTCGAGCACGCCAAGGACGCCGAGCCCGCGGCCGCCAGCGAGGCGCTCGCCCTGATCGCGCTGCTCTACCGCCACGAGCAGGTGATCCGGGAGCGCGCGCTCGAAGGCCAAGCGAAGCTCGCCTACCGCACCGAGCACAGTGAGCCGTTGGTAAGCGCCTTCTGGCGCTGGTGCGAGGCGCAGTGTCTGCGCGGCGACCTGCTGCCGAGCAATCCGCTGAGCAAGGCCCTGCATTATGCGCGCGCGCGGCGAACCCCGTTGCAGGTGTTCCTCTCCGACCCCGAGGTGCCGATCGACACCAATCACCTGGAGCGGGCGTTGAGAAGCATTCCGATGGGTCGGCGCAACTGGCTTTTCTGCTGGACCGAACTGGGCGCCAAACAGGTCGGGATCATCCAGAGTCTCATCGTCACCTGCCGCTTACACGGCATCGATGTCTACACCTACCTGGTCGATGTGCTGCAGCGCGTGAGCATCCATCCCGCGAAGGACGTCATCCATCTCACCCCGCGCGTGTGGAAGACCAAGTTCTCCCATGCTCCCATGAAATCCGATATCGCGAGCGCGGATCAATAACGGTCTGGTTTGAACGGTTACGCTTGACCGCATTCTGGTCAAGATTTTTGCAATGATCGGGTTAAGTAAGCGCCATTTTACTCTGAGCCCAAATATTTTGGTCCCAAAGAGTTCGGACCCAAACTATCATGACCCCGAATATCCGAAGCGGTTGTAACCTGGTCTTTCCTGCCGGATTCAGTTTGTCGATCGCAAGGCGATGGGGGTCAGAGTAAACACTGTCGCCTAACCCAGCACCACACATCCGGTATTTCTACTCGGACCCAAAACATCATGAGACCGACCGTTCGGGAGCTTTCAGAGTTTCGGTGGCCGGCCGGTCCGATGGGGAATATCAGCCAGATTCCTCCCGGAGAACGCAATATTCCACGCCGCATCCCTTGTGTGTCGAACAGCACCCTGAATTTGCACAGGTTTGCGTCTGGCACAGCATATGCTGGAAGAGTGGCAGACGATCGCAGCGTCGGTACTCCCGGTCGGCGGGAGCGCCGATCAGCCTGTCCGTGAGGCTGAAGCCGGGCAGGTTGTGTGCGGTCTGGCCCGCGCCCTGTGCTGCCGGTTCTGCGGGCGGTGGCGCGTTGTCGCTGCCGTACCGGCGGTCCCTGAAGCCACGTCGCCGACCGGGGAGCATTCATCACCAGAATAGGAGCAATCGCTATGAACCTGTCAGGTCCGAAATGGATGCTGGTTTCTATTTTCATCGTTGTGCCTGTGCTGGCCCGGGCGCAGGACGCGGCGCAAGTGAGCAACGAAGACCCCGTCTGGCAGCCGGCCTCGGTGTGGATGCCGGTGCAAGGTTGCCGGATTCCGAGCAATTGCCGCGGATTACAATCCCATGTGCGTCGCTCGGGAGGTCGGTTTATGCCGATTTGCAGCGGGCGCGCCAGGCTGTATTCACAAGGAGTCGGCAACCTGGACGTGGCGCTTGAAGAGGCCGAGGATACGCTTCGTCGCCTGCAGCTTCCCGCCAATGTCATGGCGCTCAACGCACAGCTCCAGGTGATCCGCAACGACCTGCATGACTGGAGCAAGCAACCCGATGCAGGTCTCTGGGTGCCGGTGGAAGCCGAGATGAGCAAGGTACTGGTGTATGCCCCCGACGAGCTCGGCAGCCGGACGACAGAGGCGATGCGAAAAGGCAGGACGGCAGCCGCCAACGGTGACAGGCAGACCGCTGCGGGCCAGCTCGATGTGATTACGAATTCGATGCAGTACAGCCTGAGCATCTTCCCCCTGAACAAGGTCAAAACGGATCTGGCTGCCGCGCTGGCGGCTGCCAAGCGTGCACCGCCGGACTGGGACGGTGCACTGAAGGCCGTGCAGAATTCCCTGGCCACGTTCCACTGGTACACCCAGGAGCCGGCCAACACCCTGCTTTCGGCCTATGCCGATGTCACGCACGCCTTCACCCTGGCGCGAGGCATGTATTCACAGCCGGAATGGTGGCGCAGGGTGCGTGACTATCTGGCCCGTGCGCAGGCGCTGCTGGCCGTACGCCGGACGACTGGGGGTTGAGCACCGCGCGCAGGATGCGATCTATCAACTCGAGCGGCACAGGGATAACGCCGTCGCCGCTATCAAGTCGCTGCTCAACGCCCTGCAGTTGCAGATCTTGCAGCAGCGGCAGCAGGCCGAAGACCGCTACCGCGGGACGCTGATCCCGACCGTCGCCAAGTGACGCAACGTGGGAAAAGGGGTCGGTGACAAATGCGAATGACTATCATAATCGATTGTCGCCCCTTTTCTCACGCAAAGTTGACACTTGACGTCCCGACGTTTACTGTTGAGGCATGACGACCAGCCGAAAAAAGGTCCCGCCGGGGCATGTTCGCGATGCAATTCTGAACGCACTTGTGAACGCCCCCAAGCCATTGACTATCAGCCAGATTTCCGACGAGGTTGATCGACAAATCGGTCCAACCCCACCGTCATCGGTCAGGTCGTACTTACGGTTACACACTCCCGAACTTTTTGTCCGAGAAGAACGAGGAGTATACCGCGCTCGCAATGGAAGCCCGAGCCCGAGGCAGCGGTTTTTCGCCGAGTTGGAATCCACCGAACTAAGCTTTCAGTTTGAGAAGGCGGTACTTCACCATAATGACTGCCTGTCATGGCTAGAGCGTCAACCAAAGCATTCGATACATGCAGTTGTTACAAATCCGCCCTATGGCCTGCACGAATACACCGAGGAGCAGCAGAAGAAACTGCGTCAAGGGAAAGGCGGTGTGTGGCGGATTCCGCCATCATTCGACGGCCACAAACGAAGCCCGTTGCCGCGGTTTACAACACTAGATCGAAATCAACTGGATGAAATTGGGGAGTTTTTCTTCGCGTGGGCAAGCACACTTCTGCCCGCATTGGTTCCAGGCGCGAATGTTGTAGTTGCATGCAACCCGTTGGTTTCGTTTATCGTTTCCGCCGCTTTGGCGGAAGCGGGACTCGAGAGAAGGGGGGAAATTGCGCGTTTAACAATGACGATGAGGGGGGGAGATCGCCCAAAAGGTGCTCACGAGGAATTCTCTGAGGTTAGCGTCCTGCCGCGCTCGATGTGGGAGCCATGGCTGATCTTTAGAAAGCAACTCGAGGGTCGCGTCCAAGACAATTTGCGTAATTGGGGCACTGGTGGATTCCGCCGAATTAGCAAGGAAAAGCCTTTCGGCGATGTAATTCAATCAGCCCCAACAAGGTCAGCCGAGAGAGAACTTGCGCCCCATCCAAGCTTGAAGCCTCAGCAATTCATGCGACAGTTGGTCAGAGGGGTGTTGCCTCTTGGAAAAGGGGTTGTGCTCGATCCTTTCGCTGGCGCGGGATCAACACTAGCGGCGTGCAATTACGTTGGCTACGACAGCATTGGAGTTGAGCGTGACGCTGGCTATTTCAACGTCGCTAAAGACGCGATACCAAAGCTCACCAAATACTCAGGGAATGGCTCAATTCAAGCGAGGTAAATCCAGCGTTCCCTAAGTTTCTTGATGCCATCGGCGTGTAAAGTCGCCGTTCGCGTTCCCAACTCGCCTCGAGGGTTTTTCCTGAAGTCGTCAATGGTTACGTGCCCCAAATAAACTTCTGTGAATGTCATCGGCTTACGATCTACGGCCGGCTCCGTTTTCGTGTCCACCTCATAGACGAAGACACACATCCATTGCTCCCTCGCTCCGTGGGTATCAACCGCCCCACCTTTCTTACGGGTAGTCTTTATTTCGACTCCCTTTTCACCGGCTTTCACAGAATTCTTAGGGTATACGCCCTGTACTACCAAATCTGGATGGCCGTTAAAATACAAGTTTTCAACTAACACGCGCGCATGGGTGGCCAAGCTAGATGTGAGCATGTCGGAAAGAACTCCAGACATGATGGCCGGCCTGAGCATGTCATCGAGCCTTTGCAACCCCTTGCCCGTGAGATGTTCGTTTACGTCATAGAAGAAATCGTAGACATCCTGAAGGGCAAGCCGAAAATCATCGATCCGAAGTTCATACGGTAGCTTGGCGTCAGAATTGAAGCAGTTGGTATCTACGGTGTTTCTTGTAAGCGGCACAGGCAATTCTCTAGTTCACAATGCTGGTAGAGCATAGCGCAGTCCGCCACCGACGCAATGCATGGCGCTCTATCGCCGTGCTCAGCGGACCGTGAGCGGAGCGGCTTTTTGTGCGAAAAGAGCGCGAAGCGCGGCGCACAAAAAGGCGCCGAGTCTCACGGGTCCGCTGGAGCTACTGGTTGCATTGTTTAGAATCTCTCCAAACCTCGCTCCAGACAATTCCTTTGCCAGATTTAGGTCATTCGGATTTACTCGACCGCTTGTCGAAAATCCGAAGAATCCGAAACCAATAAGATTCACAAACGTCTGAGCGAAAGCGATAAGTTCATTTACTGCATCCCAATTTGCCTTTGACAAACTATCAGCTTCTACGTCCTCGGAATGTGCTACTTGCTTGTCGCGAAGCGTCTTGAGTCTTTCGAGATACTCATCCAGCTTAACGCCGTCTCTCGGAGGAACTCTCGGACACTGTTCATCCAGGTTGTTAAGAACGATCTGGGCCACTTCATCTGGATTGGATAAAAGATGCAATTGGTCATATTTATCATCAGTGAGTTCGTTCACGAGTTTTCCGAGACTCGCGGAGTTTACGCTAAGGTTTTCAGCATCCTCTTTTAGATACTTGATGACGGACGGAATGCTAACATTTGGGTATTTTTCTCCGGGCCGTTCGTAGAGTTTTCCAAGGGACGGCACTAGTGATGAAAGGGCTTGGAGTTGAACAAGTCCAACCGCCTGTTGGTATTTTGTTCCATTCACCCTTGATGAGTATTCCGCAATGTTTAGCCAGATCGAGGCAGACTGTTTCGCAAGAAATATCTCCGGAGAGACATTGTCAAGGACAATTGTCTTTGCTTTTGATATGGACATACGGTTCTCGTGTGACCTCTGACAGTGCAATAGGCGGATTACGCAGTATTGGGTGATAGACGGATTCCGCCTATCATGAGATTGGCCGATTCGGTATGGCATCTCGAGGAACGCACCACCCTCCCTGTTCGCTCTCTTGAATATCCTGCAAACTGGCGGAGCCGGCGATGAACTGTGGAACCAGTTCGGAATGATCACGGCGACGCCGTAACCGCCTGCTTTGTCTGCGCTTGGCGTCTGGGTCCTGGCGTGAGGCCCTGTCCGCCTGAGCGTTGTCTACAGGCATTATGGCCGATTGGCGACAGATTTCCAGTTGGTACGGCTTGCCGGTGCGCGCTGCTGGCCCGGGTGATAGAGCGCGAGAGTTGATGAGCATTTGAGCAGGATGGCGTGTCGGCCCTATGAAATGCGGACTCGGCAGGCAGTGGAAGTCTTCCGGACTGGATTCCGGCCTTCGCCGGAATGACGGTGAGAGGAATGACGGTCGGGACGGACGCCGGCCTGCACCCGATACGGACGGAATGGACTCCGGCCTTCGCCGGAATGACGGGTCGGAGAAGGAATGACGGTCGGGGACGGACGCCGGCCTGCACCCGGATGACGGACCGGAGAAGGGCGCCGGCCTTTCCCGGAATGACGAGTCGGCGAGGAACGTCGGCCTGCGCGGAGTTGATGGGGCGGGAGCCCCCGGCTCCCGTCTGCATGATCGGCTCGATCAGTGGCACCCGATTAAATATCCTTCGTGCCCTTTGTGTCCTTGTGGTTAACAATCAACCGCCCACTCACTCAAACAACGCCCTAACCCGCTCCACCGCCCTCTCCAGATCCGGCAACGCCGACAACGCCCCCTCCGGAAACTCCTGCCCCAACCACACCGCCCTTCCCGCCTCGATCAGCTTCTCGTGCACCAGCCGAATATCGCGGCTCAACCGCCGCGGCCCGACCCGCATCATCCCGCGGTACAGTTCGCTCTTCAGCCGAAAATCCTTGTCCGACCCGTCGACCGGGCTGTCGTTGCGCATCGCGGTGCTGCCCGCGCCGATGTCGAACATGTACACCGGTTTGCACGTCGCGCAGGCTTCGGTCAGCATCGAGATGCTGTCGGCGGTGACGATGATCGCATCGGCCAGCGCCAGAAACGCGAAATAAGGGTTGTCCGCGTCGTCGGGTTTCCACTTGTGGAAATACTTAGGCGCGCGCAGCCAACGCGAGAGCGTTTCGGCCGCGTCGGCGTGCGTGCGCGAGCTGGTGGTCACCAGCAGCGACGCGCCGAGCCGGTCGGCCAGCGCATTGGTTTCGATGGCGAGACGTTCCGCGGCGCGCACACCCAGCGTGTAAGGTCCGCTGTCGCCGCCGACGACGACGGCGAGATAGGGCGCGGGCAGATCGGCCAGTTTCGGTCTGAAGCGCTCCGCCTCGCTGCGCAGCCGCTCGTCCGCCACGCGGTGCAGCGTGGTCGTGTTCTGCAATACCTTCGGGTGCTCGGCCAGCCGGTACTGCGGCGTGGTCACGACCAGGTCGAAGTTGTCGGGCCGCGCCCAGGGCCGGCCGATGTGCACGATGCGCGTCCGCACGCCCGACTGCGCGCGAATCCAGCGGCACACCGGTTCGTTGCGCATGCCGGCACCGATCACCAGGTCCGGCCAGGGCGGCTCCAGCGGACTCGACTGCGCGCGGTCGATGCCCGACAGGTCGCTGCCGCGCAGCAGGTTGACGCGCCAGGCCCACGGCCGGTGCGCGACCTGCTTGATCTCGTACGGCCAGCGCAGCGCCTCGGCCAGCGCCAGGATCTGTTCGCGCTCGCCGGCGCGGTAGGCGGTCACCAACCAGACGCGCGGCGGCGCGCGGCCGGCGTCGTGACCGGGCACCTCCTCCGACCGCATGGCGTTCATCGCATCGACATTCGAAAATAACCCCGGAATCGGCCGCCGGGGCGTAGCGAGCGCCCCGCGCAGCCAGTACAATTTGGCTTGGAATCTAACGGCTTGTTCCGCCGCACGCAACCTGCAAGCCCACATCGGACCGCCATCGGGACCCACGAGCGCATGCCAGACTACAGCACCTTTCTCGCGCAGATCTACGAAGTGCTGCGTCCGCTCGCCAAGCCCGGCGTGACCCTGGGCGAAGACAGCGAACTGGTCACCGAACTGGGGCTGACGTCGCTGCAGGTCATGGAACTCATCGAGCAGATCGAGGACCACTTCGACATCTCGATTCCGCTGAACATTCTGCCCGACATCCGCACCGTGCGCGACCTCGCGCGCAACCTCGAGAAACTGACCGGATCATGAGCCTGTTCGACAAGTTCCAGCCCATCATCGACATCCGCGCCGAGCTGGCGCGCTTAGGGATCATGCCGTTCGGCGCCGTGACGGAGAAAATCTTTTCCGCCACCGAAGGCATCGTCAACGGCCACCGCGTGATCCTGGCCGGCACCAACAATTATCTCGGCCTGACCTTCGAGCCCGAGTGCATCGAGGCGGCGAAGAAAGCCGTCGAGGAACAGGGCACCGGCACCACCGGCTCGCGCATGGCCAACGGCACCTTTCTCGAACACATCAAGCTGGAACAGGAACTGGCGGCGTTCTTCGACCGCAGGCACGCCATCGTCTTTTCCACCGGCTATGCCGCGACCATGGGCATGGGTTCGACGCTGGCCGGCCCCGGCGACGTGATTCTGCTCGACGCCGACAGCCACGCCAGCCTCTACGACGGCGTACGCCTGGGCGGCGCCGAAGTCATCCGCTTCCGCCACAGCGACGCGGCCGATCTGGAAAAGCGGCTGCGCCGGCTCGGCGACCGCGCGGGCAATACGCTGATCATCGTCGAAGGCATCTACAGCATGCTGGGCGACCAGGCGCCACTGGCCGACATCGCCGCGGTCAAGCGCAAGTACGGCGGCTATCTGCTGGTCGACGAAGCGCACTCGATGGGCATGCTCGGCGACCACGGCCGCGGTGTGGCCGAAGCGGCCGGCGTCGAGAACGACGTTGACTTCGTGGTCGGCACCTTCAGCAAGAGCCT
Organism: uncultured Gammaproteobacteria bacterium; assembly: GCA_963719135.1. GTDB lineage: Bacteria > Pseudomonadota > Gammaproteobacteria > DSM-19610 > DSM-19610 > CAVRAZ01. The sequence continues at coordinate 116,877 of CAVRAZ010000002.1, read as the reverse complement.
GGGTGCGATCGGTGGGTATTGCGTCAGCAACCATCCCGAGCTGGAGGCGATCCGCTTCGCGATCCGTTCGTATATCTTCACCGCGTCGCCCTCGCCTTCGGTGGTCGCCTCGACGCGCGCCGCGCTGCGCATCCTGCAGCGCAAGCCCGAACTGCGTGACTACCTGTGGCGCAACGCGCGCCACCTGTACGACGGGCTCAAGGCGCTGGGTTTCCAGGTCAGCCCGCAGGTGAGCCCGGTGGTCGCCGTGACCATCATGGACCGCAACCAGGCCATCGGCTGGTGGAATCAGTTGATGGAAACCGGCGTCTACGTCAACCTGGTCATGCCGCCGGCCTCGCCGACCACCGACAGCCTGCTACGCTGCAGTGTCAGTGCCGCGCACAGCGTCGAGCAGATCGACACGATCATCGCGGCCTTCGCCGCGCTCGGCACACCCGCGGCGGTCGGCCAGGCCTGATGGACAAGCTCAGCGTCACCGGCACCGGTCCGCTTTCCGGCGAGACGCGCGTCTCGGGCGCGAAGAACGCCGCGCTGCCGGTGCTCGCCGCCACGCTGCTGTCGGCCGAGCCGGTCAGCATCCGCAACCTGCCGCACCTGCGCGACATCACCACCACGCTCGAACTGCTGGGCCAGCTCGGCTGCCAGATCGAACTCGGCGACAAGAACGAGGTGACCACGGACAACAGCGCCATCCACTCGGTGCGCGCGCCCTACGAGCTGGTCAAGACCATGCGTGCGTCGATCCTGGTGCTGGGTCCGCTGCTGGCGCGCTTCGGCGAAGCCGAGGTGTCGCTGCCGGGCGGCTGCGCCATCGGCTCGCGCCCGGTCAACCTGCACATCCAGGGCCTGAAGGCGATGGGCGCCGAGATCGACATCGACGAAGGCTACATCAAGGCACGCGCGTTACGGCTCAAGGGCGCGCGCATCGTCTTCGACCTGGTCTCGGTCACCGGCACCGAGAACCTGCTGATGGCGGCGGCGCTGGCCGACGGCACCAGCATTCTCGAAAACGCCGCGCGCGAGCCCGAAGTCGTCGACCTGGCCGACTGCCTCAATGCGATGGGCGCGCGCATCAAGGGCGCCGGCACCGACACGATCCACGTCGAAGGCGTCAAGCGCCTGCACGGCGCCACCCACACCATCATTCCCGACCGCATCGAGACCGGCACCTTTCTCGCCGCCGCGGCGGCCACCGGCGGCCGGATACGCCTGCGCGACACGCGCCCCGGCCTGCTCGACGCCGTGATCGACAAGCTGAAAGAAGCCGGCGCGACGCTGGATGCCGGCAACGACTGGATCACGCTGGACGCGCGCGCCAAGCGGTTGACGGCGGTCAACGTGCTGACCGCGCCCTACCCGGCGTTCCCCACCGACATGCAGGCGCAGTTCGTCGCGCTGAATGCCATCGCGCGCGGGACCGCCACGGTCAAGGAAACCATTTTCGAGAACCGCTTCATGCACGTGCAGGAACTGCAGCGCATGGGCGCGAATATCGAACTGCAGGGCAACACCGCCATCGTGCGCGGCGTCGACCGGTTGCGCGGCGCGCCGGTCATGGCGACCGACCTGCGCGCGTCGGCCTCCCTGGTGATCGCGGCGCTGGCCGCCGAGGGCGAGACGCTGATCGACCGCATCTATCACCTCGACCGCGGTTACGAATGCATCGAGGAAAAGCTCGCGCAGCTCGGCGCCACCATCCGCCGCGTGCCCAAGCGCCGCGAAGGGCCGCCGGCCGTACGCGCGGCACACTGAATCGCAGGCGGATCGACGGATGTTCCCCGGCACGATCAAGTTCGTTGACGCCATTCCGGCGCAGGCCGGGATCCAGTATCCTCTGCCGGGTGGATGCCGGCCTGCGCCGGCATGACGAACCGACCGGTGGAATGATCCGCCGGGCAGTCCGGAGAGGACATCGAACATGCGCATCCTTCACACCATGCTGCGGGTCGGCGACCTGGACCGCTCCATCGACTTCTACACCGGCGTGCTGGGCATGAAACTGCTGCGCCGCAAGGACTATCCGGACGGCAAGTTCACGCTGGCGTTCGTCGGCTACGGCGACGAGCGCGACAACACGGTGATCGAGCTGACCTACAACTGGGGCGTCGACCGTTATGACCTGGGCGGCGGCTACGGGCATATCGCGCTGGAAGTCGACGATGTGTACCGGGCAACAGAAGAAATCCGCCAATTGGGCGGCAAGATCATCCGCGACGCCGGGCCGATGAACGCCGGCACGACCCTCATCGCCTTCGTCGAGGACCCCGACGGTTATCCGATCGAGCTGATCGGCAGGCGCTGATGCCGGCCACGACGCGAAGCGCCGCGCAGGCGCGCGCCGACCGCATCAAGGCCTTCGCGGCCGAACTCGCGCAACTGGCGCAGGACCAGGTGCTGAGGCTCACGCCGGAACAGCAGCACACAGTCGACGACTACCACGCCGGGCTGCTGGCACAGTACGGCGCCGCGTTCGACATCGACGAAACGCGGCATGAAAAGCAGTTGTCGTGGGGCATGCGCATCGCCTCGTTCCTGGGTGCGCTGGCGCTGGCCGCGAGCGTATTCTTCCTGTTTCACCAGTTCTGGGGCTATTTCACCAGCGGCGTCCAGGTGGCGATCCTGATCACCGCCGCGCTGCTGTCGCTGGGCGCCACGGTGTTCACCGCCGGCCGCGACCGTTCCGGCTATTTCGTCAAGCTGGCGGCGCTGGTCGCGTTTGCGTGTTTCGTGCTCGACATCGCGCTGCTGGGTCAGATCTTCAACATCACGCCCAGCGACAAGGCGCTGCTGTTGTGGGCCGCCTTCGCCTTTCTGCTGGCGTACGCCTATGACATGCGCCTGCTGCTGGTCGCCGGCATTCTCTGCGTGGCCGCCTTCATCTCGGCGCGGGTCGGCACCTGGAGCGGGGTTTACTGGATCTACTTCGGGCGGCGGCCGGAGAACTTCTTTCCGGCGGCGGCGCTGATGTTCGCCCTACCGTCGATGATCGACCACAGGCGCTTCACCGGGTTCGCCGCCACCTATCGCATCTTTGCCATGATCGCGGCGCTTGTGCCGATGCTGGTGCTCGCCAACTACGGGTACGCAAGCTGGCTCGACGCCGATCCGGCGCTGGTCGAAGGCGGCTATCAGGTCGCAGGCTTCGTGCTCAGTGCCGCGGCCATCGCGCTCGGCATCCGCAAAGGCTGGAGCGAGGTCGTCAACACCGGCACGGTCTTTTTCGTCATTTTTCTCTACACCAAGTTCTTCGACTGGTGGTGGGAGATCATGCCGAAATACCTCTTCTTCCTGGTCATCGGTCTGACCGCCATTCTGTTGCTGCTGGTGTTCCGGCGCCTGCGCGGTTACGGCCGCGCGGTGAAACAGGCGGCGGCATGAACAACCAGCTGCAGGTTCTCATCGCCGGCGCGGTCCTGATTCTGGCCGGCAATGCCATCGCCCTCGCCGGCGTGGCCTGGAACCGCGGCGGCGATCCGGACGCGGTGATCGCGTTCAGCGAACGCGAACTTCCCTGGCCCTACGCGGTGCAGGTCGGCGACGGGCGCGGTCTGGTCCTGGACCTGGTGTGGCGCACGGGCACCGGCGCGCAGCTCCGCTTCGCGGCCAACGTCTACACGGGCGACACCGCGCAGTGGTTCGATGCGAAGAAACTGGCAAGTCTGGGATTCGACGTCAGCGGTTCGCCGCAGGACCCGGTCTGGGAACAGCGCTACCGCCGCGCCCTGCCGCGCGCGGCCTGGGTGGTGCTCGAGTTCGACGGGCCGGAATATCAAGCGGCGCTGCGGGAGCGGCGCGCCGATCTCGACGAAGCGGTTGCGCTGCGGGACAACAATCCCGGCAAACAGGAATTCGAACGGCGCGTCACGCTCGCGCGGGAACAACTGGAAAAGGAAGAGCGCAGCAACTCGCGCCTGTTCGCCATCGACGCCGGACTGGACCGCAGTGCGCTGCGCGCGCGCTATCCGGATCGGACCCACTATGCGATTCTGTCCGGCCAGGCGGGCGTGCTGCTGATCGATGAGCGGATCACCGGCTGCATCAGCCGTCTCGACAACCGTTCGATCAACGTTCCTCTCCCCGATCGCACGGCGTTGTCGAATGGCGCAGCGACCGGACCGGCGCACTACGCGGTGCGGGTCGCCTTCGGCAGGCGCGCCGAACCCTGGATTCTGTCGGTCAGCGCGCAAGGCAGGGATACGCAGCGGTAATCCGGTCGAATGGCGCGCCCTGGATTCCGGCCTTCGCCGGAATGACGTCCATCATCGCCTCAATGCAGGTTGGGCTGAGGCACGAAGCCCAACGGCGGACCGCTGAACGTTGGGCTTCGCTGCGCTCAGCGCCAACCCACGTATGAGGCTTATACAAGAACCGGCGTCGGAACACAGTCTTCTCCAATGTTCCATTGACAAGTCGACCAATGCCGGGCCGCGGCGACCTGCGATCGAACATTAGAGAAAACCGTGTTCTGACGCCGGTCTTCCGAAGGACTCGACCAGACGCATGGCGCGCGCGTGGTGGCTGCCTTTCCAGTAGATGCGGCCGCAGGACTTGCAGCGTTGAAACCGGTCATAGTATTTGCGCGTTTTCGGCTCGAGTTCGTCGATGACAGTTTGCTTGCTGACCCTTTCCAGTTCGCCGTTGCAACGGATGCAGCGGCTGAAGGGTCTGATCAGGCGATAGAGATCCATGCGCGCCAGCACTTCGCGCACCTGCGCGGCCGGTTCCACGGCGCGCACGAAGTAACCGTGCGTGACGATGCGGTGGCGCAGCAGGGCGCGATCGCGCGTCAACAGCACCCGGTTCTGCTCCGCCGAGCGGCGCGCCACCTCGACGTTGCGCGCGCGGTTGTCGTAGAGACAGTCGAAACCCAGCAGCCGCAGGTAACGCGCGAGCCGTCCGAGGTTTACGTCGGCGATGAAACGCGGATCGCGCAACGGCCGCGGCCGCAAGCGGTACAGGGGGCTGATATCGAGTCCCTCGAACATCGGGTACACGCTGATGCGGTCGCCGCCGCGCACGATATAGGAAAAATCGACGGACTCGCCGTTGACCAGGATCAGGTCGATTTCCGTGTGCGGCACGCCGAAGGATTCGATCACGTCCTTGACCGACGCGCGCCGCTCGAGCGAATGGCTGATAGCGGTCTTGCGCAGCGCGGGCGACAGGAAATCGTTGAGTTCTTCGTAAAAGCGCAGTGTGACTTGGGCCATGGTTGAATGTGTGGACGCGGATCGGGACCGCCCGCGCGGCCACCCTCCCGAAGGGACTCCCCGTTGCGTACCTTAGCCCAATCGTCGCATGAATGTAGGTCGGGCTGAGCGCGGCGAAGCCCAACAATCAGCGGTCCGGCGTCGGGCTTCGCGCCTCAGCCCAACTTGCCTTGATGCAATGACGGGGTATAGTGTCGCGGGTTTCGGGCGGCCTGCCGGCTTCGCGGCACGATCCGGCCGGCGGCATGCCCGCAGTTTCGCCGGCACAATGAACGCACGCGGACGACCGGTCCCGATCGTGAAGCCCGTCCGGGTATGACCGATAGTCTGTGGTACTCTTTACCGCCACCAGCAACCAGGAGGGTGTTAGACCATGCGCCGCTTTCTGATCCCGCTCGTCAGCCTGACCGCCTTCGCATCCACCGCCGGCGCCGATGTCGTCGGCTCTTGGGCCGGGGCCAATTACTGGCACTACGACATCAGCGGCACCGCCCGCTACAAGACCGGCAATTCCGCCAACGACATCGATGTGGACGACGACCTGGGTTACAACGATGCCTCGTCCGGCGTCTTTTACGCGGCGCTGGAGCATCCGCTGCCGGTGCTGCCGAATGTTCGTCTGGTGTATACCAATATCGATGAGAACGCCAACGGCCGCCTGAGCAAGTCGGTGGTGTACGGCGGCACCACGTACCTCGCCAACGAGGCGGTCGGCAGCCTGATCCAGCTCAAGCAGACGGACATCACGCTCTACTACAGCGTCCTGGACAACGTCGTCAATCTCGACCTGGGGCTTACCGCGAAATACATCGACAGCAAGGTGCGCATCACCGGCGAGACGTCCGGGACGGAACAAGCCGACATATCGGCCTGGGTGCCAATGGTATACGCCGGCATCGGCGTCGATCTGCCGCTGACCGGTCTGTCGCTCGGCGCCGACGGTTCCTTCGTCGGATACAGTGGCAGCCGCTTCTATGATTTCACCCTGCGCGCGTCTTACGAGACCCCGTGGCGGCTCGGTTTCGACGTCGGCTACCGCCGGCTCGGACTCGATCTGGACGACATCGACAACTCGTTCGCCAACATCAAATTTTCCGGGCCCTACGCGGGCGCCTATCTGCACTTCTAGCAGACTGCCCGAATTATCCGTGCGCGGCGAGGCGGGGCCCGCGAACAAACCCGGCGTACAGGCTGCGCCGCCGCATCGCCCGGCTGGCGCCGCCGGCCGGGTGCAAATCGCCCCGACCAAGCGGCTTTCTTCAGGGTCACCGCCGCAATTTGCCCCGAAAACGACCGCAGGCCGTAGCGAGCGGCCGTGACAGCCAGTACAATTGGGCGCCGATCGAACGGCAGCGGCTTGCCGCAGCAGGCAAGCCGGACCAAGACAGCCGACACCCCACAAGACTCGCCGCCGCAGACCGGGTCGTGAACGATAGCCCGAACCGGACATGACGCGTTACCTTGCACTGAATCACGGCAGAAGCACGTTCAATGCCGGGCAGACTGACACATGAGCGTCTACATACTGGGCATTTCCGCTTTTTATCACGACAGCGCCGCGGCACTGGTCCGGGATGGCGTCGTGATCGCCGCCGCCCAGGAAGAGCGCTTTACCCGCAAGAAGCACGACGCCGGGTTTCCCGCCAATGCGGTTCGCTACTGCCTCGCAGAAGCCGGCATCGGTCTGGAGCGGATCGGTCATATCGTTTTCTATGACAAACCGCTGGTCAAGTTCGAACGTCTGCTGGAAACCTATTTGAGCTACGCACCCCAAGGGATCCGCTCGTTCGTCGCCGCCATGCCGGTCTGGCTGAAGGAAAAACTGTTTCTCAAAGACACGCTGAAAAAGGAATTCGCCGCGCTGGGCGGCTGCAAAAAAACAGCGCTGCCCGCGTTGCTGTTCAACGAGCACCACCGTTCGCACGCCGCCTCGGCTTTTTTTCCGAGCCGCTTCGAAAAGGCCGCGGTGCTCTGTCTGGACGGCGTCGGCGAGTGGGCCACCAGTTCGGCCTGGCTCGGCGAAGGCAACCGCCTCACGCCGCTTTGGGAGATCGATTTCCCCCACTCGCTCGGACTGCTTTACTCGGCGTTCACCTACTACACCGGGTTCAAGGTGAATTCCGGCGAATACAAGCTCATGGGACTCGCGCCCTATGGAGAGCCCCGCTACGTCGACCTGATCAACTACAACCTGATCGACATCAAGCCCGACGGCACCTTCCGCCTCGACATGCGGTATTTCAACTATGCGACCGGCCTGACCATGACCAACCGGCGGTTCGACGCCTTGTTCGGCGGGCCGCCGCGCAAACCCGAATCGGACATCACGCAACGCGAGATGGACATTGCGGCTTCGATCCAGGCGGTCACGGAGGACGTGGTCAGCCGACTCGCCCGCACCGTCAGACGCGAAACGGGCGCCGCCAACCTGTGTCTCGCGGGCGGTGTGGCGCTGAACTGTGTGGCCAACGGAAAACTGCTGCGCGACAATCTGTTCGACGACATCTGGATACAACCCGCCGCCGGAGACGCGGGCGGTGCGCTGGGCGCCGCCCTGTCGTGCTGGTACGAGTACCTCGGCAACCCGCGCGGGGCCGCTGCGGAAGACGGCATGCAGGGAAGCTTCCTGGGTCCGGGCTTCGATGCAGCCGAAGCCAAAGCCTATCTGGATTCGGTCAATGCCGATTACGAACATCTGGACGATGCAACGCTGTTCGAACGTCTGGCGGATATCATCGCCGGCGGACAGGTGGTGGGCTGGTTCAACGGCCGGATGGAGTTCGGGCCGCGGGCGCTGGGCGGACGTTCGATTATCGGCGATCCGCGCAACCGCGACATGCAGTCCGTCATGAACCTGAAGATCAAGTATCGCGAATCGTTTCGCCCCTTTGCGCCGGCGGTGCTCGACGAAGACGTCGCGGCGTATTTCGACCAGGATCGTCCCAGCCCGTACATGCTGATCGTGGCGCCGGTCCGGGAGGCGCTCCGCATCCCCATGACGGCCGAGCAGGAAAAGCTGTTCGGCATCGAAAAACTCAACCTCGCCCGCTCCGAGCTGCCGGCGATCACCCACGTCGATTATTCCGCCCGCATCCAGACCGTGCACGAAGAAACCAATCCGCGCTTCTACCGGCTGCTGCAGGCTTTCAAGCGCAGGACCGGCTGCCCGGTGCTGGTCAACACATCGTTCAATGTGCGCGGCGAGCCCATCGTCTGCACCCCGGAAGACGCGTACCGGTGCTTCATGCGCACGCAAATGGATTGGCTGGCGATCGACAACCTGCTGTTGTCCAAAGCCAGACAGCCGGCCTGGAAGCAAGAGGACGACTGGCAGAAGCAGTACGGGCTGGATTGATGAGCGTCTTTGACAAAGCTGGCGGCCCGGAGCCCGGCATCGACGAACTGCGCAAATTCGGGTTGGTGTTCGGTCTGCTGATAGTCGGCTTCCTGGGCTTGCTCGTGCCCTGGCTGTGGAGCCTGGACATCAGCCCGAGGAAATGGCCCTGGCCGGTCGGCGGTGTCTTCGTCGTGTGGGCATTGGTTCACCCGGCCAGCCTGAGGCCGGTATACAAGGCGTGGATGGGGTTCGGCCACGCGCTGGGCTGGGTCAACTCCAGGGTGATTCTGGGATTGATGTTCTATCTGGTGATCGCCCCCATGGGGCTGGTGATGCGGCTGATCCTTCGCAAGGACCCGATGAAGCGACACTATGAATCCGCCGCGGACACCTACCGCGTCGCCAGCGAAAATACCGAAATCAAACGTATGGAGAAACCCTTCTGATGCTCGACCTGCTCAAGGATCTGTTTGGCTTCATGGGCGCCCGCAAGAAATTCTGGCTGCTCCCCCTGATCGTCGTTCTGCTGGTGATGGGCGCATTGCTGGTGTTGAGTCAGGGCTCCGCGGTCGCGCCTTTCATTTACACCTTATTCTAGCCAGCGCGGCCAATCCCGGTTCAACCGTTGCCCTTCGGCACGTAATCGACACCACGGAGGACCTATGATTCGGTTTCTTGGAAAGCTGTCAGGCTGGCTGGTCTTCGCCGCCGTCCTCATCGGCGGCCTCGAACTCGGGTTGCGCGCAGCGCCCGGCGCGATTCCGTTGACGCTGCTCAAACGCTTTCACAGCGAAGTACGCGGCGAAATCGCGGGGCGCCGTGGCCTGTGGACGGAGTCCCAGATGATGACCATCGAACGCGACGACGGCGGCCCGAAGCTGGAGGTGTTCAAGCCGAACAGCAAGATCTGGTATGACTTCAACGCGAAAGGCGAACGCGGCTATATACTGATGGACGATCAGGGTTTCTGCAACCCGCCGCGCGATTCCTACGATCGTCCGCAGATCGACGTGATTGCCGTGGGCGATTCGTTCACCTGGTGCATCGCGGTCGATCCGGAGGCGAACTGGATCAGTCAGCTCGGCGAAATCACCGGCAGAAGCGTCTATAATCTGGGCCGCGGCGGCATCGGTCCCTACGACTACCTGCAGATTCTCAAACATTTCGGCCTGGCGAAGAAGCCGCGTTACGTCATCATGAATATCTACGAGGGCAACGACATACGCGACGCCAAGCGGTACCGGGACTACGTGCAGGCCGCGCGGGAAGGCAAGGTCCTCTTCGCTTCCGCGTCGGACAGAAACGAGCGGCAACTGGACCTGCAGACGCTGCTGGACCACCCTCTGCTGCGCGACAGTTACGCCATCAACTTTCTCATGGCGGTAACGGACAAAGCCTACGAGAGCGGCCGATACGTGGTGCTGCGCCTGACCGGCGGCGAGGTGCCGGCCAGCGTGAATTTCCGCTACGCACTGCATTTCCAGGACAACCGGGTGCCGTTCAACATTCAAAACGCCGATGAAAGCGAGGTGCGGTATGCCCGAATGCTGAAAGACGGCGAAATCGATTTTTCGCCTTTCGATCAAGCCCTGGAAAATTTCGCAAAACTGGCGGGCGAACGCGGTTTCACGCCGGTCATCGCGTACTCACCGTCGGCTTATACCGCCTATGCCGACTTCGTGGAGTTCGAGGACCCGACGCTGACCGAACTCATGCCCTGGTTCAGTCGTAACCAGCGCGATTACCTGCGGAAGAAAGCCGAAAGCCTGGGTATCGCCTTTGTCGACCTGACGCCGGCGCTGCAGGCGGCTGCCCGGCAACTGCAGGACCGGGAGCTGCTCTATAGCCCGGCCAACGTCCATTACACGATCAAAGGCAACCGCGTCGTCGCCGAGGCGCTCGCGCAGGTCGTGAGCAAGCCGCAGTAGATCCACGCAAAAAGGGGTCGGCGTCGAATTTCAAAAAAGGGGTCGGAGTCGAATTTTGTCCACGGGTTTGGGCTTGATCACGAGACTGCGGACAAAATTCGACTCCGACCCCTTTTTTGCACTTTTTGATGTCAAATCCGCCCTTTCCGTGCCGCGATGCGCATCCTCAGCGCGTTGAGCTTGATGAAGCCTTCAGCGTCCTTCTGGTCGTAGGCGCCGGCGTCTTCCTCGAAGGTCGCGATGCGCTCGTCGAACAGCGAATCGGTTTCTGACTTGCGGCCGGCGACGATGACGTTGCCCTTGTAGAGCTTGACCCGCACCGTGCCGTTCACCCATTCCTGCGATGCGTCGATCATCGTCTGCAGCATCCTGCGCTCGGGGCTCCACCAGTAACCGTTGTAGATCAGGCTGGCGTAGCGCGGCATCAGCTCGTCCTTCAGGTGCGCCACTTCGCGGTCGAGCGTCAGCGACTCCATCGCGCGGTGCGCCTTGAGCATGATGGTGCCGCCCGGCGTCTCGTAGGCGCCGCGCGACTTCATGCCGACGTAGCGGTTTTCGACGATGTCGGCGCGGCCGACGCCGTTGGCGCCGCCGAGCCTGTTCAGCGTTTCCATGACCTGCGCCGGCGTTACCGGTCTGCCGTCGATGGCGGCGATGTCGCCCTTGCGGTAAGTCAGCTCGACATAGGTCGGCTGGTCCGGCGCCTTTTCCGGCGAGACCGACCAGCGCCACATGGATTCCTCCGGTTCGGCCCAGGGGTCTTCGAGAATGCCGCCCTCGTAGGAGATGTGCAGCGCGTTGGCGTCCATCGAGTACGGTGACTTCCTGCCCTTCTTGAAATCGACCGGAATGCCGTGCGTCTCGGCGTAGGCCATGAGCTTCTCGCGCGACAGCAGGTCCCACTCGCGCCAGGGCGCGATCACCCGCACATCCGGCTTCAATGCATAGGCGCCCAGCTCGAAGCGCACCTGGTCGTTGCCCTTGCCGGTGGCGCCGTGCGAAATGGCGTCGGCGCGGGTCTCGTTGGCGATCTCGACCAGGCGCTTGGCGATCAGCGGCCGGGCGACGGACGTACCGAGCAGGTATTCGCCCTCGTAAAGGGTATTGGCGCGGAACATGGGGAAGACGAAATCGCGCGCGAACTCCTCGCGCAGGTCCTCGATATAGATTTCCTTCACGCCCATCGCCTGCGCCTTGGCGCGCGCAGGTTCCACTTCCTCGCCCTGGCCGATGTCGGCGGTGAAGGTGACGACCTCGCAACCGTAGGTGTCCTGCAGCCATTTGAGAATGACCGAGGTGTCGAGGCCGCCCGAGTAGGCTAAGACGACTTTGCTGATCTTGGACATAGCTTTGTCAACCACACTTGTTAACCACAAAGGACACAAAGGTCACGAAGTTTAAATTCAGCCCTCTTCGGGATGCACAGCCATCCCGTCTCACGAGGGCAACCAGCAAACCCGAGGAATCAACCGGATCGCCAGACACAGGATTCACGAGCGCCGGTGCGACTCAGCCAACGACCTGCAAAGACCACGACGCCGAAGGACGCAACAACAAGAAACCCTTTGTGTCCTTCGTGTCCTTAGTGGTTCAGGGTCTGTCAGCCCACCTTGACTTTCGCACTGCGCCGCAGCCGCGCCAGCAGCCGCCGCGCCAGTTCGCCGAACAGCTCGGTCTGGGTCGGGTGCGGGTGGATGGCGTTGGCGACCTGTTCCAGCGTCATGTCGCCCGACACCATCAGCACCGCTTCGCCGATCAGCGTATCGGCGTGGTCGGCCAGCAGGTGCACGCCGACGATGCGGTGTGTGTTCTTGTCGGCGACGAGCTTGATCATGCCGTGGCGTTCGTTGTTGATCATCGCCTTGGCGTCGATGTTCATCGGCACCTTCACTTCGACCGCGTCGATGCCCTTCGCCTTCGCCTGGTCGACGGACAGGCCGACGAACGCGGCTTCGGGGCGCGTGAAGATCACGCCGCAGTCCTTGTCCTGATCGTACTTCAGGTCCTCGCCGAGGATCGTGGCGGCGGCGACGCGGCCCTGCTGCGCGGCCGTGTGTGCCAGCATCAGGCCGCCGATCACGTCGCCGATGGCGAAGACGTACGGCACGCTGGTGCGGCAGCGCGCGTCGACCTTGATCGCGCTGCGGTCCAGCGCCACGCCGAGCCGGTCGAGGCCCAGGCCGTCGACCACCGGCCGCTTGCCGGTGCCCATGATGATGTATTCCGACTTGAGCGTTTTCGCCTTGCCTTCGGCGTCCTTGTACCTGATCGTCATCGCGCCGGCCTTGCCGCTGATCTTTTCGATCTGCACCGAGGTGTGCAGGGTCAGGCGCGGATCGTCGTTGAGCACGGCGGTCAGTTGTTTCGCGATTTCCGGTTCCACTTCGGCGAGGATGCGGCTCTGCGCTTCGAGCAGCGTCACCTCGGACCCGAAGTCCTGGAAGATCTGCGCCATTTCCAGACCGATGGCGCCGCCGCCGATGACCACCAGCCTTTTCGGCTGCTTCTCCAGCGCCCAGACGGTGTCGGACGTCAGCACGCCACCGCCTTCGGCGAGGCCTTCCAGCGCGCCCGGAATCGGCGGCACCCAGGGCGGCGCGCCGGTGGCGATCACCGCGCAGCCGAAACTGACGGTCTCGCCCTCGGGTTTGCTGCCGGGTTGGGCGCGCGCGTGCGGGTCGTTGTGGTTGCCGGACCTGTCGATCAGCAGCCTGTGCTCGCCGGTGAAACGACCGAAGCCCTGAAGGTATTTGATCCTGACGCCCTTGTCGGTCTTCAGCGCCATGTCGCCGCGCGTTTCCAGCACCTGCCGGCGCGTCGCGTCGAGTCTGTTCCAATCCAGTTTCGAGGTGCCGCTGCTGATGCCCAGATGGCCGTCCTCCAGCCGGTCGCGGATGCGGTCGGCGGCCGCGCGCCAGGCCTTGGACGGTATGCAGCCGCGCCACAGACATTCACCGCCCGGAAACGGCGCGTCGTTGACCAGCGCGACGTTCAGACCGTGCGCGGCGAGATCGCGTGCGCAGTCCTCGCCGCCGGGCCCGCCGCCGACCACAACCACGTCGTAGTCCCATTCGCCGGCCGGAATCGCGGGACCGGTCGGACCCATCCAGGCGTCCGGGCGTTCGATCAGGTCCTTCAGCGATTGCAGGAACTGCGCAACCTCGGCGCCGTTGACGACGCGATGATCGGCGGTGATGGTAAAGGGGCTGCCCTGCTCCGTATTGGCGGAGATCGCCAGGATGGAGGCGATGCCCGGCGTGGGGATGGCATCGAAGTAACTGACGCCGAACATGCCCATGTTGGATATCTGGAAGGTCGCACCGCTGTACTCTTCGAGTTTCAGGCGGCGTTTGCGCGCGCGCTCGACCAGTTCCTTCCAGTCCCGGTTCAACGCACCGAGTTCACGCGACTCGCAGCCGCGCAGCACCGGCACCACCAGCCCGCCGCCCTCGGCGGAGACCGCCATGCCGATGTCGACCTGACTGCGCTCCACCAGCTTGTCGCGCGGCTGATAGCACCAGTTCATTTTCGGATGCGACTGCATGGCCAGCGCGCAGGCCTTGGCGACGGCGACCGTGACCGAGGCACCGGCGGCTTTGGACGCGCGAATCAGCGCATCGATGCGGACGTGCGCGGTGACGCGGAAGGTCGGTATGCTCAGCGACGCCGTCATCGCGTCGCTGATCGCCTTCTCCAGTGTGGACATGGCGCGGCCGTCGCCGGGCACGTCCACCTGCGGGAAACCGGCCAGCACCGCGGCACCGCTGAAGGACGGTCGTGCGTTCACCACGTCGGCCGCCACGATCGCGCCGCCGGGGCCGCTTCCGCTGACCTGGTCAAGTACCACGCCGCGCTGGCCGGCCAGCGCACGCGCATAGGGCGTGGCCTTCCGCGCGCGTGGACGCGGCAGCGGCGCAGTGCCGGCGATCGACACCGGCGGGGCGACGCTGCGCACCGCCGGCGAAACCGCCGACGGCGTGGCGGCCGCAGCCTTTGCGGCCGGTTTGACCGCCGCTGCCGGCGCAGCTTCGGTGTCCAGCACCTGCCCGGGCTGGTCGACCAGGTAGGCCAGCGGCTCGCCGACGGGCACCGTGGCGCCGACTCGGGCGACCGGCCCCGACAGGTAGCCCTCGCGGAACACTTCGACGTCCATGATCGCCTTGTCGGTTTCGACCTGGGCAACCACCGTCCCGCGCTCGATCCTGTCGCCGGGCTTCTTTTCCCAGCTTACCACGACACCTTCGGTCATGGTGTCGGACAACTGCGGCATGACGACGGTGTGCGACGCGCCCTGGGGCGCCTGCGCCGCCGGCGATCCGGATTTCTCCAGTGCTGCGGATTCACGCTCCGGTGCGGACTGGCGCGACGCGGCGGGAACGGCGGCATCGTCGCGCTCCACCGCGTCCTCCGTCGCCGCCAGATAGGCCACGGCGCCCCCGACCGGCACGGTGCTGCCGACCGGCGCGATCGGGCCGGACAGGTAGCCGTCGCGGAACACCTCGACGTCCATGATCGCCTTGTCGGTCTCGACCGTCGCGACGATTTCGCCGCGCTTGATCCTGTCGCCGACGTTCTTTTCCCAGCTCACCACGACGCCTTCGGTCATGGTGTCCGACAACTGGGGCATTTTTATGACGTAGGGTTCAGCCATTCACGCATCCACGTTTCAGGTTGGCTTACTGTTAACCACAAAGGACTCGAAGGACACAAAGGAAACCCCGCCCATAGTTGTCACAGCGATGGCCCCGTCGCACGGCTATCTGCGGGTCAACTGCTGGGGCCGGAAACATGCCAGAGGGCCGACCGCAACAACGTGGACAGTCCGACAAACCCGCGCTTCTCAAAGCCCAAATACATGTCTCCTTTGTGTCCTTCGTGTCCTTTGTGGTTAATGAATCGCCAATCAATGACTATTTGCCAAACATCCGCCGCACCGCATCGACCACGTCGCCGGCATTCGGAACCGCGGCTTTTTCCAGATGATGGTTGTACGGCATGGGCACGTTAGCCGCCGAGACGCGCACCGGCGCGGCGTCCAGTTCGAAGAAACACTCTTCGTTGATGATGGCCATCACCTCGGCGCCGACGCCGACGGCCGGCTCGGCCTCTTCCACGATCACGGCGCGATGGGTCTTTCGCATCGACCGCGCGATACCGGCGCGATCGAGCGGGCTCAACGCGTACAGATCCACCACCTCGGCCTCGATAGCGTACTGCCTGGACAGCGTCGCCGCCGCCTGCAGGCACCAGTGCACGGAAATGTTGTAACCGAACAGCGTGACGTCGGCGCCTTCGCGCGCGACCTCGGAGCCTTCCAGCGGATGGAAGAATTCCTCGTCCGGCACTTGGCCCTTCATGTTGTACATCAACTCGTGCTCGTTGATGAACACCGGGTCGTCGCAGCGCACCGCCGCTTTCAACAGCCCGTACGCCTGGCGCGGACTCGATGGCGTGACCACGCGCAGCCCGGCGATGCCCATGAACACTTTTTCCATGCGCCCCGAATGCTGCGCGCCGAGCTGGTGCGCGGTGCCGCCGGGCGAGCGCACCACCACCGGCGCGGTCAACTGGCCGCCGGACATGTAGCGCACCTTGGCGGCGCTGTTGAACAACTGATCGAGCGCCAGCCACGCGAAGTTCACCGACATGAGTTCGATGATCGGGCGCACGCCGAGGAACGAGGCGCCGATGCCCAGCCCCGTGTAACCGTTTTCGGAAATCGGCGTATCCATGACGCGCTCGGGGCCGTACTTCTCGTACAGTCCCTGCGTCGCCTTGTAAGTGCCACCGGCCACGCCGATGTCTTCACCCATGCAGATGACCAGCGGATTGTTTGCCATTTCCTCGTCGTGGGCGCGCCGGATCGCTTCCCAGTACATCATCTCAGCCATCAGCGCCGACCTCCGTAAACCCAGGGATCATTGTCCGCCAGCACGTATTTCTCCAGTTCTTCCACCCGCGGTTCGGGCGAGGATTCGGCAAACGCGATGATCTCGTTTTCGATTTCGTCGAGGATCTCGGTATCGAGCGCCTTGTAGTCGTTCTTGGTGAGTTCGCCGGCCGCGATCATGCGGTCGCGCAGCAGTATGATCGGATCACGGTCCGACCACATGCGCTCCTCTTTCTTGGAACGATACGCATTGGAATCGGACATCGAATGGCCGCGATAGCGATAGGTCATCAGCTCGAGGAAGTAAGGGCCCTTGCCGCCGCGCACGTGATCCACGGCTTTTGTCGCCGCCTTGAACACCTTTTCGATGTCCTGCCCGTCTTCCTGCGCCGACGGCATGTTGTAGCCGGACACGCGCTTGTACTGATCCACCACCGCCGTCGAGCGGTCGATGCGCGTGCCGATGCCGTACAGATTGTTTTCGCACACGAACAGTACCGGCAGATTCCACAGCTTGGACATGTTCAGCGTTTCGTGGAACGTGCCCTGGTTGTTGGCCGCGTCGCCGAGGAAGCAGAGGGCGATTTCCTCGCCGCCTCTCATCTTGACCGCCTTGGCCATGCCGGCGGCCAGCGGGAAGGGTCCGCCGACCAGGGCATAGCCGCCCATGAAGTGATGTTCCACGTCGAAGATGTGCATCGAGCCGCCGCGCCCTTTCGACGAACCCGTTTCCCGGCCGTACAATTCGGCCATGACTTCCTTGGGATCGGCGCCGCACTTGATGGCGTGAACGTGGTCGCGGTAGCCGGTGATCACGTAATCGAACCCGGGGCGCGCGGCCTCCAGCACACCGTGCACGCACGCCTCCTGGCCGGGATACAGATGGAGAAACCCGCCAATCTTCCGTTCCACATAGGCTTCGTAGCAGCGCTCCTCGAAGCGGCGCGCGAACAGCATCTCGCGCAAAAGCCTTTTTTTGTCGGCGACGTTCATGGGGCTCCTTGCGTTTCAAAAGGCGGCCCGGAGTGCCGGAGCGGCCAGGTAAAAGGGAATCAGCCGGTCGATGCCGGGATCGCTATGGCAGGCTGTCGAAATACCTTCATGCGCCACGGTCGGGCGTCGAATTCCGGCTCAAACCGCTGGTGTGCTGCGTGTACACTGCACCTTTCACCGGCTCTCGCCCGCACGCGTTTCAACAGCCTGCCGGCCGGAACCTTCGGGCCACCGGGCCGGGGCGACGCAACGGGCGTCGGCCGCGCCGCGGTACCCGAGCGTGACCAAGCGCGATATGATCTTTGTTTTGCGCAATCAGGTCAAGGTGAACCTGGCCGGCCATTGCTGCAAAAGCGCCCGGAAATCAATGCCGAACAACAGGATTTTTCAGCCATGCAACTGACCCTTCGGCGTCCCGACGACTGGCACCTGCACCTGCGCGACGGTGGGGCGATGCGGTCCGTCATAGTGCACACCGCGGCCCGTTTCGGCCGGGCCGTCGTCATGCCCAATCTGCGCCCGCCGGTGACGACCACGCTGGCCGCACTGGCCTACCGCGAACGCATTCTGGCGGCGCTGCCGCAGGCGACCGGTTTCCGGCCGCTGATGACCCTGTACCTGACCGACAACACACCTTCGGGTGAAATTCTCGCGGCGCACGCCAGCGGCCAGGTTCATGCGGTGAAATATTATCCCGCCGGCGCGACCACCCACTCGGATTCCGGCGTCACCCGCCTCGAGTACACTTACGGCGTTCTGGAGACGCTGGAAGAACTGGGCGTGCCGCTGCTGGTGCACGGTGAAGTCACCGATCCCGAGGTGGACGTGTTCGATCGGGAAGCGGTGTTCATCGAACGGCACCTGGCACCGCTGTGCCGGCGCTTTCCGGCGCTGAAGCTGGTGCTCGAACACGTGACGACCGAGGCGGGCGTGGAGTTCGTCGAAGCGGCGGCGCCGAATGTCGCGGCGACCATCACGGCGCACCACCTGCTGATGAACCGCAATGCCATGTTCGCCGGAGGAATGCGTCCGCATCACTATTGCCTGCCGGTGCTCAAGCACGAGCGCCATCGCCGGGCGCTGGTGGCCGCCGCGACCGACGGCAATGCCAAGTTCTTCCTCGGCACCGACAGTGCGCCGCACGCGCGGTCGGCCAAGGAATCGGCCTGCGGCTGCGCGGGCCTGTACACCGCCCACGCGGCGATCGAACTCTATGCCGAAGCCTTTGAGGCCGCCGGCGCGCTCGACCGGCTGGAGGCGTTCGCAAGCCACTACGGCGCCGACTTCTATGGACTGCCGCGCAACGAGGACAGCATTACGCTGGAAAAATCCGCATGGGAGGTTCCGGCCGACTATCCGCTCGGCGACGAGGTCGTGGTGCCGATGCGTGCGGGCGAGCGCATCGGGTGGCGGCTGGTTGGGTGATTTTGGGAAGATAACAGCTCATTTGACCGCGAAGGACGCGAAGGACGCGAAGGAATCCCCCCTCTTAACCACAAAGAACACAAAGAGCACAAAGGTAACTATTTCCAAGAAACCCTGGAGCGTGCGGTCCTGCCGGTGCAAGCGCACCGCATGCAATGGAAGCGTGCGTAAGGCCCGTTGACAGTCAATCGCGGCGTCTCTCACCACCGAAGACCGCGAGTCAAACAATCATTTCTTCGTGTCCTTTGTGTCCTTTGTGGTTAAGAGGGGGGTCCCTTCGCGTCCTTCGCGTCCTTCGCGGTTAATCGTTCATACCTTCGCGTTCTTTGCGGCCTTCGCGGTTAAACGGGATTGAATTCCGCACCCTGTCGCGCCGGCAACCCACTACCACACGCGCACAACCTTGTACCCGCGTTTTTCCAGCAGGTTCAGCAACCCCTCTTTGCCCGGCAGGTGCAGGGCGCCGACGGCGATGAAGGCACCGCCGGTTTTCAGGTACGGCTGCATGCGCTCGTCCATGCGGTGATTGCGATCGACGATCAGGGTGCGCTTGAAGGACTTGAAGAAGTCGTCATCGGTGCGTTGCAGGGACGCGTCGCCGATGGCCACGAGCCTGTCCAGGTCGCGATCCAGCCAGGCGGCCAGCAACGCCTCGTAATCCGCGCGCACCTCGGGCAGGTGTTCGACGGTGTCGCGCAGCAGGGTGACCTGGTGCCGTTCTTCGACATTCTCGAACACCTGCAGTTGTTCAGCGACCGTTTCCAGCCCCTCGACCGGTTTGCCGGCGGCGACGCCGTCCCGGTAGAACGCCGTGTCCAGCACGACGCCGGTGACGGGTTTGGGCATGATCAGCGTGGTGGCGGCCGCCCAGGGTTTGAGCTGGGCTGTGACCATTTCCGGCACGGCATAATCCGCCAGGGCGGCCACTGTCTTTTGGTAAAGGTCGTCGCCGACAATGTCTTTGAGCGTTCGGCCATCGGTCAGCATCATCGCCAGACTGGTGGTGACCAGCGTCGCGGCGTCCAGCGTGATTTCCAGGCAGATCCGGTGTGCGCCGTCGAACGCCTGACGTACCGGCGGAGCCAGCGCAAGGACCCGCGCGTCCTCCGAATGAATAGTGCCGAACAGATAGCTCGGTTCGGCATCTGCCGCCTCGATCCGCCACAGGAGTCCGCGGGTGAAATCGCCGCCGAGCGCGTCCGGCGGGTGCATCCAAACGGCAAGCGCGATCAGCGCAAGCAGGACGCCCGCGTACCGGACGCACAGCCTGCAATCAATCAGTCGTCGCCTTATGTCCACAGTTTGGTTATCCTTTAGCACGATGGACGCAGAAACCAAACCAAGCCGCCTTGCAGCACGCTTCCGCGGCTTCCTGCCGGTGGTTGTCGACGTGGAGACAGCCGGCTTTAACCCCAAGCGCGACGCCCTGCTGGAAATCGCCGCGGTGATTCTCGATTACGACGAGCGGGGTGCGCTGACGCCGGTCGACACGATCACCTGTCACGTCGAGCCCTTCCCCGGCGCCAACCTCGACGAAAAATCGCTGGCATTCACGGGCATCGATCCGTATCACCCCTTCCGTTTCGCGCAAAAGGAAAAAGACGCGCTGGGCGCCGTCTTTCAGCCGGTGCGCAGGGCGGTCAAGGCGCACGCGTGCACGCGCGCGATCCTGGTCGGACACAACCCGTCGTTCGACATCGGGTTCATCAACGCCGCCGCCAATCGCTGCGGCATCAAGCGCAATCCATTTCACCCGTTCAGTTGTTTCGACACGGCGACGCTGGCCGGCCTGGCGTTCGGCCAGACGGTGCTGGCGCGCGCGGTCATGGCCGCCGGATTCGACTGGGACGAAGAACAGGCGCATTCGGCGAAATATGACGCGGAACGCACCGCCGACCTGTTCTGCGGCATCGTCAACCGCTGGGATTCCACGATCGGCATCTAGCATTAGGTGCGGTGGGAAAGAAAACCGGGCGCAAAACGCAGTTTTCTCCACAGCGCAGCGGCTCCACTTTGAATGCCACGAAAGCTCCGAAGAAACCCAATTCCGTCGTTCCGGCGAACGCCCGAATCCAGGCGATCCATAACCTGGACCCCGGCGTTCGCCGGGGTGGCGATTTGATCAGAGTGTCCTTGGAGAAAACTGTTCTGGCCCCGACTGTCGGATGCCAATTACTTACCTGACGCTGGGCTGGACCCGATGGCCCAGCCCAGGGTGGCCGGCAGGCGCGGCAGCGGCTGTTGCGGGAATTCGCCGGTCAGCGCGTTGAGGAACGCGGCAATATCGGCGGCCTGGTCATCGGTGAGATCCCTGTTGAGCTGTGCCTTGGCCATCACCCTCACGGCTTCGTCGAGCGTGGCGACCGATCCGTTGTGGAAGTACGGCGCGGTCAGGGCGACGTTACGCAGCGTCGGCACTTTCCAGAGATGCTTGTCGGTGTCGGCCTTGGTGACGTTGGCGCGCCCGGGATCGTCCATCAAACCGTACTTCTTCACGTAGTCGTTGTCGGTGAAGGTCGGGAACTTCATGAAGAAACCGGTGCCCGCCGGCAGCGCCGGACCGTTGAACGCCGCGCCGGAGTGGCAGCTTGCGCAGCCGGTATCGGCAAAGGCCTGCATGCCGCGCTGCTGCTGTTCGGTCAACGCCTGCTTGTCACCTTTGACGAAACGGTCATAGGGGCTGTCCGGCGTGACCAGCGTGCGCTCGTACGCCGCCACCGCCTTGGCGGCATTGTCGACGGTCATCGGGTCCTTGTCGCCGAATGCGCGCTCGAAATACGGCTTGTACCCGGGAATCGCACGCACCCGGTTCATCGCATCCTCGAGATCGCTCATGCCCATTTCGACCGGATTGACGACCGGGCCCTTGGCCTGGTCCTCGAGCGTCGCCGCGCGGCCGTCCCAGAACTGGGTGGACGAAAAACCGGAATTCCACACCGTCGGCGAGCTGCGCCCGCCGGTCTGGCCTTGCACGCCCATCGACACGGGACGGTTGTCGTCGCCACCGAGCATCAGGTTATGACACGAATTGCAGGACACCGTGCCGGTCGCGGAGAAACGCGGATCGAAATACAGCATGCGGCCAAGCTCCACCTTTTCGGGCGTGGTGGGATTGTCCGCGGGCTCCGGCGCCTTGTCGGGCAGGGCCTGCCATTCGGCCGCGTACACATTGGCCTGCAGCAACCCGGCTGCAACCGCTGGAATAAGACGTAATACGAATGACATAATGCAAACTCCCTGGGCACTCCACCACAAAAGCGCGCTATTATCCCTGTTCCGACCGACAAAGTGTAGATGCACCGATGGCCAATCTACCGGAAAAAGAACAGCAGATCGTTGACGCGCACATGGGGCTGATTCACCGCGTCGTGATCGCCTGCCAAAACCCCGACGCCGTGCCGGATCTGCACCGGCTTCTCCAGGAAGCGGAGCGGAATGGATGGACCGCACTGGTGGGCGCGATTCGTCAGATACTGGCGGGAAGCCGCGATGCGTCGCTGCTCAATCCGCTGGACGCAGAGGACCGCACGATCGTCGCGTCGATACTGCGCGGCCTGCAGGACCCGTCCACGCTTCCCGACCCGACCAAAGGGTTCGATGCCAGCATGGCCGCACCCGGCATCGCCGCGATGGTGCACGGCGCGCGCAGCGGCAATCTGGAGACGCTGCAACTGCTGGCCAACATGGCCCAGCAGATGCTCGCCGCCGGCGGCGACATGGCCAGGCTGGCTGGCATCGTCCGGCCACTGGTGCAGGGCGAACGCGATGCGGAGATACTCACCGAGGGCATGAGCGCCGACGGCGAGAAACTGGTGCTGGGTATCCTGCAGGAACTGGCCAAACTGGGTGCGCACTAGACGTCTTAACCGCGAAGGAACCCCCCTCTTAACCACAAAGCACACAAAGGACACGAACAAATGATTGTTTGACTTGCGGTATTCACGATGTTCGGTGGCGAGGAGCGCCGCGATGGACTGTCGCCGAACCTCAGCCACCCAGTTTCGGCGCAGACCGCGCTTCCCGCGTACGTGCCTCCCACCCGGGCAAGGCGGCACGCTTCAGGGTTTCGTGGAAATGGTTAGCTGCGTGTCCTTTGTGTCCTTTGTGGTTAAGAGGGGTTTTCTCTACGAGTCCTTTGCGGTTCATTCAAGATCGGAACCGCCCCCCAGGTCCACCCGCTCCGCTGCCAGTTCGTCGTCGCGATCCGCAGGCCGACCCCGGACGATCGCGGTGTACAGTGCACACCGCTCGCGGTAGCTGCACCCTTCGCTGCGCTCCAGCGCTTCGCAATACGCCCTGACCGCCTCGCAGACGAACGCGCGGACGCGCTGGCTGTAGACGCAGGCGCCCGTCGTCCGCAACTGCGTCTCGAAACTGCGGGCCAGGTCCAGCAGCACTTCGCGCGCCGCGGCACTGCACTCGTCGGCCGCGTAGGGATAATGGCTGGCCACGAAAGCCTGCAGCGCCAGCGCCAGGCGCTGCGCCGTGTCCGGCGCGCAGCGCACTTCGATGTCATGCGCCATAGGCGCCCCCGGTCTGCCGGGAATGCCAGAATCGTTTCAAACTCACGTCTTTCTCAACCGGCTCGCTACCGCCTGAATGGTGGCGCCAAACCGGGAAATGTGCAACAACCGGGACGGATGCGCGTCAGGCGCCGATGAACCGCCTGTTCAGCCGGTAATCGCGCGTTGCAAGCGCCCATAGGGTGTTGTCACAATGAGCGCCGCGAGCGAACGCGCCGCGCGGTCCGATGAGCAGCGTTGCAAGGCACGAAGCGGCGGCGGAATTCAGGCCGCCTGAAACCCTTCCACAAACGAGCAAGGAGACCCCGCATGCCGTTCACCAAGCTGCCTGCCCGCTTCGCGCCGGCGCTGTTGGTCCTGTTCGGGGCCGCTTTCCCGGCCGTCGCCGCGGACGCGCACACGACGCCGGATTTCACCGGTCACTGGGCCGGTTGGCTGGCGATCGCGCTGTTCATCGTCGCGTACGCCTTCGTGATCGCCGAGGAGCAACTGCATCTGCGCAAGTCGAAACCGGTGATGATCGCGGCCGGACTGATCTGGACGGTCGTCGCGTTGGTCTACGCCGCCAGCGGCGACACGCACACCGCCGAGGAGGCGGTGCGGCACAATCTCGAGGAATATGCGGAGCTGTTTCTGTTCCTGCTGGCGGCGATGACCTACATCAACACGATGGATGAACGCGGCGTGTTCAACGTGCTGCGCGTCTGGCTGATTACGCGCGGCTTCTCGCTGCGCGCGATCTTCTGGCTGACCGGTCTGCTCGCTTTCTGCATTTCGCCGGTGGCCGACAATCTGACCACGGCGCTGCTGATGGCGACGGTCGCCATCTCGGTGGGCGGCACCAACACCCGGTTCATCACCGTCGCCTGCATCAACATCGTCGTGGCGGCCAACGCCGGCGGCGCCTTCAGTCCGTTCGGCGACATCACCACGCTCATGGTCTGGCAAAAAGGCGTGGTCGATTTCGCGCACTTCTTCGCGCTGCTGCTGCCCTCGATAGTCAACTGGCTGGTACCCGCGGCGCTGATGAGCCTGACGATCGGAACATCCGCGCCGGAGCCGGTCTCGGACAAAGCGGTGCCGGAGCACGGGGCATGGATCGTCGTCGGGCTGTTCATACTGACCATCACCATGGCCGTCTGCGCACACAACTTCCTGCATTTGCCGCCGGTGATCGGCATGATGACCGGCCTCGGACTGCTCAAGCTGTTCGGCTACTATCTCAAGCGCCGCGATCATCGCCTCGCGGCGCAGCCGGCGGCGGACGCAATGAGCGACATGGCGTTGGAAATCGAAGGGACCCCGGCGCTGTCGCGCAAGCAGACGCCCTTCAACATCTTCAAGTCGCTGGAACGCGCCGAATGGGACACGCTGATGTTTTTCTACGGCATCATTCTGTGCGTCGGCGGACTCGGTACGCTGGGTTATCTGCGGCTCGGATCGGAGCTGATGTACGGCGGTCTGGGCGCCACCCAGGCGAATATCCTGGTCGGCCTGGTGTCTTCGGTGGTCGACAACATTCCCGTCATGTTCGCGGTGCTGGCGATGGATCCGGCCATGGACCTCGGCCAATGGCTGCTGGTGACGTTCACCGCCGGCGTTGGCGGGTCGCTGCTGTCCATTGGATCCGCGGCCGGCGTCGCGGTCATGGGACAGGCGCGCGGTTACTACACGTTCTTCTCGCACTTGAAATGGAGCGGCGCGATCGCGCTGGGCTACGCGGTAAGCGTCTGGGTTCACTTCCTGATCAACGGCGACCTGTTCACGGGGGTGTAGGCAGTCGAAGTAAATTGACCGCGAAGGACGCCAAGGACGCGAAGGGAAAACCCTTTTAACCACAAAGGACACAAAGGTCACGAAGAACTAATTGTTTGTTCGCAGCATTCTTGGTTTCGGTGGGGAGGGATGCCACGATTGACTGTCAACGTATTTCGGGAATTTGTTCGTCGCGCATGCTGTACTCGCCAGGTGCGGGCGCCCCGCGGACAAGAGAACAAGCTCCAGGGCTTCTTGGAAATGGTTACCTTTGTGTCCTTGGTGTCCTTTGTGGTTAATAAGGTGTTTCCCTTCGCGCCCTTGGCGTCCTTCGCGATTAAGCAAATCCAGCCTTCACAAAAAAGGCGGCAGACGCCGCCTTTTCCGCATCCTGCCAACCCGCGCTCTACGCGTCGGATTTTCCGGCGGCGGCCTGCAGCATCGGCTTGAGTTCGCCTTTCTGGAACAACTCCATCGTGATGTCGTGGCCGCCGATCAGTTCGCCGCTGACATACACCTGTGGGAACGTCGGCCAGTTGGCGAAACGCGGCAGGTTCTCGAACACTTCCGGATCGGCCAGCACGTTGACGTGCGCGAACTCGACGCCGCACGCCTGCAGCATCTGCGCGGTGCGGCTGGAATAACCGCACATCGGCATCTGCGGCGTGCCTTTCATGAAGATGACAATGGGATGGCTGCCGACCTCCTGTTTGATTCTGTCCATCACGTCCATCGTTGATACCTCGCTGATTAGAATCTCTGGATAATCCCCATTGTAGCAGTCCCGGCTCCTGCATATAAATGCCACATTTCAACCGGGAATGACATCGACATTGCGCTGCAACCAGAGTTCCAGCGCCGCCAGGTGCCAGAGCTTGCTGCCGTGCAGACGCGTCAGTTGCCGTTCCGGGTCGGCCAGCAGCGCGTCCACGTAGTCGCGCCGGTAGAGACCTCTTTCGCGGCAGGCGCGCGAGGTCAGCAGGTCGCGCATGAACGCGAGAAAATCGCCGCGCACGAACTTGAGCGCCGGCACCGGAAAATAACCTTTCGGCCGGTCGATCACGGCGTCCGGCACGAGACCGCGCGCGATGCGCTTGAGCAGGTGCTTGCCGCCCGACCCGGTTTTCAGGTGCGGCGGCATGCCGGCCACGCATTCGACCAGTTCGTGATCGAGAAACGGCACCCGCGCCTCCAGGCCCCAGGCCATGGTCATGTTGTCCACGCGTTTGACCGGGTCGTCGACGATGAGGGTGGTGACGTTGAAATTCAAGACCCGATTCAGATACTGGTCGCCCTTCACGGCCGCGAGCCTCGCCGCGACGAACTCGGAGGTGTAGTCGCCCTGATGCCAGGGCTCGGCGATCATGCGGACGTACTCGTCGTGATCGCGGTCGAAATAGTGCAGGCGGAACCGGTCGAGGTCGCTGCCCGCGGCCGCGCCCATTCTCGGATACCAGAAGTAGCCGCCGAAGACCTCGTCGGCGCCCTGCCCGGACTGCACCACCTTGACGTATTTCGACACGCGCTCGGAAAGAAGATAAAAGGCCACCGCGTCCTGACCGACCATCGGTTCGGCCATCTGGTCGATCGCCTCGGGCAGGCGTTCCAGCACTTCGTGGTTGGGAACGTGAATCTTGCGGTGCTGCGTGCCACAACGCTCGACGACCTGGTCGGAATATTCGAACTCGTCGCCGCGTTCGTCCGGGTGATCCTCGAACCCGACCGAGAACGTCAGCAGGTTCTGCGCGCCCTGCTCGGCCAGCAACGCGACCAGCAGACTGCTGTCCAGGCCGCCGGAGAGCAGCACGCCGACCGGCACGTCGGCGATCTGGCGCCGGCGCCACACGGCGCGATCCAGCGCCGCGTGCACGGCCTCGACCCATTCCGGTTCGCTGCGCGCCGGCACCGGCGTCGTGCTGTCCAGTTCCCAGTAGGGCCACACGCGGTCGCGGCCGTGGGCGTCGATGGTCATGACGTGGGCCGGCGGCAGCTTGCGCAAGCCGCGCAACAGCGTGCGCGGCGCCGACACCACGGCGTGCAGCGTGAAATGATGATGCAGCGCCACCGTATCGAAGCCGGTGTCCAGCCCGCCGGTCGCCAGCAGCGCCTGGCTGTTCGAGGCGAAGCGGAACTCGGCAGCCGTTTGCGCGTAATACAGCGGCTTGATGCCGAAGCGGTCGCGCGCCAGAAACAACTGCTGTTTGTTGACGTCCCAGATGGCGAACGCGAACATGCCGGTCAGGCGCGCGACCGATGCTGCGCCCCACTCCGCGTAGGCGCGCAGAATCACTTCGGTGTCGCCCTGGCTGCGGAAGCGGTGACCGCGTTCGATCAGTTCGGCGCGCAGTTCCTTGTAGTTGTAGATGGTGCCGTTGAACACCAGCGCCAGCCCGGCCTCGTCGTCGACGAATGGCTGGTTGGACGCGCTGGAGAGATCGATCACGCTCAGCCGCCGGTGCCCGAGCAGGACAGGCGCGTTGCAGTACCTGCCTTCCGCATCGGGGCCGCGCCGCGCCAGCCTCGCCAGCATGCGCTGCAACACGGGCAATGACGGCGCCCGGCCGTCGAATCTCAATTCACCACAGATACCGCACATAAATTCCTGTCCCCGACCAACCGCACCTAGGGGGGGCCGTAGCTGACGCGCGAAACGACGCGTTTGACGCCCGCCACGCGATAGGCCAGGTCCGCGGCGCGCTGCTTCTGTGCCGGCGTCGACACGCGACCCGAGAGCGTCGCGATTCCCTGATAGACACTCGCATCGATGGCAAAGCTGCCGAGCACCGGATCGGCGCGCAGATAGCGCTCGACGGAGCCGGCCAGCGCGAGATCAGACTGATAGTCGGGATTGCCGCCCTTCGCCATGTCGCTCACGATCAGCGACGCGCAGCCGGTAAGCAGGAAAAAGCCGACGGCAAGCACGCCTGCACGCGGGCGTTGCCGAGCCATTGCATAGCGATGATCGTTCGACATGGCCGGCAAGTGTACGTCAGTGGCGCCGTCAAGACACCTTTGCGTCATTCGACCTTGCGGCCATAGCCTCCGCCGCCGGGCGTCTCGATCGACAGGCGGTCACCGGCGCTTGCAACGAATCGCGCCTTGCCCGGCAGCCTCTGGCCGTTCAAGCGATCGATGCCGGGCAGACCGTCCGCGCCCCCGTCCAGACCCCAGGGCGCGAGCCGGCGTCGTTCGCAGATCAGCGTAACCTCAACGTCGTCAAGGAATTCGAACTCGCGTATCAACCCGTCACCGCCCCGGTGCAACCCCTGACCGCCGGAGCCGCGCCGCACGGCGTATTGCAGCACGCGCAAGGGAAAGCAGGATTCCAACACCTCGATGGGCGTGTTCAGCGTGTTGGTCATGTGCGTCTGCACCGCGCTCATCCCGTCGCCGCCGCACCAGGCGCCCATGCCGCCGCCCAGTGTTTCGTAGTAGCTCCAGGCGTGTCCGGCCGCGCGCGAACCCATGGCCAGGTTGTTCATCGTGCCTTGGCTGGCCGCCGGCATGCGTTCCGGCACAGCCGCGGCCAGCGCACCCAGCACCACGTCGACGATGCGGCTGCTGGTCTCGACGTTGCCCGCGGCCACCGCCGCCGGCGGCAGCGCGTTGACCAGACTGCCGCGCGGCGCATGCAGATGGAGCGGCCTGAACACACCGGCGCAGGCCGGCGTGTTTTCCGGCATCAGGCAACGCAGCGCGTAGAACACCGCAGCGGCGGTGACCGGCAGCGGACAGTTGATGTTGCCCGGCGTCTGCGCCGCGGTGCCGGCAAAATCCAGCGTCAGATCGCTGCCCGCCACATCGATCGTCACCGCGATGGCAACGTCGCGCGCGTCCAGTCCGTCCGATTCCATGTAGTCGCGGAAGCTGTAGGTTCCATCCGGAAGTTCGCCGAGCGCGTGCCGCGCCATGCGTTCGGCATAATCGTTGAGCGCCGCAAGCCCGGAACGCCAGCCGGCCTCGCCCAAGCGCTCGAGCAGTGCCAGCAGGCGTGCGCCGCCGGCGCGGTTGGCGCTCATCTGGGCCGCGAAATCACCCTCAGTCGTCACCGGATCGGACGTGGCTCGCTTCAGATCGTCGAGCAGGCCGGTTTGCAGTGCGCCGCTTTTCACCAGCCACTGCGGACGAATCAGAAAACCCTCTTCATCGAGCCGTGTGGCAATCGGCATCGAGCCCGGCGCCTCGGCGCCGATGTCGGCGTGGTGCGCGCGGTTGGCGACGAATGCGATCAGCCGCGCCTCGAAGAAGACCGGCGCGACCAGGGTCACGTCGGGCAGATGCGTGCCGCCCTCGAATGGGTCGTTGAGCACCAGCATGTCGCCCGGCGACCATCTCTGCCGCCCGACCAGGTCCCGCATCGCGTAGGCCATGCTGCCCAGGTGCACGGGAATGTGCGCGGCCTGCGCACATAGGCGGCCGGCCTCGTCGAAAAGCGCGCAGGAGTAGTCCAGCCGGTCACGGATATTAGGCGAAAAGGCCGCGCGCCGCAGCACCGCACCCATCTCTTCGCAGATCGCGGTCAGGCGGCTGGAAAACAGACTCAGTTCGATGGCGTCCACGGCACAATTGTATGAATTTCACATGACGGACAGGCAGGGTTCCCCCGTTTTTCCGTTATTGCAATCGGGATTGGCGTACCGTATCCTCCGCATACTTGAGTATTTTAGTCGGCTTTTCCGCCGGCCTCGTCAAAAATCCAAACAGTCAATTTGAGGAGCGTTCGATGAATCCCCTGAAATCCATTCTGGGTACGATTATTTCCGGTTTCATCCTCGCGGTCATAGTCGTCCTGATTCTGGGTGTTTCCCAGGTCCAGCCCCTGGAGATTGCGGTGTGGTTTCACGTGCTGGCCGGCATCACCTGGATCGGCCTGCTCTACTATTTCAACTTCGTCCAGGTGCCGGCGGTTGGCGCGGCGCTGGCGGAAGCCAACAGCGGTGGCCCCGGCCCGGCGGCCATCAACAAGTACGTCGCTCCGCGTGCACTGGCTTGGTTTCGGTGGGGCGCGTTGGCTACCTGGCTGACCGGCGCCGGAGCGTTGGCTCACATGGGCATTCTGGCCGGCGCATTTACGTTCGAGAATTTCACGTTCGCGTCCCCGATTTCCGTTATCGGGATGGGTGCCTGGTTCGGCACCATCATGCTGTTCAACGTGTGGGCACTGATCTGGCCGAACCAGAAGAAGATCCTGGGTATGGTCCAGTCCACCCCTGAAGCCATCGCAAAGGCCAAGGTCGTTGCGCTGATGGCGTCGCGCACCAACACGTTGCTGTCCATCCCCATGCTGATGTGCATGACGGGCTACGCTCACGGCCTCCCGTTCTAGGCGACCGCCAGGACCAATCCGCTAAACCCGGCCTCCGGCCGGGTTTTTTATTTTGCCGCGCTGCCCATACAGCCGGGTTTGGACAAATGCTGCCTGCACGTCTAAAATGGCCGGTTTTCGCTGGCGGCTTACCCCGCGATTCCATGGCCCCGCGCAGTCCCTCCCGCCCGGCCGGGGAACGTCTCCGTAAGCTGCCTTTTGTTTTTGAGGTTGCAGCGATTCCATGTCCGACAACGTCATGAACACGTACAGCCCGCTGCCGGTGACCTTCGCCAGCGGCAAGGGCACGCGACTGTACGACACCGAGGGCAGGACCTATCTCGACGCGCTGAGCGGCATCGCCGTGTGCGGGCTCGGCCACGCGCATCCGGCCGTCACACGGGCGATCTGCGACCAGGCCGGGAAATTGCTGCACACCTCGAATCTCTATCGCATCGAAAACCAGCACAAGCTGGCCGAACGCCTGTGCGGCGTGGCCGGCATGGACCGCGCGTTCTTCTGCAACTCCGGCGCGGAAGCCAACGAGGCCGCGATCAAGCTGGCGCGTCTGCACGGCCATCAGCAAGGCAACAGCAACCCGCAGGTGATCGTCACCGAGGGCAGCTTCCACGGCCGCACGCTGGCGACACTGACGGCAACCGGCAACCGCCGCATCCAGGCCGGCTTCGAACCCCTGATGCCGGGTTTTCTGCGCGCGCCCTATAACGACATCGACACGCTGCGCAACATCGCCGACAACAGCCCTGGCGTCGTGGCCGTACTGGTCGAGCCGATCACGGGCGAAGGCGGCATACAGATTCCCGACGACGACTACCTGCCGGCGCTGCGCCGACTGTGCGACGACCAGGGCTGGCTGCTCATGCTCGACGAAGTGCAGACCGGCATGGGCCGCACCGGACGCTGGTTCGCGTATCAGCACAGCGCGATGCGCCCCGACGTCATGACGCTGGCGAAAGGTCTCGGCAACGGCGTGCCGATCGGCGCCTGTCTGGCGCGCGGCGCGGCCGCCGACGTGTTCCAGCCGGGCAACCACGGTTCGACGTTCGGTGGCAACCCGCTGGTCACGGCGGCCGCGCACGCGGTGATCGACACCATCGAGCATGACAAGCTGGTCGACGCGGCGGCGACGCTCGGCGAGCGCATGCTGTCCGGGTTCCGCAGGACGCTCGACGGCTGCCGCGGCGTGGTCAGCATTCGCGGCAAAGGACTGATGCTTGGCATCGAGCTGGACCGGCCCTGCGCCAGTCTGGTCAAGGACGCGCTGGAGCATGGACTGCTGATCAACGTCACGTCGAACCAGGTGGTGCGCCTGCTGCCGCCGCTGATCGTCACCCGCGAGGAAGCGGACGAAATCGTCGCCAGCGTCAGTGCGTTGATCCGACATTTCCTGGCGGGTGCGCCCGCATGAGGCCGCGGCACTTTCTCACACTGCTCGATTGCTCGCCCGATGAATTGCGCGCCCTGCTGGCGCGCGCCATCGAACTCAAGACCTGGCAGCGCGAAGGCCGCCTGTACCGGCCGCTGATCGGCAAAGTCATGGCCATGATCTTCGAGAAATCGTCGACGCGCACGCGCGTGTCGTTCGAAGCCGGCATGGCGCAGCTCGGCGGTCACGCCCTGTTCCTCTCGCCGAAAGACACGCAGTTCGGCCGCGGCGAGCCGATCGAGGACAGCGCGCGCGTCCTGTCGCGCATGGTCGATATCGTGATGATCCGTACGTTCGAGCACGAAAAGATCGAACGCTTTGCCGAGTTTTCCCGCACCCCGGTCATCAATGCGTTGACGGACCTGTATCACCCCTGCCAGTTGCTCGCCGACATGCAGACCTGGTTCGAGCGCCGCGGCGACATCCGCGGCGCCACCGTCGCCTTCATCGGCGATGGCAACAATATGTGCCATTCCTACATCAACGCCGCACACCAGTTCGGATTCGGTCTGCGCATTGCCGCACCCAAAGGCTACCGGCCGCAGGCGTCGATCCTGCGGTCGGCCGGCGACCGGGTGACCCTGGTCGACGCGCCGGCGACTGCCGCCGACGGCGCGGATCTGGTCGTGACCGACGTCTGGGCCAGCATGGGCCAGGAAGAGGAACAGGCGGAACGGGAAAAGACCTTTGCGGCCTACCAGGTCAATGCGACCGTCATGGCCGCCGCGCACAAAGACGCGCTGTTCATGCACTGCCTGCCCGCGCACCGCGGCGAGGAAGTGACGGCGGACGTCATCGACGGCCCGCAGAGTGTCGTGTGGGACGAGGCGGAAAACCGCCTGCACGCGCAGAAGGCGCTCATCGAGTTTCTGCTGGCTTGATTGATTATTGAATCAGGGGAAACGCGGTGGAAGCACTTGTCACCGCAAAGGCGCGCGAAGGAAACAAAGACCAAGAATAAAATACGGATTTGGCCTGGGAAAAGTCGGTGATACCGCTAGACAGCTATCCTGTTCCCAAGGCCAACGTGGCAACCTGCCTAACGTGATCACGCTGCGGATAGGCGGCAGCGATCTGGCTTTACTGGCTCTTATAGCGCTCTTTACTTCGCGGTGAAGCATCCGTCCTGCGCCTCCGTGGACAAAACCGGGGTCAGAACGCAATTACCGCTAATATTAGCGAAAACTGTGTTCTGACCCGAATGGCACTTACTTAACTCTGAATTCAGCGGTTTCGTCATTCCGGCGAAGGCCGGAATCCAGGAAAACTACCACTATTGTAGATTCTGGATCCCGGCCTTCGCCGGGATGACGGCAGTTCTGGGCTTAAGTAAGTGCCATTCTGTTCTGACCCCGGTTTTTTTGCTTTACTTGCCCTCGGGCTTCTTGACTCGCGTGTGGCGTACGTCCTTGCCCTTGACCAGGTAGATCACGTATTCGCAGATGTTGGTGGCGCGGTCGCCGATGCGCTCGATCGCGCGGATCGAGAACACGGTGTCGATGATGCTCGGTATCGTGCGCGGGTCTTCCATCATGAACGTCATCAGTTCGCGCATCAGCGACTCGTACTCCTGATCGACCGCCCGGTCCTCGCCCCAGACCTCGACCGCCTTCTCGGCATCCAGATGGGCGAACGCGTCCAGCGCGCCGCGAACCATGTCGCGTACCTTCTGGCCCATCTGGCGGATGCGCGGCAGCAGTTTGACTGCCCGCTGCTCGCCGTCCAGACGCATGGTCATGCGCGCGATGCGCGCGGCCTCGTCGCCGATACGTTCCAGGTCGGCGATGGTCTTGATGATCGCCGTCACCAGCCGCAGATCGCTGGCGGCGGGCTGGCGCCGGACCAGGATGTGCGTGCACTCCTCGTCGATGTCGACTTCCATGCCGTTGACCCGGTGATCGTTCTCGCTCACCGTGCGGGCCATCTCGACATCCTGCTCGACCATCGCCTTGACCGCGTCGTGAATCTGCTGTTCGACGAAACCGCCCATCGACAGCACCTTGGTGCGCACGTCTTCCAGCGCCTCGTTGTACTGGCGCGATATGTGGTGCCCGATGTTCAGCTTGTCCATGTCCTTTACCTCACACCCGTTGTTTCGGGTAACATTCGTCAGCCGTAACGGCCGGTAATATAGTCTTCGGTCATCTTCTCCGTCGGGTTGGTGAACAACGTATCGGTATCACCAACTTCGATCAGGTCGCCCAGATACATGAAGGCAGTATAATCGGAAACGCGCGCCGCCTGCTGCATGTTATGGGTGACGATGACGATCGTGTACTTGGACTTCAACTCGTAGATCAGTTCCTCGATCTTCAATGTCGATATCGGATCCAGCGCGGACGCCGGCTCGTCCAGCAGCAGCACCTCCGGCTCCACCGCGATCGCCCGGGCAATCACCAGACGCTGCTGCTGACCGCCCGACAGGCCCAGGGCGTTGTCGTGCAGCCGGTCCTTCACTACGTCCCACAACGCCGCGCCGCGCAATGCCTTCTCCACTACTTCGTCCAGTTTGCGCCGACTCTTGATCCCTTGCAGCCGCAGACCGTAGGCGACGTTTTCGTAGATGCTCTTGGGAAACGGGTTGGGTTTCTGAAAGACCATCCCGACCTGCTGACGGCGCTGCGCGACCTTGACCGCGGGGTCGAAGATGTTGCGGCCTTCCAGCAGGATCCTGCCGTCGACGCGCACAGTATCGACCAGATCGTTCATACGGTTGAAGCAGCGAAGCAGCGTCGACTTGCCGCAGCCGCTGGGACCGATGAACGCCATCACTTGGCGTTTGGGGACGGTCAGATCGATGTTCCTGAGCGCCTGGGCTGACCCGTAATACAGATTCAAGTTCTCGACTTTCAAGCAAATTTCAGGACCTTCAACCGGTTCGGCCAGAGTCGCTCCGGAGGTCCCCGAAGTCGTTGACATGTTTTCGACATCCATCTGATTCACTGCTCCAGCTCGCGGTACCGTTCCCGCAGCCTGTTGCGAATGGCGATCGCCGCGAGATTAAGCACCAGGATCACGATTACCAGCAGCAGCGCGGTCGCATAGACCAGCGGCCTGGCCGCCTCGACGTTGCGACTTTGAAACCCGACGTCGTAGATATGGAAACCCAGGTGCATGAACTTGCGGTCCAGGTGCAGAAACGGCGCGTTGCCGTCGATCGGCAGCGCCGGGGCCAGCTTGACGACACTGACCAGCATCAGGGGAGCCACTTCACCGGCCGCACGGGCGACCGCGAGGATCATCCCGGTCATCATGGCCGGGCTGGCCATCGGCAGCACCGTGCGCCACAGCGTTTCCGCCTTGGTGGCTCCGAGCGCCAGACTGCTCTCGCGAATCGAACTCGGAATACGCGCCAGTCCCTCCTCGGCCGCGACGATCACCACCGGCACGGTGAGCAGCGCCAGCGTCAGCGAAGCCCACATCACCCGGGCGTGCCGAAAGTCGGCGCCGGCAGGGCCTCGGGGAAGAACAGCCGGTCGATGTTGCCGCCAAGAAAGTACACGAAGAACCCGAGACCGAATACGCC
Source organism: uncultured Gammaproteobacteria bacterium (assembly GCA_963719135.1). Classification (GTDB taxonomy): domain Bacteria; phylum Pseudomonadota; class Gammaproteobacteria; order DSM-19610; family DSM-19610; genus CAVRAZ01. The sequence goes on along the minus strand of CAVRAZ010000002.1, from coordinate 81,535 downwards.
GTAGACGATCGAGGGCACGCCCGCGAGATTGTTTACGGCAATGCGGATCAGGCGCGTCAACAGCCCTTGAGTGGCTGTATTCATTCAGGTACACCGCCGCCACCACGCCGAACGGCGTCACTACAACGGACATGAGCAGCACCATCGCCACGGTGCCGAAAATCGCCGGGAATATACCGCCTTCGGTGTTCGCCTCGCGCGGATCGGCCGACACGAATTCCCAGACCTTCTCCATGTAGAACCGTAGCTTGGCCGCCGGATTCATGGAATTGGGGCGGTAGACGCACACGATCTTGGCCATCGGGACGGTGACTTCGCCGCCGCTCACGAGCCGCACGGTAATGCTGTCGCGGTTGATCTCCTGCGTCAGTTCGCCGTCCTCCCGCTGCAGGTCGGCGAATTGTGCGCGCAGGTCCACCCGGCTCCTGTCCAGATCGGCGAGCGCGTCGGGTGTGAGCGCATCCTTCAACTCCAGGCCGCGCTGCCTCAGCCGCAGTTTCTCGAGCTGATAGTTGATGGCGCCGATCCTGTTCTTTTCCAGATCCGCGATCCGCTGCCGCATGCCCAGCGCGCGCTGCAGGCGGGTCTGCAGCTCCAGCCGGGCCTCCAGGCCTTCACCGACGGTCTTTCCGTTTTCGCGCACGTCCACCAGAAGCCCGTAGACGTTGCCCCACTCCTGGCGTTCCAGCACCAGCACATCGGCCGGCTTTCGCCGGTCGCGATCGCCGTTCGTTGAACCAGGTGAAATCCAGGCCGGTGATGTCGCGGTTGCCGGTCTTGATCAGGTAACGCACGATTTCGCCATCCAGTCCCTGGGGCAGGACTTCGCCGGCTTCGCGCAGGCGTGCGACGCTGATTCTTTCGGGTGCGTGGATCTCGCCGAGCACCACACGGCTGTCATCGGTCGGCGTGGTGACCTCGAACTGCCAAACCGTCGCCGGCCAGAAGTGCCCCAGACCGTTGCAGGCGATCAGGCCGAGCGGCCCGATCACCATGACCAGACTGATCGACACGGCACCGGCGGTGAGCCAGATCCAGGGGCTTCCGCTCGCGAACCATTGGGGAAGACGGCGACTCATGGCTAGAGACTGCTGTATTTCCGCCGCAGCCGCTGCCGAACCAGCTCAGCGCCGGTGTTGAACACGAACGTGAACATGAACAGGACGAGTGCGGCGAGGAACAGGATCCGGAAATGGGTGCTGCCGACCTCCGACTCCGGCATCTCCACGGCGATGTTGGCCGACAGGGTGCGCATGCCCTGAAAGATGCTCATGTCCATGACCGGCGTGTTGCCGGTCGCCATGAGCACGATCATGGTCTCGCCCACCGCGCGGCCGAACCCCATCATGATGCCGGCGAAGATGCCTGGACTGGGGGTCAGCAGAACCACGCGCACAAGCGTCTGCCAGGGCGTCGCACCCAGCGCCAGCGAACCGTTGGTGAGACGCTTGGGCACGCCGAAGATCGCGTCCTCGGAAATCGAAAATATCGTCGGAATGACGGCGAATCCCATCGCGATGCCGACCACCAGCGAGTTGCGCTGGTCGAAGTCGATACCCATTCGGTGTGTCAGCCAGGCCGACAGGCTGCTGTCGAACCAGGCGTCTCCAGGACCGGGCCCAGCGTGAACGTCAGCCAGACGGTCACCAGCATGGCCGGGATCAGCAGCGCCGCTTCCCAGCCCTCGGGCACCCGCTTGGTCAGGCCCTCCGGCAGACGGTGCCAGCCGTACGCAGCCAGCAGAAAACCCGCCGGCAGAAACAGCAGCAGCAGAAAGACCCCCAGCAGATGCAGCTCGATGAACGGCGCCAGCCACAGTCCGGCCAGGAAACCCAGAATCACGGTGGGCAGCGCCTCCATGATCTCGACCGTCGGCTTGACGATCTGGCGCATCCTGGCCGTCATGAAGTACGCCGTGAAGATAGCGCCGAGGATCGACAGAGGGATGGCGAACAGCATGGCGTAAAATGCCGCTTTCAGGGTGCCGAAGGTCAGCGGCACCAGGCTGAACTTGGGCTCGAATTCGTTGTTGGCCGCAGACGACTGCCAGATATACGCCGGCTCGTCGTAACCTTCGTACCAGACCTTGCTCCACAACGACGACCAGGACACCTCCGGGTGCGGATTATGAACTTCCCACAAGTGCAGCTCACCGGCGTCGTCCAGCGCCAGCAGCGCGTCGGCACGCGGCGCGATGCTCAGCAACCGGATCGGCGCATCGCCCACTTTGTCTTGCGCCAGCCGGGTGGCTTTGCTGGTGTGCAACACCGCGACGTTACCCTTGCTGTCTCCGAGCAGGAAGCCCTTACGGCTGTATTCCGGCGCCATCGGCCTGGCCCCGGCCACCGGTTTGAACGCGCGACTCCGGCGCAGGCGCTTGTCGCCGGTATCGTTGCGCACGGCGAACCGCTGGCTGACCACGCCCTGATCGTCGAGCACCATCAGCGACATGCCGCCGGCCAGGAGTCGAACGTCGACAACCGAACGCCCGGGCTCGACCAACGAAATCCGCTCGATCGGCCTGGGTGTCTGGATCGCCGCGACGTTCAGCCACGCAAGATCGCCGTTCGCGCCGATGATATAGAGATGCGGCTGTTCGGGCGTGAGCACCAGGAAACGGATTTCGGAGAGAGTGCCGGTCGCGTCGGCGCGTTCGAACGAGGTTTCGCTTTCGTCGCCGAGGAACGAGGACTGCTGGACCGCACGGACCAGATGGACGTTGTCGCCGCCCGTCCAGCTGGCCAGCGTAGTATTTTCGCCCGACTCGATCGCCAGCGCCTGCAGCGGCCTCCCGTCCGGCGCGACCTCGATCGCGCTTTCGCCGAGCGGATACTGCACCTCAGGCACGATCACCCGTTTGCCGTCCGGGTAAGTCACGCGGTAGTGCAACGCGAAGACCAGCGCGCGTCCGTCGGCGAGACCCAGGGCAGCACGCCCGAAGCTGGACTCGCCGACGCGAAACTGACCACCGCCGTGCCCTGCACGGGCAACTGAACGCTGTCGATCCTGTGACCATCGCCGGTGGCGAAGAAACTCACCGTGCCGGACCGGCTCACGACCGCGCCGACCTCGGCCTGCGCGTCGAGGTCCAGATAAAGTGCCTCATCCGCCGCCGGCAGCGGCCAGACGCCTTTTGCCTGCATCGTCGGAGACCGCAGCAGAGGAAACACCACGTACAGCAGATAGACGAATATCAGAAGGATGGCGATGATCACACCGATCCCGCCGGCACCGACGGCGGAGCGCGTGACGCGGTCCTTCAGAACGCGCAGCCGGAAATGCGCGCTGGTACTGTACCGGACGGAGGGATTGTCGTACGGCATGGACTGGTCAAGCATCGCGGGTCGGCTGGGCGGCTATTTTACACGGCGTTCGGGCATCGAACCGATCAATTTGGCATCCTCTTTGCTTCGTCGCCTGCATATGTCAACTTTTTGCCACGCCGGGTAAAAGGAGCGTAGGGTCCATGACCGTTGAAAACCGCTGGAGCAGCCGCAAGCCACTCAACCTGGATGTCAGTCTCCACTATCCGCCGATCGGGGTCATCGACACCCGCACCCGCAACGTCAGCCTGGAGGGCATGTTTGTCGAATTGAAAGGCGTGCGCATACCGCTGCAATCCCGCCTTGAAGTCGCCTTTCAGGTCGGAAGCCGCGACGGCAGCGTCGAGCATCGCCTGCCGGCATTCGTCGTGCACGAGAGCGAAGACGGCATCGGGCTCATGCTGCAACACATCGGCTACCGCGCGTTCGACGCGCTGCACCACATGCTGAACGCGGCCTGAAAAACGCCAAAGCGGCAGGGCACAAGGGCCGCCCCCCGTGCCGTGCCGCTCGCGCCCTCGTCGTTACTAGAGTGTGGTCAGTTCCTTTTCCGCGGCCGACGCCGGCAACGGAATGTAACCGTCCTGCACCACGACCATCTGTCCGACCTTGGACAGCACCATCTTCAGGAACTCGCGCTCCAGCGGCGGCAGCGGCTTGTTCGGGTGCTTGTTCACGTAGATGTACAGGAACCGCGCCAGGGGGTACTTGCCGCTGATCGCGTTTTCGCCCGTCGCTTCGATGAAGGGATCGCCCTTGTCTTTCGCCAGCGGCACCGCACGGACGCCGGACGTCACGTAACCGATGCCTGCGTAGCCGATGCCGTTGAGCGACGTTGACACCGATTGAACGACGGAAGCCGAGCCCGGCTGCTCGTTGACACTGTTCTTGTAGTCGCCCTTGCAGAGCGCATGCTCCTTGAAGAACCCGTAGGTTCCGGACACGGAGTTGCGGCCGTAGAGCTGGATCGAACGCGTAGCCCAGGCGCCGCTCAGACCGAGGCCGCCCCAGGTGGTGATGTCATCGGCGATGCCGCACTTGCGGGTCGAGGAAAACACCGCGTCGACCTGGGGAAGCGTCAGACCCGCGATCGGATTGTCCTTGTGTACGAACACCGCCAGCGCGTCGATGGCCACCCGGATCGCGGTCGGCTTGTAGCCGTACCTGCGCTCGAACGCCTCGATTTCGCCATCCTTCATCGTGCGGCTCATCGGTCCCAGGTTCGAAGTGCCCTCGGTCAGCGCCGGCGTGTCGGAACCGACGCTGGACAGGTTGCCGGACACGCCGCTGGCGGGCTCGTAATCGGTCAGCGCGGCGTCGCCCTTGCCGTCGGCGCGGACCATTCCGGCCAGACCCAAGCCCAACACCAGACCGGTTACCAATAACCCTCGGCGCATCATTATCATTGCAGTCTCTCCTGCACATTATCGACCGTTGGCGGGCGGCGCCACGACTGGTCGCCATGCTAACCGGGCAATATGACAGTTGTGTTACACACCCAGGCGATTATGTAATAAGGCTTTCGGCACGACGGCTTGCATCAAAAACGCAGCTAAATTCACTGCCGGTGCCGACCTCGCTCTCGATTTCCAGATGCGCGTGGTGGCGCTTCAGCACGTGCTTCACGATGGCCAGCCCCAGACCGGTGCCGCCGGCCGCCCGCGACCGGCCGGCGTCGACCCGGTAGAAGCGTTCGGTCAGCCGCGGCAAATGATGCGGCGCGATGCCCGCGCCGGTGTCGCGCACCGAAAAGACCGGCCCGGTCGGGGTATCCTTCCAGGCGACGGCGATCCGGCCGTCCGGCGGCGTGTAGCGCACCGCGTTGAACAACAGATTGGAAAAGGCGCTGTACAGCTCGGATTCGCGGCCGTGCAGGTAGATGCCGGGATCGATATCGGTATCGATGACGTGTCGGTCCTGCCCGCTCAGTTCGCGCGCCTGGTCGATAATGGCCACCAGCAACTGGGGCACGTTCACCGGGTGTCGATCGGTGCGCGGCGCCTCGGACTCGAGCTTGGACAGCAGCATCAGGTCGTCGACGATGCGGCCCATGCGCTCGCTCTGCGCCATCATGATCTTGAGCTGCGGCTCGTACTCGCGGCAGCTTTCCTTGGCATGCACAAGCGTCTCGAGATAGCCGCTCAGCACCGTCAGGGGGCTGCGCAATTCATGGGAGGCGTTGGCGATGAAGTCCTTGCGCGTTCGCTCCAGCGACAGCAGGCGCGTAATGTCCCGCACCAACAGCATGCGCCGGTTGTTCGAATACGAGATCATACGGACGCTCAACGTCATGTTGTCATCGACCGGCGAAGGGACCACCACCTCGTCGTCATAGTCCTGGCGTTGCAGAAAGTCCTGGATATCCGGATGGCGCAGCAGGTTGGCCAGACGCTGGCCGACGTTGCGCGGATAGCGGAAACCGAGGCAGTCGCTGGCCGCGTCGTTCCACCACTCGATCTCGTCGGTGCCGGCGCGCAGCTCGACCATCGCATCGGGCAGAGCTGCGGCCATGGTGTGGAACCGCTTCAACAGGCGGCGCAGATTCTTCTTGCGCCTGCGGTTGCGCTGAATCAGCCGGTGGATGCTTTCGAAGACCTCGTCCCACAGGCCTGACGATTCGGGCGGCTGATAACCTTTGCCGGCGCGCAGCCAGCGGATGAGCCGGTACAGGTTGTAGAGGTGCCAGGTGAGGTAGCCGGCCAGCGCCAGCAGCAGCCACACCAGATAGTGGCCGACGGCCAGCGCGGGAATCAAGGCGAGCAGGGCGAACCCGACGATACGCTGCAGTTCCGCCCACCAGGGGTTCGTCACGAATCAGTCCCGCGTCGAAAAACGGTAGCCCGCGCCGCGCACAGTCTGTATGTAGTTCTCGCAGTTGACCGGGCCCAGCGCCTTGCGCAGGCGCCGGATATGAACGTCGACCGTACGCTCCTCGACATAAACGCCACGTCCCCAGACATGATCCAGCAACTGCTCGCGGCTGTAGACCCTGTCGGGATGGGACATGAAGAATTGCAGGAGGCGGAACTCGGTCGGCGCCAGTTCCACTTTCTCGCCCTTCACTTCGACGCGGTGGTCGGCGACGTTCAGCGTCAGTCCGCCGGCCTCGATGCGGGTATCTTCGGTCTCGGGGTGGACGCGCCGCAGCACGGCGTTGATCCGCGCAACCAGCTCGCGCGGTGAAAACGGCTTGGTGACGTAGTCGTCGGCACCCACTTCCAGGCCGCGCACCCGGTCGTGCTCGTCGGTGCGCGCGGTCAGCATGATGATGGGGATGCGCATGGTGAGATCGTCGCGGCGCAGGCGCCGCGCCAGGTCGATGCCGCTCATGCCGGGCAGCATCCAGTCGAGCAGCACCAGGTCCGGCGGACGCGCAGCGATCAGCACCAGCGCCTGCTCGGCGCCTTCGGCCTCGTCGACTTCGAAATCCGCTTTTCCCAACGCGAACCGGACCATGTCGCGGATCGCGGCTTCGTCTTCGACCAAGAGTATGCGCCTCATCACCTGACTGATAATTCTGAATTATGACAGACGCGGTTAGTAGAACGTACCAATATGACGGTTGTATGACAGCGTGCCGGTCCCGGGCCCGCTGCTTGCGACCGGCCGGCGTGCCGCCGACCGCGCCGGCGGGTTGGCCCCGCCGCCGACTTAGGCTAACATCGCGCCCAACCGAGTAAAACACCTCACACAAGCGGGTCTTATGTGCCGATTTGCCGCCTATCTGGGTGTACCGACCACGCTGGGTCACTTTCTGCTGGAACCGGACCACAGCCTCTATCACCAGGCGTTCGAGCCGCGCGAGCTGCGCTATACCCGGTTGAACGCCGACGGCTTCGGCTTCGGCTGGTACGGCGAGGAGGACGAACCGCTGCTGTACACCAACCCGGCGCCCATCTGGGCCGACCCCAACCTGGAGTCGCTGGCGCGCGGCCTGACCAGCGACCTCTGGGTGGCGCACGTGCGCAGCGCCACCCGCGGCAACCCGATCAGCCACGTCAACACCCAGCCGTTCAAGGACGAGGAACTGTTGTTCAACCACAACGGCTTCATCGAGGAGTTCCACGAACAGGTGATGCCGGCCATCGCCGGCGAGCTGGAACCGGCCTACTTCGCCGCCATCCGCGGCAATACCGAGTCCGAGTACCTGTTCGCCTGGCTGCGCCAGATCCTGTCGGAAGACAGCGAACTGCCGATCGACCAGGCGCTGCGCGAACTGCTGGCGCGAATCGACGACCTGCTCGACGGCAACAAGGCGCTGCTCAATCTGCTGGTCACCGAAGGCGAGCGCCTCTACGCCGTCCGCCACGCCGTGGGCGACGAGTGCCCTTCGCTCTATTTCACCACCGACGACGAGCTGTTTCCCGAGGCACAGTTGATCGCATCGGAATGCCTGACCGAGTCCGGCATCTGGCATCCGGTGCCTTCGCACCAGTTGCTGATCATCGACCCCGAGGAACCGCCGGAACTGATCGACCTTTGACAGGCGGGTGACGGGCTGTGGGAACCCGCGCCCCTGACCGGGGACATGGCATGAACACGACGACAGACAGCGGCCTGATCTACGAAGACATCAGAACGGGCACCGGCAAGGCCTGCACCGGACGCGGCCAGACGGCGGTGGTGCACTACACCGGCTGGCTCGAGGACGGCACCAAATTCGACTCCAGCCGCGACCGCGACGATCCGTTCAGTTTCCCGGTCGATTGCAGCTACGTGATCCGCGGCTGGGACGAAGGCGTGCAGGGCATGCGCGAGGGCGGCCTGCGCAAGCTGATTATTCCGCCGCCGCTGGCGTACGGCGAGCGCGGCGCCGGCGGCGTCATTCCGCCCGACGCGACGCTGATCTTCGAAATCGAGCTGCTGGAGATCTCCGAATAGATGCTGCTGGAGACGCTCGACGAACAGACGCTGGAAACGGTTCGCCGCGCGCTGGAGGAAGACGTTGGCGACGGCGATGTCAGCGCCGCGCTGATCCCCGCCGACCGCGCCTGGTCGGCGCACGTCGTCTGCCGCGAACCGGCCGTCATCTGCGGCCGTCCCTGGTTCGACGGCGTGTTCCGCCTGCTCGACGAACGGGTGCAGGTGCACTGGCTGGTCGAGGACGGCAACGGCGTTCAGGCCGATCAGCGCCTGTGCGAACTCCACGGCCCCGCGCGCAGCCTGCTGACCGGCGAACGCGCCGCGCTGAATTTTCTGCAGACGCTCTCGGGCACCGCCACGCTGGCGCGGCGCTACGCGGATGCCGTCGCGGCGTACAAGACCCTCGTGCTCGACACGCGCAAGACGCTGCCCGGTCTCCGGGGCGCGCAGAAATACGCGGTGCGCTGCGGAGGCTGCCACAATCACCGGATGGGGCTGTACGACGCCTTCCTGATCAAGGAAAACCACATAGCCGCGGCCGGTTCAATCACCCGCGCGGTGGCCGCAGCCGGCCGCATCAGGACCGGCATCCTGCTGGAAGTGGAGGTCGAGACGCTCGACCAGCTCGAAGAGGCGCTGGCCGCCGGGGTCACGCGCATCCTGCTCGATAATTTCGCGCCCGACGCGCTGCGCCGGGCCGTCGCACTCGTGGACGGGCGCGCCGAACTCGAGGCCTCCGGCGGCATCGATCTGGACAACATCGCCGAGTACGCGGCGACCGGCGTGGATTTCGTCTCCATCGGCGCGCTGACCAAGCACCTGCGGGCCGTGGACCTGTCCATGCGCTTCGACGCCGGCGATGGATCAGGGAGCGAACATGCAATACCGTCCACCGGGTAACACCGATATCGAGGTCAGCGCGGTCTGGACCCGGCGCAGATGGCGCTTGCGTTCGTCCTTTCGCGCTCGTTTCTGACGAGCGCGATCATCGGCGCGACCGACGTGGATCAGCTTGAAGCGAACCTCGACGGCATCGAGTTGACGCGGTCGAACCAGGTGCTCGAGGACATCGAGGCGATTCACCGGCGCTATCCCGGCCCCAGCCACTGACGGCGCGGTATAATCGACCCGGTGCAACGGGCGCCTGTGCACCCCGGCAGGCCGCCTGCCCGAACCTGATCGATGAGAAATTGGACATGTATTCGCTCGACGACCTGAAACGGCAGAACCGCGACATCACCGCGCTGTGCGACGTACTGTCGGTGCTGCTCGAACAACGATCCCTGCACGAGAATCCCTATGTCTGCGAACTGATGGCACGCTTCAAGGAAAAGGTGTGGATGCACCTGGTCTTCGAGGACAACACGCTGTACGCCGAACTCGCCCGCCACAACGACGCCGCGGTCGCCGACGCCGCGCGCCGGTTCCACGACAGCGCGCGTGCCACCAAGAAAGGCTTTTCACGCTACGTGCGGCACTGGTGCACGCCCGCCAGGGATGACGCCCAGCACGCTGCGCTGGCCGAAGAGAGCCGCGAAATCTTCCGGCTCGTCATGGAACGCGTGAAATACGAGAATGAACAGATCTTTCCGCTGATTCAGGGAAACCTCTGACCGGTTCTTCTGTCCCACATCCGGTGAAAGCCAGGATTCCACAACCTGGCGTCGACCCGGTCGTTCGCCGGCGCAGATCATCGCTGAAACCCGGCCGGCGCCGGCATGACGGCGAACGGGAACATCCGGCTTCTTTTCCGGACTTTGGCCATCACTGGAATGGCCGCTGCGCCTGCCTTGCCGGCCGCCTCGGCATTCCCACTGACTGCGATACGACGACAGGACCGACCGACCGGAGCCGTTCACAAATCCGCAATATAATCAGACTATTCTCACTATCGGTGACTGTGCGGCACCGGGATTTCAGTCCGACCCGAAGGACCCCCTGGTGCAAACAGACGACGGTTTGAATGGTTTCGGTGCAAGTTGATTGCGGCCAGACAGATTGCGCTGATTATTAATAGTTCAATATCAAATAGTTAAGAATTTTCTTTGATCTGGCGCAACATTTGCATTTCCATAAAATGCGAGCGGGTCGGCCCGGGGGCTCCCGTTCGACAAATGAAAGATTCGCACCTCGACGGGAGGGAGCAACATGGACTCACGTGGAATTCGACTTGGTATCGCCATTGGAACTACCACCCTACTCATTTCACTCAACGCGGCCGCCGTCCTCACCGGCTACGCCGACCAGACCTATGCGCGGCTTCTGGATTTTCGCGGCGACAACGGCACCCACGAAGTAAGCCTGCGGCCGCTCAGGACCCGTTATGCCAGCCGGTCCGTCTGTGCGGGGATTGGCGACAACGGAAGCGGACCATACCTCCGCGCGAGCAGGGATCGACGCGGCGCAACCGCTGACTATCTCTCCCTGAACATGGCCGCGACACAGTGCTTTACCCAGCCTAGAGGGTAACCGGCGTCACACATCGCGGCGCTCCGACGGCACGCACAGGGTATCCGATCTGATTCAGGGTCGCGGCTGCCCCCTGCGCCGAAGGCGGGGACACGGCCGCATGTCCTGGGTCTCGACAACAAGTTCAGCTTCGCTCCGTTACGCCGCGGCAGGGGTTTCCGTGGACACCTGAGTTGCGCTCAGGCGGCTGTGCAGCCTTAGACCCCCGGGCCGCGCCGACACCAGCGTTGCGAACGTCAGTCAGTTCGTGGGTGGGTATTCCGCAAACACCGGCAGCTCGCCCGCGTCACACGACCAGTCGGCGCGCGAATCCCAGAAGATCCGCGCCTGCGCTCGCAGCGGCGGCAGGCTGTCCAGCGACCCGGCCGGAATCACCACCAGCCCGAACTCCGGCACCTCGCGCGGCAGCGGACTGCCGCACAGGCTGCAGAAACAGGTGGCGAACCGCTCGGCCTCAGGCAGCTTGTAGCGCACCCGCCGGTCTGCGCCCTGCAGCCAGGTCACCTCGCCGGGCTTCAGCATGATATTGGACGCATGCCCGGTGCCGCTGGCCTTGCGGCAGCGCCGGCAGTGGCAGTGGTAGAAACGTGCGGGTTCGCCGCGGACTGCATAGCGAACCGCACCGCACAGGCACCCGCCGTTCAAACTGATTGACGACACGCTGATGCGCTCCCTGGTCATTGACACCGCCATGATCGCACAGAGCGGCGGGCAGGGTAACCAGGGCGCCTGCGCAACACAATTACCCGCCAGCGCACCCATGAAGGCGTTGCGACGCCGGGCGGTTAGCTGGCCCGGCATCCATGACAGTCCGTTTCCTTCCCAACGATCGCAACACCCCAGCCATCCGCACGATTATCACAGTCCGCTGCACACCCGGCTGTCCCGCACGGGCCGGTCCCCGACTCGTCATTCCGGTGTCTGCTTGATCGCTGCATGACCTGTGGAAGCTTCAGGCATCGAGGTCCATAGCAGGCACGCCACCCGGAACGTCGATGACCGTCTTTTCGGGGAAGCCGGCCGGCTGATCGGCATCACCGACCGGTCGCTGCCGGTGTGTACTCACACCTTGGGCGGTGTTGTGACGAAGAAGAACAGGCTGCCCAGGATAGCGAAAACCGCCAGCCACTTGCTGGCCGTAAACAGACCGCGCACGCCGCTGTTCGCCGCACTGACGACTTCTAAGCGTTCGACGTAGACGGTTTCGCAGGCGCCGTTGCCGGTATCCTCGCGCGTGGTGCTGGTCCCGCGCTGAAAACCGTTCGCCGGGTTACTGTAGCTCGCCAGATAGCCCTTCAGCCGGATGTGATCGCCCGGACGCGCCGACATCAGCGCGTCCTGTACCTCCGGCCGGTCCGCCAGCAGGTGATTGTTGGAAATCTGGTTCATCCTGAACCGCGCGCCCGTCTCCCGGTCGGGCCAGTAGGCCCAGCAGGTCCAGCTATCGTTCTTGAATTCCATGTCGAGCTAGACCCCCGACGCGACGTTGCCACCCCATGTATGTGCCGTTCGAAACCCGCGGTTATTTGCCGCTGTTGCGTTCCGAACCGAAAATCACGTTATCGTGAACGCGGGGTATCGTGCAGCGGATTGGGTTCCTGTGTCGGTGCGGACTCAAGCGTGAACAGATGACATGGGACCGGAAAACCGGTATGGAGGGTGTAGCCGAGGAGACAGGCATAGCGCCAGCCAAGATTTGACGGTCAAACGCTGACGCTATGCCCCAAACCGTGCTTTCGCACAGCCCGTCCATAGTCTCACCAAGACGGGTCAAAATCCAGCCCTCATCGGCTTTGTGTGCTGATGAATCCCAGTGCCCGACTCTTTCACTGCGCGGGTTGCCACTGCCAGGTCATTCTCTGTCGTCACTGCGACCGCGGTAACGTCTATTGCGCTAACGGCTGTGCTGAGCGGGCGCGATCCACCTCGCTGCACCGAGCGGCCCAACGCTACTGTTCAACGCGCCGTGGCCGGCACCGTAATGCGGAGCGCCAGCGTCGGTTCCGGGCGCGTCAACGAGAAAAAGTAACGCATCAGGGTTCCCCACCGAGGCTCGGCCTTGTTCTACTGCTGTTCGTATTAAACGCACTGGAAAGTCATCAAGAAGACGAGCGCGATCGCACTGAGACGGCCCTTTACTGCCATGTCTGTCACCGTGAATGCGACGCCTTTCTCAGAGGCGACTTTCTGCGCCCCCGCCACGCGGGAAACCACACAGAGCGCTGTCATGGTAGCCCTTGATTGAAGGAGATGACGATTGACTATCGACAAGGCACTCGAAGCGAAGATTCTTCGCTATCACTTTGTAGAGCACTGGGGCCCGCATACCATTGCCGCCCAACTCGGCACCCATCACTCGACGGTCGATCGGGTGCTGTCTCAGGCGGGCCTGCCCAAGGCCGAGCGCGCACGCCAGGCCTCGATCATTGATCCCTACCTACCCTTCATCATCGAGACGTTAGCGCAATACCCCAGGCTCACGGCGATGCGACTGTATACGATGGCACAGCAACGCGGCTACCCGGGTGGCCCCAGCCATTTTCGCTCGCAGGTGGCGCAACTGCGTCCGCGCAAGCCGAGCGAAGCGTATCTTCGACTCAGAACCTTGCCGGGTGAACAGGCACAAGTCGACTGGGGTCATTTCAATACCGTTCAGATCGGCCGTGCGAAGCGACCGCTGATGGCCTTCGTGATGGTGCTCAGCTGGAGCCGCCAGATCTTCCTGCGCTTCTATCTTAATCAACGCATGGAGAGCTTCCTGCGCGGCCATGTCGCCGCCTTTGATGCCTGGGGGGCACTGCCGAGAGTGCTGCTGTACGACAACCTGAAGTCAGCCGTGCTCGAGCGTCGTGATGATGCGATCCGCTTCCATCCCACCCTGTTGGCGTTGTCAGCGCACTACCACTTCGAGCCTAGACCGGTCGCCATCGCGCGGGGTAACGAGAAGGGCCGCGTCGAACGCGCGATACGCTATATTCGCGACAGCTTCTTTGCCGGCCGTCAGTGGTCCGTTATCGATGAGCTGAATGCGCAGGCCGACGCCTGGTGTGCAGGCACCGCCGCCCACCGACCCTGCCCGGAAGATCCGCGCATGACGGTGAGCGAGGCCTTTGCGCAGGAACAACCCCACCTGCTGGCGTTGCCGGACAACCCCTTCGAAACTGACGAGCGGGTCGTGGTCAGTGTCGGCAAAACCCCTTATGTACGCTTTGATCTGAACGACTACAGTGTACCGCACACCCAGGTGCGGCGCACCGTAACGGTCATGGCCTCGCTGACCCACGTGCGGGTGCTCGATGGCAGCGCGGTGATCGCCGAGCACCCGCGCGTCTATGGCAAGGGCGAGCAGATCGAGCACCCGGCCCACATCGAAGCACTGGTCAGCACCAAGCGGGGTGCACGTCATCACCGCGGACAGGACCGACTGGCGCAGGCCGCCCCGTCGAGTCGTGCGCTCTTGCAACAGGCCGCGCACCGCGGCACCCCGCTCGCGCGTGCCACCGCCCAACTCGTGCAACTACTCGACGACTACGGCGCTGCCGAACTCGAGTACGCCATCGCCGAGGCCCTCAACAACGACGTACCCCATCCCAACAGCGTACGACAAGTGCTTGAACGGCGCCGCGAGCAGCGCGACCGACCACCGCCGTTAGCGCTCACGTTGCCCGACAACGACAAGGCGCGAAACATCATCGTGCGGGCGCCATCGCTGGCGCGCTACGACCAACTCAACACCGACACCGACACCGACAGGATCAATGATACGGAGCCAACCGATGGCAACACCACCTGATCGCCCAGGCGACCCTCTCGACCCGTCCCGGGTCTCACCTTGTCCGATCCTGCGCAACGAACTCAAGCAGCGCGCGATCGCGCTCAAACTTCATGGTCTGCTTGCCCACTGGGACGCGGTCCCCGAGGCCGACCTGCCCTGGGTACACAGACTCATCGAGTGGGAGCACGTCGAGCGCAAGCGTCGCGGACTCGAACGTCGACTGAGCGCGGCACACATCGGCCGCTTCAAGCCACTGGCCGACTTCGATTGGAGCTGGCCGGCGCAGTGCGACCAGGCGGCAGTAGCCGGGTTCATGACGCTGCGCTTTATCCAGGAAACCGCCAACCTCATCCTGGTCGGCCCGAACGGCGTCGGCAAATCGATGATCGCTCAGAACATCGCTCACCATGCCGTGATGCAGGGCCATAGCGCGCTGTTCGTCACCGCCGCCCAGATGCTGGGGGATCTGGCCGCTCAGGACGGTGACAACGCACTGCGGCGTCGCTTGAAACACTATGCCCATCCGGACGTCCTGGTCATCGACGAAGTCGGTTATCTCTCCTACGGCAATCGTCACGCCGATCTGCTGTTCAACATCATCAACCGCCGTTACGAACTCAAGCCGACCCTCGTGACCACCAACCGCCCGTTTGCCGAATGGAGCGAGGTGTTCCCGAACGCGGCTTGCGTCGTCTCCATTGTCGACCGACTGGTGCATCACTCAGAGATCCTCGTGATCGAGGGTGAGTCCTATCGCATGAGAGAGGCAAAAGAGCGGGCCGCCAGGAAAAACAAAGCCGTCAAACCACAACGTAACCCTACGAAACACTCGGCACCGAAACAACCCGCGTAAGGGCGCTTATCATGACTCTGCATGTGACACGTCTGACCACCTACTGGACCCTCGCTGAAGCGGCCACAGCCATCGACTTCCTCGATAGACTCCGGGATGCTTTATGGGAGACCTACGGGGAGCAAATCATCAAGATGCATCGTGAGGCTCACGACAACCGCTTCCAAGACATAAACCAGTGCGAACTTGGCTTTGATGACGATATCCCATTTTAGCATCCAGGTCCCTCAACAGGATGGACATCACGTAGCCGTTGTCGCGCCCCGCTACTTCATCGCAGCGGCAAATAACCGCGGTTTTACGCCGTCAACAACACCCCACACCACGCACAATTCGCGGATGTTGAGGAAATCGCGCCAGCGGCGGCGATGCCAGATATCGCCGAACGCATCGGCGTCGTGGTAGCTGACCACGACGCCTTGCAGCTCGTAAGTGAATTGAGGCTGGATGCGGTACTGCTGGTCGTTGACCTGAAGGGTGAAGGGTCCCTTCCGCGTCGGCCGTTGCGCAGGATCGCCGAGCGCGCCGAGGTGGTACCAGGATGGCGGCGGCAGGCGGTCCCTGTAAACGGCGGTGATTGCCAGCACCAGCAGGGAACTGACCAGCATCCATCTGAACAGTTTTTCGAGGCCCTGGGCATTTTGCATGGCCGCTTAACGGCTCGCCGGGAGGCTTGCTTGACTGGACACAGTGGCCCGCAGTTGCCCGGTCGCGGAGCCTTTGGGTTGGTATACGACCTTCGCCGGTCGGGGTGTTTTCAGGAGGCTGGGAGCGCCGGCCTGTCAAATGGATCCCTTTGCTGTCCCCTTTGGTTTTTTCGCGGAGCCACAGTCGGGCTGTTGGCCGGAGGAAAGAACGCTGCGACCAAAATACGGGCAGGGACTCCGCCACTGTACGCCAACATTGACCGAGGGAAGTGGATGGCCCGCGTGCGCTCTGCTCTCAACGTCCGAGAACAGCCAACTCCTACCCTGCACCGACGACCGGTGACGGGCGACTACGCGGCATAACCCGACATCGAGTAGCTGCGCGCGATAAGATCTTGCGCTTCAGGACTGATATTTTGACAACACAGGATCCGCGCCATCAAGATTCAGCAGTCTTTTCGCGTTTTATTCCGAGAAACAGCGCGCCTACCGTGTGCCGTGCTGTCCGATAGCCGGTGTATTCGATCAACCTGACACTCGAAAAACCCGCTTGCTCCACCAACGTCATGAACGTGTCTGGCTCAAGTGTCCCCGATACACAATCGGCCCAGGATTCATCGCCGGAGCAGCGAGTCCCTTCACATGCAGATGGATCTTTGACCATGGCCGCGATTTGCAGTCGACCCTCCGGGCGTAGGATACGGTAGGCCTCGGCCAGCACGCGTTTCTTGTCGGTGGATAAGTTAATGGCTCCGTTGGAGATGACAATGTCGGCACATGCGTCAACAACGGGAAGACTGGTCATGTCAGCTTCGTAAAACTCCAGGTTCGTGAATCCGGAAGCCACCGCATTGCCGCGCGCCTTGGTGATCATCGCTGGCGTACAGTCTATGCCAATGACACGACCCGCATTGCCTACCAGCAACGCGGCGACACAAGCGTCGGCGCCAGCTCCGCAGCCGAGATCCACGACAGTCTGGCCCTTGTCGATGGGGCTCACCGAGAAGGGATTGCCCACGGCTGCCGCCGATTCCCACACAACGTCCGGGATTCTGCGCAGCCGGAGAGTAGGCCGAGGGAATCTCACCCTCGGCCTCTCGCAGAACGCAGCATGAACCTCTCGACTCACTGCGCTCCCGTTACCCAACCGTCGGCAACAAACCCATCCGCCAGTGTGGGAACATTGACGGAAAGTTCTTCGCCACTCGTCCCAGCCAGTGCTCAGCACGTCGCCGATGACGTTTCAGCTTCTTGAACTTCCGCATTGCCCACCACACCAGTTTGGAGTTGATGTGCCTGAGTGTCATGTACATCTGGGAACGATAGAAACGACCATAATAGTTGATCCAACCCTGTATCTTGGCTCCGAACATCAGTGACAGGTCCTCGATGGACTTGTCACTGCGTTTGGGCATTTGCCAGCTTCTCACTTCCTGCCGGATTGCCTTTCCCGCACTGTTGCTCATCGCCGGGCTGAAGTTGATGAAGTACTTTCCCCACCTGTTCTTTGATCGCCGGGCACGAAACGTATAGCCCAGAAAGTCAAAGCCCGTCACAGGATAAGTCCCTCTCCTATCTTCATCCTTGCAGTACACAATCTTCGTCTTTACCGGGTGCATCTCCAGGCCGCAGTCCTGCAGCCGCTTCTCCAATGCCGCTCTCAGCTGTTCCGCTTGTGCCAGCGTTCGACAATGGGCAAGCCCATCATCAGCATATCGACACCACGGCGAATCGGGATATTCCCGATCCATCCACGCATCGAAGGCATAGTGCATGAACAGATTTGACAGCACTGGACTGATCACACCGCCTTGGGGTACTCCTCTTACACGCGCAACCACACTGCCATCTGACTGCTGTACCGGTGCTGTAATCCAGCGCTCGATATAGAGTAGAAGCCAGGGATTGTCCGTGTGCCGTTTAACCGCCTTCATCAACAGGTGATGATCAATGTTGTCGAACAGTCCGCGGATGTCAAACTCCAGAACCCAGTCATAGCGCCAGCAACGCTCTCGCGTGACTGCCAACGCCTGATGGGCTGACTTACCCGGTCTGTAGCCATAGGAGTCGCCGAGAAAATACGGCTCCACCAAGGGCTCAAACGACAATTTGGCCACCGTCTGGGCCACCCTGTCGGAAACAGAGGGAATACCCAGCTTTCGTTCTCCACCGTCCTTTTTCGGTATCGCTACCGTTCGGGTCGGTGGCGGAAAGTAAGACCCTGAAGAAAGCCGATTCCACAGCTTATAAAGGTTCCCCTTCAGTTTGGACTCAAATTGCTCTATCGTTTCACCATCGACACCTTCAGCGCCATCGTTGGCTTTTACCAATTCCCAGGCGCGCATCACTGCGTGCTTGGAAATCTTGAACGGTTTTGTTGTTTCCATAAATTCCTCCCGATCACTTACCGGTCGGCAGCTCAACACTCTCTCTGCGCAAGATCCGATCAGTGCGGTTGACCTACAAATCCAACTGAGTAACTGACCCCCTTCGCTCCAGCGCCATTACAGCGCCTTCAACACTACTACGGGGCCATCCGCCCCTGTGCCTTGCATTGGTACTCTGGCTCTCGCAGGATCTCTACTTGAGCTTCTCCCTTAACATCAAGGCGACAGGTTCCCACGTTCCACACAAGCGCCTGTACCACGTTCATGCCTTCTTCATGCCGGCCGCCATCTGGGCAGTAAACAGGTGTCCCCCAGACTCATCCCGAGTTAACGACTACCCCTCGGTTTTGACGACATCCCTACGCTTTCGACAAGTCAGCAAAGGTTCACTTACGTTCATCTCCGTGGTACGTACCTGACAGGGTCAAGCCCTGCCTTTTCCACAACGCTCACCACCATGGCTCTTTACCATCGCAGCTTGTGGCGGTTTGAAGCCTCCTCCTGCAAGGCGGCTCCGAGGGGCCAAACCCTCATCACTTGTGCGACACGCACTGACCGATGCTTACGCAGCAGTCAGTGCTCGTGGCACACAATCGTCCGCATAACCCAGCGATCGGGCATTCTCCCTTCCCTTCCCCCATCCGAAGTCTTTATCAGGAGTTTCGGCGAGTTCTGTATATAGAGCTTGTATCTGCTCCAGGTGCGATTTCTCCGCGCCATTGCTTCCAAAAGTGCTCAATTGCTTTTCTCCGAATCGCCCAGCCTCCAGTTATTTCAGGAATACGGCCGCGTAGTGATACGGCCCCACTTCGACGATCTTTTCGAGCGTGAACCCGGCAGGCTCAACCAACGTTCGGACATCATCGGGCTCCATCCGCAGCGCCGTATCCGGCCCCCGCGGCTGGCCAAGCACCCTGGTTTCATCGCGCCGCAGGCGATGCCAGTTAACGATTGCGAAACGTCCAGCGTGCTTGAGCGCGGCGTAGACCGCCATTGACAAAGCGGCCTTATCCGGCACCCCATGAAACGTGTTGGCAATGAAGACGAAATCTACCGGCGCACTGATGTAACGACTCAACTGCATCGCATCGGCCAGTACTGCAATAAGATTGGGGTTGCCCCGGCAGGCGTGCTCAGCCTCGGCGAGTAGTTTGGCGTCCAGGTCCAGCGCCCAGGTCTTGCCGGGATGAACCAACTGACACATGGGCCCGGTGAAGTGCCCGTCGCCGCAGCACAGGTCGACGACTTCCATGCCGGGATCGATACCGATGCTACGCAGTACTGCTTCCGGGTCCGGCCACAGGGCATGCCACCAGTCCCTGTCGGGCATGATGGTGGCGGGAAACAACCTTTCATCTGCCATGCGCCGACGATACTCGAAATGGCAGCCAATGGCACCGCCGCCATGTGCTTTCGCGAACATCTCCTGTTTCTTGGGAAGCGCATGCATCGAGTATTGTCCGCCCGAAGTACCGCTGCTTGGCGAGTCGGTGCCCTTCAAGAGTTGCGCCCCGTCACCCGCTTAGGGTCGGTTTTCGCCTGTTTGGTTTGTTCTGCGGTTCTGAAACTGCTCAACGGGCAACAGCCGGTCAGGCGTTGCCATCCGCACCCGTCGGTTGGGCTGAGGAAAGGAAGCCCGACATTGCCCTCGCACCGGGCTTCACATTCGTTCGGCCCGACCTGCCCAAGCCATGGCGGACTTCCGTCCCAGGGTCGAAAACGGAAGTTCGCAAGTAGCCTGCTCAGCAATAAGATGCGTAGATGCAGCGCCTGATTCTGCCGCGCTGAATTGTCTGCGTACTGTCTGCATTGAACGCGCCGAACCAGCAGACACAGTGTAACTTATCGAGTTTTGGTGCCGGAAAGAGGAATCGAACCTCCGACCTACTGATTACGAATCAGTTGCTCTACCGACTGAGCTATTCCGGCAGGGGTTGGCGAGTATAAACAGAGACTTGGGGTGTAACAACCCGGTCAGTCGGCCTCGTCGCCGCGGCGTACGCGGACGATGATATCGACGCCCTCGGCGACGGTGCCGGGAGGCAGGTCCGGAAGGCCTTCCAGGCCGAGCTGGTCGGTCATGATGTCCTGCAGCTCGCCGGTGTCCACGTGGTAAAAATGGTGGTGGGGGCGGCTGTTGGTGTCGTAGAACACCCGGGTCGGGTCGACGATCACCTCGCGCAGGATACCCTTGCGGGCGAACAGCCCAAGAGTATTGTAAACCGTTGCTTTCGATACACAATTTTCGGCCTGGTTAACCCGTTCCAGGACCTGCTCCGCCGACAGGTGCTGATCCCGCACCAGCATCACCTGGGCGATCTTCACCCGCTGCGGGGTGGGCAGGATGTCGAATGCCGACAGCCGTTGGGCCACTTCGGTTTCGGACAGGGGTTGCAGGTCGGTCGCTTGCATCATTTTTTGAGTATACGTTGCCTCCCTGAAAGCGTCTAGATTCCGGCGCCGGCCACCTTTTCGGCAAACTGCTCGGGCAGATAGGGCGACGGGGACAGAATGGGCACCCGCCCGAGGAGCTGGTCGGCCAGCAGCCGGGCCGAGGCCGGCCCCATGACCACGCCGTTGCGGAAGTGGCCGGTATTTATATAGAGATGTTCGATGGCCGGGTGCGGCCCGATGCAGGGCACGCCGTCGGGCGAGCCAGGACGCAGTCCCGACCACTGATGCGCTATTGCAAGATCGGCGAACGGCGGGACCATCTCGACGGCGATGTCGCGCAGAGCGCGCAAGGCATCGGTCGTCGTGCTCTTGTCGAATCCGACGTACTCGAGCGTGCTGCCGACCAGGGTGCGGCCATCCTTGCGCGGGATGATGTAATGACCTTGATACAGGTCGATGCGCCGTATGAAGCCGGCCGGCGCATCGAACAGGATCATCTGGCCCCGTACCGGCACTACCGGCAGTTGCAGGCCGGTCGACGCCAGCAGTCCGCCGCTCCACGCGCCCGAGGCGATGACCACGGAATCGGCGTCGATGACGCCCTGCTCCGTGATCACTCCGGTTGCCCGCCCCGCGTCGGTCTGCACACCCAGCACGTCGCGCCCGGTGAACAGCGTGATACCCGAACGCTCCATCGCGACCGCGAGCGCGCGGCCGAGGCGGGGATTTCTGACTTGGGCAATATCGGGCATCCACAGCGCAGAGGCGACCGGCAGCACGACTTCCGGTTCCAGCTCGCGCAACTGCGCCTGGCTCACCCGTTCGACACGGGCGCCGGTACGCGCCGCCCACGCCAGACGGGTGTCCTGCGCATCGCCGTCGTAGAGTAACAAACCGTTGACCACATGTTCGGGATCGACGCCGCTCTCGTCGCACAACGCTTCGCACAGCGCCGGATAGCGCGCCTGACTCCAGCGCGCGAGGTCGTTGACCGGGTCGGGATAGCGCCAGGGATAGAGCGGCGAAATGATGCCGCCGCCCGCCCAGGTCGACTCGCGCGCCGGTTCACCGCGTTCGACCAACGCGACGCGCAGACCGGCGGTGTGCAACTCGCGCGCGGTGAGCATGCCAATCAGTCCGGCGCCGGCTATGACGACATCAAACACGGCTACCTCGTTCGTACTTCAACGTTCTATCTGCTCCAGCAGTGGCGATTCGCATAAGGCGGTGCGTGCACCGGACCCAACGCGTCGATGGCCAAACGACCGCAGGCGTCGTGGCTCTGCACACGGCGCGGTGTTGCGACGGCGATCCAGTTGTCTTTGGTCAGTTGCACGCTCAATGCGTAGTAACCGTCCGACGACAGCGGCCGGCCGAACCCCAGTTCGCGCAGGTCGGAACTGTACGCGCCGTGCAGGGTGCGTTGCTGTTCCTGCGCCAATTGTATTCTGAGCAGTGCGACTATGCCGTCAGATCGCCTGCTCTTGTCGATATGGCGACTGTAGGAAGGCACCGTGATCGACGCGAGAATACAGACAATGGAAATAACCACCAGCACTTCGATCAATGAAAAACCCCGAAACGACAAGCTGCTCGGCATGACATCCTCCCTGATTCATGTTGTGCGCACCATCCGTGGCGTTCCGTCATTATAGCCCGATTTGACCGCGGCCGGTAAATCAGGGGCACATTTGCCAGCTATACTTCAGTTCGCAAACAACCACCGGGTGGAGTGTGGATCATGGACGATCGACAATGCGCTGGTTTTACCTTACCCGAACTGCTCGTCACCCTGACGATCGTCGGCGTGCTTGCGGGCGTGGCCGCGCCGGCCATGCTGCACGTGATACAAAGCACGCGGCTGCACGCCGCGGCCGAGGCCGTCGCGGGCGACCTGCGGCTGGCGCGCGAACTCACGTTGCACACCGGCGTGCCGCATGTCGTTCGCTTCGTGCGTGAATCGCCGATGCGCTGGTGTTACGTCATGGGCATCGATGTGGATGCCTCGTGCGGCACCGCGCCGGCCGCCGGAGCGCGTGCAGCGGTTTCCGACGACTTTCCGGGCATTCAACTCTTGCAGGCCAACTTCGCCGGCGCTTCCAGCGTCACCTTCGACACCCCACGCGGCACGGCGCGCGCCGGACGTGTGTCGCTGGGCGATTCCCGCGCGCAGGTCTCGATCATGCTCAGCATGCTGGGCCGGACACGCCTCTGCTCGGACGATGGTCGTTATCCGCCATGTTGAGCAGGCAACGCGGACTCTCGCTCGTCGAGCTGATGATCGGCCTGCTGGTGGGCGCCGTCGCGCTGGCTGCGGTGTTGACCCTCTATCAGACAGTCGCGACGCACACGCGGCGGCAACTGGAACTGGCCCATCTGCATGCGCTCCTTCAACACATTCTGTTGCTGATCGAGTCGGATGCCCGCCGCAGTGGCTACTGGCATTTCCGACCCGGTATCGACCGGCTCGGCGACAATCCCTTCCAGTCGGCCGAAAACGATCTGCGCACCGGTGCGTACCCCGGCGAACCTGCGGATTCCTGCCTGTTGTTGGCGTACGACGCCGACGACGACGGCAAGGTCGGTATCGGCGCCTGTGCTTCGGTGGACTGTCCCATCTGGAGTGACACGGACAACGTCGAACAGCTCGGTTTCCGCTTGAAAGAAGGCGCGCTGCAGATGCGTTACGCGGGCGATGCCTTTTCCTGCGACGCGGGCCGGTGGCAGGCGCTGACCGAGGCCGGGATCACCGTTACGCGGTTCACGGCGCGCGTGGTGTCGGATTGTCTCAATCTGAACGCGCCGGACCGGCCCTGCGGCGCGGCGTCCGACCAGGTCTGGACACGGACCCTGACGGTCGAGCTGGAGGTGCAGTGGACCGATCGGCCGGAAACCCGGTTAACATCGCAGCGTCTGGTACGCGTGCGGAATGACCGCATGGTAGCTCGAAAGGCGACCTGAATCGTGGCCGCCGGCGATGCGCAGAAAGGAGCCGCCACGCTGGTTGTTGCGATGGCGCTGTTGATGGGAGCGACGACCTGGCTGTTGTCGTCGGTAAGAACGCAGTGGCTGGCGCGACGGGTGAACGCCAACGAAATCGACATGGTCCGCCAGCGGCTGTGGCTGGACTCCGCGTTCGATCTGGCGGTCGACGCCGTTGCCAAGGACTATCGCACGTGGGCCTGGCAACCGACAAACACGCAGGGCGAGGAGCAGTACGTGCTGCCGCTCCCGCTCGACACGATAATCCGGGACGACCCCGGACAGCCGCCGCTGCTCGCCACGCTTACACGCAGTACGCGATTACCTCACCTGCTTCACCTGCGTGCCTCGATTGCAGTCACTGGCAATACGCCAAGCGGCATGATTGCCGAACAGATAGTCAGACCGTTCGGAATCTTGTCTCCGGCCGGCGAGGCCGCACCACCGCTGGTCGTCGACGGCTGTATCCGTCAGATCGAGAACAGCCCCGATCTGTTCCCGGCGGATGGACCCGACAACACGACCGGCCCAGCCATGTGGTCGTCGCGGCCGGCAGGCTGTCACGTGCTGGAGAGGCTCGACGTGCATGGAGGTGCCGTCATCGGCAATCGGTTCAGGCCTGGGTCGCTGTGGCGGTTACTGTTTACCGTCAGCCCCGAGGAGTTCGCTCGGCTGGCGGACGACGAACGCGCCAGCCAGCCCGACGAGGCAAGACGTCGCTACTGGTGGGTGCGGCCCACGGATCTGACGGGCGGCCGCTGGTCAGCGTCGCTGGGCAGCCCCGAAAGTCCGGTTGCACTGGTATTTCCGCGAGACTTGGGCTGCCCTCCAATCGTTCGCGGCACCCGGCTGGTCGGCATCGTTGTTTACGAGGGTAATTGCTCGGCGCAAAGCCAAGCCGCGGGGCATATCTACGGCACGCTCGCGCTCGCCGGCACACTGGGGAGTTACTCGGAATCTCTGAAACTGGCACACGTCAGTCGGCTGGATGCGTCTGTGCCCGACCTGCAGTTTCCGGTGTTGTCGGTTCTTCGCCTGCCTGGTACATGGAAGGATTTTCGTTGAATCCGGACAGCCGTCGGATGATCGAAGGAATATTTCGCGGGCGCAATCAGTTCGGAGCCTCCCTGCTGGAGGCACTGGTCACATTGTTGGTAATCAGCCTGGGGCTTCTCGCCCTCGCCCGGTTGCAGGCCGGTCTGTGGCGGAGCCAGTCGACCGTCATGGCAGCCGCTGAGGCGGTCCGGCTGGGCCAGGAAAAGATGGACGCGCTGCGCACTCATGTTGATACGGGCGCAGACAGGGACCAAGATGATGCGCGTCTTGCAAACATCACGTACCACATCGATTGGGCCACCATGACAAGCGATCGCGCACTCCTGCGCCGGCATCAGGTCACTGTTGGCTGGGACGATCCGGCTTCCACCGATAGAATCAGGTTCGCCGCTGCCAGCCTGGCGCCGGAACCCCCATCCCGCCGGCAATGGTTAAGCCGGATCCTTGTGGCTATGCCACCTCTCTGAACGCACGGGCCAGCGGCTTTGCCTAACATCTGCTTACCCTCCCGTTCGGCGGCCGGTCTCCCTCCGCGCTATTCAACTGCGGTTTGCGTATCCGCTTAGCCGTCTGTCGACCCGCTGCTACCGTCGGTCGGCATTTCGCGTTTACGCCCTCTCCTTCTGGGAACCCGCCGGTAAAGTTTTCATCGCACCGTCCCCTATAAAGTGCCGAAGATTCACTGATTTCTGCACGGAGCATCCTGGTGTGCCGTTCGTCGCGAAAACATTCCCGCCCGTCGGAATCCGATTTACAGCCGACTGCCACGGCCTTAGAAATGTAGCCATGAAGAAACAACGCGGATTTACCTTGATCGAACTGATGATGACGCTGGTCATCGCCACCGTTCTGTTAACCGTGGGAATCCCCAGCTTCTCGCAAGTCATCAGAACCAACCGCATCGCCAGCCAGGTCAACATGCTGGTTTCGTCGCTGAACGCCGCCCGTTCCGAGGCCGTGACCCGCGGCGTTCCCGTATCGGTGTGTGCCAGCACGGATCAGGCCACCTGCTCCGGCAACAACGACTGGTCAACCGGCTGGATCGTCTACACCGACAACAACTCAGCTGGAGCCACTAGCATATCCCAGGTGCTGCACACGTACGAAGCGCTGGGCGGTTCGCCGGTGGTGGCCACCGATACCGGAGCCACTTTCATGCGCTACCAGAATGACGGTTCGGCGGGCACCCAGGTGAATATCACCCACACGATAGCGGACTGTTCCGGCTCGGAACAGCGCGTGATCAACATATCCGCGGCCGGCCGCGTCAGTATCGCGGCCAGTGCCTGCCCCTAGATCGATCAGGAAGAGTTCGTCAGATGCATCACTACAAACTGAGAAACCAAATGAATTCAGCCGCGCGAGGGTTCTCGCTGCTGGAAGTTCTGATCGCAGTCGTTGTACTGTCGATCGGTCTGCTCGGCCTGGCGGGCCTACAGGCGAACGGTTTGCGAGGCAACTACAGTGCCTATCTGCGCTCGCAGGCGACATTCTATGCCAACGACATCATTGACCGGATGCGCGCAAACCGCAACAACGCACTTGCCGGAGCGTATGACTTGACGGTGGGCGGCACTCCGAACACAAGTGGAACTGCGATCGCCGACATGGACCTGACTGAATGGCGTTCACAGGTGACCAACAACCTGCCTTCCGGCGCGTCATCGACGGTGATGAACGGCGGCATAGTCACCGTTGTGGTTCAGTGGGACGACTCACGCGCGTCCACGGACCAAGTTACCTACGGAACCCAGAAAGTCACCATCCAGACCGAGTTATGACCATGAATACACTGAAACACAAATTGTTGCGTCAGAATGGACTCACCTTGGTCGAGATCATGATTGCGGTCGCCTTGAGCGTCATACTGTTAGGTGGCGTGATCCAGATATTTGCCGGCACCAAGGCTAGCTACCGCGTCCAGGACAATCTCGCGCGTCTCCAGGAAAACGCCCGCTTCGCCATCGACAGCATTACGCGGGACCTGCGCCTGGCCGGTTATCGTGGCTGCATAGGCAATGCGACGTTCAAGAACCTTGTGAACAGCGCCGCCTCGCTTCAGTACAACTACGCCCAGGGCATCGAAGGTGAAGACAACGTCAGCGCTAGCACGCCGACTTACCTTGCCTCCGCCGGCATGGCTCCTGACTCAGGTACTGACGTACTCATACTCCGCCGCGCCGACCCGGCTCTGGAACCACTGCGAATTCCGCGGGCCACTGATTCTTCCAAGGTTTACACCGAGGTCAACTCAGTCATCACCGACGGTTGCACGGCCGGTGTCGATGAGGTCAATGGATTATGTCCCGGTGACATATTGATGGTCGCCGACTGCAACAAGGCTGTCATCTTCCAGTCCGGCACCATCACAGTCTCAGGAACCTCCCCGAATGAGGTAGCGACAGTAACGCATCCCGCGACGGGCACGCCCGGGAACGCGACCTCGACCTGGGGCAGCGCAGCCGATCCCTACACGCTGTTTACCGCCGGAGGCAACACCGAGGTCTTCAAAGTCAACACGGTTGCCTACTGGGTCGCAACCAACGCAAACGGAATCCCCGTTCTCAACCGGCTTTCAAACGGTGTCGCCAGCGAACTGGTGGAGGGCGTTGAAAATATGCAGATCCTATACGGCATCGACAACAACGGCGACAAGATCGCGGATACCTACAGCGCAACCGTCGCCACAGCAGCCGATTGGGAAAAGGTAGTAAGCGCGGAAGTGCATCTGCTGCTGCGCACATTGGACGACAACGTTTCCGGTGCGGCGCAGACCTATACATTCAACGGCACGACACACTCGTCACCGGGCGACAATTATATCCGGCGTGAATTCAGTTCGACCATCACCTTGCGCAACCGCGCTAGCTGAGCAAGCGGAGAGATCATCATGAACGCCAGGCTTAATACAGCACCTCGCAAGAAACAACAGGGCGCCGTGCTGGCCATATCGCTCATCATGCTGCTGGTCATGACCTTGGTCGGAGTCGCCGCGATGCAGAACACGGTCATGGAGGAAAAGATGGCCGGCAACATGGGCAACGCCGCGCGATCACTGCAGGCTGCCGAGTCGGCGCTCCGGGCCGCAGAGACATTTCTTGCCGCGGGCGGTCTGCCGGCATTCGATGGATCGGCCGCCGGACTCTATAAACAGGAAGATGTCGGTACTGCGCCGATCTTCATGTCGAGCACCGTCTGGAACAGCTCGACCACGTCGGTTACCTACGGCACCAGCCTTTACGGAATCCCGACCGCCAACCTGCCCAAGTACATCATCGAGGAGCTGGCGCCGGTTCCCGACCTTTCGGGCAGCCAGGCGGCGGACGAGCCGCTGCCCGACGCAACGGTTTATCGAATCACGGCGCGCGGCGTTGACGGAACAGGCAACACCGTTACGCGGTTGCAGTCAATCTACAAACTCTAAACCGCATGTTACTGCGATCGGTATGTGCAGGTCCTACTGAGGTCTCGATCATGAAAGCGAAGACAATCCTGACAAAGCTCTCCTACGGCATCGCGCTCGCTATGACCGTATCGTTACCCGCGTCGGCAGTCAGTATTTCCCAGACTCCGCTGTTCGTCAGCGCGTCCGCCGATCCCAATGTCATGCTGCTGGTCGACACCTCGGGAAGTATGGACAACATTGTCTGGGCTGACGGTTACGATGGCACGGTGACTTACCCAGATTGGAGCAATAGCTGGGACCCGGCTGACGGCAACGTTTTCTACAGTTCCGTCACCACGGGCACCTGTTCAACCGGTTGGAAGCAGGGCCAGAGCGGCCCCACGACAAAGTGTCTCAAACTTCCCGATCCTGTCGGCGGCGGCAATACGCGCTATTCGGGCAATTACCTGGACTACCTTTACGCCACCTACGCCAACGGCACGGACCTGACGACCGGAACGATACCGAACCAGACGCGCATGCAGGTCGCACGTGCGGCGGCAACCAATTTGGTCGACACGACGACAGGCGTGCGTTTTGGCGTATCGCAGTTTTATGGCCCGTCCTCACAGAACTACGGGCACGGCGCCACGATCGATGCTAACTGCGGCAGCAGCACGTCGACCATCGACACCAAGATCAGTGGCTACACCGCCAGCACCAACACCCCTCTGGCAGAGGCGCTCTACGAAATCACGCGCTACTTTCGGGGGCTGAGCAGCTACTATCACACCAACACGACATACACCAGCCCGATCCAGTACCGCTGCCAGCACAACTTCGCGGTCGTCATTACGGACGGTTACCCAACCCGCGATACGAATTTCCCCACGAATGACCCTGCGGACGTTGCCGACACCTCCAGATCCTTACCGAACTGGGACGGCTTGGCGCCCGCGACGGCAAGTTCCGACTATCCGAACTTCCCTCAATATTCAGACGGTTTCCAACCGTCCGGCAATGAAGGCGAAGAAGGATATTCCCTGTATCTCGACGACATCGCCAAGTTCGGTTATGACACCGACTTCAAGACCAGCGGCAACGACAACGACGGCGGCAGCTACCAGGACCCGCATTTCCCGATACAACGCATGGAGACCTATACCATTGGGTTTGCGCAGAGCAACCAGATGCTCGAAGACGCCGCGGCTTACGGAAACGGGCTGTACTTCACCGCCAATAACGCGTCCCAGCTTAACGATGCATTGCAGCAGGCCATTGCCGACGCCCAGTACAAGGGCCAGGCAGCAGCAGCCGCAGTGGCCACCAACTCGACTCGTCTGGATTCCGGCACCAAGATCTACCAGGCCCGCTTTGACAGCAGCAACTGGACCGGCGACCTGATCGCCTACGGCATCAACAGTTCGACCGGTCTGGTCAATGCATCGGCGGACTGGTCTGCAAAGGACAAATTGCCGCCCTCCACCAACGCCACGGTGACCTACGCAACCCGCAAGATATTCACCTACGACAGAACCTATTCGACCACGGGCAAAGGCATTGATTTTGTCTGGCCGTCCAACTATACGAGTCTGACCTCAGGATCGGACCTCAACAGCAGCATGGTTCAGGCGTTGCTCGCGAATGGCCCTTATGCATGGAACACGACCAACACAACCCAGCAAAACGCCAACCAGACCTACGGTTCGGAGCTGGCCGCCTGGCTACGCGGCAGCACCAGCACCGGCGGTACCTATAATGGCGGATTCCGGACCAGAAGTTCGGTGCTCGGCGACATCGTCGGCTCCAACCCTGCATTCGCAACCGACAGGGACTTTGGGTACAAGGTCCTGCCGGGAACGGAGGGCAGTTCCTACGTCACCTTCAGGTCGGCGCTCGCCTATATCAATCGCACCCCAACCGTTTACGTGGGCGCAAACGACGGCATGCTGCATGCCTTCAACGGCAACGCAGGCACAGAGATGTTTGCCTATGTGCCAAGCAGCGTGTTTCCTGCGCTGGATGATCTCGCGACTACCAATTACAACCACAAATTCTACGTCAATGGCTCACCGCGTATCGGTGACGCCTATCTTTCCGGCGGTTGGAAAACCGTGCTGGTAGGCGCCACCGGCGCTGGTGCCAAGGGCGTGTTCGCACTCGACGTTACCTATCCATCGGCCTTCGACGCCAACAACGTCATGTGGGAATTCACCGACAGTGACGACGCTGACATGGGCTATGTTCTCGGTCAGCCGACCATCGCCAGGCTCAACGACGGCAACTGGTACGCGATCGTGGGCAACGGCTATGACAGCACCAACGATCATGCCGTGTTGTTCCTCATCAACCTGAGGACCAAGGCCGCGCTCAAGATCGATACAGGCGTTGGTTCTAGCACGAGCGAGAACGGGCTGTCGTCTCCGGTTCCGGTCGACGTCAATGGTGACCGGATCACGGACGTCATTTATGCGGGTGACCTGCGCGGCAATCTGTGGAAGTTCGATGTGAGCGGTGCGACGACCGCGACCTGGAAATCCGCGTTCAGTCACTCCAGCGGCGCTGGTACTGTCAACGACCCGCTGTTTACCGCCGTGGACGCGTCGGGCAACGTGCAACCGATCACGGATCGTCCCGCCGTTGGCATTTACCCGGACGGTGGTTACATGGTCTACTTTGGGACAGGCAAGTTCTTCGAAGTGGGCGACAACATTGTTCCTGCATCGCCGGCCATCAACACGTTCTATGGCGTTCGGGACAAGGACCTGACCGTTTCCGGGCGCGGCGACCTGCAGCAGCAGACCATCGACGTGCAGCTTACCAATCAGGTATTCGGTACCCAGACCTTCGACATACGTGTGGTATCGAATAACGCGGTCGACTACGGCAGCGTGAACGGGTGGTACCTGGACCTGGAAAAACCGACCACCAGCGCCGGGGTCACGACCTGGACCCCGGAGGGCGAACGCCTGATCGTCGACCCGCTTGTCACCCAGGGCCGTGTCATCTTCAGTACACTCATTCCGAACGCCGACCGCTGTGGTTACGGCGGCGAAGGCTGGCTAATGGAACTCGACGCCATCAACGGCGGCCGCTTTGCCTACTCGGTGTTCGATCTGAACGGTGACGGCAAGATCGACAGCAGCGACTTCGTTTCGAGCAACGGCAACCCGTATCCGGTCAGCGGAGTTCGCTTTGACGAGATCATCAGTGCGCCGACTATCGTCGAGGCCGGCGATATCGAGCACAAATACATCAGCGGATCCAGCGGCAACATCCTGCATGTGGTGGAAAAAGGCGCCGGCAACACCGGACGCCAGTCCTGGCGGCAGTTACGTTGAAACAACCGATATTCACCATGAGGAATGACGACATGAAATCCAGCAAATCCATCCTGGCGACAGGGATGCTGTTCGTGTTGCTGACCAGCGCCTGGATCGCGAATGCGGACGACAATCGCCGCACAGGCTACATCGAACAGATAAACGTCAGTCAGAGAATAGTCGTTGTCAAAGGTGACTACTTCCGACTTGCCACAGCGCTTGTGGTACACGCACCCGCGAGCGGCCAGTCCGCCGATATCGGAGACCTGACTACCGGAACAAAGGTCAGCCTTCATCTTTCGCCGTCTGCCCAAAGTTCACCGCCAGTCGTCGATGAAGTATGGATCGAAGTGGACTAACCGGAGCCGACCATGAAGACGAAAATGCGCAGCGGGGGCTTTACCCTGATCGAGCTGATGATCGCGGTCGCGATTGTCGCAATACTGGCGACCGTAGCCTATCCGGCCTATCAGGATCAGGTGCGCAAGACGCGCCGGGGCAACGCCAAGGCGGACCTGATGGAGCTGGCGCAGTTCCTGGAAAGGAATTACACCGCTGCCGGGGCCTATAACGTTGATGCTGGCGGCGCAGCCATAGCGTTGCCGTTCACCGTTTCGCCGCACGACGGCGGGATGACGTTCTACCAAATCAGCTTTGTGGCAGGAACCTTGGGCGCACAGACCTATACGTTGCAGGCCGTACCTCAGAACGGCCAGACCTCAGATACACGTTGTGGCACACTCACGCTTACGCAGACAGGGAAGAAGGACATTACGGGGGGGACGGGCTCCGCCTCCGAGTGCTGGTAGAATACGTTCCTACCGCAACTCCACGGGCAAGGAAAAGGTAATATCCTCTCTGCGCCCACTCTCCTCGACGACCGCGGAAGCTCCCAAGTCCGACAGCCTGTCGATCACCCTGCGAACCAGCGCCTCGGGCGCGGACGCGCCCGCCGTCACGCCGACGGAACCGCACCCGTGCAGCCAGTCGGGATCAATGGCTTCGGGGTCGTCGACCAAATAAGCCTTGGTACCCTGCTGTTCCGCCAGCTCCCTCAACCGATTGGAATTCGAACTGTTGGGTGAACCGACGACCAGTACGACGTCGACTTTCCCGGCCAGCGACCCGACCGCGTCCTGGCGGTTCTGGGTGGCGTAGCAGATATCGCTTTTCTTCGGCCCTTCGATGGCCGGGAACCGTTCCCGCAGCGTATCGATCACCCGCGACGTATCGTCGACGGAAAGCGTGGTCTGAGTAACGTAGGCAAGCGCCAGCGGATTGCGGATTTTCAGCCCGGCGACGTCATCCGGCGTCTCGACCAGGTACATGTCGCCGCCGAAACTCCGGTCGTACTGGCCCATGGTGCCTTCCACCTCCGGATGTCCGGCGTGTCCGATCAGGATGCACTCCTTGCCGGCCTGGCTGAACCTGACGACCTCCAGATGGACTTTGGTGACCAGCGGACAGGTCGCATCGAACACCTTCAGGTGCCGCTTCTGTGCCGCCGCGCGCACGGCGGGCGGCACGCCGTGCGCGCTGAAGATAACCGTCTCACCTTCCGGCACCTCGTCCAATTCATCGACGAATACCGCACCCTTGCGGCGCAGACCTTCGACGACAAAGCGGTTGTGCACGACCTCGTGACGCACATAGATCGGTGCGCCGAACAGTGCGAGCGCTCGTTCGACGATTTCGATCGCCCGGTCGACACCTGCGCAGAAGCCGCGGGGATTGGCAAGCAGGATATCCATTCAGTGGCTCGCTGCGCACATGACCGTTTCCATGACGCCCATGATGCTAATCAGAATCCAGTGCATCGTTGGTCGGGCTTTCAACTGAAAGGATCTCCACGCGGTAGATAACTTCGTGCCCCGCGAGCGGATGATTGAAATCCACCAGCACACGGTCCGGCTCGAACGTCCATCAAGGCACCGGTCAGAGCTTTTCCATCAGGCCCGTCAAACTCGACAATCGATCCAACTTCCAGTGCGATGTCCGCCGGAAACGCCTTCCTGGGCATCCAGCACTCCGCCGCGGCGTCACGCTCGCCGAACGCCTGCCCCGGCATCAAGGCGAGCGCCTGGGTCTGGCCCGCCCTCAGACCCAGCAGCGCCAGTTCGAGCGTTCTGTGCAGCGCACCCTCGCCGATAGTGATGCAGAGCGGTTCTTCCCAGAAGCTGCTGGCCACGACCGTGCCGTCCCTGAACGCCAACGAGTAGTGCAGCGTAACCGTCGAACCCATGCCGATCTGCACTCAGGTTTCCTCCGCACGATGAAAGAGACTCTGCAAAATCAGTGCGGCTACGCCCACGGTAATGGCGGAATCGGCGATATTGAATGCAGGCCAATAAAAGTCCCGGTAATAGAGTTGTATGAAGTCGATTACGTATCCGAACGTCAGCCGATCGATGAGATTGCCGACGGCGCCACCCAGCACCAGTGCCAGACCGAACGCCGTCCACCGCTGGCCCGGCCCGAGCCGCTTGAGCCAGTACAGAATGAACCCGATGGCGGCTAGAGCGATGAGCACGAAGAACCAGCGCTGCCAGCCCGAGGCATCGTTCAGAAAACTGAACGCCGCGCCCTTGTTGTACAGCAGCGTCAGGTTGAACGACGGCACGATGGCAACCGGTTCCGCATAAACCAGCGTGTTGTCGGCCAGGTGTTTCGTGATCTGGTCAACCAAGACCACGACCCCGGATAATGCCAACCACATGAACCACATTATGCGGGCCCGTCAGGCGTAGACACGCCGTTCGCCGGCACCGGTCACGTTCTGCACACAACGCCCGCACAGGCCCGGGTGATCGGCATCATCGCCGACGTCTTCGCGGTGGTGCCAGCAGCGGACGCATTTCGGATAGGACGACGCCCTGGCGGCAATACCCAGCGTCTGGCCGGCGACGGGCACCTCCAGAACGGCCTGATGCGCCGGACCCGCTTGCGCTTTGGCGTACGAGGTGATCAACACGAAGCGCAGCTCGTCGTTCAGTCGCTGTAGCTGTTCGAGCAGTGCGCCATCCACATACAAATCCACTTCGGCGTCCAGTGACGAACCGATCGCCCCGGACACGCGCAGCTTTTCAAGTTCCTTGCTGACGGCTTCGCGCACCAGCAGGATGGTGTCCCAGTAGGTCATCCCGAACCGTTGGGATTCGGATTCGCCAGCGAGAAACATTTCTGGCAATACGAACCAGGTCTCCAGAAACACCGATTCCTCGCGCTCGCCGGGAAGGAATAGCCAGATCTCCTCCGCGGTGAAACTGAGTATGGGCGCGAGCCAGCGCACCATCGCCTCGGCGACCAAATAAAGCGCCGTTTGCGCCGACCGCCGCGCGACACTGTCGCGCTGCGTCGTATACTGCCGGTCCTTGATGATGTCGAGGTAGAAACTGCCCAGGTCCACCGAGCAGAAATTATGGACGCGCTGATAGATATGGTGGAATTCGTAGCACTCATACCAGCCGACGATCTCGGCCTGCAACAGCCGCGCGCGCTCGACCACCCAGCGGTCGAGCATCAGCATCTCCTCCGGCGCGAGGGCGTGCTCCATCGGGTCGAAACCGACCATGTTGGCGAGCAGGAAACGCATGGTGTTGCGGATACGCCGATACCCGTCGGCCGTACGCTTGAGGATTTCGTCCGAGACGCTCATTTCGCCGCGGTAGTCGGTCGCCGCCACCCACAGACGCAGAATGTCGGCGCCCAGACTGTTGACCACTTTCTGCGGCGCCACGACGTTGCCTTTGGACTTGGACATCTTCTGCCCTTTGGCGTCGACGGTAAATCCGTGAGTCAACACCTGCCGATAGGGTGCCTTGCCGTGCATGGCGACCGAACTTAACAGCGACGACTGGAACCAGCCGCGGTGCTGGTCGGAACCCTCCAGGTAGAGGTCAGCCGGAAAACGTAGTTCGCGGCGGTGCTGCAGAATGCTGAAATGCGTGGTACCGGAATCGAACCAGACATCCAGCGTATCGGTGACTTTTTCGTAGTCGCCCGCCTCAGTGCCCAACAGCTCGGTGACATCGATGTCGAACCAGGCGTCGATGCCTCGCCGCTCGACGCGCAGCGCGACTTCCTCGATCAGGCGGTCGGTCTGCGGGTGCAGAGCGCCGGTCTTGCGGTGCACGAACAAGGTGATCGGCACACCCCAGGCACGTTGCCGCGAAATACACCAGTCAGGTCGGGTCCGCACCATGCCGTCGATGCGCGCGCGACCCCAGTCGGGCAACCACTCGACGTTGCCGATGGCCGCCAGCGCACCTTCGCGCAGTCCGTGCTGGTCCATGCTGATGAACCACTGGGGCGTCGCCCGGAAAATGATCGGCGTCTTATGTCGCCAGCAGTGCGGATAGCTGTGCCGCAACGCCCGCTCGCGCACCAGCGCTCCCCGGGCTTTCAACGTCTCGACCACCTGACCATTGGCGGCAAACACGTGCTGCCCGGCAAACAGCGGCGTGCCTTCGACGAATACACCGGTGGGCCCGACCGGGTTGTCGACCGGCAGCCCATAGCGACTGCCAACCACGTAGTCCTCCTGTCCGTGACCGGGCGCGGTATGCACGGCGCCGGTACCGGCCTCGGTGGTCACGTGGTCGCCCAGGATAACGGGGACTTGGCGGTCATAAAAGGGATGCCTGAGCTTGAGGTGTTCGAGCACCTCTCCGCGACAGTAGGCCAGTACGCGATAACGCTCGCAGTCATAGCGCGCCATGGCGTCTTTCAGCAGCGCTTCGGCAAGAATCAGGCGCTCCGGGCCCTGACCCACGTCCGCCTGGACCAAAACGTAATCCAGCGCGGGATGCACGGCGACGGCGCGGTTGGCCGGAAGCGTCCAGGGCGTGGTCGTCCAGATCACGACCGAGGCGGGCCCCTGCCCCTTGTCCTCGGCATGGTGACACCGGCTCAGCATCGCTTCCTCGTCGGCGATCGGGAAACGCACGTCGATGGCAGGCGAGGTGCGTTCTTCGTATTCGACCTCGGCCTCGGCCAGCGCCGACCCGCAATCCGTACACCAGTGCACCGGTTTATATCCCTTGTCGAGATGCCCGTTGGCCGCGATCCTGCCGAGCGCGCGGCAGATATTCGCCTCCACCTGGTACTCCATGGTCAGATAAGGGCGCCGCCAGTCGCCGAACACGCCGAGCCGGATGAAATCGCTGCGCTGCCCCTCCATCTGCGCCTGGGCGTACTCGCGGCATCTGGCGCGAAAGGTCGCGGCGTCGATCTTCTGGCCAACCTTGCCGAATTTCTTCTCGACGTTCAGCTCGATCGGCAGACCGTGACAGTCCCAGCCCGGTACGTAGGGTGCGTCATATCCGCCAAGCGTTCTGCTCTTGACGATAATATCCTTGAGAATCTTGTTGACGGCGTGGCCGATGTGAATCTCGCCATTGGCATAAGGCGGGCCGTCGTGCAGCACGAACAGCGGGCGGCCGGCAGCCTCCTCGCGCATCTTGGCATAGAGACCAAGCGTCTCCCAATGCGCAAGTATCTCCACTTCACGCGTGGCGAGGCCGGCCTTCATTGGGAAATCCGTTTGAGGGAGATTCAGAGTCGCTTTATAGTCACTCACATCGCTTATCCATTACTTGCCGGTCGCGCGCATGCCGCGCCAGTCAGACCGCGCGGGTACTCGGGTCGAAGTATTCACGCGCGGCCAGCACATCCAGTCCTATCTGCTGTCTCAGCGTTTCGAGCGATTCGAATTTCTTCTCGTCGCGCAATTTTCTGTAAAATTCCACTTCGACGTGAACGCCGTAGATCGAACGGTTGAAATCGAACAGATGAACCTCCAGCATCCGCCGCCGCCCGCACACCGTCGGCCGCACCCCCAGATTGGCGACGCCCGGCAGGGGATAGCGCTCCACGCCGTGCAGCTTGACCGCAAACACGCCGGACAGAGGCGTGGTGCTCCGGTGAAGATAGACGTTGGCGGTGGGAAATCCGAGCGACCGCCCGCGCCGGTCACCCGGCGCCACCCGCCCGCAAATCCGGTAACGCGCGCCGATCAACTGCGCGGCCTGATCGAACGCGGCGACCGCCAGCGCCTCGCGCACGCGCGTGCTGCTGACGCGCTGGCCGTCCTCGATAAAGGTAGTCGTCTTCTCCACCGGAAAGCCCACCTGTTCGCCGCGCCGTGCCAGCAGCGCAAAATCACCCCGGCGCTCGCGGCCAAACCGGAAGTCGTCGCCGACCACCAAGTGCCTAACACCCAGACCGTCGACGATGATGCGCGCAATGAAGTCATCCGGCTCCATCGCGGCAAGCGCAACGCCAAACTGCAGACACAGCACCCGGTCGATGTCGTGTTGTTTGAACGCGGCCAGCTTTTCGCGCAGGCGGCTCAACCGCGCGGGCGCCGCTTCGCCGAGAAAATATTCCTGCGGTGTCGGCTCGAAACAGATCACGCAGGCGGGCACCTGCAGTCGCGCCGCGTGCCGCCTGAGCTGATCCAGCACCGCCTGATGCCCGCGGTGGACGCCATCGAAATTGCCGATGGTCGCCACACAGCCACGGTGCCGCGGCCGCAAATTGTGCAGACCCCTGATAAGCTCCATCGTCCGACGCAAGCCCGATTCGACCACCCCAAACCTGCGATTATAACGGTTGGACGATCGTTGTCATGGCCCATCAGCCGCTGCGACCCGGCGCCCACAACACTGAAAGCTTCACACCGGTAAGGCGCAGCGTCACCAGATAGAGTGCCACGCCGCCGGTTATCCACCCGCCCAGTACCAGTGCACGCGCCGGCCCCGGCATGGCCAGCCATGCCGGCAGGTCGGGCGTTCCGGCCAACAGCGCACCGGCCAGCACGGCACAGCCGGTGCCGAGTCTGACATAGAACACCCGCCAGCCCGGCTGCGGCAGATAGATAGCGCTTGCGCGCAACCGCCAATACAACTGACCGGCGTTCAGATAACTCGCCAGCGCGGTCGCCAGCGCAAGCCCGGCATGCGCGCCGGTGACGCCGAGCAGCACCATGGGCACCGCGAACAGCAGATTCAGCACCATATTGGCGATCATCGCGGTCACGGCCACCCGCACGGGCGTACGCGTGTCCTGCCGCGCATAGAATGCCGGCGCCAGGATCTTGACCAACATGAATCCCGGCAGACCGATGCCAAAGGCGACCAGGGCCAGGCCGGACATCTCGACGTCCACGCGCTCGAAGTCGCCGTACTGGAACAGTGTTGCCACGGCCGGCCTCGCGAGCACCACAAGGCCGACCGTCGCCGGCAGACCGATCAGCAACACCCACCGCAAGCCCTTGTCGAGCGTCGCGGAAAACGCCGTCTGTTCGCCTTTGGCGTGCCGGGTTGCGAGCATCGGCAGTATCACCGTGCCCAGCGCCACGCCGAAAATCCCCAGCGGAAACTCGACCAGCCGGTCGGCGTAATAGAGCCAGCTCACGCTGCCGGTGACCAGAAAGGACGCGATCAACGTGTCGAACAACAGGTTGATCTGGGCCACCGAACTGCCGAGGATACCGGGCCCCATCAGTCGCAACACCTTGCGCACGCCGGGGTCCTTCCACCCCCAGCGCGGCCGCGGCAGCAGCGTCAGATGACGCAGCGCCGGCAGCAGAAACACCAACTGCACCGGACCCGCGACCAGCACGCCGGCGGCCAGCGCGAGCACCGGCCGATCCAGCTTCGGCGCCACCCAAAGCGCAGCGACGATCAGGACGACATTGAGCCAGACCGGTGCGAGCGCCGCCATGCCGAAGCGGCCGTAACTGTTCAGGATGCCTGCGGCGAACGCCACCAGCGCCATGAACAGGAGATAGGGAAAGGTCAGGCGCAGCATGAACGCCGTCAGATCGAATTTGACCGGATCGTCGAGAAAACCCGGCGCGAACAACACCACCAGCAACGGGGTGGCCAGCATCCCTGCGAGCGTCAGCAGCCCCAGGCTCCCGGCCAGGGTACCGGCCACCCGGTCGACCAGGAATTGCACGTCGCCCGGTGACCGGGTGGCCTTGTATTCAGTGAGTACCGGCACGAAGGCCTGCGAGAAGGCGCCCTCCGCGAACAGGCGGCGCATGAAATTGGGGATCTTGAACGCCACAAAAAAGGCGTCCATCCCGACCCCGACCCCAAGCCGTGCGAACACCATGTCCCGGACCATGCCCAGAACCCGGGAGACCAGCGTCATGGACCCGACGACGAGCGTGTTGCGGATGGCCGAACCGCTCACCGGCCCCTCCGCGCGCCGGCCGGATTGACAATTGCGGCGAAACCTAGCAGACTTCCGCGCTTTCTCATATTTCGACCCGGAGTTTTACCTTGGCTAACACGGCACAGGCAAGAAAGCGCGCACGCCAGGCGGTGAACAGTCGTCTGCGTAACGCCGGACAGCGTTCGATGCTGCGCACCTATATCAAGAACGTTCTCAAGGCCGTGACGGCCGGTGACGCCCAGGCTGCCGGCGAGGCCTACCGCAAAGCCGTGCCGATCATCGACAGCATGACCGGCAAGGGCTTGATTCACAAGAACAAGGCGGCGCGCCACAAGAGCCGCCTCAATCAGCGCATCCGCGCGATCCAGGCCGGATGACCCACCCCTGACGCGGTCTTGCGAAAGCCGGTCTTCGACCGGCTTTTTTGTCGGTCGCGGCCCGGCCCTCACAGCAGCACCAGATTGTCGCGATGGATCAGCTCGGGTTCGTCGACGTAGCCCAGAATGGTCTGAATCCGGTCGCTGGGCTTGCCCATGATTTTCCGTACCTCGTCGGCGCTGTAGTTGACCAGCCCCCGCGCGACGCCGTCGCCGTTGGGCGCATGGCAACTGACCACCTCGCCGCGCTTGAACAGACCGTCGACCGCCGTAACACCAACCGGCAGGAGACTGGACCCCGACTGGCGCAGCACGCGGACCGCCCCGTCGTCCAGCGTCAGGCGTCCCTTGACCTGCAGATGACCGGCCAGCCACTGTTTGCGCGCGACCAGGCGCCCGCGTGCAGCGTGGAAGCGCGTGCCCAGCGCCTCGCCCGCGAGCAGCCGGGTCAGCACATCGGGTTCCGATCCGCTCGCCACCCAGGTGGTCGCGCCGGACCGCGCCGCCAGTTCCGCCGCGCGTACCTTGGTCGCCATACCGCCGCGGCCCAGCCCGCTGCTGCTCGTAGCGCCGGCCATGGCCACCAGTGCCGGATCGGCGGCCTGCACGTCGCACATCAGCGTGGCGCCTGCGTCGGCACGCGGATCGCGGTCGTAGAGTCCCGCCTGATCGGTCAGAATCACGAGTACGTCGGCTTCGACCAGATTGGCGACCAGCGCCGCCAGCGTGTCGTTATCGCCGAAGCGCAGTTCGTCGCAGGCCACAGTGTCGTTTTCGTTCACCACCGGCAGCACGCCGAGGCTCAACAGCTTCTTCAGCGTGCTGCGGGCGTTGAGATAGCGCGTGCGATTGGTCAGGTCGTCGTGCGTCAGCAGGACCTGCGCGGTATGAATCGCGTGTCGTTGAAAACAGGACTCGTACGCCTGCACCAGACCCATCTGGCCGACCGCGGCGGCGGCCTGCAAGGCGTAGAGTTCGTTGGGGCGCGTGGTCCAGCCCAGACGACACATGCCTTCGACAACCGCGCCGGACGACACCAGCACGACCTCGCGGCCCGCCTTGCGAAATCCCGCGATCTGCGCCACCCAGTCCTGCATAGCACCGATATCGAGGCCGACGCCGTTGGCCGTCAGCAGCGAACTGCCGATTTTCACGACCCAGCGCCTGCCGGCGGCCACGTCATGAGCGCCGGCGGTCATCGCGCGGCCTCCTCCGGCGGCGCCTCGCGCCTCTGTTCCAGATAAGTCATGATCGCCCTGACCAGTTCATCGCAACCTTGGTTGCCCAGTGCGGATATTTGAAACGCTGGCCCCGTCCACTGCAAGCGCCCGACAATGTCCGCGCATACGGCTGCGGCGGCGGCGGGTTCGAACAGGTCGGTTTTGTTGAGCACCAGCCAGCGCTCGCGTCGCCCCAGTTCGGTACTGAAGTAGCCAAGCTCGCGCGCGATGCCTTTGACGTCGTCGACCGGGTCGCCGCCGTCGGCCGGCGCGATGTCGACCAGGTGCAGCAGCAGGCCGGTGCGCGACAGATGCTTGAGAAATTGTACGCCGAGACCGGCACCTTCGGCCGCTCCCTCGATCAGCCCCGGAATGTCGGCGACCACGAAGCTCTGGTGCGCGCCGACCCGCACCACGCCGAGGTTGGGATAGAGCGTGGTGAACGGGTAATCGGCGACCTTGGGACGCGCCGCGGAGATCGCACGGATCAGGGTGGATTTGCCGGCATTGGGCTTTCCTAGCAGTCCGACGTCGGCCAGCAGTGTGAGTTCGAGGTGCAGGCGGCGCTGCTCACCCGGTGTGCCCGGCTTGGACTGGCGCGGCGCGCGGTTGGTCGAACTCTTGTAGCGCGCATTGCCGATGCCGTGGAATCCGCCGCGCGCCACCAGCAGTTGCTGGCCGGGCCGCACCAGGTCGCCCATCGTTTCATCGGTCTCTTCGTCGCGGACCAGCGTGCCCACCGGCACGGGGATCAGACGGTCCTCGCCGCTCTTTCCGGTGCAGTTGCGGCCGCGTCCGTTCTCGCCGCGTTCGGCGTCGAAACGCCGCGTGTAGCGAAAGTCCGCCAATGTATTCAGCTCCGCGTCCGCGACCAGCCACACGCTGCCGCCGTCACCGCCGTCGCCCCCGTCCGGTCCGCCGAACGGGATATACTTTTCGCGGCGAAAGCTGACACAACCGCCGCCGCCGTCGCCGCCCTTGACCTGGATACTGACTTCGTCGATGAATTTCATGACGTGTGCGATTCCGGGTGCTGCCCGGCCTGTCGGCAGCCACAAAAAAGCCCCGTACACTGACGGGGCCTCTTGGCTGCCAGCCGGCGCGGATCAGCCCGCTACGACATCCACGAATTTCCGGTTGCGCTGCCCGCGCGTGACGAACTTCACCACGCCGTCGGCCTTGGCAAACAGCGTGTGGTCCTTGCCGCACCCGACGTTGACGCCGGGGTGAAACTGGGTGCCACGCTGCCGCACGAGGATGTTGCCGGCGAGCACCGACTCGCCACCGTAGCGCTTGACGCCCAGTCGTTTGGATTCGGAGTCGCGGCCGTTACGGGTACTGCCGCCTGCTTTCTTGTGTGCCATGTGGAATTACCTCTGTTCCAGCGAACCGTTATGCCGAGATGCCGGTGATTTCCAGTTCGGTGTACGCCTGACGATGGCCCTGGCGTTTCATGTAGTGCTTGCGCCGGCGGAATTTGATGATTTCGACCTTCTCGCCGCGACCGTGCCCGCTGACCCGCGCCGTGACCTTGCCGCCGGACACGTACGGCGCGCCGATCTTGATATTGTCGCCGTCGGCGATCATCAGCACCTTGTCCAGTTCGACCGCATCGCCTTCGGCGGCCTCCAGCTTCTCCACCCGGACCTTGTCGCCCTGGGCGACCCTGTACTGTTTCCCGCCGGATACGATAACCGCATACATGGCTGAATCTCCAAAATACTGACAGCGCTTCAAAAGAGCGGGAATTCTACTGAGACTCACCGACAAGGTCAATCGGGCCCCAGGATGGCGCGGAAGCCGCAGCGTGGTTAGACTAGTACCTCGACAGGAGCTTTTCGCCGACATAAAAATATGCAGGAAGTTCTTAAAAAACAATCAGTAAAATCACAGATCGAGCAGATTCGCCAGTTGGTGCGAAGCGACTCGGAGGCGGTCGACCGATTCATCCTCGAACGCCTGCAGTCAGAACGTCGCACTGATCAATGAGCTGGGGCGCTACATCGTCAGCAGCGGCGGCAAGCGCATCCGCCCCCTCCTGGTACTGCTTTCGGCGCGCGCCTGCGACTGCCAGGGCGGCCACCCTATCGAGCTTGCATCGGTCATCGAATTCATACACACGGCGACGCTGCTGCACGACGACGTGGTGGATACGTCGGAGCTGCGCCGCGGCCGGCAGACGGCCAACGCGCTTTGGGGCAACGAGGCGGCGGTACTGGTCGGCGACTTTCTCTATTCACGCGCATTCGAAATGATGGTGAGCATCGGCAGTATGCGGGTCATGGAAGTCATGGCCAAGACCACCAACACCATCGCCGAAGGCGAGGTGCTGCAACTGCTGAACTGTCATGACCCCGACACCACCGAGCAGCGCTACCGGGACGTTATCCGCTACAAGACCGCCAAGCTGTTCGAGGCTTCCGCGCAACTCGGCGCGGTGCTGGGCGGCCAGAGCAGCGAAGTCGAAGACGGC
Organism: uncultured Gammaproteobacteria bacterium; assembly: GCA_963719135.1. GTDB lineage: Bacteria > Pseudomonadota > Gammaproteobacteria > DSM-19610 > DSM-19610 > CAVRAZ01. The sequence goes on along the minus strand of CAVRAZ010000002.1, from coordinate 37,824 downwards.
CTGGCCCGGTTCGGGATGCATCTGGGCACGGCCTTCCAGTTGATCGACGACGCGCTGGATTACATGTCTTCCGCCGAGGAGATCGGCAAGAACGTCGGCGACGACCTCGCCGAGGGCAAACCCACCCTGCCGCTGATCCATGCGATGCGACAGGGGACGCCGGCGCAGGCCGCGGCCATCCGCAAGGCCATTGAACAGGGCGGTGCCGGTCAACTGGACAGCGTCCTGGAGGCGATTGAATCGACTGGAGCCATCGCGTACACTTCGCAGGCCGCTCAGGACGAGGCCGACCTGGCCATCAGGGCGCTGGCGCCGCTGCCGCCCGGACCCTATAAGGATGCCTTGTTCGGACTGGCGGAATTCTCGGTGAACCGCACGTACTGAGTGGCAGGTTTCTTATTTCGGGGTGTAGCTCAGCCTGGTAGAGCACCGCCTTCGGGAGGCGGGGGTCGTAGGTTCAAATCCTGTCACCCCGACCAATTTGCGCTGTATTGCCGGCCGTGGCGCCGGTTTCCCGACCCGCCTTCCCGTTACACGCGCAGTCCTGATTCCTGGAGCCAAGAGAATGGCGCGCCGGGATTAACGTCCTGCCGCTCCTCAGAGTTATCGTCGATCATGTGTAATAAAGTCTCGTCCGGCGAACGATTCAGGAGGCAATCATGCTGGTACTTACTCGACGGGTCGGGGAATCCATCTTCATCTATCCCGCGGAAACGATGCGCCCGGACATGACGGTGCGCGAGTTGTTCGAGCTAGGCCCCATCCGCATTACGCTGACGCGGATCAGCGGCAGCCAGTCCCGTGTCGGCATCGTGGCGCCGGAAGTGCTTTCGATCGCGCGTGAAGAAGTTGTCGGCGCGCGCAGCGCCTGAATGCCCCGGCCGGCAACGTTGGCCCCCCTTCAGGACAGGAAGCGACCGGCGCGGGTGCCGGGAACCCCGACGACGGGGCCCGTGTCACGCCGCGCGCCGGTATTCGTTCGGCGACATACCGGTCCAGCGCCGGAACGCCCGCGTAAAATTGCTCACCTCGGAAAAACCCAGCAGATAGGTGATTTCGCCGATCGGGCGGTGCGCTTCGCGCACATATTGCTTGGCCAGTTCGCGGCGCGTTTCGTCCAGCAGCACCTTGAACGAGGTCTGTTCTTCCTGCAGCCTGCGCTGCAGGTTGCGGACGCTCATATGGAGCGACCGCGCAAGCAGGCTCTGCGTCGGGTGACCCGACGGCAACTGCTCGATCAACCAAGCGCGCGCGCGCATGGACACCTGGCTGCGATCGAAACGATCGAGGTATTCGATCACCACTCGGTCGTTGGCGCGCGCGAGTTCCGAGCTGGCATGCGGCAGGCGCACCGACAGGGATTCTCGATCGAAGCAGATGAGGTTCTGCGCCGCGCCAAACACGACATCCACGCCGAATACGGTCCTGAATCGCTCGGCGCAATCCGGGCGCGGCCGGCGCATCGTCACCCGCGCGGGCACGAAGTCGGGGCCGTAAGACAGGCGGCACATACGCACCGTCACCGCCATCGCCATGTCGATGGTGGCATGCGCAATGGAAACGCCCGGTGTCACCGCACCCACCACCAGCCGCACGTCGTCGCCCTCCCGTTCGAGACTGCAGCGCGCAATCGTGGACAACGCCCGCTGATAGCGGACCAGTCGCTCCAGCGCGTCGAGCAGCGTGTCGCTGGCCAGCCAGGCGAAGCCCAGACCGTACATGGCACCGGGTTGCATGTGTTCGGCGACGCTGATGCCGAAACAGGGATCGCCCGTGCTCTTCAAGGCGAGGCGCCACAATGTCTGCATCTTGCGCGAGGGATAGCGGGCGCCGGGATCGGACATAACCGTCCTGTCCAGACCCGCGCGCGCGAACAGCGTCTCGCAGTCGCACCCGTACTCCGACAGCGTACGTGCGATCAGCCCGGCGGTGGTGGCAATGGTGCTGTGCCCTGAAACCATGAGGCCAGCATACACTGAACGCGACTCAGTCCGATACGGCCGCCTGGTCGAACAGCACGTCGGTAGCGATATCCTGGCATAAGGCGCTGATCGGCAAGTCTTCGCCGGCACGCCATTTTGCGACCGCAGCGCGCTTGGACGCGCCGGTAACCAGCACCAGAATCCGCCGGGTGCTGCGCAGCGCGTCGAAACTCAGGCTGACGCGCTCTTCCGGCGGCTTCGGCGCATGCTGCACCGGTATCGCAAGCCGGCCCGGCGGGCAGACATGTCCCGGGAAAAGGCTGGCGGTGTGGCCGTCTTCACCAATGCCGGCAATGATCAGGTCGAACGGCAATGCATCCGCGACGACGGACTCGTAGCGGCCGGCGCCTTCTTCAGGCCCCAGTTCGGCCGGTATGCGATGAACGTTGTGCGGCGGCACCGACGCAAGGTCCAGCAGTGAACGCTCGACCAATGTGCTGTTGCGGTCCGGATGCCCCGGCTGCAGACACCGCTCGTCGCCGAAATAGATCTGCCAGCAGGTCCAGTCGGTGGTCAGGTCCGCGAGATGCCGGTAGCACAGCTCGGGCGTGCGCCCGCCGGCGAGCACGATGCGGAACTGCCGATGATCTTCGATCGCGCGTTCGGCGGCGCGGCCGATGCGCGCCGCCGCGTCGGCCGCCACATCCTCGGCGGACGGAAACGGGTGCCAGTCAATCAATGTGTCCGAACCTCGTGAGTGCTTGTTCATCCTGTCCAGATCCACGGCGCCTGCCGGATGCGCTTCGTGAAAGCCGGCCTACAGCTTCAGTTCGGCGCCGACCAGTACGCTGCGATCCGGCGCCGCGAATCCGTCGGCCGGTTCGTAGTGCGCGTCCGTCAGGTTGCTGACCCTGCCGAACAGACGCCACGACGGATCCAGGCGATAGTTTAATACCAGGCCGGCGGTCGTGTAATCTCTGACCTTGATCGTGGCCGCGGAATTATACGAGCGTATGAACGTCCTTGCGGTCGCCGACATAATCCAGCTCGAAGACCAGGTCGGCCCGGCTGCCCAGTACGAGCGTCAGATCGAGGCCCCCCTGCTGATTGGGGCGCCGCAGCACCTGCGTGTCGCTGGTCCTGTCTTTTTGGTCCAGGTCCTGCAAGGTATAGGTCAGGTGTGCCGAGAGCGCCGGCGCCGGATTCAGATCGAGCGAAACCTCCACGCCCCTGATCCGGACCTTGTCGACGTTCTCTGAAGTCTGGTTGAACCCGGCGTCGGTGACCGTCTGGATGAGGCCGTCGATACGGTTGTCGAACCAGGTCAGGCCGGCGTCTACGCGGTCCTGCCAGAACGCGTGCTGGACGCCGGCGTCCCAGCCGAAGCTGGTTTCGGGGTCCAGGTGCGGATTGCCGCGATACGCGGACCCGAAATTGTTGGGGGAAAATCCGTACAGTTCGAACAGCGAAGGGGCGCGGAATCCGGTACCCGCGCTGGCGGTCACCCGCGTGGCGTCATCGCGGAGCTTGTAAACGGATGTCACGCGCCAGGTCAGTTCACCGCCGAAGTCCTCGTGATCGTCAAAGCGCAGCCCGGCCGTGCCGAACAGCCGCCCGGCGAGCGAGAACTGGTCCTGCAGGAAAGCGTAATTCGTCCGCGCATTCGCGCGGCTGTTCTCGCTGATGACGAATGAGGACGAAAAATCCCGGAAACCGCTGGCGTCCATGTCTTCCCGCTTCGTGCCCACGCCCAGCGTCAGCGTGCCGGTTTCGGACAGGTACAGATCGTTCTGCACGACCAGTTCCGTATTCCCGCCGACGAAGTGCACGCGCTCCAGCGTCTGCAGGGGATCGACCCGGTCGTTGAGCGTGCGGCGGTCGTAGTGCGTGTACGATGCCGAAGCCGTGGCGTCCCATAAACCGTCGAGCAGCGACAGCACCGCCTCCGTACGCAGGAAATAATCGCGGCTCTCCAGCCGCGCGTCGCCGTCTTCCGCCGTATTGAACTGAAAGTTCGGCGGGTCAAACGGCCCCACCTCGGGATCGATGCCCGTGGTCGATTCCAGCCAGCGGCCGACGAACCGCAGTTTCAGATTTCGCGCGGGCCGCACGCCGGCCTGCAGCGTCGCGCCGTAGCTCCGGTTCGAATCGGCCTCCGCGGGTGCGCCCGCGCGCAGACGGGCGGGCGTGACCGAGTCGCCGTGGGTGCTGCGATGACTCAGCCCCAGGGAGAAATCGGCAGCGTCGGCGCCGGCGGACAGAGACACCTGCTCGTTTCCCTCCCGGTCGCTGCCGGTCTCCACCTGCATCTGACCGGACGGGCCCGCCGCGCCGCGCCGCGTGATGATGTTGACCACGCCGCCGATGGCGTTGGACCCGAACAGGGTGCTCTGCGGCCCGCGCACGACCTCGATGCGCTCGATATCCTCCAGCGACAGATTCGCGAAATCGACGGCCCGGCTCGGGTTGGACGGGTCGGAGATGTCGATGCCGTCGATCAACACGAGCGTGTGCGAGGAGCTGCCGCCGCGCATGAACACCGAGGCCTGTTGGCCGGCGCCCCCGGTCTGCACGACGTTCACCCCGGGCACCGCACGCAAGGCCTGCGTCAGGGTTCGGTACCGGTGACGTTCCAGTTCGGCGCGGTCGATGACCGTGACCGAACTGCCCAATTCGTCGGCCGGTGTGGCGATGCGCGTCGCCGTGACGACGACCGGTTCACCGGCGACTTGATCGGCCTGCAGAGTGCACGGACAGAAAAACGGAAACAGCAGCGCGGTGAGATGCGCGCGACCAATTGACGACATGTCATTCTCCACTCAACCGCACCGCCCGTGCGGACTCAATCGGAACTCGGGCAGTGGCGATTATTGAATGACACCTGCAGGCACGGCCGCCATGCCACCAGCCGGCAGGCCTGCTGCTGCAAGGGCGTCAAGCAATCATGCAAGTCTCAAGAAAGCGGATGAGATCGATGCGTGCCCGAGGCTCGCCGACAGGCCGGTCTCCGGGCTCGTGAGTGGTTGAACCGGGCCAGGCCACCTTCCCATGCCGAAGCACAGTGGCATAACGACCTGACTTGACTCACTTACCGTTGCGGGGGCAGCGTCGGCATTGCCGGAGAACAAAGCTCTCGGCGCACCGTCTTCCCGTTTCACTGACGCATCGAATGACAGCCGTCAGCACCTGTTGGTCGCATGGAACATTAAACAAAGCCGCCGCGGGCGTCAACGCAAAAAGCGCCCCATCAACGGGGCGCCTGTTCGCTCGGTCCGGCGGACATTCGACGCGTCAGCGGTCGAACGCCGGTGAAGCGCTGATCTTGTGGATGCTCAGGTGCGCGCCCTGATATTCCTGCTCCTGATCGAGCCGCAGTCCAATCAGCAATTTCAGCGCGCCGCAGACCAGCAGGCCGCCCGTAAACGCGATGACCACGCCCAGCAGCGTACCGGCCATCTGCGCGGCGATGGTAACGCCGCCGAGGCCGCCCAGCGCCTCCTTCCCGAAAATGCCGGCGGCAATGCCGCCGAACGCGCCGCACAATCCGTGCAGCGGCCACACGCCGAGCACGTCGTCGATCTTCCAGCGATGCTGCGTCAGCGTGAACATCCAGACAAACATCGCGCCAGCGACGGCGCCGGCGACCAGTGCGCCAAGGGGATGCATGATATCGGAGCCGGCGCACACGGCCGCGCCCGGCCCGTCACCCCGGCGTGCGGTGCCCGGGGCGACAACGGGCGACACTCTACTGCATTTCGCCCGCGCTGGCACCGGGCGGGCGATTGCCGTGCCGCTCAGGAACCGCCCCGGGATGCCTTGGCCTGGCGCCAGAGCGCATCCCACTGTTCGGCCGACAACCCGTCGAGCGGCCGCCCTTCCGGCGCCAGCGACTCCATGACACGGAAGCGGTACTCGAACCGGGCGTTGGCGGCGGCCAGCGCCTGTTCGGCATCGACGCCCAGATGGCGGGCGAGATTGACGCAGGTGAACAGTACGTCACCCAGTTCGTCCGCGGCCTGCTGCGCTGCGCCGCCGGCGGCCAGCGCCTGTTCGAGTTCGCCGATCTCTTCGTGAAGTTTTTCCTGCACGCCGGTCCGGTCCGCCCAGTCGAATCCCACACGCGCGGCCCGCGCCTGCAGTTTTTGCGCGCGCACCAGCGCCGGCAGCGCCTTGGGAATCCGGTCGAGAACGCCGGGACGCTCGTGCCCGGCCGCGCGCTCGTCCGCCTTGTGGCGTTCCCAGGCGATCGACTGCTGTGCCGCGTCGGCCACCACGGCGTTGCCGAACACGTGCGGATGACGGCGGATCAGCTTCTCGTTGATCAGACGGACGACGTCGTCGAATTCGAACCAGTCCCGTTCCTCCGCCATCTGCGCGTGGTACACGACCTGGAACAGCAGATCGCCGAGTTCCTCGCGCAGATTGTCGCGGTCGCGCCGCGCTATGGCGTCGACGACCTCATAGGCCTCTTCCAGGGTGTAGGGCGCGATCGAATCGAAATTCTGCTGGACGTCCCAGGGACACCCGATGTCCGGGTCGCGCAGCTTGCGCATGATATCCAGCAGTTCGTCGACCAGCTTCTCAGCCTGGGTCATGGCAAGATCCTTTGTTCCGAATCGGTGTCGCGGTGGCGCGGGCCTATGATGGCGTATTCGCGCGGGGTTGGCAGCCGCTGCCGCGCCGGGCACGCAAGCGGAACCGCTGGCATTACAATGACCGTGTGAACGACGATCTGCTTCATTTAGTCTGGCTGGCGCTGTCGTGGGTGTCCTACGCCGTGATTCACTCGCTCGGAGCCAGCCTGCGCTTCAAGACCTGGGTCGCGACCCGCTTCCCGGCGATGAACCGGTGTTACCGGCTGTTCTACAACGCGGCGGCTGCCCTGCTGCTCGCGGGTCCGTTGTGGCTGCTCTTTTCCTACCCGGGCGGAAAGCTCTGGCATTACCCGGCGCCGGTCCGCTGGACCGCCGACGGTCTCGCGCTGCTGGCCGCGCTCGGATTTCTCCACAGCCTGCACTTCTATGACACCGGCGAATTCATCGGCCTGAAACAATGGCGAACCGCCGCGTCAGACGGCGAGGATCGGGCGCCGATGACGCTGTCCTGGCTTCATCGGTTTGTCCGTCATCCCTGGTACTTTTTCGGATTGGTGATCCTCTGGACACGCGAACCCGACGCGGCGCTGCTGCTCAGCAATCTGCTGATCACCGGTTATCTGGCGATCGGTTCGCGGTTGGAAGAGAACAAGCTGATCGCGGTTTACGGAGACCGTTACCGCCGGTACCGCCGCAAGGTGCCAGGGCTGGTCCCCCTGCCCTGGCGGTTTCTGAGCCGTGACGAAGCCGAGGCGCTGATGCGAAACGCCGCTGAGCCCGCAATGACCGGCACATCGCCGCGTCGGCGGCGGTGACGGACGAATCGCGGTCTTCCCAGACAGCTCCGCGCGTCAGTGCGTCTGGCCGACCAGCGCACCGATCACTTCGTCTTCCAGTTGGATGCGTTCGGCCAGCGCTTCGCCCAGACGCGACAGATCGGCATCCAGGACGTTGAACAGCTCGTCGGCCTGGCGCGCCACGCCGAGATCTTCGTACTTGTCGTTAAAGCGCAGAATCGCGTCCGTGGTCTGCGCGATCCTGGGATAGACGCGACTGGCCACTTCCAGCACGGCGGTGCGGCGCTCGAGCCGATCCGCGATGTACCGGTATAGTTGAAAGTGGGCGCTGGCCGTGTAGTCGATCAATGCCTGACAGAATTCCTGCAGGGCTTCGACGGTAATGGGGTCGGGCCTGAAAGGTCGTTGCTTGGCCAGCTCGGTGAACAGCGACAACGTCGCGCTGCGCGACTGCACCAGCGTCGCCAATTTTTCCCGGGACCGGCTGCGCCGGTCGTCGCCTTGCTCGAAATTCGCTGCCGCCATGAGTTGCTCCCAAAACCAGGATTGTATCGATTGCCCCGCGCCCCCCGGCCGGCCGCCTGATGCGTCATTTGTTCGACGCATCCGCACCGGACAGCGCTACCGAAGTTGTGACAGGATACTGAAATTCCTTAATTTTTCAACAGTGGTTCGGAATTTGCTTTTGAACATCGGGAGAAACGGCGTAATACCGGGGCAATGGAAATGGGAATACCGAACAATATTAGCAACTTTTTGCGGCACACGAATACGCCGTACGAAATCATGCGTCACCCTCGCACGACGACGCTGCCGCAGGCGGCGGGCGCGTGCCGGCTTGCACTGCACGACCTGGTTCGCGCCGTGATGCTGGCCGACGCACGAGGTCTGCTGATGGTGATTCTGCCGGCGGACCACCTGCTGGACTTCGAAGCCCTGCACCGGACAACCGCGCGTGAACTCGAATTCGTACCCGGCGACCGACTGCGCAGGGTCTTCGACGATTGCGAACCCGGGTCATTTCCCCCGCTGGCGCCCGTCTACGAACTGGACGTGATCATCGACAGCACGCTGGGACATCGGGAAACCGTCGTGTTCGAGCCGGGCTCGCACACGTCGCTGGTCCGAATGACCGGCAGCGCGTTCAGGATGCTGTTCGCGGGCGCCGAGTATGCGGATATATCGCAATCGGCGGTCACGCTGGGCACGTTGATCGGAGACCAGGACACCGAGACGCTCGATCACCGCATCGGTCGACTGACGCCGGCGCGTATCCGACGCGATGTCCAGGAAATTCACGAACTGCCCGCGTTGCCCGCGACTGCAGCGCGCATGCTGCAGCTTGCGACCGGTCCGCTTGCCGGCGCCCGCCAGCTCGCGCAACTGATCGAGCAGGATCCGTCGCTGGCGGCGCAGGTGCTGCGCTACGCCAATTCCTCGCTGTACGGGTATGCCGGCAGTGTAAAGGACGTGCAGACCGCGATCGCCCGGGTGCTGGGCTTCGACTTCGTGCTGAATCTGGCCCTGGGGCTGACGATAGGAAAGGCACTGCGCATTCCGCAGGACGGTCCGCTGGGACTGCACGCGTTCTGGCGCCATTCCGTGTACGCGGCGCGCCTTATGGAAGTGCTCGCACTTCAGATTCCGGGCCGCGATCGGCCCGAGCGCGGATCCGCCTACCTGGCCGGACTGCTGCAGAACATCGGCCGGCTGGTCCTCGGTCACACGTTTCGGCCGGAGTTCTTTCTACTCAATCAGCTCGCTGCGGCGAATCCGGACGTCCGGGTGACCGAACTCGAGAAAAGCGTCCTCGGCGTCACTCACGATCAGATCGGCGCCTGGCTGATGGAATCCTGGGGAATGCCGGAATCGCTGACGGCAGCGGTTCGTTTTCACCACGACCCGGATTACCGGGGTGAACACGCCGTTTACCCCCAGTTGCTGCTCATCGCCAATCACCACCTCGCCAAACTCGGCATCGGCGCAACGGAGGACGACCGGCCGTCGCAATTCGTCCTCGACACGCTGGGGCTCGGCGACGTCGGCGTCGAATTGCTGGCCGAACAGGTCGTCGCCAACGCCCGCGAACTGGACGATCTCGCCCACCGATTATCCGCCTGAGCCCGCAGCGGGGTGGTCTGGCGCTGTCCCCTCGCCGACCTGCGGCGAATAAACATATTATTTTTCAAACGATTACGAACTGTCCGGCCCGGCTTCGGCGTTGCCGGTCAGGTTATTCTTGACTAAAAGACTCAAGTATTATTATCATTACCGCATCGGACTAACGGGAGTAACGGCGCACAGGCGCTGTAACCAGCATCCAATGAGGCGAATCATGAAACTTTCAACCAAAGGGCGTCATGCCATCACTGCCATGATGGAGCTGGCGTTGCGTAACGACAAAGGGCCCGTCACGCTGGCGGACATTTCGGTCGAGCAGAGTATTTCGGTGTCTTACCTCGAACAACTGTTCGCGCGTCTGCGCAATCAAGGTCTGGTCACCGGCATGCGCGGTCCCGGCGGAGGTTACTGCCTGAGAAAACCCGCGAACGAAATCACCATCGCGGAAATTCTGAGCGCGGTCGACGATGCCATGCCCGCACGGCGCGAGCGGATACCGGGCGAGGAATGGCCGCAGAGCATCGTGATGTGGAATCGGCTGAGCGAACGCATCTACGATTACCTGAACGGCGTGACCCTGGCCGATGCCGCCGACCCGCAAGGCTCCGCGCCCGGGCACCAGGACCCGCAGGAATACCGTCGCAATTACCAGCAGTCGGCCGCCTGAGTCGGACCGGCACGGCAAGATAACCGAAGGCAGCGGAGAGACTAGAGATGGCTTATAGCAGCAAAGTGTTGGACCACTATGAAAACCCGCGCAACGTCGGCTCGTTCGACAAGAGCGATACGAGCGTCGGTACCGGCATGGTCGGCGCCCCGGCGTGCGGTGACGTGATGAAACTGCAGATCAAGGTCAACGAACAGGGTGTCATCGAGGACGCCAGGTTCAAGACCTACGGCTGCGGTTCCGCCATCGCATCGAGTTCGCTGCTGACCGAGTGGGTCAAGGGCAAGACGCTGGACGAGGCAGGCAAAATCAAGAATTCGGAAATTGCCGAGGAATTGGCGCTTCCGCCCGTGAAGATACACTGTTCGGTCCTGGCCGAAGACGCCATCAAGGCGGCAATCGACGACTACCAGCAGAAGAACGGCCGCTGAACCGCGGACCGCTGCGATGAAACCGGGCGGGTATCCGCCCGGTTTTTTTATGCCTGCCGGAAAGGGTTACAATCCGCACAACCAATGCCCGGCACCGGTCCATGTCAGACAGGATTACACAGCTCTATCCCGGCTCGGGCGATATGGTCCCGCTGCACGGGCTTTATCTCGATCCGTCGATCCGCGATGTGCAGACCGCGACGGCCTTCATTTACAGCAATTTCGTCGCGAGCCTCGACGGGCGCATCGCGCTGGCCGCGGGTGAACGGACGACACATCAGGTCCCCGGATCGATCGCCAACGACCGCGACTGGCGCCTGTTTCAGGAACTCGCCGCGCAGTCCGATCTGCTGATCACCAGTGCGCGCTATTTCCGCCAAAGCGTCCTGGGCGAAAGCCAGGACAACCTGCCGGTGGGCCCATCCCCGGCATTTGACGACTTGCGCGCGTGGCGTCGCGACCGCGGGCTGACCGTGCAGCCGGACGTCGCCGTCTTCAGCGCAAGCCTGGATATACCGCCGCAGGCCCTGCGTGCTTTCGAAGACCGGCGCGTCCTTGTCTTGACCGGCGAACAGGCCGACCCGGCCGCACGCGACAGACTGAGCGGCGAAACGCACGCCGAGATCGTCGGCTGCGGCGAGGGACAGGGCGTGGACGGCACGCGGGTGCGCGGCAAGCTGAGTGAACTCGGCTACCGCTTCGTCTACGCGACCGCAGGTCCATCGGTGCTGCACACGCTGGCCGCTGGCGGCGCGCTGGATCGGCTGTACCTGACCATCGCGAACCGTCTGCTCGGCGGCACGGAATACGACACACTGACCTGGGGACCGCCGCTCGCACCGCCGCTGGATCTGCCGCTGCGCTCGCTGTACCACGACCCTATAGCGCCCGAAGGCGCCGGGCAATTGTTTGCGGTCTATGGGAAGTAAGCGGAGCGCACCGATGAAGTCCCGTCAAATTCACCGCGGCCGCGTGGTCGACCTTCGCATCGAAACGGTCGAACTGCCCAACGGCCGGACCATGGACCTGGAGATCGTCAGGCATCCCGGCGGCGCGGCGGTCGTCGCCGTCGGCGCCGACGAACGCGTCTGCCTGTTGCGCCAATACCGGCATGCGGCCGGCGGCTGGCTGTGGGAGTTGCCGGCGGGCAAACTCGAGCCCGGCGAAGATCCCCGCACCACGGCGCGGCGGGAGCTGGCCGAGGAAGCCGGCCTGCGGGCGCAGCACCTCGAGCCGCTGGGGCGCACGCTGACGACGCCCGGATTTTCCGATGAAGTCATTCACCTGTTCCGCGCGACCGGCCTCGAGTCCTGCGCCGCACAGCCGCAGGCCGACGAAGTGATCGAGGTACACTGGTTTACCCGGCGGGAGATCGCCGACATGCTCAGCGCCGGCATGCTCGAGGACGCCAAGACGCTGCTGGGCCTGTTGCTCGTGCGCCTGTGCTAGCATGAGCCGTCGCCATACGGATCGGAATCGGGAGGTCGCTTGAAATTCTGCAGTCAGTGCGGCGCCGAAGTGACGCTGCGCGTTCCCGAGGGCGACAACCGCGAACGGTTCGTCTGCACCCGCTGTCAGCTCGTCCATTATCAGAACCCGAAAATCGTTGCCGGCTGCATACCCGAATGGGGCGACAGGATATTGCTGTGCAAACGCGCCATCGAACCGCGTTACGGCTTGTGGACGCTGCCGGCGGGCTTCATGGAAAACGGCGAATCGATCGAACAGGCCGCGATGCGCGAAACCTGGGAAGAGGCGCGCGCCAGGGTGAGCATCACGGGCCTCTACAGTCTGTTCAGCATCCCGCACATCAGCCAGGTCTATCTGCTGTTCCGCGGCGATCTGGAGGACGGCCGGTTCGCGCCGGGACCGGAAAGCCTGGAGTGCCGGCTGTTCTCGGTCGACGAGATTCCTTGGGCCAGCCTGGCGTTTCCCGTGGTTCGTGAGACGCTGGCACGCTACCGCAGCGACAAGGCAGGCCCGGAAGGGTTCCGTCTGCAGATCGGAGATATTCTCAGGCCGCCACACCGCAACTGAGCGCGGCCCGGCTGGATGCCACGAACTGCCTGAGTTCGAGCGCCTGCCGTTCGCTCAATTCGTTGAACATGAGACCCAAGCCGTTCTCGTGCCAGTGAACGACCACGGCCGGCGCCCGGAACGTCCTGCCCTGGGTGCCGCGCAGTTCGACCTCGAAACACTCGTTCGCCCGGCAGCGGAGCGGGCCAGTGCGCATGAAAAGTCCGCCTGCACTGATGTCCGCGCTGATACCGCACAGCATAGGGAGGCTGTATTGATAAAGTATGATTGGAAAGGCCAGGCACTCGCGTGCATTCAGGCGATGTTCCATGGATTTCTCCGCTCCTCGTTTGCTATTCTCGATTCCGCCCCAGCACTGCCGTCGTGCGCTCGGGGACCCGAACAGCTTTCGCAACCTAATGTTGCTCGTCGTTATGACTCAACGAACCTATAGCACACTTATGTTGCCGCGCCAGAATAAGATAACCTTTTCATTGACTCCGCTCAATCGAATCGTCGAAAGATTCGGTATCCGGCGTCATACGCGCCGGCTCTTCCTGTACGTCTGTCTGCTGCTGCCGACAGCGTCACCGGCCAACGTCAAAGTCGCCGGCACCAGCCTGCCTGCAACGCTCGAGACCGGCGGCCAGGCGCTGCAACAGCAAGCGCTGCTCGGCCGCTGACCGCCGTGCGGGGCGTCTTCCTCGACTTCGACAGTCTCGCACCCGCAGACCTGGATACCGGCAACTTCCTGTCGACGCCGGTGGACTGGACACTGTTCCCGCAGACCGCGCTCGCGCAGTGCGCGGCACGCCTGGCCGACGCCGACATCGCCGTCTGCAACAAGGTGTGCATCGACGGGCCGCTGATGAGGTCGGCCGCGCGGTTGAAGCTGATCTCGGTCACGGCGACCGGGACCAACAACATCGACCTCGAAACCGCGAGGCAGCGCGGCATCGGCGTGCGCAATGTCGTCGCTTATGCCACGCCGTCGGTGGTGGAACACGTTTTCGCGCTGCTGCTCACGCTGACCCGGCGTCTGGATCGGTACCGGCACCGCGTCGCCAACGGCGACTGGTCGCGCTCGACGCAATTCTGCGTTTTCGATCAGCCGATCGGCGAACTGGCGGGCAGGACATTGGGCATCGTCGGTTACGGCGAACTCGGGCGCGCCGTGGCCCGTCTCGCCGAAGCCTTCGGCATGCGCGTGCTCGTCTGCCGGCGTCCCGGCACACCGGCGGTCGCGGGCCGCTGGCCGCTCGACCAGTTGCTGCCGCAGATCGACGTGCTGAGCCTGCACTGTCCGCTGACAGAAACCACCCGCAACCTGCTCGGCGAGCGCGAATTCAGTCTGATCAAGCCGGGCGCCCTGTTGATCAACGCGGCGCGCGGCGGCATCGTCGACGAGTCCGCGCTGCTGCGCGCGCTGCAAGACGGACGCCTGGCCGGTGCCGCGCTGGATGTACTCGCCGAGGAACCTCCTGCCGCCGACCATCCACTGATCCGATCCGTGCTCCCCAATCTCATCATCACCCCGCACGTGGCGTGGGCAAGCCGCCAAGCGCGCCAGCGCCTGCTCGATCGGACGGCGGAAAACATCCGCGCGTTTCTGCGCGAAGGGCACGCCGGCCGGACCGACTGACGGCTGTCCGTTATCAGGCTGTCAGGAATTCGGATCGCGTATGAACGCCGCGTGCACGGATAGGACGCGGCATAAAGATCGTCGCTTGCCCTCGACAACGCCCGACAGGATCGCGGAAGCCTGAGCGGGAGCCGGCACAACCATGCCGCGACCGGTCGGGCGCCTAGCGCGGTCGCCTGAGTCGGCGCACACCGCGCGGCTTGGCGAAATTGACGCGCAGGTTCCTGCCGCGGAACTCGATGCCGTCGGTCGCCTCGACGGCCGCCACGGCCGCCGCATCGTCCATTTCGACGAAAGCAAAGCCGCGTGGTGCGCCCGAATCGCGATCGCTGATCAACTTGACCGAGAGGACTTCGCCGTGACGTGAAAACAGCGCCTCGACCTGTTCGGTGCTAACATCAAACGAGAGGTTGCCCACATAGATGGACTTCATTCGAGCCTTCCCTGTTAGTGCATTCCATTGGACCTGCCGGCCGGTACGCTAACGCAATCGCGGAATCAACTCAATAGCCCTCGCGGTCACCTGAGCGCGCACGCCCCGGTCACCGCGACAAGTCGGTGGATCGATCACCGCGGACTTGCGCGCGTCACCGTTCCGCTTCGCCGCGTTCGCGTCCGCATTTCCAGCACGCGGTAAACTGATCCTCCAGCAGTTCACCGCAGCCGCAGCGCCAGCATGAGCCGGTCGTGCGCTGCGGCGGCGCGATGATCGAGCGCGCACGTTCCAGATCCCGTGCATCGCCCAGCCAAAGCTGCGGCCAGCATTCGGTAAAGGGTAACTCGCCCAGCGCACCGGCGAGATAACGCCGCGTGACGGCGACCTCGATGCCTTCGTTCTCGAGCAGATTGCGGAGATGGTTGATCAGCACCGAATCCGGCGATGTGAACAGCATGATCATACCGGCCTCCTCAGGTTCGGCGCGCGCCGACAGGCACCGGGCCCGCAACTGTTATTCGCCGGAACCCAAAGTTATACTGACCCCGGGCAGAGCACCGGGGGTCGGGTACGATGATCGCAGGACAGGACATGAGCTGGATGTGGGGGGTCGGGATCATCGGTTTCGCATTCGGTGTCGTCGCGGGCGTCGGTCTGGCCGCCTGGATTTCGCGCAAATCCGGTCGTACCGGCAAGTTACAGCGGGAGGTCGAACGCCTGCAAGCGGAACTCGCCGACTACCGCGCGCAGGTGACCGCGCACTTCCGCACGACGGCCACGCTGATCGGCAGGATGACGGAAAGCTACCGGGACGTCTACGAACACCTCGCCCAGACCTCCCAGCAACTGTGCGAGACACCTTTTCAGTCGCCGCAACTGGAAGTCAGGCGACAGGATGCGCTGGAATCGCCCGCATCAGACAAGACCGCGCGTGCGGACAGAGAGCCCATGAAAAGCACGCACCGCCCGCCGGACGACAACCTGCCGCTGGACGAAATTTTCGGCGACGCACCGCACATACCCGACCGGTCGCCCATTCCCGGCGCCGAAATCTGACGCCGGGGTCCCGCGCCGGCTCCCCGTCATTCACCGACTACCGTTACCGTAACACGGCGCCGGTGCGGATGGCGGCGGTGCTCCCACAGGTAGATCCCCTGCCAGATGCCCAGCGCGCAGCGTCCCGCGGAAACCGGCACGCTCAGAAACTGGCCGGTCAGCACGCTCCGCACGTGGGCCGGCATGTCGTCCGGGCCCTCGTCGATATGCCGGAACAGCGGATCGCCGTCGGGCACCAGCCGCTCCATGAACCGTTCGAGGTCGGCGCGCACCTCCGGGTCGGCGTTCTCGCAAAGCATCAGGGAAGCACTGGTATGATGAACGAATAGGTGGCAAATGCCGGTGCCGACACCGGATTGCGCCAGCCGCCGCTCCACCTCGTCGCCGATGGCATAGCTCCCGCGCCCGCGGGTGGCCACCTGAAAGCTTTCCTGATAGATCATGCTGTTCGAAACCTGATGCGCTTTCTTGCGTTTGCCTTATAATCGGCGGGTTTTACCCTGAACAATCGGACTGCCCAAGTGATAGACCGCCTCAGAAACATCGCCATCATCGCCCACGTCGACCACGGCAAGACCACCCTCGTCGACCAGTTGCTGACCCAGTCCGGCACGCTGGACAGGCGCAAGGCCGCGCCCGAACGGGTGATGGATTCCAACGATCTCGAAAAAGAACGCGGCATCACCATTCTGTCCAAGAATACCGCGATCCGGTGGAAAGACTACCGCATCAATATCGTCGATACACCCGGTCACGCGGATTTCGGCGGTGAAGTCGAGCGCGTGCTGTCCATGGTCGACTCGGTACTGCTGCTGGTCGACGCCGTCGACGGCCCGATGCCGCAGACCCGCTTCGTCACGCAGAAAGCGCTGCAGCGCGGCCTCAAGCCCATCGTCGTCATCAACAAGATCGATCGCGCCAGCGCGCGGCCCGGCTGGGTGCTGGACCAGACGTTCGACCTCTTCGACAATCTGGGCGCCAGCGAAGAGCAACTGGATTTCCCCGTGCTGTACTGCTCGGGGCTCAAGGGCTTCGCCGGCCTGACGCCGGACGTCAGGGACGGCGACATGGTTCCGCTGTTCGAATTGATCGTCGACAAGGTCAGTCCGCCGGCGGTCGATCTCGACGGGCCCTTCCAGATGCAGGTCAGCGCGCTGGACTACAACAGCTACGTCGGCGTCATCGGCATCGGCCGCGTGACGCGGGGACGGATCGCCGCCAACTCGCCGGTGATCGTCGTCGACCGTCATGGCGGGACCCGAACCGCGCGCATGCTGCAGCTCTTCACGTTCCTCGGCCTCGAGCGCATCGAGACGCCGTCGGTCCAGGCCGGCGACATCATCGCGTTCACCGGCGTCGCCGATCTGAACATCTCCGATACGCTGTGCAACCCAAGCGCTGTCGAGGGCCTGCCGCCGCT
Organism: uncultured Gammaproteobacteria bacterium; assembly: GCA_963719135.1. Classification (GTDB taxonomy): domain Bacteria; phylum Pseudomonadota; class Gammaproteobacteria; order DSM-19610; family DSM-19610; genus CAVRAZ01. The sequence continues at coordinate 20,721 of CAVRAZ010000002.1, read as the reverse complement.
CTCCGTCGACGAGCCGACCGTGGGCATGACCTTCCAGGTCAACAACTCGCCGTTCGCCGGCCGCGAAGGCAAGTTCGTCACGTCGCGCCAGATCCGCGAACGCCTCGACCGCGAGCTGATCCACAACGTCGCCTTGCAGGTCTCCGCGACCGACGATCCCGACAAGTTCCGGGTGTCCGGCCGCGGCGAACTGCATCTGTCCATCCTGATCGAGAACATGCGCCGCGAGGGCTACGAGCTGGGTGTGTCGCGGCCCGAAGTCATCCTGCGGGAGATCGACGGCGTGGTGCAGGAACCCTTCGAACAATTGACCGTCGACATCGAGGACCAGCACCAGGGCACGATCATGGAGAAACTGGGCGAGCGCGGCGCCGACCTGCAGAACATGCTGCCCGACGGCCGCGGGCGCGTGCGTCTGGATTTCATCATCCCGTCACGCGGGCTGATCGGGTTCCGCACCGAGTTTCTCACCGCGACGCAGGGCACCGGCCTGCTCTATCACGTGTTCGATCGCTACGACGTCCAGAAGAAGGGCGTGTTCGGACGGCGCATCAACGGCGTGCTGATCGCCAATGGCACCGGCAAGGCGCTGGGCTATTCGCTGTTCAACCTGCAGGAACGCGGCCGGCTGTTCATCGGTCACGGCGACGAGGTCTATGAAGGAATGGTGATCGGCATCCATTCGCGCGGCAACGACCTGGTGGTCAACCCCCTGAAGGCCAAGCAGCTTACCAACATCCGCGCCGCCGGCAGCGACGAGAACATCCTGCTGACGCCGCCGATCCGCATGTCGCTGGAACAGGCTCTGGAGTTCATCGACGAGGACGAGCTGGTGGAAGTGACGCCGGCGTCGATCCGCATCAGGAAGAAGCTGCTGCTGGAACAGGATCGCAAACGGGCAGCGCGCTCGGCCTGACCGATCGGCAGAGGGTAAGGCGGGCGCTGTCCGGAATACCGCGCGGTGCGCGGAGTCGGGCGGCATGGATGTGCGCCGCAAGTCGGTCCGCAACGCAGCATGGACTGCGAAACAGCACACCGGGCGCTATTCGGACCCGCGATAGGGCGCCATGACGGTCCGCAGTTCGTCCAGCAATAACCCGCGCTGAACGGGCGCCAGCAAGCGAGCCTCGGCCACCGGCTGCTCGTTCTCCAGCGCCCCGATGCAGCGGTTGGCATAGTCGCAACCCTGGTCGCAGATCGCTTCCAGTGCCCGCTGTTCCGGCGGCAGGTCGAACCGGGGCATCACAGCGACGCCCACCAAAGACGCAGCCGCAAGCCGATGCCGGTCCTGTAACCGACTTCCCTGAAGGCTATCCGCCCGTGCGCATCGATGATGAAAGTGGCGGGCACGCCGCGCACGCCCCAGCGTGCGCCGACTGCGGAGTCCGGATCGTGCAGTACCGGATAGTCGACCGAATGCGCTGCCATATAGCGGCGAACGCCGACCTCGGACGTGTCGTCCATTGCCACGGCCACCACGGGGTAACTCCCGGCGAGCGCAACGATGCTGCCCTGCTCCATCGCGCAGACCGGACACCAGGTCGCCCAGAAATACACCAGCACGGGCTTGCCGCGCAGCGCATCGAGGGACACCGGTCTGCCGCCGATGGCAACACCCGAAAGTTCCGGCGCGTCGCCGCTCAGGGTGCCGCGGGCCGCGTAAGCGTGCGCCAGGAAAATGATGACGATCAGCAGCAGCGCCTCGCCGAACCGGCGCCACCCTTTGGATGCTTTGCTCACGCACCACCCGGACGTTGATTCACGCACGCAAGTCTAGCAGTCCGGGCGGCGCTTTTAGTTGCTCTGGACCAAGTCACGCAGCGTTTTCCCCCGCAATGCCTGATCCACGGCGGCGTCGGCCGTCGCCAGCAGCCGGGATACCGTATCGGCGCCGGTGGCCTGGGACACGGACAACACCCGGCTCTCACCCGCGCTGCGAATCGCCCGCAGCAGATCGACGAGTTCGATGACGTTGATGTCGTGTCTGGGCAGCAGTTCCGGCGGGTCGTCCCCGGTCGCGGCCAGGAAGCCGGTATCGAACAGCACCCGCAACACCTTGTAGACCGGTTGCACCGGCACGCCCAGCCTTTCCGCCAACGCCTCCGGTGTCCAGGGTTCCAGCCGGCGAACATGCTGTTCAGCGACCAGCGCCATGATATTGAGAGCGAGTCGTTCCCGCAGCCGGTTGCTCAAATCGAACGCTATCGGGCGGCGTGTCAGGTATTGGGGATACTGGATATAGAAGGCGATCTGACTCCCGACCAGCAGGATCAGCCAGCTCAGGTATAACCAGATCAGCAGCAGCACCAGGATCGCGAACCCCGAATAGATGGCCGCATACCTGGACGAACCCGCAATGAAGACGGCGAACACCCAGCCCGACGTTTCCCAGAGAACACCGGCGATCGTTCCCCCGATCAGTGCGGGCACGAACCGCACCCGTGTATTGGGAAAGAGAATGTAGAGGAAGGTGAACACCATTATCACGATGACGTAGGGCAGCAGCTTGCCCAGCAGTACGAACAGTGAACCGAAAGGTTCGTACTGAACCAGCCACTGGGTAAGGCTGTTGTTGCTCACCGTCGCCGTCAAACCCAGCGCGGCGAAGATCAGAACCGGCCCGATCAATATCACGCTCAGATAGTTCGAGATGCGTTCCGCGACTCCCCGCATCTGCTCCACGCCCCACACGAAATTGAACGCCGACTCGACTTTTTGTGTAAGAGAAACAACAGTATAGAGCAGCAGCACGAGCCCCAACGAGCCCAGCACCCCGACCTTCACGTTGTCGACGAACGCGATGATGTTGGCGGTGAGCTCGGGTCCCTTCTCGCCCAGCGGAGCGAAGAAATGAAGCAGCAGCGGCTCGATCTGGTTGTGCACACCGAAGCCCTTCAACACCGAGAAGCTCACCGCGAGCAAAGGCACCAGTGAAAGCAGCGTCGTGTACACGAGGCTCATCGCCCGCAACGTCAACTGTCCGTGTGTGAGATGGCGAAGCATGACGATGAGCAGGCGGACCGTGCGTATCAGATGACGCCGTCCATTCGTTGAGGATCGCAGATCATCACTCCACAGGAGTCGATCGATACGTTCGTTCAACGCCGCGATTGAGTTTTGCATTATCTTCTCCTGCTCGAGTGTGTTGTTGCATGCGCGCAACGACCATCGACATTGATCCGCTGTCGAACCGTTTTTTCACGCGAGCGACAAAAATTTTTTCAAGCCTAACATCCCTGCGCAAAGTTGTTAAATCCGAACGTCGCGCTGCGTCCAGCGTTGCACACCGCATGGCACCACTTCAAGAAAACACTGCTATTTACTTATAAAATGAACTTCGAACGCGACAGGCCGGATGGCGAACGATGCCTTGCAGCGCTGTCGACGCAAACGTTTCATCGGCCAGTTACACGACGTTAATCCAGCGCCGTATTACCTAGGTGTTGTAATTTGTTCTTTTTTCATTAAAGTTCGAAATGTAATCGCCGTTACGTTGCGCGAACCATGCACTCTTGAAGGAGGTATCATCATGGCAGTAAGGAAGAAGACCGCGAAGAAGTCCACCGCCAAGAAGAAGGTGGTGGCCAAGAAGAAAACCGCTACGAAGAAGAAAGTAGCAAAGCGCGTTGCCAAGAAGCGGACGACGAAGAAGGCCGCGAAGAAAAAGGCAACCAAGAAACGGTCGGCCAAGAAGAAGGCCGCCAAGAAACGCGTAGCCAAAAAGAGGGTTGGTAAGAAGCGCGTTGCCCGCAAGAAGAAGGCTGTCGCCTGATTCGTTCGGGTAATCCAAAAAGGCCTGCGCAAGCAGGCCTTTTTTTTGTCCGTGCAACGCACATATGCCCGCGCAACGCACATAACATATTGTTAATGCAATATATTATGTACATTTCCAAAACGCTGGCGTGGAGCCACACCTTAATATATAGGTGTGGCCCAACACCTTGCACGATTCACACAAGGGCATCAGTTGGCGGTGTCGTTGCACCGCTGACTTCCGCAACCGCAATCCAGGTTCGCGTTCGACACCGGCACTGCTGCGGCATGCGCTGCACGACGCCGAATCCATGCAAGACCGTTTGACCCTGGAATTCCCGGGACGCCGGCAAGCGGCGAACAGCGACGACATCATTCGATCAGTGAAGTGATTCACAAATCCGCTACCGCGAATCGGTGAGCGCCGCGAACGGATAGCCAACCGTTCACGCAGGATCGATACGGGCGGCATCCGCCATAACATCCGATTCCCGCTCACCTTCGCGCACTGTCGTCCGGTACCGCGCAGCGCGGCCATGGCCGTCGCACGGGTCACTCGGCGCGACTCAGAACCCTTTGAATGAATAAAGGAATTTTGTGCGACGCCGATAGGTCCCCAAGCGTCCGACACTACGAAAAATTCCAGCCATGAAAGCAAAAGCAAGTATCCTTGTTGTCGATGATTCGCGCCTGATTCGTGTTGCCGCGCGCAAGGTACTCGGTGCCGAATACGACATTCACGATGCCGAGGATGGCGAGGTCGCCTGGCAAATACTCGCGAGTAATCCGTCGATCGACCTGGTGATGTCCGACCTGTCCATGCCCAATCTGGATGGACTGGGGCTGTTGAACCGGATCCGCGAGTCGAGCGAACCGCGCATCAACACCTTGCCGGTCGTGATCGCGAGCGGCGCGGAAGACGACGACGGCACCAAGGAGAACGCGATCGCCCGGGGCGCGAGCAATTTCGTTACCAAGCCTTTCGACCCGGCGCATTTGCTGACCAACATCCGCGCGCTGATCGAAAAGCGTCAAACCGCCCGGGCGCTGGACGAATCCCGGCACCAGAACCAATTACTGCAGGCGAAAACCGGAACGGACGACCTGACCGGGTTCGCGACCGAACCGGCGTTCAGGCAGCGCGGCGAGGAACAACTGGCGTTTGCGCTGCGCCACCAGACCCACCTGGCGCTGATCGGCGTTCACATCGACAGGTACCGGGTCTGGTATCTGCGGCGCGGCAAGGTTTTCGCCGAAAAGCTGCTGGCCGAGGTCGCCAGAACGATTGCCGGGGAACGCCGCCGCGAGGACATCATCGCGCGTCTCGACCCCGACGACATTGCACTGCTTCTACCGTCGTGCAACCCGGCCGGCGCACGTCAGATCGCCGGGAAATTGCGCGCGGCGGTCGAAAACCGGCCTTACGAAATCAATGGCGAGTCGATCCGCGTTTCGGTCAGCATCGGCATTGTCTGGCCGACGGTCCATCGCGAACTGCGCTTCGATGCCCTGCTCCGGGAATTGAAAGACAACATCAAGGCGGCGCACCAGACGGGCGGCGGCCGGATTCACGCCGCCGTCACTCCGCCTGCGCCGCGGCACGCGGAATCGGCACCGGCACCCAGGACCAGCGCAATCACCGAGGCCTTGACCGCGCTGCGCCTCAACCGGCCGGTGCAGACCAGTCCGGACCTGCTGGTGCAGACACTGTTTCCTCTGTTGGAACTGTGGGGACGAAACAGGAGCGCGGAGGTGCTGCAGGCGTTGCAGGTCATTCGCCGCGCGGCGTTTACGGCGCCCGCGGAAAGCGAACAGGGGCGCAAACCGGTCGAACCCGCGAACACGCACGAACCCGTCGAGTGATCCTCGCGGGATCGCGCGCCGCGTTCGGGCAGGCGTCGACCGCCTCCGGCGCGGACGAAGATCCGCTCACTCCTTCCGATAACCGCGCGGCCTGATCGCCACCCGGCATTCGATCCGCGTACAGCGCACCCCGTCCGCACGATAAAGTCCGTATTCGAACTCCGGCGTGCTGCGTCCGCGGGCCTCCAGGTCGGCGCGGATCCGCTGTTTGACGCCGGCATCGAAGACAAACCGCAGCTCCAGATCCGAATTGCCGGGGCGTTCGAAGTCCAGCGACAGCGAGCGGGTCCAGACCGAATAGCCGGGAAACTGCCTGGCGCAGGCGATGGCCGCGACGGGGTCGGCGACGGCCGCCTGATAGCCACCGAACAGGGTGTCCGCCATGTTCCGCGAAAACACCGTCAGCGGCAGCCGCAATCGGACCAGGTTCCAGTCGGGGTCCAGCTCGATCACCCTGACGCCCATGAGCTTGAACGGCGGATACCATTCCACGCGTCGCCGTGTCGAAAGGAACCGGGCTCCACGCAAGAGTTTCAGTATGTTCATCGGATCGCGCGGTTCCTCGACGGCATCGGAATTAGGGTACCATAAGCTCCCAGTCGTCGTTCCAGGGAACCCAGCGCCATGCCGTCATTCGATACCGTTTCCGAAGTCGATCTTCAGGAAGTCGCCAATGCGGTCGACCAGACCCAGCGCGAAGTGGGCACGAGGTACGATTTCAAGGGCACCGGCGCGGCGGTCGAACAGCACGAAGACAAGATTCAGCTTACCGGTGACAACGAATTCCAACTGGATCAGATCAAGGACATCCTCTACCAGAAGCTCTCCAAACGCGGCGTCGATATACAGGCCCTGAACGCCGGCAAGGTGGAACTCAGCATTCAGCGGGCGAAGCAGGTGCTGGACGTGCAACAGGGCATTCCCCAGGAGACCGCGCGGCGCATCATCAAACTGATCAAGGACGCGAAGCTGAAAGTGCAGGCGAGCATCCAGGGCGACAAGGTCCGCGTCACCGGCAAGAAGCGCGACGACCTGCAGGCGGCGATCGCGCTGTTGCGCGGCGCGGAGCTGGGCCTGCCGCTGCAATTCGACAACTTCCGCGACTGAGCCCGTCGTCCCTCGGAACGCACCCGGTTAGACGGGCAGCCCGAGCCGGGCGCCCGCTCGAGCGCGGCGCGCGGCGCTTCACCGGTCCTGGCGTCGAGCCGTTCCCCGCGTCCCGCGTACGCGCCGAAATGCGCCGGGGGAGCGGCGAATGCAGCCGGATCTGTCCGGCGGACTCCCGGCAATTCGCGACGATCCGGCCGCCGTCGGGAAATCATGCGGTCGACAGGCCCGCGGACCAGGTCCGGGTCATCCGGTGCATCCATGGGCGCCGCATGCGTTCCAGCAGTACCTCCGCCAAGCGGCCGGCACGTGCAGAATACGACGCATGGCCCACGACGGTGGGTCGCCGTGCTGAACATCCGCGGCGCCCGCCGCGCGGCCCGGCCGACTGCCGGGCCGCCGCGCACTTTCTCAGGACCGCGCATACCGTTAGAATACCGGGCACCGATTCAACGCTGCCTTCCGGGAATATCCGTCCTGTGCCATGAGCAATTTCGAGCCTTTACCCCGCCACACGCAAGACCACTACTCATATGAAGAGCTGCTGGACTGCGGTCACGGCAGGATATTCGGTCCCGGCAACGCACGCCTGCCGCTCCCGCCCATGCTGATGTTCGACCGCATCGTGCGGATCAACGATCATGGCGGGTCGCACGGTCACGGCGAAATCGTCGCCGAACTGGACATCAAGCCCGACCTCTGGTTTTTCGGTTGTCACTTTGAATCCGATCCGGTCATGCCGGGCTGCCTGGGTCTCGACGCCATGTGGCAACTGATCGGCTTCTACCTGGGCTGGCTGGGCGGCCCGGGTCGCGGCCGCGCGCTGGGCGCCGACGAGGTCAAGTATTCGGGCCAGGTCACGCCGGAAGGCAGGCTGGTCACCTATCGCATCAACATACGCCGTGTCATCCAGCGCAAACTGTTCATGGGCATCGGCGACGGCATTCTGGATCTGGACGGCCGCGAGATATACGCCGCGAAACACCTGCGTGTGGGACTGTTTACCTCAACCGAGAACTTCTAGACAGAGAGTCAATATTCATGCGTCGCGTTGTCGTTACCGGCTTAGGCATTGTTTCGAGTATCGGAACCAGCAAGCAGGCGGTTCTGGAGTCGCTGAAAGAAGGCCGCTCCGGCATCGTTTTCTGCGATGAATACAAACGGATCGGGTTCCGCAGCCACGTGCACGGCGCCGTGCCCGTGGACATCGACGGCCAGATCAACAAGAAACTGCGGCGCTTCATGGGCGACAGCGCGGCCTACAATTACATCGCCATGCGCGAGGCGATCGCCGACGCGGGGCTGGAGGAGGACGAGATCTCCGATCCGCGCATCGGCCTGATCGCGGGTTCGGGCGGCACCTCGACCCAGAACATCATTCTCGCCGTCGATCAGATGCGGGAAAAAGGCGCCAGGAAAGTGGGGCCCTTCATGGTCCCGCGTACGATGGGCAGCACCAACTCGGCCTGCCTGTCCACGGCGTTCAGGATCAAGGGCATCAACTATTCGATCAGTTCGGCCTGCTCGACCAGTGCACACTGCATCGGCAACGCCTGCGAACAGATCCAGATGGGCAAGCAGGACATGGTGTTCGCGGGCGGCGGCGAGGAACTGCACTGGTCGCTCACCCTGCTGTTCGACGCCATGGGCGCGCTGTCATCCAAGTACAACGAAACACCGCAGGCGGCGTCGCGCGCCTACGACGCCGCGCGGGACGGCTTCGTGATCGCCGGCGGCGGCGGCATGCTGGTGCTGGAGGAACTGGAGCACGCCCAACGACGCGGCGCGAAGATCTACGCCGAGCTGATCGGCTACGGCGCGACCTCCGACGGCTACGACATGGTCCAGCCGTCCGGCGAAGGCGCCGTGCGCTGCATGCGCCAGGCGCTTGCGACCGTCGACACGCCAATCGATTACATCAACGCGCATGGCACCAGCACCCCGGTCGGCGACGTGCGGGAACTGGAAGCCGTACGCGAAGTGTTCGGCGTCGACATCCCGCCGATCAGTTCCACCAAGTCTTTGAGCGGCCACTCGCTGGGCGCGGCCGGCGTCCACGAGGCGATCTTCTCGCTGTTGATGATGGAGCATCGCTTTCTCTGCGCATCGGCCAACATCACCGAGCTGGATCCGGCCGCCGAAGGTTTCCCGATCCTGCGCGCGCGTCGCGACAACGTCGAGGTCAACACCGTCATGTCCAACAGCTTCGGTTTCGGCGGCACCAACGCGACGTTGGTGTTCCGGCGCTTCCAGCGCTGACGGAAGCCAGGAAGCAACGGGAATCCATCCGGGGGTTTCAATGCCGCCCTTGCGCCACTGCCATCCGGTCGCCCCTGACGCATGAAGCTCGGGGGCTCATTCCGCATCGTCGGGCTGCTCAGCATCGGCTTCAGCCTGACCATGCTGCCGCCGGTCGCGGTGTCGCTCTGGTATCAGGATGGCCAGGCCGTAATCTTTCTGGAATCCTTCGCCATCGCCCTGATCTGCGGGCTGGTCGTCTGGCTGGCGACCTGGGACCAGGACACCGCATTGCGGCGCAAGGACGGGTTCGTGGTCGTCACCCTGTTCTGGTTCGCGTTGAGCCTCCTGAGCGCACTACCCTTTCTTTTCGGGCCCCACCTGACCTTCGTCGACGCCGTGTTCGAAGCCGTATCCGGATTCACCACCACCGGCGCCACCGTGATCACGAAGATCGAGGCGCTGCCGCGCTCCGTGCTCTACTACCGCCAGCAACTCCAGTGGCTCGGCGGCATGGGCCTGGTGGTGCTGGCGGTGGCGATACTGCCCCTGCTCGGCATCGGCGGCATGCGCATCTATCAGGCGGAAGTCCCGGGACCGATGAAAAGCGAGAAACTCACGCCGCGTCTGGCCCAAAGCGCGCGCGCCCTGTGGACAATCTATGCACTGCTGACCGCCGCCTGCGCCCTGGCGTACTGGCTGGCCGGCATGACGCCGTTCGACGCCATCGGCCATGCGTTCGCCACGATCTCGACCGGCGGGTTCTCCACCCACGACGCCAGTTTCGCGTATTTCCACAGCGACGTCATCGAGATGATCGCCGGGGTATTCATGCTCACCGGCGGCATCAATTTCAGTATCCATTTTGTGGCCTTGGAGCAAAAATCCGTCGTCCCGTACCTCAAGGATGTCGAGGTGCGGACCTTTCTGCTGATAGTCGCGGCGTCCGTAGTGATGGTGGTGGCAATGCTCCGCCTGGTCGGCGAATACCCCAGCGTACCGCAGGCCGCCGTCAGCGCCTGGTTCGAAGTGATCTCGATCATCACCAGTACCGGCTTTGGCGCAGACGACTTCACGCAGTGGCCGCTGTTTGTGCCGGTCTTCCTGATGTTCATCAGCTTCATCGGTGGCTGCGGCGGTTCCACCGCGGGCGGAATGAAGGTCATGCGTATTCTGCTGCTGGTCAAACAGGGCCTGCGCGAAGTCGCCGGCCTGATACACCCCAGCTCGGTCAAGCCGGTCAAGATCGGCGGCCGGGTGCTGCCCGAGCGCACCGTCGAGGCGGTGTGGGGGTTCTTTGCCATGTACGTCATCGTATTCGTGATTCTCACGCTGGGGATGATGGCCACCGGGCTGGACCAGGTCAGCGCGTTCGCCGCCATTGCCACGTCGATCAACAACCTCGGGCCGGGCCTTGGCGAAGTCGCGTATAACTTCGCCGGCGTCGCTCCGGAAGGCAAACTGATCGCCGCGTTCGCGATGCTGATGGGACGTCTGGAAATCTTCACGATCCTGGTGCTGTTCACGCCGTCGTTCTGGCTGGATTGAAGCATGGCGGGTGTGTCCTGTTGCATGGCTGTTTTGGTTTAACCGCGAAGGACGCAGAAGGCGCGAAGGCAAACCCGTTCAATTAACCACAAAGGACACCAAGGACACGAAGGTGACCATTTCCGAAAAACCCTTGACGGTGCGCTCTTGCCCGCGGAGGCGCGTATCCGGCAAGCGCAGTCTGCACCAAAAGAGCGGTCGCGAGTTTCGGTCACAGTGCATCGCGATGTTTCCTAGCACTGAATAGTGGTTATGGCGCAAATCAAGCAATTATTTCTTCGTGTCCTTGGTGTCCTTTGTGGTTAATTGAAGTGGTTTCCCTTTGCGTTCTTTGCGGTTGATTTGTGACCGGCCACCTATAACCCCACCTCCGACCAGAGTTTTTCCAGGCGCTGCGGCGAGACCTTGACCGACGTGCGCAGCGCCTGCGCGAACAGCGACACGCGCAGTTCCTCGATCAGCCAGCGGAATTCGGTCAGTTGCGCGTTGTCCGGATGTTTCGCCCGCGCCGCTGCGTACCGCGCCACCCAGGCGTCGACGATCGCCGCCTGCGCCCGATCCCGCGCGGGGTCCTGGGCGGCGCGCTCCAGGCGCAGGCGCGCCGCCTTGAGAAAGCGCCCCAGGTGGGGCAGCCATTGGACCGGCGTTGCACTGACGAAACCCAGATGAATGAGTCCCTGCACCTGACGTTCGACGTCCGCGGCAACGGGTCGAAGTTCCGCCAGACGCACCTGTTGCAACGCCTGGCGCAGCGCATGGAATTCCGCCAGCGCCTGCGCCGTCCAGCCCGCCGTTTCGCCCGCGATCGATACCAGTCTCGGACGCCCGGTTTCCAGACAGTGCGCGAACCTCTGCGGCGTGCGGATGTCGCCGTTCCGATCCCCGCCGAAAAAAGTCCGGCTCAAGACCTGGTTCATCAGATCCTCGGTCAGCGCTTCGCAGGTACCGACCGGCGCAAACCACAGACACTGCTTCTGCAGTTCGGGCAGGCGCCGGCGCACGTCTTTCACGGCCGCGTGCGCGCGCCGCGCGAACAGATGCAGCAACCCCTTGCGGTGTTCGAGCGCCGCGCACTTCGGCTCGTCAAAAACGTGCAGCCGCAGTCCATCATCCGCGACCTGCAGCGCCGGATAGCCTTTCAACACCTCGCCACCCGCGCGGATGTCGACCGTCGGCGGCAACTCGCCGAAGTCCCAGTCCGTCACCGCGCGCTCGGCGAACGCCGGCAGCGCCTGCGCCTGAAACCGCTGGCTCGCCTCGCCGGCGAAGCGTGCCTGCAACGCGCGCAGGTCGCCGCCCTCGGCCAGCACCTTGCCACGTTCGTCCAGGATGCGGAAGTGCGGCGCCAGGTGCACCGGTATCTGTTCGGGACGCCAGGCGTCGGCCGCCAGGCGCACGCCGGTCATGCGCTCCAGTTCACGCGCCAGACAGTCGATCAGGGGCTGCTCGGGCGCGAGGTCCAGCGCGACGAACGCGCGCGCGAAATCCGGAACCGGCACGAAATTGCGCCGCCACTGTTTGGGCAGCGACTTGATCAGTGCCGCGACTTTCTCCTGCAACAGGCCGGGCACCAGCCACTCGAACCGCGCGGCCGGCATCTGGTTCAGCGCCGCGAGCGGGATGTCGAAGGTGACACCGTCGACGTCCGCACCCGGCGTGAACTGATAGGTCACCGGCAGGCGGACGCCGTTGATGCCGAGATTGTCCGGATAGCGGGACGCGGTGACGGTGTCGGCTTCCTCGTGCAGCAGATGCTTGCGGTCCAGATTCAGCAGCTCCGGCCGGCTTTCGCGCTGTTCTCTCCACCAGCGTTCGAAACTCGCGCCACTGTACACATCGCCGGGTATGCGCTCGTCGAAAAACGCGAACAACGCCTCCTCGTCGGCATCGAACTCGGCCCGGCGCGACTTGGCCGCGAGCCGGCCCAGTTCCTCCAGCAGGCGCCGGTTGTGCTGGAAGAACCCGGCATCGCTGCGATACTCCGCCTGCACCAGCGCGTGGCGGATGAACAGTTCGCGGGCGGCGGCAGGATCGATCGGCCCGTAGTCCACCTTGCGCTGCACCACCAGCGGCAGCCCGTACAGCGTGACCTTTTCGCTGGCCATCACCCGCGCACTGCGTGGGTCCCACCAGGGTTCGAAATACGTCCGTTTGGCTAGATCGCCGGCCGCCTGCTCGATCCACTCGGGCTCCACCGCGGCCGCTGTGCGCAGGTAGCGTTTCCCGGTTTCCATGAGTTCTGCCGCGACCACCCATTTGGGTTTTTTCCGGCTCAGCACCGAACCGGGAAACAGCTCGAGCTTGAGATTGCGCGCGCCCCTGTATTCGCGTTCGTCGGACTTGAACGCGACCTGTCCCAGCAGACCGGGCAGCAGCGCCCGGTGCACCCTTTCGTAGTCCGCCGGCTCGGTGTTGACGCCAAGGTCCGCCTGCCTGACGGCCTCCAGCAACTGGCCGTGAATGTCGCGCCACTCGCGCATGCGCAGGTAAGACACGAAGTGCGCCTGGCACCACTGCCGGAGCTTGTTGCCGGACAGGTGCCGGGCCTGGTCGCGAAACGCATTCCACAGGTTCACGAATCCCAGAAAATCCGACTTCGGATGCTCGAACAACGCGTGCTTTGCATCGGCGGCCTGCGCGCTGTCCAGCGGCCGCTCACGCGGGTCCGGGATCGAAAGCGCGGCGGCGATCACCAGCATTTCGGACAGACACCCAAGCTTGCCGGCGGCCAGCAGCATGCGCCCCAGTCGCGGATCGACCGGAAAGCGCGCCAACTGCCTGCCGAGGTCGGTGAGCCGGTCGCCGGCGTCCACTGCGCCCAGCTCGTGCAGCAATTTGTAGCCGTCGCGCACCGAACGCGGGTCGGGCGCGTCGATGAACGGGAAGCGCGACGGGTCGCCCAGTTTCAGCGCCGCCATCTGCAGGATGACCGCGGCCAGGTGGGTACGCTGTATTTCCGGGTCGGTAAACGCGGACCGCGCCAGAAAATCCGCTTCGCTGTACAGACGAATACAGATGCCGGCGGCAACGCGCCCGCAGCGTCCGCTGCGCTGGTTGGCCGACGCCTGCGACACCGGCTCGATCGGCAGCCGCTGCACCTTGGTGCGGAAGCTATAGCGGCTGATGCGCGCCAGCCCGGTGTCGATCACGTAGCGGATGCCGGGCACGGTCAGCGAGGTCTCCGCGACGTTGGTCGCCAGCACGATGCGCCGTCCGCCGTGCGCGCGAAACACAGAGTCCTGCTGATCGGCGGACAGGCGCGCGTACAGCGGCAGGATTTCGGCGGCAACAGGATGATGCTTGCGCAGCAGCTCGGCCGTGTCGCGGATGTCGCGCTCGCCGGGAAGAAACACCAGCATATCGCCCGGACCGGCGCCGGCCAGTTCGTCGACGGCCTCGAGAATGGCCTGTCCCTGATCGCGCTCGCCTTTCCCCTGCTCGCCCGCCACCGGCCGGTAACGGATTTCGACCGGATAGCCGCGCCCCGACACCTCGACGATCGGCGCACCGTCGAAATAGCGGGAAAAGCGCTGTGGATCGATGGTGGCCGACGTGATGATCACCTTCAGATCGTCGCGCCTGTTCATCAGCCGGCGCAGATAACCCAGCAGAAAATCGATATTGAGGCTGCGCTCGTGCGCCTCGTCGATGATCAGGGTGTCGTAGGCGCGCAGCTCCGGATCGGATTGCGTTTCCGCCAGCAGGATCCCGTCGGTCATCACCTTGACCCGCGTCTGTTCGCTGACCCGTTCGTGAAAACGAACCTTGCTGCCGACCGGACCGCCGAGTTCGACGGCGAGTTCTTCGGCGATGCGCGCGGCGAGGCTGCGCGCAGCGATGCGGCGTGGCTGCGTATGGCCGATCCGGCCGCGGGTGCCGCGCTGGAGTTCGAGGCAGAACTTCGGCAACTGGGTGGTCTTTCCGGACCCCGTTTCGCCGCAGAGCACCACTACCGGATGCTGCGCCAGCACCTTCAGCACGCGCTCGCGTTCGGCGACGATCGGCAGGGACGGGGGATAAGCGAGCGTAAACGCTGCTTCGCGGCGCCGTTCGACGCTGTGCCGCGACGCTTCGATCGCAGCGCCGAGCCGGTCCAGCTCCCGGTCCACCGGCTGTCCCTGTCCCAGGCGCGCGCGGATGCGGCCGACCCGGGCGCGGAACGCCGGGACGTCACGCGCGAGACAGCCATCGATCAGTCGCTCAAGTTCCGAAATTTGCTCGCGTTGTGGTGGGTGCATCGTGCAGGCGGTCTGGATGGGCCATGTTTGGTGCTATTCTACGGGCCGTCTCTGAACAGCGGATGGGTTGCGGCGGGCGGCGCCGGATGGACAGTGTACGCGACTCGTGCGGTGCGTGAAGCTAACAGGGCCGGCCGCGCCGCCGCGATCACTCGACCGGCCTGAGGAACAACCCCATGACCACAAGCAACCATCGCCGATCGTTTCTGACCTGGCTTGCCGCCGCGCCGGCGGCGCTGGCGGCCGGGCGCGGCGGCGCGGAGTCACCGGCGAATGACCTGTTCGGCGATCCTGACCACAAGCTGGTCTACCAGTTCAACAAGGCGGACCGCGACTATATGGAACACGTCCTCAACTCGGTGGGGGTCATGCTGCGCCAGCACACCGACAATATTCACCTGGTCGTCACCGCGTTCGGGCCGGGGATACACATACTGGCCAGAAAACCCCTGCGCC
The DNA here is from genome assembly GCA_963719135.1 of uncultured Gammaproteobacteria bacterium. Taxonomy (GTDB): domain Bacteria; phylum Pseudomonadota; class Gammaproteobacteria; order DSM-19610; family DSM-19610; genus CAVRAZ01. The sequence goes on along the minus strand of CAVRAZ010000002.1, from coordinate 5,518 downwards.
CGGTGCCTGAACTGATTCGCCAGCGGGTGCACAGCCTGTCCAGCTACGGCGTCGCCTTTCATGCCTGCGGGAATACGCTCAAGTCGCTGAACTGGACCAAGCAGGATCTGCACGACTTCGCGGAGATCGTGGATTCCGGCGCCGACGACCTGATGCAGCTCCAGGAACAGGGATACCGCTATATCAGTTGGTAAGCTTTGTTATAATGCCGCCCGGCCCCGAATGCACAGAAGACGCGCGCGGCCGCGCCTTCGGGAACCGGGACGGAGAGGATGAGCCGTCTCTATCCATCCATAACCACGAGAGCGAGGATCATGAAACCGATAATCTTGTCGTCAGCGATGTTGCTGGCCGTCTTTTCCCTGCCGGCGGTTGCAGCCGGCGACGCGGAAGCGGGACGGGCCAAGGCAACGACTTGCCTGGGATGCCACGGCATACCCGACTACCACAACGTCTACCCGAGCTACCGTGTTCCCAAACTCGGTGGCCAGCACGCGCAGTACATCGTCGCCGCGCTGCACGAATACCGGGACAGCCAGCGCTCGCACAAGACCATGCACGCGCAGGCCTTGAGCCTGAGCGATCAGGACATGGACGATATCGCCGCCTGGCTCGAGACGCAGACCGGCAAATGACTTCAGACGACAAGTGATTCAACGAGGGCTCCCATGAACAAGCGATTCTCTTTACTGGTCGTCGCGGCGGCCGCCGGTCTCGCGCAGATCGCGCACGCCGCAGGCGATGCGGCAGCCGGACAGGCCATTGCCGAGCAGACCTGCAAGACCTGTCACGGCGCCGACGGCAACAGCACCGACCCGCAGTTTCCGCGTCTGGCCGGACAGCATCCCGACTACCTCATCAAGGCGCTGGACGATTACAAGAGCGGCGCGCGCAAGAATCCGATCATGTCCGCATTCGCGGCGGCGCTTTCCAAACAGGACGAGGAAAACGTCGCCGCCTGGTTCTCCAGCCAGAGCGGTGGACTCATGACGCCGCTGTTGACCAACCGGGTGCAAAAATAGAACGCGGAACAGGCATCGATACCGGGAGCGGTCCAGCGTGACCGCTCTTTTTTTTGCGCTCGCGCTAAGTCGACCTTGACATTACCGGCGCGTGCTGAAGTTTTTCTTGACATTTTTTTATTCCCTGCGAAACTTGCGCGCAACAAAGCACGCTCGACGAGGGCAGTTGTGACGCAACCTTTGTGTCCGGCTTTTCACACCAAAACGCTCAGCCGTCCCGGCGCAGGATTCGGAAGCCGGGCTTCTCTCACAGGCGGGCCGTCTTCACTCACTAACGACACCCCCGCTTCGACCGTTGTTCGGCACACCCCCGTTGGACGCAGGACGGATTCCATTGCCGGACGCGCGTCACCGCCAGTGTGCAACCCCGATTCGAACCAACAACAACCGGCCGATGTTAACAGGCTCTCAACATGCAGGTGGAGGATTGAACCGTGAGCGCAGTCGTCAAACCCCCTACACGTCAGTTGGTGGTCATGACCTTCAAGGAAATCGAATGCAACCGGCTGCAGATCGCCGGCGATTTCAACAACTGGATCCCCGACCGGGATATCGAGACCCGCAAGGTCAACGGGAGCTGGCAGAAGGTGTTCGCCCTCGAGCCCGGCATCTACGAATACCAGTTGCTCATCGACGGCAAGTGGCAGCTGGACCCGACCAATCGCGCCGAGATTCCCAACGAACGCGGGGGCGTGAACTCGCTGCTGCACGTTACGGCGGGCTGACCGGCCGCCGCGCGACATTTCCCGCCGGGCGTCGCTTCAGGGGCGCCCGCGCCCGATTTCCGCCAGCGTTTCCTCGCAAATCGTCCGGTCCGCGTCGCTGAAACAGCACGCCAGGATGCGTTCGAACCTTGGCTCGTTTTCCAGCATGACGTTCAGCGCGACGCGCGTGGCCTTGCGCTTGGGATAGCCGTACACGCCGGTGCTGATTGCGGGAAACGCAATGCTGCGGGCGCCCTGCTCCAGCGCCAGCCGGAAGCTTTCCCGGTAACAGGCCGCCAGCAGCGCCGGTTCACCCCGCTGGCCGCCGCTCCAGACCGGTCCGACCGTATGAACGATCCAGCGCGCGGGCAGCGCGAAACCGGGCGTGATGCGCGCCTCCCCGGTCGGACACCCGCCCAGGCCCCGGCAGTGCGCCAGCAGTTCCGGCCCGGCGGCGCGCTGGATGGCGCCGTCGACACCGCCGCCGCCCAATAGCGACGAATTGGCCGCGTTGACGATGGCATCGACGTTCAGACCGGTGATATCCGCAACGACAATCTCGATCATCACAACCTCCGGGTGCGCACTGCTATAATAGGCGCCTCGTTCCTGCCTGCCCACTCGCTTATGGATTCCTGCCCTTCCATACCCTCGGTCGGCTTTATCAGCCTGGGGTGCCCGAAAGCACTGGTCGATTCGGAACGCATCCTCACCGAGCTGCGCGCGGAGGGCTATCGGATCAGCCCCAGTTACGAAGGCGCGGACCTCGTCGTGGTCAATACCTGCGGCTTCATCGATGCGGCGGTGGAAGAATCGCTGGAGGCGATCGGCGAGGCGCTGGCCGAAAACGGCAAGGTGATCGTCACCGGCTGTCTCGGCGCGAAAGGCGCGTTGGTCAGCGACCGGTTCCCCGAACTGCTCGCCGTCACCGGACCGCATGCGACGCGCGAAGTGCTCGAGGCCGTGCACCGGCATCTGCCGCCGGCGCAGGATCCGTTCACCCGCCTGATACCGGCGCAGGGCGTCAAGCTCACGCCGGCGCATTACGCCTATCTGAAAGTTTCCGAGGGCTGCAATCATCGTTGCAGCTTCTGCATCATCCCGGCTCTGCGCGGCGATCTGGTCAGCCGGCCGATCGGCGACGTGCTGGACGAGGCGCAAACGCTGGTCGATGCCGGTGTCCGCGAGTTGCTGGTGATCTCGCAGGACACCAGCGCCTATGGCGTGGACCTCAAATACCGCAGGGTGTTCTGGCGCGGGCGGCCATTGAAGACCCGCTTTTTCGACCTGGCCGACGCACTCGGTGAACTGGGCGTATGGATACGGCTGCACTACGTCTATCCCTACCCGCACGTCGACGCGGTGCTGCCGCTGATGGCGGAAGGAAAGCTGTTGCCCTACCTGGATATACCCTTCCAGCACGCAAGCGCGCCGATACTCAGGGCCATGCAACGGCCCGCGCACGCGGAAGACACACTGGCACGCATCGAGGCGTGGCGCGGCATCTGCCCCGATCTCACGTTGCGCAGCACGTTCATCGTCGGTTTCCCCGGCGAAACCGAGGCCGACTTCCGCCGGCTGCTCGATTTTCTCGACGAGGCGCAACTCGACCGTGTCGGATGCTTCACCTATTCACCGGTCGAGGGCGCCGCGGCCAATGCCCTGGCGGATGCCGTGCCCGAACCGCTCAAACAGGAACGCCTCGAGCGCTTCATGGAAAAGCAGGCCGCGATCAGCGCCGGCAAACTGCGCGCGCGCGTGGGCCGGCGCATCGAAGTGCTGGTCGACGACGTGGAAGACGCTGCGGTCATCGCGCGCAGCCGCGGCGACGCGCCGGAAATCGACGGCCAGGTCATTATCGATACGCAGATGCCACTGGAACCCGGCGACCTGCTGGAGGTCATCGTGTCCGGTTCGGACGACCACGACCTGTTTGCGCGCGTGCCGGGCGAAGCGGATTAGCCGGCTGTTGGCTGCTTAACGGCAAGGGACGCCAAGGACGCGGAGGGAAACCACCTTCGGAAGATCCTTAACCACGAAGGACACGAAGGACACAAAGGTAAGAATACTTTTGGAGTCCCTGCTGGTTGAGGTTTGCGCAGTATCCTGGCATGGGTTGAACGGAGTGAAACCCGGGTTAGGCCGTAATTCGTCCGCGGGCTTCCCTCCATTCAGGCCAGGCTGCGGCGCTCTTGCCTTTGTGTACTTCGTGTCCTTTGTGGTCAAAGATTCAAGGATGGGTGTCCCTTGGTGTCCTTTGCGGTTGAAATGGCTTTCGGCTCCCCGCGCCCCGCACCCTGACACGCCCGATCACGTCTTACCTGACCGATCGCCGCCGGGCAACGGTAACCAGACCGATGAGGCCCGACCCGAACAGAAACACCGCATGGGGCATCGGCGTCTGAAGAACGTAGCCGTCCCGCACCGGCCACATCAGATAGCCGATCTTGCCCTCGGTGTAGCCGTCGAGGTACGCGGAACCGCGATCGAACGAAAACACCCAGCGGTCATAGCGGGCCTCCGCGTCGCCATCCATTGCGTCAACCCGGTACGGGCGATCGGTCTGGATAGCGGTAGCCAGTTGCAGCGCTTCGTCCGCGCCGTCGAGGATCGACGCGCCCGGAGTACCCCGAGTCCGGCCGGAAACCGGTGGCCCGATTCGGTGTCGGCCGCGGTGCGGCTCACGCCGAACGCCTGACTGGCCAGCAGATTCGCGTCCTCGGCCCAGGTGATATTTCTGTCTGAAGCGTGGACGGCGCGCCCGTCGGGACGCGCAAGGAGCGCCGCGTCGGCAGCCGGCACCAGGCACAGTAACAGCCCTCCCAACAAACTCCACGAATGACGCCCTTGCATGCTTGCTTCCCCAGTCAGCCGCCGGATTGGCAGGCCGGCAAGCCTTTGAAACCAATCCGCTTTCGGAGAAGGCAAGCAATATGCGCACCAGAGAGGTAAATTTGTTTGAATTCAGCAAGATAGTAAAATATTATATTAGTAAGTAGTTATATTTATGTAAGCTAATTCGACATAATTTCGTGAATTCTTACAGATTTATGTTAATTCGCAGGTGCTTGCACAAGGCACTGCTGGGGCGGCGCCGGGTCGTCGGTGTAGCCCGCGGCATCGCCGCCATAGCACATCGAGGGATCGGCATCATCGAGCGACGTAACTTTCCGGTAACGCTCGACCAGGTCGGGATTCGCGATGCAGGGCACGCCGAAAGCGACGAGGTCGGCCGCGCCTTCTTTGAGCGCCCGCGTTACGCGCGGCGATTTCGTGCTGTGACCGGATACCCGGCAGTCCGCCGGTCTCCAGCGCGCGGGTTGACGAAAGGATTGAGACTTTCGCAGGTGAACGCGTCGCCGCCGCGACGGATCGCGGACGGCGCGACCGGCATTGAATGGTGGCTACGCCCTGACTCGAACAGGGGACCCCATCATTATGAGTGATGTGCTCTAACCAACTGAGCTACGTAGCCATTTCGGAGGCGGGCCGGCCGATGTTCCGAGCCCGAGAAGAGCCGGCATTTAGGTGCTGGATGCTTTCTTGTCCAGCCGGACGGCCGGACCACAAGCGACAGACAAAACCGGGGTCAGAACAGAATGGCACTTACTTAAGCCCAGAACTGCCGTCATCCCGGCGAAGGCCGGGATCAAGAATCGACAATAGTGGTAGTTTTCCTGGATTCCGGCCTTCGCCGGAATGACGAAACCCCTGAATTCAGAGTTAAGTAAGTGCCATTCGGGTCAGAACATGGTTTTCGCTAATATTAGAAGAATTTGTGTTCTGACACCG